>NZ_CP015698.1:2095000-3295000 GCF_002163715.1 Curvibacter sp. AEP1-3
CGTACCTCTTTAAATGGCGAACAGCCATACCCTTGGGACCGGCTACAGCCCCAGGATGAGATGAGCCGACATCGAGGTGCCAAACACCGCCGTCGATATGAACTCTTGGGCGGTATCAGCCTGTTATCCCCAGAGTACCTTTTATCCGTTGAGCGATGGCCCTTCCATACAGAACCACCGGATCACTATGTCCTGCTTTCGCATCTGCTCGACTTGTCAGTCTCGCAGTTAAGCACGCTTATGCCATTGCACTATCATCACGATGTCCGACCGTAACTAGCGTACCTTCGAACTCCTCCGTTACGCTTTGGGAGGAGACCGCCCCAGTCAAACTGCCTACCATGCACTGTCCCCGATCCAGATAATGGACCTAGGTTAGAACCTCAAACACACCAGGGTGGTATTTCAACGTTGGCTCCATAAGATCTAGCGACCCTACTTCAAAGCCTCCCACCTATCCTACACAGATCTGTTCAAAGTCCAATACAAAGCTACAGTAAAGGTTCATGGGGTCTTTCCGTCTTTCCGCGGGGAGATTGCATCATCACAAACATTTCAACTTCGCTGAGTCTCGGGAGGAGACAGTGTGGCCATCGTTACGCCATTCGTGCAGGTCGGAACTTACCCGACAAGGAATTTCGCTACCTTAGGACCGTTATAGTTACGGCCGCCGTTTACTGGGACTTCAATCAAGAGCTTGCACCCCATCATTTAATCTTCCAGCACCGGGCAGGCGTCACACCCTATACGTCCACTTTCGTGTTTGCAGAGTGCTGTGTTTTTAATAAACAGTCGCAGCCACCGATTTTTTGCAACCTCATTGGGCTCCATCCGCGAGGGACTTCACCTACTAAAGGCACACCTTCTTCCGAAGTTACGGTGTCAATTTGCCGAGTTCCTTCTCCCGAGTTCTCTCAAGCGCCTTAGAATACTCATCTCGCGCACCAGTGTCGGTTTGCGGTACGGTCGTGTGTAGCTGAAGCTTAGTGGCTTTTCCTGGAAGCAGGGTATCACTCACTTCGAGTGCAAGCACTCTCGTTATCACTCCTCATCTAAGCCCGGCGGATTTGCCTACCAGGCACGACTACAAGCTTGAACCAACATGTCCAACAGTTGGCTGAGTTAACCTTCTCCGTCCCCACATCGCACTACACATCGGTACAGGAATATTGACCTGTTTCCCATCAGCTACGCATCTCTGCCTCGCCTTAGGGGCCGACTCACTCTACGCCGATGAACGTTGCGTAGAAAACCTTGCGCTTACGGCGAGGGGGCTTTTCACCCCCTTTAACGCTACTCATGTCAGCATTCGCACTTCTGATACCTCCAGCACGCTTTACAACGCACCTTCACAGGCTTACAGAACGCTCTCCTACCACTTGCAATAAATTGCAAATCCGCAGCTTCGGTAACTGGCTTAGCCCCGTTACATCTTCCGCGCAGGACGACTCGATCAGTGAGCTATTACGCTTTCTTTAAATGATGGCTGCTTCTAAGCCAACATCCTGACTGTTTTAGCCTTCCCACTTCGTTTCCCACTTAGCCAATTTTAGGGACCTTAGCTGGCGGTCTGGGTTGTTTCCCTCTTGAGTCCGGACGTTAGCACCCGGTGCTCTGTCTCCCAAGCTGTACTCTGCGGTATTCGGAGTTTGCATTGGTTTGGTAAGTCGCCATGACCCCCTAGCCAAAACAGTGCTCTACCCCCGCAGGTAATACTTGAGGCACTACCTAAATAGTTTTCGGAGAGAACCAGCTATTTCCAAGTTTGTTTAGCCTTTCACCCCTATCCACAGCTCATCCGCTAGTTTTGCAACACTAGTCGGTTCGGACCTCCAGTACCTGTTACGGCACCTTCATCCTGGCCATGGATAGATCACTTGGTTTCGGGTCTACACCCAGCGACTAGACGCCCTATTCGGACTCGATTTCTCTACGGCTTCCCTATTCGGTTAACCTTGCCACTGAATGTAAGTCGCTGACCCATTATACAAAAGGTACGCAGTCACCCTTGCGGGCTCCTACTTTTTGTAAGCATGCGGTTTCAGGATCTATTTCACTCCCCTCCCGGGGTTCTTTTCGCCTTTCCCTCACGGTACTAGTTCACTATCGGTCAATGATGAGTATTTAGCCTTGGAGGATGGTCCCCCCATATTCAGACAGGATTTCTCGTGTCCCGCCCTACTTTTCGCAAGCTCAGTACCACACAGGTCATTTCACGTACGGGGCTATCACCCGCTATGGCCAGCATTTCCAGGCTGTTCCGTTATGTCTTGTGCTATCACTTGCAGGCTTCTCCGATTTCGCTCGCCACTACTTTCGGAATCTCGGTTGATGTCTTTTCCTCGAGCTACTGAGATGTTTCAGTTCACCCGGTTCGCCTCGCATGACTATGTATTCATCATGCGATACCTTTCGGTGGGTTTCCCCATTCGGAAATCTCCGGATCAAAGCTTATTTGCCAGCTCCCCGAAGCTTATCGCAGGCTATCACGTCCTTCGTCGCCTATCATTGCCAAGGCATCCACCACATGCTCTTATTCACTTGACCCTATAACTTTGACCACTCTCTCGAGTATCCAAGTCATCTTCAAGGAATGTTTGACAGGTCTCTCACCTGTCGCGTTATGCCGTATTCAATTTAACTTGAATAACTCGAATTCAAACGTGAAGTTTGATATTCATTTTGACGCAATCAAATATGTTGCTAGCCACTACGCAAGGCACGGTCTGCACTAAACCTTTACGAATGTGCAGTTTCCTTGGCGCAGCTTATATTGCTAGCAACGCTGATTAAACTCTATAAATTGTTAAAGAACAGCCGGTTGATCAAGAGATCTTGATCAACAACAAAGTAGCCTTTTCATTGCAAGCAATGCAAAGCCACTTTGGTGTTGACGTTATAAGTATCGAGAAGTTTGGTGGAGGATGACGGGATCGAACCGACGACCCCCTGCTTGCAAAGCAGGTGCTCTCCCAGCTGAGCTAATCCCCCGTATTTCCCAATCACTACCTGTATATTGGACGACGATGGTGGGTCTGGTTGGTCTCGAACCAACGACCCCCGCCTTATCAAGACGGTGCTCTAACCAACTGAGCTACAGACCCAAGCCGGTCACCAATGACCAGGCATGAACCTAAGCCCAAATGCTGATCGTCAGCGACAACCTTCCAACAACCGATAAGTGTGAGCGTTCAAATTAGATTGCAGTTTTCCAGAAAGGAGGTGATCCAGCCGCACCTTCCGATACGGCTACCTTGTTACGACTTCACCCCAGTCACGAACCCTGCCGTGGTAATCGCCCTCCTTACGGTTAGGCTAACTACTTCTGGCAGAACCCGCTCCCATGGTGTGACGGGCGGTGTGTACAAGACCCGGGAACGTATTCACCGTGACATTCTGATCCACGATTACTAGCGATTCCGACTTCACGCAGTCGAGTTGCAGACTGCGATCCGGACTACGACTGGCTTTATGGGATTAGCTCCCCCTCGCGGGTTGGCAACCCTTTGTACCAGCCATTGTATGACGTGTGTAGCCCCACCTATAAGGGCCATGAGGACTTGACGTCATCCCCACCTTCCTCCGGTTTGTCACCGGCAGTCTCATTAGAGTGCCCAACTGAATGTAGCAACTAATGACAAGGGTTGCGCTCGTTGCGGGACTTAACCCAACATCTCACGACACGAGCTGACGACAGCCATGCAGCACCTGTGTTACGGCTCTCTTTCGAGCACGAAGCTATCTCTAGCGACTTCCGTACATGTCAAAGGTGGGTAAGGTTTTTCGCGTTGCATCGAATTAAACCACATCATCCACCGCTTGTGCGGGTCCCCGTCAATTCCTTTGAGTTTCAACCTTGCGGCCGTACTCCCCAGGCGGTCAACTTCACGCGTTAGCTTCGTTACTGAGTCAGTGAAGACCCAACAACCAGTTGACATCGTTTAGGGCGTGGACTACCAGGGTATCTAATCCTGTTTGCTCCCCACGCTTTCGTGCATGAGCGTCAGTACAGGCCCAGGGGATTGCCTTCGCCATCGGTGTTCCTCCGCATATCTACGCATTTCACTGCTACACGCGGAATTCCATCCCCCTCTGCCGTACTCTAGCGATGCAGTCACAAATGCAGGTCCCAGGTTGAGCCCGGGGATTTCACATCTGTCTTACATCACCGCCTGCGCACGCTTTACGCCCAGTAATTCCGATTAACGCTCGCACCCTACGTATTACCGCGGCTGCTGGCACGTAGTTAGCCGGTGCTTATTCTTACGGTACCGTCATTAGCAAACTGTATTAGAGCTCGCCGTTTCGTTCCGTACAAAAGCAGTTTACAACCCGAAGGCCTTCATCCTGCACGCGGCATTGCTGGATCAGGCTTGCGCCCATTGTCCAAAATTCCCCACTGCTGCCTCCCGTAGGAGTCTGGGCCGTGTCTCAGTCCCAGTGTGGCTGGTCGTCCTCTCAGACCAGCTACAGATCGTCGGCTTGGTGAGCCTTTACCTCACCAACTACCTAATCTGATATCGGCCGCTCCAATCGCGCGAGGTCTTGCGATCCCCCGCTTTCATCCATAGATCGTATGCGGTATTAGCGTAGCTTTCGCTACGTTATCCCCCACGACTGGGCACGTTCCGATATATTACTCACCCGTTCGCCACTCGCCACCAGGATTGCTCCCGTGCTGCCGTTCGACTTGCATGTGTAAGGCATGCCGCCAGCGTTCAATCTGAGCCAGGATCAAACTCTATAGTTCGATCTTGAATTTTTTCGCTCTTTCGAGCAACTCATAAAAACGGAATTGAAGTGAACTTCACTTCTATTCTCATGAGCGTTTAAAGTCTTGCGACTAGTTCCAAAAGAACTTGGCAATCACCTTCAAACGCCCACGCTTATCGGCTGTAAATTTTTAATGATCAGAAGCAGACTCCCATCTTCTTCTTGCCTTGCTGCGATCAGCGAAGCCTTAAATTATGACACACTTTTTAGTTCGCCGTCAAACTTAGCGAAGATTTCTTGCTTTTTTTAACGCCGCACGCAGCGTCAAGACTGGGCCGGAATCATAGCATCGAATCTTGAGGCATTCAAATGCGGTAACGATCACCGGCGCCTTTAAGCCGAGAGAGCACAGCAGCAGCAATATCCGTAAGCGGCAGAACCTCATCAGCAGCACCCGCCAAGATCGCCTCGCGCGGCATCCCAAACACAATGCAAGACGCCTCATCCTGCACATAGTTGTAACTGCCAGCGTCTTTCATTTCTTTCATTGCCCGAGCGCCATCATTCCCCATCCCAGTCAACATGATTCCAATAGCGTTGCGTCCTACGAATTTCGCAACTGATTGGAACAATACCTCGACAGAAGGACGATGCCGATTAACTAACTCAGCATCCTCAACAACGCAAACATAGTTAGCGCCGCTTCGGTCAATACGGAATTGCTTTCCGCCGGGGGCGATATAGGCATGGCCAGGTAGAACTCGCGTGCCGTTTGTAGCCTCCTGCACAGTGATCTGACAAAGGCTGTTTAGCCTAGCAGCGAAACTCGTCGTGAATCCTGGCGGCATATGCTGCGTAATAACTATGCCCGGCGAATCTGCAGGCATCTTTATCAGAACCTCTTTAATCGCCTCAGTACCGCCGGTAGACGCACCGACTGCAACCAATTTCTCCGTTGAGATTCGTCCAAGAGGCACCGGGACTGAAGCGGGAACCTCAAGACCATGCGACGAAGAGCCTGCACCTTGCGACTTAGGAGCGAAAGAGCGCTTGATGTGAGCCTTGGAAGCAATCCTGACTTTGTCAACGATGCTAACGGACAACTCCTTAATTCCATCAACTAAGCCAATCCGAGGCTTAGCAACAAAATCCACCGCGCCCAGCTCCAAGGCGCGCATCGTAACCTCGGCGCCACGCTCTGTAAGCGTTGAAATCATGACAACGGGCATGGGTCGCAGCCGCATCAGGCGCGAAAGAAACTCCAACCCGTCCATTTTGGGCATCTCGATATCAAGCGTAATGACATCGGGGTCTAACTCTCGAATCATTTCCCTAGCAATCAGAGGATCATTCGCGGCCCCAACGCACTCCATATCTGGCTGCTTATTGATTATTTCCGTTAAGAGACTCCGCACCAAAGCAGAATCGTCCACCACCACAACACGTATTTTCTTCATTGAAAATCAAAACAGATCAACAGATCCACCAGCATTAGATTTGGCTACAGTCGCTGCGTTACCTCTACGCTCTTCCACCACGAGCGTTTCAGGATGAGAGTGTGCAAGGCGCTTGACTAACGCTTTTCCACTTGTAGGAAAGAAACACACTTTTCGCGGATGGATATCCAAGACATCTTGGGAAACCACCGGAATACGCTCCGTCGACAAATAATCTAAAACAAACTTGGTGTTCCGTTCGCCCACGTTCATTGTCGTAAAACCAGCCATCACTTGACCGCCGCCAAAGACTTTGGCCTGCATCGTTTCCCTGCGCGCGCCAAGCTTCAACATTTCGTTGATAAGCAATTCCATCGCAAACGAGCCATATCGCCCAGACCCGTCCCCCCCCTCCCCATCCGGAAGCATGAAGTGATTCATTCCACCAATTCGAGCCTTCCCATCCCAAATACAAGCAGCAATGCAGGAGCCAAGAACCGTCATGATGACAATCTCTTCGTTCGAGACGAAATACTCTCCAGGAAGCACCTTCACAGCATCGTACTGAAAATGGTGATCTGCATAAAAAAAGGAGGCCTCCCCAGGCTTTCGGGGCTGGGCCTTAAGCTGATCTACTCTGGAAACACGCCCGTTCGCTAGGATTTTTGCACCTGCCGGAGCCGTTGGCTGACGAACCATCGAGCCGCCTATATTTGGAGTGTTCATGGCCATGGTTAGCGTAATCACAAAAAGAGGTTAAACACGCTCGTACACAGTTTTGCCCTTTAGGGCAAAAAGATCGCGTGAATCACTAAAGTTTTCGGCATGCCCTACAAAAAGCAAACCTCCCGGCTTCATAACTTTATGGATACGCTCGAGTACCTGCCTTTGTGTCGCTGCATCAAAATAAATCATGACATTGCGACAAAAAACGACATCAAAAAGGTCTCGGAACGGCCAATCGTTTTTGATCAAGTTAACCATCAAGAAATCGATTTTTTCTCGCAACTCTGGCTTCACACGAGCCATGCCAGCATTTCCAGCTTTACCCTTAAGGAAAAACCGCTGCAATCGGCCTTGATCAATCCCCTTTAGAGCATCAGCACGATAGACCCCTTGCGCCGCAGCGTGCAAAACTTTCGAGTCGATATCGCTGGCTGCCAATGAAAAATTCTTCGTACTACCCAGTGCCTCTACAGCCGTCATTGCTATGGAATATGGCTCTTCCCCTGTGGAAGCAGCGCTACACCAAATTTTGCATTCGCCTGTGAATTTGTCTGACTTCAAGTAGTCACTCAGGATTTGAAAGTGATGTCCTTCTCTAAAGAATGAGGTCAAGTTCGTTGTGAGCGCGTTTACAAACTCTTGCCACTCTGGACCATCAGTTGATTCAAGCCAGCGGAGATAGTCCTTAAAACTTTGGTGCCCCGTCTCTCTAAGCCGTCTGGATAACCGGCTGTACACCATTGCGTGCTTGCCATCATGCAGGCTAATGCCTGCCCTTTGATAAATCAGCTTCTGAACATGTTCAAAGTCGGAGTTCGTCCAAACAAACTCTCTGCCTTGCATGTCGTCTGTCGAACTAGATGCCATCAATAGCCTTCAACAGTGAATGCAATGGTAATCAAACGAAAAAGTCTCTGCCTAATCCGAACTCATTCAGACATTGAGACCAGCCCCATCTCTGGAGCGGACATCAGTTTCTCTATGTCCAACAAAATCAACATTCGCTCGCCAACAGACCCAAGCCCTAGAACTGCAGAACTATCAATCACACTTTCGATATCTGGTGCAGCCTTCAAACTCTCAGGAGGTAGTTCCATCACATCACTCACGGAATCAACAACGATACCTACGATTCGATTACGCAAATTCAAAACGATGACGACCGTAAAGGAGTTGTATTCTGATTTCGCACAATTGAACTTCAATCGCATATCCACGATTGGAACAATCGTTCCACGCAAATTCACAACACCCTTGATGAAACTGGGAGCATTGGCGACTCGCGTCGGAGGTTCATAGCCACGTATCTCTTGGACCTTCAATATGTCAATGCCATACTCCTCTTGATCCAAGCGAAAAGTCAAATATTCGCGCGCACCACTTGTGGTGAGATCATTAAGTTTTTCCATCATTCCCATGAGAGACTCCTAGAGCAGCATTTCAATGACGTGACCGGCGCACAAGTGCACCAGTATCGAGAATGAGCGCGACTTTGCCATCTCCCAAAATCGTAGCTCCGGAAACGTTAGGCACCTTCCGATAGTTGGATTCAAGGTTCTTAACAACAACCTGTTGCTGCCCCAGAAGCTCATCGACCAAAAGTGCAACTCGGCTACCGTCAGCCTCAACGACAACCATGATGTCACTGGACTTTTCAAAGTCGAAGCGCGGGATTTGAAACACCTTTTCCAACTCAATCACTGGCATGTATTCATCGCGCACTTTTACCAGCTGAGAACCCTGCCCCACTGTACTTACTGCATCTGCCTTAACTTGGAAAGACTCGATAACAGAGGAAAGTGGGAGTATGTAGACCTCTTCTCCCACTCCTACAGACATGCCATCCATGATGGCGAGCGTGAGTGGCAAGCGCACCGACACCTTCATGCCGTAGCCTTCAGCGGAATCGATATCCACAGTGCCGTTCAACGCGGTAATGTTCTTCTTCACCACATCCATGCCCACCCCGCGACCCGAGACATCCGTAACCACTGCCGCAGTTGAGAAGCCGGGCGCAAAGATTAGTTGCCAAACCTCTGCGTCAGACATTTGATCCGAAACGTCAAGTCCACGCTCTCTGGCTTTATTCAAAATTTTTGTACGCGAAAGTCCTCGGCCGTCATCACGCACTTCGATCACGATGGATCCGCCTTGGTGTGAGGCAGACAAGGTAATCGTGCCGGACTCCGACTTGCCAGCAGCTATGCGCTCTGCTGGCATCTCGATACCATGATCACAACTATTGCGCACAAGGTGAGTCAATGGGTCGGTAATTTTCTCAACCAAGCCTTTGTCCAACTCAGTAGCTTCACCTTGGGTTACAAATTCCACTTTCTTGCCCAGCTTACCGGCCAAGTCACGCAACATGCGTGGAAACCGGCTGAAAACGATCGACATTGGAATCATCCGAATCGACATCACAGACTCTTGAAGATCTCTGGTATTCCGATCCAGATCCGCCAATCCGGTTAACAGCTGCTGGTACACGGCAGGGTCCAATGCTCTGCTGTTCTGAGCAAGCATTGCTTGTGTAATTACAAGCTCTCCAACAAGGTTGATAAGCTGATCAACCTTGCTGATCGCAACCCGAATAGTTGCCGCTTCAGGCTGTGCCACGGCTGCCGGGTTAACTTTGGCAGGGACTTTCGCAACGGTAGCGACCTCTTGTGCGACAGATGGAGCAGCTATTGGCTCAACCGAAACACCGGGCGCTCCGGGAGAGCCATCAAAGAAACCGAAACCAGCCTCCGGCGCTCCCTTCGTTTCGGCGGTGCCACTAGCCACAGCGGGGGCCCCAGCAGCGCCATCAAAGAAACCGAAACCTGGATCCGCATGTGGTTGCCCTCCGGTGATCTCAATCTGAACCTTCTCTCTGGAAACATGGAAAGCGAACAGATCCAGCAACTCTTCATCAGTAGAAGATGTTTCCGCTTGAAAAACGCGGAAACCGGCTTTAGGCGACACAACAGGCTTGATGTCACCCAGCCCCGGAATGTCCCGAAAAAGCTCTTGTATGGCATCCGCTTGCTCAGGCTTGTCCAACGGCCCCACAGTTATTTGGAGACTACGAGGGCCAGATGCTTTTGCTTTGCTGACTGGGGCTTCTTGTTTTGGCACCACTGGTGCAGCGACTGGTTTCTGGACTTCCAAAGTTCCGCCTGCTGCCAATACGCTGATACGCTTTACCAAGTCGGCTGTTGGGAGAGCCTCGCCCTCATCACCTGCTTGATGACGCGCCAACAAGCTACGCGAGGCATCGGCAGACTCCAAAAGCACGTCGACCATTGCCGCCGTAGGCTGCAATTCATGCCTGCGAAGCCTGTCCAACAAAGACTCCATCTGATGCGTCAGTTCAGCGACGTCAGCAAATCCGAATGTCGCTGCCCCCCCCTTGACCGAGTGCGCACAGCGGAAAATTCCATTCAGTTCTTCGTCATCCGCTGTTTCCAGATTCAGGTTGAGGAGCATTTGCTCCATCTGATCCAAGTTTTCGCCCGCCTCTTCAAAGAAGATTTGATAAAACTGACTCAGATCAAAGTCACCACCAGCCCCACCATCTTGATGCGTCTCGGCCATACCTAGCTCCTGTTATTGAGAACCCAACGACGTCCCACCCAATCTAGCGAATAACCTTTTTGATGACGTCCAGCAGCTTTGCCGGATCAAACGGCTTTACCAACCAACCTGTGGCACCCGCAGCGCGACCGGCCTGCTTCATCAGATCACTCGACTCAGTAGTCAGCATGAGAATCGGGGTCGTTTTGAACTGAGGATGCTCCCGCAGCTTTCGAGTTAAACCAAGGCCATCCAGCCTGGGCATGTTTTGATCCGTCAGAACCAAATCAAATGTCTGCGTTTGCGCTTTTTCGTACGCATCCTGACCATCCACAGCTTCCACGACTTGGTACCCCGCACCGGTCAAGGTGAAAGAAACCATCTTTCGCATGGAGGGGGAATCGTCAACAGCAAGTATTAAAGGCATGAGAGGCTCCGAAAAAAACGCGGGGGAAATTGTGGTTTGGATTAAAAGAGCTCAATGGAACCGGCGTCCATTTCATCTTGAGTAACTGGATTGGGACGTTCCGGCACTTCTTCAACGAAAGGCACTGCCTCACCGTCTTCATTACCCATTGATTCGGAAGCTAATCGGTAGGCACACCCTTGCAAAATTTTCGAGGTGTGAACGATAAGCTGAGATGCCATGTCCTGGAATTGAAGCTCAGTGACCGCGGCGTGCAGGGCACTACGAACCCGGTCCAGCTCTTCAGAGTGCCCCAAAGCGGGAGAAGACAGGTTGGCACTCGCCGTGGTAAACCGCTCCATGAGGTTTTCCATAGTGTGCGCAAGCAAGCCGTCAAGCCGAGTCAAATCATGCACGACAACTAGCAAGGAATCTTGCACTTCGGCGACCAGCATCACAGGCAGCTGAACAGCCGGAGCAGCAGGTGGCGTCAACGATGGTTCCATTGTCATTCTTCCTCAGTGCCTGTCTTGTTCGCTATCCTACGCCGGATTCATGAGCTTTGAGTTAATCAAGATGCGTAGATTAGCAGGATTCACGAATTTTGGGGAAAAATCAATTACTTTGACAGAACAAAAACTTTGGGTTTAGCACTGGCAGCACATAATGAAACGCATGATAGCCCTGAAACACGAGTCCAATCCACTGGGTAACCCTGTAAAAGTACTGCACTTAGAGGATTCAGACGCCGACCACTTGCTCGTCAAGCGGGCACTGGCAGGCAGCCAACTCCACTTCAGTATTGCGCGAGCCGATGACAAACAGAGCTTGCTTGCGTCTTTAATGGGACAAGAGTTCGACATAGTGCTCATGGATTACAGGCTTCCCGGCTTTACTGCCATGGACGCTTGGGCCGAACTATCAAAACTGAGCGCCACTCCGCCTTGCGTCATCGTTTCAGGTGCCATCGGGGAAGCAGCGGCTGTCGCAGCCATCCAGAGTGGAATCACGGACTATTTGCACAAAGACAATCTCAAGGAATTGGCAAGAGTCATTCTGCGCGCCCTAAAACTGCACCAAAGCGAGAAAGAAAGACAGCGAACGGCCGACGCCCTTCAAGAATCGGAGCTTCGCATCTCTGAGCTCGCAAGGCACTTGCAAAGTTCGCTGGAACAAGAACGAGCGGCCATTTCAAGAGAAATTCACGATGAAATCGGCGGCGCACTCGCCGCAATGAAGCTCGATGTCGCCTGGATGAAGCGCCACTCGGAGTCCCCGGAAATACTCGAAAGAGTTAGCGCCATGCAGCAGATGGTGGGGCAAGCCCTTACAGCCACCCAACGCATCATGCAAAACACTCGTCCAGCGATACTTGATCAAGGCTTGGCAGCCAGCGTGCAATGGTTGACCGAGGCCCACTCTAAACGCGTTGGACGTCGGGTACTTCTCAATTGCAGGCTGGAAAACGAGACCGCACTCAATGATGGCGCTCGTTTGACCGCATACCGGGTTGTTCAAGAATCGCTGACCAACATCAGCAAATATGCGCCCGAGGCTGATGTGTTGATAGACATCGCCGACGGCGGTGACGGACTCACCGTTGAAGTCTCCGACAATGGCCCCGGATTTGAAATGACGCGACTCAAAAAAACTGCTGGCTTCGGCCTCAAAGGACTCAGCGAAAGAGCGAAAAACATAGGTGGTTGGCTTGATGTCAGCAGCACTCCGGGACGGGGCACATCCATCACGTTGACATTGCCACTCCAGCATCACCTTATCAACCCTACAACGCCGAAGAACCCATGATCCAAGTCGTTTTGTGCGATGACCATGCAATGATCCGCAGGGGTATCCGTGACACACTCGTCGACTCGGGCGGGATAGAGGTCACCGGTGAGGCAGGCAGCTATCCGGAACTCAAGGAAACGCTCAAATCCGCGGCCTGCGAAGTACTGGTACTTGACCTCAATCTACCTGGCCGAAGTGGGCTGGAAGTCCTTGCAGCCGTCAAGGAGTCTCACCCCCATGTCAGAACCCTCGTCGTTTCCATGTTCGCAGAGGACCAGTACGCCATCCGGTGCCTCCGTGCCGGAGCATCCGGCTATTTGAACAAGGCAGGCGATCCTGCAGATTTAGCGAAGGCGGTCCGCACCATCCATTCCGGCCGGAAATACGTTACGCCGGAAGTTTCAGAGATGCTGGTGAATCAACTCGCTACTCCCAGCGAAGAGACTCTGCACTCCAGACTTTCAGAGCGAGAGCTGCAGACACTGATCAAAATTGCTTCAGGTAAAAAACTCTCGGACATAGCGGAAGAGCTCATGCTGAGCCCAAAGACCGTAAGCGTCTATCGAGCCCGACTGCTGGAAAAACTCGCGCTTAGCAACAATGCAGAACTTACCGTGTATGCCATTCGCAACGCCCTCGTCTAGGCCTTAACTGGATACAAAAAGTCCGATCACCTTCCCCATCAAAGCCGTAAAGGGTTGGTCCAGCATGGGCAGCGTCACGGCGATCCCCACAATTCCGACGACGAGTGTGATGGGGAAACCAATGGCAAAAATGTTCATTTGAGGTGAAACGCGCGAGATGATCCCTAGAGCCATGTTGGTGAACAGCAGGATACCGACCATGGGCAGCGCAATCCAAAGGGCACTTGCGAAGACTTCTGCCCCCAGCTTTTGAAGCTGCATAGCTGCCAATGCATCCAAAAAATGTGGCGACACAGGAAAAGCGACGAAACTCTGGGTGACTGCCATCATCACCATCAGGTGCCCATTCATCACCACAAAAAGCAAGGAAGCGATCTGCGCAAAGAATCTCGCAACCGCACTGGACTGCGTGTTCATGGATGGATCGAAAAACGCGGCGAAGTTCAATCCCATCTGAAAACCCACCACTTCCCCTGCTAGCTCAACAGAAGAGAACACCAGGCGAACGGCAAAGCCAATCGATAAACCGATAACGACTTGCTGAATGACGACTGCGAGCGCAGCGGGGTCATTAAACGAAATGACGGGCGCATCCGGCAGACTGGCCTGAATAGCCAGGGCGACCAGAAGCGATAAACCAATCTTTGCCCGCATGGGAAAAGCCCGGGAAGAAAGTACCGGCGCAGACGTAAAAACGGCCAGGACTCTCAAGAAAGGCCAGATGATCGGTGATAGCCACTGCGCAATCTGGGCTTCATCAAATGAGATCACAGGTTCACCCTGTCACACCACGGACGCCGGAATGGCCTCCAGCATTCGACGGATGTACTCCACCAGCATGGTCAGCATCCACGGACCAGCAATCGCAAACACAGCAATAACTGCCAGCAACTTGGGAACGAATGCCAGAGTCGCCTCGTGAATCTGGGTGACCGCTTGAAAAAGGCTGACCAGCAAACCGACCACAAGGGCCGCGCCCAACACCGGCGCTGACACCATCAAAAGCATCAACAAGGCTTCTTGCCCCATGGTCAAAACGGTTTGCGCGTTCATGGTCGATACCTCAGGTTACAAAACTCGCAGCCAGCGAGCCAATCAGAAGGTTCCACCCGTCTGCTAGCACGAAAAGCATCAGTTTGAATGGCAGAGCGACCAACACCGGGGAGAGCATCATCATGCCTAGCGACATCAATACGCTGGCCACCACAATATCAATCACCAGGAACGGGATGAAAATCATGAATCCGATCTGGAACGCTGACTTCAACTCACTGATCACAAACGCCGGCACCAACACGCGAATGGGTGCCGTGTCCGCCTTCATATCCGGCGGAAGCTTCGCGAGCTTTGCAAAAAGTGAGAAGTCCGACTGGCGAGTCTGCTTCACCATAAAGCTTCGGATGGGAACCTCTGCTTTTTGAAGCGCCTGATCGAATGACATCGTGCCCTGTGAGTAAGGCTGGTAGGCATCGGCATAAATCCGATCGAAGGTGGGCCCCATGACAAAGAAAGTCAAAAACAGGGACAAGCCCACAATCACCTGATTTGGGGGGGCTGATTGGGTTCCCAGCGCCTGACGCAACAAGGACAGGACAATCACGATCCGGGTGAAACCCGTCATCATCAACAGCAAAGCGGGTATGAACGAGAGTGCTGTGAAAAACAGAAGTGTCTGGATGGGAACTGAGAAATTGACGCCGCTCTCCCCTGTCCCTACCAATAAGGGTAATTGACCGGGAGCCTGTGCAAATGCCGAAGCGGAGGCAAGCAACGCAACCACGCCGAGTGAAGCCAAACCCAACTGACGAATGACCGAAGAGGAAGCACCGGTCATTTCAAGAGATCCTTCCTGGCACCGTTGGAATTTCCATCGACTCCTGAGGCTCAACAGGTGCTGTGGCAGTGTGCAGGCATTGAATGCCGTTCGCGCTCACGCCCAAAGTCAGCCATACGCGGTTATGCAGGGGCCCCACTTCAACGGTAACAACCCGTTGGTGTGGCCCGACGGCAACCGCCGAAACAAACCGGCTTTGTGCCCCACCCAAGCGGGAAGACGATGGCACTCGGGCCTTCAGCCAACGAATCAAAAAGGGAACGCAGGCCAGCGCAATAAGGAAAAGAATTACAGGTAAGAGTTGCAATGACATCGGCAACTGCCGTTTAGTTTCTACTGACTCGCTTCAACCGTTCAGACGGTGTCACGACATCCGTCAATCGTATACCGAACTTGTCATTGACCACGACGACCTCACCTTGAGCGATCAAATATCCATTGACCAGAACGTCCATGGGCTCACCCGCAAGCGCATCCAGCTCAACGACTGAACCCTGGCCCAACTGCAATATGTGTTTGATGGGCACTTTGGTGCGTCCTAGCTCAACGGAGAGCTGAACAGGTATGTCCAACACCATGTTGATGTCGTTGACATGCCCATCGCCACCCGAGGTGAATGGCTTCGGAGTGTCCCCCGAGAGCGGACCGCCGGGAGCAGCATCTCCCGCTCCGTCGCTGGATTTTTGCTCCAGAAGGGCCTCCGCCCAGTCTGCCATGCCGTCGTCGGCAGCACCTTGAACTTCGTCGGGTTTATCTTCAGATGCCATTGCGTTCTCCCAACCAGTTTTGGTCATTGCCGCGAAGTGCTTTTTCAATGCGTATCGCGTACTTCGAATTGTGAGTGCCGTACTGGCACTCGAAAATGGGCACACCGTCTACGGTTGCCTGAATCCTTGGCGCACGGTCCAGTTCGATAAAGTCGCCTTTCTTCATGCCCAATAACTGCTCAACGGTGGCATCTGCTCTGGCCAGTTCGGCAACGATAGTGACTTCTGCTGCTTGGATTTCTCGGGTAAGCACATTCACCCAACGGCGGTCTACTTCAATCGAATCCCCTTGGGTAGAGGAATACAGAACATCCCGGATCGGCTCCAGCGTTGAATACGGGAAGCTGAAATGAATGGCGCCCGTGATATCCCCGATTTCCAACTGGAAAGATGTGGAG
Source organism: Curvibacter sp. AEP1-3 (assembly GCF_002163715.1). GTDB lineage: Bacteria > Pseudomonadota > Gammaproteobacteria > Burkholderiales > Burkholderiaceae_C > Allorhodoferax. The sequence continues at coordinate 2,111,268 of NZ_CP015698.1, forward strand.
ATCACAATTTCGCTGGGTGTCGCGATGTTCGCGAATTGGGGCTGCATCTCCGAGCGCTGATATTCCAGCTCCAGAGGGTAGATGCCCTTCCAAGCCTTTTTGTATTCCGTGGTGATCACATCCACCAAGCGGTTGATCACGCGCTGTTCTGTGGCCGAAAAGTCCCGCCCTTCAATACGCGTCTGGAACTTTCCGATGCCACCGTACAAGGTGTCAATGACACCAAAAACCAATGCAGGTTCGCAAACCACCAAACCACTACCCCGCAAGGGCCTGATCGCCACGATATTGAAGTTGGTGGGCACAGCCAATTCACGCAAGAACGCGCTGTAGCGCTGCACCACCACCGGACCGACAGAAATCTCAGGGCTACGGCGAATGAAGTTGAACAACCCGACCCGCAAATTCCGGGCAAACCGCTCATTCACGATTTCCATCGTAGGCATGCGCCCACGGACGATTCGCTCCTGGCTGGAGATGTTGTAAGCACGGACTTCCCCGTGCTCCGCTGCCTCTTCTACGGTCTTCTGGCTCTCACCAGTCACGCCTTCCAGAAGGGCATCAACTTCTTCCTGGGAAAGAAACGATTCGCTCATAGCAAGCCCACAGTTCCTTTACTGAACGATAAAACTCGAAAACAAAACGCCGGTGACAGAGTACTCCACATGCACCACTTTCTTCTTTTTCTTCTTGGAGGTGGACTCCTCTTCCTCTTCACCACCGCCAAACGGCACTGAAGCTGCTTTCAATATGTCCTCTACCAACTTCTCTTTGCCTTCCGCCTTGAGCAACTCGTCGGCGGTCCGCTGGGAAATGAGCATCAACACGCTGCTGCGGATCGTAGGCAAATAAGCCTTCACCGAATCCGAAGCCTTGGCATCGATCACTTCCAGAGTGATACCGATCTGAGCGACACGCTCGCCACCGGGGTCTGCCAGATTGACGACCATGGAATCCATGGGAAGGTACACCGGTGGTGTTTTGGGTGCTGCATGCGCCGCAGCCTTGGGAGGCGGCGCCGCCTCCTCACCGTCTTCTGCCGCGGCATGCTGTTTACTGATAAAGAAAAAGGCACCACCACCACCCAAGACCAGCACGAGCACAGCCGCCACGATGATGATCAGCATCTTCTTGCTCTTGGCTGGCGGTTTGGCGGCATCTGCCGCTTCAGGTTTTGCTGACACGTGAATACCTCGAATGTGTGAAGTTAAGGGGATTATTCATGGCTCCAAGAGCGCATAAGCGTGAATAAGGGGGATTATTCATTTCCACCTGTCATTTTCACCAAGCCCACTTACACAAACAGGTCAATCGATCGCCCCGATGGTCCAGTTCTGGAAATGCTTGGGGCGGGCTCAGCTGCAGCTTCCACCGTCCCGACTTTCCAACCGGAAGGTTTGCCTCCAGAGCCCTGCCGCTGCGAGTCACCCGAATTCGAAGTACCAACCGACACCCCTGACAACACCACCCCCTGGCGGCTCATGGCGTCTTGCAATTGGGAACTAGCATTGGCAAGGGCCTCACGGGTCAAGGCCTCGTCAGAGCGGAAAACAACCGTGGCCTCTTTACCTTGCATAGAAATGCTGACCTCGACAGGGTTGGCGCCCAAACCATCCAGTGTCATTTCCGCTTTTTGTATATCCTGGCTAATCCAATAGCTGACCTGCTCAGCATATTGCCCATCGGCGCTGGCAGTTGCAGCTCCCGCGACAACCCCATCCACGCCCATGGCACCTCCAGCACCCTGAGGCGCAGCCCAGTTCTGCGCAGACACCTCGTTCGATGACACTCTGGGACTCGCCTGGAGTTCCTGCGAACGTTCCCGGCTGGAACCCAGGGCCAATGTGCTGACTTCTGGAGCTTTGGTTAATGAAGCTGTGAGCTCTTGGACAAATTTGTGAATCCGCTCTGGGGTCGCTTCCTTGCTCGCAGCGGCTATTGCTGCTGCACTCGTGTTCGCTGTCGAAGCGCCTACCAACTCAGGCTGCGCGGCTTGGGCCGCCGCATCCAAAGCCACTTTGCCAGATTTGGCTTGCGGGGTGTTCAATGGCTTACCAAGCGCAGAATCCAGCGCAGCTTGCAGGGGCAAGGCACCATCCCTGCCCGCTACTGACCCAGACTTACCGCGAGCGATTTCAGCGGGTAAGGGAGCAACCGTTACCGGCACTGCCGCCACTTGCGCCAACAACAGTGCAGGATCCGGCAGTATTCCGGACACACCGTCCAGCGGTTTTTCCTGCAGAAGTGCCGGGTCCGTTGCCACCAACCCATTGGTCGCCGGATCCATTGCGGGTGCAATCGTCGCATCAACAGCCACAGGTGCCACTTCTTGGGCACAGGCTAAAGCCGCCAAAAAACTTTTGGCGTTGTTCGCGCTGCCCCCTTCCGGCTTGTCGGTGCTTTTTTGCCCGGAACTGCCCTCGGCAGGCTTTGCGGATGCGGGAGCTTTGGGTGCGATTTCGATGCTCATCGTGCTTCACCTTGGGTTTGCTGAGCGCGGGTTCGCGCAAAAAGTTGGGCTGCCATTTCGTCCATCTGCGCCTGATCACGTCGCTGGGCAATGCGTTCCGCCTCAGCCCGTCGTTTCTTCAGCACGCTGTTCAATCCCGACAAGCGGCTTTCGGCTAGCTGAAGTTGTTGCTTTACGCCTTCGACATGGCGCTGCAGATTGGCAATCACGCCGTCTTGCATCGAAATAGCTTGCTGTAGCCGGCCACTGAACTGGTAGTGATGCTTGATCAACTCCACCGAAAGCCCCACTGAACCTGTGCTGACCCAACGGTGATCCGTGTCGCCGGCATAGGAGCGCAACTGGTCCAACTGGCCCATCGCAGCTTGTACGTTTTGCTGGCTCTGTGCCAAAGCGCGAATGACCTCATCCCGCTTGCGCTCTGCCAGTGAGATTGCCAGCAAAAGGCCGGATGAGTCAGCCATGCGAACCGCCGATCACACCGCAAATCATGGCAGCGCTTCCACGGAAGTACTCAGCGCCAGCTCGGCCAATGCCTGCTCCATGGGCGCTGCTTCCTGCATGTCCTGTTGCAAAAACTGGATCATGCCGGGTTGCAGAGCAATGGCCTCGTCCAGGACGGGGTCGGAGCCCGGCGCATAAGCACCAATCTGAACCAAATCCCGACCCCTCTGGTACTTGGAATAGAGGCTGCGGAAACGCCGCGCCTGCTCAAAATGGCCGCGATCCACCACGTTGTGCATCACCCGCGAGGCCGATTGCTCGACATCAATCGCGGGGTAATGCCCGGACTCGGCCAAGGATCGCGACAGCACAATGTGCCCGTCCAGAATGGCGCGGGCCGCATCTGCAATCGGGTCCTGCTGGTCGTCACCTTCAGACAGCACGGTGTAAAAAGCGGTGATGGACCCGACGCCGTTGAGACCATTGCCGCTCCGCTCCACCAATTGAGGCAACTTGGCAAAGCAGGATGGCGGATAACCCTTGGTGGCTGGCGGCTCGCCAATGGCCAAAGCGATTTCGCGCTGCGCCATGGCATAGCGGGTCAGCGAATCCATCAGCAGCAGCACATGCTTGCCCTGGTCACGGAAGTACTCGGCAATCGCGGTGGCGTAAGACGCACCTTGCATACGCAACAATGGTGGCGCGTCCGCAGGAGCGGCAACCACCACAGATCGTTCTCTGCCATCCACGCCCAAAATGTCTTCAATGAATTCTTTCACTTCGCGGCCACGTTCGCCGATCAGACCGACGACGATGACGTCCGCCTGGGTATAGCGGGCCATCATGCCCAGCAACACGCTTTTGCCGACGCCGGAACCGGCAAACAAGCCCAAGCGCTGGCCACGGCCCACTGTCAAAAGGGCATTGATGCTGCGCACGCCGGTATCCAGCGCTTCACGCACCGGCGCGCGGTCCATGGCATTGATCGGTTTACGGTCTAGGACACGGGCAGACACATCGGCCAACGGCCCCATGCGATCCATGGGGAAACCCTGCGAATCCACCACACGGCCCAGTAATCCATCACCCAAGGGCAAGCGCAACATGCCTGCAGATGCTGCATCTGCAGGCACCGTCTTTTCACCCAAGCGAGGCACGGGCACAAACGCAGCGGCAGCTGCCACACCGGCGCCACTGGACAAGCCATGCACATCGCCCGCCGGCATCAGGTAAGCGCGGTCGCCCGAGAAACCGACGACTTCCGCCAGCACAGGCTCACGCGCCTTCATGGTGACCACACATTGGGAACCCACGGGCACCCGGATGCCACTCGCCTCCAACACCAAGCCCGTCAGTTTGGTCAACGTACCACGCACTTCCAGCGATGACTCTTCACCCACGGCAGCACGGGCCTGGGCCAGGTAATCCGCCCATTTGGCGGGAGCCGTGGAGGGAGTGGACTCAGGGGTTTGCATCTGCATCTTCCCAAGGGGCTTCCAAGCCCAGGGTGGCTACCGTTTTGCGCCAGCGTTGCTCTACGGTGCCATCCACCACCGTGCCGGCCGCCTCCACCAGGCAACCGCCGCGGCAGATTGCACTATCAGGCAGCAACGTCAAAGACAGGTTGGAAAACTCCTGCCGCAACACTTCAGACAACACCTCCACATCCAGTGGATTCATCCGCACAAGCGCGGCCTTGCTATCAATGGCCAACACACTCAGTGCCTCACGTACCACCGGTTGCAGGGCGTTCGGGTTGCTGGACATTTCATGCCGCAAAACCTGGCGGGCAATCTCGCAGGCCAATTCCAGCACACCCTGGGCCATGGCCTGCTCCGACTCGGCCAGCTGCGTTTGGGCATTTGCAAACAGCTGCGCCATAGCTTCGGCGGCTACTTTGCCCTCGTTGGCGATGTAGTAATTGAGCTGGCGCTGGCCTTCGAGCGTGGCGTGGGCATGCCCTTGGGCGTAACCCTCTGCATATCCTTGGGCATGTCCCTCCGAGAAGGACGATTGGCGCACTACCGCCTCTTTGGCCTGCTCTTCAGCCAGTGCTTGGGCAGCCAACTTGGCGGCAAAGCGGGAAGAGGACTTGTCGACATCGCCAAAGTCCCAATCGGTGACGGAACCAATTTCTTCGCCGGGGATAAAACGTGCTTGGTTTCGATTCATCAGACCATGGCGTCGTCGCCACCTCCACCGCCGAGCACAATCTGGCCCTCGTCTGCCAAACGGCGCACCACCTTGAGAATTTCTTTCTGCTGCGCTTCCACTTCCGACAAGCGCATGGGCCCCCGAGACTCCAAGTCTTCCTTGAGGGTTGCCGCCGCACGGGACGACATGTTGGCCAGAATCTTGTCCTTGAGCTCGGGCTGTGCGCCCTTGAGTGCCACGATAAGCACATCGGAAGACACTTCCTTGAGCACCATCTGGATGGCCTTGTCGTCGAGCTTGTTGAGATCGTCGAAGACAAACATCTTGTCCATGATCTTTTGGGCCAAATCCGCATCGTGGCTGCGGATGGATTCGATCACCGTGCCCTCGATGGCAGTACCCATCAAGTTGATCATCTCGGCCGCTGTCTTTACACCACCCAGCGACGACTTGCGGATCTTGTCGCCACCGGCCAGCACCTTGAACAGCACTTCATTCAAGTCCTTCAGGGCGGTAGGCTGAATACCTTCCATGGTGGCCACTCGCAGCATGACTTCGTTGCGCTGGCGCTCAGTGAGGTTCTTCAACACATCAGCGGCCTGGTCGTAATCCAGGTGCACCAGGATGGCCGCCACGATTTGCGGGTGTTCGTTGCGCAGCAGCTCCGCCACCGAAAGCGGGTCCATCCACTTCAAACTTTCAATGCCGGAGACATCGCCGCCCTGCAAAATGCGGTCAATCAGTAAAGCGGCCTTGTCGTCACCCAGCGCCAGTTTCAGCACCGAGCGCACGTAGTCGCCCGAGTTGGAGACCAGCAAGCTCTGCGAGGCCGCGACCCCGGTGAACTTGTCCACCACTTCATCCACCTTTTCGCGGGTGAGTTGAGTGGTCTTGGCGATCGCTTCTCCGAGGCGTTGAACCTCTTTGGGCGACAGGTGTTTGAAAACCTCGGATGCCTCTGCTTCGCCCAGAGACATCATGAGGATTGCTGCGTCTTGGAGTCCGTCTTCGTTTGCCATGGTGGTATTTTGCGCCGCGCTTTACGCCGGTGCCTCTCCATTCATCCATGCTTTGACGATATTGGCCACCGCCGCGGGGTTGTCCCGTGTCAGCTTGCGGGCATCTTCCAGGCGGAGTTCGCCGGGAGACGCCTGTTGCGCCTCATTGGCGGAGCTCGGACCTGTCAGTTGAGGACGTTCTGGCTGATCGTTCTCAATGGCATCCAGCTGCGCAACGTCATTGTTTTCCAGCGGTTCGGCCACCGGTGCGGGCTGGGTCAGCGCCTTCATCGCAGGGCGGATCACACCCAGCAGTACCAGTGCTGCCAAGCCCAGGGTGCCGAGAGGCCAAGCCAGGCTGCGGGCCAGCTCCTGAACCTCAGGCTGACGCCAGACGGGCGTGTCGTTCACTTCAGCTTTTTCAGGAGCGAATGGAGCGTTCACCACATTCACCGAGTCACCGCGGTCCTGGTTGAAGCCCACCGTCTCACGGACCAGGGCTGTCATCTTCTCCAGCTGAGCCTCTGTCAGGGCCACACTGGTCGTCACGCCCTTGGCATCGGTGACGGACTGGTTGTTCAACACCACCGCCGCATTGATGCGCTTGATGGCACCCACCGCACCTTTGGTGACGCGGATGGTCTTGTCCACCTCGTAATTGATGATGGACTCTTTCTTGGATGAACTGTTGGCGGCTCCCGCAGCCGTCTGGCCGTTGGCGGCCAATGTCTGTGGCTGGCCGTTGATAGGCGCGGCGGGCTGGGCTGGTGGCTGGTTGGTTGTGGCACCGGGCACGCCGGCTGGAGGCGTTGGCTGGGTGCCATTGGTGCTTTCCACCAATTGCTGGCTACGCACGGCGCCACTGTCAGGCGTCTGGTTAGGCTTGTGCGATTCGGTGGTGCTCTCGGTTTGGGAGAAATCCAGCTCCGCCGTCACTTGCGCCTTGACATTCTGCTTGCCCACCAGCGGCTCCAGCATGTCCAGAATGCGGCGGCTGTAAAGCTGCTCAATCTGTTGTACATACTGCAGTTGCTCGGCATCCACGCCAGCGGCCGCGTCGGGGTTAGCGGACAGGAGTTTGCCCGTGTCATCCAAGACACTCACTGCGCTCGGGTTCATCTCAGGCACGCTGGACGCCACCAGGTGCACGATGCCGGCCAATTGACCTTTGTCAAGCGCACGACCGGGGTGCAGACTCAACAACACGGAGGCTGAAGGTTTCTGCTGCTCCCGGAAAAAGCCATTCTGATTAGGAAGTGCCAGGTGCACCCGGGCGCTGGATACGGAAGATAGCGCTTGAATAGAGCGGGTCAACTCGCCTTCGAGCCCGCGCTGGAAAGTCAGCCGCTCCTGAAACTGGGTCATGCCGAATCGATTGGCCTCCATCATTTCGAAACCGCTCACAGATCCTTTGGGCAGACCTTGGGAAGCCAGCTTCAGCCGCACGTCGTGCACACGGTCTGCCGGCACCAGAATCGCGCCACCGCCCTCTGTATATTTATAGGGCACGTTCATGGTGGTCAGCTGGGCAATCACGGCACCGCCGTCCTTGTCCGCCAGATTGGAGTAAAGCACCCGCCATTCCGCTTGGCGCCCCATGACCAGGCCGACCACGGCAATCGCTACAAACAGAGCGATACCCAAAGCCAATCGGATGCGCTGCCCCTGATCCAGAGCCGTGAGGCGCTGTCCCAGGGTGGGGTTCACAGGAATGGTGGCAACTGCGGGCATGTCTTGGTTTCCAGGGCTGAGGGCGGGCTTCTCCGCATGAATGGGGCTGATTATTCGACCCACCCTCCAAAACATTAGGGTAATAAGCCCCGGCTTTACCCTCCAATTCAAAAAAATACGCAGAGAGGTGCGGGCATAGGATTCGCGGCAACCCAACTTACAGGGAGACCAGCATGGATCTCAAGCTCACACCCGTCTCAATGCCCACCTCCATCCGCCCCTCTACCGGCATCAAACCCGGCGGGGCCAGCAGCGCCACCGGCGTAGGCGGCGGTTTTTCCGGGGAACTGAAAAATGCCCTCAGCTCCGTGAGCGCCGCCCAGAACGAATCCAGCCGCTTGCAGCGGGAAGTGCAAATGGAGAACCCCAAGGTCAGCCTGGAGGAAACCATGGTGGCCATCCAGAAAGCCCAGATCGGCTTCCAGGCTACCCTGCATGTACGCAACCGCATGGTCCAGGCGTACACCGACATCATGAATATGCAGGTGTGATTGATTTACTATATTTTTGATAGCTACTCGCGCACATTCAGCGTGCGCCAGATGCCAATTTCATACATAAACACAAGCTGTATATCCAGCCAGCCTGCTCTTCGTCATAAACCCTGAAAAGCGGAATATTTCCGGCTTGTAGCCCATCGGCCTCAAGATTTTTTCAGATTTGACGTAATACCGTGGAGAGGCCGTATTGTTGAAGTGGGTGACCCGGGTTACCTGCCGTGCGGCCAAGAAATTGCCAGCAGACACTTAATCCGAGAGGCCTACCATGACCACGATCACCATATCCGGCGGCGACAGCAATCTGACCCTGCCCGGAAACATCGACACGATCGTGGGGGGAACGGGGGCGGACACGATCACCATCAGCTCCCAGCTGACGGATGTCAGCAACACCCTGATTGACCTCGGGGCCGGTATCGACAGCCTGACCTTGGGCAACTTTGCCAATACCGGAACCATCGCCAACATCGAGTCGGTCACCGGCAATTCAGGTGCAGACACGCTGACCCTGTCTGCAGCCGCCACCGGCGTCACCATGGACTTGGGCGCTGGCAGCGACAAGGTCACCCTCACCACCGGCACCAACACCATCACTCTGAACAACGTCGAAACCGTGGTCGGTGTGGCCGGGGACGACACCGTCACCATGGGAGGCTCCTTCGGCGCGGCAAACGTCAGTTTGGGCAGTGGCGCTGACGTGCTGACCCTCAATACTGCGGTCACTTCCGGCAGTTTTGATCTGGGCGCAGGCAATGACACCATCACCTTTAGCAACGGTGTGAACTCGGTGAACGTGGCAGGTGCGGAAACCGTCACCGGCGGCACCAGCAACGACACCATCACCCTGACGACCGCCATCGCCTCTGCGGGCGTTATTGACCTGCTGGCCGGTACTGACTCCCTGACGCTTGCCGGAGGCGGCAACACCGCATCCATTTCCAACGCCGAGACCATCACCACCTCCGCCAGTGGCGACGACGTGATCACCATCGGCGCGGCACAGGCCAGTGGCAGCATCAACCTCGGCGATGGCGCCGACCAGATCACTTTTGCAGGCAGCGGCAACACGGTCACTCTGTCCAACGTCGAGTCCGTCACCGGCAGCGCCGGTGCTGACACCCTTACCCTTGGCGCCGCACAAACCGGCGTTTTTGACCTCGCTGCGGGCAACGACACCCTGACGCTGGCGGCAGGCACCAACGTCATCACAGCTTCCAACGTCGAGTCCGTTTCCGCCGGCACCGGTGACGACACCGTCACGTTGTTGACGGCTACGACCGGCGGTGTTTTCAACCTCGGCACCGGCGCTGGAGTTGACACCCTCACGCTGACCAACGGCACCAACACCCTGAACGCCACGGGTATCGAAACCCTGACTGGCGGCACCGGTGACGACACCGTCACCATGGGCGGTACGGTGACTGCCGGTGTCTACCAACTGGGCTCAGGCGCAGACAGCATTACCCTGGCCAACGGCACCAACAGCCTCACCGCCAGTAACGTGGAAACCGTCACCGGCGGCACCGGCGCAGATACGGTGGTGTTCGGAGCCGCCATCACGGGTGCTACGGCCAACCTCGGCTCTGGTGCCGACAGCCTGACGCTGGCCGCCGGCGGCAACACCTTGAGCGCCAGCGGCGTGGAATCGATTACAGGCGGCGGCGGAGCCGATGTCCTGACGCTGACTGCAGCCACGTCCGGTGCCACCATCGACTTGGCCGCCGGCGCCGACTCTCTGGCACTCGCCTCCGGCGGCAACACCCTGACCGTCTCCAACGTGGAGTCCATCACCGGCGAGGCCAATTCCGATGTCATTACCCTGGGTGCGGCACAAACCAGCGGCACTATTGATCTTGCAGGCGGTATCGACAGCCTGACGCTGGCCAATGGCACCAACGCGCTCAGTGCAGCCAACGTAGAAACCATTACCGGCGGCACCGGCAACGACACCATTACGCTTACCACCGCTGCCATTTCGGGCAATAGCGTGAACCTGGGCGCCGGCGCCGACGTTCTGAACCTGCTGGATACCGCAACCAACGTCCTGACCGCAACCGGCGTTGAAAGTGTCTTGGGCGGCAGCGGCGCGGATACCGTGACCTTCGGCGCAGCCATCACCGGCGCAACGGTAGATCTGGCCAGCGGCAGCGACAGCTTGACTCTGGCCAATGGCACCAACAGCCTGACGGCCAGCAACATTGAAACCATCACTGGCGGCACAGGCAACGACACGATCACCCTGTCTGGTGCCGTCTCGGGCGCAACCGTGGCTCTGGGTGCCGGAACCGACACACTGACGCTGGATGCAGGTGGCAACACATTGACGGTCAGCGGTGTAGAAACCATCGCTGGTGGCGGTGGAGCAGACAACGTTACCTTCAGCGGCGGCGTTACCGGTGGCTCTTTCAGCCTCGGGGCAGGAGCCGACCAATTGACGTTGGGTGGCGCTTCCACACTCACGCTGGACGGCACGATTGAAAGCCTGGTCGGCAGTTCCGGTGCGGACACGATCACGATGAGTGCCGCTGTAGCCTCGGGCACCACCTTCGATCTGGGCGCAGGCTCCGACCGCCTGAACCTGGCCGACGGCGGCAACACGGTCACCTTGAACGGCAGTGTGGAGACCCTGATTGGCGGAAACGGCGCTGATGACATCACCCTCACCCAAGGTGTGATCAACATGCAGATTGACAGTGCTGGCGGCGCTGACAAACTGACACTGGCTAACGCAGCCAACATCCTGCAGGTCTCCAACCTGGAATCCATCACCGGTAACTCCGGTGCCGACCAGATTACGTTGCGCACAGCAGTCACCAACGGCCAGTTCAATCTGGCAGGCGGCACCACTGACCGGATCGTGCTCGCGGACTCTGACAACAGCCTCACAACCACTGCGGTTGAAACCGTCACCGGTGGCACAGGCGCCGATACCCTGACTCTGGGCGATGCCAGCGTAGGTGGGGTGTTCAACCTCGGTGCCGGCACCGACTCCCTGACCCTGACCACAGGCACCAACACGCTGACCGCGTCCAACATTGAAAGCATTACCGGTGTTGGCGGTGACGACACCGTGACCCTGGGAGCAGCCAGCACCAGCGCCGTCATCGACCTGGCAGGTGGTACCGACCAATTGAATTTGGCAGATGGCACCAACGTCATCACGGCTACGGGCATAGAAACCATCGTCGGCAACTCCGGTGCCGACACACTGACACTGGGCGCGGCGCAAGCGGCGGGAGATATCGACCTTGGCGCCGGTACCGCCGACAAACTGTTTCTGGCGAACGGCAACAATACCTTGACGGTGGCAGGTGCCGAAAGCGTATTGGGTAATGCTGGTGCAGACCAAATCACATTGGGCGCAGGCATTTCGAATGCCATCTTCGACCTTGGCGCTGGCAGCGACGTGCTGACCCTGTCCGTCGAAAATCACAACATCACTGTCGCCAACATTGAGACCGTCACAGGTGGTGTCGGCGACGATGTAGTGACCTTCAACTCGCTGACAGCTGGCACCGGTGTATATGACCTCGGCGTCGGCGCCGACCAGGTCATCCTGGGCAACGGTACCGGGGCGAACACCATCACTGTCAACAATGTGGAAAGCTTCACCGGAAGCTCTGCGGCTGACACAGTGACCTTCGGCGCAGCGGTAGCAGCAGGTACCGTCAACCTCGGTGTTGGCACTGACAGCTTGACGCTGGCCGCCGGCGGCAACACCCTGACCGTGTCCGGAACCGAAAGCATCACTGGTAACGCTGGTGCCGACAACATCACCCTGGGTGCGGCCATCAACGGCGCCAATATTGACCTGTTGGGCGGCACTGACCAGCTGACACTGGCCAATGGCACCAACGTTCTGACCGCCACGGGCATTGAGTCCATCAGTGGCGGAACCGGCGCAGACACCGTCACCCTGGGCGCGGGCACTACTGCAGGCACGATTGATCTGGGTAGCGGAACGGATGCGTTGACATTCTCCGCAGACGGTGGTTCCTACACCCTGACAGGCGTGGAAACCACCACCGGCGGCACCGGTGACGATCTTGTCACCATCGGTAGTGCGGCCAGTGGCATCACGGTGACGCTGGGTGCAGGTGCTGACGCCCTGACCCTCGCAGGTGGCACCAACCAAGTCACCACCGTGGGCGTGGAAACGGTTACCGGTGGCGCAGGAACCGACACCCTGGTGCTCACCAACGTCGCGAACACCCTGACTACCAGCGGTGTAGAGACCATCACCGGCGGCACAGCAACCGACACACTGACCCTTACCGACATTGCTAACGCCTTGACCGTGTCCTCCATCGAAAGCCTGACTGGCGGCACCTTGGATGACAGCGTCACTCTGGGTGCAGCGGTGACCGGTGCAACATTTGACCTCAAGGCCGGGATCGACATCCTCCGCCTGGCCAGTGGCACCAACAGTCTCACCGCCACCAACGTGGAAAGCGTGGTTGGCGGCGGCGGTACCGATACCCTGACCTTGGCGGGCAATGGCAGCGCCATCACAGTGTCTGCAGTGGAAACCGTTGTGGGCAGCACCGGTGACGATGCAGTGACCCTGAGCACCACCGTTAGCGGCGGCAGCTTCGATCTGGGCACTGGCACCGACACCTTGAATCTGGCCAATGGTGGCAACACCCTGACTGTCAGCGGAAGCATTGAAACCGTGGTCGGTGGATCGGGCAACGACCTGATCACTGTCGGCAGCGCCGTTACCGGCTTGACCTACGACTTGGGAGCCGGCACAGGTGACCGTTTGACCCTGTCCAGCGCAGGCGCTAACTCCATCACCGCGGTGGGCGTGGAAACTGTTGCAGGGGGAACTGCCAACGACACGGTCACTTTCACTGCCGCCGTATCGGGGACCAGCATCGATCTGGGCGCGGGCACCCAGGACAAAATCATTCTGGCGGATGCGGTCAATACGCTGTCTCTGAATGCCACGGTAGAGACCGTGGTGGGCGGCACATTGGCAGATTCCATCACGCTGACGGCCGCAGTCACTGGCGGCATTTACCAGCTGGGTTCGGGCACTGACACCCTGACACTGACCAGCATATCTGCCAACTCGCTCACTGCGAGTGACATCGAAACCATTACCGGCGCCAACGGCGATGACACGATCACCCTGGCTACAGCCATCACAGCCGGTGTCATCAACCTGAATGCAGGTAACGACAGTCTGACCCTTGCCAACGGCACCAACAGTCTGACCGCCACAGGTGTAGAAACCATCACCGGCGGCACCGGCGACGACAGTGTCACCCTAGGAACCGCCGTGAGCGGCGGCACCATTTCTTTGGGTTCCGGTACGGATACCCTGACACTTGCGGGCGGCGTGGGCTCCACCCTGACGCTGGACACCACAGTAGAAACCGTGGTCGGCAGCGCCGGCAATGACACCATCACCGTGAGTGCCACGGTCACCAGCGGCAGCTACGACCTGGGTGCCGGTGCGGGCGACCGCCTGAATCTTGCAGGCGGCAACAACGTACTGACTTTGGGCAACAGCATCGAAAGCCTGACTGCAGGCGCTGGCGACGACACCATTGTTCTGAGTGCCGGTGTCGCCAACATGCGCTTGGATCTCGGCGGCGGTGCAGACAGCCTGACACTTGCCAATGCCTCCAATAGCGTGACGCTCTCGAACATAGAGTCGGTCACCGGCAACTCCGGGGTAGACCAGGTCACCCTCACCACCACACTCACTGCAGGCCAAATCAATCTGGGTGCGGGCACCGCCGACAAGGTCACACTGGCCAACGGCACCAACAGCCTCACCGCGACTGGCGTGGAAACCATCAACGGTGGCACAGGCGCTGACACACTGACTCTGGGCGACGCGAGCACTGCTGGCCAGATCGATCTTGGCGCCGGTGCAGACGTACTGAACCTGGGCAACTTCGCCAACACGCTGACCGTCAAAAACACCGAATCCATCGTCGGTAACGCCGCGGCCGATACCGTGGCACTGGGCAATAGCGTCAGTGGTGTGCAGGTCGACTTGGCGGGCGGTACGGACATCCTGACCCTGTTCGATGCACCGAATAACCTGACCATCACCAACGTAGAAACCATCATCGGTGACTCGGGCGCAGATACCGTGACGTTGTCGACCAACGTCGCCAGCCTCAATGCCAACCTGGGTGCAGGGGCCGACACCTTGGTGCTTGCAGCAGGGAACAACACCATCAGTGCAACCGGCGTAGAGACCATTACCGGTAATACAGGGAACGACGTCATCGCCTTCGGTGCGGGCGTCACTGGCGGTGTGGTGAACCTGGCAGCAGGCACCGGTGACTCGCTGACCCTGTTCAACGAGGACAACTCCCTGACCCTGACTGGCGTGGAAACAGTGATCGGTGACTCCGGCGCAGACACCATCACACTTACCGACACCGCGGCGGTGAACGTCAACCTGGGTGCGGGCACAGACACGCTGAACCTGGCCAATGGCGTGAACACGGTCACGATCAGCAACGTCGAAACGCTCAATGGCGGCACGGGCGCTGACAGCGTCACGTTCGGCAGCGCATTGACCGGCACTGTCGTGAACCTCGGATCCGGAACCGACAGCCTGACACTGGCAGACGGCACCAACACGGTCACCACGCAAAACGTGGAGTCCGTCACCGGGGGAACCGGCGACGACACCCTGACCCTGGCAGTGGCCGCATCGGGCGTGACCATCAACCTCGCAGCAGGCAACGATGCGCTGGTGCTGGCCAACGGTGCCAACACCTTGAGCGTGAGCAATGTGGAGTCCATCACCGGCGGCACCGGGTCTGACGCAATTACCTTGGGTGCCGGCAGCTCTGCGGGCACCGTGGACTTGGGCAGCGGCGCGGACGTACTGACCCTGTCTAACAGCGACGGCGTCTTTACCGTATCCAACGTCGAGACGCTGACAGGCGGTACAGGCGCAGACACTGTGACGCTGGGTAACAGCGTGACCGGCGCGGTAGTGAATTTGGGCAGCGGAAGCGACAGCCTGACACTGGCCAACGGCACCAACGCCCTGACCGTGGCGGGAGTCGAAACTCTCACCGGCGATGCCGGTGCGGACACCGTTACCTTCAGTGCTGCAACCACGACAGCCATGATCGACCTCGCAGCAGGTAGCGATAAGGTGGTGCTGGCAAATGGCACCAACGCCATCACAACGACTAACGTCGAATCGATCGTGGGCGGCTCTGGTGCGGATACGCTCACGCTGACCAACATTGCCAACACCGTATCGGTGTCAGGGATTGAAAGCATCGTTGGCGGCACATTGGCTGACGCTATCTCCTTGGGCGCTGCCGTCACCAATGCCATCTTTGACTTGGGCAGCGGCACCGACACACTCACACTGTCCGGTGCGGGTGCCAACACACTGACCGCCACAGGCATTGAAACCATCACCGGCGGAAGCGCAGCGGACACGGTGGTACTGGGTGCGGCCATCAGCGGGGCCAGCATCGACCTCGGCTCGGGCGCAGACAGCCTGACCTTGGCTGCTGGCGGAACCACACTCACCGTTAGCAACGTCGAGACCATTCAGGCGACCGGCAGCGGCGACGACAGTATTACCTTGGCCACCAGCGTCAGCGGTGGCTCCATTGATCTGGGCGCGGGCACCGACACGCTCACATTGGGCGCTTCGGGTAACGCTCTGACAGTAGCGGCCTCGGTCGAAAGCCTGGTCGGAGGTGCCGGTGATGACATCGTGACATTGGGTGGTGCCGTCACAGGCCAAACCTACGATCTGGGCGTAGGCTCAGGTGACAAACTGATCCTTTCCAGCGCAGGCGCCAATACCGTCACCGTCAACAATATTGAAACCATTGCCGGCAGTGGCTCGGTGAACGACACGGTAACCTTCACTGCAGCGGTAAGCGGCATTTCGGTGGATCTGGGCGGCGGAACAGACCGAGTGATTCTGGCCGACGCAGCCAACACCCTGTCCCTGAACGCAACGGTTGAAACAGTCACTGGCGGTACGCTGGCTGACAACATCACCTTGACAGCAGCAACCACCGGCACCGTCTACAACCTGGGGGCCGGCACAGACCGTTTGACTCTGGCCAGCGGCACCAACACCATTACCGCCAGCGACGTAGAAAGCATTGTGGGCGGCTCCGGCACGGATGAAGTGACCCTGACCACCGTGACCACCAACTTGCTGATCGACTTGGGTGGCGGTACCACCGACAAATTGACATTGGCCAACGGCGCCAACACGCTGTCTGCCAGCAATGTCGAGACCATCATCGGAAACTCGGGTGTCGATATCGTGACGCTCAGCTCCGTCATCAGCAATGGCAACATCGATCTGGCAGGCGGATCTGACCAGTTGATCCTGGCCAACGGCAGCAACAACTTGACCGCAACCGGCGTGGAGACACTGACCGGCGGCACAGGCGCAGACACCATCACCTTGGGTGCAGCGCAAAGCAGTGGTGTCTTCAACTTGGGTGCCGGCGTGGACCGGCTGACCCTCTCCGGCGCTGCGGCCAACATTTTGAGCTTGGACGCGAGTGTGGAACAGGTCATCGGCGGCGCAGCAGCCGACACTTTGACACTGACCCAAGCTGTTTCCGGCGGAGTGTATGACTTGGCGGGTGGATCCGACAGCCTCGCTCTCGCCAGTGGCACCAACCTGCTTACGGCTTCCAACGTGGAATCCATCATTGGCAACGCCGGGGATGACAACGTCACACTCGGAGCCGCCATCAATGGTGCGAACATGGATCTTGCCGGAGGCAACGACACCGTTCAACTCTCCGGCGCGGGCAACAACAACGTAACCTTGGCAAACGTTGAATCCGTGATTGGCAATGGCAGCAATGATGTGGTCACCCTGACCACCACCCTGTCCGGGGGCACGGTCAACCTGGCCGGCTCCAATGACAGTGACCGCCTGACGCTAGCCGACGGCGGCAACGTAGCCACCATCAACAACGTGGAGTCCTTGACTGGCGGCAACGGCAATGACGTCATCACCATGACCAATGCCAGCCCGTTCAATGCGGTGGTGGATCTCGGCGCCGGCACCGGTGACAAGGTCACCCTCGCCACCGGCGGCAACACCTTGACACTCACCAATGTGGAGTCTGTGGAAGGCAATGCAGGTGCCGACGTCATCACCTTCGGTGCAGCGGTAGCAGGTGCTCAATTGGATCTGGGTGTCGGCGTGGACAAATTGTTCCTGGCAGCAGGCGGCAACACGGTCACAGCCTCCAACCTGGAGAGCATTACCGGTGGCGCTGGCGCTGACGTCATCACCCTGCTCACGACTGTGACCGCAGGCAACTTCGACCTGGGTTCTGGCACGGACGCCATCACCTTGGCAGATGGCACCAACAGCCTGACAGCAAGCAACACGGTAGAGACCATCACCGGCGGCTCAGGTGCGGATACGGTGACCTTCAATGGTGGCGTGAGCACTGGTGCATTCAATCTGGGCGGTGGAAACGACACCCTGATCCTGGCCAATGCAGCCAACAGCTTCACCCTGAGCAGCAACGTCGAAAGCGTGCTGGGTAACTCCGGCGCCGACACGCTGACCTTGGACGGTGCCGTCACCGGCAACACCTACGACTTGGGCGCTGGCGCAGACCGGCTGACCTTGTCCGGATTGGGGGCCAATACCCTGACCCTGAACGGCTCCATCGAGTCTTTGGCCGGCAGCTCGGCTGCCGACACCATCGTGCTGACCAGTGCGGTAAGCGGTCATGTGTACGACCTGGGTACCGGCAACGACCAACTGACCCTTGCTGATGGCGCCAACACACTGACCGTGGGTGGCATAGAGTCCATCCTGGGCGGCACAGGTGCCGACACCTTGACCTTGAGTGCAGCCCAAACCAGCGGCACTTTCGACCTCGGCGCAGGTGCTGACCGCGTCAACCTGTTCAACGCGAACAACACTGTATCGCTGGGCAATGTGGAAACCATCGTGGGTAACAGCGGTGATGATCTGATCACTCTGACTACCGCAATTTCCGGCGGCTCCGTCAGCCTGGGTGCAGGCGCCGACGTACTGACCCTGGCCAACTTCAACAACAGCCTGTCCATTGACGCTGCGATTGAAAGCCTGGTGGGCGGAACCGCGAACGATACGGTCACTCTGACAGCTGTAGCTGCAAGCAACACCTACGACTTGGGCTCGGGTACGGATACCTTGGTGTTGCTGGCCACCGGTACCGGTGCAAACACGGTGACCCTGTCGAACGTGGAATCCCTGAAAGGCGGCTCGGGCGCTGACAACATCACCCTGTCCACCACCATCACGGGCGGCGTCTTCGATCTGGGTTCCGGCGCAGACGTGCTTACCCTGGCCAACGGCACCAACTCCTTGACTGTGTCCGGCGCCGAAAGCATTGCTGGCAACTCCGGCGACGACAGTGTGACTCTGGGGGCAGCAGTCACCGGGGGATCTATCGTGCTGGGTTCCGGCACTGACACCCTGACGCTGGCAAATGCAGCCAACACACTGACCGTTGGCGCTGATATCGAAACCCTGATCGGCAACTCCGGCGCGGACCTCATCACCCTGTCGAGCGCAGTCACCGGCCGTACCTACGACCTGGGCGGCGGCACGGACCGCTTGGTGCTCGCCAATGGCACCAACGACGTCACCGCTGCCAACATCGAAACGGTCACGGGCGGTACAGGCAATGACACAGTAACGCTGACGGCAGGAAGTACCGGAGGCTCGTTCGACCTGGGCAGTGGCACCGACACCCTGACTCTGGCCAACTTCAATAACACGCTGACCCTCAGCAACACCGTTGAAACGCTGGTGGGCGGCAATGCAAACGACACGATTGCGTTGAGCACCACCGTAACAGGCGCTGTATACAACCTCGGCTCGGGAACCGATACCCTCACGCTTTTGGCAACAGGGACCGGCGCAAACACGGTGACCTTGGGCAACGTGGAATCCGTGACTGGCGGTGCCGGTGCGGACACGGTAGCTCTGACCACTCAGACCACGGCAGGCAACTACAGTCTCGGTTCTGGTGCAGATACGTTGACATTGGGTAACTTCAACAACACCCTGACTGCAACCGGCGTGGAAACCATCACCGGTGACAACGGCAATGACACCGTAACTCTGGGCGCAGGCCTGTCAGGCACCACCAGCATTGTGCTGGGTGGCGGTACCGACATCCTGAACCTGGCCAATGGTGGCAACAACTTGACCTTGGGTGGTGACATCGAAACTGTCGTGGGCAACTCAGGGGCAGACCTCGTCACGCTGAGCGCAGCCGTCAACGGCAACGTGTACAACCTGGGCGGAGGCTCTGACGCACTGACACTGGCTGGCGCAGGCAACACTGTTACCCTGAGCGGCGTGGAGACCCTGACAGGCAGCACCGGTGCGGACTTGGTGACCTTGACCGCGGCCCAATCCGGTGGCACCTACAACCTCGGCTCCGGCGCAGACGTCTTGACTTTGGTAGACGGCCCCAACACCCTGACAGTGAGCAACACCGAATCGATACTTGCGGGTACCGGTGTGGACACCATTACCCTGGGAAGCCTGGCGACCAATGCGGCTCTGGACTTGGGCGGCGGGTCCGACAAACTGACCTTGGCCAACGGTGCCAACAGTCTCACTGTCTCCAACATCGAGACCATTGTCGGTGGCACAGGCGCTGATACGCTCACCTTGGCTACAGCCGCATCCGGGCTGAGTATCGACATGGGCTCGGGTACCGACATCGTTCAACTGGGCGACTTTGCCAACACGCTGTCGCTGGGCAACTCCATCGAAACCCTGTTGGGCGGTACCTTGGTCGACACGATCACGCTGACAGCAGCAGTCTCCGTGGGAACCATCAACTTGGGTGATGGCAGTGACAAACTGGTCCTGTTCAACGGCGCGAATACCTTGACCGTGACAAACGTCGAAACACTGGTGGGCAATGCCGGCGCAGACTTCATCACGCTGGGGAACAGCGTGACCGGTCAGACCTTTGACCTCGGTGCCGGCATAGACAAACTGACGCTCTCGGCATCCGGCGCCAATAGCCTTACTGCAGGCAACATCGAAACCATTGTGGGTCTGGGCGCAGATGACACGGTGACGTTGTCCAGCGCAGTGAGCGGATCCAACATCTCCCTGGGCGCGGGCACGGACATACTGGTGTTGGCTACTTCCGGCGCCAACACACTGACGCTGAACACCGACATTGAGACACTGGTTGCCGGTGGCGCGAATGACGTCATCACGCTGAGCGCAGCGGTTGCAGGCCGCAGCTTTGACCTCGGAGCCGGTGTGGACCAAATGACACTGACCGGAGCCAGCAACACCGTTACCCTGGCGAACGTGGAGACCATTACGGGTGGCACCGGCGCAGACACAGTCACGGTGACGTCCAATACCACCGCTGCCATTATCAATCTGGGTTCCGGGGCAGACTCCCTGACCCTGACGGCGAGTTCGGGCACAAATACCCTGACGGTGTCTAATGCCGAAACCATCACGACCAATGCTGCGGATGACACGGTGACACTCGCAACCGGTCTGACCGGTGCAGTGATCGACCTCGGTGGCGGCACCAACAAGCTTAACTTGGCAACTGCAGCCAACACATTCACCATGTCCAATGTGGAGAGTGTGGTCGGCGGCAGCTCTGACGACAAGATCACCTTCCTGACGCAAACAACGGCCGGGCGTTTTGACTTGGGAAGCGGTACGGTCGACACACTCACACTAGGCAACTTTGACAATACGCTGACCGCGATTGGTGTGGAAACTGTTGTGGGCAATGCCGGGGCGGACGACATCACCTTGGGCAACGTTGCTGCAGGTGGATCCTTCAACCTGGGTGCCGGGACAGACGTACTGCGACTGTTCAATGGCGTCAACAACATCACGGTGACCAACTCGGTGGAAACCGTGATCGGCAATTCCGCGTCAGACTTGGTCACGCTGAGCACCAACGGAGCAACCGGCAACACCTACAGCTTGGGCGCCGGTGCAGATTCGGTGACCTTCGGCAACTTCACCAACGTGGCAACACTGGCCAACGTGGAAACGATCACCGGCAACTCCGGCGCTGACACGATCACGCTTACCACCCAAGCAGTGGGCAGCGTGATCAACCTCAGCTCGGGCACCGACATCCTGAACCTCGCCAACTTTAACAATACGGCAAGCGTAGCGGGTGTAGAGACACTCACGGGCAATGCGGGTGCGGACACAATCACCATGACCGCCGCACAGACTGCAGGTGTGTATAACTTGGGTGCCGGCACCGACAAGCTGGTTTTGGCCAGCACGGGCGCCAACACCCTGACCGTCATGAACGTGGAAAGCGTGCTGGGCTCCGGCGCTGTTGACACCCTGACCTTCACAGCCGGTTTGACAGGCAATGTGATTGATCTTGGAACCTTGGGCGACAAGATCATTCTCAGCAACGACGGAAACGACTTCACCGCATCCAATGTCGAGACCATCATCGGTGGTACGGGCAGTGACATCGTGACATTTGGCGCGGTAATCACAGGTGCCACCAGCCTCACAGGCGGTGACGGGGTCGATGAGTTGCGCCTCTTCAACGGAATCAACAACTTCAGTCTTTCCGACGGCACGATTGAAACGGTCACCGGTAACGCAGCAGCAGACACCATCACACTCACTGCCGCTGTCAACGGCACCACCTACAACCTGGCGGGTGGTACTGACATCTTGAACCTGGGCAACTTCACCAATACCTTCACGGCATCCGGTGTGGAAACCATCGTCGGCAACTCCGGTGCAGATACGGTGACCCTGAGCACTACGCTTTCCGGCGGTTTGATCAACCTGGCAGGAGGTAGCGATACCTTGAACCTGTCTTCCGGTGTGAACACCGTGTCTGTGGCAGGCGTTGAGTTCCTCAACGGCAACAGTGGCAGCGATCGCATCACTTACACCACCGCCATCACCGGTGCGACCATCGATCTGGGTGGCGCAAGCGACACCTTGACGCTTGCCGCCAGCGGAACCAACCAGTTGACCATCCTGGGTGTGGAAACCCTGATTGCTTCGGGTGGTAATGACGACATTACTTTGGGCGAGGTTGCCAACTCAGTGACCTTCAATCTGGGTGCCGGTGCAGACAAACTCACGCTCTCAGGCACCGGCGCCAACAATGTGACCGCCACCGGCATTGAAAGCATCATCGGTGGTGCAGCAGATGACACCATCACCCTGGCATTGGCGACTGTGGGCTCTACGCTGAACGGCGGCGCAGGCGACGACACCCTGGTCGGCAGCAACGGTGCCGATACCCTGATCGGTGGCAGTGGCGCGGACCGCTTTGTGTTCCGCGACACGCTGCAATCCAGCGTGACCGTGGCGGATACTGTGAACGACTTCGTGGTCGGTCAGGACAAACTCGTGTTTGAAGGCCTTGGAAACGGCACCTTCAGCATCGTGAGTAGCTTCAGTAATACGGGCAATGCACAGGCTACTTGGGCCTATAACAGTGGAACCTCTACCGGTACACTGCTTATCGACTCCGATGGCAACGGCGCAGCCGACATGAAGCTCACTTTGCTTGGAAGTTCCGCGGCAGCGCTCAGCGCTTCCGATTTCCAATGGACCTAAACACGCTCAATGGCCGGACGGCAACCGAAACAGGAATCGAATGAACTGTTTTCCCGGGCCCTGTCACTGCAAAGTGCGGGGCTTGGTGATGCCGCCCGCCAGGCGTATGAAGCGCTGCTCCGGGAAGAACCGGAGCACCTCAATGCACTGAACAATCTGGGCATCCTGTGCAACAGCATAGGGGAGCACCAGCAGGCGCTGGATCTGTTCGAACAGCTGATTTCGTTGGTTCCCCAAGAGGCGAAAGCGCATACCAACCGGGGCGTGGCACTCAAGGCCTTGGGACGACTCGAAGACGCGGCACAAGCCTACCAGCACGCACTGACCCTGGACCCACGTTTTCACTCAGCGCACAACAACCTCGGCAACCTGCTGTACAGCCAAGGGGCTTTTGACAAAGCCCTGAACTATTTCGAAACCGCCTCCTCCCTGCAACCCCAGCTGGGGGAATACCGCTTCATGCTGGCCAAGTGCCTGCTGGAGCTCCAACAGATGGAGCGAGCCCGCAGTGAACTCACCCTTGTGTTGCGTGCCGACCCGACCAACGCAGACGCCTGGGGCACCTTGGCGAGGCTGTGGTCTGAGAAGCACGCCATGCCCGAAGCGCTCGCCTGTTTTGAGCGAGGCATCGCAGTACGTCCGGACTACGCAGGCCTGATCTACAACCGCGGTCTGGCAAGGCTGCTCGCCGGTGACCTGCCCGGCGGCTTTGCCGACTACGAGCGCCGCTTTGACGTACCGGACTTCCCCTCCAAGCGCCTGCAGACCCCCAAGCCCCTCTGGCAAGGCCAGCCCTTACCCGACCAGACTCTGCTTATCCACGCCGAGCAAGGCTTGGGCGACACCCTGCAGTTTTTAAGGTATATCGACCTCGCAGCCAAGCGGGCTCTGCGCGTGCTGCTATTGATTCAGGAGTCTTTGACTTCGCTGACCGTGCTGCCAGCCAATGTGGAACTGGTGCACGAAGGAGCGCGCACACCGCACTTTGATGTGGTGTGCCCTTTGTTGAGCCTGCCGCATTTGCTGGGCCCTGCGCTGCCCGGCACCGACGCACTCAACATTCCACAAGCCATTCCCTATTTGAAGCTCGACCATCGTCGCAGTGCCAATTGGGAGTCGAATTTTCAGAAACCGGAGATGCAGGGCAAGCTGCGGGTGGGCCTTGTCTGGGCGGGTAACCCCACCCACAAGAACGATGCCAACCGCTCGATGGACTTCTCCGCGCTCTCTGCACTGTGGGACTTGGACGGTGTGCATTTCTTCTCTTTCCAGGTCGGTGCCCGAAGTGCGGATCTGGACACACTGACTCCTGCACAGCGCGCCAAGGTGACCGACATGGCGCCGCTGCTCAAAGACTTCGGCGATACCGCAGCAGCCCTGGTGCATGTAGACCTGCTCGTGTGTGTAGACACCAGCATCTGCCATGTAGCAGGCGCCTTGGGCTTGCCGGTGTGGCTGCTCATTCCCTGGATGCCGGATTGGCGGTGGCTCTTGCACCGCGAGGATTCCCCCTGGTACCCCAGTGTGCGTATCCTGCGCCAACCGGCCTACCGGGACTGGGCATCGGTGCTGCAAAGCCTGACCAAGGATTTGAATGAGTTGGCGCAGTCGCAGTCTGCCGCTGGCCAGCAGCGTCAGCAGGCGGCCCATGCCCTCGTGGAGCAAGGCCGTGTGCTGCTGGAGCGCAATGAGCCGGCACTGGCACGCCCCGCGTTCTGGCAGGCCCTGCGTGAGTGCCCTACCCATGCCCGCGCAGCGAGCGCCCTGGCCATTGCCGCTTTCCGCGCCGGCGACACCCATGCCGCTCTCATGATGGGTTCGCGAGCTTGCAGGCAAAGCCCCAATGACCCCGAAAATTGGTCAAATTGCGGCGCCTACTTCAAAGCCGTGGGCGACCTGCCGGGCACCCTCGCCTGTTTTGAGCGAGGCATCGCAGTACGTCCGGACTACGCAGGCCTGATCTACAACCGCGGTCTGGCAAGGCTGCTCGCCGGTGACCTGCCCGGCGGCTTTGCCGACTACGAGCGCCGCTTTGACGTACCGGACTTCCCCTCCAAGCGCCTGCAGACCCCCAAGCCCCTCTGGCAAGGCCAGCCCTTACCCGACCAGACTCTGCTTATCCACGCCGAGCAAGGCTTGGGCGACACCCTGCAGTTTTTAAGGTATATCGACCTCGCAGCCAAGCGGGCTCTGCGCGTGCTGCTATTGATTCAGGAGTCTTTGACTTCGCTGACCGTGCTGCCAGCCAATGTGGAACTGGTGCACGAAGGAGCGCGCACACCGCACTTTGATGTGGTGTGCCCTTTGTTGAGCCTGCCGCATTTGCTGGGCCCTGCGCTGCCCGGCACCGACGCACTCAACATTCCACAAGCCATTCCCTATTTGAAGCTCGACCATCGTCGCAGTGCCAATTGGGAGTCGAATTTTCAGAAACCGGAGATGCAGGGCAAGCTGCGGGTGGGCCTTGTCTGGGCGGGTAACCCCACCCACAAGAACGATGCCAACCGCTCGATGGACTTCTCCGCGCTCTCTGCACTGTGGGACTTGGACGGTGTGCATTTCTTCTCTTTCCAGGTCGGTGCCCGAAGTGCGGATCTGGACACACTGACTCCTGCACAGCGCGCCAAGGTGACCGACATGGCGCCGCTGCTCAAAGACTTCGGCGATACCGCAGCAGCCCTGGTGCATGTAGACCTGCTCGTGTGTGTAGACACCAGCATCTGCCATGTAGCAGGCGCCTTGGGCTTGCCGGTGTGGCTGCTCATTCCCTGGATGCCGGATTGGCGGTGGCTCTTGCACCGCGAGGATTCCCCCTGGTACCCCAGTGTGCGTATCCTGCGCCAACCGGCCTACCGGGACTGGGCATCGGTGCTGCAAAGCCTGACCAAGGATTTGAATGAGTTGGCGCAGTCGCAGTCTGCCGCTGGCCAGCAGCGTCAGCAGGCGGCCCATGCCCTCGTGGAGCAAGGCCGTGTGCTGCTGGAGCGCAATGAGCCGGCACTGGCACGCCCCGCGTTCTGGCAGGCCCTGCGTGAGTGCCCTACCCATGCCCGCGCAGCGAGCGCCCTGGCCATTGCCGCTTTCCGCGCCGGCGACACCCATGCCGCTCTCATGATGGGTTCGCGAGCTTGCAGGCAAAGCCCCAATGACCCCGAAAATTGGTCGAACACGGGCGCATTTTTCAAGGCTGCTGGCGATCTCGAGCGTGCACTTCGCTACCAGACCACCGCAGTCCATGTGGCGCCCCAAAGTCCCCAAGCCCAAGCCAACCTCGGCAACACACTGGGTGCCCTGCACCGCTGGCCCGAGGCGCTGGAAGCCACCCGCAAGGCCGTAGCGTTGGTACCCAGCTCCAGCGAATACCTGTACAACCTGGGCATCGCGCTCAAAGAAAATGGTTTGTTTGAAGATGCCCTGCAAACCTTCCGCCGCGCACAACAATTGGCGGGGGGCCACATCAGAGCTGCCCTCCATGAAGCATTGTTGGAGTTGCTGACCGGCGATCTGGCTGCTGGATGGCGACATTACGAGAGCCGCTGGAGCCAGCCGGATGCCAAGGAAGTCAGGCTCTTTCCTCAGCCCTTGTGGACTGGGCAGGACCTCTCTGGCAAAACCATTCTGGTCCACGCAGAACAGGGCTTTGGAGACACGTTCCAGTTTTTGCGCTACCTGCCGCTGCTGGCGACCAAGGGGGCCAAGGTCTTGCTCGTCGTGCAAAGTGATGTGCAGAGCATTGCCGGGCGCGTGGAGGGCATAGCCCACTTGATTCCAAATGGTAGTGAGCTTCCACCCTTTGACTTGCAGTGCCCGCTTCTGAGTTTGCCTGCTGCTTTCGGCACCGAGGTGCACACCATCCCGGCCAATGTCCCCTACTTGAGCGCGCTGCCCGAGCGCAGCACCTTTTGGCGCACGCGACTGGGGCCCGCGCCCGCCTACCGCGTGGCACTGGTGTGGGCAGGGCGCCCCACCCACGGCAACGATGCCAACCGCTCACTGGCCCTCAAGCATCTGGAAGCATTGTTGCGGCTGGAAGGAGTGGACGTCCTTTCCGTACAAAAGGGCGATGCCCTCGCGCAAATCGACAAGCTATCCGATGGGTGCAGGCTGCTGAACCTCAGCCCTGAGATTCAGAACTTTGAAGACACCGCAGCCATCCTCAGCGAAGTGGATGAACTGGTCACCGTGGACACCTCGGTAGCCCACCTTGCAGGCGGCTTAGGCCGCCAAGTGCGGGTACTTTTGCCACTTATTCCGGATTGGCGGTGGTTGCTCTCTAGGGCAGACTCACCGTGGTATCCCACTGCGCGCCTGTACCGCCAATCTGCCCGGGGAGCATGGGCAGAGCCGGTCGCGGCGCTGGTGGCCGATGTTGCCAAAGCTGCCCGGGCCCGCAAGCCCCGAACACCATGAACTACGTCAAACGCCCGTCGCCCTTTGTGATCCTGTCCACCAGCCAGGGCACGCTGATCACCAACAAAAACGACTACCGCATGATCGACGCCACGCGCGGCTACGGTGTGGGCTGGCAGCTCTTCAACCAAGGGTGCTTTGACCCGGACGAAGTAGGCGCTGCCATCAAGTTACTCAACATCCGGCACAAACATTTCGGCGATGGCGTCGTGGGCTTGGACTGCGGCGCCAACCTCGGGGTCCATACCGTGGAGTGGGCGAAAGCTCTCTATGGGCGTGGCAGCGTGATTGCCATTGAGGCGCAGGAGCGCATCTATTACGCACTGGCCGGCAACATCGCCATCAACAACTGTTTCAACGCCAAAGCCATTCATGGCGCGATCGGGGCCGAAGAAGGCGTTTTGGACATCCCGGTGCCCGACTACCTGCAGCCTGCAAGCTTCGGCAGTCTGGAGCTGCGCCAAACGGCCAAGAGCGAGTTCATCGGCCAAGCTATCAATGCGGAGCGCAACCAGCGGGTGCGCATGCTGACCATTGACTCGCTGGATTTGAAACGCCTTGACTTCATCAAAATTGATGTGGAAGGCATGGAGCTGGAAGCGCTGGCCGGAGGGCGCAACACCATCATGAGACACAAGCCCGTAATGCTGATCGAGTCCATCAAGACCGACAAAGTGGCTCTGTTGAAATTTCTGGAAGAGCACGGCTACCAGACCTTCCCCATGGGTATCAACGTGTTGGCGGTACACAGCACGGACCCTACCCGCGAACAAATCTCCATCCAGAACTAAGCTCCGCCCATGGCCTACCTGTCGTTCACCCGGAACTTTGAAGATGTCATGATCAACCGGGCCTTGGCTGCGGTAGACAAGGGCTTTTATGTGGACGTGGGCGGCTACATGCCCATCTCAGACAGCAACACCTGCGCGCTTTACCAGCGTGGCTGGCGTGGCATTGTGGTCGAACCCCAAGCGCGGCTGCACCCGCAATGGGCCAAACATCGCCCGGAAGACATCCTCGTGGGCGCCGCCGTCGGTGAATCCGATGGTGAAGTGACCTTCAACGAATTCCCCTGGAACGACCAGGCCGCCACCATCGCGCCCGACATCGTAGCCATGCACCAGCGCGAGGGGCGCGAAGTCAAGAGCTACACGGTGCCCCTGGTGACCCTGAATAGCCTGCTGGAGAAATACCGCCCCCAAGGCGAGGTGCATCTGCTGAGCATTGACGTGGAGGGCGCAGAGAAGTCAGCACTCAACGGACTGGATCGAAGCCGCTTCCGCC
Source organism: Curvibacter sp. AEP1-3 (assembly GCF_002163715.1). Classification (GTDB taxonomy): domain Bacteria; phylum Pseudomonadota; class Gammaproteobacteria; order Burkholderiales; family Burkholderiaceae_C; genus Allorhodoferax. The sequence goes on from NZ_CP015698.1 coordinate 2,139,852, forward strand.
CTTGGCTGATCGTGCTGGAGAGCGTGCTGCCCAACCGGCCCCAGGCCAACTATGGCGAGTGGGAGCACCTGCTGCTGAACACCGGGTATGTGTTTGTGTACTTCGATGCGGTGAACCGGTTTTATCTGGCCAAAGAACATCTGGACCTGCAAGCCCATTTCAGCTACCCGCCCTGCGTATGGGACAACTTTGTAGACCACCGCCTGAACCATGCCCAGCAGGTTGCGGCCCAAGCTCAAGCCGAGTTGGCCCAGCTCAAAGCGCGCTTGCGGGAACTGGCTGGCTGAGTGCGGCCTGCAGCCGCTGCACCACACCGGCCCAATCAGACCCTGTGTCCTGACGGTAGACGCGCATTTCCGGGTACCACGGGCTGTCGTCCCGGCCCAGCAACCAGCGCCAGTCAGGGCTATAGGGCAGCATCAACCACACCGGTTTGCCTAGCGCTGCCGCCACGTGAGCTACTGAAGTGTCGACCGCAATCACCAGATCCATATGGGAGATGAGCGCCGCTGTTTCTGCGAACGAGGTGAGTTGATCGGCCCAAAGCCGGATGCCCATGGCAGCGGGATCCAGCGCCAGATCAGCCGCCCTGAACTCCTTTTGCAGGCAATGAAACTCGGCATCCATTCGCAAGAGCGGCTCCAGGAGCTGCAGAGACATCGATCGGTTGTGGTCATTCTTGTGTTCCGGCCGACCGGACCAGACCAGCCCCACACGTTTGCGTGAGGAGGGACCCACACGCTGGCCCCATTGGACGACCAACTGCTCGTCTGCGGCCAGATAGGGAGTCGCCGTTGGCACCGTTGCAGGAGTCGTTTTCAAAGCCCACGGCAAGCTGAGCAATGGACACTGGTAATCGAATGCAGGGAGGGGATCGCCCTGCCGCAACCAAACATCCACCCCTTCCAGCGAATGCAAAAGTGGCAGCAAGGGCGGCTGGACTTCCATGACCACATGGGCACCCCGTTGCTTCAACAGCTTGGCGTAGCGGCAGAACTGCACGGTATCGCCCAAGCCTTGCTCCGCATGTAAGAGTATGGTTTTGCCTTGCAGGCTTTGCTCACCTGTCCACAAAGGCTGGACGAAGGGGCGAACCGATGCCTGCAGCTGCTCGGTTTTCCAGCGCCATTCATAGTGCGCAAAGCCCTCGTCGAACTCGCCACGCAACAGGTGGCAGATGGCGAGGTTCAAATGGGCACCGCTGTTGTCCGCCTTCAATGCCAGCGCGCGGCGGTTCATGGCCATGGAAGCATCCAGGTCCATCATCTCTTTGAACAAGGTGGAGCAGTTCACCAGCGCGTCGATGAAGTCCGGCTCCAGGGCAATAGCCTTTTGGTAGCTCTGCAAGGCTTCCTGCATGCGGCCCATTCGCTTGAGCAGCACGCCGCGATTGGACCAAGCTTCGGCATAGGAAGGCCGCAGATCTACGGCTTTGTCGTAGGCCGCCAAGGCTTCCTCAAAGCGCTCCATCTCGCGCAGGGCGTTGCCCATGTCGAGGCAGGCCACCGTCATATCGGCTTGGCAAGAGAGTGCTTGGGTGAACGCATCCACTGCGTCCTGCCATTGCTTCAGGTCGTTGTAGGCCAGTCCCAGGCCGTGCCAGCTTTGGGCATATCCAGGCTGCAGCGCTAGCGCCTTGCGGTAAGACTCAATTGCCTGCAAACTTTGTCCAGCATCACGCAAAGCGTTGCCACGGTTACCCCAGGCCTGTGCAAAGTCGGGTTGAATGTCCAGCGCCTGGTCGTAAAGGTCCAAGGCCTCCTGCGGACGCCCCAGTGCACGCATGACCAAGCCCAGGTTGGACAGCAAGGCCGCATTGCGGGGTGAAAGCACCAAGGCTCTCTCAAGGAGCAGCAGCGCCAATGCGTGGCGGCCAAGTCGATGCTGTACAAGCCCCCGCACATGCAGCGCTTCTGCATGGTCAGGCTCTTGTTTCATCAGTTGCTCTAGCGCTTCGTCTGCACCGGTAAAGTCACCCTTGGTGAAGTGCTGCACAGCTGCCTGGAACAAATCATCCACAGGCGTCGCATGTACCGCTTGGAACGCAGCCATGGTGGAAGTCTCAGGGCGTGTCGCGTTGCGGGCTCAGGAGCTCGTCGATGTACGACACCACTGAGTCAGCTGGCACTCCGGCCTTGTTGAACAAGCGTAAGCGTTGAAAAATGTGGTCGTAGCGGGCCTGAGCGAGATCACGTTGAGCTTGGAAAACCTTGCGCACCGCTTCCAGCACATCAGCGTTGGTGCGGAGCCCGGAAGCCTGCCCTTTGAGCGTGCCCTCCAGCGCGGTGCGACTGGCGTCCAGTACATCTTCATACGCCAGCAGCTTGGACTTGCCCGTCTGAATGACCTGGAACAAACGGCTCACCTCCACCTCAAGGCTTCGCTTTTCATTCAGCCACTCCGCCTCAGCCTTTGATTTTTCAGCGATTGCTTGCGTGACCGCCGCTTTCACTGCACCGCCGCTGTAAATCGGAATATTCAGCTGAAGACCAATCGCACTCTGGTTGACGGTCTGATTGAGACTGCTGACCGATTCGTTCCGGCTGTTGGAAACACTGGCCACCAGGTCAAGCCGTGGCATATGACCCGCGTTGCTCCGGGCAACCAAGGCATCGGCAGCATCCACGAGGTAACGGCGCGCTTGGACGTCAGGATTGGCAGCTACCGCCTTCTCCTGCCACTCCTGGAGTGTGGCGGGCACGAGAGGTGGCGGGGTGAATTCATCCCCCAAGCGCACCAGAAATGGCTGATTGAGGCCCGTCAGAGAGTTGAGCAGTTCCCGGGCGTTCGTCATCTGGTCTTTGGAATCAGCCCATTGCGCCATCGTCAGGCTCAGGTTGGCGCGGGCCTCTGCCACCTCGGTGCGGGTACCTTCACCTTGTTCAAAGCGTCGGCGCATCAAGTTGCGCTGGGCTACTGTGGCATGCACTTGGGCGTGCAAAGACAGGAAAGCATCCTCCGCCAGCATGCGCTGCAGGTAGGCCACGGCCAGTCGATCCACCAGTTCTGCCTTGCGGGTCAGGAAAGTAGCCTCGGCATTGCCCACCTGCGCATTGGCCTGACGGACGCGAGCTCTGCCCTCCAAATTCAACAATGGCGCCCGCAAACTGATGCTTTGTGTGGGGGCCCGATAATCCAAGTTGTTGGATTTAGATGCGCCACCGGCCACGTCATAGTCTTGCGTGCCCTGCACAGACGTCTCTGAAATTGTGGCGTTCACTGACGGCAGCACACTGCTGCGAGCCAAGGGCAAGGCTTGTTGCCCCGATGCCAAAGCAGCTTTGGCGGCTTGGAACTTGGCATCGTTCTCCAGAGCTGCCGCATAGGCTTTCTCGAACTCACCACCATGCACAGCGGACAGCCCGCCCAAGCAAACCAGACTTGCCAGTGCGATACGACCCACCTGAGTGTTGAGCAGCTTCATGGCTCGATCAGGGCCCGGTGCATGCGGTCCGTCAGTGGCTTGAGCAGGTAGCTCATGAATGTGCGTTCCCCTGTTTTGATGAAAACGTCCGCCGGCATGCCGGCTTTCACTTCCTGATGCTGCAATTTTTGCATTCCGTCGGGCGTCACTTCAACTATCAGCTTGAAGTAATTGGCATTCTGCCTTGAATCCGTCGCAGCATCGGCAGCGACCTGGACCACACGCCCGTTGATACGCGGCGTGGTTGACTGATTCAGTGCACTGAACAGGATGCTGACTTCCATATCGACCTTGACCTTGTCGATCAGGTTGGTGGCCAGGGGCGTTTCAATCCGGAGTACGTCGTCCTTGGGGAAGATTTCCATGAGTGGCATGCCATTGCTCACCACGCCGCCCACCGTATGGACACTCAGGCTCATGACGGTACCACTGACAGGTGCCCGCACCTCCGCGTTGTTCACCTCGAACTCCAGCCCCCGCATGCGTCCTTCCAACGAGGCCGCTTCGCGCTGAACATCGGACAACTGGGACTCAATGTCTTTGCGCTGCTCCTGCTGGCGGGCGGCAATTCTGGCGCGCCCCTCAGCAATGGCCTGGCGTGTCTTGCCAGCGCTGTTGAGATCCTCCGCCACGCCGCCTTGGATGCTGGCAAACAGCCGCTCCTGCTCAGACACCCTGTTGCGGGGGTAGAAGCCATCATCCGCCAGGGACTTCTGATTGCGCAGTTCCTCACGCAGCATCCGGCTCTGGGTTTCTTTTGAATACTTCGCAGCTTCCTGGCCTTGCACCTGGTATTCCAAGCCTCTCAGGGCGGCTTCCATGCTTTGCAATTCGTTGCTGCGCAGCTGACGGCGCGACTCCAAAAGCCGGCTTTGCAGGGCCATGACCTCGACGACGCGGGTGTCTTCGCCCAGTTCCAACAGAGCAGGTGGAAAGTCGATAGAAGCGCGCCCTCGCTGCTCAGCCTCCAGGCGAGCTTGGGTTGCCATGGCCACCAACCATTGGCCACGGACAATATCCAGCTGGGCCCTGGCCGAGGTGTCGTCCAATCGCACAAGCACCTGCCCTGCCTGCACCTGCGCGCCATCCCCCACCAGTATCTCGGACACTTTTCCGCCGGTCAAAGGCTGCACCAGCTTGCGACTGCCGCTTACCACCACGGTTCCTGATGAGGAAACGGCAGCATCCAAGGGCGCCATGGTCGCCCAAGCCATGAAGGCACCAAACCCGAAAATGAGCAAGAGCCAGCCCCACCGGATCGGGCGCGCATCGTTCAGGTCGACTTGGACGGTCGTACCGAAGGGGGATTCGTTCAACAACGTGCTCATGTCAATCACTGAACTTGAGGTTGAACGGAGGCATGCCACTCGCCGGATCGGGCTCGGGCGCAGCTTTGCGCGCAGGTGGCTCCGCGCGCACGGGCTCTAAGGCAGGCGCGGGGGCCGGCGGAGCCTGCTTGTTGACCAGGACAGGCGGCACCGCGCCACGAGGTGGCCCGGCAGAATTGGCTGCCGCGGGTACCGGCGCGGGCGCTTCCATCGCCCTGCCATTGAGGGCAGCCAGCACCTCTTCGCGCGGGCCGAATGCAGCAATGACACCGTCACGCAGCACCATCAATTTGTTGGCGGCCCCCAAGGCTGATGGCCGGTGGGTGATGATGACCGAGGTACGCCCCCGGGAGGACAGGTCTTTGATGGCGTCCGTGAGGGCTTTTTCCCCCATGTCGTCCAGGTTGGAATTCGGCTCATCCAACACCACCAACACCGGGTCGCCATACAGCGCTCGTGCCAGCGCGATGCGCTGGCGCTGCCCACCCGAGAGGGCCGCCCCGCCTGCACCCACCGGGGTGTCATACCCTTGTGGCAAGCGCAAGATTTGCTCATGGAAGCCCACACGCTGGGCGGCCACCACGACAAGCTGCGGATCTATCTCGCCGAAGCGGGCAATGTTTTCAGCCACTGTTCCGTCAAACAATTCGATGTCCTGCGGCAGGTAGCCAATGTATGGACCCAGTTCCTGCTTGTTCCAACGGAACAAGTCTGCGCCATCCAGGCGCACTGTGCCGGAGAGTGCGGGCCAAATGCCCACCAGCAGGCGTGCCAATGTGGACTTGCCGGCGCCGCTGGCACCGATCACTGCCACCGAGTCGCCGGCCTGCAACTGAAAGCTGATCTGCTTGATGATGGCAGTCCGGCCACCGGGCGCTGCGGTGGCGACATTCTCAAACGCAACCTGCCCGCTCGGTGCGGGCAAGGGCATGGCGGGCGGACGCGCGGGGAAAAGATGCAAAAGCTCCTTGAGTCTCTGGTACGCGGACCCCGTCGCAGCCAATGAGGCCCAGTTGCCTACCAAGCCCTCCGCCGGAGCCAGCGCTCTACTGGTCAGGAGAGACACGGCAATCATCATGCCCCCGGTCATCTTGCCCTCCAGCACCAGCAAGGCGGCCAGCCCCAGCGACAAGGACTGCATGGAGATTCGGACAAATTTGGTGAGGTTGCCCATGACCGCGGCCCGGTCGCTTGCTCGGGCCTGCAGTCCGATTTCTTGCGTATGCAGCTTTTGCCACCGGCGCTGAATCTGGCCCAGCATGCCCATGGCTTCAATGACCTCAACGTTTTGCAGATGGCTACTGAGCTCCCGCTGCGATTGCATGCTGTACTTCTGGGCCTCACCCAGCGCAGACTTGGCCAGCTTTTCATTGAGCCAGGTGATGGCCACCAGCACCAAGGCACCGGCCATGGTGAAGATCGCGGCCTCTGTGGAGAAGGACGCAATGATCAACAAATACAAAGGCGCCCAAGGCGCATCAAACACAGCAATCAGACCCGGGCCGGTCAATGATTGGCGCAGGGTCGTCAGGTCATGGAGTGGCTGGGTGCTGCTGTTGCCGGGTTGTCGCAACATGCGCTCAAAGGTGGCACTCAGTACGCGCAAGCCCAGCAAATGATCCAGGCGCGCACTGACCCGAACCAGTATCCAGGAGCGTATGGTCTCCAGCGCCGCCATGAAAAGATAAGCGCCCAGCACCAGAAGCGTCAGCACGAACAGTGTGGTTTCGTTGCGGCTGCCCAGTACGCGGTCATAGACCTGCATCATGTACAGCGAGGGGGCGAGCATCATCAGGTTCAGGAAGCCGCTGAATACGGCCACCGTCACAAACGCCGAGCGCAGCTGACGCAACGCGTGCCTCAGCTCGTCAGGTGATGATGGGTTCGGGGAGACCATGAAGGAGGTGGTACGGATAGAGCCTTGTCGGCCACCATCTTACGTACGCACCTCTGAAGCTAGGCGCAGAACAGCGCCTGAAAAACCGCCCGTTTTCAGTGCAAAAACTGGCGCTGTCCTTCGAACCGTTGCTCAAAATGGGCCAGCCATGGCTCGGCCAGATAACGGATCTGGGCATCGTTGTGCAGGATGCGCTGCATGATCCGAGTTTTCTCGGCCCGGGACGCCGCATCCAGCTCTTCGCTGCGCGCCCGTTGGCGGAGTTGTTCGATCAGCACGGCGCAGGCTCCCTCGAAGCGCATGACACCATCCCAGTCTTCTGCCTTGGCGGCTTCCAACATTTTGGCGCTGCTGTCTTCGATGGCCTTGTAAAAGTCAATCAGCATTTGTGGCATGGAGTGACCCCGCGATTCAGACCGGTTGCAGGTAAGCGGGGCCGTTCCCGTTGATTTGCTTCCAGCCGCTGGAGACGGGCTCCATGACACGCTGAACTTCTTCAATGATGCCGGCATCACTCTTGATGTTGGCGACCGTGAGGCGTTGCACACAGTAGGTGTACAAGGCATGCAGGTTGGCAGCAAGCTCGCCACCTTCTTGCAGATTAAGGGGTGCAATCAAGCCCTCTTCAAAAATGCGGACCGCGTGGTTGATGTGCTTGCACTTGGCAGGAACATCACCGTTCTGAATGGCAAGGCGTGCGCCGCCCAAGGCCTGGTTCAGCGCGTCAAACAAAAGGACAACCAGCTTGTGCGGATCTGCGTTGTCAACACTGGTCTCGATGCCTACACGCTTGTAGGCAGAGGCTGAGCGGGAGCTGACTGAGGTAAACATGCTGCGATTCCTTGAGGAGATGCTCTAGTTATCGGCAGATGCTACGACAAATCAAGTGTTTCTCCCTCAGAAATGGCGGGGTTTTCCGCCTGCTATGCCTTTTATAGCTACCCGCGCAATACTGACGGGCGCCATTGCCACTTTTAACGCTTAACGCAACTTAGCTGGTGGATTTGTTCCAAGTGGTCACTTGTTGGGACACATAGCTGTTCAGCGCGGTGAGGCTGGCCATCTTGGTATCCAGTGCAGCGTATTGCGCCTTCAAGCGCGTCTCGAGGTTGGATGCGCGAGTATTCACCTTGGTTTGCTCGGTCGAATTTAGGTCGATGGCTTTCTTGACTGCATTGGTCTTGTTGGTAACCGTTCCGGTGGCAGCCAAGAGTCCGTTCGCAAAGTTCTTGATCCGCAGGCCGAAGCCATTTTTGGAGTCTTCGCCTCCGAAATTCGTAAACAGCAATTGCAAATTGGGAAGATCGCTGAACGCCGAGGTCAGCTTTTTGGAGTCCAGCTCCAAGTCTCCACCGAGTTTGGACGTGATCCCCACGTCAGCCAGGCGGCTGAACGTGGAACCAGTGACAGACGTAGACCCCATCAGACTGCGTAGCGCTTTTTGAAGCCCGTTGGCCACCGAGTCACCCTGTAGCGGACCGGCGGTTTTGGTAGATGCGTCGTAGGCGGTCGCGTCGTTCAGGGTGGCATTCAAGGCGTTATAGGCCGAGATGAAGTCCTGCACGTTCTTGGTGATGCTGGCCGTGTCTTTGGCCACGGTCACCTCGACCGGCGTAGTCGTTACCTGGCTCAGAGTCAGACTGAGGCCGTCAATGACGTCTGTCAACGTGTTCTTGGACGAGGTCACGGCGACACCATTGATGGTGGCCTCTGCATTCTGGGCAGCCTGATTTTGCGCCATGGCAAAGTTGCCCGTGGTGTAAGACAAGCGGGAAAGGTTGGAGGGCACACTCACGGTACCGCCGGTTCCTTCGGTCGCAGTCACGGTAAATGCACCATCTGAACCGGTATCTGTCGCACGCAACATGAGATTGACCTTGCCGGAGCCGTCCGAAATGACGCTTGCGGACACTCCCAGACCGGAAACCGCGTTGATCTTGGCTGCGATCTGCGCCAAAGTGCCCTGTCCATCGGCAATATTGATATCGACTGCCGCCTTGCTGCCCACCTTGATGGAAAGAGTGCCGTAACCCAGCTGCTCAGTCGCTGTGGGCAAGGCTGTACTGCCGACGGTGGTTGGTAGCGCCAAAGACTGCGCCTTGGCCAGCTTTGTAACTTCCACGTTGTAACTCGTCGCCGCGGCACCCGTGGCGGCAGTCGCCGACACTGCGGCCGTGTTAGACGAGGTGGCAGTGGCACCCTTCCAGTTCAGCACGCTGCCCAATTTGGTTGCCGCTGCCGACAAGGTTGATACCTGTGACTGGATGATTCCAACCGTAGACAACTGCGTCTGTAGATTGGTCGCTTTGGTTTGCAAAGCCTTTAACGGCTGTTTTTCCAGCGCGGAGAGCTGCGAAATGATGCTGGTGACATCCAGCCCGCTGCCCAAACCTGTTGAAGAAATAGCCATCCCGAACCTCCAGACTGATACCAGCCCTGATTATGGAGAGGCACTTTGACCTCTAAAGGCTCAATTAATCGGCATTCACCCGCCAAACTGAAATGAAACGCCCATAAAAAAGCGACAACCGGATGAACGGTTGTCGCTGTAGAACCAAGAGGGGCCGCTTGGGGCGGCCCCTTGAACCGGTTTAACGCAGGAGAGCCAAGACGCCCTGTGGCAACTGGTTGGCCTGAGCCACCATCGCAGTACCAGCCTGCTGCAGGATCTGCGCACGGGACAGGTTGGCTGTTTCCGAGGCGAAGTCTGCATCCTGGATACGTGAGCGGGAAGCAGACAAGTTTTCTGCAGAAGTCTGCAAGTTCTCAACCGTGGAAGAGAAGCGGTTCTGAATCGCACCCAGCGTAGCGCGGCTGGAGTTGATGTTGGAGAGAGCCGCATCCACCGACTTGATGGCAGCGTTAGCGCCAGCCACTGTCGAAATATCCAATGAGTTAACCGCAGTGCCGGTGCTGGCAATGTTGGTTGCCGCCAAGGTCCAATCGCCTGTCGCGGAGACCGTTCCGGTTACACCGGAAGGAGCTACGTAGTCGATGTTCAATGTGCCGCCAGTCACCGCTTCTGCAGCCAGACCGAAGTCGGCAATGGTCGTCGCCACCGCGGTTCCCAGCGCGAAGCCGGACACTGCAATGTTGCGTCCATCAGCAGCAGTCAACTCCACGCCCGAACCTGTATCTTTGGCAGTGACTCCGGTAGAGGCAGATGCGTTATTGAAAGCAGTCACCGCATTGGCACGGTTGGTTGCCGCATCGGTAGTGGCGTTCAAGGTGAGTGTTACACCGTTGACGGACAAAGTTGCAGTGCCTGCAGTTGTCGTTGTAACTGCCTGGGTACCACCAGCAACCGTCGTCTTGTTGGCAGTCGCTGTCATGCCGGCAATGTTTTGGGCGGTAATGGCGTTGGCGATTACCTTGGCATCGTTGGTGATGCTACCCAGGTTGTAAGTGGTTCCGCCAATAACGATGTTTTGCGCAGTGGCGGTGCTGTCGGCTGTTCCAATGCTGACGCTAGTCAAGTTGACACCGTTGTACTTGCCCAAGTCGGAGCCACGTGCAGAGTCAATGCTGGACACAGTGATGGTCTGGCCCACGTTCGCACCCACTTGGAAAGCCTGTGCAGTGAAAGAGCCGTCCAGCAGGTTAATACCGTTGAACTGGGTCTGGGTTGCAACACGCTCGATTTCCGAAGCCAACTGACCCACTTCCTGCTGGAGAGCAGCGCGGTCGCTGGCGCTGTTTGTCGCGTTGGCAGACTGCACAGACAGTTCACGGATACGTTGCAAGTTGGTACCGATGGAACCCAATGCCCCTTCAGCAGTTTGCGCCAGGGAGATGCCGTCATTGGCATTGCGGGCAGCTTGCGTGTTGCCACGGATCTGTGCGGTAAAGCGGTCTGCAATGGCCAGACCGGCGGCGTCGTCCTTGGCGCTGTTGATGCGCAAGCCGGAAGACAGGCGTTGCATGGAAGTCGACAACGAAGACTGGGACATCGACAAGTTGCGTTGTGCGGTCAACGAGTTGATGTTGGTATTGATGGTGGAAGCCATTTTGGTAACTCCTTAAAAAGACTCACTTAATCCGGCGGAATGCCGATCTCAACGCCAGCATTGCTGCTGACACCATGACCGGCGCACCCCAGGAGATGCCTTCCGGACGACGAGCCCGCTATGAACCCGTTGGTTTTGTTTTCGGGAGTTCTCAAAAAAACTTTAGGTGAATCAAGAGCGGCCTGGCAATAACACGCTGCTTTCACCCGGAAAAATCGATTAGCCGGGTATTTCCACCCCACTTCTAGCATTCAAGGGTTTACCCCTATCAAGATTCGCTAAGCCGATTGGATATGGCTGCTTTTCCGGCCGTTTATCAAGTTTTTGTCAAAAACGTGAATCTCCAGAATTCATCCCATCGTTACTGATTGTCTGCGGGTAAGCAGGCTTTGCAATCGGCGGCGACGCCGGTTCATTCTTTTTAGGAGTTTCGCAATGGCCTCAACTATCAACACCAATATCCAGTCGCTGACTGCGCAGCGCAATCTGTCGGCATCTCAAGCGTCTTTGACCACCTCCATGCAGCGCTTGTCGTCCGGCTTGCGCATCAACAGCGCCAAAGATGACGCTGCGGGCCTGGCGATCAGCGACCGCATGACCTCGCAGATCCGTGGCCTGAACCAGGCATCACGCAATGCCAATGACGGTATCTCTCTGGCTCAAGTGGCTGAAGGCGCTTTGGGCAGCACATCGAGCAACTTGCAGCGCATCCGCGAGCTGGCTGTGCAGGCCGCCAACGGCACCAACAGCGCGAGCGACCGTTTGGCCCTGCAACAAGAAGTGTTGCAACTCACAACCGAAATTGCCCGCGTGGGTAACCAGACTGAATTCAACGGCTTGAAGCTGCTGGACGGTAGCTACACCACCCAGCAGTTCCAGGTGGGCGCCAACGCGAACCAGACCATCGGCGTGAGCGTCACCAGCGCCCGGGCCATCGACATGGGCAACAACCTGGTCAACTCTCAGGCTACTTCGCCCAGCATGGCCACCGCTGCAGTAGGTGCATCGTTGGGTGGCGCAGTGAACGGATTCCTTGCGCAGACCTTGACCTTGGCTGGCAATGGAACCGTCAACACCATTCCCGCAACAGGCACGCTCGCCGCCGGCAGCAGCGCCAAAACTGTCGCCACCGCCATCAACGCATTCACTGCGCTGAGTGGAGTCACCGCCATTGCCACCACCAAGGCAACGATATCCAACGTCACTACAGGCTCCGTTCAGTTCCAGCTGACCGGCGCCAACTCGACACCGATCGTGGTGTCAGCCACCGTGAACAATGCGAGCGACTTGTCACCTTTGGCGCAGGCAATCAATGCACAAAGCGGCACAACGGGAATTACCGCCGTGGCCGACAAAACAGGCAACCTGGTATTGACTCAAGCCGATGGTGACGACATCAAGATGTTGAACCTGAACACCACTGGCGGCATGACGGGCGCGATTGTGGTCGGTGAAGATGCATTGACACCGGTGAGCTTCCAACCTGCGACGGGTGGTACACCCGGAGCGACTACGGACGTGGCCATAGCGATCGGCGGCAAAGTGGCTTTGAACTCCTCCAATGGATTCACCATCTCAAGCACCGATACAACCGGCACATTGATCGCAGGTGGCACAGCCGGCAGCGCACTGTCTTCGGTCGCTGCCATTGATATCAGCACCCAGGCTGGTGCCAATGCGGCCTTGTTGGTCGTAGATGGGGCTTTGGCTTCCGTGAGCGCAAACCGGGCACAACTCGGTGCGATCCAAAACCGCTTCCTCACCACCATCGAGAACCTGCAAACCAACAGCGAAAACCTGTCGGCTTCGCGGTCACGTATCCAGGACGCAGACTTTGCGATGGAAACTGCCAACCTGTCACGCACCCAGATCCTGCAACAAGCAGGAACTGCGATGGTGGCGCAAGCGAACCAGTTGCCACAAGGCGTGCTGCAGTTGCTCAAGGGCTAAGTCGGGGGCCTCCCCGGCTTATGCCTGATGGGATTTTCCCGGGCCTGCGGGTCAAGGGATGTTTTGCACTTTTGTCTGCGCACCCGCATGCGGGCTACTTTGCGCACGGTGATCACTTCAGATATCGCACTGGTTGCCGATATCCAAGGCACAGGTGCCGGCTCACGCCGCCCCAGCCCAAGCCCGATTCGCGCTTGTAGGATTTTTCCCTACAGGGCGCTCACGCGTTTCTGACACGCGGATTAGCCATCTTCTGATTCAAGTTCCGGGCCCTCCCGCCCAGAATTCGCTCCATGGTGATTTAAACAAATCGCCCCCAACCAGGAGCTGAATCATGCGTAACGAACAAATCCTCGCCGAGATCCGCGAAGCCAACATGACCTACCTCATGCTGGCACAAACCCTCATCCGCCAAGACAAAGCTGAAGCACTGTTCCGCTTGGGCATGTCGGAAGAAGCTGCAGACCTGATCGGCGCACTCTCCCCCGCACAAATCATGCGCATTGCTTCAGGCAACATGTTGCTGTGCCGCTTCCGTGTTGATGACGACATCGTCTGGAATCTGCTGACCAACCACTCGGTCAACAAGGTCGACAACGACGCCACCACCAAGCTGCACGCCAGCATCCTGATGGCCGGCCGCTTCGCCGAAGCCGTCTAAAGCCCCAAAGCCCCACCCGATTTAGTCCAGGAGCAGCACCATGGCAACCCAGAAAAGTGTTTTGAACGATTCCAAGCAAGTGGAACGCGCAGTGTCTTTGATTCAGCTGGGCGCGCGCCTGCAAGTGCTGGAGAGTGAAACCGAGTTGTCTTATGAGCGCTTGCTACGCCTGTACAAGGAAGTTGCCGGCCGTTCCCCGAGCAAAGGCCAACTGCCCTTCTCGACCGAATGGTTCCTGACATGGCAGCCCAACATTCATGCGTCTCTCTTCCAGAATACGTATGAGTACCTGACCAAAGTCAGCGCCATGGAAGACATCGACGCCATCATGGCGGCCTACCGTCTCTACACAGAGCAGATTTCGGCCTGCGGTGTGGAGCCCTTGTTGTCTATCACCCGTGCATGGCGTCTGGTCAAGTTCATTGACAACAACATGCTCTCCATGACCAAGTGCTCCAAGTGCGGCGGCCACTTTGTCTCGGAGGCATATGAAAATTCCCGCCATTTTGAGTGCGGACTGTGCAGCCCACCGGCACGCGCCGGCAAGGGAGCATCTGCCGGAGGCATTCTGCTGCACTAAGCTATTAAATTGATAGCTACTTGCGCATATTCCATGGGCGCCAGAGGCCTATTTGAATAGAAATTCAAGCTGGCTTCGTGGTTGGACGATATGATAGGCAAGGGCCAAAAAGCCCCGTTGTTCAACCCTTGAAGCCTCCGGCTTCCCTGTCACAATGAAGCTATGTTCGTAATCATCGGTTGGCTTGTTTGCCTTGGCTGCGTTTTCGGCGTGTTCATTATTCACGGCGGAAACATCAGTGTGATTTTGCACGCACTCCCTTGGGAAATGCTCACCATCGGTGGCGCCACCGTGGGGGCGTTCCTGGCGAATAACCAGATGAAGGTCATCAAGAAGACCGTCGCCGGACTAGGTGCCTGCTTCAAAGGCAGCAAATACACCAAGGCCCGCTACATGGAACTCTTGGCGCTGCTGTTTGACATTCTCCAGAAGGCTCGCAAAGAAGGCCTGATGGCGATTGAAAAGGACGTGGAAGAGCCGGAGCAGTCGGAAATCTTCAAGAAATATCCCACTGTGGGCTCAGACCATCACGTCATTGAGTTCATTACCGACTATCTGCGCATGATGGTCTCGGGCAACTTGAATGCCCATGAGATCGAATCCATCATGGACAGCGAGATCGAAACCCACCACCACGAAGAACACGCTGCGGTTGCTGCAATCCAGCGGATTGCAGGCGGCTTGCCCGCGTTTGGTATCGTGGCGGCGGTGTTGGGTGTGGTGAACACCATGGGCTCGGTGGGTCAACCGCCAGCTGTGCTGGGCGGCATGATCGGCTCTGCGCTGGTGGGTACCTTCCTGGGAATTTTGCTGGCGTATGCGTTTGCCGAACCCTTGGCCGGCTTGCTGGAGCAAAAAGTCGAAGAGGGAAGCAAAGAATTCCAATGTATCAAGACCACTTTGCTGGCCAGCATGCAGGGCTACAACCCATCCACTGCCATTGAATTCGGCCGCAAGGTGCTGTATTCCACGGAGCGCCCCACCTTCGGTGAGTTGGAGGCGCATGTCAAAAAGAAATAACGGCAGGGGTGCCTGAGCATGGCCGGAGACGCCAAGAAACTCCAGCCGATCATCATCAAGCGGGTCAAGAAGGGCGGCCACGCTGCGCACGGTGGCGCCTGGAAGATTGCGTATGCCGACTTCGTGACCGCCATGATGGCCTTCTTTTTGCTCATGTGGCTGCTGGGTAGCACCACCGAAGGCGACAAAAAAGGCATTTCAGACTATTTTCAATCCCCTCTGAAGGTCGCATTGCAAGGTGGCGCAGGTGCAGGTGCCAGCAACAGTGTGATCACCGGTGGGGGTAATGACCTGACGCAATCGGCAGGCCAATCCAAACGGGGCGAGGGC
This sequence comes from Curvibacter sp. AEP1-3, assembly GCF_002163715.1. GTDB lineage: Bacteria > Pseudomonadota > Gammaproteobacteria > Burkholderiales > Burkholderiaceae_C > Allorhodoferax. The sequence continues at coordinate 2,155,049 of NZ_CP015698.1, forward strand.
ACGGAAAAGTCCGCCAAAAAGAACGCGGGTGAGCAGCGGAAGATTGAGCGCGCCAAAAAGGATGCCCAAACCCTGGCAGCACTGGCTGCGAAGATCGCGAGCACCATCTCCAACAATCCCAAAATGGCCGAATTCAGCTCACAGATCAAGCTGGAGATCACACCGGACGGCCTCCAGATCCAGATTGTGGATGACCAACGCCGGCCGATGTTTGACATTGGCAGCTCCAGCGTCAAACCCTATATGCGTGACATCCTCAAAGAGATCGGGGTCACGCTTGCAGACGTAGACAACAAAATCAGCCTGGACGGCCACACCGACCAGACCCCCTATGGCAACGCAGCGCGCGGTTATAGCAATTGGGAACTCTCGGCGGACCGGGCCAATGCCAGCCGCCGTGAACTGATCGCGGCCGGAATGCCCGAAAATAAATTAGCACGGGTCGTGGGCATGGCGTCCAGTTTGTTGGCGGACCCTCAAAATCCCTTGAGCCCAGCAAATCGCCGCATTAGTATTCTGGTTATGACCAAAGAGGCCGAAGAAAGGCTGCTGGGTGGCGCAGTGGTTCCGCTGGAGGCGGAGACTGAGAATGAGCCACCAGCAACAGGAAATACAAAAGCCAGTCCGTGAAATCTCTAAAATTCAGTCATACTCGTTAAAATTGAAAACCGTACGGCCAAAGGTTACCTATGTCTAAAGAATTGCGCTTTCTCATCGTCGATGACTTCTCCACCATGCGACGGATCGTGCGAAACCTCCTGAAAGAAAGCGGCTATTCGGACGCGGATGAAGCGGAAGACGGTGTTGCGGCGCTGCAAAAGCTGCGCAACAGCACCTTCGATTTCGTGGTGAGCGACATCAACATGCCCAATATGAACGGGTTCCAGTTGCTGGCAGAAATCAAGAAAGACGAAAAGCTCAAACACATTCCCGTGTTGATGGTGACCGCTGAGGCCCGCAAGGAAGACATCGTGCTGGCTGCCCAGCAAGGCGCGTCCGGTTATATCGTCAAACCGTTCACCAAGGCCACGCTGGAAGATAAGGTCAATCACATCCTCACCAAGATGGGACTGAAGTAACCATGTCCGCCGACACCACGCCCGCCGCACCTGCGCTCAGTACCGTCGAGGTCCACCAGCAGCTGGGGGCATTGACGCGCCAACTGCACGACTCCCTGAATGGCCTGGGCTTGGCAGACAAAGTGAAGGATTGGGCGGGCGAACTCCCCGATGCAAAAAGCCGCCTTTCTTATATTGCGCGCTTGACCGGCCAGGCTGCCGAGAAGGTGTTGAACCAGGTCGACCAGGCCAAAGAGCAACACGACTTCATCGCCTCGGAAACCCGTCGCATTGGTGAACTGATTGTCAAAGACCCGGTCGCAGCGGTTGCCAAGGGACACGTGATGAACTTCATCACCGATGTGGACCAAGCCAGCAAGAAGGTGGATGCACACCTGACTGAAATCATGATGGCGCAAGACTTTCATGACTTGACCGGCCAAGTGATTGCCAAAGTGGTGAACTTGGCAGCCACCATTGAAGAGCAATTGGTTTTGCTCCTGATTCAAACCGCCCCACCGGAGGCTGCAGCCAAAGCCGCAGCAACTCCAGCGGAGTATGTTCCTGCACTGGCAGGACCTGTCGTGGATGGTCAGACCAATCAGGAAGTGGTGACAGACCAGTCCCAGGTGGACGATTTGCTGGCAAGTCTCGGCTTCTAAACAGCCTGAATGAAGGGGCGGAAAGCCCCTCTTTTCACCCTTTAGTTTCAGAGGGTGCTCGCGACAATGGTGAGAACGAAAGAGTCTCACCACCATGGAACAAGGCAGCCAAGATCGCAATTTACCGGCCTCCGAACGGAAGCTAAAGAAGGCACGCGACGATGGCCAAGTCAGTCGCTCGCAGGACCTGTCGCACCTCGCGGTTTTGGGTGCTGGTGCCGTCGCCGTTCTCTCCCTCTCCCCTATCCTGTTCGAGCAACTCAAGCTCAGCATGGTGCAGCAACTCAGCTTTGACGCGGAAACCGTGCGACGCACGGGAACCATGGTTCAACGCCTGGGTGATGCCAGCACCATCGGTACTGCCGGCTGCGTGGCCTTTGCTGCCATTGTGATGACGGCGGCCATCCTGGCTGCAGTCGCATCAGGTGGTTGGGTCAGCAGCCTCAAGCCTTTGATGCCGGACTTTTCCAGGCTGAACCCGCTCTCCGGCTTCGCAAATCTTTTTTCCAAAAAGAAACTGCTGGACACGGCAAAGATGGCGCTGATGACTGCCATTCTGTTTGTAATTGCAGGCCTCTTCCTGAAGTCCGGTATGCAGGAAATGGCAGCGATGTTGCTGCAACCGTCACCCGCTGCGATCAGCCACCTCACCCAGTGGATGACCGGCGGACTGGGACTGATGCTGCTCGTGATTCTTCTGGCGGCCATGGTCGACGTGCCGCTCCAACTGTTCCTGCACAAGGATCAGATGAAGATGTCTCATCAGGAAGTAAAAGAAGAAGGCAAAGAGTCCGACGGTAACCCTCAGCTCAAGGGGAAGATCCGCCAAAAGCAACGCGAGATGGCCCAAAAAAGCAGTGTGGGGGCAGTTCCCAAAGCGGACTTCGTGGTGATGAACCCCACCCACTTTGCGGTTGCCATCCGCTACGACGAAGCCAGCATGCGTGCGCCGCGCGTCGTCTCTAAAGGTGCCGATTTGCTGGCCATGAAGATCCGTGATGTCGCCAAGCAGCACTCGATTCCGGTCTTGCAGTCCCCCATGCTGGCACGCGCGTTGTATGCCAACGCAGAACTGGATCAGGACATTCCTTCCACGCTGTACACCGCAGTTGCCCAGGTGCTGGCTTATGTGTACCGCTTGCGCGCCGCCATGCGCGGCGAAGGTGTGATGCCCACGGAAGTTCCGCAACCCTTTGTTCCGCCTGAACTGGATCCCTTGTCCAAGACCTTGAAGGCAGCCACCGTATGAACGCCCAACTGAAATCATTCCAACAGTGGTACGCCAGCAATGCCGGCGTGATGCAAGGAGCGGCAGCCCCCATGCTGGTTGTGGCCATTCTGGCCATGATGGTTCTGCCCCTGCCTCCGCTGTTGCTGGACATGTTCTTCACCATCAACATCGCCGTGGCGCTGATGGTGATGATGGTGGCCGCCTACATGATCCGGCCACTGGACTTTGCCGCCTTCCCATCGGTGCTTTTGTTGACGACCTTGATGCGCCTCTCGCTCAACGTGGCATCCACGCGGGTGGTTTTGCTGGAAGGCCACACCGGCCCTGGCGCAGCGGGTGCAGTGATTGAAGCGTTCGGCCACTTCCTGATCGGCGGCAACTTCGCTGTCGGTCTGATTGTGTTTGCCATCCTGGTGGTGATCAACTTTGTCGTCGTCACCAAGGGCTCCGAACGCATTGCCGAAGTATCTGCCCGCTTTACCCTGGATGCGATGCCGGGCAAACAGATGGCTGTGGATGCAGACCTGAATGCGGGCCTGATCGATGAAAAGGAAGCCAAACGCCGCCGCGCTGAAATCGGCGAAGAGGCGGAATTCTTCGGCTCCATGGACGGCGCCTCCAAATTTGTTCGTGGCGATGCGATCGCGGGCATCCTGATCCTGTTAATCAATATCTTCGGTGGATTCGCCATCGGTATCTTGCAGCACGACCTGAGCGCATCCCAAGCCGCCAACTCCTACATCCTGCTGGCCGTAGGTGACGCATTGGTAGCGCAGATTCCGGGTTTGCTGATCTCGGTGGCTGCCGCCATGGTGGTCTCCCGCGTCGGCAAAGACAAGGACATCGGCAAGCAGATCGTCGGACAGATGTTTGTGTCACCCAAAGTCTTGGGTATTACCGCGGTGATCATGTTGATCCTCGGCTTGATCCCCAACATGCCGCACTTCGTGTTCCTGAGTATCGGTGCCGTCTTGGCATACGGGGCATGGGCTCTGGCCAATCGCCCCATCCCCACGGAGGCTGACATTGCACCTGCAGCGCCTACCGGCGACGGCGATGCCACCTGGGATGACTTGCAACCCGTGGATCAGCTGGGACTTGAGCTTGGTTACCGCCTGATTGCACTGGTAGACAAAACCCGCCAGGGCGACTTGCTGAACCGCATCAAGGGCGTACGCCGCAAATTTGCACAAGAGGTGGGATTCCTCCCCCCCTCGGTCCATGTACGTGACAACCTCGAGCTCAAGCCCAGTGCTTACCGCATTACCTTGCGCGGTGTCATCGTCGGCGAGGGCGAGGCTTTTCCGGGCATGTACCTCGCAATCAACCCTGGCGGCATCACCACGCCGCTCATTGGGACCGCCACCACCGACCCTGCCTTCGGACTGCCCGCACACTGGATCGACGAACGCCAAAAGGAAGCCGCGCAAATGGCCGGATTTACGGTGGTTGATTCCGAGACTGTCATGGCAACCCATTTGTCACACTTGATGCAAGTCCAGGCCTCCAAGCTTTTGAGCCGGACAGAAACGCAACAACTCGTGGAACACGTGGCAAAACTTGCTCCCAAATTGATAGAAGAGGTCGTCCCCAAAATGGTCTCCATCGCAGTCTTCCAGAAGGTTCTGCAACTGCTGCTGGACGAGTCGGTGCATATCCGCGACATCCGCACCATCATCGAATCCATTGCAGAACACGCGCCCTCCACCAGCGACCCCGTCGAGCTCGCCAAACGGGTCCGCGTGGCACTGTCTCCAGCGATCGTGCAGCAGATTTACGGCCCAACCCGGGAGCTCAATGTCATTGCTATCGACCCGGGTCTGGAGCGCTTGCTGGTGCAAGCCTTGGGCAGCGCCTCCGGCTCCGCACTGGACCCCGGTGTTGCCGACATGCTCAGCCGCAATGCTGCTGAGACAGCCATGAAACAAGAAGAGGTGGGCGTACCCGCTTGCTTGCTGGTTCCGGACCAAATCCGCGGCGCGATCTCCCGACTGGTTCGCCGCGTCGCACCCCGCTTGCAGGTCCTTGCTCACAGTGAAATCCCTGAAACCCACACGATCCGTATCGGTCCGATCTTGAGAGGCGCCACATCATGAACGTCCAACGCTTTACCGCAGCCACTTCCCGCGAAGCACTTGCCAAAGCACGACAAGCCTTCGGAGAGGGAACCCTGATTCTTTCCAACCGCCCTACCGCAAACGGTGTGGAAGTCGTTGCAACGGCCGAAGATAGCCTTGCAACCCTGGAGTCCGCTGTCAGCGCAGCAGGTTCCCGCTCCGGCAACACGCCACAGCGCCAACCCCAGCCTCAACCCAGCTACCGCGAAGTCGCCAGTAAAGTGGAAGAGGACGCAGAGCAACTCGCAATGAGCACGCTCTCTTTCCAGGACTATGTCCGGGAACGCATGTTGCGCCGTCGTGCAGAAGCAGCTCAAGTGCAAGCGCCTGCTCCCGCAGCCCTACCGGCACCCGTGCATGTCGCCGTAGAACAGATTCAAGCCGAGCGCCCTCGTCCTACATTGACGCAACGTATTGCCATGGATATCGAGGCGCAACCCAAGCGCCAGCCAGCACAGCGCAAAGTACAAGCTGCGCCGCAAGCACCTGCGGTCAACAAGATCGTGATGGACGAATTGCACGCGATGAAGGAGCTGATTGAAGACCGCTTCAACACCCTCACCTGGTTGGGCCAGGCCAAGCAAAACCCGATTCAGTCCAACATGATGTTGAAGATGATCCGGGCCGGCTACTCACCCACCCTGTCTCGCGCCATTCTGGAACGTCTGCCGGAAGAAATGGATGCGTCTGAATCTGTACGTTGGGTCATGGATGTCCTGGAGCGGAACCTGCGCACGGACGCAGACTTGCCGCCCCTTCATGAAGAGGGCGGTGTGTTTGCGCTCATCGGCGCGACCGGGGTAGGCAAGACCACCACCGCCGCCAAACTCGCCGGTCTCTGCGCCCGCACCTACGGACCCGGAAGCGTAGGCCTGATCACTCTGGATACCTACCGAATCGGGGCCCACGAACAGTTGCGCGCCTACGGAAAGATGCTGGGTGTGGTGGCGCATCTGGCACACGACAAAGCAGCACTCCAAGATTTGCTGGGGCTGCTGTCCAATAAAAAGATGGTGTTGATTGACACCACCGGCATTGCTCCACGTGACCCGCGCAAACGCGAACTCCTGGAGTTGCTGGATCTGCCGGAAATCAAGCGCCTGCTGGTGTTGAATGCCGGTGGACATGGCGACACCTTGGATGAAGCCGTCGGCTGCTTCAAGGGTGCGAGTACCCAACAAGTCATTCTGTCCAAAACGGATGAAGCTGTGAAACTGGGTCCGGCCATTGACGCTTGCATCCGCCACCAGTTGCTGCTGCGCGGAACCACCACGGGACAGCGAGTGCCTGAAGATTGGGAACCCGCTGTAGCCGCCAAGTTGGTGCGCAGCTCTATGCGCAGCACAGGTGTCTCGGCCTATGACCCGAAGACCAGCGACCTCGGCTTCTTCTTCAGCCAACCAGCCAACACCACAGCACACAAGGGGCGCATGGATGCATGACAGACCACCGAACCAGGCCGCAGGCTTGATGGACTTTGCGGTTCCCCAAACCCCGAAACTCATGGCGATGGTGAGCCATGGCGATGAGCAAGCAGAACTACCCCTCCTGCTGCGCGTTTGCGCTGCATTGGTAGGGTTCGGTTACACCGTCACTGTTCTGGACGGTTCGGTTTTGGAAACTCCGGAAAACCCAGGGCTTGAACAATTGCTGAATTTCACTTTTTCAGCCCCTACCCATGACGATGCGCCAGGCTGGAGCATTCTTCCTGCCGGGATTGGACTGCAAAGTCTGTCCGCAGCCCATCGCCACGGTGGGCCCGGCATCGCGGACTGTGGCACTTTCTTCGTCCACGAAAGCATTGTGATCGTGTACGCCAACGCCCATAGCTTGACGCCCCTTCTGAAGGGGAGTCAGGTCAGGCCCTTGTTGGCCATGTCCGGCGCCAAAACCTCGTTGCTGACCACTTATCTGGCCCTCAAGCGGCTGTTGCTGAAAGCAAAGGTTGAGCCTACCATCGTGAATATGGTGGATACAACCCGTCCGGAAAAATCAAACACCTCATCGCCGACCAGCCTCAGCGATTGTGCGAAGTATTTTCTGAATTACGAAGTCAACCCGCTGCACATACCAGCGCCCATTGGCGATGAGCGCCCCTCTGCCAGCATCGAGAGGCTCTCATTAGGTTTGCTGGAAAATGCCATGCCGCTCGAAGCCGGCTGGGCCTATGCCCCTCAACGCAACAGACAATCTTTCAGCACCGCAATGCCCGCAGGGAGACACTGATGTACACCGCCAAAGGGCAACTTGACCGCTCTGCACTGATCAAACAGTACCAACCTTTGGTGCGCCGGCTGGCGCATCACATGATGGCAAAGCTGCCCCCGAGCGTGGAAGTAGACGATCTGATCCAAGTCGGGTTGATCGGTTTATCCGATGCTCTCTCCCGCTATGAAGCCTCCCAGGGCGTGCAATTTGAAACCTTTGCCACTCAGCGGATTCGTGGGGCCATGCTCGATGAGTTGCGCGAGAACGACTGGATGTCCCGCGGTTCTCGCAAAAGCCAGAAGGAAATCGAAACTGCATTGCGCAAGCTGGAGCACAAACTCGGGCGCAGCCCAGCAGAGTCCGAAATCGCGACCGAGCTGGGCATGTCACTGTCTGACTACCAATCTCTGCTGGGGAAGGTGCGGGGAACTCAGCTGGTTTACCTGGAGGACATGGCACGCCGCAACGAGGACGATGACACGTATTTGGACCGTCATGTAGCCGACCAGGATGCGGACCCGCTCAACATGTTGCGCGACCAGCGCTTGCGTCAATCACTCGTGGATGCCATCAAGTGTTTGCCTGAGCGCGAGCAATACATCATGAGCATGTACTACGAACAGGACATGAACCTCAAAGAAATTGCAGCCGTCCTGGATGTGACCGAGTCACGTGTCTGTCAACTTCACAGCCAATCGATTGCTCGGCTGCGCGCCAAAATGCGATCTCACTGAATGCAAGCCGACAATGAATAAGGGCCCGCGAGGGCCCTTATTCATTGTCGGCAAAGGAAGAAGATCACGCCGCGAATGTAGGTAGCCGCCCTGATGCCTTCGGGCCCGAACCGTAAGTCCCGCTACTTGCGTAGGTAGGCTCCACAGTTGCAGGTACCACCAGGTTCAATGCCTGCTCTACCAACATGGCTCGACGCAAGAGATTGGCCCTTACGACCTGCAACCCTTCCGCCAATGCCTTTACACGTTGGGTCACGACGCCATTGGCCAGCCCCTGTCGCTGCCATTGTTGCCAAACTTCAGACAAATTCACTGAAAGTTGTTGCACCTGTTCTGACAATGAAGGCAAAACTTCGATGTCACCTGCGGCCACAGCAACCGCCAATTGATTGAAATGCGCTTCCAGCGCGTCGAAATACGAATCAGGCGTTGTGTGGTTCATGACTGGGCCTTTGCATCAAATGGGATGCGCAGGCCCGGACCGGTTATCGCGTTGTGCGGTCCAGCATTTCCTGCGCGTTGGAAAGTAATTTGTCCGCAATCGCTTCGGCGTTGACGGTGTAAGTTCCGTCCTGAATTGCGGCTTTCACGGAGGCGACTTTCGCCGTATCCACGTCGGCATCGTTGCGCTCCGGCTTTTCGAGGGCTCGCGCCGCGGTGGACACCGTGACAGCCACTCCGGCTGAACGTGTGCTCTGTGCCGCATTGGTGTTCGCGTTGGCCGCCGCATTGCTGTTCTGTGCCGCTTTTTGGGCGGCACCGGACACCGTAGACGTTACGGAAGCGGGAATATCTGAAGGTTGACCAATTTTCATCGCGTTCTCCAAAACTACGGTAAGCGTAGCCTCGTACGAGAGTTATCGGTCCAATCATGGCGAACTTTAGGGTTTTTTGCATAAAAAACCGCCATTAAAGGTCTATTTTTACTGTTCGCATATCCAGTACCGTGCCCGAAGCGACCCTGCCGTTGTCCATCCGCACGCGCGCTTGCTGTCCGATGACACCCGCAGATAGCGCTTGCGCCTCGCTCGATATCTGAAATCCGGGCCCCTGTGCCACGATCTTGACCGAAGCTCCCGCCTGGAAGACCTGTGCCGGCCGAACCATGCCTTGGCGCATGGCTTGACCGGTTGTGAGCGTGCGACTGGCTGTCTGCCCCAACCACGCCGCCTTGTCGGCGAGAACAGGACTCTGCTCCTCGGCCCAGTCGACTTCGCCACGCGTGACATCCGACTCGGAAATATTGGCTCCCGAATTGACCTGATTCCTGACAACCCACGCTTCGCCCATAGCCCTGACCGTTACTGGCAAGGTCACATTCCAGCGGCTGATCCCGTCTACACAGCGCATGCCGATGCGGCTGCGCCCCCACAAGCGGGAACCTGGCGGCACATAGGCTTCGATGTTCCCGCATGCTGCCAGTTTGACCCGGCTGTCCAACGCGCCTACGGTCACCTCCATCCGGAGGTTGGAGCCTTCGGCACGCTGAGCTTTCAACACCGCATCTTTGGCCCAGCTTTGGGCCATGGCCTGTAGCACCGTTCCCGTTTGTTCTTGGGCATTGGCTGTCGTCGACAGAAATAGTCCGGCAATCAGCATCGCGCGAGTCAGCGGGCGTTGAACGGAAGTACAAAAGAATGAAGGCATGAATGGCTCCTGGGGAGGCCTTCACTATAGGAACGCACGGGCTCCAAGAAGCCCGCAAATGCGCAGTTTTCGACGCCTTATTCCAAGGCTCAAAAATTAAAGCTTTTCCCATAATTGCCTCACGTCGCCAGCCTTGGCCCCTGCCGGGAGCGATTGACAACTGTCGAGGTGCCCATGTTTTCCAATCTAACCAACGCTTTGGACTTCCAATCGAAGGGATTGGTGCTGCGCGCTGAGCGGCAGCGGGTCATTGCCAGCAACATCGCCAACGCCGATACCCCCGGTTATTCCGGGCGCGACTTTGACTTCAAAAAAGCCATGGCAGAAGCGACCTCGGGCCCGACGATTGCTTTGGCCCCTCCTTCCAGTGGCACTCCGGCAGACGGAACCACCAATAACCGCCACATACCTTTAACTCCCATCGAAGGCTCCTCCATCGGCGACAACAACAAGCTGGGCTACACCATTCAGACCCAACCCGCCATGGATGGCAACAGTGTGGATCTGGATCGCGAGCGGGCCAACTTCGTGGACAACTCGGTCCGCTATGAAGCAACGCTTCGTTTTATTAACGGCTCGTCCCGAACAATCTTGAGCGCTATTCAAGGTCAGTAAGCGCGAAAAAGCACCGGAGACACACCATGTCCATGTTTTCCATCTTTAACGTCAGCGGCAGCGCAGTGAGCGCACAGTCACAGCGCTTGAACGTTGTCGCCAGTAACTTGGCTAACGCCGATGCGGTAGCCGGACCGGACGGCCAAGGCTACAAGAGCCGCCAGGTGGTGTTCGAGACAGTACCCATGGGGTCAGAGGCTTCCTCGGGCGTCAAAGTCAGCTCCATCAAGGAGAGCAACGAGCCACTGCGAAAGGTGCACAACCCCTTGCACCCCTCTGCGGATGCAGATGGCTACGTTACCCAATCCAACGTCAACCCGGTCGAGGAGATGGTCAACATGATCTCTGCATCGCGGTCTTACCAGAACAACGTGGAAGTCATGAACACCGCCAAGAGTCTGCTGCTCAAAACGCTGCAGATGGGTCAATAAGCGCAAGGAAAAATGACATGACTACCGCCATCAGCAGCAGCACAGCCACTACTGCAACGTCCAATACGGGCGCTGTCAGCGCGCAAGAGCAGACCGACCGGTTCATGAAACTTCTGGTTGCGCAGCTCAACAACCAGGATCCGATGAACCCCATGGACAACGCCCAAATGACCAGCCAGATCGCCCAGATCAACACGGTCTCCGGCATCCAGGAGTTGAACGCAACCATGAAAAGTATGGCGGAGCAATTCACTTCCATGCAAGTGCTGCAAGGCGCCAGCATGGTCGGTCATGGTGTTCTGGTGGAGTCGGGCACGCTGTCTATCGATGGTGGCGTCGCCAAAGGTGCCGTCAATCTCAACAGCAAAGCCGACAAGGTCACGATTGATATCAAGACCGCTGGCGGACAGTTGCTGGACACCGTCGACTTGGGCGCGCTTCCTGCCGGCCAAAGCAGCTTCAAGTGGGACGCCTCCAAATACAACGGGCTGACTAACGTCAACTTCAAAGTCACGGCAACCCAAGGGGGACAGGCGGTCAAGACTACCAGTCTGGCGCAGGACACGGTCACTGCAGTCGGTACCGACAACGGCGCTATGTCCCTCCAGCTCAAGGGCCGCAGTGCTGTGGCCTACAGCGCAGTGAAATCCATTCTCTGATCGAACACCACTTACGAGGAAACCACCATGAGCTTTCAAACAGGACTCTCTGGCCTGAACTCTTCCAGCAAAAATTTGGATGTGATCGGCAACAACATCGCCAATGCAAACACTGTCGGCATGAAGGCTTCGCGGACCGAGTTTGCTGCGCTCATCGCCACACAACTGGGGCCAGCAGGAGGAAACCTGACACCGGGAATCGGTGTCTCGGTAGGCACCGTAGCGCAACAATTCACCCAAGGCAATATCAGCATCACAGGCAACAACCTGGACGTAGCCATTAACGGGAATGGCTTCTTTCAGGTGACCATGCCTGATCAATCCAGGGCATACACCCGGGATGGCCAATTCAAACTAGATGACGTTGGAAATCTCATTACCAACGGTGGCGCAAATGTGATGGGATACCCCACCGACTTGCTAGGCAACCGCACCAGCATCACGCCGGAAAAGATGGTGATACCAACCAATGCCCCCATTCCGGCCGAAGCGACAACGAGCATCGCAGCGGAGTTCAACCTGGATTCACGCACCAAGCCTGCCACCCAGAGCACCCCCCCAACCCCGATTTCCACCTATGGCACGACTCTGACCGCATTTGACTCCCAAGGCAATGAAGTGCCAGTCAGCTTGTATTTCGTAAAAACAGGTCCGGACACCACAGCGAATCCTGCAATCACAGTGGATACATGGGACGTGTTCGATTCCACCAATGTGACAGCAGGCACTACAGCGCTCAATGCCAATGCCGCCATCTATGCAACACACAAATTAAATGCTGCATGGAACACAGCCAATCCAGGACCTGACCAGAAAGCGACTTTCGCTGCTGCAGGTACGGGTGCTTTTGCGGCAGATCCGCAGTTGGCTCTGGGAGCAACAGGCGCTCTGTTTCAGCTGAACTATGACGTCAACGGAAAGCTAACTGCGCCATTGGCAACCCAAAACCTGACTCTCACTTCTCCTAACACTGCGATCGGGACTTTCACAGCGGCTCTGGACATATCAAAAACCACTCAATACGGAACCTCATTCGCTGTGTCCAACCTGACCCAAGATGGTTACACGGCAGGCGACCTCACAGGGATCACTATTGATGACAGTGGTGTGATCACCACCCGCTATTCAAATGGCCAGACTCAGGCCCGTGGCCAATTGCTGGTAGCTGACTTCCGCAATGTGCAAGGCCTGACCCAAATTGCCGGCGGTAACTGGATTGAGACATCTGCTTCTGGACAACCTGTACTGGGTAGTCCTGGGGAAGGAAAGTTTGGCAAAACTCGTTCAGGCGCCTTGGAAGACTCCAACGTCGACCTCACCGGCGAGTTGGTCAACATGATGACCGCCCAGCGGAACTACCAAGCCAACGCCCAGACCATCAAGACCCAAGACCAGATCATGTCGACGTTGGTCAACCTTCGTTAAGCCGTAACTCCGGAGCTGACCCACCATGGACCGCCTGATATACACCGCGATGACCGGCGCCAACGCGGCTGCGAGCCGCCAGTCGGTCCTGGCCAACAACCTGGCCAATGTCTCGACAAACGGCTTTCGTGCCCAACTGGCCACCTATCGCGCAGTACCCCTGCGTGGCGAAGGGGCCACCACGCGAGTCTTTGCTCTCGAGGCTACCGCTGGTCACCTCAACACGCCGGGTCCCGCCATGCGCACAGACCGAAGTTTGGACGTCATGGCCAAGGGCGATGCTTGGTTAACCGTGCAAGGGCTGGATGGCACGGAAGCCTACACCCGCAACGGCCACATTGAAGTCGCCACGGACGGAACCCTGACCACCGGAAACGGCTTGCAAGTACTGTCCAGCGATGGATCTCCTATCACCTCGCCGGCCGGAGCCGAGCTCACTGTTCAGCCCGACGGCAACGTCAGTGCCAAGGTAGGCAACCAGCCTGCCAATGTCATCGGTAGGCTGAAGCTGGTGGTACCTACTGCAGAAGACCCGCTCAAACGTGGTGGCGATGGATTGTTCCGAACGCTCTCCGGCGATCCACTCAATTCTGAAGACACAGCACGGGTCCAGGCCGGCATGCTCGAAGGCTCCAACGTGAACGCCATTGAGGCCATGGTCGGCATGATCCAAACCGCAAGACAGTTTGAAGCCCAGACACGGCTGATGCAAACCGCCGAATCCAATGACCGCGCCGCCGGCCAGCTCCTCAACCTGCAAGGATAAACACCATGATTAACTCGCTCTGGATCTCCAAAACGGGCATGGAAGCCCAGCAAATGCAGTTGGATGTGATCTCCAACAACCTGGCCAACGTGTCGACAAACGGCTTCAAAAAATCGCACGCAGTGTTTGAGGATTTGATGTATCAAAACCTGCGGCAAGTCGGCTCCAACACCTCCGAGCAGTCCACATTACCTACAGGCCTCCAATTGGGCTTGGGTGTGCGCACCGTGGCTACGAGCCGGTCGTTCTCGCAGGGCAACTTGCAACAGTCCAGCAACAATCTGGATGTAGCGATTCAGGGCAATGGATTCTTCCAGGTCACCATGCCTGACGGGACCACCGGTTACACCCGGGACGGCGCCTTCCAGATCGACAACGCAGGTCGCTTGGTCACCTCCAACGGATTGCCCATCCTGAACGGCATCAATATTCCTGCCAACGCCACCAGTGTGGCGATTGCCCAGGACGGTGCAGTCACGGCCATGGTTCCCGGCAACGTCGCGCCCCAACCTATTGGCACCATCACACTGGCCAGCTTCATCAACCCGGCTGGCTTGGAGCCCAAGGGCCAGAACATTTATGCAGAAAGCACAGCTTCCGGTCAACCCAATGCGGGTACTGCCGGTGCGAACGGCCTGGGCACCTTGGCCCAAGGCTTTGTGGAAACCTCCAACGTCAACGTGGTGCAAGAGCTGGTCACGATGATTCAGACGCAGCGCGCCTATGAGATGAACTCCAAAGCCATTCAGACCTCGGACCAGATGCTGCAAAAGCTCGGCCAGCTGTAAGGAGCTGCCATGTCGCACCCCACCCTCACCCGCATCGCCGCCGCTGCAGCCCTCGTGCTGCTGGCAGCAGGTTGCCAGCAAATGCCGCAAAAAGTTACGGTCGACTTTGTCGAGCCTCGTGTACCTGCAGCGCCCATCGCATCGGTGGTGTCCAAACCCGCCAACGGCAGCATCTACCAGACAGCGGCATTCCGGCCAGCGTTTGAAGACCGTCGCGCCCGCCTGGTGGGTGATGCGGTGACCATCCAGATTGTGGAAAACGTCACTGCCAGCCAGAAGTCCACGTCCACCGTCAACCGGAACACGTCCATCGACTCTGCCATCACCGCCCTGCCCGATCAGACTCTGGCGGGTCTGGGCAAACTCAATATCGGTGCAGCCACCAACAACAACTTCTCGGGCAAAGGCGGCACCGAGAGCGCCAACACCTTCTCGGGCTCCATTACCGCCACCGTCATGGAAACCCTGCCCAACGGCCACCTGGTGGTCGCCGGGGAAAAACAGATCGGTGTGAACCAGAACGTGGATGTGCTGCGCTTCTCAGGCACCATTGACCCGCGCATGCTGCAGCCCGGCAGCATCATCAGTTCCACGCAGGTGGCCAATGTTCGCGTCGAGTCACGAGGACGTGGCGCCCAGGGCGAAGCCCAAACAGTTGGCTGGTTATCACGGTTCTTTTTGAGTTTTCAGCCCTTCTAAAGAAATCCAGAATAGTGCCGAGGGGTAACAGATCCAGTCGGATCGCCCCTTTAACCGACTCGGCACATGACACACTGGAAACTGCTTACAAACACCCTCCGCCTGCAGCGTTGGGGCAGCTTGTGCGTGGCGCTCAGCATGGCCTTTGCGCCAGTAGCCCACAGCGCAACCCGCATCAAAGAAGTGGCTGCCATTGAAGGCGTTCGCAGCAACCAACTGACAGGCTTTGGTCTGGTGATCGGGCTGGACGGCACAGGCGACCAGACCACCCAGATGCCCTACACCACCCAGGGCCTCAAAAACTATATGGAGCAGCTGGGCCTCACGCTCACCCCCGCTTCCTTGACGCAGCTGCAGATGAAAAACGTGGCAGCGGTTCTGGTGACGGCGCAGCTCCCCGCATTTGCACGGCCCGGCCAAATGCTGGACATCAACGTATCGTCACTCGGCAATGCCAAGTCCCTCAAGGGCGGAACCCTGATTGCCACGCCCCTCAAGGGCGCGGATGGCGAGGTCTACGCCATGGCCCAAGGTAACTTGATCGTGGCGGGCGCTGGAGCCTCCGCCGGCGGCAGCAAAGTGCAAGTGAATCACCTGAGTGCCGGGCGCATCCCCGACGGTGCCCAAGTAGAACGATCCGTCCCCACCAGCCTGCAGGATGGCCCCACCATCAACCTGAGCCTGAACGCCTCGGACTTTCAAACCGCGCGCAAAGTTGCCCAAGCCGTGAACAACCGCTTCGGCTCAGGTGTTGCCCAGGCGTTGGATGGCCGCACCGTCCAGGTCAAAGCCCCCACCAACCCGAATGAACGTGTGAGCTTCATTGCCGACATGGAAGAGCTGCCAGTCGACAGCTCTGTTGCAGCCGCCAAAATCATCATCAACTCACGCACCGGCTCCATTGTGATGAACCAGGCCGTGACTCTCGGTGCTTGCGCCATTGCGCACGGCAATTTGTCGGTCAGCGTGTCCTCCAGCCCCGTCATCAGCCAACCTAACCCTCTCTCGGGCGGTCAGACGGTTGTGGGCGAAAAAGCCAACATCGAAATCAAACAGGAAGCTGGCAAGCTCATCCAGCTTCCCCAGGCGGCACAACTTACCGATGTAGTGAGGGCACTGAACTCTCTCGGTGCCACGCCTCAGGACTTGTTGGCGATCTTGCAAGCCATCAAATCTGCAGGCGCACTGAATGCGGAGTTGGAGGTGATCTGACATGGGCTACGGTTCACTCAACGGCGTCTCGATGGCGCCCAGCATGCAAGACTTGGCCGCAGATGCTCGCTCCCTGGGCGCGCTGAAAGCGGGAGCGGACAAGGCGACGCCGGAAACCATCCGCGAAACAGCCAAGCAATTTGAATCATTGTTCATGCGCGAACTCATCAAGAGCATGCGCGAAGCCACCATGAAATCCGGCATGCTGGACAACCCCGGCAGCGACCTGGGGACCGACTTGTTGGATCAACAGTTTTCCGTCGCCATGTCGGGCCAGCCCGGCGGCCTCTCTGACCTGATTTCCCAGCAACTGGCGCGCCAGATGGGTGTGGAAATGCCTGGCAACGGCGCCAATAGCGACAATACCTCAGTAGCCGTCAAAGCGCCGGACAGTCTGACCAGCAAGACCGGCGCAGACAAGCTGACCGCCTCGGATGCAGCACTCACGCCCGTCAAAACCAAGAAAGCTCCGACTGCTACTCAGGCGGAGTTCGTGGCCAAACATTCCGAGACTGCCAACAAGATTGAAAAGGCCACCGGCATTCCTGCCAGTTTCATGCTGGGCCAGGCCGGGCATGAAACCGGTTGGGGACGACACCAGATCAGGAACAAAGACGGCAGCAACTCGTTCAACTTGTTCGGTATCAAAGCTGGCGCCAGCTGGACCGGCAAAGTCGCCGAGATCACCACCACCGAATACGTGAACGGTGTGGCGCAAAAGAAAGTCGCCAAGTTCCGTGCCTACGCCTCCTTCGAAGATTCCTTCAAGGATTACGCACGCCTGATCTCTGACAGCCCGCGCTACTCCAAGGCCAAAGAGCAAACCAAGTCCGTCACCGCATATGCCAGCGGCCTCCAAAAAGCCGGCTATGCCACCGACCCAGAGTACGCAGCCAAGCTGAGCCGCGCCATCAACACCACCTTGCAGCTGCGCCGTGCGCAGGTGCAGGTGTAACTACAGAAGCGACGGACCATGAGCATTCTCAACATCGGCACCCGCGCCCTGCAGGCCAACCAGATTGCCCTGCAAACCGCAGGCAACAACATTGCCAACGTCAATACACCCGGCTACTCCCGCCAGAACGTCGTCCTCAAGGCGGTGGAAGGCCAGTTTTCCGGTGGTGGTTATGTCGGCAAAGGCGTCGAGGTCCAGACAATTCAACGCAGCTTTAGCGCATTTTTGACACGCCAAGCCACGCTGGCCAGTTCCACGCAAAGCGCAGATGTGGTGCGCTCCAACAACCTGAAGCAACTGCAGGATATTTTTTCCGGCGGCAGCGACGGCTTGGGCGCATCCATCAGTGACATGATGAATGCATTCTCCGATGTGGCGAGCTCTCCCTCCGACCTGACTGCCCGTACCGTGGCGCTCACCCGCGTCGATGAAACAGCGGGGCGCTTCCGTGCTGCGGCTCAAGCCTTGGACGACCTCCGCCCCAGCGTGACGCAAGAGCTCAACCAGATCGCAGACAAGATCAACAATCTTGCCACCGGCATTGCCAGCGTTAACGACTCCATCGCCAAGGCACGAGGCAATGGCCAGCCACCCAACGATATGTTGGATCGGCGAGACCAGCTGATTCGCGAGCTGAACCAGTATGTGCAGACGACCTCCATTCCCGCTACAGACGGCACTGTCGGCATATTCATCGCCGGAAGCCAACCACTGGTTCTGGGAACCAATGTGTCTCCGGTATCCATCATCAATGATGACTTTGGCGACCCCCAGTTGAGCAAGTTGGCCATCGAGCGTGATGGCAAACTGGTGCCCTTGGATGACCAGGCGCTGGGAGGTGGTGAGGTGGCAGGGTTGATCCGCTTTCAGAACAGTGATCTGGTCGAAGGGCGCAACCTGTTAGGACGCCTCACATTGGCGATCACCACAGCCATGAACGAGCAACATGCCCTGGGGCTGGACTTGGATGGCAACCCCGGCAGCAATTTGTTCTCGCAAATCGACATCAACACCACTGCGAACATACGGGTCCCGCAGGCTCCTGCCATTGTGAATACAGGAACCGCATCGCTGTCCCTGGGCATTTCCGATGTCACCAAGTTTGCTGCTTCCGATTACGAATTGACGTACACCTCCAGCACCTCCGGCACGATTGTCCGCAAGTCTGATGGCCAGGTCACCAGCTTTCCCCAGTCCCCCGCTCCGGCAGCCCCCGCACTCGCCGTCGTCGACGGTCTGGTGTTTAACCAAAATGCAGGCACCGCAAACCTGGGCGACCGCTACCTTTTCAAGCCCTACGCCACGTCAGTCAGCAACATCTCCCGTGTATTTTCAACACCGCGCCAAC
Organism: Curvibacter sp. AEP1-3; assembly: GCF_002163715.1. Classification (GTDB taxonomy): domain Bacteria; phylum Pseudomonadota; class Gammaproteobacteria; order Burkholderiales; family Burkholderiaceae_C; genus Allorhodoferax. The sequence continues at coordinate 2,173,604 of NZ_CP015698.1, forward strand.
TGGCAGTGGCCAGTCCGGTCGCGGGAGCGATGGGAACTACCAACAAGGGCAGCTTGCAACAGGTATCCCTGACCGCGTTGAGCAATAACCAATCTGCCACGCCCCATGCAGCGGTCAAACTCACATTCACCAGTGCGACCACCTATACCCGCAGTGATGAGTTGCCTACAGCAAACACCACCACCTATACGTTTGACCCCAATACGCCGATCACCGCAGTGGACCCGTTGGCTGACTGGAGTCTCAAGCTGACCGGCACTCCACAGGCCGGCGACACGTTCACAGTTGTCGATGTCAAAGATCCGGCGTACAAACTGGACATCAAGCTCAACAGCGGAAACGCGACGGCCCTCATGAAGTTGCGCGACAAACCCATGTTCGACGGCGCAGTGCTGACCGATGGCTATGCCAGCGCCATCTCTCAAATCGGCATACGCACCCAAAGTGCGGGTTATGCCGCTGAGGTATCCAGCTCCATTGCTGCCAACCTTGAAAAAGATCGCACTGCGGTTTCGGGGGTCAACCTAGATGAGGAAGCCGCCAAACTGATTCAGTTTCAGCAGGCCTACCAAGCTTCTGCCAAGATGATCCAGATTGCGCAAAACATCTTCGACACCCTGATTCAGGGTCTGGGCCGCTAAGGCCTGAAGGAGTTATTCCATGCCCGTCAACTTATCCCGTCTCGCCTCCGCCAACGCTTACGACAATGCCTTGAGCAACTTGTCGAAGCGGCAAACTGCACTGTCAAACCTGCAGGAAAACCTGACCTCCGGCAAGCGCGTCGTCCGCCCCAGCGATGACCCAACCGCCGCAGCCCAGGCCGAGCGCTCTCTCATGCGGCTCTCTCGCATTGCGACCGATCAACGGGCACTCGAGGTGCAACGCAACACCATGGCCAATGCAGAAAGCACTCTGGGCGACGTCGTCGACGCCCTGCAGCAGTTCCGCGAACTGGTGGTGAGTGCGGGCAATGGAAGCCATACCGCTGCAGAGCGCCAAACCATTGCGAACCAGTTGCAAGGTTTGCGTGAGCAGATACTCGGCTACGCCAACCGCACCGACACCAACGGCCAACCGCTGTTCGGAGCGCTGGCAAGTGCCTCAGTACCGTTCACCGGGCCCACCGCTACGGCGCCCGACTACACCTACAACGGCCTTCCCGGACAGACTGCCACCAGCGAAACCGCTATTGCGAGCAGCCTGGATGGTGAAAGTGCTTTCATGCACCAGCCTGCCCGCGACGGTGTGTACAACGTCAGCATGACGACCATCCCTGCCGGGCGCTCCCTCAGCACCGGCAACGTGTCGGTGACGGACTCCAGCCTGGTCACCCGCGCCACCTACAAAATCACGTTCGGGCCGGTGGTCGCGGGCGCCACTGCAGGCACTAGCTCGACCAGTTACATCATTGAAGAAATCCCTGCAACTGGTGACCTGCCGACCTTCCCCGGCCCGCCCTACCAGGTCGGTCCGTTCACCGTGCCGGACTACCCCTCCGCCAAGCCCGTATCGGTACTGATTGCAGACCAGGTCGGCCCACCCGCCATCACCGGCATGCCCGGTCTCTCTCTCACCATCACGGGAACACCTGCGGCCGGTGATGTCATCACCGTAGACCCCAACCCCAGCATCTTCAGCGTGATGGACGATGCCATCCGGGATATTGGCGGTGCCGTCAACGCCAGCGCGGCGAGTCAAGCCGTGGGGCAAGCCATCTATAACCTCGATATCGGCATGAACCGGGTCTCGGCCATCCGGGGGCAGGCCGGCGACTTGCTGAACCGTGCAGACCGCATTACCTCCAACCAGGAAAGCCGCAGCATCCAGCTGGAGGCAGACCGTTCGCGCGCAGAAGACCTGGACATGATCAAGGGTGTGGCGGACTTCCAGAACCAGCAGACCGGCTACCAGGCCGCCCTGCAGTCCTACGCGCAAGTGCAGAAGTTGTCGCTGTTCAATTACATCAGTTGATGCCATGAGCAGCTCGGTACTCGGCAGCATCACCATCGGCTATGAGCCGGTGTGGGATCAGTGGCGCAAGCGCATCGGCGTGCGCTTATGGCTGGACCCTGAGAGCAGCAGCGCAGTGGATGCCAACCACCTCATTGAATCCCTGCAAGAGCTTTGGCCGGCGCCCCGCGAAATCTGTCTTCTACATCCCCGGGCACCCGGGTTGCTGTCTGACCTGTTGGAGCACAGCACCGCGTCCAACATCTGGTTGGAAGTTCCGCACGCCTGGTTAGGCGATGCGCTCCTGGCAGGTCGGGTGCGCAAGGCACAGCAGCGCGGCGTCAAGCTGGTGTGGAGCGGCGAGCCGGGCGATCACCCCACGGAAGAGTCTGCATCCTGGTTCCATACGGCCATGCTCTCGCTCACCGCGCAAGATGCGCTCGGCGCCTTGCGCGCAGCACTGCGACAAAGCCACGAGGGCGGCAACCATGGGAGTCGCCATACGCAAAGCCCGGTGCACGCGGGGCAGTTCTACGAGTCCCTGGCCAGCCAAGCTCTGGTAGAACATGCCCTGGACCAGCAACATGTGCGCGGCGTAGCCGGTTGGCCCTCGGAAGAAATGCTGTACGCCTACCGCTACCGCCAGATCCTGCCCGCGCGTCAGGCGCTGCTGGACCTGGTGCACGCCATCGATGCAGACGAGTCGCTGGAAGCCCTGGAGCACACCATGGGCAATGAGCCCCTGCTGTGCTACCGCTTTTTGCGCTATGCGAACTCAGCAGCTTTGAGCTTGCGCAGCGAAATCGGCAGCCTGCGCCAAGGCTTGATGACCTTGGGCTACAGCCGCTTGCGGGCCTGGCTCATGGAACAGTTACCGCATGCGAGTGCTGACACCAATCTGGATCCCATTCGCCACACCATGGTGCTGCGCGCGCGCATCATGGAGCGGCTGGCCGATGCGGGTGTGGAAGACGACCTGCGGCGGGAGGTTTTTCTGTGTGGGGTGTTTTCGCAGGTGGATCTGCTGCTGGGAGAAAACCTGGGCGCTGCACTGCATCGCCTTCCCTTGCCGGGCCGCGTCGCCTCGGCGGTGGTGGGGCGCACCGGCCCTTACGCACCCTGGCTGGAAGTAGCGGCAGCGCTAGAGGGGCGGAACACCAAGGTCATCCGCGAGGTCTGCAAGGCCCACCAGATTCCGGCCGACGAGGTCAACCGCGCCCTGCTGCGCAGCTTGAACGTGGGTTGAACGCCCGCTGCCGATTTAGTTCTTGGTGTCGTCCACCGAGAAGAAGTAGGACAAGCGCTGTTGCGGGTTGAGCCACTCAAATACATCCAGCGGAAGCGTTGAGGGCCGGATCGCTTCCAGGATCTTGATTTCCGATTCACCCGCCAAATCAATGGTGGGCGCATCGTCTTTGGACACCTCTGGCGAATACAGCAACACCGTCGGCTTCAGGGAATTTGCTCCCGGGGCAATCACCAGCGCCAAGGAGCCGTCACTCAGTTGCACCGCTGTTCCCGGCGGATACACACCCAGCAGCTTGATCATGAGACTCAACAACGCTTTGTCCAAGCGGGTGGACTCGTTGCGGAACATGGTGGCAAGTGCTTCAGCCGGCATCATCGGCACGCCCTTGGGCATGTCCGGAGTGCACAGGGTGTCGTAGCGGTCCACGATGGCGAGAATGCGCGCGCCTACGCTCAAGGCCTCGCCTTTTTTGCCGCGAGGCCAGCCTGTACCGTCCATGGCTTCGTGGTGGTCCGCAATCATTGCCAATGCTTCTGCACTGAACGCACCGGATTCATCCGCAAACCGGGTACTGAAATCCACGTGCTGGCGGAAGAAGTCCTCTTCATGCTTCTTGCGCTGGGGGTTCTTCAATATCTGGGGAGGAATCTGCGATTCACCCGCGTCGTGCGCAAGGGCGGCCAGGGCCAGATCGGCAAGCGCACGCTCATTCATGCCGGCCTTCTTGCCGACCAGCATGGCCAAAGTCATGCAGTTCAGCGCATGGAACTGCGGGCCTTGTTCTTTCTTGTCACCCAGCAAATGCAGGAGCACCTCCCGGTTTTTGGACACCAGGGACGCAGCTTCTGACGACAGATCCATCAGCTGTTTGCCCGCCACCTTCGGGGAACGGGGCAGCTCATTGAGGGCTGCTTTGGCGGCTCGTGCCGCATTCCCCCATGCCTGGTCAGCCCGCAGAGCCGCATCACGCAGGGCTTTTTGCTTGGCAATTTTGGCTTTTTCAAGCGCCAGCGTTTCGGCCACCAAGGCGGCCTTTGCAGCCCGTTCTTCCGCTGCTTTGGCTTCGTCCTCGGACAGGGGCTTGGGAATCAGCGGCCCGGGCTGGGCGGTGCTTTCTTCACTGTAGTAGTACAGCTTTCCTTCAATATCCAGCGACTGGATGATGGAGACATCTTTTGCCGTCTTGACCATGAAGCGGCTGGAGAAAAACGGGTGCTCGTCCCATGTAAGGTCCAACCAGACATAGAGCCCGATCACGACCTGCGAAGCATCAATCGGAACCGGCGTACCAAGCTTTTTCCACATACTCACTCATGTTTAAAAGTACTTACTCGGGCGAGTTTAACTATTAAACACAAGATGCACACACGCTCGGGTGCTACAAAAGGGTGAGCAAATGCCCCTTGAATCAAGAATGTGGTTTTTTGGGGCGGCGATTCACACGGTTTTGCGACCTCTACGCCCATTTATGCATCAAATCACGCTTTTACGCCCGTAGTTTCTGCGCGAGCAGCTCCTGAATTTATAGCGTCTTCAAGCCATGCCCAGCCGGAGGTTGGACACCGTGCGGTGGGCGTGCTTCAAGCCCCTTTCCGCATCCAGTTTGAAGATCGCGACGGTATCTACCAGTTCCTGCGTCTGGTGTTGCAGGTTCTGGGATGCGGCAGCGCTCTCTTCCACCAGTGCTGCGTTCTGCTGCGTGGTTTTGTCGAGCTGGTTCAGTGCCTCGCCGATCTGAGAAATGGCCTGGTCTTGCTCGAAGCTGGTGTGGCTGATTTCGCCCACGATGTCGCCCACCCGCTTTACCGCGTCCACCACTTCCTGCATAGTGATGCCTGCGCGCTCCACCAGGCTGGAGCCCTCCTCCACCTGGTGCACGCTGGCACTGATGAGGGTTTTGATTTCCTTGGCTGCTTCGGCGCTGCGGCCCGCCAGAGATCGCACTTCACTGGCGACCACTGCAAAACCGCGGCCCTGCTCGCCGGCCCGGGCGGCCTCCACCGCCGCATTCAGCGCGAGGATGTTGGTTTGGAACGCAATGCCGTCGATCACACTGATGATGTCGTTGATGCGGCGGGAACTTTCATTGATCCCTCGCATGGTGTTCACCACTGCGGACACCTCGTCCCCACCCCGGCCGGCGACGGTGGACGCCGTCTTTGCCAACTCATTGGCGTGGCCCGCGCTTTCCGTGCTGCGCCGGGCGGAACCGGTGAACTCTTCCATGGTGGCGGCCGTTTCTTCCAATGCGCTGGCTTGTTCTTCCGTGCGCTGGCTCAGCTCCATACCGCCCACCGCGATCTGTTCAGCACCGGTGGCAATGGAATCAGAAGCACCTCGCACCCGGCTCACGATGTCCACGAGGCTGGCTTGCATGGTCGCCATGTAGGCCAGCACACTGCCGGCTGGCGCAGTCTGCAATATGGGCATGGTCGTGAGGTCGCCCTCGGCCACCCGCTGCGCGGCCAGATTCAGCTCGGCCGGTTCAGCCCCCAGCGCGCGGGTGAGGTGCCGCACCACCACCCAAGCCACCATGCACGCCACCACCGTGCCCATGATGGACAAGCCGATCAGCAGATTACGCAAGCGCGCGAAATCGGCCTCTGAGGCAGCAATGGCTTCCAGGGATGCCTTGTGACTGGCTTCGCCAAACGCATCCACCTTCTGGATCAACGCCTTGAGCAGCGGCCGGCATTCGCGGGAGAGCTTGGCGCTGGCTTCGTCCTTCTGGCCTTTGCGCGCCAAGTCCACGATCGCCAAGGCTACCGGACCGTACTGGGTTTCCACTTTAGCGATGTCGGCGGCCAGCGCCTTCGCTTCGGCTGTCACGCCGTCATCGCTCATGCGGGCCAGCAAGTCGGCGATGCGTTTTTGCACCTCCTCGTGTGCTTTCACCACCACGCCGTACTCCTCATCGCGGTCAGCCGCGGTGTCAACGAGCAGCAGGTTCCGGGCTGCTATGGCGCGCCGCTCCACCGCGACTTGCACTTCCTCTGCCAGGGTGTCGCGGGCGTTGCTGCCGTGGATGAAGTCCTCCATCTCCTCATGCGCTTTGTCTGCGGCATAGAGGCCCAGTCCTGAGGCGGCAACAAGCAAAAGCACCAGAGTGCCGAAAGCGAGCGTCAATTGCGCTCGAATAGTGAGTCCGCGGTGCTGCATAAGCGCTCCAGTACGTTTATGCGCAAATACTAAATAATTTTTCTATTTTTGACAATTATTTGTTTTAATTAATTTTATCGATTTAAGCCCTTCATTTACTGTCGTTGGATCTATAGAACCGCATTCATTGCGATTGGGTTTAGTAAAACTACCGCACTGATCGCATCCTCAGGCAGCGGACCAACGAGGGCTCGCTATGCGGGTAAGGGGAGAGACACGTTCAATCGGTACATCCAACTTGAAGACGGAAACGGTTTCCACCAGCTCTCTGGTCTGAAGCTGCAGGTTCTGAGAGGCCGCTGCACTCTCTTCCACCAAAGCTGCGTTTTGCTGGGTCGTGTGATCCAGCTGGGTGACGGATTCACCTATTTGAGCAATCGCGCGCTCCTGCTCGGCGCTGGCATGGCTGATTTCCTCCACCATTTGGCCCACCCGCTGCACCACATCCACCACGTCGCGGATAGTGGCACCCGCTTCAGTCACCAAGCTGGTTCCGGAGCTCACTTGCAATACGCTGTCGTGAATCAATTGCTTGATTTCTTTGGCCGCCTCGGCACTACGCTGCGCGAGGTGGCGCACCTCACTCGCTACCACTGCAAACCCTCGACCCTGCTCTCCAGCGCGTGCGGCTTCCACCGCCGCATTGAGGGCCAGAATGTTGGTCTGGAATGCGATGCCATCGATCACACTGGTGATCTCACCGATGCGGCGTGAGCTCGCACTGATGCCCTGCATCGTGAGTACCACCTGCGCCACTTGTGCGCCGCCCCGCTCAGCGACGACGCTGGCGTTGCCGGCGAGCTGATTGGCGGCCTGGGCGCCCTCGGCACTCTTGCGGGCCGCACCGTTGAGCTCTTCCATGGTGGCAGCTGTTTCCTCCAAGGCACTGACCTGCTCTTCGGTCCGCTGGCTCAAGTCCAAGCCACCTGCTGCGATTTGCTGAACACCTGTTGCCAGATTGTCAGTGGCCGAGCGAACCCGTCCGACGATCTCTACCAGGCTACTCTGCATGGCGGCCATGTAGGCCAACACACTCCCCTCCGGCGCGCGCACAAACCGTTCGTTGCAGGTCAGGTCGCCGTGGGCCACGCTCTCTGCAGTAGCGCGCAGTTCTGAAGGTTCAGCCCCCAAGGCCTTCCCGAGGAAACGGATCATGGCAGTGGCCATGATGACAGCGGACAGCAACGCTACAAAAGCAATGCCTGCCAGCAGTTGGAGGTTGCGATGGAAGGATGCATCGGCCTCCGTCACCATCATTTGCGAACGCTGGGTCGCGTATGCGGCGTACTCTTCCGATTTGCTCACCAGAGCCACCAACAGCGGGCGGCATTCGACGTTTATCTTTTCAATGGCCTGTTCGCGCTGCCCTTTCATCCCCAAGTCCACCACCGCCAGCGCGACCGGTAAATATTTCGCTTCCACTTTGGCAATCTCTTCGACCAGGGCCCGCCCGCGTGCAGTTTCGTCGGCATCCTGCATGCGCTGCGTCAATGCTGCCAGCTTGGCGCCCACTTGCTTGTTGGCTGCCACCACGAGGGCGAACTCCTGGTCCTTATCGCTGGCGTTGGCCGCGTTGACGAGGTTTCGCGCGTGGACTGCACGTTTGAACACCGCGGCTTGCAGCTCCTCTGCAAGCGTGTAACGCGCGTTGCTTCCGTGCACAAAACCAGCCATGTCAGCATGCATCGCTTTGGTTGACTGGTAGCCCATCCAAGATGAGAGAACCAAAAAGCAAATCATCAGGCCGAAAGCGACACCGAGTTGAGTGCGAATTGTCAGACGAGTGAACATGGAGTCACCTCACGTTTTAGGTGACTTCACTCTATATCAATCAAATCAAATACAGCAAATAAACGTTATTTTTGATGCAATCACCCCGAGACATGCGGTGTCTTTATGTTCTTTGTTTACAGGCGAAGCTGCTCATCCCGCAGCCGCGCAAACGTCTTCCAGAACTGCGCCTCCTGGGTTGACGCAAAGTTGATGCGCATGAGGCTGCTGGGCGTGCGCCGGGCGTGGAACAGGGCCCCGGGTGCGAGCAGGTAGCCCTCGTCCAGCATGCGCTGGCTGAGAGCATCGGTGTCCACCCCCGTCTCGACCCAGCCGAACAGGCCCACCGGGTCCGATGCAAACGTGCAGCCGTGGGCCAGCGCGAGCTTCACACTGCGGGCGCGTGCAGCATCGAGTTGGGTGCGGATGCGCTCGGCGTGCCGGCGCAGCTGGCCCTGGTCTATGCACCAGGCCATGGCCTTCTCCAATAGCGCAGGCGTGGTCAGGGTGGAGAGCAGCTTGGTGTCCAGCAAGCGCTCGGCCAAGTCTTTGGGAGCGGCCATGTAGCCCACGCGCCAGTTGGGCGCAAGGATTTTGGCAAAGCCCGCTACGTAAATAGTGCGCTGCAACCCGTCCAGCGCGCACAGGCGGGTGGCATGGTCCGGGGCGAAGTGGCTGTAGGTGTCGTCTTCGACGATATGGAAATCGTGCTGGTTCGCCAGTTGCAGGATGCGGTACGCGCTACTGGGCGAGAGGCAAAAACCGGTGGGGTTGTGAAACACACTCACACTCACAAACAGCTTGGGCTTGTGCACCTCGCAGTACTTGGCCATGACCTCCAGGTCCGGCCCGTCAGAGCGGCGCGGTACCGGCAGGATGCGCATGCCCAGGGCGTCCAGCCGGGCAAACTCCACCGCCCAACCGGGTTCTTCGACCATCACATAGTCACCCGCGCGCAGCAGGGTGCGGCTCACCACGTCCAGCGCATGGGTGGCGCCCATGGTGGTGATGATCTGCTCCGGCGGGGCATGCACTGCCAGCCCCGCCAGCTTGGTGGATAGCGCTCGGCGCAGCCCGATGTCGCCGGCCGGCTCCCCGTATTGCAGGGAGAAGGCGTTCAGCGCTTCCACGCTGCAACTGCGGCGCACCGCTGTGGCCAAAAAGGTAGTCTCCAGCCACTCCTTGGGCAGCACGCCCATGCCGGGTTGGGGCTTGTTGCTCACGCCGTGGAACATGCCGCGGATCAGCGCTGTGGCATTGAGCGGCGCGCGCTGGCGGGGCATGGTCAGCACCAAGCTGCCACCATCTGAGCCTACCTCATTTGCTCCTGAAATCATAGCCTCCCGCGCACTATCCATAGGCGCCAGGGGCACATCTCTTACATAAAAGCCACGGTTGCGGCGCGCCTCGATCAGGCCTTGCGCCAGCAGCTGGTCATAGGCGGTCACCACAGTGGACGGGCTCACCTTCTGCTGCTGGGCACAGAGGCGCACCGAGGGCAGGCGCGCACCGGGCGCCAGCAAGCGGTCGCGAATGCGCTGGGCGAACACTGCGCAGAGCTGCTCAGCCAGGGTCTGTGCGGCGGTTTTCATCAACATGGGCGGACTCTCCGGGCAAGGCTGTAACGGTGGTGCCAGCAATACAGATTGCAGGCTGTTTAGCAAAACTGTACTGCAACTGTGCTGTTTTTCAAAGTACAGTGAATCGCATGAATTCCAAAAACGAAACACGCGGCCTCTGGCTGGGCTTGCTGGGCGTGGCGATCTTTGCCATCACCCTGCCCATGACACGCCTGGCCACCGGCACCGCCGACGCGCCCCAGCTCTCGCCCTGGTTTGTGACGCTGGGTCGCGCGGCGCTGGCCGGAGGTTTGTCGATCGTGTTTTTGCTCGCCACCCGTTCGCGCTGGCCCACACCGGGCGAGTGGCGCCCGCTTAGCATTGCCACGCTGGGCAACGCACTCGGTTTTCCAGTGCTCATCGGCTACGCGCTGCGCACCATAAGCGCCAGCCATGCCGCCGTCATCATTGCCTTGCTGCCGCTAGCGACCGCCGTGGTGGCCGCCATCGTCATGCATCAACGGGCACGGTTGGGCTTTTGGCTGAGTGCTTGCATAGGCGCTGCGCTGGTGGTGGGTTTTTCGCTCTATCGCGCCATGCAGCACAGCGCTGGCATGGCCCTGGAGTGGGGCGATGTGTTGATGCTGGGTGCCGTGGCGTCGGCAGCACTGGGTTATGTGTATGGCGCCAAGGTCACGCCCACGCTGGGTGCGGAGCAGGTCATTTGCTGGGTGTGCGTACTGGCGCTCCCCGTGACCCTGCCGGGGGCTTTGCTGACCTGGCCGGAGCACAGCATTCGCGCCAGCTCCTGGTGGGCGCTGGGCTACGTGGGGGTGTTCTCCATGTGGGCGGGCTTCTTTGCCTGGTACCGCGGCCTCGCATTGGGCGGCACACTCAAGGTCAGCCAGATACAACTGCTGCAACCGTTCTTGAGCATTCTGGCGGCCATCCCTCTCCTGGGTGAGTCGCTCGATCTGGTGACGGTGGGCTTCGCGCTTGCGGTGGTGGCTACGGTGTTCATCGGCAAACGCTTTGCATCGGGCGCCCCACCGGTGCCGGAAGGAAAGACGCCATGAGCCCCGACACGTTGTTCGCTGCCGGCCTGTTTGCCGTGGTCAGCTCGGTCACGCCCGGGCCCAACAACACCATGCTCATGGCATCCGGCGTGAACTTCGGCTTTCGTCGCTCGCAACGCCACCTGTGGGGCGTGAACCTCGGCTTCACCTTCATGGTCTTGTGCGTGGGCTTAGGGCTTCACTCGGTGCTGGACCGGTTTCCGCAGTTCTACGAACTGCTGCGCTACGCAGGCTCAGCCTACATGCTCTGGATCGCCTGGACGCTGGCCAGCGCCCGCCCGGCTCCAGCAGCAGATACGGACGGCGGCAACACGCCACCCACCATTCAACCCATGGGCTTCTGGGCCGCAGCGGCCTTCCAATGGGTGAACCCCAAAGCCTGGGTCATGGCGGTGACCTGCATGAGCACCTACCTGCCGCCCGACGCCGGCATGGCGCAAGTGGCGCTGCTGGCAGGTCTGTTCATGGTGCTGGGAGCACCCTGCTCCGCGTTCTGGGTGGGCTTTGGCCAAGCCATGCGCGGCCTGCTGCAAGACCCGCTACGCCTGCGCATCTTCAACATCACGATGGCGCTGGCCCTGGTGGCTTCGCTCTACCCTATGCTGACAAGCTGAAAGCCGAATCATGGAAATGCACAACATCCCCTTTGGCACCACCGACTGGTCCGCCATCCCGGCCGAAGAAAAAAGCGCCATGGCCGGACGTGCTCTGTGGCGCACACAACACTTTGGCAGTGTGCGGGTGCGCATGGTGGAGTACACGCCGGGCTATGTGTCAGACCACTGGTGTGTGAAAGGGCACATCCTGCTCTGCCTGCAGGGCGAGCTACACACCGAGCTGGAAGACGGCCGGACCTTCACGCTGCGTCCCGGAATGAGTTACCAAGTGGCCGACAATGCCGAACCACATCGCTCTAACTCACCCATGGGCGCCACCCTGTTTGTGGTGGACTGAGCGACCAATCGATTCACAACACAAAGACACTGTATTTCTCTGGAGACTGTATGACCCACTGGACCCTGGCCGAACGTGCCGCCAAGATGAACCCCTCGGTGATCCGCGAGATCCTCAAAGTGACCGAGAAGCCCGGCATCATCAGCTTTGCCGGCGGCCTGCCGAGCAGCAAAACCTTCCCGGTGGCCGAGTTTGAAGCCGCCTGCGCCAAGGTGCTCAAAGACGACCCCGCAGGCGCCCTGCAGTACGCCGCGAGCGAGGGCTATGGCCCGCTGCGCGAACTGGTCGCCGCCCAGCTCAAAGCGCAAAGCGCCGCTGCCGGCGTGACCTGGAACGTGGACCCCGCCCAAGTGCTCATCACCACCGGCTCGCAGCAGGGCCTGGACCTAGTTGCCAAAATCTTGATCGACAAAGACAGCAAGGTGCTGGTCGAGTCCCCCACCTATTTAGGCGCGGTGATGGCCTTCACTCCCATGGAGCCCAAGGTGGTGAGCGTGGCCAGCGACGCCGAAGGCATCGATATTGCCGACCTGGCCGCCAAGTCTGCCGACGCCCGCTTTTTGTATGTGCTGCCCAACTTCCAGAACCCCACCGGCCGCAGCATGACCGAGGCGCGCCGCGCGGCCCTGAGCATTGAAGCCGCCCGCAGTGGCCTGCCCGTCATGGAAGACAACCCCTATGGCGACCTGTGGTTCGACCAGGCGCCTCCTGCACCCCTGACCGCGCGCAACCCCGAGGGCGGCATTTACCTCGGGTCGTTCTCCAAGGTGCTGGCGCCCGGCCTGCGAATGGGCTTTATCGTGGCACCCAAGGCGGTGTACCCCAAGCTCTTGCAAGCCAAGCAAGCAGCCGACTTGCACAGCCCCGGCTTCAACCAGCGCCTGATTTTTGAGGTGATGCAAAACGGCTTCCTGGACCGCCATGTGCCCACCATCCGCAGCCTCTACAAAGCCCAGCGCGACGCCATGCTGGAAGCCTTGGGCAAGCACTTCCCCGAGTCGCAAGGACCGGACTCTGCCAATGCCGACGGCACCTTCACCTGGAACACCCCGGCCGGTGGCATGTTCTTGTGGGCGCGCTTGCCCGCCGGCATGAACGCCGTGGACCTGCTGCCCTACGCGGTGGACAAGGGCGTGGCCTTTGTGCCCGGCGCGCCGTTCTACGCCGGCAATGCCGACGCCCGCGCCATGCGCCTGAGCTTTGTGACCCCCAGCGTGGAAGAAATCCACCGTGGTGTGGCCGCGCTGGCAGAAGCCATCCACGCCCAAAGGAGCTGAACATGACGGTCCATATCTGGGGGCGCCTGAGTTCGCTCAACGTACGCAAGGTGGTGTGGGCCGCGCAAGAAACCGGCGTCGCCTTTACCCGCAGCGATGCGGGCATGGCCTTCGGGGTAGTCAAAACCCCCGAGTACCTGGCCATGAACCCCAATGCGCTGGTGCCCACGCTGCAGGATGGCGACTTCACGCTCTGGGAGAGCAACGCCATCGTGCGCTACATCTTTGCCAAGTACGGTAACGAGCAGCTCTACCCCCAGGACCTGGCACAACGCTTTGACGCCGAGCGCTGGATGGACTGGCAGCAAACCACCTTGAACCGCGAGAGCGGTGGCGCATTCCTGCAATGGTTCCGCACGCCGGCAGACAAGCGCGACGCTGCCGTCATTGCCCGCTCCACCGCTGCCACCGAGCCGGCCATGGCCCAACTCAACGACCATTTGGCCACCCGCACCTGGATGTGCGGCGAGCACTTCAGCATGGCGGACATTCCGGTGGCCTGTGATGTGCACCGCTGGTTCGCCCTGCCCCAGCCGCGTCCTGACTGGCCGCACCTGGAGCGCTGGTTTGCGACCATCCAGGCGCGCCCGGCAACCCGCGGTGTGCTCGACCTCCCTATTTCATAACGCTCAACCCTAGAAAGGCTCCTCGTGCCCCAGCTTCGCCCCTTCGCCCAAGTCGATGTGTTCACTGCCCAGCCGTATCTGGGCAACCCGCTCGCCGTCGTGCTCGACGGCAGTGGCCTGAACGATGCGCAGATGCAGGGCTTTGCACGATGGACCAACTTGAGCGAAACCACCTTTTTGCTGCCACCCACGCCCGAGGCTGCGGCGCAGGGTGCGGACTACCGGGTGCGCATCTTCACCCCCGGCGGCGAGCTGCCTTTTGCCGGCCACCCCACGCTGGGCAGCTGCCACGCCTGGCTGGAGGCCGGTGGCACACCCCGAGCCAAAGACCGCATCGTGCAAGAGTGCGCCAAAGGCCTGGTGCAAATCTGCCGCGATGGCAACCGCCTGGCCTTTGCAGCGCCTTCGTTCCAGCGCAAAAACCCCAGCCCCGGCCTGCTGGCGCAGGTGGCGCACGCGCTGGGCCTGACGGCCAAGCAAATCATCTCGGCCCAGCACCTGAGCAACGGCACCGACTGGCTGGGCGTGCTGGTGGACGACATGCAGTCTGTGCTGCAACTGCAGCCTGACCACCCCGCCCTCAAGAACTTGGGTGTCAAAGTGGGTGTAGCCGCCGTAGATACTGCGCGAGCAGCTCCTGATTCGATAGCAAGAAAACTGGAAGTGCGTGCCTTTGCCGCACTCAACGGCATCAACGAAGACCCGGTCACCGGCAGCCTCAACGCCAGCCTGGCCCAGTGGCTGATCGCGGACGAATACATGCCCGCCAGCTACGTGGTGCACCAGGGCACCTGCATCCAGCGCGAAGGCCGCATCCACATCTGCCAGGACGCCAGCGGCCAGGTCTGGGTGGGCGGTGACTCGGTCACCTGCATACGCGGCAGCGCCACCCTGTAACCCGACGAGATAGCCCATGACCCCACGCGCCTACCAACAAGTCGACGTCTTCACCCGCATCCCCTACCTCGGCAACGCCTTGGGCGTGGTGATGGACGGCAGCGGCCTCAGCGATGAAGAGATGCAGGCTTTCGCCCGCTGGACCAACCTGAGCGAGACCACCTTTTTGCTACCCCCCACCCCCGCAGCGGCAGCGCTTGGCGCGGACTACCGGGTGCGCATCTTCACGCCCGGCGACGAGCTGCCCTTTGCCGGCCACCCCACGCTGGGCAGCTGCCACGCCTGGCTGCAAGCGGGTGGCGCGCCCAAGGCGGCTGGCACCATCGTGCAAGAGTGCGCCAAAGGTTTGGTCCAACTCAAGCGCGACGGCACCCGCCTGGCCTTTGCCGCACCCAGCCTGCAGCGCAGCACGCCCGATGCAGCACTTATCGCCCGTGTGGCAGCTGGCTTGGGGCTGCGCACCGAGCAAATCCGCGCAGCGCAATGGCTGGACAACGGGCCGGTGTGGCTGGGCCTGCTGCTGGACTGCATGGACACCGTGCTGGACTTGCGCCCGGACCACTCCGCCCTTAAAGGTTTGGCACGCGGCATCGGTGTAGCCTGCATGGATGTTGCGCCAGCAGCTCCTGATTTGATAGTGCGCAGCAACCGTGAAGCACGCGCGTTTGGCAGCAGCAGTGCGAGTGCCACCGCGCAAGACGACACCCCGTCCATCGAGGTCCGCTTCTTTGCAGACGATATCGGCGTTACCGAAGACCCGGTCACCGGCAGCTTTAACGCCAGCCTCGCCCAGTGGCTGATTGCCGATGGCATCGCCCCCGCCCGCTACGTGGCCGCCCAAGGCACCTGCATAGGCCGCGCCGGCCGCATCTTTATCGAGCAAGACGCGCAGGGCCAGGTATGGGTGGGTGGCGATTCGGTCACCTGCATTGAAGGAAAGGTCACGCTGTGATGGCGCCGCTGGATGCGTGGCTGCACGCCCCCATGGCCGCGCAACTGGCGCTGGCGTGGGCCACGTATTTGATCGGCACCGCCAGCCCCGGTCCCAGCAACATGGCCATCATGGGCATGGCCATGAACGCCGGGCGCCGGCCCGCGCTGTGGCTGACGCTGGGCATTTTGAGCGGCTCCTGGTTCTGGGGCGTGCTGGCGGCACTGGGCATCTCGCAGCTGCTGGCCAGCTTCGGCGCCGGGCTCATCGCCATGAAAGTGCTGTGCGGTTTGTACCTGCTGTGGCTGGCCTTGAAGTCTGGCCGCTCGGCCATGCAGCCCCACGCCTCTGCGCCATCGGGCACACTGCAGGTGGTGGATGCGCGCAGCCTGTTTTTGCGTGGTTTGGCCATGCACCTCACCAACCCCAAAGCCGTTTTGAGCTGGCTGGCCACGGTCACGGTGGGCATTCCGGCCGGCGCCTCGCCGCACCTGGCATGGGTGGTGGTGGGCGGCTGCATGGTCATGGGGGTGGGCATCTTCGGCGGCTATGCGCTGGCGTTTTCTACCCCTGCCGCACGCCGCGTGTATGCCCGAGCCCGCCGCGGGCTGGAAGGCTTGCTGGCGGCAGTGTTCGGCATGGCCGGGCTGCAGCTGCTGCGCACCAGCACCCACGCACATTGAATTTCACACTGCTTCAGGACCCACCATGACTGCCAACGCCCTGCTCCCCACACTGCAAGACATCGAAGCTGCGGCTCAGGTGGTGTACCGCGAATTCGGCCCCACACCGCAGTACCGCTGGGGCCAGCTCTCCAGCCTGCTGGGCGCCACCTGCTGGGTCAAGCACGAGAACCACACGCCGGTGGGCGCCTTCAAAATCCGCGGCGGCCTGACCTACTTTGACCAGCTGGCCCAACGTGGCGCCATGCCTGCCGAAGTGGTGGGCGCCACGCGCGGCAACCACGGCCAGAGCGTGGGCTGGGCAGCACGGGCGCACGGTGTGCCCTGCACCATCGTGGTACCGCACGGCAACTCGGTAGAAAAGAACGCCGCCATGCGCGCACTGGGCGTCACCCTCATCGAGCATGGCACCGACTTTCAAGAGAGCCGCGAGTTCGCCATCCAACTGGCCCAAGACCGTGGCGCCCACATGGTGCCCAGCTTCCACCCCGACCTGCTGCGCGGCGTGGCCACCTACTGGTGGGAACTGCTCAAGGCAGCACCGAACTTGGACGTGATCTATGTGCCCATCGGCCAGGGCTCAGGTGCCTGCAGCGCCGTGGCTGCCAAACGCGCTCTGGGCCACCGGGCCCGCATCGTGGGTGTGGTGAGCGCACACGCCACCACCTACGCAGATTCATTCGCAGCCGGCAAGGTGGTGGAGGCGCCCGTGACCACCCAACTGGCCGACGGCATGGCCTGCCGCGTGGCCGACCCCGAGGCGCTGGAAATATTGATTAGCGCCATCGACCACCTGGTGCAAGTGACCGACACCGAAGTCGCACAAGCCATGCGCGACATCTTCGCCTGCACCCACAACGTGGCCGAAGGCGCGGGAGCTGCCAGCTTTGCAGCGGCCATGCAAGAACGGACTAGCCTGCCAGGGCAGACGGTGGGGATCACCTTGTGCGGCGGGAATGTGGACTCGGCGGTGTTTGCCGGAGTGCTGCGAAATTGATAGCTACTGGCGCAGTAGCTATGAGCGCGAGAGGCTTTTTTGACAGAAGAACCCGCTCAAATCAAGTTGGGCAAAAGGTCGATTCAGCCAGACTAACTGGCTAGCGTCGACGCAAAATTGTGTCGATAACTCGAACTACCCCGACTGAACGGGCACTTGCTAGCCGCTGAGGCCTACCTCTCTTTTCCGAGCGGAGCTCCAACATAGGGCCTCTTACACTCAGCAGCTGACTCGACAAAAACATCAGCGGAGGATTTAGTGTTTACATCAAATAGTCTCGTTCTTGCATGCGCCGCGTTTACCTGCCTGCCCGCACTATCCGCTCAACAGTGCGAAGGCCCGCTGAAGCGAAACGCTGCCGATTTCTCGGCGTTAGGTGACGGTTCGCAGGTGTTCGACAAGAGCAACAATCTGATCTGGATGCGCTGCATCGAGGATCAAACTTGGAATGGTTCAACATGCGTCGCTAGAGACCCAGACGCAGTAAACCCGGGGCCTAGAGTCACATATCAGCAAGCGAAGGCGCTCGCGGCGGAGAAATCCACCATTGACGAACGTTGGCGAATCCCTACACGCAAAGAGTTACTCACGCTTCGTGAGCCGAACTGCTACAACCCATCGCAAAACCTGACCGTGTTTCCAACCAAGCCGGCCTGGAGCTCCGATGGTGCCTTCTGGTCATCGACCCCAGAGGCCAAAGGCGTATCCGTCGTATCAGCTATCGGCACAAGTGATGCGTGGGCGACCACTGACGAAGCGAGTACGAACCATGTTCGCCTCGTTCGAACACCACCGCCTCCGCAAAAGAAGTAGAAGTGCTCGGAGTTAAAGAGGCCGAAAAGCGAACAACCGGCAAGTGACACCACCCGCAGCATCCGGCCCATGGTGACTCTAGGGCCTGACGTCTTGCCTCCGCCGCTTCACCGGGTCCGCCAACACTGAATACGCAAAATTGATCTGCGCCAAGCGCTGCCCGGCGGCGTCGGAGTTCGGGTGTTTGTCCGGATGATGGTGCTGGGCCAGGCAACGATAGGCCGCGCGGATCACCGAGGGGCTGGCCTGCGGACTGACTTCGAGGGTTTCGTAAAGCGTCACGAACCAGCGACGGTCAGACTGCTCCTAATTCCATAGCTGCTGTCGCACATTTAACAAGCGCCAAGTGCCGATTCGGCTTAAATCCTCGCCATGGGAAATCTCTATCTGGTGCGGCACGGGCAGGCTTCTTTCGGGGCTGTGGACTACGACAACCTGAGCGAACTCGGCCACCGGCAGAGCGTGCGGCTGGGGGAGTACTTTGCGGGCAAGGGGCTGCAGTTTGAGGCGGTGATTACCGGCACGCTCAAGCGCCATGGCCAGACCTGGGCCGGCATTGCCCAAGGCGCGGGTCTCACGCACCAGGCACTGGAATGGCCGGGCCTGAATGAGTACGACAGCGAGGCGGTGATCAAAGCCATCCACCCCGCCCCGCTCGAGAAGCCCGATACGCCCGAGATGTACCGCCACCACTTCCGCCTGCTGCGCGATGGCCTCACGCAGTGGATGAACGGGGTGGTCACTCCCCAGGGCATGCCCGCCTACAACGACTTTGTGCACGGTGTGACCAGCGCGCTCGACCATGTGCGCAAGTCGCACGCCGGCAATGTGCTGATCATTAGCAGTGGCGGGCCTATCTCTACCGCCGTGGGGCACATCTTGGGCACCACCCCCGAGACCACCATCGAGCTGAACCTGCGCATCCGCAACAGCTCAGTCACGGAGCTGGCCTACACACCCAAGCGGCACATGCTGGTGACCTACAACACCCTGCCCCACCTGGACGACGCGGCCTACGCCGACTGGGTGACTTACTCCTAGCCTTGTCGCCCCGGCGTCGCCTTTGTAACAAGGAATGACGGATTGGCATAGCTCGTGCTTTGTGCTCTGTGTTGGAACACACAGAGGATCACAATGCACCAAAAAGGTATGCCCTTCCTTGCACTGTTGGCGGGCATCGTCGCTTTAAGCTGGTCGTTAAGCACGCAAGCCCAAACCGCGGCTTCCGGCACCGTAACCGAAGCAGCGCCCGCGGCCACCCTTGCGGCCTCTGACCCCACTCCGACTGCCGTTGCACCCGCGCCGGCTGCCCCTGTAGCGGCGGCTGAAGCTCCTGCGCCCGCACCGGCGCCTACCAAACCTTTCATGGCCAAGCAGGACACCATCAACGCGGCTGATACCGCCTGGATGATGACCAGCACTGCGCTGGTGTTGCTGATGACCTTGCCCGGCATCGCCTTGTTTTATGCCGGCATGGTGCGCAAGAAAAGCGTGATCAACACCATGGCCAGCGTGGTGGCGATTGCCGGCCTGCTCAGCCTGCTGTGGTTTGCGGTGGGTTATTCGCTGGCCTTTACGCCCGGCACGGCGTGGCTGGGCGGCACGGACCGCATGTGGTTCAGCGGGCTCAACTACATGAAAGAAGCCGGCTTAGTCGCCGTAAGCCATGTGGCGCCGAATGTGCCCGAGTCGGTGTACGCCATGTTCCAGCTGACCTTTTTCATCATTACCGGGGCGCTGATCGTGGGTGCGCTGGTGGAGCGCATGCGCTTCTCGGCCATGCTGTGGTTCATCGGCATGTGGTCGGTGGTGGTGTACGCACCGATCGCCCACTGGGTGTGGGAGCCCAGCGGTTGGCTGGTGCAAATGGGCGTGTTGGACTTTGCGGGCGGCGCGGTGGTGCACATCAATGCCGGCGTATCGGGTCTGGTGTGTGCCTACATGCTGGGCGCCCGCAAGGGCTATGGCAAAGAGCCGTTTGAGCCCTTCAACCTCGGCCTCACCATGGCGGGCGCAGGCTTGCTGTGGGTGGGCTGGTTCGGTTTCAACGCAGGCTCTGCCGTGGCAGCAGATGGCCGCGCCGGTCTGGCGATGGCGGTTACGCACATTGCCGCCGCAGCCGGTGCCATGAGCTGGATGTTGGGCGAGTGGGTGGTGCGCGGGCGGCCTTCTTTGCTGGGCCTGTGCTCCGGCTTGGTGGCAGGCCTGGTAGCCATTACGCCTGCAGCCGGTTTTGTGACACCACAGGCGGCCCTGGTCTTTGGTCTGGTGGCAGGTCTGGCCTGCTATTGGGGCGCTACGGGCTTGAAACGCATGCTCAACGCCGATGATTCGCTGGACGTGTTCGGCGTGCATGGCATCGGTGGAATCGTCGGCTCACTGATGACCGGCTTCTTTGCAAGCAAGAGTATTTCGGGCGTGACCGGAAGTGTCGCCATGCAAGCGCTGGGCGCATTGGTAGTGATTGTGTACAGCGGGGTGATGAGCGCAGCCTTGCTGTGGGTGACCAAGCTGATCGTCGGTCTGCGCGTGGACGACAACTCGGAACTGGTGGGTCTGGATGTGTCCCAGCACCGGGAGCACATTGCCGGCTAAAGAGCGACTTAGGGGGAGACCCAGGAGGAATCCATGTTGAACAGCGAAAAACTGGCGATTGCCGCCCATTTGCACGTGTTGTTGCGCCGTAAAACCGGCCGGGTCACCGACACGGAATGGATGGCCGCCAACACCGAATACGCAGCCGAAATCATCCGCTTTGCACGCGCTGCTGCCAAGGACGACGGGCATGCAGACTTGGGTGAGTGGGCTGCCAAACTGGAGCTGGCCATGGAGCCCCACACCCCACCCCGTGCCACCAGCCGCGAAAAACTGTTTGGCGTATTGGGCGGAAATTCGCGTCCAGCACCCTTGCCCGGCGCATCCGACTCTCTGATGGGCGCCAGCGAAAGCGAAGCGCACCGCTACATACGCGGCATCCGTTGAGGAAAACCCCCGCCTGTGCCGGCCCGCACGGCCGTCACAATCGGCGCATGGTTCGTCTTAGCTCTTCCGTTTTCTTGTTTGCTGCGCTGTGGTGCAGCGCCTCTCCCAGTCATGCCGGCCCCACACTCCATTGCGAGATGACTTATGCCGGCGCCACCCAGACGCTCCATGTCACGCCGGTGGATGACCCGTACCCGGTGCCTTCAGTCGACGTGGGTGGGCGCTTCCGCTTCAAGGCAGTGATGGTGGGGCGCGGTGCCCAGCCGGACTACATCAAGACCTACGCTTATCTGGAAACACGAACGCAGCCCGTGCTGGTTCAGCAAGCCAGCTACTACCCGCCTTTTACGCCAAGTCCAAAGGGGCAACGCCTGACCGGTAAGCAGTTTGTGTATGCCGGGCCTGTGGAGCGTGAGCTGCAATACGAATGTGTGCTGCACGGAGTAAAGCAATGAACCGCCGCATCCAACAAGCGCTGAGCGGTATGCTGATAGCTTTTGCGATGGCCACCGGTGTCTCTACGGCACTCGCCCAATCCGCACCCGTCACACTGGTGTTCGCCGGCGACATCGTGCTGGACGATGTGGCGGGCGACATGATTACGCGCGGCGAAGATCCGTTCGCAGCATTCGGCAACTACTTCCGAAAGGCTGACATCCGCATCGGCAATCTGGAGTGCGTGGTAGCCACCACCGGCTCAGCAGGCGACAAAAACTACACCTTCCGTGCCCACCCGCGCACGCTGCCCGTGCTCAAGCGCCACTTCGACGCGTTGGCGCTGGCCAACAACCATTCGGGCGACTACGGGCGTGAGGCCTTTGCAGAGATGCTTACCCTGCTGCCCGCCGCCGGATTGCAGTACTTCGGGGGTGGACACAACCTGAAAGAGGCGCACGCGCCTTTGATCATTGAGCGCAAGGGCTTGCGCATTGCACTGCTGGGCTACAACGAATTCATGCCGCGCAGCTTTGAAGCCGACTTTGATGCGCCCGGCAGCGCCTGGAGCGAAGACGAGCAGGTGGTGGCCGACATCCGCGCCGCGCGCAGCGTGCACCGCGCCGACCTGGTGATACCGGTGATGCACTGGGGATGGGAAAACGAACTGGTGGCCAACAGCCGCCAGCGACAACTGGCGCGCCTGATGGTGGAAGCCGGAGCAGATGCAGTGATCGGCGGCCACCCGCATGTGACGCAGGACATTGAGCACCACCAAGGCAAGCCTATCGTTTACAGCGTGGGCAACTTCGTGATGAAGGAAACTGATAACGACAACCAGCGCCGTGCATGGGTGTTGCGGCTGCGGCTGGACAAGCAAGGTGTGCAGGCGTTTGACACGCGTGCCGTGCAGATCGACATGCAGGGCATTCCCACTCCGGACATGACACGCGCCACGCCATGCTGGAATCGTCAGGACAATATGTTGAGGGAGTGCCTGGCGCCGGATTAGCTTCCTACTAGTCCTCCAGACGCACCTCGCCTATGTCTTCGAGGCGATAGCCCAAGCCGCGCTGGGTATGAATCAGGGGGCGTGGGCTGCCCTCGTCCACCTTGCTTCGCAGGCGACGGATGTACACATCCACAATGTTCGTCATGGGGTCCTCGTTGGTGCCCCATACATTCGCCAGAATCCGCTCGCGGCTGAACAAGCGCCCTGGGGCTGACATGAGTAACTCCAAGAGGGCCAGTTCGCGTGCAGTCAGTTTCAGGACTTGCCCCGCGCGCTTGGCCTTCATGGTGCGTGTGTCCAGCACCAGGTCGGCAACGACCAACTCTTCTCTCGGCAATGCTTGTTGGCGGGGCCCCCTGCGCGCCAGTGCCTCGATGCGTGCCAGCAGTTCTTCGAATTCAAAAGGCTTCACCAGATAGTCGTCCGCCCCGAGCCGCAACCCGGCAACCCTATCCTCCAGGCTTCCTAGTGCGGTCAACATCAAAATGGGGATCGGAACCAATGCCGCGCGCAGTGTCTGGCAAACCTCCAGACCGCTCATGCCGGGCAACATGACATCCAGGAGCATCACCGTACCCACACCGTCTGTGGGCGTGTTGCAGGCTGCCTCCCGGGCCATCATCAGTCCATCCGGACCATTGCGAGCGACTTGCACCCGATAGCCTTCTGCGCGCAATCCGCGGTCCAGAAAGTCCGCGATGCGCGCATCATCTTCCACCAGCAAAATATTCATATCTCATGCCCCGCCTGGTCAGCGGGGAGCAATGGCAAAGTAAGTCGGGCGGTAGTGCCCTGTCCTTGCGTACTTTCCAATACGATATCGCCACCGTGTGCACGCGCCAGTACCCGCCCGATCGACAAGCCCAGCCCACTCCCTTCCGCACGATGCTGGCGGGCCGACGGGCTACGGAAGCTCCGCTCAAACACCCGTGGCAGGTCATCTGCGGCGATCCCGATGCCGGTATCCGCAATGCGGATGATGCAGTAGGCGGGTTCAGCCGATACGCACTCCACGCTTACAGTGACACGGCCACCCTGGTGGGAATACCTTATCGCGTTGTCGAGCAATAAAAGCAGCAACTGACGCAATCGCAGCGGGTCGGCCAACATGCGCATGTCAGCTTGGGTAGACTCCTGGGCGATGACTTCCACGCCACGTTCATAGGCCAGGGCTGCTGCCTGCGTCACCACCTCGCGCAGGGACTCTGTCAGGCTCAAAGGCGTGCGATTGAGGGCGAGCACATCCATGTCGGAGCGGGCCACGGTCAACAAATCGTCAATGACGGCACCGAGCTGGCGCGCGGTGCTCACAATGCGGCGCAGTGCGTCACGGTACTCCGCCTCATCGCGCTGCGAACCACGCAAAGTGATCTCCGCCTCCCCCAGGATGACAGTGGTCGGCGTACGCAACTCATGACCGATATCCGCAAACAACTGCCGCCTGCGCGTGTCGACTTTTTGCAGTGCTTCCAAGGCGTTCTGCAGGTCCTCGGTTCGGGCTTTCACCAGGCTTTCTAATTGCTGCCGCGCTTGAACCTCGCGCTGCCGGTGCTCTTGCAACTCCATGGCCATGGCGTTCATGCTGTTGGCCACCGCAGCAAACTCATCCGCACCATTCCAGCGTATGCGGTGCGCCAGATTTCCCTGCTGGAGTTCCAGCGCCCCTTGCGTGAGCGCATTCATGGGCCGGCGCAATGCCCTGGCGAACTGAATGGCCAGAAACAGGGTGACCAGGGCGATGCTCACAGCCACTGCCAGCCAAAGGCGGCGCATCCAAAGCAGCGCCTGATCAGCACCCTTGCGTTCACGTGCGACCGCAGCCAACTCCCGCTCCATGCTGTCTGCCAACAACCGGCGCAAATCACGGCCTCGCGAACTGTCAAACAAATCGGAGGCGACCCGCCAGGCCATGCTGGCGTCCGTATCGGCCGACATGGGCGTGACGTTGGATGCGGCGGCCTCCAGCGTAGATACGCTTTCCTCCAGCACGGCAAGCGCTTCCTCACGCTGCAGGTGCTCTGAAAGCGTCAACGCTTCCCCCTGGCTCAGCGCAGTCGCCTGGGCCGACAACAGATGCAACTGGCGCAGGTTTTGACGCATGTCCGCCAGGTATTTGTCCCTCAGCACAGTATCGGCACCGGTGCTCAACTTGGCTTGGGTAAACCAGGCTCGCAATCGCAGCTTGTTGATGGTGAGCTCGTCAAAGCCTTGACGCAGGTCTGAGGCCACGCGTCCGCGCAAGACATGCTCATTGGCTACATTTAAAGCCCACACGGCCACCAGCCCTTCCAGGACAGCGGCACCGGCCAAGGCGGCCAAAGCAAAAGATAGCTTGCGAGCAAACATCCCTCAATGATGGCGCATCCGGACAGACTCTCAGGCAGGTCGAAGATTAACTTCAGATGAACGTGTCTGCGGGGCTGTCATCTCACGTTCATGTGGACTTCATGGTGTGCTCATGAAGCGTTCAGTACACGTTCAAGTGCGCACGCTTCAATTAACCGGTCGGCGCAATGTCGCTCCGACCCGAAAATTTTTGGAGCCTTCGTACATGAAATTCGCTAAGCAAGCCCTTCTCGTTACCTCCCTGGCCTTCGCCGGCTCGGCGTTCGCACAGACACCTGTGGCCAACGCGGCCATCAACGAAACCGAAGTTCTGGCGGCCCAGAAGGCGTGGGGAGACGCGTTGGTAGCCATCAGTGAGGCAAACGTCCAAGGAGGCCAAGGCGCTGCCAAGGCGCTGGCCGAAAAAGTACTGGATGGCGCCTATGGCTACAACTTGGGCCCCGTGTTGTTCAAGCCCACCTTGACGCAAGCGCCGCAAACTTTCCGGACCACGCGTGCCGGAGCCCTGGCCTACTTTGTGGGCGGCGACGCCAGCTACCCCAAGGACACCGGGTTCGCACTGAAGGGATGGAAGAAGGTGGAAATCAGCAATGCCGCCATTCTGTTGGCAGGCAACACCGCCACCACCATGGGCAATGTCAGCTTCACTGACAAAGACGGAAAAGTGACTGTGGTGGACAAAACCTGGGAATTCAAGAAAGACGATGCCGGACGTCTGCGCATTGTGGTGCACCACTCTTCCTTGCCATTTGCCGCCGGCAAGTAAGCCATCACGGAAACGCCAGGTTGGCCTTGCCGCCCGGCGCCACTTTCAAAGTGTGGAGCGCAGGGTGTCGGCGGGCAATGCGTGGATCTCGCCCAGCAAGCGGGCCAACGCCAGACCTGCTGCGGCGAGCACGGCATGACCTTTGTCGGGGGTGGCGGCAGCCGCGTTACCGACTGCACCGGCCGGGTTGTAGTCCTGCATCTGCCAGCCGAGCTTGGCGCTTTTGCCATTGCCCAGAATAGGGAACGCTTTGGCGCGGTCTTCTGACGTGGAGGCAAAGTTTTCCGCCTGGCCCATGTCCACCAAATCAGGTCGCAGGGCCAGCATCATGGACGTTTCAATATCGCCAGCGTGGATGCCAAAGCGGTGTTCGTGTGCACTGAACAGGGCGTTCACGTCGCTGCCGTCGGCTGCTGTCAAGGGCAGGCCGAACCAGTTCACGCTGTACACCAGCATGCCCAAACGGGCACGCAAATCACGCGCCACTACATCCATCAAACCCACCTGTCCGCCATGGCTGTTGAAAAGCACGAGGCGCTTCACACCACTAGCGGCCACGCATTCGCCGATCTCGGTCCACAGGCGAATGACCGTCTCAGCTTTCAAAGTGAGCGTGCCGGAAAACTGCGCATGCTCCGGGCTGAAGCCCACCGCCTGGGTCGGCAAAAACAAGGCCGGAACGTCAGGCCCGATGTGGGGCAGTGCATGCGCAATGACACCATCCACCAGTGCACTGTCCACCTGCAAGGGCAAGTGCGGGCCGTGTTGCTCGGTCGCTGCCACGGGCAGCACGGCAATCAGTCGGCCCAGCGTGCCTGCGGAGCGGGCTTGGTCGAATTGCGGGCTGGTCCAGTCAGCCCAGAAGCGGGAAGGTGTCTGCATGACTGCATCTTACCGAGGCCGGCAGGCAGCCGGTAACTCTCATCAGACGGTATCGGATGTGATCACCGGGGCTTTGAGCGGCAGGCTCATGCTGAAGGTCGCACCCTCACCCGGGCTACTCGCCACATGGATGGTGCCGCCCAGCGTTTTGGTGACCAGGTTGTAAACGATATTCAGGCCCAAACCACTGCCGCCTTGGCCCAACTTGGTGGTGAAGAAAGGGTCGAACACCCGCGCCAAGTGGGCTTGGGCAATGCCGCATCCGTCATCAGTGACCAGCAGTTGAATACGGTCTGTACCTTCCACCACCGCCCGGATGCTGACCGTTCCATGCGGCGTCCCGTCGAAGGCATGGAGCAGCGCGTTATTGATGAGATTGGTGAGCACCTGCCCCAGTGGGCCCGGGAAGCTGTCCATCACGATGTCCGCCGGAATGTCGCTCACCACCGCATGCGCCGACTTGCGAATGCTGGGCCCCAACGTCAGCAGAATTTCCGTCACGGTGCTTTGCAAGTCAAAGGTACGGCGGTTCAGGCTGGTCTGATCGACGGCCACTTGCTTGAAACTGGAAACCAGCTCTGCCGCGTGTTGCAGACCCCGCATCAGAATGCCGGCGCCCTGCTGCGTATTCGTCACAAACTCGTCCAAGCGGCTGCGGGTCAGCCCCTTGCTCATGCCATCCGCAAAACTGGCAGCATGGTCCTGCAAGGTGCTCGCGACAGTCAGGCTGTTCCCGATGGGCGTGTTCAGCTCATGGGCGATACCTGCCACCAAGGAGCCGAGTGCCGACATTTTTTCAGTACGTACCAGTTCTGACTGAGCCGCACGCAATTGGCCCATGGCATCGGTCAGCTCCCGGGTGCGTTCCTGCACACGGTGTTCCAACGTGGCGTTTAGCTGGAGAATGTTTTCTTCGTAGCGGTGTTTTTCGGTGATGTCATCAAACGCCATGATGAGCACACGCTCGCCGCCCAGCGCCACCATGCGGCCGGAAATGTCGCAATAAATCTCCGCGCCGTGGGCGCCTCTGCGCATCCAGGCCTTGAAGTTCGAGATCTCGCCCGTTCGCTCCACAATCTCCAGGCAACGGCTTCGCTCGGCAGGGTCTACCCAGATCCCCATGCGCAAACCGTTGGTCCCCATGGCGACCCCGCGCTCCATGCCGAATACCCGCGACCATGCGGAGTTGACATCGATGGTGCGAACGTCCCCTTCCACCAAAGAGACCGACATGGCGATCGGTGAGGCATCAAAAATCGCCGCAAACTTGGTCTGACTTACGCGCAAAGCTTCTTCGGTGCGGGCCCGTTCTTCCAGCTCGCGCTGCAAGGCTT
This sequence comes from Curvibacter sp. AEP1-3, assembly GCF_002163715.1. Classification (GTDB taxonomy): domain Bacteria; phylum Pseudomonadota; class Gammaproteobacteria; order Burkholderiales; family Burkholderiaceae_C; genus Allorhodoferax. Next base: position 2,201,302 of record NZ_CP015698.1, read on the forward strand.
CTGTTTTTTGCTCACGCTCGGTCAGTAAAGCGCCAAGGTCCAGGCGCATGGTGTCCAGGGCGTTGGACAACTGGCCCATCTCGTCCTTCTTCTCGCTGGCCATGGATTCGTTCAGCTCGCCGCGTGCGAGGCGCGAGGCGCCTTCGCGCAGGCGCAGAATGGGCAACACAATTCGGCTGTTGAATAGTGGCCAAATGAAGGCGAATGCCAACGCCACCTGCAGGGCCAGTGCGCCTGCAAACCGCAACAGCTCCGAACGTGCTTCGCGCTCAATCCGCTGGGACGACATCACCACCGACAAACTACCGACCCGGGCGCCGTTGTAGGTGATGTCGCGTTTCTCGGACAGGAAGCGGGCGGAGTCGTCCGTGGGCTCACCCCGTTGCACAAAGGTTTCACCGAATTCATCGGTGACCGAGACATTCACCACGTCCGGGTTGCGCATCACCGCTTCGACCAACTCGATGGCCACACCGCGGTCCAGATTCCACACCGCCACAGCCATGCCGCGCGAGAGCACGTCGGCGTACTGGTTGAGCGGCGCCTCCACGCGCAGGGCACGCTCGGTACGCAGTTTGCTGGTGACCTGAAAGCCTGCGAAGAACAAAGCCGGCAGCAATATGCCCGCAGCCACGCCCACCATCAGGGTTTGCCGGAGAGACAGGCTGGGAATCTTCACGCTGAACGGGCCTTTCGGGTGCAGGGGTGAGGGGCATGCAAGCAGGACCGGCGCAGTATCGCGGGCTCGTGGGTGCGGGTCAAGCACATGCGGTTGCTGCAATCACCCGCCTGTTATAACCCACCCGTATACAGAGGCTCAGACGGAATGCCGACACACCTGGCGTTGTCGTTTGTGCCCCACTTGCAGGAACTTCTGGCCGCGCGCGGTCTCCGACAACCCGATGAATGCTTTCTCCCACTCACTAAGCTTGACTGCACTGCTGCGCAGCTTGAGCGCTCTGCTTTTGATAGCTGCCTGCGCAATACCGACGGGCGCTAGTGCCCAGTTATCTTCATCAAACAGCTCGCTAGTAGCGCCTGCCACTGGCTCGGTGGCAGCATCGCAAGTCAAGACGGACCAAGTTGTGGCGGAGCTGGTGGTGCATGCACCGGACGGGGTCACGCCCGACAAAACGCTGTGGCTGGGCTTGTTGTTGCAGCACCAGCCCCACTGGCACACCTACTGGAAGAACCCGGGTGACTCCGGCCTGCCCACGCAGCTGCAGTGGACGCTGCCTGCCGGCCTGACGGCGGGTGACATCGCTTGGCCGGCCCCCCGGAAAATTGCCATCGGGACCCTGGCCAACTTGGGCTACGAGGGCGAAGTTCTGCTGCCCGTACCGGTCAAGGTGGACAGCAACTTCCGCCCCGCAGGTCTGGCGCAAACCGCCGAGATTCAGCTCCAAGCGAGTTGGCTGGTCTGCCGCGAAGAGTGCATTCCGCAGGAAGGCAGCTTCCGTATCAGCGTTCCGGTGCGGGGCTCCATGGCGCTGCATGCCGCGCAGTTTGCTGCGGCCCAGGCGGCTGCACCGGTCGCATTCCAAGGCAAAGTCGAAGCGCTTGCGGACGCCCGCGGACTGCTGTTGCGGGTGAACAAGCTGCCCGCCGCTTGGGTAGGCAAAGCGATTCAGGCCCTGCCGGAAACACCCGAGCTGCTGGATACCCCTGCCCTGCCCGCGACCACCGACACCCTGACCAGCGGCAGCCTGCAAGCAGGCCAACAAGGCTGGGACGGAGCCACCTGGCAGGCGCTGGTGCCGTACTCAGCGCAGCGCAGCACCTCCCCCGGCCAACTCGCGTGGGTGTTCAGCATAGGCAAGGAAAGCCTGCGCAGCGAGGCCACTGTCACCGGTACCTGGCCCGTCGTCGCCGAGTTCGCCAAAGTGCCCCCCGCCCTGCAGGCTGCGCTGGACACCAACGCCCGCGCTGCCAGCGTGCCGCCCGCCCCGACAGGTGGCATGGTCTGGATGGTGCTGGCCGCATTGCTGGGCGGCCTGATCTTGAACCTGATGCCCTGCGTCTTCCCGGTGCTGGCCCTCAAAGTGCTGGGCTTTGCCGCTCAGGGCACCCAGTCGCGCGCCCAGCAGCGGGCGCAGGGCTTGGCGTACACCGCCGGTGTAGTGCTTTCCTTTATGGCAATGGGCGGCTTGTTGCTGGTGTTGCGGGCGGGTGGCGAGCAGCTGGGCTGGGGCTTCCAGCTGCAGTCGCCTGCCGTCATCACCGGCCTGGCCATGTTGTTTACCCTGCTGGCCATGAACCTGGCGGGCTGGCTGCACATCGGCAACCTGCTGCCTGCCGGACTGGCCGGCATGCAGCTGCGCCACCCGGTGGCGGAGGCGTTTTTGTCCGGGGTGCTGGCCGTGGCCATTGCCTCACCCTGCACCGCCCCGTTCATGGGAGCGTCGCTGGGCTATGCGATTACCCTGCCTGGCTTGCAGTCCCTGGTGCTGTTTGCAGCCTTGGGCTTGGGTCTGGCGCTGCCCTACCTGCTGGCAAGCTGGTTACCTGCGGTAGGCCACTGGCTGCCGCGACCCGGCCCGTGGATGGAAACGCTCAAGCACTTTCTGGCCTTCCCCATGGCGGCGACCGTGGTCTGGCTGGTGTGGGTGCTGGGCCATTTGAGCGGGGTGGATGGCGCAGCCAGCCTGCTGCTCTTGCTGCTGTCCCTGGGCTTGCTGGCGTGGGCACTGCGCCTAGGCGGTCGCGCGAAAACCTTTTTTACTATTATTTCCATAGCTGCTTGCGCACTATCCATGAGCGCTACATGGCAATTTAGCTTGAAACCTGATGCCACTATGGCCGTGCCAGCCAACGGGTCTGCGGCGCAAACGGGCGCATGGCAAGCTTGGTCGGAGCCGGCAGTGCAAGCAGCCCTCCAAGACCGCAAGCCCGTGTTTGTGGACTTCACTGCCGCTTGGTGCATCACCTGCCAGGTCAACAAAAAAACGACCCTATCCAATGCTGAAGTCGAGGCCGCTTTTACGGCCAAGCAGGTGCGCTTGCTGCGCGCTGACTGGACACGGCGCGACCCCGCCATCACCCAAGCCTTACAAGCCCTGGGGCGCAGCGGAGTGCCGGTGTACGTGCTCTACGCGCCGGGCAAACCGCCGGTGGTGCTGACGGAAATCCTCACGCCCGGTGAAGTGCTGGCGGCCGTGGCGCAGCTCTAGGCCAGCAGAAGTCTGTACCAACCCTGCAGCCTCTTCACGCTTTAGCCCTCCATTGCCGGCCCTTTTCACCTCATCCCCATTGCCCACCGCCATGCCTGCATCTGAAGCCCAGACCATTGCCGACTTGGTCAGCCACCCGCGTACCGTGGCGGTGGTCGGCCTCTCACCCAAAGCCCACCGCGAAAGCTTCAAAGTCTCGCAGTACATGCAGCGCCAAGGTTGGCGCATCGTGCCGATCAACCCCAACGCCATTGAGATTCTTGACGAGAAGGTGTACGCCAGCCTCACCGAAGCTGCTGCCGCAGAGAAGATCGATCTGGTAAACGTGTTCCGCAACAGCGAGGACGTGCCGCCGGTGGTGGATGAAGCTCTAGCCATCGGTGCGCCCGCCATTTGGCTGCAGCTGGGCATCCGCAACGACTCCGCAATCGCCAAGGCGAAGGCGGCCGGACTGCAATGTGTGCAAGACAAATGTCTGCTGGTGGAGCACGCCCGCGCCCATCGATAAGACCGCCCGGTCCCGCTGCGGGTCATCGCGTCTTGACTTGAGGCAAGACAAAGGCTGAGGTGGATTGAACTGCGACAATCCGGATATGACTGACACCACAGCCCCATCTCCAGCCTTCCCGGCCCAGGCCACCACCTTCGACGGCCTGCACAACCCCACTTTTTTGCAAGCCTGCATGCGTCAGGCCACCGCGCACACGCCGCTGTGGCTGATGCGCCAGGCCGGCCGCTACCTGCCGGAATATGTGGCAACGCGTGCCAAGGCCGGTAGCTTCATGGGCCTGGCCACCAACACCGAGTACGCCACCGAGGTCACCCTGCAGCCGTTGGAACGTTACCCGCTGGATGCGGCGATTCTGTTCAGCGACATCCTGACCGTGCCGGACGCCATGGGCTTGGGCCTGTCCTTTGCCCAAGGCGAAGGCCCCCGCTTTGCCAGCCCGATCAAAACCGAGGCCGATGTGGCCAAGCTCGAAGTGCCCGACATGGCCAAGCTGCAATATGTGTTTGATGCGGTCAGCAGCATTCGCAAGGCACTGACCGTAGATGGCAAAGGCCGTGTGCCCCTGATCGGCTTCTCCGGCAGCCCCTGGACGCTTGCCTGCTACATGGTCGAAGGCAAAGGCAGCGACGACTACCGCCTGGTCAAAACCATGCTGTACAGCCGCCCGGACCTGATGCACCGCATGCTGGCCGTCAACGCCGACTCGGTTGCGGCCTACCTGAATGCCCAGATCGACGCCGGCGCCCAAGCGGTGATGGTGTTTGACAGCTGGGGCGGTGTGCTGGCCGATGGCGCCTTCCAGGAGTTCAGCCTGGCCTACACCGCACGCGTCCTGAAACAGCTCAAGCGCTTCGGTACCGATGGCAAAGTGGTGCCCCGCATTGTGTTCACCAAAGGTGGCGGCTTGTGGTTGCAAGACATGCAGTCGCTGGACTGTGAGGTGCTGGGTCTGGACTGGACGGTCAACCTTGCCAAAGCCCGAGCTTTGGTGGGTGGAACTGAAAACGGCCCCGGCAAGGCATTGCAAGGCAACATCGACCCCAACGTTTTGTTTGCGCCACCGGCTGCTATCGAAACGGAAGTGGCCAAGGTTCTTGACAGCTTTGGCAAGCCTTTTCAGGGCAGTGGCACCGGCCCCACCCACATCTTCAATTTGGGTCACGGCATCAGCCAGTACACCCCGCCGGACCATGTGGCGGCACTGGTGGCAGCGGTGCACAGTCACTCCAAAAAGCTGCGTGCCTGATCGGCATACCACGTTTTTTGCGCGAAAACAAAGTTTCCAACACTTAGTTATGCACAAAAATGGGGGTGCGGGGTTAACCCTATCCCCCATTCGAGGGAGCAGCGCTACAAAAGAAATAGCGTTCGTAAGTGATTGATTTATAAGGATTCTATGTTTTGCTTTTTTTCTGGGCAGCGCAAGGAAACCCTTGATTTACAAGGCTTTGGAGCCCGCAAAACGCACATATCAACAAAGTTATCCACAGAAAACCTGAATCGCGTGTAAAGCACTTGTAAATCAAGCACTTAGCCCACATTCCGCAAGTTCACCTCAACAAGACGCCCCAAGTGACATTCCGCATCACGAGACGTCCGATGTCCGTCGGACCCCGCCCATGAGCCATTGGCTGCCCGTTCTGGTGCACACGCCGGCGCACGCGGCGCTCGGACCGGTGCTCACCTACCGCAGCGATCAGCTGTTGCCGGCCGGCACCCTGGTGCGGGTGCCCTTGGGCAAGCGAGAGACACTGGGTATGGTGTGGGATGCGGCCACGGCAGAGGCGACCGGCGAGTTCGATCCCGCCAAGGTGCGTGACATAGCCGGTGTGCTGGAGGGCATACCGCCCTTGAGTCGGGCCTGGCAGCAACTCTTGAGCTTTACCGCCGCCTACTACCAGCGCTCGGCCGGCGAAGTGGCGCTGGCCGCCCTGCCCCCTCAGCTGCGCGAGTTGAACCCCGAGCAGATGGCGCGGCGCCTCAAACGCAAAAAGGTGGATGCGGGTGCCGGCGGCGCGGTGCTGGCCGCACCGGCCCTTACCCCCGAGCAAGCCACCGCGATTGCGCAGATCGACAGCCATAGCGGCCCCTTCTTGCTCTTCGGCGCCACCGGTAGCGGAAAAACCGAGGTGTACCTGCACTGCGTGCACAAGCTGCTGGCCGCCGACCCGGATGCCCAAGCCCTGGTCATGGTGCCGGAGATCAACCTCACCCCCCAGCTGGAAGAGCGCTTCAAGGCCCGCTTTGCCCCGCTGTACGGCGAACAGGCCGTGGTCAGCCTGCACAGTGGCATGACCAACCCGCAGCGACTTAAAAGCTGGCTCAGTGCGCATGGCGGGGCTGCCCGCATCGTGCTGGGCACGCGCATGGCCGTGTTTGCATCGCTACTCAAGCTGCGGCTCATCGTGGTCGATGAAGAGCACGACCCCAGCTACAAAAGTGGTGAAGGCGCACGCTACTCGGCGCGCGACCTGGCGGTCTATCGCGGAAAGCTGGAAGGGGCCAAGGTCATCCTCGGTTCGGCCACGCCTTCGCTGGAGAGCTGGCACCACAGCCGCTCGGCCGAAGAAGGCGGGCGCTACCTGCGCCTACACATGCCCAGCCGGGTGGGCGAATCATCGAAATTACCGCTCGTACGACGGGTGGACATGAACCACCAGCCCCGGCGGGCCATCTTCTCCACCCCGCTGATTGCCGCCATTACCGAACGGGTGGCGCGCGGGGAGCAGGTGATGGTGTTTTTGAACCGGCGCGGCTACGCCCCGGTACTGACCTGCGAAGACTGCGGCTGGAAGAGCGAGTGCCCGCACTGCAGCGCATTCCGCGTGTTCCACAAAATCGACCGCACCCTGCGCTGCCACCACTGCGGCTTTACCGAGCGGGTGCCGCGAGCCTGCCCGGACTGCGGCAATGTGGACATCGCCCCCTTCGGGCGTGGCACCGAGCAGCTGGAGGAACACTTGGCCGAGCTGCTGGTGGATGTGCGCCGTCACGGCTCCGTCACGCCCGAGAACCCGGACGGCGAGCATGTGCGTATTGCACGCATCGACGCCGACAGCACCAAACTCAAAGGCCAGCTCGAAGAGCAACTGGCCGCAGTGCATGCGGGCGACGTGGATGTGCTGGTGGGCACGCAGATGATTGCCAAGGGCCACGATTTCCGCCGCATCACGCTGGTCGCAGCAGTCAACCCGGACGGGGCCTTGTTCAGCAGCGACTTCCGGGCGCCCGAGCGCTTGTTCAGTTTGCTGATGCAGGCCGCAGGCCGTGCCGGGCGCGATGCGACCCTGGGCGCACAAAGCGAGGTGTGGCTGCAAACCTTCCAGCCCGAGCACGGCCTGTACGCCGCCCTCAAAAAGCACGACTACCCTGCCTTCGCAGCGCAGCAGCTCAAAGAACGCGAGCAAGCCAACATGCCGCCCTTCAGCGCCCAAGCCTTGGTGCGCGCCGAGGCCAAGACGCAGGCGGCTGCACAAGCTTTTTTGAACGCTGCCCGTACCTTCGCCCAAACCGAGATGGCCGCGTGGGACGGCTGGGCCGAGGCGCTGGAGCAAGTCTTCCTCTACCCCGCCGTGCCCATGGCGATCCAGCGGGTGGCCAATATCGAACGCGCCCAGATGCTCATCGAGTGCCCTTCACGCGCCACGCTGCAGCAGTTCCTGACCGCCTGGCAAAGCGTGCTCCACGCCACCCGCAGCCAGCCCGAATGCAAGGGCCTGATCCGCTGGGCGATTGATGTGGACCCGTTGGCGATTTGAGTCAAAAAGCGGGCTTGGCGCACATCAAACATGCGCGAGCCGCTGCAAAATAAATAGCGGGGTCAGTGCCTGTCGGCGTTAGGTGCGTAAGGCAAAGCCTGGTCGTTACGGACCTCATGGGCTTGCACATCCACCACATCGGCAGCAGAAGCGCTGTGGCCAAAACCGCCTGCTCCTGAAGATCCGGCAGCACCGAAACCACCGCGCTTGAACTGCTGCCTAGCCTGATTGAAACGCTGGAAGGTGGTCACAAACGCCGGTTTGCGACCGGTGAGTAGCGCTTTGAGCAGCACCCAAACCAAGCTGAGCAACGCCACGAATAGCAGACTCAGCGCAAACACCGCCGCGGCGGCGATGAGCACCAGCTTGAGGGCGAAGCGAAAAATAGCGGAAACAAGGTTTATCAAAGTGTCCATCAGTGAATTGTGCACTGCATCCCAAAGTCACCGGCAACTCCAAGGGCGTAGGCATTTACAAGCCAGATTGGCAGGTAGCGCACAAGAAATCTGCGCCAATAGCTCCTAAAATAATAGCAACTAGATTCCCACCATCAGGGCTACGGCTCCCGAGAAGGTAAAGAATGCGGCGGCGGTAGAGACCAGGATGATGCGGGCGATACGCCCGTTGTCTGCGCCGAATCGCTCGGCCAGCAGCGACACATTGCTGGCACTCGGCAGGGCGGCCAGCAACACCAGCACGGTGAGTGCAAATTTATCGATGTGCACGCCTAAGCTCACCGCCGACACGCCGACCAACAACACCAGCAAGGGGTGCAAAAACAGCTTGATCAGCGCGACCGGCACATATTCCTGCCAATACACCTCGTGCGTTTTGTCGTCCTTGGCCAGCATTTGGGAGCGGGCCAGCACCGCGCCGATGGTGAACAGCGCCACGGGCGAAGCCGCATCCGCCAGCAGGCCCACGGTGGATGCCACTGGCTTGGGTAGCTCCAGCTGCAAGGCAGAGAACACCGCGCCAAGAAGGATGGACCATGGCATGGGGTTGGTCGCCACACCCTTGAGCGCATTTTTCGCCGCCTGGGTAGCCGAGATACCACCTTGAGCCGGGTCCCCGCCCAAACGGGACAACGCGATGCAAAGCGAAGAGGTAATCACCATGTCCACCAGAATCGTGACGATGGCCGGCCCCGCCGCTTTTGCGCCCAGCAAGGCCACCAACAAAGGCACGCCCATGAACCCGGTATTCGGAAATGCACCCACCAGCGCGCCAAAGGCCGCGTCATTCCAGCCGATGCGACCATGCAAGGTCACCGCCACTACAAAGGCCACCATCACCAAGGCACACAGCAAGTAGGTCAGTGCGAGGCTGACATCCAGTAGCTCGCCGATGGGCGTACTCGCGCCGAAGCGGTAGAGCATGCAAGGCAGCGCGAAAAAAAGCACAAACCCATTCAAACCGGGAATGGCCGCCAGCGGCAACATGCCTCGCCGCGCTGCCAGATAGCCGCAAAGCACCAGTGCAAAGAACGGGAAGGTGACGATCAGGATTTGCAGCATGGTCGCAATTGTCGGGGAAACGAAGGTGCGGCCTTTTATGGTGACTTAGAGCGATCCACACACGTCGAGCTCCGGAGAGGGGGTGCATTGCACAGTGAAGTCAAGGAGGAGCCCGCCGGAGCGGGCGGGGGACACGAACGGCGCAGTGCACACCCTCCGCGGAGTGGGCACGAACCAGCAATGCAGCCGCAAACCAGCAACCCGTTAAGATTGCCCGCTCCCCGCACGTCAGGTCCCCCATCCCCCTATGTCTGCCCCCCAAGCCAATCACGGCATGAACCCCGCCCAACAAGAGGCGGTGAACTACCTGCACGGGCCCTGCCTGGTGCTGGCCGGCGCAGGATCGGGCAAAACACGGGTGATCACGCACAAAATCGCCCGCCTCATCCAGATGGGCATGCCGGCCAACCGGATTGCGGCCATCACCTTTACCAACAAGGCAGCAGCCGAAATGCGCGAGCGGGCCAAACACCTGATCGGCAAAGCCGCCAAAGATGTGGTGGTGTGCACCTTCCACGCTCTGGGGGTGCGCATGCTGCGCGAAGACGGTGCGGTGCTGGGCCTGAAGCCGCAGTTCAGCATTCTGGACGCGGACGATGTGACCAGCATCATCAAGGACGCGGGCGGCACGATTGACGCAGCCACGGCGCGGCAGTGGCAATGGACCATCAGCGCCTGGAAGGGTGCCGGCCTCAACAGCGAGCAGGCGCTGGCCGCTGCAGCGGATGACAACGAGCGCATCATCGCCACCGCCATGGCCCGCTACGAAGAGCGCCTGGTGGCCTACCAAAGTGTGGACTTTGATGACCTGATCAGCCTGCCCCTCAAGCTGTTACGTGATTACCCGCAAGTGCGCGAGCGCTGGCAAGCCCTGCTGGGCCATGTGCTGGTGGACGAATACCAGGACACCAACGCCACCCAGTACGAGGTGCTGAAGTACCTGGTGGGCGAAAAGGCCCGCTTTACCGCCGTGGGCGACGACGACCAGTCCATCTACGGCTGGCGCGGCGCCACGCTGGACAACCTCAAAAAACTGCCGGTCGACTTTCCCACCCTCAAAGTCATCAAGCTGGAGCAGAACTACCGCTCCACCAGCGCCATCCTGCGGGCGGCCAACAATGTGATCGGCCCCAACCCCAAGCTGTTTCCCAAAACCCTGTTCAGCGAGCTGGGCGAAGGCGAGCCGGTGCGCATTGTGGATGCGGACAACGAAGAGCACGAAGCCGAGCGCGCAGTCGCCCGCATTCAGAGCCTGCGCGCCAATGGAGTCCCAGACGCGCAAGGCAAGCAGTACAAAGAGTTCCGCGACTTTGCGGTGCTGTACCGTGCCAACCACCAGGCCAAGCCGTTCGAAAAAGCACTGCGCAAGGCGGGCATTCCCTACAAGGTGTCCGGCGGGCAGAGCTTTTTTGACCGGGCTGAGATCCGCGATTTGTGCGCCTGGTTCCGGCTGTGGAGCAACAACGACGACGACCCGGCTTTTCTGCGCGCGGTGACCACACCCAAGCGGGGCATTGGCCACACCACGCTGGGGACCTTGGGCACCTTTGCCACCCAGTACAAGCTAAGCCTGTTTGAGTCGCTGTTTTCATCTTCACTGGCCAGTGTGCTGAGCGCCAGGGCGCTGGGCAGCCTGCATGAGTTTGGTCGCTACATCAACGACCTGGAGTTCCGCGCGCGCCACACCGAAGGCGCGGATGCGGCCATGGCCTTCATCATGGACTGGCTCAAAGAGATAGGCTACGAAAAGCACCTCTACGACGGTGAGGACAGCGAAGGCGTGGCCTCTGCCAAGTGGAGCAACGTGATGGAGTTCTGCGAGTGGATGGCGCAGCGCTGCGGCGGGCAGATTGACGATGCCGCTGGCGTGACCAACACGCGCGAGGTTAAAAACCTGCTGGAAGTGTCGCAAACCATTGCCCTGCTCTCCACCATCAGCGAGCGGGAGAAGGACCAGAACGTGGTGACCCTCTCCACCCTCCACGCCTCCAAGGGTCTGGAGTGGCCGCATGTGATGCTGGTGGGCGTGACCGAGGGCATGCTGCCTTTCAAACTCGGGGACGGCGCAGACACGCTGGGTGGCTCCACCCTGGAACATGAGTCAGCCAACGACGATATTGCCGCGCGCCTGCAGGAGGAGCGCCGCCTGATGTACGTGGGCATCACCCGCGCCCAGCGCAGCCTGGCCGTGAGTTGGACCCGCCGCCGCAAAAAAGGGCGCGAGATGGTGGCAGCCCTGCCGAGCCGCTTCATTGCGGAGATGGGCCTCGATCAATCCACCGCCAAAGAAGACCCCCGCGAGAAACTGCGGGCACTTCGCGCAGAATTTGCCGCTAAAGCCCTCGTTACCGCGGCCAATGCCGCTGCCAAGCCATGAGAAACGCTCCTCAATTTGCTCTCTTTTTGGTAGCTGCTTGCGCATTGTTGACGAGCGCCAAGGCCCAAAATGGTACTGAAGCAGTTGCCAGCAACTATCCCATTGCCGAAACCAGCCCCGCGGTGAATACCCCCGTACCGGTAGAGGTGGTGAGCTGCAAAAATCCGGCGGCCACACCGCTATCCCGTTTTTGGGAACTGGAGCCGGCCAGTGATTGCGGCACATTCGGTTTGCGCGGTTACCGGCCCATCAGCCTGGCCGTGATCGGCTCGGACAGCGTCAACACCGCGCCGACATCGCCCTCTGCGGACCACACCGGAAGCTTCCAGCCCTACACCACCAGTGAGACGCGAATCAACATGTCGGTGCGCACCAAGGTCGCACAGGGCCTGCTGACGGGCGGAGATCCGAACCGGCTGGATTCGTTGTGGTTTGCGTATAGCCAACAGTCGTACTGGCAATTGTTCAACGCCGATTTGTCCCGCCCTTTCCGGGCCACCGACCACGAGCCCGAGCTCATCTACATATTCCCAGTGGAGTCGGCGCTCCCGTCGGGCTGGCGCTTGCGATACGGCGGCATTGGAATCAACCACCAGAGCAACGGACAGAGCCTGCCACTTTCCAGAAGCTGGAACCGCATCATCGGTCGCGCCGGGCTGGAGCTCGGGAACAAAGTTTCCATCACCGGTGCCTTGTGGCAGCGGATTCCAGAAGACAGCTCCAGCGACGACAACCCCGATATCGTGGACCGGGTCGGTCGCGCGGAACTGTCGACCGTCTGGAATGTGGACCCGCTGAATTCGCTGGCTTTCACGGTACGCCATTCGTTGCAAACCGGTGATAGCGGCTCAGTACGCCTGGCTTGGTTCCGCAAGGTCGGTAGCGCAGTGGACAACGCTAACCGTAGCAGCCTGCGGCTGCATACCGAACTATTCAGCGGTTATGGGGACTCTTTGATGGACTACAACCGCAAGCGTACAGTGTTCAGCGTGGGACTGACCCTGCTGGACTGGTAGAACGCGTTAGCGGTGACCGTCGAAAGTCGAGTGGAACGAGTCTGAAAACCCGTTCTGCTTTTGGGGCTCCGCGGGGCCGAACATCTGATCGTGCAAGTCAGTGAGTATCAACATGGCTTGCGCCGCTTCAGCATTGAAGCCCACACGCGCGTGACCCATGCCATCTCCACCATTCATGATCAACTTGTTGATGTACAGGCTGCACTCTTTGTAGCCCCACAAGGTGCGGATGGTCGTGGCTATGCGGTGGTGAAACAACTCCACAATTTCCAAAGCATCAGCTGCCCGTTGAGCCGGAGACTTTTCTTCCAGACCCATCGGTTGGGTAGCGATTTCATCAAAATCCGGGAAAGCTTCAGCCGACTTCAATTCGGTGCGACTGCGCGGCGCAGGTTTGGCGCTTACGCTCAATGGCGCGGCGCTGGTGATCGGTGCCATGCCGCTGTACCGGGAATCCTGCTCTGCAAGCGCACTGTCCCACAAACTCCAGGAAGTCTCCGGATCATCTTCCACAACTTCCAGGCCACGCGAATCCGTGGCATCCAATCGCTTGGACGCTTCCGAACTGCCTTTACCCAGAAATCTACCGAACATGGAAACCCTTCATACGACTTGTGATTCACTGCTTGCACCGAAACCGCTTCCCTGCGGGAGACTCTCTTTACTCAAACTGTAACAAGAGGTTAATCCTTCACGCGTCACGTAGCAAGAGGCCGGAAGTACTAATCAGAATCTTTAAGCGTTCACAGACAACAAAAAAGCGGCATTCCCGTGAGGAAATGCCGCTTTTGCATTTGGTGGCCTGGGGCGGAATCGAACCACCGACACAAGGATTTTCAATCCTCTGCTCTACCGACTGAGCTACCGGGCCTGAGCCTTGAATTATAGCATCAAATTCAGACGTTATTTCGTTTGCCGCGAGATAGATCAACGCCAAGCTGTTTGAGTTTGCGATAAAGGTGGGTCCGCTCCAAACCTGTCTTCTCCGCAACACGCGTCATCGAACCGTTTTCCTTGGCAAGGTGGTATTCGAAATACGCTTTCTCAAACTCATCCCGCGCTTCACGCAGAGGCTTATCGAGACCGAAATCCTGATGAGCCTGTGGTCCGGTTTCTGCCGGCTCGGGCAACGTGGCCGTTACCAGTGTTACCGACTCGGCCTGCATAGCGCTATGTTGCATGGTTGGTGCAGGCTTGCGCACGGCCCCACGAGCCAAACCTTGCTCCACAGCTTTCAAGAGTTTTTGAAGGGTGACAGGCTTTTCAAGAAATGCTAATGCACCGATCTTGGTCGCTTCCACGGCAGTATCAATCGTGGCATGCCCGCTCATCATGATCACAGGCATCGTCAAGGCACCGGTAGAGGACCACTCTTTGAGCAGAGTGACACCGTCGGTATCCGGCATCCAAATGTCGAGAAGCACCAGGTCCGGTCTCTCGCGCAGCCTGGCAGCGCGCGCCTGCGCAGCGTTTTCCGCCAGCTCTACTGTGTGTCCCTCATCATTGAGGATTTCCGACAGTAGTTCACGGATTCCGTGCTCATCGTCCACTACCAATATATTCGCCATATCGCTTGCGCTATCCCTTATATAACCTGACCCGGTCTCATACCAAGGCGCCAGGCGCAACTGTCAATGATAACGACACTTGCGCGCCGACTACGACACCATCCTTCAGACGGTTCCCGAGGTCGATTCGCGCACCATGTTCATCCGATATTTTTTTCACAACAGCTAGGCCGAGTCCGGTGCCCCGCGCTTTGGTTGTAACGTATGGTTCGAAGGCCCGTTTGAGAATACTCTCTGGAAACCCATCGCCCTGATCGAGCACCGACATGCGCACACGCTTGTTTGTCGCCTGCCATTGCGTTCGGAGTGTCACTGTGCGTGGTGCGTTACGAGGCACGGACGCACTGGCACAGGCGTCTTGCGCGTTTTGCAGAAGGTTGTGAATCACTTGCCTCATCTGTTGTGCATCGCCCATCACCATGGGGCAAGCTTCGTCCAGCTCCAATTCAATCGGAACTTTCGCAACCTCAGGGTCATAGAGATGCATCACATCTTTGATCAATGCGTTGAGTTGCAAAGGCTTGAGCTCAGCAGCGGGAAAACGGGCATAGTCACGAAACTCATTGACCAGACGCTTCATGGCATCCACCTGATCCACGATCGTTTTGACCGACTTGACCAAGATGGCCTGCTCCGGGTTCTCCAACTTTCCGGACAACTTCATCTCCAACCGTTCAGCTGAAAGTTGGATGGGAGTGAGCGGATTTTTGATTTCGTGGGCCAAGCGGCGTGCCACTTCGCCCCAAGCTTGGGCACGCTGCGCCGAGACGATTTCAGAGATATCGTCAAACACCAACAACCGGAGATCGGAAGGAAGCTCTGCACCCCGGGCTACCAGCGTAATTGCACTGTCAAAGGGGCCGAAACTAGTGGATGTTCCACCGCCTAGCTCAAAGGATTGCTGCCAGTGATCGACGCCGCGTTCCCCCTGTCCCGCAGCCAACTCTTCAAACTGCCGCTGTGCGCCATTGCCAAATGCCTCTAAGCCGGGAAGTAGCGCCAAGAGCGCGCCTGTGTGCGGAGATAACTCGCGCTTCAGGATTCGTGAGGCGCCTGGATTGGAGCTTTTTATGCATCCGTCGTGGTCGAGAACGATAACGCCTGAAGTCAAGTTGTCGAGGATCGTCTGCAAATTCGCACGCGCCGCATCGACCTGCGACATGCTGACTTCCACCGCCTGGCGTGCATCTGCCAGTTGCTGGGTCATGGAGGCAAACGCACGCGTAAGGCCACCCAACTCGTCACGCCCCTGCAGTGCGATTTTAGGCGTCAAGTCACCGGCAGCCACCTGACTTACCCCTTCGGTGAGTAACAGCAAGGGCCGCGCAATCTGGTTCCCTAAAACAACTGCCAACAATACGGCGCCAAACACGGCCAGAAACAAACTGAGCGTCAGCGTGCCGATGTACATGCGCTTGAGGCCCTCACGTCCTAGCGCCCGCTCCTGGTACTCTCTGTTTGCGGCTTCCACTGCGAGTGCGTTACTAACCAGCCCCTGGGGTAGCGCACGGGAAACCAGCATGTATCGGGTGTCTGCAGTCAGTCCCAGCCCCGAACCGGTGATTGGAACCAGCGCCTTGATGCGGGCACTACTCAGTGAGCCCGTCACCGCATCATCAAGCCCCTCAACCCAAGCCAATGAGCGCTGTTGCCGCGCAGTGCGGAACTGACTGGTAGTTGGCTTATCCGGACTGAGCTGGAACTTGGATTGCCCTACGCTGGCAACAAGACTCCCAGCACCACTCCAAATGGTGATGTCAGTGGCGCTCAACTGGTCCATCATGCGCTCTGCCAGGACGCCTGCCGCACTTTCAGGATTTTCCGAAATCAAGTTGGCCGCTGCTTTTGATTTCACTGCGAGGTCCACCGTGAGGGTATCCAATGTGACCCGCCCCAGATTCAAGCCGGCCTCGAGCGCGCCTTCGACCTTCACGTCGAACCATGTTTCAATTGATCGGGATACAAACTGGTAAGAGACAACGTAGATCAACAAGCCGGGCATCACGCCCACCAGCGCAAAGATAGTTGCCAATTTCAGGAGCAAGCGACTACCGAATCGGCCTTGACGCAAGCGAATGATCAGGCGGTAGCTGACCCATGCAATTGCCGCAGCCAATAAACTGGCAACTACTACGTTGATAACAAACAAAACGTTGTAATTGCTTTCATACAGCTCGCGATTGTTCGTGGCCTGCGTGAGCAAATACAAGAGCATCAGGCCAATTAGCACCATAGTCACCGAACCAATGGCAATGGCCCTCCGCATAGAGCGGGAGGTGTGCTGATTATTGGTAGTTTCTCGAGGCTCAACTACCGAATCAGCGCTCATTTCACAGTCTCCGGACCCAAGGTTACGGATCTGACAACACTGACATCCCAATCAGATTGCCCCAGCACACCGATTTGGAAAGGTCTGGGTAACTGGCTCACATCCAGCATAAAGCGGAAATCCAGCCGGTAACGGCCGACAGGATCCAGCTCCCCAGGTCCGGCAATGCGCCATTTAACAATCCGCTTGATCGCGGCAATGGCCATCGGAAGACTGTCAAAAGTTTGGCTCAAAGCCAACCCTTGGCCGGCGCTGCTTCCGCTTCCGGTCCCAACACTCAATCTCCAACGCCTGGTGAGCGGCTGAAAAGCCAGTTTGTAATGACGGGAGACGGAGGCGAGCGATTTGTCGTACCAATACCAACGCTCTCTCAGCACCTCGGCTTCCACTCTGAAATAGACGGGCACGCCCTTGAGTAGGGCGTCTTCCACCGGGGCAGACAGTTCGAACTGAAGTTGGGCAGTAAGCGTGAGCTCCTCGCTTGAGCGCTCGACCTCAAACTGGCTCAGTTCTACAGACGCTTGCGCGTGCAGCGGAGCCCAGACAAAAACCAAAAGAATTAGACATAGGCGTCTCAGCAGACTTTCAAAAGTGTTTCTTTTCGAAAAGTGCATAGAAAAAGCCATCATGGTCGCCATGCTGATTGTCGGCTACGTCCTGCCCAGACTGCCCACTTTGTGGCAGCAAATGGCCGGGAGAGGGCAATAGAACTGCGTCTTTGTTGCTCTCAAGAAACGATTTCACTTGGTCCGCACCTTCCGCCCTGAATATGGAGCAAGTGCAATACAACAGTTTGCCGCCCGGCTTCAGCGTGGACCATAGTGCAGCAAGAAGCTTCTTTTGTTCCATCGCCAGTTGAGGAACATCGCTTTCCCGCCTCAACCACCGAATGTCCGGATGGCGTCGAACAATGCCCGATGCTGTACACGGCGCATCCAAAAGCACATAGTCAAACGGGTTGCCGTTCCACCAAGTACCGGTGTCGGCAGCATCAGCCGTTTGGACATTTGCGGTCAGACCAAGTCGACTCAGCGTTTGATGAATCCGCTCGGCACGTTGGCCGTCTACCTCCAGCGCCAGCACTTCTGCGTCACACAGCTCGAGCAGATGTGCGGTTTTTCCGCCTGGAGCTGCGCAGGCATCGAGTATCCGCGGATGCCCGCTGGCTGGGACTCCAGCCAACAGGAGCTTGGCGGCCATTTGCGCAGCACCATCCTGCACAGAAACTAGACCTTCGGAGAAACCCGGCAATGCTGAAACAGGTACGGCATTGGTCAGCTCCAGCAAAGAACCACTTTCTAGGGCAACGTCGATGCCAGCGCTCTTTAACTGTTGGTGATACTCCGATACTTGGACCTTGCGCACATTGACGCGCAGGGTCATGGGCGGATGGCGATTGGCGTTCTGAAGAATGGTTTGCCAATCCTGGGGATGCTCCTCTTTGACACGCTTGATCCACCAGGCAGGATGATTCCAACGGGCCTCCGGCCTATCGTTAGTGGCTTTCACCAGAGCCTCACGCTCACGCAGAAACCGACGTAAACATGCATTAATGAAGTTAGCTTGTGCAGCCGCGCTTGGTGTCTTCTTGGCACACTCCACCGCCTGGTTCACGAGAGTAAATTCGTCATAAAGTGCGTGGGCCGTGTCCCATACCAGCGCCAATACCAAGCAAAGCAAAGTATCTACTGCGACGGGGGGAGGTCGTTTCGCAAGCTGTGCACGTATAGCTTTGGCACGCCCCATGTTTCGCCACGCCTGGAAAGACAAAGCTTGTACGCCACCTCTTAAATGTGCCGGGACTCGCTCCATTGCGACGCTACCGGATACACCGTCCGCTACGTCCATAAGCACCACAACCGTCGCTTGCAATTGTCGCCAAAGGGGCGGGGCTCTCTCGATGTCAGTCATCTTCTTCCTAGATCTTTGTGCTTGATTCAAAACCCATCCATCCGGCAACCCATCGGGCTGGGTATTCTGCTATTGCGTGGTTATAGTTTTCAATAATGGCATTCAGCGCCTCTTGGATGGCTTTGACCTTGTTTTGGATGGCACTCCATTCCGCTTGCATTTCTTCAGGCACCGGGGCTCCTGCAAGGTCAGGCGGAGTGTTGGCCCACGTGGACCACGCACTTTGAAGCGCAACAAGGCTGTCTGATCGCTTTTGCTGCGCCGTTTGACTCAGGCTATTCTTGCGCGGCGCGTACCAAATCGCTTCGACAACTTGTGCTGCGCGTACCACTTCCATCCATTCGGTTTCCATATCCTGCGGACTATTCGTAGCTGTCAATGCTGCCATTTGCGCTGACTGGGCGAAAGTCTCCAGAAGCATCAGTGAAGACCTTACCTGTCTTTCCAATGCGGTGAGTACATCCAGCGCTCGGGAGCGGAGTCTCATCAGCCGGTTGTAGAGCCCGACGAGCCAGAAAATGACCGCGGCTACTGCAAGCCAAAGCCAGATGGATGTGTCCATCTCATTCCCTCTTTTTTTCGCTGTTCGAATTCCAAAAAAAACGCCCCAAGCTGCATGCAACTTGGGGCGCTTTGAGTCAGGCTCCTGGCTTATTCGGCCGCAGAGTCATCCCCGGCAGCTGCATCTTCAGTCAGATCGGCAGTACCTGCCAATTCAGCCGCTTCCGCTTCTGCAATGGCGCGACGCTCTGCGTCGTCCATGGTTTCGCGGACCTTGCGAGCTTCGTGGTAGGCCAAGCCGGTACCGGCTGGAATCAAACGGCCGACGATCACGTTCTCCTTCAGGCCACGCAATTCGTCGCGCTTGCCCATGATGGCAGCTTCGGTCAACACGCGGGTCGTTTCCTGGAACGACGCAGCGGAGATGAAACTGTCGGTGGACAGGGACGCTTTGGTAATACCCAACAACAAATTGGTGTAGGTCGCTGGAATCTTGCCTTCGGCGCGCAAAGCGTCGTTCGTGTTGAGCATTTCGGAGCGCTCAACCTGTTCGCCATTGATGTAGCCGGAATCACCTGCATTTTCAACGACCACACGACGCAACATCTGGCGAACAATCACTTCAATGTGCTTGTCGTTGATCTTCACGCCTTGCAAGCGGTATACGTCCTGAACTTCGTCCACGATGTAGCGTGCCAGTTCTTCCGAACCCAGCAAGCGCAGAATGTCTTGCGGATCGGCTGGCCCGTCGACCACGGACTCGCCCTTGTTGACCACCTGGCCTTCGTGCACCAGGATGTTCTTTTCCTTGGGCACGAGTTCTTCCCAGACTTTGCCTTCTGGATCGGTGATCTGCAGACGGACCTTGCCTTTGGTTTCTTTACCGAAGGACACGGTACCGGTTACTTCAGCCAACACGCCCTTGTCTTTCGGTGAGCGGGCTTCAAACAACTCGGCAACCCGTGGCAGACCACCGGTGATGTCTCGCGTCTTCTGGCCTTCGATTGGGATACGGGCCAGCACTTCGCCGGGGCCCACATCCTGTCCGTCACGTACTTGCACCAAGGCGCCGACGGGGAAACCGATCGTCACCGAGTGGTCTGTACCTGGGATCTTGACTTCGTGACCGGACGCATCGATCAGCTTCACTTGCGGACGCACAACCTTTGCAGCACCACGGCGTTTCGGATCGATAACCACCAGTGTAGACAAACCAGTCACTTCATCCACTTGCTTGGCGACGGTCAGGCCTTCTTCGACATTTTCGAAGTGGGCTTTACCCGCAAACTCGGTAATGATGGGTCGAGTCAACGGGTCCCAATTTGCGAGGATTGCACCGGCCTTGACGGTCTGGTCTGCCTTGATGGTCAGCACCGCACCGTATGGAACCTTGTGACGCTCACGCTCACGGCCATGTTCATCATGAATGATGATTTCTCCAGAGCGGGCAATCACCACCAACTCACCCTTGCTGTTCGTCACATAGCGCATCGTGGCATTGAAGCCGATATTGCCGTTGGACTTGGCTTCCACGCTGGAAGCGATAGCAGCACGGGACGCGGCACCACCGATGTGGAAGGTACGCATGGTCAGCTGGGTACCGGGTTCACCAATGGACTGCGCTGCAATCACACCGACAGCCTCGCCACCGTTGATCAAACCGCCACGACCCAAGTCGCGTCCGTAGCATTTGGCGCAAATGCCGAAGCGCGTTTCGCAGGTCAGTGCGGTGCGGACCTTGACTTCGTCGACGCCGGCAGCTTCCAGCATTTCGATTTCGTCCTCTTCCAGCATGTCACCGGCGTTCAACAACACGGCACGTGTTTCAGGGTGCAACACATCGTCAGCAGCAGTGCGGCCGAGGATACGGTCACGCAGGGACTCGATCACTTCACCGCCTTCCACGATGGCGCGCATCAGCGAACCATCATGGGTTCCGCAGTCCTGCTCGGTCACTACCAAGTCCTGGGTCACATCGACCAAACGACGTGTCAGGTAACCGGAGTTAGCCGTCTTCAAAGCGGTGTCAGCCAGACCCTTACGGGCACCGTGGGTGGAGATGAAGTACTCCAACACGTTCAGACCTTCGCGGAAGTTCGCGGTAATGGGCGTTTCAATGATGGAGCCATCAGGCTTGGCCATCAAGCCCCGCATACCCGCTACCTGACGGATCTGAGCCGCAGAGCCGCGGGCACCGGAGTCAGCCATCATGTAGATGGAGTTGAAGGATTCCTGTTGCACCTGGTTGCCATGACGGTCAGTGACCAGCTCCTTGGACAACTTGGCCATCATCACCTTGGACACTTCATCACCTGACTTGCCCCAGATATCCACCACCTTGTTGTAGCGCTCGCCGGAAGTTACCAGACCAGACACGTACTGCTGTTCGATCTCTTTCACTTCCTTCTGGGCACGACCGATGATGTCGTGCTTTTCCTGCGGCACCAGCATGTCATCGATACAGATGGAAATACCAGCCTTGGTTGCCAAACGGAAACCGCTTTGCAGCAGCTTGTCGGCAAACACCACGGTTTCCTTCAGTCCGCACTTGCGGAAGGAGACGTTGATGAGCTTGGAGATTTCCTTCTTCTTCAAGGCCTTGTTGATGTTCGCGAAAGGCAAACCCTTGGGCAAGATTTCAGACAACAAAGCACGCCCTGCGGTGGTTTCCCAGAGCTTGGTTTCAGGCACGAACTCGCCGGTTTCCTTGTTCTTGGTCCACTCAGTCAGACGCACGTTGATGCGCGCATTCAACTCCACCTGGCCCGCGTCAAAAGCGCGCTGCACTTCACCGGTATCTGCAAACACCAGACCCTCACCCTTGCCGTTGATACGGTCACGGGTGGTGTAGTACAAGCCAAGCACCACGTCTTGAGACGGAACGATCGAAGGTTCACCGTTCGCGGGGAACAGCACGTTGTTGGAGGCCAGCATCAAAGTGCGGGCTTCCATTTGTGCCTCCACCGACAGCGGTACGTGGACAGCCATTTGGTCACCGTCAAAGTCGGCGTTGAATGCCGCACAAACGAGGGGATGCAACTGGATGGCCTTGCCTTCAATCAGGATGGGCTCAAAAGCCTGGATACCCAAACGGTGCAGCGTTGGCGCACGGTTCAGCATCACGGGGTGCTCTTTGATGACCTCTTCCAGAATGTCCCACACCACGGGGGTGCCGGACTCAACTTCTTTCTTGGCAGCCTTGATGGTGGTCGCAATGCCCATGGCTTCCAAGCGCGCAAAAATGAATGGCTTAAACAACTCCAAGGCCATCAGCTTGGGCAGACCGCACTGGTGCAGTTTGAGCGTTGGGCCCACGGTAATCACGGAACGACCGGAGTAATCCACGCGCTTGCCCAGCAAGTTCTGACGGAAACGGCCGCTTTTGCCCTTGATCATGTCGGCCAAGGACTTCAAGGCGCGCTTGTTGGCGCCAGTCATGGCCTTGCCGCGACGGCCGTTGTCCAGCAAGCTGTCCACGGCTTCTTGCAGCATCCGTTTTTCGTTGCGGGCGATGATCTCGGGAGCCTTCAACTCCAGCAAACGGCGCAGACGGCTGTTGCGGTTGATCACGCGGCGATACAGGTCGTTCAGGTCGGAGGTCGCAAAGCGGCCGCCGTCCAGGGGAACCAGGGGACGCAAGTCCGGTGGCAGCACCGGCAACACGTCCAAAACCATCCACTCGGGCTTGATACCTGATTTCTTAAAGGCTTCCAGCACCTTGAGGCGCTTGGCGTTCTTCTTGATCTTCAGCTCGGAACCGGTCAAGTCGTTGCGCAGCTTCTCGATGGAGCCATCGATGTCGATGCTTTCCAGCAAATCCTTGATACCTTCGGCGCCCATCTTGGCGGTGAACTCGTCACCGTATTCCTGGAATTTGGCGTCAAAGTCGTCCTCGGACATGATGCTGTACTTCTTCAGCGGGGTCATGCCGGGGTCGGTCACCACGTATGCTTCAAAGTACAACACGCGTTCGATGTCACGCAGGGTCATGTCCAGCACCAGGCCCAAACGGCTAGGCAGGGACTTCAGGAACCAGATGTGCGCGCAAGGAGCAGCCAAGTCGATGTGACCCATGCGTTCACGACGCACCTTGGTCTGTGTGACTTCAACGCCACACTTTTCGCAAATCACACCGCGGTGCTTCAGGCGCTTGTATTTGCCGCACAAGCATTCGTAGTCCTTGATGGGTCCGAAAATCTTGGCGCAAAACAGGCCGTCACGCTCAGGCTTGAAGGTGCGGTAGTTGATGGTTTCAGGTTTTTTGACTTCGCCGAAAGACCAGGAACGGATCTTTTCAGGCGACGCCATGCCAATCTTGATGGCATCGAAATGCTCATCGGGCGTGAACTGCTTGAACAGGTCGAGTAAAGATTTCATGTGACTCTTTCCCTTGTCTTTAAGAACGATCCAGCTCAATGTCGATGCCCAAGGAACGGATTTCCTTGACCAGCACATTGAACGATTCCGGCATGCCGGCTTCAATAGAGTGTTCGCCCTTGACGATGTTTTCGTACACCTTGGTACGACCTTGCACGTCATCGGACTTGACCGTCAGCATTTCCTGCAGCACGTAGGAAGCGCCATAAGCCTCCAACGCCCACACTTCCATTTCACCGAAGCGCTGACCACCAAACTGGGCCTTACCACCCAGAGGCTGTTGGGTCACCAAGCTGTATGGACCAGTTGAACGGGCGTGCATCTTGTCGTCGACCAAGTGGTGCAACTTCAGGTAGTGCATGTAGCCGACGGTGGTGGTGCGCTCAAAAGCATCACCGCTGCGTCCGTCATAAAGTTGCGCTTGGGTTCGGGTAGCGGTCAGGCCCTTGGCCTTGGCCACATCGTCCGGATAGGCCAGTTGCAACATATCGCCGATTTCTTTTTCGGTGGCGCCATCGAACACGGGTGACGCGAACGGCACGCCACTGGTCAGCTCCTTGGCCATTTCCTGGACTTCGGCATCTGACAACTGTGCCAGGTCTTCCTTGCGACCGGTGCTGTTGTACACCTGCTCCAGGAAACCACGAATCTCAGTGGATGCTGCTTCGCGTTGCAGCATGTCGCCAATGCGTTGGCCCAAGCCCTTACCAGCCCAGCCCAAGTGCACTTCCAGCACCTGCCCGATGTTCATACGCGAAGGAACGCCCAATGGGTTCAACACGATATCCACCGGTGTGCCGTCTGCCAAGTAAGGCATGTCTTCAACAGGCGTGATCTTGGAGACCACACCCTTGTTACCGTGACGGCCGGCCATCTTGTCACCAGGCTGCAAGCGGCGCTTGACGGCGATGTAGACCTTGACCATCTTCAAGACACCTGCGGGCAACTCGTCGCCTTGTGTCAGCTTCTTGCGCTTTTCTTCAAAAGCGAGGTCGAAGCTGTGGCGGGTTTGTTCCAGCGAGTTCTTGATGCTTTCAAGTTGGCTTGCCACCTCTTCGTCCGCAGGACGGATGTCAAACCAGTGGAACTTCTCCACGGAGGTCAAGTAAGCCTTGTCGAGCTTGGTGCCTTTGGCCAGCTTTTGTGGGCCGCCATTGGCCACTTTGCCGGTCAACAGCTTCTCGATACGGTCAAACGCATCCGCTTCCACGATACGCAACTGGTCATTCAGGTCCAGACGGAAACGCTTGAGTTCGTCGTCGATGATCTGCTGTGCACGGCGGTCACGCTGAATGCCTTCACGGGTGAACACTTGCACGTCGATCACGGTACCGGAGCTGCCCTGGTCCACGCGCAGGGACGTGTCCTTCACGTCGCTGGCCTTCTCGCCAAAGATAGCGCGCAAGAGCTTTTCTTCAGGTGTGAGTGTAGTCTCGCCCTTGGGCGTAACCTTGCCAACCAGGGTGTCACCCGGTAGAACTTCTGCACCCACATAGATGATGCCGGACTCATCCAGACGGTTGAGCTGCTGTTCGCTCAAGTTAGGGATGTCGCGGGTGATTTCTTCCGCGCCCAACTTGGTGTCACGTGCCATCACCACGAGTTCTTCGATGTGGATGGAGGTGTAGCGGTCTTCGGCCACCACACGCTCGCTAATCAAGATCGAATCTTCGAAGTTGTAGCCGTTCCATGGCATGAAAGCGACCAACATGTTCTGGCCAATGGCGATTTCGCCCAAGTCGGTCGAAGCACCGTCGGCAATCACATCACCCTTGGAAAGCTTGTCGCCTTTCTTCACGATGGGACGCTGGTGGATGTTGGTGTTCTGGTTGGAACGCTGGTACTTGATCAGGTTGTAGATATCAACACCGACTTCACCGGCTTGCGCTTCAGCATCGTTCACGCGGATCACCACACGGGTCGCATCCACGTAATCAACGATACCGCCACGGGTCGCGGTCACCACCGTACCGGAGTCGACCGCGGCGACGCGCTCGATACCGGTACCCACCATGGGTTTTTCAGGACGCAACACAGGCACGGCTTGACGTGACATGTTGGCACCCATCAAAGCGCGGTTGGCGTCATCGTGTTCCAGGAACGGAACCAGGGAAGCAGCTACCGACACGATCTGGGCAGGCGACACATCCATGTACTGGACACGGTCCGCGCTCACCAGAATGGATTCACCCTTTTCACGGGCAGACACCAAGTCGCCGGTCAGCGTACCTTCCTTGTCCAGCGCTGCGTTGGCCTGGGCAATGACGTACTTACCTTCTTCGATCGCCGACAGATAGTCGATCTCGTTGGTGACCTTGCTGTCCACAACACGGCGATACGGTGTTTCGATGAAACCGTACTCGTTCAGGCGTGCGTACAGCGCCAAGGAGTTGATCAGACCGATGTTTGGACCTTCGGGAGTTTCGATTGGGCACACACGACCGTAGTGGGTCACGTGCACGTCTCGCACCTCGAAGCCAGCGCGTTCGCGGGTCAAACCACCGGGGCCAAGGGCCGATACACGGCGCTTGTGGGTGATTTCTGCCAATGGGTTGGTCTGGTCCATGAACTGGGACAGCTGCGACGCACCGAAGAATTCCTTCAGGGCTGCCGAGATCGGCTTGCTGTTAATCAGGTCATGCGGCATCAGAGGCTCTTGCTCTGCCTGGCCCAAACGCTCTTTCACGGCCTTTTCGATACGTGCCAAACCGGTGCGGTATTGGTTCTCGGCCAATTCGCCCACGCAACGCACGCGGCGGTTACCCAAGTGGTCGATGTCATCGACGTCGCCACGGCCGTTGCGCAGATCCACCAGGATCTTGACGACAGCCAGGATGTCTTCGTTGGTCAGCACCATGGGCCCGGTGGATTCCGAGCGACCCATCTTGGCGTTGAACTTCATACGGCCCACGCGCGACAAGTCGTAGGTATCGGGGTTGTAGAACAAGCGTTGGAACAGCGCCTGAACGGCATCTTCCGTAGGCGGCTCGCCAGGACGCATCATGCGGTAGATGGCGACGCGCGCTGCAAATTCGTCCACCGTTTCGTCGGTACGCAGGGTTTGTGAAATGTAGGCGCCCTGATCCAACTCATTGGTGTAGATGCAAGCCAGGTCCTGAATGCCTGCGGTGCGCAGCTTCTTCAGCAGGGCTTCGGTCAGCTCTTCGTTGGCCTTGGCCACGATTTCACCGGTATCGCCGTCCACCACATTGCGCGCAACCACGCGGCCAATCAGAAAGTCTTCAGGCACGCTGATATGCGAGGTGCCAGATTGCTCCAGTTCGCGGGTGTGGCGCGCAGTCACGCGCTTGTCTTTGGCCACCACCACTTTGCCGGACTTGTCGGTGATGTCAAAACGTGCCACTTCTCCACGGAGACGCTCGGCCACAAATTCCATTTGCGCGCCACTGTCCATCAAGCGGAAGTTGTCGTTGACAAAGAAGTTGGCGAGGATGGACTCGTTGTTCAGGCCAATGGCCTTGAGCAGAATCGTGACCGGCATCTTGCGGCGACGGTCCACACGGAAGTACAGCAGGTCTTTTGGGTCAAACTCAAAGTCGAGCCAGGATCCGCGGTAAGGAATGATGCGCGCAGAGAACAGCAGCTTGCCGGAGCTGTGGGTTTTGCCCTTGTCGTGTTCGAAGAACACGCCAGGCGAACGGTGCAACTGCGACACGATCACGCGCTCAGTACCGTTGATGATGAAAGAGCCCTTGCCAGTCATCAGGGGCACTTCGCCCATGTAGACCTCTTGCTCTTTGACTTCCTTGACCACCTTGTTTTGACCGGTCGAAGACTCGCGGTCATAAATAATCAGTTGCACCTTGGCGCGAACCGCGGACGCGTAAGTCAGGCCACGGGTCTGGCATTCACGCACGTCAAACGCTGGCTTGGCCAGGTTGTACTCGAGGTACTTCATTTCCACAAAACCGTTGTGAGAAACGATGGGAAATGCGGCTTCAAAGGCGGCTTGCAAGCCTTCGTTGGTGCGTTTCTTGGGGCCTACGTCGGCTTGCAAAAATGCGGTGTACGCATCTTTTTGCATCTGGAGCAGGTAGGGAATCTCGAGCACGCTATCGCGACTACCGAAGTTTTTGCGAATTCGCTTGCGTTCTGTGTATGTGTAAGCCATTAGATCTCCGGGCAAAGGCTGAGGAATCCTGGGGGTCCTAGGCGACTGTCGCGTTGAGCACCACTCTCAACAGGCTTGGTGATTGGCCACTACCAATCATTGGCGGACGGTCGCGCATTGCACGCAACCCGAACCAAGGCATCTTCTGCAGTCGGATCAGAAGACACTGGAAAACAGTAAAACAACTGTTTTCCAGTGCACACTAATTTCGCCATCTACAAGCGGCAAAGGCTGGAGGCCCTTTTGGAACCTCCAGCCCATGCGAATCGGTCGATTACTTGAGTTCGACCTTAGCGCCAGCTTCTTCCAGCTTCTTCTTAGCTGCTTCAGCGTCAGCCTTGGAGATGCCTTCCTTGACAGCCTTGGGAGCGCCGTCAACCAGGTCCTTGGCTTCTTTCAAGCCCAGACCGGTGATTTCGCGCACAGCCTTAATCACGGACACTTTGTTTGCGCCAGCTTCAGTCAGGACTACGTTGAATTCGGTCTTTTCTTCAGCAGCGGCAGCACCACCAGCAGCGCCACCAGCAGCAGGAGCAGCCATTGCAGCAGCGCTCACACCAAATTTCTCTTCGATGGCTTTCACCAGGTCGTTGAGTTCCATGACTGTCATGCTGTCCAAAGCGGACAAAAATGCGTCTTTATCGAATGCCATTTTGATTTCCTAACAATATTGGTTACTACAGACAGGCAACGATTACGCTGCGGCTGCCTCTGCGGGAGCAGCTTCTGCTGCGCCTGCGCCACGCTGTTCCGCCAAAGCCGCCAGCACGCGTGCTGTGCGGGAAATGGGGGACTGCATCAAGCCCAACAATTGAGCCAACAACACTTCCTTCGAAGGGATGCTTGCCAATTGCTTCACGCCGTTCACGTCCAGAGCCTTGCCGCCGTACGCACCGCCACGAATCACCAACTTGTCGTTGGTCTTCGCGAACTCGGCAACCACCTTGGCGGCGGCTACTGCGTCTTCGGAAAAGCCATAGATCAGGGGACCGGTCATCTGGTCGGACACAACTTCAAAGCTGCTACCGGCAACAGCACGGCGGGCAAGGGTGTTTTTCAACACGCTCAGGCTCACGCCAGCGCTGCGCGCGGTGTTGCGCAGTTTGGTCATGTCAGCGACCGTGATGCCGCGGTATTCCGCGATCACGAGCGTTTGAGCTTTAGCGGCGAGGCCGGTCACATCACTGATGACCGCTTCTTTCTCACTGCGATTCAGACTCAAGGTCTACTCCTTAAAATGCACTTTGCGACTTGCGCCGCTTGTGCTCCACATTGCAGCGACCAACTGTTAACAGAATATTCATTCCATCTGCAGCGGGATCGCCATCTGCGTTGGTTGAGGTATTAAGTGCAGCGAGCTGCACACCAACGGTCTTGGATGGCCTGCCGTTTCCCGAAAGTCACGCCAGCCCACCACATCGAGGCACCCATTACAGGCGCCTCAAATTCAAGATTACGCCGCGATGGACTGAATGTCCACGCGCACGCCCACACCCATGGTCGAAGACACTGCCACTTTGCGCAGGTACAGGCCCTTGCTGGAAGCTGGCTTTGCCTTGTTCAAGGCATCCACCAATGCAGCCAAGTTACCTTGAAGCTGGGCAGCCTCAAAGGAACGACGGCCAATGGTGCTGTGCACGATACCGGCTTTGTCAACGCGGAACTGGACTTGACCAGCTTTTGCATTCTTGACGGCGGTAGCTACGTCAGGAGTCACAGTACCTACCTTGGGGTTAGGCATCAGACCACGTGGGCCCAAGATTTGACCCAGAGTACCAACGATACGCATAGCATCAGGCGCTGCGATCACAACGTCAAACGGCATGTCGCCAGCCTTGACCATCGCAGCCAGATCGTCCATACCAACAACGTCAGCACCTGCTGCCTTGGCTTCCTCAGCCTTGGCACCTTGAGCAAACACAGCGACACGCTTTGTTTTACCTGTGCCGTTGGGCAGCACGACAGCACCACGAACCACTTGGTCCGATTTCTTGGCGTCGATACCGAGTTGCACTGCTACGTCGATGGACTCATCGAACTTGGCGTTGGCAAATTCCTTTACCAAACCCAATGCATCAGACAGTGCGTACAGCTTGTTGCTGTCGATTTTGCCAACTTGGGCTTTTTGCTTTTTGGTCAACTTGGACATTTACACGCCCTCCACATTCACGCCCATGGAACGGGCAGAACCAGCGATCGTACGAACTGCGGCATCCAGATCAGCGGCAGTCATGTCTTTCATTTTGGTTTTAGCAATCTCTTCGAGCTGGGCACGAGTGATCTTGCCAACCTTGTCAACGTGAGGACGGGAAGAACCCTTGTCCAGCTTGATGGCCTTTTTGATCAAGACGGTCGCAGGTGGAGTCTTGATAACAAAGGTGAAACTCTTGTCAGCAAAAGCTGTGATCACCACAGGCAGTGGCAGACCAGGTTCAACACCTTGGGTCTGGGCATTAAAAGCCTTGCAGAACTCCATGATGTTCAAACCACGTTGACCCAATGCGGGACCGATGGGTGGGGATGGGTTGGCCTTGCCAGCTGGCACTTGCAGCTTGATGAAGCCGACGATTTTTTTCGCCATGATTTCTCCTTGCGGGTATAACGCTTTCAGCGAACCATTCGCCTACGGCTTCCCGGGGTTAACGACTCTCTATCTTGCACCGTGTCGAGTCGATAAAAACACGATGCGCTGCAGCCTTACAGCCGCGAAATTCGCCTTAAGTTTTCTCGATCTGAGAGAACTCCAACTCCACGGGAGTCGACCGGCCGAAGATCGTGACGGACACCCGTACTTTGCTCTTCTCGTAATTCACATCTTCCACAGAACCATTGAAGTCGGTGAAAGGACCTTCCTTCACCCGCACAAACTCTCCAACAACGAACTCGATCTTGTGGCGAGGTTTGTCTGTGCCTTCCTGCATCTGATTGACGATCTTCATCACTTCAGCTTCGGAGATCGGGGCCGGGCGATTCTTCGCACCGCCCACAAAACCAGTCACCTTGTTGGTGTGCTTTACCAAGTGCCAAGTGTCATCATCCATGACCATCTCGACCAGCACGTAGCCCGGGAAGAACTTGCGCTCAGTGGTTTTCTTTTGGCCGTTTTTGACTTCAACAACCTCTTCCATCGGCACGAGAATGCGACCGAATTTGGACTGCATACCAGCACGCTGGATACGCTCCAAGATGTTGCGCTCAACAGCCTTCTCCATGCCGGAGTACGCATGCACTACATACCAGCGCAGATCCGGGTTGGCAGGTGCAGCAGACGCAGTAGCTTCCACTGTGGGAACGAGCACATCGTCAGTCATTATTTCTTCCATCCCAGGATCAAGTCGTAAAAGAGCCATTCGAGCGTCTTGTCAGTCAACCACAAGAACACCGCCATGATCAGCACAAATCCAAAGACATACGCGGTAATCTGAATCGCCTCTTTCCGGGCAGGCCAGACTACTTTTTTCACTTCGCGCCATGCGTCGCGACCGAAAGCAATCAGTTGACGACCGGACTCTGAAGAAAAGAATGCACCAGCCGCCAAGGCAAGACCCACAATCAATGCACCCCATTGCACCACTTGGCCTTGTTTGCCCAGCAGATAGAAGGCCGCCAGCGCCGCCAAAAGCAATGCAACCGCCGCACCAAGCTTTAACTTGTCTGCGCCGGTGTTGACCGTTTCAATTTGTGTCGAAGCCATGTTTCTTTTTCGCGTTTGCTTGCATTCAGTTTCAGCGACCTTAAGACGCTGAAGCCCGCTACACCGTAGCGGGCTCTTTTTTCATCCACCGACCTTACTTCCGGTGGCAGGGGCAGTAGGAATCGAACCTACAACCTTCGGTTTTGGAGACCGACGCTCTGCCAATTGAGCTATACCCCTACAGACTTCCTTTACGCGATGATTTTGGCAACCACGCCGGCGCCGACGGTACGACCGCCTTCGCGAATAGCGAAACGCAGGCCTTCTTCCATGGCGATGGGGTTGATCAATTTCACAGTGATGGACACGTTGTCGCCAGGCATCACCATTTCTTTGCCTTCAGGCAACTCGATCGCACCGGTCACGTCCGTGGTACGGAAGTAGAACTGGGGACGGTAGTTGTTGAAGAAAGGAGTGTGACGGCCGCCTTCGTCCTTGGACAGAACGTAGATTTCGCCGGTGAAGTGGGTGTGGGGCTTGATGGAGCCGGGCTTGCACAGCACTTGGCCGCGCTCGACGTCTTCACGCTTGGTGCCGCGCAACAGGATACCGACGTTGTCGCCAGCTTGACCTTGGTCCAACAGCTTGCGGAACATTTCCACGCCTGTGCAGGTGGTCTTCTGGGTGTCTTTGATACCGACGATTTCGATTTCTTCGCCGACCTTGACGATACCGCGCTCAACGCGACCTGTCACCACGGTACCACGACCGGAGATGGAGAACACGTCTTCCACGGGCATCAGGAATGCGCCGTCCACTGCACGCTCAGGGGTGGGGATGTAGGTGTCCAGTGCGTCAGCCAGCTTCATGATGGCTTCTTCGCCCAGGGCGCCCTTGTCGCCTTCCATGGCCAACTTGGCGGAACCACGCACGATGGGGGTGTCGTCGCCAGGGAATTCGTACTTGGACAGGAGTTCGCGAACTTCCATTTCCACCAGTTCGAGCAATTCTTCGTCATCAACCATGTCGCACTTGTTCAGGAACACGATGATGTAAGGAACGCCCACCTGGCGAGCCAACAGGATGTGCTCGCGAGTCTGGGGCATGGGGCCGTCAGCAGCAGAACAAACCAGAATAGCGCCGTCCATTTGGGCAGCACCAGTGATCATGTTCTTCACATAGTCAGCGTGGCCGGGGCAGTCCACGTGAGCGTAGTGGCGGTTAGCGGTTTCGTATTCGACGTGAGCGGTGTTGATGGTAATACCGCGTGCTTTTTCTTCAGGAGCAGCGTCGATCTGGTCGTAGGCCTTGGCAGATCCGCCGAACTTTGCAGCCAACACGGTGGTGATAGCAGCTGTCAGGGTTGTCTTGCCGTGGTCCACGTGACCAATCGTGCCCACGTTCACGTGGGGCTTGGTACGGGTGAATTTTTCTTTTGCCATGCTTAGCTCCGAAAAGTAATAGGTTCAAACAAATAACTATCTATCGCCGTACTACCGCCATCACAAGCATGCCAGCGGCAACGCCAAATTGGTGCCCTTTGCGGGAATCGGACCCGCGACCTCTCCCTTACCAAGGGAGTGCTCTACCACTGAGCCAAAAGGGCAAAGGTCTGCTTTCGCAAACCTTAAAAACTTTATCAAATCACAGCGACATCAAGACTATGGAGCGGGGTAGGAGAATCGAACTCCTCGCTTTAGCTTGGAAGGCTAAGGTATTACCACTATACGAACCCCGCGCAGGCCCGCCAATCTAACAGTCTTTTATGTCACTGGTGGAGAGGGCTGGATTCGAACCAGCGTACTCGTAAGAGGGCAGATTTACAGTCTGCTGCCATTAACCACTCGGCCACCTCTCCTAGGTGAGCCTCGGATTATGCCAGCTTTATGGGGCACTTGTCACCTGCCCCCAAAGTTTTTTGCAATCGCTGGCAATTCAGAAGTGGTTATGCCGTCGACTTCAATCCCGAGTCCTATCCTTCAACCAGCGACTTGCCTGACTGAAATGACCACACCCGATGAAGGGCACAGGCGGACGGGAAGCGGAAAGCGGGGATGGATGATTCGCACACAAGACCAAGTGTTTTTCAGGGTCTATCAAGGACTGCTTTGCCTGCGCATGTGCGCCCCACAGCATAAAAACCACATCCGGCGCCCGGTCGGAGACCTCGCGGATGACCATATCGGTAAACACCTCCCAGCCCCACTTGGAATGACTGGCCGGCTGCGCCTCTTCGACCGTCAAGCAGGTATTCAAAAGCAACACGCCCCGTTGCGCCCAAGACAGCAAACTACCCTCCGTCACGGGAAACAAAGTGCCGGCTGCATCGCCCTCACGCATCAACTCTTTAAAGATGTTGCGAAGAGAAGGGGGTACTGCAACTCCTCGTGAGACAGAAAAGGCCAGCCCCTCCGCCTGACCACGAGCGTGGTACGGGTCTTGACCCAAAATCACAACCCTAACGTCCCTCAAAGCCGTGAGCGATAGGGCCCGCAACGGCTCTGGCGGGAAAATGACCGCGCCCTTATCCAGCCGCAGTTGCAATCGGGCACATAGTTCCTGCCCCTGCGCACTTCCAAAAAAAACCTTCTTGACGCCCTCCCAACTGGAATCAACCAACCACTGATCTGGGTCAGCGATCCGCAACTGGTCAGCCCGATGTCCGCTATCCGCAGGCTGAGACTCCCCCGTCAGCAAGGACAGCTGCATACCTCAGCCGAACAAGGCAGCGAGCGCTTCGCCCGGCTCAGGCGCGCGCATGAAGGCCTCGCCCACCAAGAATGCATTCACTCCTGCCGCGCCCATACGCAATACGTCTTCGCGGGTGTGAATGCCGCTTTCGGTCACCAGCAGCTTGTCCGCCGGCACCATGGAACGCAATGTCAGCGTAGTGTCCAGCGTTACATCAAACGTCTTGAGGTTGCGGTTATTGATGCCCAGCAAAGGGGTCTTGAGTTTCAAGGCTCGCTCCAGCTCTGACTGATCGTGCACTTCCACCAGCACCGCCATGTCCAACCCAAAGGCAATCGCTTCGAGATCTTTCATTTGCGCATCGTCCAGGCACGCTGCAATAAGCAGAATGGCGTCGGCTCCCATGGAGCGGGACTCGTAAATCTGATACGGATCCACCATGAAGTCCTTGCGCAGCACCGGCAACTGGCAGCTGGCGCGGGCCTGTTTGAGGTAATCCACCTCACCCTGGAAAAACTGCACATCCGTCAGCACCGAGAGGCAGGCTGCACCATGCTCTGCATAGCTCTGCGCAATGTCTGCAGGGATAAAGTCGGCGCGGATCACGCCTTTAGACGGGCTGGCCTTCTTGACCTCGGCAATCACAGCCGGCTTGCCGGCGGCGATCTTGGCGCGCAAAGCGCCCACAAAGTCACGCGTCAGCACGCGGGACTCGGCGTCCGCACGCACGAATTCCAGCGATTTGCGGTTCTTGGCAGCCGCCACTTCCTGGTGCTTGACGGCTACGATTTTGTCGAGAATGTCGCTCATGGGGGGTCCTGATAGTTAGTTCGCCAAGCGGCTGGAGAGGGCCACCAGTGCGTCGAGCTTGGCCTTGGCCGCTCCTGATTCAATAGCTGCCCGCGCAAGTGCTATGCCGGCTTCCATGCTTTCCGCCACATTGGCGGCATACAGGGCGACACCGGCATTCAGCGTCACAATGTCTTTGGCGGGGCCGGGCTGATTATTGAGCACGCCCATCAACATGGCTTTCGAGTCTTCAGCGGTTTCCACCTTGAGGGCACGGTTGCTGGCCATGACCATGCCGAAGTCCTCGGGGTGGATCTCGTATTCACGGATTTCGCCGTTCTTGAGCTCGCCAACCAGCGTACCGGCGCCCAGGCTCACTTCGTCCATGCCGTCGCGGCCGTAGACCACGATGGCGTGTTCTGCGCCCAGACGCTGCAAGGCCCGCACCTGGATACCCACCAAATCAGCGTGGAACACGCCCATCAGGATATTGGGAGCACCGGCCGGGTTGGTCAGCGGACCCAGGATGTTGAAGATGGTGCGTACGCCCATCTCCTTGCGCACCGGGGCCACGTTTTTCATGGCGGGATGGTGGTTGGGCGCGAACATGAAGCCGATGCCCTGCTCGGCAATGCACTGGGCGATCTGGTCGGGTTTCAGGTTGATGTTCAGGCCCAGCGCTTCGAGCACATCGGCACTGCCGCTCTTGCTGCTCACGCTGCGCCCGCCATGCTTGCTGACCTTGGCACCCGCCGCCGCGGCGACAAACATGCTGCAGGTGGAGATGTTGAAGGTGTGGCTGCCGTCGCCGCCAGTGCCGACGATGTCTACCAAATTGGTTTTGTCGGCCACCTCCACTTTGGTGGAGAACTCGCGCATCACCTGCGCGGCAGCCGTGATTTCGCCGATAGTTTCCTTCTTGACCCGCAAGCCGGTGATGAGGGCCGCCATCATGACTGGCGACATCTCGCCGGACATGATCTGGCGCATCAGGTGCAGCATTTCATCGTGAAAGATTTCACGGTGTTCGATGGTGCGCTGCAGCGCCTCTTGGGGGGTAATTTTGACGGTGTGGGGCATGGCGTCTCCTTAAAGCTCAGGCGCAGCAGTGCGCGCCAGTTTGATTCCGAATCCTACAAACAAGGCGCCGGCCACGCGGTCCAGCCAGTGCATGCCTTGTTGAACCAGCGCAGTGCGCCGCGCCGCCCAACCTGCCAACACGGCGTAGCCGGTGTTGATGGGAATGGCGTTGACGTTGAACAGCACACCCAAAACCAGAAAAGCCAAGGTCGGGTGGCTAGCGCCAGGGGCAATGAACTGCGGCACAAAGGCCAGGAAAAACAGCGCCACCTTGGGGTTGAGTGCATTGGTCAGGAAGCCGCGGAAAAATATGCTTTTCAGGCCTCCAGCGCTCGTGGAATCTGCGCGAGCAGCTTCCAAATCGACAGCAGGCTGCGATTTGGACCAGAGCATGCGGATACCCATGAACACCAGATACGCCGCGCCCACCCACTTGAGCACGGTAAAGGCCATCGCCGACGTGGCCAGCAAGGCACTTACGCCGAGGCCGGCTGCAAAAATATGTACAAAGCAGCCAGCGGTGATGCCGAACGCCGCCACGATGCCGGCGCGCACACCGCTGCGCAAGGCATTGCTCACGATGTACAGCACATCCGGCCCGGGCGTGAGGTTGAGCAGCCACCCGGACAGCACAAAGAGCCCCAGATGTTCAATGCCCAGTTCTGCCCACATCACCCGCCGCTCCTCAGTACACCGCGGCGCCGCGGCTGACCGCAGCACCCGCCACCGGAGTGGCTTGGGCAAAAAACTCGCGGATGCCGGCAATCGCACGGTCAATGCCTGCCGCATCCACATCCAAGTGCGTCACAAAGCGCAGGCCGATCAGGCCGGTGGCCAACACGCTGCGTGCCTTGAGGAAAGCCAACAGATCCGGGCCACGTCCGTCCGCCACATCCACAAACACGATGTTGGTCTGCGCAGATCGCACTTGCAGCCCGGCAATACCCTGCAAACCGTTGGCCAGGCGCTGCGCCAGCGCATGGTCGTCGGCCAAGCGGTCCAGGTGATGATCCAGCGCGTAGCTGGCAGCCGCCGCCAAAAAGCCGGCCTGTCGCATACCGCCCCCGGCCATTTTGCGGATGCGGTGGGCACGGGCGATCAGCTCACGGCTGCCGCACAGGGCAGAGCCGACTGGCGCGCCCAGCCCTTTGCTGAAGCACACTGACACGCTGTCAAAGTAGCCGGCGATGCGGCGCGCAGAAGCGATGGCAGATTCCCCCGCTTCAGCCCTTGCCACCGCCGCATTGAACAGCCGCGCGCCGTCCAGGTGCACCGCCAGCCCGCGTTCCCGCGCCAAACCGGTAGCCTGTTCCAGATAGCTGGCGGGCATGGGATTGCCATTCCAGGTGTTTTCCAGGCACAGCAGGCGGGTGCGGGCAAAGTGGCAGTCGTCGGGCTTGATGGCGGCCGCCATGTCGGCCAACGCCATCTGGCCACCGGCGTCCTGCGCGAGCGGCTGCGGCTGGATGCTGCCGAGCACCGCGGCACCGCCACCTTCATAGCGGTAGGTGTGCGCCAGCTGGCCCACGATGTATTCGTCCCCCCGGCCACAATGCGCCATCAGCGCGCACAAATTGCTTTGGGTGCCGGTAGGCATGAACAAGGCCGCTTCGAAACCCAGGAGGGCGGCGACTTTGTCTTGCAGCGCGTTGACGCTGGGGTCATCCCCGAACACATCGTCGCCCAGCGGAGCCGCAAACATGGCCTCCCGCATGGCAGCCGTAGGGCGGGTGACGGTGTCACTGCGCAAATCAACAATAGTGGTCATTACAGCCTCTGGCGCCCGTTGGATATGCGCAGACAGCTATCAAAATAATAGCTACCCGCCTACCGGTTTATTGCAAAAAGTTCTTCAGCATGGCGTGGCCATGCTCCGTGAGGATGCTTTCCGGATGGAACTGCACTCCCTCCATGCGCACCGCGTGCGGCAGATCTTTGTGACGCACGCCCATGATTTCGCCATCATCCGTCCACGCAGTGACTGCCAGCTCTTGCGGACAAGTGGCCCGCTCAATAGCCAGTGAGTGGTAGCGGTTCACGGTGAATTGCTCGGGCAGGCCGGCAAACACCCCCTCTTGAGTGGTGGTGATGACGCTGGTCTTGCCGTGCATCAGCTCCTGCGCACGGATGATCTTGCCACCCAAGGCCGCACCAATGCTCTGATGCCCCAGGCAGACGCCCAGAATCGGCAGCTTGCCCATGAAGTGGCGAATGGCGGGCACCGAAATGCCCGCTTCATTGGGCGAGCACGGGCCGGGCGAAATGACCAGCCGGTCGGCGCCGCGGGCGGCAATGCCCTCGAGCGTGATCTCGTCGTTGCGGAATACCTCCACCTCTGCGCCCAACTCGCCGAAGTACTGGACGATATTGAAGGTGAACGAATCGTAGTTGTCGATCATCACGAGCTTCATACTGTTTCTCCTTGGCGCAAACGGGCAAACTCCCGGCGCTCAAATGCAATGGATGCGTCCATCAGGGCGCGATAAGCGGCTTCCAGCACATCGGCCTGGCCGCCCTGCTCTGCCGCCATGCGGCGCACGCGGGCGGCGATGAATTCAATGCGTTCCTGGTCGTGAACCTTGCTCGCATCCTGCTTGATGCGGGCAGCTTGGGTCATGTAGCCGGTGCGTTCCACCAGCAAGGCGGTAATGCGCTCATCCAGCGCGTCGATGTGGCTGCGCACTTCGGCCATGGTCTCGCAATGTTGTGCTTTGTTGGCGGTGATCATTGCAGCCCCTCCTCCACCAGCTCGGCGGCACGCAGCAGCGCGCGGGCCTTTGCTTCAGTTTCTTTCCACTCCAGTTCAGGCACGCTGTCGGCAACCACACCGGCAGCGGCTTGCACGTACAAGGTTTCGTTCTTGATGATGCCGGTACGGATGGCAATGGCCACGTCCATATCGCCGGCGTAGCTCAGGTAACCGCAAGCGCCGCCATAAATGCCGCGCTTGATAGGCTCCAGCTGGTCAATAAGCTCCATGGCGTGCACCTTGGGCGCCCCGGTCAGCGTGCCCGCAGGAAACGTGGCTTTGAGCACATCCATGCTGGTCATGCCGGCGTTCAAGGTGCCCTCTACGTTGCTCACGATATGCATCACGTGGCTGTACCGCTCCACGATGAAAGCGTCCGTCACCTTGACCGAGCCGATTTCGGCAATGCGGCCAATATCGTTGCGGGCCAGGTCGATCAGCATCACGTGCTCGGCACGCTCTTTGGGGTCATTGATCAGCTCGACTTCGGCGGCCTTGTCCAGCTCGGGCGTGGCGCCGCGCGGGCGGGTGCCGGCCAATGGGCGAATGGTGACTTTGGTGCCGGGCTTGTCGCCTGCGGTGATTTGTTCTTGCCGCACCAAGATTTCAGGGGACGCGCCTACCACCTGGAAATCCCCGAAGTTGTAGAAATACATGTACGGGCTGGGGTTCAGGGTACGCAGGGCGCGATAAAGGCTCAAGGGTGAAGCGGTGTAACGCTTTTTGATGCGCTGGCCCACCTGCACCTGCATGAAGTCGCCGCCGGCAATCAGCTCTTTGGCGCGCTCTACGGCAGCGATGTAGTCCGCCTTGGCGAAGTCGCGCTGGGCTTCAAAGCTTTGCGAAGGCTTGATATCCGGCGCGCTTACGGCCTGAGCCAGCTTGGCAAGAAGCTCGGCCAAGCGCGCCTGGCCGGCGGCATAGGCGCCGGGCAAAGCCGGGTCCACGTACACCATTAAGTGCAGCTTGCCGGACAGGTTGTCGATCACCGCCAACTCTTCGCACTGCAAAAGCAGAATGTCGGGGGTGCCTAACTCATCGGGCGGGCAGCTGTCCTGCAGCTTTTTCTCGATGTATCGGACAGCGTCGTACCCGAAGTAGCCCGCCAGGCCACCGCAAAAGCGCGGCATGCCGGGCTGCAAGGCCACCTTGAAACGCTGCTGGTACCGGGCAATGAAGTCCAAGGGGTTCAGTGCCGAGGTTTCCACCACCACACCATCAGTCACTACCTCGGTGTAGGCTGCCGCACCGAATCCGCTGGCACGCACCAGCGTGCGGGCAGGAAGGCCGATAAAGCTGTAGCGGCCGAAGCGCTCACCACCCACCACCGATTCCAGCAAAAAGCTGTTGGCAGCGGGTTCGGCTTCGCCGGCATTGCGGGCCAGCTTGAGGTACACAGAGAGTGGAGTTTCCAGATCCGCAAAGGCCTGGGTGCTCAGCGGGATGCGGTTGTAGCCTTGCGCTTGCAGGGCCAGAAATTCAGATTCAGTCATCGGGGGGCAGCGCCTCTCAAACAATCTATTCACGGGGGCTTGCAGGCAAGGCCTCAAGCCGGATAAGGATGCGCGCAATAGATCGGAGAGGAATCCGTGCCACTTGACCGCGCAAAGCTCACAATCCGTGCGCGTTGGCCGCTAGGTGCGGCCGGCAGGTATCAGAGCCCAGGCACAACAGACAAGGTACGCCAGGGCCAGGCTCCCCGGTCGCTCAAACCTGTTCTGCTGATGTGGTGGATAAACATGGACACAGTGTAGCAAACACGCCAGACGCAGAAATGGCCCGAAAACCACGTTACCCGCAAAAACCCTGATGTGCTTTTGCCCGCGCACCTGCACAATGCGTCTCTCACAAAAAAAGAACGGTCGTTCTATTTCAGGTGCCCCATGACATTGAAACACTCACTCCTCGCCGGTTTGCTCACCCTTTGCACCAGCCTCACAGTCATGGCGGCGACGGATATCAATGGCGTCAAAGTCGAGGACAACATCACGCTGGCAGGCAGCAAGTTGCAACTCAACGGTGCCGGAATCCGCTACAAGGCGATTTTCAAGGTGTATGTGGGGGAGCTGCACACCACGCAAAAAGTCAGCTCTCTCGATGAATTGATCGCTGCACCCGGCCCGAAGCGCCTGAGCATGACTTTTTTGCGCGAAATCGAGGCAGGCCCCTTCGGTAAATTGCTCACACGTGGCGTGGAAGATAACGTGCCCAAGAACGAAATGTCCAAGCTCGTACCCGGCCTGATCCGCATGGGCGACATCTTTACCGTCAACAAGGCGCTCATGCCCGGCGACGTCATCCACCTCGACTGGATTCCCGGCACCGGCATGGTGGTGACGGCCAAAGGCAAAGTTCAGGGCGAGCCCTTCAAGGAACCCGAGTTTTTCAAAGCCATCATGTCCATCTGGTTCGGCCCTTCACCTGCAGACTTCAAACTGAAGGAAGCCCTGCTGGGCCAAAAATAGTTCGCTGTACTCCAAGCCTCACAGGCCGGCATGGCGACATGCCGGCCTTTTTTTTGGTCTTCTGGTGGCTTCATGCACACAAGTGATGACAAACATCGCCCTTCCCTGTAGATTGCAATGCAGCAATTGCAGGATTCCTGAATAGACCCGGGGGCATGAATGAAATTGAGCTTGAAACTTCCACTCGCCTTTGCCTTTGCACTGGTGCTTTTGTTTTTAGGTGGGATGTTCGGGATCAGTACCCTGAACCATGCCGTGAGCACCTACCGGCTCGATGTACTGGACCATGTAGACGCCAACAAAAAGGCCGCGGACATTGCAGGCCAGTTTTCGGTGGCCATCCAGGAATGGAAAAACGTCCTGCTACGCGGAAAATCCCCCAAAGACCTGGACACTTACTGGAGCGCACACCAAAAAGAAATGGCCAAGGTCATTCAGGGAATCGACGCACTTTCCCAAGAGATGGATGACGAAAACAGCAAAGGCATAGCCGCCAAACTGGGTGTGTCTATGCGGGGTGCTGCCAAGGGCTATGAAGCCGCTTTTGAAGCCTACAAGGCCAGCGACTTTGACTTCGCAGCTGGCGATAAAGCAGCAAGAGGGAAAGACCGTGAAGCCGCTTCGCTGCTTCTGGAGCTTCGCAAACACCTCTCTGAAGAAGAAGCCAAGTCCTCCGAGGCGGCTAGCGCTTTGGCAGCGCGTGGCAGCACACTGGCCTATGGCGTCATGACGCTGGTCACGCTGATCGGCTTTGCAGGCAGCATCTGGATGAGCCGGCAAATTGTTCACCCGCTCAATGAAGCAGTGAGCGCCGCAGACAAGGTATCGCGTGGTGACCTGACCACCCGGCTGGACACCAGCGGCAAAGACGAAATATCCGACTTGCTGCGCTCTTTGCAGACCATGCAACAGAGTCTCTCGCACCTGGTCATCAAAGTCCGGGAAGGCGCAGAAAGCGTCTCCC
Organism: Curvibacter sp. AEP1-3; assembly: GCF_002163715.1. Lineage (GTDB taxonomy): Bacteria > Pseudomonadota > Gammaproteobacteria > Burkholderiales > Burkholderiaceae_C > Allorhodoferax. The sequence continues at coordinate 2,242,841 of NZ_CP015698.1, forward strand.
ACGCCAGCACAGAAATCGCCCAAGGCAACCACGACCTTTCCAACCGTACAGAGCAGCAGGCAACGGCTTTGCAGGAGGCCGCCGCCTCCATGGATGAGTTGGGTGCGACCGTCAGCCGCAGTGCCGATGGCGCTACGCAAGCCAACCACAAAGCCTTACAAGCGTCTGATGTCGCAGCCCGCGGTGGCGAAGTAGTGCATCAAGTGGTGGAAACCATGCGAGGTATCCATACATCTTCCAGCCGGATTGCCGAAATCATCAGTGTGATTGACGGAATCGCCTTCCAAACCAACATCCTCGCTCTGAACGCAGCGGTGGAAGCCGCACGTGCCGGCGAGCAGGGTCGGGGCTTCGCGGTCGTGGCCTCCGAAGTGCGCTCCTTGGCCGGCAGGTCGGCAGAGGCCGCTAAAGAAATCAAGAGCCTCATCGGTGCCAGCGTCGAGCAAGTGGAGTTGGGCAGTAGCCAAGTGGCCCGGGCCGGGCAGACCATGAATGAAGTGGTGGACGCCATCCGGGAAGTCACTGCCATGGTCGGTGAAATCACCACAGCCAGTGAAGAACAGCGGATTGGCGTCAACCAAGCGGGTAGCGCCGTGACGCTGATTGACCAGGCAACCCAGCAAAACGCTGCGCTGGTCGAAGAAATGGCCGCTGCGGCGTCCGGACTGCAACAACAGGCGCACGACCTAGTCGGTCTGGTCTCAGTCTTCAAAACCGGCTCCAACACCATGCAGCCGGCAGCACTATCCGCTTAAGAAGTTGCCTCAGGGGGAAATACATGAAACTCAAACATCAAATCATCGCATTGGGCTTGGTCGGAATTCTTGCGTCCGGGCTGGTAGGAGGCATCGGCCTTTTGCAAACAGCCCGCCTGTCTGCCGCCATCGATGACTCTGAAGCCATGTCCAGCGCGCTCCAGAACAGCCAGGAGGCCGACATGATGCACGACGCCATACGGGGCGATGTGCTTCTTCTGGTGCAAGGCGCAACTACCCAGAATGCCAATCAAATTGCCGAGGCCAGCAAGGGACTCGAAGAGCACGCCAAGACTTTCAACGACGCACTCGGTCAATTGGAGGAAAAGCCTCTGCCGCCGGACGTCAAAGCCATGTTGCAAGCTACCAAGCCCATGGTTCAGGAATACATTGCTGCGGCCAAGAAAGCACAAGAGCTAGCGGCCAAAGATTTAGCCGCTGCAGGTGCCACCATCGATAGCTTTCAGGTGGCCTTCAGCAAGCTTGAGGACCAGATGGCGAAACAAGCCGACGGAATTGAGAAAAGCGTGGAGGAGGCCCGGGCCGAGTCGCACGACAAGGTAACAAGTTCCAAGATTCAAGTCATGGTCGCGTGGCTGATTTCTACTTTTTTGCTTGTCGCTGGGGCCTTTTTCCTGGCACGGGAACTTTCGCAACCTATTGCCCATGCCGCATCGATTGCGAACGCACTATCTGAAGGCAATCTACACGCCGACATCCATCCCGCCGGTAGCGATGAAACCATTCAGCTGCTCAAGTCCATGGAAGCCATGCAGCGCAGCTTCAGCAACACAGTGCGCGCCGTGAAAAGCAGCGCGGACGCGGTCGCCACCGCCAGCGCCGAAATCGCCCAAGGCAACAACGACCTCTCCGCCCGCACCGAACAACAAGCCAGCGCTCTGGAAGAAACCGCAGCGTCCATGGAAGAACTCGGCTCCACCGTCAAACAAAACGCCGATTCCGCCCGTCAAGCCAATCAACTGGCCATGAATGCCTCTACCGTGGCTGTCCAAGGCGGAGAAGTCGTCGGCCAAGTCGTGGAGACCATGAAAGGCATCAACGAATCCAGCCGCAAAATTGCAGACATCATCAGCGTCATTGACGGCATTGCCTTCCAGACCAACATCCTGGCCCTGAATGCTGCCGTAGAAGCCGCACGCGCCGGAGAACAGGGCCGGGGCTTTGCCGTCGTCGCCTCAGAAGTCCGGTCCCTCGCAGGACGGTCCGCCGAAGCCGCCAAAGAAATCAAAACCCTGATCAACGCCAGCGTAGAGCGGGTAGAGCAGGGAAGCAGCCTGGTCGACAAAGCCGGTGAAACCATGACCGAAGTGGTGAGCAGCATCCGACGGGTGACCGACATCATGGGAGAAATCAGCGCAGCCAGCTCAGAACAGAGTGCAGGAGTCTCCCAAGTCGGAGAAGCAGTCACCCAGATGGACCAGGCTACCCAGCAGAACGCTGCCTTGGTGGAAGAGATGGCAGCGGCTGCCAGCAGCCTGAAGAGTCAGGCCAATGATCTGGTGCAGGTGGTGGCGGTATTCAAACTGGGCAACGAAAGCCACGGCGGTTATTCCAGCAGCAGCCCGTCCAGCGGTGGTAGTCACGCATTGGCAAGCCCTATGCCCAAAGCAGCCGTGCGGTCCAACCCGCCCCAAAAGCTGAACTTTGCTGGGCCCGAGCGTAGGGCCGCGGCTGCGGCAAGTTCAGCCAAAACTGCGCCCAAGCCAGCCGCAAAACCGGCGGCCTCACCGGCCAAAGCCCCGCCGGTGCTGACTGCTCAGGCCGTCTCACCTCCCAAGACCAGCAGCCGCGTCACGCCTGCGGGTGGGGATGATGATTGGGAGACTTTTTAAGCCCAGCGGAAGTCCGCGAGGCGGTCGACCACAGCGTCAGCATCCACTTGGTGGACAGGCTGGCCGTGGTTGTAGCCGTAGCTCACCAGCAGCACCGGGCAACCGGCAGCGCGGGCGGCTTGGGCGTCATTGCTGGAGTCACCCACCATCAGGGTGCGCGCAGGGACTACGCCCATCTGTTCACAAGCGAATAGCAAAGGCATGGGGTCGGGCTTCTTGCGTTCTACGGCATCGCCACCAACCACCAGACTGAAATAGCCTGCAAGGCCCTTGTCGGCCAGCAGGGTTTTGGCAAAGGCAGTGGGCTTGTTCGTGACACAAACCATCTTCAAGCCCTGCTGTTTCCAGTTATCCAAGCCTTGCATCACTCCGGGGTACACCTTGGAGTAATGGCCATTTACTGCCACATAGTGGCGCTGATAGGCTGCCCATGCCGATTCGTAAAGTGCTACATTTTCCATAGCAGCTTGCGCATTATCGATGTGCGCCAGCAGGCTTTTTATCAAGTGCTCAGAGCCCTTGCCGACCATTTTTTCCACCAGATCTTGATGAACGGTGAATGTATTGAAGGGCTCCGGCAAATCGGCCAGCATGCGCTGCAATGCTTGCGCAAAATCGCCCAAGGTGTCGACCATGGTGCCGTCCAGGTCGACGATGACGGCGTCCAGCGCAGTGCGGGACCAGCGTGCCATTTCGCTCACGTAATTTTCTCCAGGGGTTGTCGGGCTTGTATCCAAGCCACCAGCGCTTCGACTTCCATGGGGCGCCCGAACCAGTAACCCTGGCCCTTTTGGCAACCCATCGCAGCCATCTCGGTAGCCTGTTCCGCGGTCTCAATACCTTCTGCCACCGTACCCAACTTCAGCGTCGCGGCCACCCGCAGGGTGGCTTCAATCAATACACGGTGGTACTCGCTCTTGTCGAGCAGATTCACAAATGAGCGGTCGATTTTGATCGAACTCACTGGCAACTCATGCAGGCACGCGAGCGACGAGTAGCCGGTTCCAAAGTCATCCAGTGACAGTGCTACTCCCATGGCTCGCAGTTCCTGCAAGGTGGTCTGCACCAGCGCATCCTGGGCGGCCAAGCTCTCGGTCACTTCCAATACCAGCTGCCGGGGCTCCATATCTGCGCTGCGAAGAGCGTCACGCACCATGTCTACCAAACCGGGCTCCCGCAACTGTGCGCGGGACAGGTTCACAGACATGCTGGGCGGCGCGGTAGAACCCAGGTCCCGCTGCAGTTGCGCAAACGTCTGGCAGGCTGTCTCCAACACAAACTGCCCGAGTGCGGCAATCACACCGCACGCCTCCGCCAAGGGAATGAAGTCCACCGGCGAAACCGCGCCACGCACCGGGTGCTGCCAGCGCACCAAGGCCTCCACACCTGCCAACTGGTGCCCCGGCAGGTGGAGCAGTGGCTGATACACCACCCGCATTTCCCGGTTGTCCAAAGCCTGGCGCAAGTCGTTCTCCAGAGAAACAGAGTCACTCACCTGCGAGCGCATCAGCGGATCGAACAACACATAGCGCGCACGGCCCGTTCGCTTGGCTTCGTACATCGCAATATCAGCGTCGCGCAGCACGCTATCCGCATCGTCTTCGGTATGGGTGCTGGTCACGATGCCGATACTCACGGTGGATGTCACCCGGTGTCCATCCAGCACATACGGAGCCGCCAGCACATCGAGGAGGCGGCCTGCAACGTGGATGGCGTCCAGGTCACCGCGGATATCGTCAAGCAGGACCACAAACTCATCGCCCCCGATACGGGCTGCCACTTTGTCAAAGTCTCCGCTATGGGCAAAGCTGTCCCCGGGCCGCAGGCTGTCCTCGAGCCGGCGGGCAATCTGGCGCAACAAAGCATCCCCTACGGTGTGGCCCAATGTGTCGTTGACTTGCTTGAAGCGGTCAAAGTCCATGAACAACACCGCAAAGTGGTAACCGGGCTCTACCCGGCGTCGCGCCAATGCAGCGCGGATCAACTCCACCATGACCGTGCGGTTGGGTAGCGCAGTGAGGTCATCGGTACGCGCTGCGGTGCGCAGCTGTTGCTCCAGCGCTTTCTGGGCGTTCACGTCCATCGCCACTCCGGCCAAGCGCAAAACGCGCCCCTGCACAGACCGGTCTGCGGCGCGACCTGCAAAAAGGATCCACACCCAACGCCCGGAATGGTGACGTAAACGCACCGAGAGGCGGTGTTCATTGGACTCATCCCGCAGATGCTGGCGCAAGGAGTCTTCCCAGGTCTGCACGTCGTCAGGGTGGATCAGGTTCAGCCAGGTCGCTGAACGAGGCGTCAATGCGCCATCCGGGTAACCCAGAATCTGCTGCATGCGCGCGTTCCACCCCACACTGTCTTCCACCAGGTCCCAATGCCAGATACCGAGCCCGGCGCCGGAAACTGCGAGGGACAGAATCTCCTGTTGGGTGCGTACGGCCGTGAGGTCGGTCGCCACCAGAACCCAGCCGGACATGGTGCCGTCCTCATCCCGTATGGGCTGCATGTCGACCAGCACCCATCCAGCTCGGCATTTTTGGCGATCACACGCACTTCGCGTTTGATGCCCTGTCCTCGCGCCAGTGCCTCGGTGAACTCCGTGAAATGGGTCGGATCTGCGCTGCGCGCCTTGAGCAAGGTACCGATGCGACGTCCCCGGCACTGGTCAGGTGTGTAGCTGGTGAGATCGCTGAAGGCTTCATTGATCCACACCACGCGGTGCATGCCGTCAGTGATGGCAATGGCATTGGAGCTCAGTTCTGCCACCTTGGCCATGCGTTTGAGTCGGTCGGCCTGACGGGACAGCGCCTCGTACTGGCGACGCACGGCCCGGGCCGTCGGCTCCACCAAGGCAAATGACAGCACCAAGCCCAGCACCGCGATACCGCCCACAACGCTCCAGATGGTGGTGACCACGCGCCGGCTTCGGTGGGCAACATCAGTCTGTACCGCTTGATTGAGGGCATAAACCGCTGACTCCACCCGCTGCGTGGCAAGCCGCGCAGCTTCCAGACGGGATTTGGCACCCGCCGCCGGAGCCTTGGTGTCCGTTTTCCATTCGTCCAGAAGGGGCCACAAGGCATCCGTACTCTGCTTCCAGTCTGCGAGCGCAGTTGCCACGGCGGCCGAAGCTGACGGTGTATGGCGGGCTTGCTTGCGCAGCAACCCATCCAGGGCAGCAGCCTCCTTGCGCAAACGCTGCATGGAGGCCAACAAGGCGTCCTTGCCCGCACGCCCGTTCTGCACTGCCTCAACTGACAAGTCGAGGCGCTGCGCCGTTACGCGCTGTTCCGCTACGGACTGCAGAATTTCAATATCGAGCTGTCGCTCGTCCTGCCACTGCTGCGACAAAACCCCACGCAATGCGCCCAACACCACCAGCAACAGTAAAACGCCATACATCGCCACCCGCACGCGGATATGGGAATTCCGGCCTTCGAGCCACGACCGGCCGAAGTTATCCCTGACCAGGACGGTTTTGGCCAATGCGTTGTCCAAATCGCTCACCGAGTCAGGAAGGGGCTGCCCACTCAGGCAGCCAGCGCAACGCGCATGGCGTCAACCACCGACTTGTAGTCCGGTTTGCCGAAGATGGCGCTGCCCGCCACAAAGGTGTCTGCGCCCGCATCGGCCACGCGGCGGATATTGTCGGTTTTGATGCCGCCGTCCACTTCAAGGCGGATGTCTTTGCCGCTGGCATCAATGCGCTTGCGGGCTACCTCTATCTTGCGCAGGGCCGAGTCAATAAAGCTCTGGCCGCCGAAACCGGGGTTGACACTCATGATGAGGATAAGGTCAATATCGTCGATCACCCAGTCCAGCACATCCAGGGGCTCGGCGGGGTTGAACACCAGACCGGCCCTCACGCCCTTGGACTTGATGGCCTGCACGCTGCGGTGCACGTGGCCGGAGGCATCGGGGTGAAAGCTGATGTAGTCCGCACCTGCTTCGGCAAAGCTGGCCGCCAGCGCGTCTACCGGAGAGATCATCAAGTGGACATCAATCGGCACAGCGACCCCTTCGGCGGTCTTGGCATGGGGCTTCAAGGCGCTGCAGATCATGGGACCGAAAGTCAGGTTGGGCACATAGTGGTTGTCCATCACATCAAAGTGAATCCAATCCGCGCCGGCGGCGATCACATTTTTGACTTCCTCACCCAGGCGGGCAAAGTCGGCAGAGAGGATGGAAGGGGCAATACGGTAGGTCATGACAACGACGTCCAGGGAGGGGTTTCGGGTTTGTGGGGGTATTTCGAATCGCACATTTTCGCAGGTAGCATTGCCGGATGGCCAAATACGCATTCCTGGTGGAAGTCAAACCCCAATATCTGGCGGATCAATCCGCGCCGCATGAGGACCTGTATGTCTTCGCGTACACCATCACCATCACCAATATCGGCGAAGTGACGGCGCAATTGATCTCCCGCACCTGGAATGTGAATGACGCCACCGGCCACACCGAACGCGTCAAAGGCCTGGGCGTGGTGGGCCAGCAACCTCTGCTCAAGCCCGGCCAGTCTTTCGAATACACCAGCGGAACCCGCTTGCGCACCCCCACCGGCACCATGCACGGCAGCTTTTTCTGCGTGGCCGAAGACGGCGAGAAATTCGATACCGACATTCCCATGTTCGTGCTGGATGCTCTGAGTGATGCGGGTGGTCCCCGCACCCTGCATTGAAGCCCCGCATGGCACGTGTTGACTTGTCGGCCCTGCTGGAGCAACTGGCCAGCCCCGCACCGGCCGTAGAGCGGCACATCTGGCTGATCCGCCTGCTGGCTTGGGTGCGCGGCCCGGAACAAACGCCTGAGCCCGCTGTCGCACGCGTAGCCTTGTTGCTGGATGTGTTGGAGGCCCGGCCTGAAACCACGCAGCAGTTGCGCGCGTGGTGGGCGGAGCTGCTGGGCACTGTGGACGGTAGCACCCTGCTTTCGGATTACGGATTCGGCTCGCGCAACGCCTTCATGAGCGAACTGGTGGAGCGCCTCAACCGCAAATTGCTACCCGCCACCCCGGAAACCCAGGACGCATCCGAACTCTTTGCGCTGGTGCTCAATGACCCGCGGGACGCCCGCTGGATTGCCGCGCTCCCCGCAGAGACCCTGAGCCGCTTGGCAGCGCTGCTCAGTTTGCCGGAGGCCTCAGCCAGTGCACTGAAGGCATCCCGCCCGGTCACGGTGTGGCAACACACCTTGCTGCATGCCCTGACTTTTTGTATCAGCCAGATACGCGCTACCGGCTTCTCGCAGGAAATGCGCCTGCGCATGAGCAGCCCTCTGCGGGATGGCACCCCCTTTCACACCCTGGCCAGCGACCTGGACCAGGTGCTGGACACCTGGTTGCAAGGCGCGGACACTTCTGACGCCGTGCTGCATTTCCGCAGCCAGCTCGACGCCTGCCGACATGCAGCCGCCACGGTGTACAGCCATCTGGATGCCCATGGCATTTCGGTGGATCTGGTCTTCCGCCTGAGGCAATTGCGTGAGCGCGTGCTCCGGGTCCGCGCCCTGCTGGACTGTCTGCTGGAGGACACCCAGCACGTCGCCACGGCCCGCCTGGTCTCGCACCTGGCCAGCGTTGGTCAAGAGCAGCGCAGTGTTGGGGCCCTCATTTCGTCCAACTCCTCACTGCTTGCGGCCAAAGTGGCCGAGCGCAGCTCGGAGACCGGAGAGCACTACATCACCCGCACACGCGCCGAGTACCGCGCCATGCTGGGCAATGCTGCAGGCGGGGGGGCGCTGACTGCGCTGACCACCGCCATGAAGTTCGGCATCATGGCACTGGGCCTGTCGGCCTTCTGGTACGGCTTCTGGTCCGGGGTGATGTACGCCGCCAGCTTTGTGCTGATCCAGATGCTGCATTTCACGCTTGCCACCAAGCAGCCCGCCATGACAGCGCCTGCCATGGCCGCCAAGCTGAAAGACATTTCAGACTCCCAAGCACTGCAAGCCTTTGTGGATGAGGTGACGCACCTGGTGCGCTCCCAGGTGGCAGCTGTCATAGGCAACGTGGCGATCGTGTTTCCGGCAGCTGTCCTGCTGTCTGCTGTACTTCTGCTGGTGACCGGCGCGCCCATGCTCACCCCGGAGAAAGCGGACTACGTGCTGCACTCCCTCACCCTGCTCGGACCCTCCCTGTTGTTTGCCGCCTTCACCGGCGTGCTCTTGTTTTCGAGCAGCATCGTCGCGGGCTGGGTGGAAAACTGGTTTGTGCTGCACCGGCTGGATTCGGCCATCCGCTACAACCCGCGCATCACCGCATGGCTGGGCGCCGCGCGTGCGGACCGGTGGGCACACTTCATGCGGCACCACATTTCAGGATTGGCCGCCAACATCTCGCTGGGCATGATGCTCGGGCTGGTGCCCGCCATTCTGGCTTTTATCGGTCCGGCGCTGGACGTGCGCCACGTCACCTTGTCTGCCGGGCAACTTGGAGCAGCGTGTGCCGCATTGGGCTGGGACGTCGTGCGCAACCCGGCCCTGTGGTGGGCCGTGGCCAGCATTCCGCTGATCGGCTTGCTCAATGTGGGCGTGAGCTTTTATCTGGCGTTCCGGGTGGCGCTGCAGGCGCACAACGTGTCAGGTATCGACCGCTCACGCATCCGCAGCAGCATCTGGCAACGCGTGCGCCAGGCCCCGATGAGCTTTCTGTGGCCGGCCAAAGAATGAGCGACCTCGGCGAATTTGCGCTAATCGCGCGCTACTTCGAGCGCAGCCAGCACCCCTTGCCCACCCAGGTCGTGCTCGGTATCGGAGATGACTGCGCCCTGCTGCAGCCCACCCCCGGCATGCAGTGGGCCATCAGCAGCGACATGCTGGTCAGCGGCCGGCACTTCTTCGCAGATGTGAACCCGCTCACCCTGGGCCACAAGGCGCTGGCGGTCAACCTGAGCGACCTTGCGGCCTGTGGCGCAAGGCCCGTGGGCTTTACCCTCGCACTCAGCCTGCCCGATGCCGATCCGGCGTGGCTACAAGGTTTCTCGCAAGGCCTGTTTGCGTTGGCCGATGCGCACAACTGCCCGCTAGTGGGCGGAGACACCACGCGGGGCCCGCTCAATATTTGCATCACGGTCTTCGGCGAAACCCCGCCCGGCCAGGCGCTGTTGCGCAGTGGTGCCCGTGCTGGAGATGACATCTGGGTCAGCGGCACTCTGGGCGATGCGGCCCTCGCGCTTCATTGCCTCTGGGGTCGCGACCAGTTGCCCGCCGAAGCATTTGCCCTAGCACGCCAACGGCTCGAACAGCCCCCCCCCCGCGTGGCACTCGGGCAGGCCTTGCGCGGCATCGCCACCGCAGCAGCCGATGTCAGTGACGGCCTGTTGGGCGACCTGGGCCACATCCTGGAGCGCAGCCATGTCGGCGCAGAGCTGGAGGCACTGGACGCTATCAATTTGCTAGCTGCTCGCGCACACTTTACCGGCGCCAGCGGCACTTTTGATCCAAATTCACAGACCGACAGTACCGCACTGCGCTATGTACTCAGCGGCGGGGACGACTATGAGCTGGTGTTCACCGCAGCGCCGGAACACCGCCTGCAGGTCCAGGCCGCGGGTACACACAGCGGTACCCCGGTCACCCGCATCGGCCGCATCGTTCGGGACCCCGGTGTGACCGTCAAAGCGCCGGACGGGTCTGCACTGCACGGACCGTGGGCCAGCTTTGACCATTTCGCGACGTAATGCACTGCACACCCATGTAAAACTAAGTAAACGAGACTTTATGCCTTGGTCTACGCAAGTCTTTGTTTGACAATATCAGGCCGCGCGCGAAAGCTGCCGTGGCTTTGTGTGTAGAACTACCTTGGAGCGCAAGTGCCCACCGATACCCCGGCAGCCAACGGCTATGTATTCAAGCAGCTCAAGCGGCTGGGCTTGTCGGACGCGTTGGCTTTGCAAACCGCCCCCATGGTCAAGGTGCAAGCCTTCGACGCCGGCAAGCGACTGTGGACCAAGGGCAACGAGATCAAACATTGGATGTTCATCATTCAAGGACTGGTCTCTGCGTCTGTACCGACCACCAACTCCGAGTCCACGCCGATTTCTGTCTATGGGCGTGGCGCCTGGTTCGGGGAACAGTCCATCATCAACCGCAAGCCCAGTTTTGCGGACTATGTGTGCCTCACGGCCACGGAGGTGCTGACGCTGCCTGCCGCCCAGTTCGACCAGCTGTTTGTGACCGAACCCAACTTCGCGCGCTTTGTCGCCAAGCTCATGGCTTGGCGGGTGCAGAAAACGTCGGAAACACTCACCCTGATGAAGCTGGGCAACCCATGCATGCGCGTCGTCATGGGCTTGGCGCAGTTCTCAGAAGCCCTGGCCTACCGCTCAGACCGGCCACCCACCATCGGCTTTGGTGAGGGGGTGGAGATCCCGATCGCACAAAACACTTTGGCTTCTTTGTGCGGGGTGTCACGCACCCTGTTCTCCGAGTACGTGCAGCAACTCGCGCAGCACGGTTGGCTCAAGCTGTCGTACGGCAAGTTGGAAATCCTGTCGATTCACACCTGGCACGCCTTTGCGCGCAGCCAGCGGGAAGACAGTGTGAACAACCTGAACGCCAGCATCCAGGAATTGCTGGAGCTCCTGCGCACGCTGGACGCGGCCTGATCACAGGCCGCTATAGCTGCCGCGTCGGCAGCAGCGTGTTCAGGATAAGAGGGAGTAACGCGTTTCCAATACGGGCGGGCGCACCGGTGCTTTGACCGGCTCCGGCGGGCGAGTCACTTCAGCTGCCTGCAACACGTCCCGCGCACGCAGGTTGAGTGTACGCACTGGCTCTGCGGCGGGGCTGCCCAGGAAGAAGCCTTGGGCCATGTCCACCCCGAGGTTCTTCATGGTGCGCAATTCCACCTCGCTCTCCACCGACTTGGCGACCAACAGGGCGTTGTGGTTGCGAGTCAGGCGGACCATGCTGCGGACCACCCGGCTTTGCTCACCATCGACAGCAATGTTGTGGGTCCAACGGGGCGCCATTTTCACCACGTTAGGCAGCACTTTGGCCCAGGCCTTCATGCTGCTCTCGGACGCCTTGAAGTTGTCCAGGGCAATCGTGACACCGGCGTCGCGCAAAGGGCGCAATGCCTCGACCAGCACATCCAGCTGCGGAATGCGGGTGTAACCGGCAAGGTCCAGCCCCATGCGGCGTGGTGATATCTGGTGCTTGCGCATCAGGTGGAGCAACATGCCCGCTGCGTCAGACTCCTGCAGTTGCACCAGCGTCTGTGCACTGAAATTCACGAACAGCTGGCCTTTGCCGCTCTGGGCCATCCAGCGCTCCATGGAAAGCTCCAGGCAAGCCAGCTCGAAGTTCTTCAGGCAGCGCTCACGATGAGCGGCTTCCAGCAGCGCTTCGAAGCTGGTTTCCGCCATTTTGCGGGGAGCACGAACCAAGGCCTCCTGGCCGAGGATCACACCGCTGCGCAAATCGATCATGGGCTGGTACACCGGCTCCAGGGCTCGCTCTGCGAGCAGATTCATCACCCGCAATGTTGAAGACGCTTTTCCTGCACCGAACCAGCCTTGTACTTTAGACAACCAATCAGACATACATCACTCTCTTTATCAATCCCTATTCACAGGCCTGCAGGCACTGTGGGTTCAAACTGTTCATCCCTGCGCTCCTGGTGCCACCTGCCATTCCGCTCCACCACGGGTACCAGGCTTTGCAATTTGCGTGACATGGACTTGGCGTAATGCCGCAAGGCCGACTTCAATGCTTGTGCAAACGAGGGCACCATGACCTGTAACAGCACTTGTTGCTGCTGGTCATCCGGAATGGCGGTTTCCAGCGCCTGCAACAAGGCCACAGCAAAGTTCTCGGCACTGAAGGGGTTGCTGGGCGCCTTGTAAAAGCGCAGGCATTCGATCTGCAAACCGACCATTACTTCCAGCTCCGGGCCACAGGTGCTCTCCAGCACTGTCACGATGCGACCGGTACGGACCTTGCGGACCATCTCCAGGTCGCCGGAGAGTTGCATTTCACCCTCCAGGCTCCAGTCGCCGGGGTTGCTGTTGCGGCGCGAGGGCGGCGGGTCACTGCGCAACATTCCCAGCGAAACCTGCAAGCGCTTTTGCAGCGCCAACTGGAATTCGCGGGACAAGGCCGGGGACAGCTCCATCAGCTTCAGGCGGCTGCCCTTGCTGAACAACTCATGGACAGGTGCATTGAAGCCCTGCCAGGAAGGCCCACGGCTGACATAGTTTTCCTGCGACTTGGTGACATCCCAGGTGATGGACAAGGCGTTGCCCATCAGACTCTGGGCATCTGCCAGAATCTCCAACACGGTGGCCAAAACGGGGTTGTTACTCATAGCTCCAACGCAAAATGCTGTTTGAACCCGATTAAATGGGGTCCGGCGCGAGGCGACAAACCCAACCGTCCACCGCTGAACATTTGCCCTGTAAAGCTTTCGCCCATGAGCCGTCTCGCCCTGACCCGCACCAAGATTTACAACACCGTAGCCCGCCAACTGCACGGGCAGGTGCCTTGCTGGGTGTGCGGAAAACACGTCACGCCCGAAGACGCCACGCTGGAGCACATCCGCCCGCAAAGCGAGGGGGGAAGTAGCCACCTGGAGAATTTGGCGATCAGCCACGGCGCCTGCAACCGGGGGCGCCATATTCCGCCACACCCGGCCTGAACCCTCTTTATTCATGGCGCAAGGCGTCTATGGGATCCATGCGGGCAGCACGGCGGGCCGGAAAGTAGCCGAACACCACGCCGATGCCGGATGAAAACACCAGCGACAGCACGTTGATACTCGGGTTGAACACATAGGGCAGCTGCATCAGCTGCGCCAGTGCCAGCGTGGCGCCTGTAGCGAGCACAATGCCCACCAGCCCCCCCAGTGCCGCCAGCACCACGGCTTCCATCAGAAACTGCAGCAACACCTCGCGCTCCAGCGCGCCGATAGCCAGTCGCAAGCCGATTTCGCGGGTGCGCTCGGTCACGCTGACCAGCATGATGTTCATGATGCCGATACCCCCCACCAACAGGCTTACCGCAGCCACGGCCCCCAGCAGCATGGTCATCACCTGCGTGGTACCTGACAAGGCTTCCGCCAGCTGCTGGGTGTCAAGCACATTGAAGTTGTCATCATCACCATCGGCCAGCTTGCGGCGCTCGCGCAGGAGCTGGGTGATGGCGGCCTTGACCCGGTTGCTGTCGCTGCCGTCCTGCATGGACACGAGGAGCGTGCCCACATGCAGGTTGCCGGTCACACGGCGCTGCAGGGTGTGCAGGGGCACCATGACCACATCGTCCTGGTCGTTGCCCATGGCGGCCTGGCCTTTGGAGGCCAGAACGGCCACCACCTCACACGAAAACTGTTTGACGCGTATCTGCGCCCCCAGCGCCGGCTGGTTCCCGAAGAGCTCGCGGCGCACCGTCTCCCCGATGATGCACACCGCAGAGCCCGCCTGCTGCTCCTCATCGGTGTAGCGCCGGCCTTGGGCCAGCGTCCAGTTGCTCACCTCCAGCCAGTCACTGGTGCTGCCGGTCACACTGGTCGTCCAATTGCGGCCATTGGCCACCACGGTCACACCGCTGCGAGCCTCGGGTGCTACGGCCTGAATGCCGCCAATCTGGGTGGCAATGGCCTGGGCATCGCTCTCTTTGAAGGACGGACCGCCGCCGCCCCCCGCTCCCTGCCTCTGGCCGGGGCGCACCATGAGCAGGTTACTCCCCAAGCTGGAAATCTGGTTTTTCACCGCCAGCGTGGCGCCCTGGCCCAGGGTCACCATGGTGATGACCGCACTCACCCCGATCACGATGCCCAGAATGGTCAGAAACGAACGCAGCAGATTGCGGCGGATGGAGCGCAATGCCAAGAGCAGGGTGCTAAGCAGCATGGGCCACCTCCGCAACAGGGTGCGGGTTGCGCACATCGGATGCCACCACTCCATCTACAAAACGCACCATGCGCTTGGCATAGGCCGCCATGTCGGGCTCGTGAGTGACCATGAGCACCGTAATGCCGCGGTCCACATTCAGGCGCCAGAGCAGCTCCATGATTTCATGGCTGCGCTGCGTATCCAGATTGCCGGTGGGCTCGTCCGCCAGCAGCACGGCCGGCTCGGTGACGATGGCACGCGCAATGGCCACGCGCTGCTGTTGCCCGCCGGAGAGCTCGGCCGGTGTGTGGTGCTCCCAGCCCGCCAGCCCCACCGATGCGAGGGCGCGGGCAGCTGCCGCTTTGCGCGTTACGGGCGATTCACCCCGGTACAGCAGGGGCAACTCCACGTTCTCCTGCGCCGAGGTCCGTGCCAGCAGATTGAAGCCCTGAAACACAAAGCCGATGTACCTGCGGCGCAGGCGCGCCCGCTGATCGCGGCTGAGGTTTTGCACCTCCACACCTTGAAACAGGTAGCGGCCCGTAGTGGGCGTGTCCAGACAGCCCAAGGTATTCATGGCCGTGGATTTCCCCGAACCACTGGGGCCCATGATGGCAACGAATTCGCCGGCCGTAATGTCCAGGTCCACCCCTTTGAGCGCCTGGAACCGGGTGGCTCCCATGCCGTAATCGCGTGTGATGCCGCGCAGGCGGATCAGTGGTTCGGGCTCGCTCACTTCGCAGCCCCGGCTGTACGCTGGTCGGTGATGACCTTATCGCCCACGTTCAGGTCGCCCGTGGTGACTTCGGTCATGCGGCCATCTGAAATGCCGGGGGTGACGGACACGGCCACTGCCGCCCCATCGCGCAGCACCCAGACCTGGCGTTTGCCGGACGTGTCGCCCGCAGTTTTGCGCGCTGCACCGCCGGGCATGCGGGGAATGAGGCTGGACACAATGCCGCCACTGCTCTTGCCGGCAGCGGCAGTCGCCGCCGGACTGAAACGCAGCGCGGTGTTGGGCACCAGCAGCGCATCGCTCCGTTCGGTGGCAGCGATGGTGGCGGAAGCGGTCATGCCGGGGCGCAGGCTCAGGTCCCGGTTGTCCACCTCCAGGTAGGTGATGTAAGTCACCACGTTGTCAGTGGTGGTGGAGCCGAAGGCCACACGCGTCACCTTGGCGGGATACTTGCGCGAAAGGTAGGCGCTCACCGTGAAGCTGGCGTTTTGTGCCACCTGCACCGCACCCACGTCGGCCTCATCCACATTCACTTGCAGGCGCAGCTTGCTCAGATCTTCGGCCACGGTGAACAAAGTCACCGCCTGCAAAGAGGCCGCTACCGCATTGCCCGGGTCCACGGTACGGGTGAGCACCACGCCATCAATGGGCGAGCGGATTGAGGCTTTGGACAGATTGGTCTCATCGGTCGCTGCAGCTGCGGTGGCATCCGCCACCGACGCTTGGGCGCTCAGCTCAGAAGACTTGGCGGTTTCCCACGTAGCGCGGGCCGTGTCCAGCTCCGTTCGGGCCGGTACCTTGCCGCCCGACAGACGGGACACTTCTTCCAACCGGTCCAGGCTGGTGCGGGCCTCGCGGGTAGCAACTTGCGCCTGCGCCAGCTTGGCCTGGGCCGAAGCCAGCGTGGCGCGCGAGCGCTTGACCAGGTCCCCCAGCTTGGCGGTATCCAACTCGACCAGCACCTGGCCTTTTTTGACGCGGTCATTCACATCCACCAGCACGCGCGAGACCGTGCCCGACAACTCACTGCCGATGCTGACCGAGCGGGTGGGCTGCAAGGTGCCATTGGCCGTGACGGACAAGGCGATCGGGCCCCTTGCCACAGTCTCTGTCACATAGACCGGTGCCTGTGCGGCCTGGGTGCGCTTGCTCCAAATGACATAGCCCCCCACTGAAGCCACCACGAGCAAGGCCACACCCCACACCCAAGGCCTGCGCCACCAAACGCCGGCCACGGGCTCGTTGACCAGCGCCAGCACATCTTCTTTTTTTAAGGCAGCCAAAGCGCCAGGTGCGGATTCCGGCGTCTTGGGGGAGGTGTCTTCAATCAGGTTCATAAAAAGTACTGCAGTAGAGGCGTCAAGGGGGTAGACAGGTCAGCGGCTAAGACCAGCCACCGCCCAGCGCCTTGTAGAGGCGCACGTGGTCGGCACTGACGTCGGCCCGGGCGGAGGCCACGCTGTCCTGGGTAGACAGCAAAGTGCGTTGGGTGGTGAGTACGGTCTGAAAGTCAATCAACCCGCTCTGGTAGCGCTGGCTGGCCAGCGTGGCCGCAGCCTGCGCGGCATCGGCAGCAGCTTGCAACTGCTGCAGGCGCTGGCGGTCGCCCTGCAAAGCGGCCAGTGCGTCTTCCACTTCTTTGAGCGATGTGAGCACGGTGGCGCGGTAACTCTCGTAGGTCTGGGCCAGTGCCGCCTCCTGCGCACGCACGTTGGCTTTGGCGGCGCCGCCGTCAAGCAGCGGTGCAGCCACACTGGCCAACAGGCTGCTGGCGAGCGACGCACCATCAGTGAGCGCCCCCAGGGTGAGCGACTTGAGCCCCAAGGTGCCGCTCAGGCTGAAGCCGGGGTAACGGGCGGCTTCAGCCTGCGACACGCGGGCACGGGCCGCAGCCACCTTGAATTCGGCCGCGCGCACGTCGGGCCGCTGGCGCAAGGTATCGGCCGGCAAACTCAGCGTGAGCGACTCTTCTGGCACGGGAACCGGCTGTGCAGGGGCAAGTGCCTCCGTTAACGCTCCGGGCGTCTGGCCGGTCAGTACCGCGATGCTGTGCAAGGTTTTGCTGATGCTGGTCTGCAGCGCGGGAATCTGGGCCGCCGTTTGGGCTACTGCAGTAGCGGCCTGCTCCACCTCAACGGCCGTCGTCAATCCGGCCTGTGCGCGCCAGCGGACGATTTGCGCAGTTTCGGTCTGGCTTTGCAGGTTGCTTTGTGCAATCGCCAACTGGGCCTGCGTACCGCGCAGCTGGATGTATGCCACCGCCACTTCTGCTGCCACCGACACCTGCACACTGCCCAGGGTGGTGAGGGCCGCATCCGCGTCGGCCTGGGTGGCGTCTACCGCGGCACGCTTGCCTCCGAAGATGTCGGGCTCCCAGCTGGCATCCAGGCCGGCGGCAAAGCTGTTGCCGGCGGTGGCACTACTGCCGGTGCCGGATGTGCTGCGCTGTGCCGATGCGGTTGCCGACACGCTAGCACCCATGGCCGCCTGCTTGCCATCGCGCAACGCGCGGGACTGCTGCAAAGCGGCCAGGGCGCTGGTGATATCGGTATTGGAATCCAGTGCGCGCAACACCAGGGCACTGAGCTGGGGGTCGTTAAACCGGCCCCACCAAGCGGCAAGGCGAGTGGCTTCGGCAGCACTGCTGCCGGCTGCAGTCCCCCCGGGCGCTGCCTGCGTCCAACGGGCAGGAATAGGCATGGCCGGGGGTTCAGGCGCGGAGGACCTGGCGGGCGCGAACAGTGCACACCCGCCCAAGGCGGCCACCACACCAGCCAGCGCGGTATGCCGCACAAAGGAGGGAAAAGAGGGAACAGATTTCAAAACACACCCGGGGCAACAAGAACTGCCCTGATAGTGACGGCGCCACTTGAAACGTCTGTGCGCTCGAGGTGAAGCTTTGTAAAGCTAGCTGTCTTGTGTCAACCGGGCGGACACGCCAGGCGGGGCGGCCGAACGCAGGTAGTCGGCCAAGGTGCGGCCCGGTTCATCCTCGAACCGGGCCGCGGCGCCTTCCAGCACATGCACCTGCTGCATGCGGTCGAGCCGGAAGCTGCGGAAGGCCTGCCGGGTTTCGCACCAGGCGGCCAGGGTCCAGACGGCGCCCCAGTAGAAACAGCCCAGAGGCCGCAGGGTTCTTTGGCTGGAGCTGCCGCTTGCATCCCGGTAGTCGGCCCGCACCCTGCGCTGGGCCTGCGCCGCCTCGCGCAAGATTTGCAAGGTGGCCCGCACCTCGGGCGCCAGCCCCACCGGCGGCGCGTACACCGCCATGCTCTGCGCTGCAGTGCGCGCAGCGGGTGGCAACACCGACAAAATCTTGCCCAGCGCCACCTGGCTGCTGCGGGCCAACACCGGGTCCTGCCAGACCTGTGCCATGCGCACGGAGGCCACCAGGGCGCGGGCTTCGTCGGCGGTGAACATCAGCGGCGGCAACTCAAAGCCTTGCCCCAAGCGGTAGCCCACGCCGGCCTCGCCTTCGATGGGAACGCCCTGGTGCTGCAGGTCGGCCACATCGCGGTACACCGTGCGCTCCGACACTTCCAGCCGCTGCGCCAGAAACGCGGCAGTAGTCAGCCGCCGCCCCCGGATGAGCTGGACGATTTGGAACAGACGGTCGGCGCGACGCATGAATTTGAGAGTGTTGTGGGGTGTTGGCGCCCATGATACCTGCGCGGGCAGCTACCAAAACCATAGCGCCGACTACCGCACCGACGCTTCAATCCGGCTTTGAGTAAGCTTGCGACATGAACAAATACCTCGCCACTTATGCGGCCACGGCCCTTGTGCTCCTGATGCTGGACGTGCTGTGGATCGGCGGGCTGGCCAAGTCCATGTACCAAGAAGGCATCGGCCACCTGATGGCGGAGCAACCGCGCTTGGGCGTAGCGGCCCTCTTTTATGCGCTGTACCCGGTGGGCTTGCTGGTGTTTGTGGTGGCACCCCGGGGGATGACAGACGGCTGGTCCGTTACTTTGGTGCACGCGGCACTTTTCGGACTCGTGGCCTATGCCACCTACGACCTCACCAACCTGGCCACGCTCAAAGGCTGGCCGGTGGGTCTGGCGATACTGGACATGGCATGGGGATGTGTGGCGAGCTGCGCAGCGTCTGCGGCAGGCAAGCTGGCGTTTCAGCGTTTTGCATAAAAACATAGCAAATCAACGTCGGCTTGCATGGCGTGTGCAATCCGCAGCATATCGGCGTCGCTCACCACGAACAGCCCGAACCGGAACTTATAGCCCCAGCGGCTGCGGTCCTCCACAAACTCCAAGGCGTCCAGCAACGGGGCGATAGGCGCCTCCAGTGCCGGCACATACGCCACATCGCGCCGGAACGGCACGAAGCCGCCGCCCATGTCGAAGGGATACACCGCCCCCTGCTCCACCAGGCCAATGGACACAAAAGCCTGCAGCTTGTCTTTGCCGCCCATGGTGACGGTGGGGCTGTAGTACACCACCCTGTCGCCCGGCGCCACACGCCGCAGGGGTGCGCTCTTGCCGTGGCAGACCTGCATATAGCCCTGCCCGGCTTGGGCGCAGCCCCTGCGGGCGTGCGCCGCGCAGGCCACGGCAATCCAGTTCTTGCGCATGGCCATGGCTCAGGCCTCTGCGTGCAAGCCGACGCGGTTGCCGTCCAGATCGGTGATGTGGGCGAAGTAGCCCATGCCCGGCGGCAAGGCGGTGCGGGGCAGCGCAATCGCGCCACCTTGTGCCAGCACGCGGGCCAGTGCCGCATCCAGCGAGGGCGATGCGTCCAGATACACCAGCGTTCCGCCACTGGACAGCGCGGGTGCCGTGGGGCCTTGCATCAAGGCACCGCCGGTGCCGGACTGCGGGTCGTAGGCAAAGACCGCACCCTCGCTGGGGCCCATGGATTCACGGCGCATGGGGTGGCCCAGCACAGACTCATAAAAAGCCTGGGCGGCGTCCAGACGGGTGGTGGGAATTTCGAACCAGCTGATAGCGTTGCGCATTACATGCTCCTGCAAAGTGAATGAAGGTGCTGATGGTGCGGGGGTGCTGCTGACACCGTGGTGTCAGCAGGCTGCAAAAGCTGCGTCACCTGAATGTCGTCATATTCCTGCAACGCGCCTCCCGCAGGATGGGCGTCATCGCATTTTTTTGAAGAGGTTTTGCCATGGCAGTGTCTGAACAACGCGTCCACACCCGCGCCACCTATTTCCGCCTCGGTACCGGGACCCAGACAGCGTCTTACTTTGTGTTCCGCGACGCGGACAAGCCCGATGCGATTGCCGCGCTGATACTGGACATCAGCGAAGGCGGGGTGCAAATCCTGTCGCAAGCAGGCTCCTACCTGACCGGCAAATCATTCCGTCTGGATTTGCATGTGGCCAGTGCGGATGGGTTCGAAGTGGTGGATGGCGGCGAAGTCCAGTGGGTATGGTCGCAGCCCGACGGCATTTACACCCGCAGCGGCTTTGTATCCCGCGCCGAGGGCCACAGCCTGGCCACCCTGCTGCAAGGCCTGCCCGTGGAGAACGAGCAGGTGATCCGCTGCGCGCTCTACCCCGTGGGTCACATGGCGTTGGCCTGAGCGGCAGACGATTTGGCAAGTGCGCGGGCGGCTTGGGTCTGCCCGCCGTATCCCCAGTCGCTGGCCGGCACTTCCCGCACGATCACATAGCTTGCAGGTTCCAGCCCCTGGCCGTGGCCGAGTTGGGCCTCCAGCTCGGCGAATGCGCGTTCAATAAATGCCGCCTTCTGCGCCGCCGTATTGGTGCCTTGGGTGATGCTGATCTCCAGCATCGCAGTAGCGCGCTGCACATCGGTCCCCCTCACGTGCCACCGCGCGGCGGGCACGTCGTCGATGACCACCGCCGTAACCTCTGCACGTTTGCCTAATTCCTCTGTGGTGATGCGCGTCATCGTTTCGGCCAGTGCGCGATAGCGAGATGGGTTTTGAAGTGGCGAGACTTTGAGTTGCAAAGTTGGCATGGTCAGGCTTTCTGGGTGGTGGTTGGGGTGGAATGGGTAAAGCGGAGGCTGCGAAGCCGGCGTGCCATCAAACAGGCGGCGCCGCGCCAAAAGTCAGTTACGGTTTCGCGCCGCAAACGGCTGGCCTCTCGGCGGGCTTGGTCATGGAGTTGAGCAATTGCAGTGCTGTCAGGGGCGGCTGGGTACATGGTGGACTCCGATAGGTTCAGGTCTTGTTGCGATGGTTTGAACTTTATGGTGAACACCGACCGTCGGAAACCGCGCTAAAGCCATATTAGTTTTGCACTAATTGCAAAACCAAAGCTCACGCCGGCACAATCGCGCCATGCAACTCCAACTCGATGACGTCGCGCTGTTCACCCGTATTGCCAAGCTGGGCACCCTGTCGGCCGCAGCCCGCGAGCGCAATGTGCCGGTGAGCCAGGTCACCCGTGCGCTGACCCGGCTGGAGGCGGCCTGCGGTGTCCGCCTGCTGCACCGCACTACCCACGGCCTGAGCCTGACCGACGAAGGCGACACCCTGCTCTCGTATGGTCAGCGCCTGCTGGACACCACCGCCGAGCTGGACAGCGAGCTCAGCGGCAAGCTCAGCGGGCCCGGCGGCTGGGTGCGTGTCAGCGTGAGCCCTTTGCTGGCCGAATGTGTCATTGCACCGAGCCTGCAGGGCTTGTATGACCGTCACCCGGCCTTGCACCTCGACATCAATGCCGACGACCGCGTTGCTGACATGGCCCGCGACGGCATTGACATAGCCATTCGCACCGGCAGCCCGAACAGCGACACCCTGGTGGCGCGAAAAATCGGAGAACACGGTCGCAGCCTCTATGCTGCCCCCGCTTATCTGGCGCGCTGTGGCACACCGCAGCACCCGGACGACCTTGCCCGCCATCACCTGATCGCCAATAGCGCCAGCCCCAGCCTGAACCGCTGGAGTCGCGCTGGAGGCAGCACCACCGAGGCACTGACGGTGCCCGGCCACACCCGTACCGACAACACCGCAGTAGTGCTCAGCCTGGTGCGTCATGGGGTAGGTATCGCCCGCCTGAATGACCTGATGGCAGCACCCTTGGTGCGCTCTGGCGAACTAGTGCCCTTGCTGCAAACGCATTTCGACGGTGGCCGGGTTCCCATCTTCGCAGTGATGCTGCAGGAGCGGCACCGCTTGCCGAAAATCCGCGCCTGTATCGATTACTGGGCGGAGTGGATTGCCGGCATGCCCTAAGGCACTTTTGGCACCGGGATAGGGAGGCCAAGCCCCGCTCCTGTGCACCTATCTCCCTGCCATGGTGCACAGAGCTTGTATACCAGTGGCACGGAATCTGCTGTACCGGATGCACTATGGCCAACGCATCCGACATCAGCACCCGCATCATTGAAGCCATCATGGCCCAGAAGCTGGCCCCGGGCGCACGCCTGGGCGAGCAGCAATTGGCCATGGTGTTTGACTGCAGCCGCACCATCGTGCGCGAGGCGCTGACCCGCCTGGCGGCGCGCGGCATCGTCACGGTCAGCAGCCGGCGCGGCTGGTATGTGATTGAGCCCTCGCTGAGCGAAGCGCGCGAGGCATTTGAGGCCCGCCGCGTGATCGAGATGGGCCTGATCCGTTGCACCACCGAGGTGAGCAAGGCGGCCATCAAAACCCTCAAAGCGCACATCAAAACCGAGCAGGCCGCCGTCAAGGGCACCGATGTGGGACTGCGCAGCTACCTGCTGGGCGACTTCCATGTGTGCCTGGCCGAATGCCTGGGTAACAGCCTGCTGGCCGACACCCTGCGCGACTTCACCGCACGTACCACCTTGATCGCCATGCTTTACCAGTCATCCCACGATGCTGCCCATTCATGCGCTGAGCACGGCCGCATTGTGGAAGCGCTGGAGCAGTCCGACTGGGTGCTGGCCGAACAACTCATGCAACAACACATCGGCCACGTGCAGGACGCCCTGCGCCTGCAGCCCGCTGCTGAGGACCCGCTGGCCGAGCTGCGCAGTGCCCTCAGCCCCGTGAGCGAAAGCAGCAAGGCCAAACCGGTGCGTTTGGCACAGGGCTTGCATACAAGCCTTGCAGACAAATCCTCTTCATGCCCCTCAACCTACCTTGGAGCCCTGCTATGACCTTCCCCTTGAACAAACGCACTTTCGCCCTGGCGCTGGCCACCGGCGCCTTGCTGTCCGCCTCCGGTGTGCAAGCGCAAACCGCGCTGGACGACATCCTGAAAGCCAAGGTACTCAAGGTCGCAGTGCAGACCGACTCTGCGCCTTACGGCTTTGTGGGCACCGACCTCAAGCCGATCGGTCTGGATATTGACATGGCCAACCTCATCGGCAAAAAGCTGGGCGTGCCGGTGGAGCTGGTGGTGGTGGTGAGCGCCAGCCGCATTCCCGCACTGCAAACCAAAAAGGCCGACCTGGTGATTGCCACTTTGGGCAAGAACCCTGACCGCGAAAAAGTGATCGACTTCTCGTCCGCCTACTCCCCCTTCTTCCAGGCGGTGTTCGGCCCCAAGAACGTCAGCATCAAGAGCTTTGCGGATCTGGCGGGCAAGTCCGTAGGCGTGACCCGTGGCGCCATGGAAGACCAGGAGCTGGGCAAAGTGGCCCCAACAGGTATTGATACCAAGCGCTTTGAAGACAACAACGCCACCATCGCCGCCTTCACCGCCGGCCAGGTGCAGTTCGTGGCACTGGGTGCATCGGTGGCTGGCAACATGATGACCAAGAACCCCCAGCTGTCTGCCGAGTACAAGCTGCTACTCAAAGACAGCCCCAACTTCATCGGCATTGCCAAGGGTGAAGACAAGCTCAAGGCCAAGGTGAACGAAATCATTGCTGACGCCAAGAAGAGCGGCGAGCTCGAAGCGATGGCCAAGAAGTGGCTGGGCCGCGGTCTGGGTGAGTTGCCCCTGTAAGGCCTGACGCAACTGAAGAGAGCATTCCATGCGCATTGAACTCGACTTCGGGGCCGTGTTGGCTGAGTGGCCACTGCTGCTCACCGGTGTGGGCTGGACCCTGGCACTCACGGCGGTGGCCGTGGTAGCGGGTACCGCCCTGGGCGTAGGCTGCGCATGGGTGCGTGCACGCGGCTTCGGCGCGGACCACGCCCCGCGCTGGCTGCAAGCGGTGGTGGGCGGGTATGTGGAGCTGATCCGCAACACGCCCTTCATCGTGCAACTGTTTTTTATCTTCTTCGGGCTGCCAGCAGCGGGCTTCAAGCTGTCTGCGGAAACGGCGTCTTTCATTGCCATGGTGATCAACCTCGGGGCCTATGCCACCGAGATCATCCGTGCCGGGCTGGAAGCCACGCCCAAGGGGCAGATCGAAGCGGCAGTGCGCCTGGCGCTCAATCGCCTGCAAACCTTTACCTACGTGGTGCTGCCACCGGCCCTGAAGAAGATCTGGCCCAGCCTGGTCAGCCAGGTGGTGATCGTGATGCTGGGCTCCTCGGTCTGCGGGCAGATTTCCACCAAGGAATTGAGCTACGCGGCCGACCTGATCCAGAGCAACAACTTCCGCTCGTTCGAGGCCTTCATGGTGGTGGGCGCGGTGTACCTGCTGCTGTCCTTTGTGGTGCGCCATGTGCTCAACTGGCTGGGCGCCACCTTTGTGTTCGGGAGGCGCTGAGCCATGGTGGACTTTTCCCTCTGGGACATTTTTCGCAACCTGCTGCTGGCCCTGCGCTGGACGGTAGGGCTCTCGCTGATCGCCTTCATCGGTGGCGGCGTGGTCGGGCTGCTCTTGCTCATGCTGCGCTTGAGCAAGTTGCCGGGTGCCACCGTATTCGTGAGCTGCTATGTGCAGCTCTTCCAGGGCGTGCCGCTGCTGGTGCAGCTGTTTCTGGCGTACTACGGCTTGGGCCTCTTCGGCATCAACACCTCGCCTTGGGTAGCGGCAGGCATGGGGCTCACGCTGTATGCCAGCGCCTTCCTGACCGAGATCTGGCGCGGGAGTGTGGAGTCCATTCCGCGCGGCCAGTGGGAGGCTTCGCAGAGCCTGGCGCTGAACTTTGCCGAGCAGCTGCGCTACATCATCCTGCCCCAAGCCTTCAAGATTTCCGTGGCGCCCACCGTGGGTTTTCTGGTGCAGGTCATCAAGGGCACGGCGCTTGCCTCGGTGATCGGCTTCATGGAGCTGACCAAGGTGGGCAAGACGATTGCCAATGCCACTTTCAGCCCGTTTCTGGTGTTCAGCTGCGTTGCGCTGATGTATTTCGTGCTGTGCTACCCGGTGAGCCTGTACGCCAAATCTTTGGAGAGAAAGTTACATGCCCATCGTTGATATCCGCGCCCTGCGCAAATCCTATGGCAGCAACGAGGTGCTCAAAGGCATCGACTTGCAAGTGGAGCCCGGCGAGGTGATTGCCATCATCGGCAAAAGCGGCTCGGGCAAGAGCACGATGCTGCGTTGCATCAACGGCCTGGAAGAATTCCAGAGCGGCGAGCTCACGGTAGACGGCAAACCCCTGCTTCACAAAAACGCAGCCGCCATGCGCGCCCTGCGCCAACACGTGGGCATGATCTTCCAGGGCTTCAACCTGTTCCCGCACCTGACCGTGGGCAAAAACATCATGCTGGCGCCCAGCCTGGTAAAAGCCAAAGACACGGCCAGTGGCGAGGCCCATGCCCGCGCCCTGCTGGAGCGCGTGGGCTTGGCTGAAAAGTTCGATGCCTTTGCCGACCAGCTCTCCGGCGGGCAGCAGCAGCGCGTGGCGATTGCCCGCGCGCTGGCTATGGAACCGGCCGTGCTGCTGTGCGACGAAATCACCAGCGCCCTGGACCCCGAACTGGTGGGCGAGGTGCTGCGTGTGGTGGAAACCCTGGCGCAGGAAGGCATGACCCTGCTGATGGTGACGCATGAGATGAACTTCGCGCGCCGCGTCTCGAACCGCGTGATCTTCATGCACCAGGGGCGTGTGCATGAAATGGGGCCACCGGCAGAGCTGTTCGGCAATCCGCAAACGCCGGAGCTGCAGCAATTTCTGAAGTCGCTGCACGATTGAGTGCACACCGCCTGCGCCGTTGAATAATCGGGGCATGAGCGAACCTGTCACCCTGATTCCCCTGGATACCCAGACCGGCGAACCCCTGTACCCACCCCGCCCGCGTAAACCGGCGGGGCCCACCGCCCAATTCATGTTCTCCCACCCGGCGCATGTGATTGCTCTGGGCTTGGGCTCCGGCCTGTCGCGCATTGCGCCCGGCACCTCAGGCACCTTGTGGGCTTGGGTGGCGTTTATTGCGCTGTCGCAGTGGCTGGGCGAATTCGGCTGGGGCGTGTTGATTGCCTTGAGCATTCCGGTGGGCTGGTGGGCCAGCACCGTCACCGCACGCAACATGGGCGTGCTGGACCCGGGCAATATCGTGATCGACGAGATCGTGGCTTTTTGGCTAGTGCTCTGGTTGGTCACCCCCACCTCGCTGGTGGGGCAGGCGCTGGCCTTCGGCCTGTTTCGCTACTTTGACGCGGCCAAACCCGGCCCAGTAGGCTGGGCAGACCGGCTTTTCCACGGGCTGCAGGCCGACACCGACCGCCATGCGTGGACCAAGGCGGGCTGGGGCATCATGCTCGACGACCTGGTGGCCGCAGGCTGCACGCTGATGGTGATTGCCATCTGGAGGTTTGCGTGAGCGCAACACCCAATCACCCGCTATCAAATCAGGAGCTGCTCGCGCATATTTCATGTGCGCCACTGGCTGATTTGATGCTCAAACGCCAATGGATGCTGACCACCGCCGAGAGCTGCACCGGCGGCATGATTGCAGCTGCCTGCACCGACCTTGCAGGCTCCAGCGCTTGGTTTGAACGCGGCTTTGTGACCTATTCCAACGAAGCCAAGTCCGACATGCTGGGCGTGCCAGCTGAACTGATCGCCACCCATGGCGCGGTCAGCGAGCCGGTGGCACGGGCCATGGCCAGCGGCGCCTTGCAAAACTCCGGGGCCCAAGTGGCCCTGTCTGTCACCGGCATAGCCGGCCCCAGCGGAGGAAGCCCGGACAAGCCGGTGGGCACGGTCTGGTTCGGCTGGGCCACGCCCAATGGTGTGTGGAGCGACATGCAGCGCTTTGATGGCGACCGCGCCGCAGTCCGCGCTGCGACCGTGCACCACAGCATTACGCGGCTGATGGAGCTGCTCAGCCCTCCAATTTGAGATGCCGCTTTAGCGCCTGGGTTTAGGTGCGGTGCGTTCAGGCCCTTGCGCCATGGCATTCAAGCGGCAACCGGGCCAGTTGAGTTTTTCGGCATATACCGCGGTGCGCTTCAAAGCGCGCAGGCCGCGGTTGAAGGCTTGCAAGCGCGCCGCGCTGTCGGGCAGTTTGTCGCTGAACATCACATGGGTCGTGAAGTTCGGTGCAAAGAGTCGGGGGTGGGCACGCAGGTCCTGCACTTCGCTGTCCATGAAATGGTGCTGCATCAGGTAGCAGGCCACGTTGCGCTCCATCGGCACCACATCCAGTCGCCCGCCAATCAACAGGCGCAAGTTGGCGATGTCGTCGGGCGCGACCACGGTTTTCAGGGTGCCCGCTTTGTGCATGGCCCAGAACTCCGGGGTATAGGTGTACGACTGCACGACACCCATGCGCAAATCCTTCAAGTCGGAGAGCACCTTCCAGTCGAACGGGGCGTCCTTGAAGGCTGCCTGGCGATACACCAGCACCCACTGTTCGGTCAGCACGTTGTCACTGATCAGAAAACCTTTGTCCCGCTCGGGGTTGCGACCCCAATAGGCCGTGGCGTCCCACAAACCGGCGCGTGACTCCTCCAGCGTGCGGGTCCAGGGTTTGAAGGTGTACTCCACCTCCAAGCCTTCCAAGGCGAAGGCACGCCGGACGATGTCCAGAGCGATACCTTGGTCTGGACGCTCCTGGGTGGCATAGGGAGGCAGCTCACCCGTTGCCAGTCGCAGCACCTGGGCGGTAGCAGACACACACGCCAATGCCAATGCCAGCAGCGCGGCACCCATCAGGGTGCGGAAAGCTTGCAGTTGAAATCCGGAGCGGCCCATCGACGTCATGCCTGTGTGTATTTTCAGATCATCATAGTGCGGCCTGTGGCTATTGCACGCGGGACAAGCCCTGCTTTACAAATCACGTAGCCTTGGTCACGGTTTTGCCCGCTTTCGGAGATTCCCATGCCATGGTTTGACGGTTTTGAGCAACGCGATTTCGAGGTCAACGGAGTGCGCATCCACGCCCGGGTGCCTGTGAAACTGCCGGGAAACAGGCCCGCGCTGCTGCTTTTGCACGGCTTCCCGCAAACCCATGTGCTGTGGCAACGGGTGGCCCAGCAGCTGGCGCAAGATTTCTATCTGGTGATGCCGGATTTGCGTGGATACGGCGATTCGGGCAAACCTGCCGGTCTGCCGGACCACAGCAACTACAGCAAACGCACGCTGGCCGCCGACATGGTAGCCGTGATGGATGCATTGGGCATTGAACGATTCGGGGTCTGCGGGCATGACCGGGGCGGGCGCGTCGCCCACAGGCTGGCGGTTGACCACCCGGAACGGGTGCAAGGCCTGTGCGTGATCGACATCGCTCCCACATTGGACATGTATGCCGCCACCGATTTTGCTTATGCAAGTGCTTACTACCACTGGTTCCACCTGATTCAGCCCACACCTTTGCCCGAGACCATGATTCTGGGCGCACCCCTGCCCTACCTGCACACCAAGCTGGGCGGCTGGGGAGGCACGGGTACCACCTTCATTGAGCCGCAGGCCATGGCGGAATACGAGCGGTGCTTTCTGTTGCCGGGCACGGTGCACAGCATGTGCGAGGACTACCGGGCCAGCGCCAGCATTGACCTCGAACACGACCGTACCAGCAGGGAGCTTCCCGACGGGGCGGGACGCATTGCCTGCAACACCCTGGTGCTTTGGGGCGAGCGCGGTGTGGTGAACCGCCTTTTTGACCCGATGGCGCTGTGGCAGGCTCAGTGCGCGGCCAAGGTCAGTGGAGCAGCATTGCCCGCAGGCCACTTCATCCCCGAGGAGCTTCCGGATGAGACAGTACGCCATTTGAAGGAGTTCTTTCATGGCTGAGGGCAGCGGACTCACCAGCTTGCCAAGCGGCGGGGTCGCTATCGTGATGGGCGCCAGTGGCGGCATCGGTGCCGCGCTGGTTCGGAGCTTGGAGGCTTCCGGCCGCTTCGACGCGGTACAGGGCATGGGGCGGAACTCAAGGCCTGCGTTGGACCTGCTGGATGAGGGCAGCATCCTGGCCTCGGCACAGGCGATTCAAGATTCCGGCATACCCGTGCGGCTGGTGCTGGATGCCACTGGTTTTCTGCACAACGACATTTGGGCTCCGGAGAAGAGTTGGCAGCAACTGGACCCCGCCCACATGGCACACAGTTTCGCCATCAATGCGATAGGCCCTGCGTTGCTCATGAAACACTTTTTGCCACTGCTGGCGCGGGACGGCAAAAGCGTATTCGCCACCCTGTCCGCCAAGGTAGGGAGCATTGGCGACAACCGGTTGGGCGGGTGGTACAGCTACCGCGCCAGCAAGGCCGCACTCAATCAGCTGGTACACACCGCCGCCATCGAACTCAAGCGGCGCAACCCGCAGGCGATTTGCATTGCACTGCACCCCGGGACCGTAGACACCGGGCTCTCATCGCCATTCGCCAAATCGGGGCTGGAGGTACGCACTCCTGATGAGGCCGCCATGCGCATGCTGGGTGTTCTGGAGGGATTAGCCGCGGGGGACAGCGGCGGATTTTTTAACCATGACGGCACACCTCTGCCTTGGTGACAGACGGTGTGCTGACATATCCGCACCTCGAAGCGCATAAAATTTTCGGGCATGCACACACGAACACGTGGGCGGCATATCCATCAAGGGAAGATATGAAAAAAATTGCGGTTGCAGCAGCTATCGGCCTCTCGGCGTTGACACCACCAACCTTTGCACAGGCCCTGAACTTCGGCGGTTTCAGCCTCACAGGGGCATTGAACGTGAATAGCAACAGTGGTGAAGCCGGCAACAAAGTGGATGCGACACGCGGCAACTTGGGCGTGACCGCACAGTACGACGCCCCGCTGGGGAGTGCCCTGGTCATGGGATTGGGTGCCAGTCTGGGACTGAACAGCTTTGATATTGCAAGTAATGCGAAGTTAAAAGGCACTGCCAGCGTCTTTGTCGCGCCGGGTATCGCTATCAATAAACAGGCAATGGTCTACGGCAAAGTGGCCGTCGTCTCGGCCCAGGTAGACATCGACGGTGTGGGCGCCCCCATCTCCGGCACCGGAACCGGTTTGGGCCTGCGCTACCTCGTTAACAAGAACCTGTTCGTTCAGGGCGAGTACCTGCTCCACAAGTACAACGACCAGACCATCGGTTCCATCGCATTCAAGAACCAGACATCCGTTTTCACCATGGGCGTGGGCTACAAGTTCTAAGCACGCAGCGCAAACGAAAAAAGCCCGCTCGATGCGGGCTTTCTCTTTGGGGAAACGCCATCAGGCGCCGTGGCACTTTTTGTACTTCTTGCCGCTGCCGCAGTGACAAGGGTCATTGCGACCGGGCTCCGCTTCTTTGCGAACGGTCTCAACGCGCGGGCCGAAATTGCGCCACAGCTCGCGCAAGTCATACACCGCCCAAACGGCATCCGAGAAATCGTTGATACGGCGCTGGCTCACACTGGCCGGGCCGTTGTCATCAAACACGGCAATGGTGGGCTCATCGGTGTCGTCTTCGGTGAGCGCAACGATGGACTGCAGCGAAGCATCCAGCCATTTCTCAGCCTCCTTGTCGCGGGGCGCGGCCCATTCTTCGGGCCAGGATTCGACGGCAAACATGAAGCCCAGCGCCCAGACCTGACCGAAAGAGGGCAGGTCTTCGCCGGCCATGGCCGCGCGGTCCTCTTCCGACAAGCCGGCGACTGCGCCGCGCACATCCATCACCTCAGGGTGGTAGGCGTTCTCATCATCCAGTCCTTGAATTTCGACGGCCAGTCCGCGCACGATGTCGCTCCAACGGCGGGTCCAGAGCTCCAGGAAGCGCGCGGCCTGCGCTGCATCGGCAAAGCCTCCAGCATCGCCGGCGGCTGGGACTTCCATATCCAGCAGAACAGGAAAGTATTCTTCGGCAGCAATCGGTCGGCGGCACACCACCAGCGCGGCCATGAAACCTTCGCAGAACTCCCACTGTGGAATTTCTTCATGGCGGGTGCGCAAGTCGTCCAGGATGCTGTCAATTTCATCAAATTCCTGGGGGGTCAAAGTCGCATCGGCGTGCGCGGGAGCGTCTGTGGACGCATCGGTGGTGATATTGGTAGTCATAAGCTGTGCAAAGAGAGTGCAGGCTGGTATTGTCTCTCCGAAGGAGACTCCGCGATGCTTAACACTTTGAATGCTGTCTTTCCCATCCGCTACACCGTGATGGGTTTGAGCGTTTTTGCCCTGCTGCTCAGTGTGTTCAGCCTGCTGGTTTTCGGTGCGGGCTTCGGCACCTTCCTGCTGGCGGCTATCCTGGTCGGGGTCGGGGTGTATGACCTTCGCCAGACCAAGCGCTCCATCCTGCGCAACTACCCCATCATCGGGCACCTGCGTTTCATGCTGGAGTTTGTCCGCCCAGAAATCCGGCAGTACTTCATCGAGAGCGACAACGAAGCAACGCCCTTCTCCCGCTCCCAGCGCTCACTCGTCTACCAGCGGGCCAAGGGCGAACCGGACAAACGCCCTTTCGGCACCCAACTCGATGTGCATGCCGAAGGCTATGAATGGGTCAACCACTCCGTAGCTCCGACCAAGATTGCCTCTCACGATTTCCGTAT
This sequence comes from Curvibacter sp. AEP1-3, assembly GCF_002163715.1. Classification (GTDB taxonomy): domain Bacteria; phylum Pseudomonadota; class Gammaproteobacteria; order Burkholderiales; family Burkholderiaceae_C; genus Allorhodoferax. The sequence continues at coordinate 2,274,740 of NZ_CP015698.1, forward strand.
CACTATCGGTGAAGGTACTGCGCAGCCTTATTCGGCCAGCGTGTTCAACATCTCCGCCATGAGCTTCGGCGCCTTGAGCGCCAACGCGATCCTGGCGTTAAACAAGGGCGCCAAACGCGGTAACTTTGCGCACGACACGGGCGAGGGCTCCATCTCAGCCCACCACCGGGTTCACGGGGGTGACCTCATCTGGGAGGTGGCCTCCGGCTACTTCGGCTGCCGCAATGAGGATGGCACCTTCAATGCTGACAAGTTCGCCGCCAACGCTCGCGATCCGCAGGTCAAAATGATTGAGCTCAAGCTCAGCCAGGGCGCCAAGCCCGGGCACGGCGGCATGCTGCCAGGCCCCAAGGTAACGCCTGAAATTGCCGAAGCGCGTGGCGTGCCGGTAGGGGTGGACTGCATTTCACCAGCCTCGCACAGCGCGTTTTCCACGCCCATCGAGATGATGCGATTCATTGCCCACCTGCGTGAGCTCTCAGGTGGCAAGCCCACTGGCATGAAGCTGTGCATAGGCCATCCGTGGGAGTGGTTTGCCATGGTCAAGGCCATGTTGGAAACTGGCATCACACCCGACTTCATCGTCGTGGATGGGGCTGAAGGTGGCACCGGTGCTGCCCCCCTGGAGTTCACCGACCACGTAGGCGCGCCGGTACAGGAAGGCCTGCTGCTGGTGCACAACACCCTGCGGGGCGCGGGCCTGCGCGAACGCATCAAGATTGGCGTGGCCGGCAAAGTGGTGAGCGCGTTTGATGTGGCACGCCTGATGGCCCTGGGTGCAGATTGGTGCAACAGCGCCCGGGGATTCATGTTTGCGCTGGGGTGCATCCAGGCCCAGCATTGCCACACCGGCCATTGCCCGACCGGCGTCACGACCCAGGACCCGCTGCGTCAGCAAAGTCTGGTGGTACCCGACAAGGCGGACCGGGTCTACAACTTTCATCAACAAACCCTGTTTGCTCTAAAGGAAATGGTGCAGGCCGTGGGAGTGCACCACCCGAATGAGATTACTGCCCACCACATCGTGCGTCGCTCCGGTGGCAATAAAGTACGCTCACTTGCGCAATTGATCCTGACCCAGTTACCCAACGGGGCCTTGCTGGACGGCCAGACGGCCGGGTTGCCTCTGATCTATCGCCAGACTTGGCCCCGTGCAAGCGCCGACAGTTTTGCACTGAAAGCGAATTGAGGCGCGCTGCGCCAAACCTAAGAAACGTTACCCGCCTGCATGAACACGCCATTTCGCCCACGCCGACTTCCCAAGCATTCAGGAGCTGTCGCGTGGTGCTGGTTATGGGCGTTGGCGCTGTTCTGGGCGCCTTCACTCCATGCTGAAGGCACGCGGGTTCTGCTGATTGCCTCCTACCACCAGGGGATGGCGTGGAGTGATGCGCAGATCGAAGGGGTACGGCAGGAGCTGGCACCATTGCAGCCCACCATAGACCTGCAGGTGGAATATCTCGATACCAAACGCACAGCCCCCAGTGAGCGTTATTACCAGCAGTTCGAAAGCCTGCTGCTCGCCAAGATGGGAGCGCTGCCGCCTGCCCTCATCCTGGCTGCCGATGACGATGGCTTGGATATGGCCTTGCGCCTCAGAGACAAGCACTTTCCCCGCCTCGCAGTGCTGTTTTCGGGGGTGGCCATCAGCCGGCGTGCTGCGTTGGCGCAGATGAACAATGTCGGTGGCGTGTTTGATGACCTCGATGTTGCAGACAGCTTGGCGTTGGTGCTCAAGCTCCGCCCCCAAACCCGCCGCCTTGTCGTGATACACGACCAGAGCCGCACCAGCCTGGCCCAGGTGGAGACCCTGCGCGAAGTGATCCGGCCACTTGCCGGCTTGCAAGTGGAGTTTTTGACCGGTCTGAATGCAGAAGCCATCCAAGCAAAGCTCGGCCTGTTGACGGCGAACGATTTGGTATTTGCACTGCCGTTCAACAAAGACGCCAGAGGCACGCACTTCTCTCACGAGGAGGCTGCGGATTTGTGGGCCCATGCGTCGAACGCGCCGGTAGCCGTGACCCGGGATGTGGCCATGCGTCCGGGCATTCTCGGCGGCTATCTTGTTTCGGGCCTCGAACAAGGTCAAGCCACAGGTCGCCTGGCACAGCAACTGATGACCGGCAGTATCACCGTGCCCTTGCCCATGTCGTCTGTTCCCGGCAAGGCCACTTTCGACTTCCAACAAATGGAGCGCTGGGGCATTCCCCTGGATCTGCTGCCGGCCAATGCGGTCCTGCTCAACCGGCCCGCTGACCCATGGGATGACCTGCGCCCTCACCGTGCATGGCTGCTGGCACTATTCAGCAGTTTGCTGGTCATCATCGGTTTGTTGATCTACGGAATGTACAGCCGCAGAGCGGCCATACGGGCCATTCGTGCCAGCGAAAAGAAGTACCGCGAACTGTTCGACCACAGCCCCGACGCCATGATCGTGCGGGATGTCGCCAGTGGCCGGGTGGTGGATATCAACCCACGCTTCGAAGCCTTGTTCGGCTACACGCCCGCAGAAGCCCGTCTTCTGCAGCCCCATGAATTGACGGCCATCGGGGGGGAGTTCACCGAAGAGGCGGTTCAGGAGCGCTTTGCCCGCGTTTTGCAGACCGGGCAGCAAGTCTTTGAGTGGCACCAACGACGCAAAGATGGCAGCCAGTTCTGGTCCGAGATTTCGATGGTGCGCATGGAAATGGGGAACCGCGTTCGCACAGTGTCTACCGTCCGGGACATCAGCGATCGCAAGCTGGCAGAGCAACGGGCCCGTGAGCTCGAACATCGCATCCGGCAGATCTATGAGAACCTGCCCATCGCTGTGTTTGCGATTGATGCAGAACACCGGGTCACGTTCTGGAATCCGCAAATGACCCGCTTGACGGGCGTGCCTGCCAGTGAGGTGGTGGGCACCACCAACAGCTGGCGCGGCATTTACAAAACCGCACGCCCCACACTGGTCAACCTGCTGGTGGACGGCGCTGATGCAGAAACACTGGCGCGCCATTACCCGACCAAGCTACGCCAGAGCACAGACCTGCCAGGTGCTTTGGAAGGAGAGGACTATTTCAGCAACCACGACGGTACCAAAGGCATGTGGGGCCGGTATTGTGCGGCCCCCCTCAGGGATGCCGACGGCAAAATCAGCGGAGCCATTGAGACCCTGATTGATGTCACCCAGCTCAAGCGCATCCAGACCAATCTGCAGGACTTGAACCGCGAACTCGAAGCCCGGGTGGAGGCCCGCAATCAGGAACTGCAACGTGCCATGGGTCAATTGGTGCAAAGCGAGAAATTGGCCGCACTGGGCAGTCTCGTCGCGGGGGTGGCCCACGAGCTCAATACCCCGATCGGTAACGTGATGGCGGTCGCCTCCACACTCACCGAGGAAGCGGCGTCTTTCGGGCAGAAGCTGCTTTCGGGCACGGCACGGCGTTCGGATGTCGAGAAGGGCGCGCAGCGCATTGAAGAGGCCAGCCAGTTGATTGAACGGAATGCAAGCCGGGCTGCCAAATTGATCAATGACTTCAAAGAAGTGGCCGTCGACCAGACCAGCAGCAGGCGCCGCAGGTTCCAGCTGCTGGCCGTGGTAGGGGAAGTACTGCACACCGCCAAGCCGATGTTCAAGACCCCGGATCATGAGGTTCAGCTGGAGATCGCCGGGGATCTGGAGCTCGACAGCTACCCGGGCCCCTTGGAGCAGGTGCTGACCAACCTGCTGAGCAACTCCGTCCATCACGGATTCGACGGCATGGACAGCGGGCGTATCTCCATCGAGGCGCGTCTGGAGGGAGTCATGGTGATGCTGCATTACGCCGACAACGGACGTGGGATTCCTGCGTCCAGCCTGCCCCATATCTTCGAGCCTTTCTACACCACCAAACTAGGGCGCGGTGGCAGTGGCTTGGGGATGTACATCGTCTACAACCTCGTCAGCAATGTGCTGGGCGGCCACATAGGCATTGAAAGTGAAGAGGGAAGTGGAACCCATATCCGGATTGCCTTGCCGCAGGTGGCACCCGGCTAGGCTAGATCTGCGTTCTCAAGGTCACACTGAACTGTCGGAAGTTGTTGTCATAGAGCCGGGTCGTGGAACGGCTGACCGAATCGTTCATTTCAACCCGCAGCGATACCTTGGAGGTCAACGGCCATTGGGCTGAGAGGTCGGTCATATGGGTAGCGTCCATCCGGACGGGATCATCCTCAAAGGCGCTTTCGTCAAAAACGGCCCGCCGGTAGCTGCGGCCGAAAGACCAATCACCGCCCCACATGGACCAATGCACAGTCGCGCTGAGCAGCGCACTGCGATTCGAGAGATCTGCATAGCCCCAGCGGTTCTCCTCCCGGCCCACGATGGCCGAAAAGTCCAAACCTGAAATGGCTTTGCAAGGATCGGTGTACTGGCGCAGAAGCAACAGGGAGCGAGACGTGGCATCCATGTCCCGCAGATCTGCGCCATGGCGGTATTCGGAGATTTCTGCCACCACACCCCACATGGACTCGGCGTCCGCACGGGTCCAGTTCAGGATCAGGCCGGTACTGTCACGAAAATGCGCGCCGCCTACATCAAAGGTCTGGAGATTTACACCTACGCCGCCACTGCCACCCCACAAGGGATGCATCAATGAGGGCTGCACAGAGACAGTCTGGTAATCGAGATCGGGTTTTGCTGGTGACTTTTTGAGGGTGGCATCACCGGCGAGAGATACGGTAAAGCCTTTGTCCCATGCCCATTCGGCGGAGGCCTGCACGCTGGTCCGCACATGTTCACCGCTCAGGTGCTTGAGGTCGTCGAGGTACACGATGGTGCTTTCCGGGGTGAGCTGGAAGACCGGAGCACTCTGCGCCTCGTGCCCTATGCCCGTGTCAATTTGCAGCTGGCTCGACACCAACGACTGCGCGCACGCCGGGGCCCCATGGCCCGCGACGAGCGCGCACAGAGGAAACAGCGCCAGAGCGCCGCTCCACCTGCAAAGCATCAAACGCCCTTGTAGCAAACGCGCTGGTATTTGACGGTGCCATCAGCCTGCTGCACCGCGGCGGTATAGCACTTGATGCCCTTGCCAACACTTTGGGCACCTTCGCGGGCAGCAGCCACATTGGGGAGCAAAGACAGGCTGCCGAAGGCTGCGGCAACCAGTACGGAACGAAGCATGAAAGATGTACGCATGATGATTTCCTTTCCAGGAGAGGGTTGTGCCGCCGACCCCCATGGTCAGCAGCGCTTCTGGAGATAGCGCGAAACATGCCAGTTTTTGCGGGAAAATTTCCCATGAAAATCAAGCACTTAGGAAATCACGGTTGGGAGACCCCCGAAAACCGGGTGATATCCCCCACCGATTGGGGGCATATGACGCGGTCGTCATGGCCATGAGCCACCGCTACGTCCGATATCAAATGCTATAAATTAAATAGCTGCCCGTGCAGACGCACCGAGCGCCAGAAGGCGTTTTGCCATGGAAAGTACCGCATGGTCCTTGCTCAGCACCAGGCACCGGTGGGCCACGGCCAGGTCGATAAAGCGCTGGTCGTCCGGATCTTTGCAGGTGACAGGTGCTTTGGGGGCGGGGTCCACGGTAAGCACCCAAGCATCACGCGCCGCCAGCACATCCTGCGGGTCCAGGCCGTAAAACGCAAGACGCTTGGCAATCTGGGGGTAGGCCAGCACCCGATCCAACTCTTCACGCATGGCGTCCGTCGACAGCCATCGCAACTGACCCGTCTCCAAGGCTTCGCACAGCGGCAAGGTCAGGGGGTCTTTGAACACCAACAAATCGAGCACGATGTTGGTGTCCAGCACGATGCCGGGCACCAGCTCAGTCATGCGCCTCGGGAGCAGAAGGTTTGGCCAGTCGGCCCTTCACCATGTCGAACTTGAAAAGACGGCACTCCAGCGGACCGTTCCACATGGGCACACGGCGGGACTCTTTGAGGCGCATTTTGCTGGGCAGCTTGAGGTCGGGGGTGAGCATCCAGGCGGTCCATCCGCTGTAGTTCTTTTTCCAGTGGCTGGCCAGCTGGTTGAAGAAGTCCACGCCATCGTCCGCCTCTGCCAGCTCGCGGGCGCCGAAACGGGCACCTTCGCCCTCACCCGCTACGCCGCCGATGCCGATACGCTCGCCGTACGGCGGGTTGATGACCATCACGCCACCACCGGTCTCGGTCACATCAATCGGGGGCATACGCTGCAAAGCATCGCCGCCGCGGAACTCGATCACATCGGCCACACCCGCGCGCTGCGCATTGCGCTCGGCAAAGTCGACCATCCGGAAGGACACATCGCTGCCGTAAATCAAGGCTTTCTGGCCTGGCTCCGGCTTCACGACGGCGTCAGCAGCTTCTTTTTTCATGGCAGCCCATTCCTCGGAGCGGAAGGGCTTGTACTTCTCAAACGCAAACCGGCGCAGCGAACCGGCTGCGATGTTGCAGGCAATCTGCGCCGCCTCAATGACAACGGTGCCGCTGCCGCAGCAAGGGTCGTACAAGGGCAGCAGATCGTCGTCTCCCGAGGCCCAGCCGCTGGCAGCGATCATGGCGGCCGCCAGGGTTTCTTTGAGTGGCGCATCGCCCTTGTCCTCACGCCAGCCCCGCTTGAACAACGGTTCGCCGGAAGTGTCGATGTAGAGCGAGCAGGCATCGGTGGTCAGGTGGGCGTAAATGCGCACATCGGGCCATTGGGTATTCACGTCCGGCCGCACACCGCCCGCCACTTCGCGGAAGCGGTCGCACACGGCGTCCTTCACTTTGAGGGCCGCAAAGTTGAGCGAGGTGAGCGGGCTGTGCTGGGCAGTGACTTCCACCTTGATACTTTCGCGCGGAGTGAACCAGCGCTCCCACGCCACTTGCATGGCGGCGCGGTACAGGTCCTGCTCGCTGCGGTATTCGGTGTACGACACCAGCACCAACACCCGCTGGGCCAACCGGCTGTACAGGTTGAGCAGCATCGCATGCTCAAACCCGGTGCGCACGGCTACGCCCCCGCGCTGCTTGGTGATGCAGCCGGGTGGTAAGCCGGTGATCTGCAAAATCTCCGGCGCCAGATATTCCTCCACGCCGGCGGCGCAGGGGAGAAAAAGTGTCAATTGGTTCAATTCAAATCCTTAGTTGGCCACCGCATTCACTATGAGTCGGGCTTGGGGCAATGCCGCTGACTTCCACGCGGCAATACCGCCCCGATACCAGGCCACTTGGGCATACCCCGCCTTGCGGGCTCTGAAAGCAGCATTCAAGCCGCGCCAATCGTCCCGATTGGAACCGATGAAGACGATCGGACGTTGCGGATCGGGTGCCAGGAGTTTGAGCAAACTCACGATACGCTGCTCCAAAGCAGCGTCTTTGGCTGTGTCTGCATATGCAACACCGGCAAACAAGAGTGCAGACGAACCCGGAATCACATCGTCCAAACCACTCACGTCGATCAATACGGGAGCTTGAGTGGATTTCATGGCGTTGACCAAGTCTTGGGTACCGATTACCTGAATTCCCTCTGCTTTGGACGGCGTGGCGTCGGAATATCGTTCTGTTCGCAATCCAGTCGCGGAAGAGAATCCTCCACCGAATTGTTCGTTACCGTAGAACTTCTCCGCGGGAACGGCAAGCATGGCTAATGCACTCTCGTGGCTGGCACGGGCTGCGGCAACTGTGGGTTGTATGTCGAATCCATTGACGCCGACTACCGTACACAAACGTACAGGCCGATCCTTAATGTGATTGCAAGCAAACAAAGCCGCCAGTGCCGCCTGATTGGGTGAATCCTTGTCAGCGGTCGTCCCCACACCGGGAGCATCAACCGCTGTAACGATCGCGCTGTGCTCTTTGAGGTTCGCATAGTTTTGCACCAGCGTCTTGCAGCCATCGGACACACAAGATTTTGCGGCAATCGCCGTGAGAAATGCCGTCCTGTCTGCAATGGGCGTGTCCAAGGTCGCCCCCAGAATTTTGGGTGAAGATTGCATGCTCGCCGGGAGCGTAACTTTGGTGAGGGCGGTACCGGTGATCAGTCCGATACTGAGTGCATCCGCTTCGGGAAACTCTGTGCATTCGTTGCGGGGTGTCTGCTGCGAGCGGCAATGGTAAGTGACGCGCTTGGGAGTGCGCGCCATATCGAAAACTCGCAGTAACGAACCAGCATCATCCATTTCAAAAAAGGCCTTATTCATGAGCGCCGCGTTGAAACGCTCCCCCATGGTCATTTTGAAGAAGGCATAAATCTGAGGCGCATGTTCGCTGGTCACGGCACGCGTCGTTTTGCTGGATGGCCCATGAATACCGACATAGGTGACATTCGCGCGGAATGCGTCGGAGAACGTACGCTCCCGGCCACCCATGAACATGATGGAACAGGCTGACACGCAGTAACCCGCAGTCACCGTTTTCACACCGGAATCCGCAATGATCCGCCCCACACGCATCCCGGTCCATAAATCGCCTCCGGGCGAATTCACGAACACGATCTGCTCAAGACCAGACACCTCCAACGCATTCTTGAATTTACCAAAATCGTCTTCCACTGGGCCTGTGGCAAAGAGCGTGCTTCCCTCCCGCTCCAGGGTCATGGCCTGTGAACCTATGAATGCACCCGACATCAGGCTGACGCAGCAGATCCACCTGACCCAGTTGCGAAAACCGTGGCCCATACTCAACTCCCTGTTTACTTGATTCAAAGCGCCTTGCGCAGCGAGGCGGGGGCAATCTTCAGGCCCTCGCGGTATTTGGCCACGGTGCGCCGGGCGCATTCAATGCCCTGCTCTTTGAGCATGTCGGAAATCTGGTTGTCGCTCAAGGGCTTTTTCGGGCTCTCGGAGGCGATGAACTGCTTGATCAGCGCCCGCACCGCCGTGCTGGAGGCATTGCCGCCGGACTCCGTGCCCAGGCCGGACCCGAAGAAATACTTCAACTCAAACGTGCCGAAGGGCGTCGCCATGTATTTGGCAGTGGTCACCCGGCTGATGGTGGATTCATGCAAGCCCAGTTCGTCTGCAATTTCGCGCAGCACCAGCGGGCGCATGGCCAGTTCGCCATGGGTGAAGAAGTTTTTCTGACGCTCCACAATCGCTGTGCTCACGCGCAGGATGGTGTCAAAGCGCTGTTGGATGTTCTTGATGAACCAGCGCGCCTCCTGCAGGCGCTGCTGCAGACCGGCGTGGCTGGAGCTGGCTTTGTGGTTGCGCAGCACATTGGCGTAAATGTCGTGCACCTTGAGGCGCGGCATCACATCCGGATTCAGTTGCACCCGGAATTTGGGCATTCCGCCCACTTTGCCGATGGGCACCACCATCACATCAGGTACGACGATATTGCGCTCCACATCAATGAAGCGGCGGCCGGGCTTGGGCTCCAGACGGGCTATGAGCGCAATAGCCTCGCGCACCAGAGCATCGCTACCCACACCTGCTTGCACGAGGCGCTTGATGTCGCGACGGGCCAGCAGTTCCATGGGTTGCTTGCAAATGGCCAAAGCCACCTGCAGTACCTCAGTGCGATCCAATTCGCCATCTTCATCTGCGGTGGTCAGCAATGCCCGCAGCTGCAAGCGCAAACATTCACCCAAGTCACGCGCACCGACGCCGACCGGTTCCAGGCTGTGAAGCAGGCCCAATGCCACAGTGAAGTGGTGCACCAGTTCGTGGAGCTGCTCTTCGTCGGCAGGGTGCAGACTCTGGGCTAGCTCGGCCAGCGGGTCTTCCAGGTAGCCGTCGTCGTTGAGGGACTCGATCAGGAAGCGCAGTGCGGCCGCATCCTCGGCGCTCAAGCGCAAACCGGCGGCTTGGCGGTGCAGAAAGGACTGCAAAGACTCGCCCGAACGTGCCAGTTCGGTCGCATCCTTCTGCTCGTCGTCGTCCAGGTTGTTGGTTTTGGCTTTGGCATCCACACCCCACTCGCCGTCGTCGGGGGTCATCTCTGTGGTGCCGTCGCCCTCCCAGTCGGGTTCATCGCTGCCGGACAGCGGAGTTGTCTCATCCTCATTCGAGCTGCTAGCGCTTGTACTGCTTGCATAGTCAGCTATCGAATTAGGAGCAAAGTCGCCTTCTTCGGATAGACGGTCTCCATCACTCACCGGTGCATCTACCGCATCCAGGCCAAAGTCTTCCCGCTCAGCACGCTCTTCGGTGAGCTCCAGGAAGGGGTTTTCGTCCAGCATCTGCTCCACCTCCTGGCTGAGCTCCAGCGTGGAGAGTTGCAGCAAGCGGATGGATTGTTGCAGCTGCGGGGTGAGCGCCAGATGCTGCGAGACGCGAAGCGAAAGACCTTGTTTCATCGATCCGCTTACATCTTGAAGTTTTCGCCGAGGTAGACGCGGCGGACATCGGCGTTGTTCACGATATCCGCCGGAGTGCCTTCGGCCAGCACGTGCCCGTCGCTGATGATGTAGGCGTGGTCGCAAATACCCAGCGTTTCGCGCACGTTATGGTCCGTAATCAACACGCCAATGCCACGCGCCTTCAGGAAGTTGATGATGCGTTGGATTTCGATCACCGCAATCGGGTCGATACCTGCAAAAGGCTCATCCAGCAGGATGAAACGCGGCCTAGTCGCCAGCGCGCGGGCTATTTCCACCCGACGGCGCTCGCCACCGGAGAGGGCAAGCGACGGAGACTCCCGCAAATGCTCCACACGGAGCTCTTGCAGCAAATCGGTAAGCCGGTGCTCGATCTCAGCCGGCTTCAGAGGCGCACCGGCATCATCGCGCTGCAATTCCAGCACTGCACGCACGTTGTCTTCCACATTGAGCTTGCGGAAGATGGAGGCTTCTTGCGGCAGGTAGCCGAGCCCCAAGCGGGCGCGCCGGTGGATCGGCATGTGCTCGATGCTCTGGCCGTCAATGGTGATGTCGCCGGCGCTCGCGCGCAGCAGACCCACAATCATGTAAAACGAGGTCGTTTTGCCGGCACCGTTGGGGCCCAGCAAGCCCACCACTTCACCGGTGCGCACGGCCAGAGAAACATCTTTGACGACCTGCCGCTTGCCGTAAAACTTCTGAAGGTGGCGGGCCTCAAGCCGCCCGGTAGCGCTGTCCGGGGTATCGGGTACTGCTGCGTTCACGGAACAGCTTTCTCAATCTGGGTCGTGGGCTTGAGCACCGCACCTGCAGCGGGTGGTGTCGTGACCGGATCGGCCTTGGGGGTCAGCATGGCACGCACACGGCCTGCGGGTGCAGCAGCTGTCTTGGGGGTGCCATCTACGGTAAAACGATCGGTCAGGTTCTCGTACACGATGACCGCACCGGTCACCTCGTCGGCCACCGTCGCACCCCGCAAACGGCGCATCTGGGCTTTTTTGATGAAGCGCACGGTATCGGCCTTGCCGTCGTACTCAATGGTGTCCCCCTCGCCTTCGATGAACTCTTCCAGTCCATCACGCTTCTGGCGGAAGAAGGCCTGCTTGCCGGGAGCGCCGGTCACCAGACCATATTGATAGCCCTCAGGGTCCTGGCGCACCTCGATTTGCGCGCCACGGATCAGGATGGAGCCCTTGGTGAGCACCACATTGCCGGAAAACACACTGACCTGCTTGAGGTCGTCGTACCGCAACGCGTCCGACTCCACGTTCATCGGTTTGTTGCGATCAGCCTTTTCGGCCCGAATACCCTCCGCCACACCGCACAGGGCCAGCAGTACTGACAGGGAGAACAGGATTTTTTTCATAAGGGCACGAAACTTGCTCGAAGAGCGCTCGTTGCATTGTACCGAGCGCTTCGGGCTTCCTGCCCTTGGTGCGCTCAACCGTCGGCGTTAATTTTGCTGATCAGTGCTTGAAGCACATCTGCGGCCTGCGCGTTGTCGACCTGGCAGGTTCCCGCATTGGCATGGCCGCCTCCGCCGTAACTCAGCATGAGCTCCCCGATATGGGTGTTGGAACTGCGGTTGGTGATGGACTTGCCGGTGGCAAACACGGTGTTTTGCTTTTGCAAACCCCAGAGCACGTGGATGGAAATATTGGTCTGCGGGAACAATGCATAAACCATGAAACGGTTCACGGCGTAGATGGTTTCTTCATTGCGCAAGTCCAGCACCAGAAGGTTGCCATGCACTGTGGAACAGCGCAAAAGCTGCTCCTTGGCCTTTCCGGCATGTTCGAAATACAGCTCCACGCGCTCCACCACGTCCGGTAACTGCAGAATTTCGTCGATGCCGTGGTTACGGCAGTACTGAATCAAATCCATCATCAGCTGGTAATTGCTGACGCGGAACTCGCGGAAGCGACCCAAGCCCGTGCGCGAATCCATCAGATAGTTCAGGAGCACCCAACCGCTAGGATTCATGATCTCGTCATGGCAGAAACGCGCGGAGTCGCCCTTGTCTACCGCTTCCATCATGTCGTAAAAGCGCGCCGGAAAGCGGCTGGCACCGCCGTAGTGGTCGTACACCACGCGGGCAGCAGAGTCCGCATGCGGCAGGATGATGTGGTTTGAGCGTTCGCCGGTATTGCGAATGGTCTCGGATTCGTGGTGGTCAAACGCAAGGTGCACACCCGGTACATAAGGCAGGTTGGTGGTGATGTCGCGGTTGGACACCTCCACCTTGCCGTCTTGCATGTCTTTGGGGTGAACGAACTTGATGTCGTCTATCAAGTCCAGCTCGTTGAGCAGGACGGCGCACACCAGTCCATCGAAATCGCTACGGGTAACCAGACGGAATTTCTGACTCGACATAGAACGAAACCCTTGACGCAAAGATAAGGAAATTCATTCTAGCCCCGCCTTTGGCGGTGTGCGGCGGTCAGGCACAAAGCCGGACCGCCACGGTCGCATCAACCGCGGCCGGCGCGAACGTCAGCGACCAGGGACTCCACCACTTGCAATGCGCGAGGCATGTTGCCGGCGAGAGAGCCATCGGTGTAAAAACGACCGGCAATACCCAAAGCTGGCACGCCTTCCACCTTGTAAGCGTTCTGCAACTGGGCTGCTTTACCTGCCTTGGTGGCTACCGTAAAGGAGTTGTACTGCGCCACGAACTTGTCCTTGTCCACGCCTTGCTGAGCCACCCATTCCAGGATGGCTTCAGGTCGGGCAAGGTTTTGTTTTTCGTTGTGAATGGCGTTGAACACTTTGGCGTGCAACTTCTCCACCAAGCCCATGGCTTCCAAGGTGTAGTACAGGCGCTGCTGAGGTACGAAGCTTTCCTGGAATGCAACCGGCGCGCGACGGAAGGACACGTCTTTCGGCAGGGTTTTGATCCAGCCCTGCAACAGGGGCTCAAACGCATTGCAGTGCGGGCAGTTGTACCAGAAGAACTCGACCACTTCGATCTTGCCAGCGGGGGCTTCGGTCGGTGCGCGGGGATCCAGCGGCAAGTAATCGGTTCCCGCTTGGGGCTTCTTGGCTTGGGCCTGAACCAAGGGAGACCAGGCTGTGGAAGCGACCAGAGCGGCACCCGTGGCCACGTGAGTGAATGCGCGACGTTTCATTTCAAAAGACTCCATAGAGGCGGTGTGAGTGGACCCACCGCCGAAAGTTCCGGGAAAGACTCAGCGTTGAACGCGAACCAGGGCAGTTTCCAAGCCGGCCTTGTCCATTTTTTCCTTGGCTTTGTCCGCGTCATCCTTCTTGTCGAAGGGGCCTACGCGTACGCGGAAGACCTGCTTGCCGGAAAGCTCCCGCTCCGAGATCTTGGTCTCGATGCCACTCAGTGACAACTTGGCGCGCTGGCTTTCTGCATCTTCTGCAGAGCGGAAAGACCCGACCTGCACCCAGTAGGTAAACACATCGCCATCCACCGTACCTGCTTTGGCCTTGGCCAAGTCACCCAGTGGGTCGGCGGATGCCTTGGCGTCGGCCTTCGCATCCGGCTTCGCTGCAGCTTTGGGGTCTGCCTTGGCGTCCGCTTTCGGATCGGCCTTGGCATCAGGCTTGGCCTCTACCACCTTGCCCGCGGCTTTAGCACCCGAAGCTGGCGTGCCGGGCACGGTAGCCACAGGCACTGCCGGCGCGGGATTCTTGCCATACATGGGCGCGTTGGGATCCCAATTTTTGTTCTTCTGGGCTTCAGCCGCATCCTGGTCCGCACTGCGGCTTTGGCTCTTGTTCATGAAAGGCACCGGGACCTTGGTGACGTACACCGCCACCGCCAGAGCGGCGCCCAATCCCACCACCACGCCCACGATGAACCCGACCAGGGTCCCACCACGCTCGTTCTTCATGCCTTGCTTTCTTTGAAGGAATTACATCTTTTGCGGGGCACTCACGCCCAGCACGGCCAGACCATTGTGCAGCACTTGCGCAGTCGCGGCGACCAAGGCCAGGCGGGCCAACTTGACCGCCTCATCATCCACCAGAATGCGCTCGGCATCGTAGTAGCTGTGGTAGCTGGCGGCCAGCTCGCGCAAGTAGAAGGTCACGTCGTGCGGAGCCTCGCCTTCCGTTGCAGCGGTCAGCATTTCGGGGAACTTGGCCAACAGCAGCATCAAGGCCTGTGCCTGGGGACTTTCCAATGCCGAGAGGTCCACGCCCTTGAGTGCGGCAACTTCGCCACTCCAGCTCGCCAGCACCGAACAGATGCGCGCGTGCGCGTACTGCACGTAATAGACGGGGTTGTCGTTGTTCTTCTGCACGGCCAGGTCCACATCGAAGGTGTACTCAGTGTCCGGCTTGCGGCTCAGTAGGAAGAAGCGTACGGCATCCTTGCTGGTCCACTCGATCAGGTCGCGCAGGGTCACATAACTGCCCGCACGCTTGCTGATCTTGACCTCTTCGCCACCGCGCACCACGCGCACCATGGTGTGCAGCACATAGTCGGGGTAGCCTTGGGGAATGCCCACATCGGCCGCTTGCAAGCCGGCACGCACGCGTGCAATGGTGCCATGGTGGTCGGTGCCCTGGATGTTGACCACCTTGGCAAAACCGCGCTCCCACTTGGCGATGTGGTAAGCCACGTCCGGCACAAAGTAGGTGTAGCTACCGTCTTTCTTGCGCATGACACGGTCTTTGTCGTCGCCATAGTCGGTGCTCTTGAGCCAGAGCGCGCCGTCTTGCTCATAAGTCTTGCCGTTGCCCACCAGCTTGTTCACGGCGGCATCTACACGACCACTGGTGTACAGGCTGGATTCCAAGTAGTACTGATCAAAGTGCAGATTGAAGGCCTGCAGGTCCTTGTCCTGCTCATTGCGCAGGTAGGCCACCGCGAATTGGCGGATGTTGTCGTAGTCGTCCACATCGCCATTCGCAGTGAACTCACGGTCATCGGCCTTGATGGAGGCCTTGGCCTTGAAGGCTTCAGCGATGTCGGCGATGTAGTCGCCGTTGTAAAAGGCCTTGCTTTCCGGGTTGTCAGGGTCGGTAGGCCAGCAGCTGTCACCGGGCTTGAAGCCCTTGGCGCGCAGCTGGGTGCTTTTGGTCAACGTGTCGATCTGCACGCCCGCGTCGTTGTAATAAAACTCGCGGTGCACCTTGTAGCCTTGGGTGGCAAACAGGTTGCAAATCGCGTCGCCCAGCGCGGCCTGGCGGCCGTGGCCCACGTGCAAGGGGCCGGTGGGGTTAGCCGATACAAACTCCACCAATACCGGCTTGCCACTTTCTGGCTGGTAGCCGAAACGTGCGCCGTCGCCCAGCACTTCGCGCACCACCTCCTGCTTGGCAGCAGGTTTGAGGCGGATGTTGATGAAGCCGGGGCCGGCAATTTCAATGTCCTGTACCCACTGTTGGTACACCGGCGTGGCCAGCAATTCGCCGCGCAGCGTTTCTGCGAGCTGGCGCGGGTTCATTTTCAACGGCTTGGCCAGCTGCATGGCGGCGGTGGTGGCAAAGTCGCCATGGGCGGCAACTTTGGGCGACTCGAAGGCGGCCTTGGGGCCGGCGCCGGGAGAGAGTTTTTCAAGGCAGGCGGCCAGCGCCTGCAGAAGTTCGTGTTTGACAGTAAGCATCCATGGATTTTACGGGCCACGGAAAACCGCAGTTTCTGTGACTTTGTCATCGCAGACTGTCATCGGGCCGTTGTATGCTGAGGTTCCCTATACGGGATTTCTGCAACGGCAGGTCGCTGCCAACTTTTCACACGGGACTACAAATGAAGCAACTGATCTCTCTCATGGCTTTGGGTCTGGCTCTGGCAGTGGGCGGCGCGCACGCTGCAGATGACAAGGCACCCACCGCACAGCAGAGCAAAATGAAGACTTGCAATGCGGATGCCAAAGACAAAAAGGGCGATGAGCGCAAAGCCTTCATGAAGGAGTGCCTGAGCGCCAAGCCCGCAGCAGCCGAAGACGGCAAGACTGCGCAGCAAAACAAAATGAAGACCTGCAACGCCGACGCCAAAGACAAAAAAGGCGACGAGCGCAAAGCTTTCATGAAAGAGTGCCTGAGCGCCAAGTAATCCAACTTCGCGAACTGCACCCAACGACCCGGCCCCTGGCCGGGTTTTTTGTTGGCCTGAGCCTAAAGAAAGCTGGTGGCGAACATGTCTGCCGCCAAAGGCCGTGCGAACCAATAGCCCTGCCCGGTGCGGCAACCCATCTCCAATAGCAAGGCGCGGGCATCGTCGCTCTCCACGCCCTCGGCATGGGGTAGCAACTTGAGACTCTTGCCCATCTGGATGATGGCCGTCACGATGGCTTGCTGCCCAGGCTCCGCCAACATGGCGCGGACGAAGGACTGATCAATCTTGATTTTGTCGGCAGCAAATCGCTGCAAATAGCCCAGGTTGGAATAGCCCGTTCCGAAGTCATCAACGGCAATGGACACGCCGAGCGCCTTCAGGTGGCGGATGGTGTCGGCGAGCGTAGTCGCATCTCCCATCAGTACCGATTCGGTGATCTCGAGCTCCAGGCAAGCGCCGGGCAGGTCGGAGTTTGCCAGTGCCGTGCGTACGGCACTCTCCAGGTCCCCCCGGTGCAATTGCACCGGTGAAATGTTCACCGCGACCACCAGAGGCTGACCCAGTCGCTGCCATTTCGCGGCCTGCCGGCAGGCCTCTTCCAGCACCCAGCGCCCGATATCCACGATCAGGCCGGATCGCTCTGCCGCGGGAATAAACTCCACCGGCCCCAACAAACCCCGCACCGGGTGCTGCCAGCGTATCAGCGCCTCGGCGCCCAATAAGCGGTGATCCTGCATATCGACCACCGGTTGGTAGTGCAATACAAACTCACCTCGCACCAAGGCCGTCTGCAGTTCCGCCACGAGTCGCGGGTTTGCGCTCAAGTCGTCCTGCATCATCACATCAAAGAAACGGAAAGTATTGCGGCCCGCCTGCTTGGCCTGGTACATAGCCAAGTCCGCATGCCGCAACAAGGTGTCGAAATCGTGCCCGTCCCGGGGGTACACGGCCAATCCGATGGAGCAGGAGCTCGACAACTCCGAACCCTGCACGCGATATACACCCCCGAGGTGTTCCAGCACCTCGTTCGCCGCCTTGCTGGCGGCCTGAATATCCGGCACGTCGAGCAAGCCGACCAGAAACTCGTCGCCACTCTGTCGCATCACCACGTCCGTTTCTCGCACTGCAGACCGCAAGCGCGAGGCAATCTGTTGCAGAAACTCGTCGCCTGCTGCGTGGCCCACCGAATCATTGATGAACTTGAAGTTATCCAGATCCACGAACATCAGAGCCAGATGGCTACCGGTGGTTCGCGCACGACCGATGGCCGCCTCCATTAGTTGACGCCCCAAGCTGCGATTGGGTAATTCGGTCAATGCATCGTGTTGCGAGAGATAGGTCAGATGCGCCTGGGATTGCCGGTACTCGTCAATGCGGATGTGCAACTCCCCGAGCAACTTCCGCCAGTCAGACACAGTGATCCACACCGCAA
Source organism: Curvibacter sp. AEP1-3 (assembly GCF_002163715.1). GTDB lineage: Bacteria > Pseudomonadota > Gammaproteobacteria > Burkholderiales > Burkholderiaceae_C > Allorhodoferax. The sequence continues at coordinate 2,292,470 of NZ_CP015698.1, forward strand.
AGGCGCTGGCCACCAACACTACCCACACGTCACGCAACAGCTCCAGCTTGGTGCTATTCATGACATCGCTTCTCCAATGCAACACCGAAGTGGCGTACTGCAGAAACGCGCTGAAAAGCAGCATGGCTGCGAGGTAATAAATGAAATGCCTGCCCCCAAGCAACAGGCCCGCGACAACCAGAATAATGGGATAGGCCAACAGGGCGACGTCTTGGAGACCATTGCTGATCCACATCAGGCCGGACACCGTCGCCCAGATGATCCACAGGATGATCACAAATCCGCGGTCGCTCTCGTACTCCGCTTGAGCGTGCAGGCTGTAGGCGGTCGCAGCGGTTCCTGTGAGCAGGAGGCCCGCCACCCACCAGTTTTGCTGCAGGAGATAACTGACTCCGATCAACCCGAAAGCCCCCATGACCGACCAGGCCAGCTGGCGCATACGGCGCGCCCGGAAAGGCAGCCGCGCACCCCGTACAGCGGAGTCTTGCGGCGGTACGGGGGTGTTCATGGGGTGGGTTAAAAAGAAAGACTAGGCCAATGTGCTGGAAATGACGATTCCTGCAAAGACGGCAAACCCCACCCAGTGGTTGAGGCGGAAGGCCTTGAAGCAACCCTCGCGCGAGCGGTCTTTGATCAGGGTGCCGTGCCACACCACCTGGACGATGGCGGCTGCCACGCCCAGCCACCAGCCCCAAGCCTCCCGCAAGTCGGGCAAAACCAGCCAAGTCCAAACCAGCAGATACACCCCGTAAAAGGCCAACACGGCCGCGACATCCCAGCGCCCCAAAGTGATGGCAGATGTCTTGATGCCGATGCGCAAATCATCATCACGATCGACCATCGCGTATTCGGTGTCATAGGCCAGCACCCAAAAAAGGTTACCGACCAGCAAAGCCCAGGCCTGCCAAGGCACATCTGCCCGCACTGCCGCATAGGCCATGGGAATGCCGAAGCTGAAAGCCACCCCCAGCACTGCTTGCGGCATGGACACGTGGCGCTTGGCATACGGATAGACCAGTGCTACCGCCAGCGCTGCAAAGGACCACGCGATCGTCACGGTATTGGTGGTGAGCACCAGACCAAACGCCACCAGCGCCAGCACCGCTCCCACAGCCAAGGCCTCGCGGCTGGAAATCCGGCCACTGGTGACGGGGCGCTGTGCCGTGCGCTTGACGTGCTTGTCGAACTCGCGGTCTGCCACGTCATTCACACAACAGCCCGCACTGCGCATGAGGATGGTGCCCAAGGTGAACACGATGATGAGGTGCCAACCGGGAAAGCCACCAGCTGCCAGCCAGAGAGCCGACAGCGTGGGCCAGAGCAACAGCAACCAACCGGCAGGCCGGTTCCAGCGGATCAGGTCAAGGTAGAGGCGGAGTTTGTCTTGCACAAAATTACTATTAATTTCATAGCTGCTTGCGCGTATTCCACGAGCGCCAGCAGCACTTTTTATTCAAAATCAGGAGAGTCGACTCACACCCGGCAATTCACAGCTGTAGATGGCATTGCGCAACGCGGCAATCGCCTCATAGCGGGTAAAGCTGCGGCGCCAAGCCAGCACTACGCGGCGGGTGGGAGGCGGCAGGCTGCTGCCATCGGAGCGCGTGTCCAACACCGGCAGGTACTTCACAAAGCTTTCTTCGCCCCCCCGCTTTTTGGGCTCCAGGACCTCCTTGGGCACGCTCAGGCGCGGAACCAAAGTAATGCCCATGCCAGCCGCCACCATGTGCTTGATGGTCTCCAGCGAGGAGCCTTCGAAGCTCTTGCGAATGCCTTCGGCATCGCTGGAGAAGCGGGCGAACTCGGGGCAGACTTCGAGCACGTGGTCACGGAAGCAATGGCCGTTGCCCAGCAGCAGCATGGTCTCGCTCTTGAGTTGCTCGGCGGTCACCGAGGCCTGCTGAGCCAATGCATGGCTGGAGGGCACCGCGGCAAAAAAGGGCTCGTCATACAGTGGAGCCAGGGCCAGACCCGTGTCGGGAAAAGGCTCGGCCAGAATGGCGCAATCGATCTCGCCGGTGCGCAGCATCTCCAGCAGCTTGACGGTGAAGTTCTCCTGCAGCACCAGCGGCATCTGCGGGCTTTTGGTGATCACCTGGCGCACCAGGGCCGGCAGCAAATAGGGGGCAATGGTGTAGATCACGCCCAGCTTCAAAGGCCCGGCCAGCGGGTCTTTGCCACGCTTGGCGATGTCCTTGATATTGGCCGCCTGCTCGAGCACGCTCTGGGCTTGACGCACGATTTCCTCGCCCAGGGGAGTCACGGTCACTTCGTTCGCGCTGCGCTCGAAGAGCTTTACATCCAACTCTTCTTCGAGTTTTTTAACCGCCACCGACAGCGTAGGTTGCGAGACAAAACAGGCGTCCGCCGCCTTGCCGAAATGGCGCTCGCGGGCGACGGCGACGATGTACTTGAGTTCTGTGAGCGTCATAACAGCATTCCCTCCGGGTCAACCATGATGCCACGGTCGATAGTCTGAATCAATGAGCGTGTCCTTTGGGTTCGATGATGACCAGGGCGATACCGCACACCAGCAAACCCGCCCCGCCCCAGAAAGCGGCATCCGGCGCTTCGCTAAAGAACACCGCACCCAGCGCCGGGCTGAAGAGCAAGAGAGAGAAGCTGCCCGCCTCTACCGCCGAGGCGTCGCCTGCCCGGTAGGCGAAAAAATAGCCCAGGTAAATGCCCGCTGCAGCGAAGCCCACCAAAGGCAGCAGAGGCCACAAATTGCTGGCCACCGCAGGCAACTCAAACCCGGTGAACAACCCAAAAGTCAGCCAACAAGCGACCTGGCTCCAGGTGAGGACGGCAATCGGATGCTCGGTGCCGGAGTACTTTTTGAGCACGATACCCAGCATGGACTCCATCAAGGCACCGAACAAGGCCACCAGAGCCGCGGGACGGAAGGCCTCTGCCCCGGGTTGCAAAATCACCAGCACCCCGCCAAAACCAACCGCAACCCCGGTCCACCGCAACCAGTGCGGCTTCTCACCCAGAAAGAACACTCCCAAGGGCAACATGAACAGCGAGCCCGTCATCAAAAACGCGCTGGCTTCCGCAAGCGGCAGATGCGACACCGCATACGCCGCGCACCAGGCCGAGGTCACGATGAAACAGGCCCGCAGCATGTGAAGCCAGGGCTGACGGGTGCGCACCACCCGCCCACGGGTAGCGATCCACACCGGCACCAGCATGGCCAGCACCACCGTGGCTTGCAAAAACAACACCTGTTTGGGCAGGATGCCCTGCCCCATCAACTGCTTGTTGCAGGCGTCCAGGACCGACCAGCAGAACATGGCCAGAACCACCAGCATCACGCCGCGGGTGTTGCCGGACAGCGCGTTCCAGCGCATAAGAAAACGAGAAACCATAAATGAGGGAAACCTGTGCGGACGCCGCTGGAAAAGCGCTCCACTATAGCGAGGCGGAATGACGCGCTCAGGTTGTGATGGCGTTGGGCCTTTTGAAACTGTCGCGCAGCATTTCCAGACGCTCTTTCCATGCGCGCCGAACATCCGGCGGCATGTTCTTGAGCACGCGGAAGGAGTGTGGGTCCGGATTGCCTTCCGCATCCAGGACATTGATTTCCAGCTCACCACCCAGCGAGGTGATGGTGGCGCCCTTCAAAGTGGTGTGGGCCGTTTGCTTGCCCGAATGCAGGGTGATGCGCCCGGTGGCATCCAGATCAATGAACCATTCAATGCCGCCCTTGCCGTCCAACCCGGTCTCCGTGTTGGTACCCGTAAAGCCTGCCACCCTGCGCCACTGAGCGATCTGTTCCTCAGGTGGAATGGCTACGGCCTTGCCTTTGGCCTTGGCAGCGGCGCGCATGGCTGCCACCTCTTCGGCCTCACGTTTGGCGGCTTCTTCGGCTTCCAAACGCGCCTTGCGTTGGTGCTCCAGCCGCTCCACCCAGACTTGGATTTGTTTGGCAAAGCCGATGAACTGATCTGCCACTTTGGTGGGCACATGGTCCAGACGCAATACCGCGTCCTCTTCGGTGGCCTGAAAGGCCATGCTGTGCCAACCGGTGGGCAAAGTCGGGTCCTGCCCGGGTTTGGGGTTGTTGATGGTGCGCACCATGCGGGACAGCTCAATGCGCAAACCCAAGGCGTCGAAGGTCACGTCCAGCGCTCCGGACTTTTCCATGGCCACCTGCTTGGCGTTGGCTTTCTGGCTGTAATGGGCCTTGCGGGCCTTGACGCGCACCTTGCCGGCGCCCTTGAGCATGTCGACGCTGAATCCATGTGCTTCAAATCGCTGACCACCGGGGATTTTGGCAACCGTAGTGCGTAGCCAGAATGCCTGCAACTCCGCATACAGGTATGCGGATACCGACAGCACAAAAATTGCGCCCAGGCTCCACCAGATCCAATCCATTTGTCCACTCATCCGGCGATGTTAATCGGACTGCGACGGCTCAACGGCAGGACACGGTTTCCGCGGATGTCACACAGGGCACAAACCGCTCCCGGATGCGCTTGTAACTGCCGTCGTTCATCATGGCCTGCAGCGCACGGTCCAGCGCCGCCACGAAATCCGGCGTGTTGCTCAGGCGGCTCAAAGCGAGCAGCCCGGGGTCATCCGAAGTCACCACGCGCGTTCGGACCACGGCGTTGCTCAGCCCCAAGCTCTGCAACTCCACCCAGGCACTGACCTCGTCAGAAATCAGTCCGTCCAGACGCCCCATTTGCAGCAGGCCCCAGGCACTGCGGCGGGAGGTCAATGGCTGCGTGCGGGCCATGAACTCCGGGTTCTTGATGAGTTCGTCATATTCGGCGCCATACGCCACGCCAAGCTGGATGCCCAGCTTGAAGTCCGTACCCACCATGTCCGCCAGGCGGGTGAAGGCAAAGCGCTGACCCGCCGCCTTGCTCATGAACAGCACATTCGGCGAGCGATTGACCGGTCTGGAGAAATACGCAAACTTCTCGCGCTCCGGGGTTTTGCGGGCGCCGGGCAAGATGTCCAACTTGCCGACCTCCAGCTCCACCAAGCCGCGTGCCCAAGGCATTTCCTGCCACTGTGCTGAACAATCCATGCGGCGCAAGGCCTCACGCACCAGCTCCACATAGAGTCCGGTCGGCTGCCCGTCGGCACCCCGGAACGAATAGGCGCCGTCGTCATACCAACGCACGGACTTGCTGCACGCTGCCGCCATGGCGCCCGAATGCAACGCCCAGCAAATCAGCAGCACCCATGCAGGGCGCCATGTAGTCCAGTAGCTCATGCCTCCCGCCTTCACTTCATGGCTAAGCCCGCATGGTTCCATGGCAGGGCGCACCCTGTCAATACGCTGTTCTGCGCATATATGCTACAAATTTCATAGCCACTCGCGCACGCACACCATGCGCCAAGGCCAGATTTCATTCAGGCCTTGAGAAATTCTGCTTTCCCCCCCAACCAGCGGGCCACATGCTTGGCCGCCAAGTGCGGGTAGGTATCGAGCAGCATGGGCGCTTCGGCTTTGGCCCAGTCCAGCAGCTCGGTGTCGGTGGCCAGGTCCGCAAAGCGCAGCATGGCCTCGCCGCTCTGCCGTGCGCCCAAAAATTCACCGGGACCACGGATCTCCAAGTCACGCCGGGCAATCTCAAACCCGTCATTGGTCTCGGCCATGGCCTTCAGCCGCTCCCGAGCCGCTTCGCCCAATCGTGGGGCGTCGCCGGTGGAATACAGCAGCACGCAAGCCGATGCCGCAGCGCCCCGCCCTACCCGCCCGCGCAACTGGTGCAGCTGGCTGAGGCCGAAACGCTCGGCATGTTCAATCACCATCAGCGAGGCATTGGGCACATCCACACCCACTTCAATCACCGTCGTGCTTACCAGCACCGACATCAGCCCCGCGGTGAAGGCGCCCATGACGGCCTTTTTGTCATCCACATGCATGCGCGAGTGCAGCAGCCCGATCAGCACCGGCTGACCATCTGAACGGGTAGCGCCCTGCAAAGCTTCTGCCAAGTCCGCGTGGGTCTGGGTGGCATTGCTCAGGTCCAAAGCTTCACTCTCTTCAATCAGCGGGCAGACCCAATAGACCTGCCGGCCTTGGCTGATCTGTGCGCGGATGCGCTCAATCACCTCGTCGCGCCGCGCGTCGTTGACCACTTTGGTGACGATGGGCGTGCGCCCGGGAGGCAGCTCGTCCAGGGTGGATACATCGAGGTCTGCGTAGTAGCTCATCGCCAATGTTCTTGGAATCGGGGTGGCCGTCATCATGAGTAGATGGGGCTCCATATCCTCGTGGTGCAATTTGTTGCGAAGGGCCAGGCGTTGCGCCACGCCGAAGCGGTGCTGCTCATCGATGATGGCCAGGGCCAGGTTCTTGAACTTCACCTTGTCCTGGATGATGGCGTGGGTGCCCACCACCAGCTGGGCTTCACCACTCTCGATCAAGGCCAGCATGGCCCGCCGCTCCTTGGCCTTTTGTGTGCCGGTGAGCCAGGCGGTGGTAATGCCCAAGGGCTCCAGCCAGCCCAGCAGCTTGCGGAAGTGCTGCTCGGCCAAAATTTCGGTGGGCGCCATCAAGGCGCACTGCCAGCCCGCATCCATGCAGATCGCGGCAGCCAACGCTGCCACCACGGTCTTGCCGGCACCCACATCGCCCTGCAGCAAACGGTGCATGGGGATGCGGCGCGCCATGTCCTTGGCAATCTCTTCACCCACCCGCTTCTGGGCGTTCGTCAGGCCAAAAGGAAGCGCTGCCAGCAGGCGGGCGTGCAAAGTGCCGCCATCCACCGCCTGGAGCTGCGGGGCCTTGAGGCTGGCGCGTTCTCGCCGGCTTTGCAACTGACTAATTTGTTGGGCCAACAGCTCCTCGGCCTTGAGCCGTTGCCAAGCGGGGTGGCTGTGGTCCATCAAGGTGTCGAGCGACACATCCGGCGTGGGGTGGTGCAAAAACTGTAGCGCGTCGCGCAGTGTCCACAAGGGCTGGTGCCCGTTTTTATGCTGACGGTGTTGCAACCACTCCAGATCGCCGGGCGCAAAGGTGTCGCTCAAATCGGCGCGCGCCAGGCCGGAGAGTACCGCCTTGCGCAGGTAGGCCTGGGGCAGGCCTGCCACCGTGGGGTAGACCGGTGTGAGCGCGGTCGGCAGATCCCCCCCGGCGGCTTTGAATGCGGGGTGCAGCATGGTGCGCCCCAGAAAACCGCCTTTGACTTCACCACGCACCCGCACCTTGTTGCCCACCGCGAGCGCCTTTTGCTGCGAGCCGTAGAAACTGAAGAAACGCAGGGTGCAGGTGTCGGTGCCGTCATCCACAGTCACGATGAGCTGGCGGCGCGGCCGGTAGCTCACTTCCTGGTGGGTGACCGTGGCTTCAATCTGGACCGGGGTGCTATCGCGCACGTCGATGAGCTTGACGATACGGGTTTCATCCTCGTAGCGCAGCGGCAAGTGCAAAGCCAGGTCGATGTCCCGGCGCAGGCCCAGCTTTTCGAGGGCTTTTTGCGACTCGGTTTTGGGCTTGGTGTCAGACATGGGCGCATTGTGCCGCACTACACTGGGGTGTTTGCCTGCACGCGCAGGCCCACCCCTAAGGAGACCCCATGAAAAAATGGATTGCACCACTGGCCGTCGTGGCCACCCTGCTGGGCGGCGCTGCCAGCGCCCCCAGCTATGCCCAAACCGCCGCCTACCCGTCCAAGCCTATCCGGCTGGTCATACCCTTCCCGCCCGGGGGCGGCACCGACATCCTGTCCCGCCTGGTCGCAAGCAAGCTAACCGAAAACTTCCAGTGGACCGTGGTGCCCGACAACAAGGCTGGTGCCGGCGGCACCATAGGCATTGCCGAAGCCATCAAGGCGGCACCCACAGGGTATGACATGGTCATGGGCCAGAAAGACAACCTGGTCGTGGCCCCTTGGCTCTACGGCAACCTGCCCTGGGACCCGACCAAAGACCTGGTACCCGTGGCCCACGTGGCGTATACCCCGGTGGTCATTGCCACCGCCGCCAACTCCAGGTTCAAGACACTGGCCGATGTGGTTGCAGCCGCCAAAGCAGCACCCGACACCATCACCTACGGCGCGCCCGGCAACGGCACCACCATTCACCTCGCGGGCAACCTGTTCGAAAAGGCCGCCAAGGTCGACATCCGCCACATCCCCTACAAAGGCTCCAATCCCGCACTGATGGATGCACTGGCCGGTAATGTGGATTTGTTGGTGTCCTCTGTGCCTTCAGCAATCGCCCAGATCAAGGCGGGGAAACTGCGCGCGCTGGCTGTGACGTCTGCGGCCCGCAGCACCTCGCTGCCTGATGTGCCCACCGTGGCCGAGTCCGGCTACAAGGACTTTGATGTGAGCACCTGGTACGGCCTCTTCATGCCGGCCGGCACACCTGCCAATGTGGTCTCGCTGATGAACAACAAGGTCAACGAGCTGCTGGCCAAGCCTGAATTCAAAGAAGCCATCCACGCCCAAGGGGCGGAGCCTCAGGCCATGAAGCCAGAGCAATTCGGCAACCTGCTGAAAGCCGACTACGCCAAGTGGAAGGGCATCGTGCAGGCATCGGGCGCCAAGGTGGAATAGCCCGGAAGAAGCCGCAAAACACAGTTGCTTCAGGTTTGCCATTTCCTGCCGATATCAAGGCATGGAAATGGCTTACTCCGAACTCGAAGCGTGCCCGTCAGAAACCTCGCCGCTCACGCTGCGCATGCGGTCTGCGATTGCCCTGAGTGTGCGCAATTGCCTGTGCCACTGGTTTCCCCACAATTTCCACTCCCTGTGCCACGCGTTTGCAGTGGTGGGCTCGAATGTGGCGAGCATCGCGCTTGACCGCAACTACCGCCCGGTTGCGGGCTTGGCGGCTATTGATGCGGGCAATGACCAGATCATTGTGATGGCCGATGAGCAGGCATTCAGCCACCCGCTGGGCGGTGCCTACCACTGCTGGATCGAGTCGGATGACGCGGCTCCGGTGGAGCTGGTCGACTTCACTTTTGAACATAACCACGTCTATGCCGAAGCCAACGGATACCCCTGGACCGGAGAGGCATCGCCGGCGTATCTGTGGGGCCCTTCCGACGTCGTATCGATCCGCACGCCCCTGGCCAGCCTCCGCGCGGGCTTTGGCAAGGACAAAATCTGGGTGAGCGAACCGCAGGCAGGCGCGCGTTGGATGCAAGCGCACATTGCCAACAACACCAACGCCTATGTGCAGCTCACCTCTGACGCTTTGGCCCGCTATCAAGAGCTGATGGTTTGAATCGCTTGGCATTCTGCAAAAGCACCACTATGGGAAAATAACGGCCTTTCAACCTTGGAACGGGCCTGTCCGGCCCTCAAGCACCATGTCTTTACCCTCCCCTGACGCGCAACGCGTCTTCACCCTCAGCGACTTTGACTTTGAACTCCCCGAAGCGCTGATTGCCCAGCACCCCGCCGCAGAACGCAGTGCGTCCCGATTGCTGGACGGCACGGGCGAAGTGTCTGTAGACCGCATCTTCAAAGACCTTCCCGGCCTGCTGCGTGCGGGTGACTTGCTGGTGTTCAACGACACCAAGGTCATCAACGCCCGCCTCTTCGGCGAAAAAACCACCGGCGGCAAGGTGGAACTGCTGATTGAGCGCGTGCTGGGCGGCAACCAGGTGGCAGCCCACATGCGGGTCAGCAAAAAGCCCGAGGTGGGCGCCACCATCAAGATGACCTGTGCGTCCGGCCAGGAAGACGGCCTTTGCGCCACCCTGTTGGGCCGCTGGCCGAATGTGGACGGGCCGATTTACCGCTTTGTGCTCAGCAACGACCGCGGCGACGACCCCTACACCCTGATGGAGCGCCACGGCCATGTGCCCCTGCCGCCCTACATCACCCACAGCGACTCACCGGAGGATGTTCAGCGCTACCAGACGGTGTTTGCCAAGAACCCTGGCGCTGTGGCCGCGCCCACAGCCGCCTTGCATTTTGACGAAGCTGTGTTCGCGCAGCTCGATGCCATGGGCGTACAGTGCGCACACGTAACGCTGCACGTGGGCGCAGGCACTTTTCAGCCGGTCAAGACCGAAAACATCGCCGAACACCAGATGCACAGCGAGTGGTACAACGTGCCGCTGGAGACTCAGGAGGCCATTGCTGCTTGCAAGGCGCGCGGCGGGCGCATCGTGGCGGTAGGAACCACCAGTGTGCGCACCCTGGAGAGCTGGGCCAAAACAGGTGTTTCCAGTGGCGACACCAACATCTTCATTACGCCCGGTTTTGACTTCAAGCTGGTCGATGTGCTGGTCACCAACTTCCACCTGCCCAAGAGCAGCCTGATGATGCTGGTCAGCGCCTTCACGGGTCACGACCACGTGATGGGCCTGTACCGCGACGCCATCGCCCGCGGCTACCGCTTCTTCAGCTATGGCGACTCCATGCTGCTGACACGCCGCACTTGAACTCCACTGATCACTGACACGGGTACACCCATGCTGAAATTTGACCTCCTGAACAACGACCCCGCCAGCGCCGATGGCAGCTACCTGGGCAGCCACGCCCGCCGCGGGCGCCTCACGCTGAACCACGGCGTGGTCGAAACCCCCATCTTCATGCCCGTGGGCACCTATGGCACCGTCAAAGGCGTGATGCCGCGCAGCCTGCACGACATGAATGCCCAGATCATTCTGGGCAACACCTTCCACCTGTGGATGCGCCCTGGCCTGGACGTGGTGCAAAAGTTCGGCGGCCTGCATCAGTTCGAAAAATGGGACAAACCCATCCTCACCGACAGCGGCGGCTTCCAGGTCTGGAGCCTGGGCGAAATGCGCAAGATTTCCGAAGAAGGCGTGAAGTTCGCTTCTCCTGTGAACGGCGACAAGCTGTTCCTGACGCCCGAGATCAGCATGCAGATCCAGACCACGCTGAATTCCGACATCGTGATGCAATTCGACGAGTGCACGCCCTATTTGTCGGTGGAGCCCAAGACCAAAGGCCAGATCACCACCGAACGCGAAGCCCGCAGCTCCATGGAGTTGAGTTTGAGGTGGGCCAAGCGTTGCCAGGACGAGTTCGCCCGCCTGAACAACCCCAACGCGCTCTTCGGCATCGTGCAGGGTGGCATGTTTGAGCACCTGCGTGACGAATCGCTGGCAGGTCTTGAAGCACTGGACTTCCCCGGCATTGCCGTGGGTGGCCTGTCGGTGGGCGAACCCAAGGAAGACATGATGCGCGTCCTGAAGCACATCGGCCCCAAGTTGCCCAAGCACAAGCCCCACTACCTGATGGGCGTGGGCACACCGGAAGACCTGATTGCCGGCGTGCAAAACGGCATCGACATGTTTGACTGCGTGATGCCCACCCGCAATGCGCGCAACGGCACCCTGTTCAGCCGCTATGGCGACCTGAAAATCCGCAACGCCCGCCACAAGAGCGACGAGCAGCCGCTGGACGTGACCTGCACCTGCTACGCCTGCGCGGGCTCCAGTGGTGTGAGCTGGGCCAACGGCGGACGCGAAGGCTTCAGCCGTGCCTACCTGCACCACCTGGACCGCTGCGGCGAGATGTTGGGCCCCATGCTGGCCAGCGTGCACAACCTGCACTACTACCTGAACCTGATGCAGGAAGTACGCGATGCGCTGGACGCCGGCCGCTTCGGCGCATTCGTGCAGCAGTTCCACGCAGACCGGGCACGCGGGGTGTAAGTAGCGCCCGAACGCTTGCAGAAAAGAGAAGGGGGCCATCAGCCCCCTTTTTTTATTTGCTATTCATTTAATAGCTACTCGCGCAAACTCCACGGGCGCCAGAGCCCGATTGGAGCCTGATTCTGCTCATAGCTTGAAGGTTGCCACCACCTGCACCAGATCATTGGCCTGACTCTTCAGGCTGCTGGCAGCAGCTGCCATCTCTTCCACCAAGGCGGCGTTCTGTTGCGTAGCCTGATCCATCTGGGTGACCGCTTCTCCGACTTGGGAGACACCTGCACTCTGTTCTGAGCTGGCGGCGCTGATTTCTCCCATGATGTCTGTCACCCGGCGGATGCTGCTGACCACTTCGGTCATGGTTTCACCGGCTTTGTCTACCAGGCTGCTGCCCTGTTCCACACGCTCTACGCTGGCGTTGATCAGGGTTTTGATTTCTTTGGCAGCTTCGGCAGACCGTCCTGCCAGCGACCGGACTTCAGAAGCGACGACTGCAAAGCCACGCCCTTGTTCTCCGGCACGGGCCGCTTCTACCGCTGCATTCAGGGCAAGGATGTTGGTCTGGAAGGCAATTCCATCAATGACGCTGATGATGTCTGCAATCTTGCGGCTGGACTCATTAATGCCTTTCATGGTCTCTACGACCTGGCCAACGACTTCTCCGCCTTGAATAGCCACGGTAGAGGCATTCATGGCCAGTTGATTGGCTTGACGGGCGGAGTCGGCGTTTTGTTTGACGGTGGAGCCGAGTTCTTCCATGGACGCTGCGGTTTCTTCCAGAGCGCTGGCTTGTTGTTCGGTGCGGGCGGAGAGGTCGTTGTTGCCTTGGGCGATTTCGGCGCTGGCGGTGGCTACGGATTCGGAGCCTTCCCGAACGCGGGACACCACATGAGCCAGCTTGGACTGCATTTGCTCCAGACTGCTCAACAACCGCCCCAGCTCGTCCGAGCCTTTGGCCAACACCTGGCCGCTCAAGTCGCCATCGGCAATGCGACCGGCCAGTTCCATGGCCTGACGCACCGGCTGGATCACGCTGGTGGGAATAATCCAAATGAGCGCCAAGCCCACCACCACAATAACCAACAGGGCGCCCAACATCGCGCGCTCTGCCGATGCCACTGTATCTTTCACCTTGAGGGCCGCATTGGCGGTGCCGTCCAGATTGAACTTGAGGATTTTCTCCATCGCCGTGTAGGCCTGATGGAATGCCGCTGGTGCTTTTTCGGCAAAGTCTTTGCGCGCCAAAGTCAGCATTTCTTCGGCGCCGCCAGCACCCTCCACCGCATCCAGCCCCACGCTGACCACCTTGAAATACGTGTCACGCTTGGCCTGGTAGTCCGCAAAAAGCGCTTTTTCTGCATCCGCCTGCGGGTCTCCCGCCTCGTAAGTAAGCAAAGTTGCGGCATACACCTCGGTGGCCTTGGTCAAGGCTTCGTCGTTCTCTTTCAAGCGCTTTTTGAAGGCAGCTGCGTCTTCCAGATCACGCCCACCTACCCGGTCGCTGACCAGCAGGTAGTGGTCTGCCACGTAGCCCTTCATATTGCCGAGGTTCTCAATGGCCGGAATCCAGGAGGTGGCTACTTCGCCCGACTCAAACTTCACCGACACATTGCGGTAGAGCGAGTTTGCCGCGCTCAGAATGGCCAGCGCCAGAATGATGGCCAGACCCAAGGTGATGCGTGCGCGAATGCCCAGACGGTTCAGGTTCATGTGTTTCCTCGGTGGCTAACGCTTCCAACGCGCATTTGTATGAAAAACGGTATCAATTTACGTAATTTCGACCAAACCCACAAGAACTGAACCGGGTCTGGCGTCAAAAGGTTTCCCAGTCATCGTCCCCGCCTGCTGGCGTTACCCGCGGTGCCGGCTTGGGAAGCGAGGCCACCTTGGAGGCAGGGGTCGGAGCAGGCGCTTTGGTGGCCGGAGGTAATGAAGCGGCAGGCTTTGCAGCCGGGGCGGCCGCAGGCTTGCTTATGGCTTTGGGCACCGACGCTGTCAGCACGGGTGCAGCCGCCTTGCTGGGCTCCTGACCGGCCGTGAGTTTGAAGACCGACACCACCTGCACCAGGTCTTGGGCCTGGCTCTTCAGGCTGCTGGCTGCGGCGGCCATTTCTTCCACCAGAGCAGCGTTTTGCTGGGTGGTCTGGTCCATGGAGGCGACCGCCTCACCCACCTGCGCCACACCGGCACTTTGCTCGTTGCTGGCCGCACTGATCTCGCCCATGATGTCCGTCACCCGACGGATGCTGCTGACCACTTCAGTCATGGTCTCGCCCGCCTTGTCGACCAGGGCGGTGCCTTGCTCCACCCGTTCGACGCTGGCGTTGATCAGGCTCTTGATTTCTTTGGCGGCCTCTGCACTGCGGCCTGCGAGAGAACGGACTTCGCTGGCCACCACCGCAAAGCCACGCCCCTGCTCCCCGGCACGGGCCGCCTCCACAGCAGCGTTCAGCGCGAGAATGTTCGTTTGGAAAGCGATGCCATCAATCACGCTGATGATGTCGCTGATCTTGCGGCTGGCGTCATTGATACCCTTCATGGTGTTCACCACTTCGCCCACCACCTCTCCGCCCTGCACTGCGACCGTTGAGGCATTCATGGCCAATTGGTTGGCTTGGCGGGCGTTGTCCGCGTTTTGCTTCACGGCGGAGTTCAGCTCTTCCATGCTGGCCGCGGTTTCCTCCAAGGCGCTGGCTTGCTGTTCGGTGCGGGCACTCAGGTCATTGTTGCCCTGGGCAATTTCCGCGCTGGCGTTGGACACACTGTCTGACCCGTTTCGCACTTGCGACACGACCCGGACCAAGCCCTCCTGCATGCCCCGCATGGCCTGCAAGAGTTTGCCCACTTCATCGTTGCTCTGGCTTTCAATCCGGCCTGTCAAATCACCTGCAGCCACACTGGTAGCCACCGTCAATGCTTCATCCAAAGGTTTGGTGATGGAGCGGGTGATGTAGGTCGCAGCAAACACAGCGAACAGCACAGCCACCACCAGTGAGCCCAGCAATACATTGCGGGCAAGTTGATAAGTGCGCTCCGCCGCCGCGGCTGAGTTGTCCGCCCCCTTGCGATTCATTTCAATCAGCTTGTCTAGAGACGCGCCCGAACGCTCGAACATGGTCTTGGATTCGGCTTCCAGAAGCATCGCAGCGCCTGCTGCGTCGTTGCGACGTGAATAGTCCTTGATGTCCTTGTGCAGATCGAGGTACAGCTTGCGGTATTTGTTGAACTCCTCATATCCCGCACGCTCCTCTGGACTGCTGATCAACGGCTCATAACGCGCCTTGGTTTCCTTGATCGCTTCCTGGGTCTTGTCGAGCCGTTTTTCAAGGTCTTGCTTGGTACCCTCTTCGATCGAAAGCGCGTGCTGCATTTCCAAGATACGGAAATCCGAAATCTGGGTATTCAGCCTGTTCGTTTCCTGCACGCTGGGTAGCGCGTTGGTTGCAATTTCGTTGGCTGCCGCTCTCAAAGAGTTCATTTCTATGAACGCGACTGACACGATCGCCACCATGACGGCAATCAGTAAGGTGAAGCCTGCGTACAGGCGAGTGCTGATTTTCAAGTTACCCATGCGTGTCTCCAAGTCGGGCCAGCCCCAAAGGCCTAATATAACCCGAATAATGATTTTTTATGTTATTCAGTAAAAACAGTTAAAACACCCGTATACCCATAGACGTGGTCTGCCGCAATCTCCCCGGCGGCAAAAAACCCGACCAGCGGCACATCGCCCAAAGCGCGGCGCACTATCTGCATTTCGGCACTTGCGCTGCCAAAGTGAGGGCCACCACGGCCCGAGCAGCTCACATACACCGCACCGGCAATGCGCCGAGCGGGGTGCGGGGCAGCCTGAGCCTCATCGGGCTGCAGGGCGACCGCCAATTCAAGGCCCAGCTCCTGGGGCTCCAGTTCTTCGCGGATTTCGGCACAAATGCGCACCAGATCGGCTCTGGCAGCCTCCCGGTTGCGCTTGCAGAAGGCCAACTGGGCACCGGGCTCCACCACCTCGGCCACGGCAATACCGCGGCGCCCCGGGTCCAGCCCGATGATGTGGCGCACCGTCACCTCGCTGCCCAGATTCCCGGTGTTGCGCACCATGCCCGGGGCCATGTCCTGCGCGGGCTCCGCCAAGGCCACCAAGGTGGCACGAACCACCTCCAGAGCCTCCTGGGGCTGGTCGAGCGAAATCTTGAGGTCGCGCAGCATGACGTCCAGCGCAGGCTCTCCGTCCAGTGTTACCACCACGTTGTGGTCAGCATCGGTCACCGTGCGCGCCTTGGATACCGGGCTGCAACCTTGTGTAACACGTGACACCAAAGCCACCTCTTCCGAAAAAGCAACCCCGCTCAAGCCACCCGAAAACACGCCGCTAGCGGACCCATGCCCTCTCAGGTTGCCATCAGCCGCTATAGCGAACTGCACACTGTCACCGCGGCTGCTGGTGAGCCCCCCAAACAGGTAGCCTGCACTGGTGCGCCCGGCCATCTCGCGGACCAGCTCTGCCAACTCAATCGTGCTGCCATCGGCATGCACCAGTGCTGTATGGGCCTCAAAGCCCAGGCCCAAAGGCGCCACTCCTGAAAACACCCGGTACTGGTCAGACGGCACATCCATCAGCATCACGGCCATGGCGGGCTCGTCGAAATATTCCACGTTGTTGCTCGCAATTCCCACCCCCACGGTGCCGGACCAATCGGTAACCAAGGGCAGCTCGCCACTCAGGTGCTCCAGGATGTCTTTGGCGTGCGCGGCGTAATGGTCCGTGACATACAGCAATGCCAAGGTCGGGTTGGCCGCATAGTCAGCCAAGGCCATTTGAGCCCGCAGCTGCGCGAGCACCAAAGCAGCAGCCATCTGCCACTGCGGATGCGTGGCATGGGCATAGGGAAACATTCGCATGAGAGGTGGCGGCAATGCCGTCCGGAAAGGGGTTGGGCGCTAACGGCCGGTTGATTTCTTGGTAGGCGCTTTGCGGGGCGCCGCCCGCTTGGCCACTGCCTTTTTGGTTGCCGCCTTGGCCGTCTTGATGGCGTCTTTGGCCAGACCGGTGGCCATGTTTTTGGTGATGTCGGCGGCGGTCTTGCTGGTAGCTTCCTTCAAGGCGCTGGCAGCAATGTTTTGGAACTGTTGCGTCAGCGAACCCCAGAGCTGCAGCGGGTCCACCAGAGATGGGGTCGCCGTGGTTTTGGCAGCCTTGTCGTCTGACTTGCCGGTGGCAACATCACTGATGGTCTTGGCCGTCGCCGCGGCTTTTTCGGTGGCTTTTTGCACGCCGCTGTAGACCGAATCAGCGGCTTTGAGCTTGAGCGCGTTGGCCATGTCACCGATGTTGAAATTCATGCCCTTCAGGGTGGCCAGCGTCATTTTCTGGACCTCCAACGCCTGGATGGTGGCACCCAGCGCGCGGGAGTTTTGCTCCAGCCAGAAGTGCACGTTTTTGAGTTCTTCAATCCGCTTGTCCAGCTCTTCCACATTCAAGGTGGGCGCGACCCAGTTGCCCAAGTTAGGCATCTGGGGGATGCTGGTGCTGGCGCCCTTGGCCAGGTTCTGCAGGAAGTCAAACCCGGGAACGAATTTGCCGAAACCGGAGGTGTCTGAATCGCTCATGAATGCTCCTAGAGGCTTGCACAAAGGGCCCTGCGCACAGCTTACTCCAAGCTGCGGCGGCTGAGGAGCGGAAAAGCGCGGCTTTCGGGGCCCCTGTGGCAAACCCCATGCTTTATGACAAGGCGTTCTTGAGTGCCGGCACCCGGGATATCAGCAGCCAGTCCAACACCACCACGGCCAGCAAGACGCCGCCGGCCAATGGGAATGCCAGCCCGGTGATCACCATTACCAGCGCGCCGGTTTTCCACAAAGGCGCCTGCCCAGGGACTGCGGGTGCCGCCAAGCGACCGCTGCCCGTGGGACGGCGAATCCACCACATCACGATGCCGCTCACGCATAGCAAGACAATCGCCAGGCAGGCCAGGATGTTGGCCCATGCGCTCAACAGGCCGATATCGCCCTGGTGCAGTGCAATGCCTATGGCCATGCCTTTGGCAAGCACCGAATAGTCCGCAAACGCCACATCGGCCAGCACCCGTCCGGTAGAGCGGTCCACATGCACGGTGCGGTCCTTGAAGGGATTGGTCAAATCACCGCTCATGGTGTCGGCAGAGACGGTGTACACGCCCTTCTCGTCTTGCGGCACATTGATGTGGAACTGCCCGACAAAGCCCAAGCGGTTTGCCAAAGCCGCCACGCCGTCGAGGTTGACCGGCTCCCCGGCGGCTACGCCCAGAACGCCTGCGTCAGAGCCGGATGCGGGCAGCGGGGTTTGCTCCAGGCCCCAGGGCACATCGCGAATGCCTGCTGTGTTCAGGCTGGCATGTGTGAGGTCGGAGGTGGGCACCGCGTCCCACTTGGCCGCAGGGAAAGTACCCCAAGGCTGCACAAACTTGCCACCCCACACTTCGGTCCAGGACATACCGGTCAGCAAAAAGGAGAACAGCACCACGCTGATCCAAAAGCCGATACTTGTGTGCAAAGACTTCCACCACCGGCGCCCGGTGGCCCGCCATTCAGGCACCAGCGCCTGCGCCCAGCCGCCACCGTTACGCGGCCAGAACAGGTACAGGCCGGTCACGATCATCACGATGCCCAAGCCGGCGGCGACTTCCATCACGCGCTTGCCCGTGTCCCCCAGCAACAAGCTGGCATGGATTTTCCGGGCCCAGGCGAAACCTGTGCTTTCTTTGTCTGTGGACTTGATTACCTTGGCGGTGTAAGGGTCCACAGCAACAGCCTCGGTCGTGCCGCCACGTGCCACGATGAACCAAGCCGCCAAATCTGTTGACTTGGGCGCGATGTATTCCTGCAGCTTGGCGTCCGGAAACTGTGCGAACACTGCTTGAGCCTGGGCCGTTACCGCTTGTGTGGTGTTTTGTGCTTGTACGTACACCAGATTACCGAGGCGGCTCTGAAAGCCGGTGAAGTACACCATTACCAAGCCGGTGACAGCCAGGATGGTGAGGAACGGAACCACGAACAGGCCCGAATAGAAATGCCAACGCCATGCGGCGGCATAGAAACGGGACGATGACGGCGCACGCGCAGGCGCAGGAGCCGAAGTAGAAGACGACATAGGAAGGACATCCAAAAAGCAGGAACACAGGTCTGTTCGCGGTTGGCGCGAGCAGCCCCTCGGGTGAACGCTGCCGTCAAAGGCAGCACATGCTCACGCCTGTGCAGGCGGGCCACGCGCCGGAGGCGCCCGCTGAATGTCAGTGAAGAAGAAAAACGCCTGCCGGACCGGGCGCGCCTGGTTTCCGCCAATCTCCAAGAAGAGGTAAGGCTGATGGGGCGGCGGGGCCGCGCTGCGGTCCGTAGCTTGCAGGCAAAACGGGCAATGGTCGAGAGAAGGGAGCGGAGCTTGCCCGTTAGCAGTTCCATCCTTCATCGCTTCGGGTGAGGCACTCACCCAGACTGCACCGCCGTCAGCGGTACAGATTTCCTGCATGGGCCCCGATGCATACCAGGCCCACGCACGTGACACCGTGGGTGCCAGCGCCCCCAGCACGAGCACGCACAACACCAGCCACATCGCCCAGGGGCGGTGGATGGTGTTGTGGCGGATATGGCTTTGGGCGCGCATCTTCAAATCATGAGGAAGTGACTACTAAATGCTCAGTGTTTGTGTTCACCGTGGCCCGCAGCAGCGCCATGCCCTGCTGGCCCCACCTTCAACATGCCTTCAAAGCTGGCAAACAAGGCCAATTGATCTTTGCTCAGCTTCGCTTCAGCCGCTTTCACAGCAGTGGCCAGCTTCGCAGCATGGTCAGCGGGCATGCCGGTGGTTTGCAGAACCTTGGCATCTTTCAATCCATCACCTGCGCAGACCGAGATGAACCAGCCATTTGCGTCCTTTTGCATCAAGGCACGGCCGCCCTTGCCCCCCTGAATCCATCCAGCCACTGCATAGTTGCCCAGCACAGTCACTGGCGCAACACTCAAGGGCGCGTCCGGCCGATCAAATTGCTTCTTCATAACTGCGGAGATCTGCTCGGAGTCCGAGCCTTTGGGAGCAGGCACAGCGCCATGTCCCTTCGCACCGTGATCACCATGCATTCCGCCTGCAGCCGCACCAGCAGGTGCTGTTTGCGACACCGGTACCTTGAGCTCTTTCTTGGTCTCCACGCCCTTGGCGTCTTTGAATGTCAGGATGAGCGGAATGGTGGTGTCTTTCTGCAGGGGCAGCTTCAGGTCCATCAGCATGACGTGGTAGCCGCCTGGCTTGAGCTCCACCGGCTTGCCCGCGGGCAAGTCCAGACCCGCGGCGAGGGCGCGCATTTTCATGACATCGCCTTCCATCTTCATCTCGTGCACCTCGGCAACACCTGCCACGGGCGAGCTCACGCTCACCAGTTTGGATGCAGCGGGCGCAGTCAGTGTCATGAAGGCACCGGTGGCCTTTTGGCCCTGCACGGTGGCGCGGGCCCAGGCGTTTTGCACATCCACGGCTTGGGCCAAAGCGCCTGAAGCCATCACAGAGAGTCCGGCAGCCAAGGCGGCGGACAAGGTCCAACGGGAAAAAGTCATAAAAACTCCTCGTAAAAATCAGTGGGCGTGAGCGCCGGCGGCCTGGACGTCCAGCACATCCAAACGGGCTGCGGGGGACTTCAGGCTGTGGGCATCCTGCCCGGCAGCAGGAATCTCGACCCAGGCGTTAGTGCCTTTGTCGCAGCCTTGCACGACCTTGAACCACAGGGTACCGGGCTTTTTGGGCGTGGTGCCGCGGAACATGAATTCATCGGCAAATGCGTCAGGTAATGCGTTCTCAGCGCCCTTGGCCGTCCAGGTGATTTCCTGCACGCCTTCGGTGTATTTGGTCCCGTGCATTTCATAGGGTTGGTCCAGCTTGCCGACCTTGGTGCTCACAGTCCAACCAGCTTTCACCAAGGGCTGCGCGCCGTTAAAACCTGCAGGGATGGTGACGGTGATGGATGTGGTGGGCGCTCCGGCACAACCATGGCCCACCCGCAGTACACCCCGATAGCCGGCGCCGGCAGCGGCAGCCTGGTCTTGCAGCGTTACATGAGAAAAAGCGGCGGTAGCGCCCATGGACATTGCGCAAGCAGCTACCAATTGCATAGCAAAACGATTCATAACAACCTCGAAACAATCGCCAGGCCGCCACGTACAGGCGCACCCAAGCAGAAATACAAAATCTGGATAGGAAGAAAAGACTGACGCGGCCGGGCAGTCAGCGCCAAGCGCTGTCAGCGGCGCTCAGAGCTGCGCAGGCGGGCCGCGGGCAGAAGCTGCTTTGGCGAAGCGGGCCGGGACACGCTCGGGCAGCGCTGCCGGTTGCGGGCTACTCACTGCCGGACCGGCATGCAGTACCGCCGATGTTGCCGGCGGTGCGCCGGCGGGCAGGCACATTACGCAGTCCAGCGCGTGAGTCTGCATGCCCGAGGGTGCGCCGTCTGCGTTGTCGCCGACCGATTCGGCGACGAATTTGACGTTGCCTGCGGTCGTGCAAATCAACGTCAATGCCTGCGGGTTGACCACAGGGGCCGCCACCGCTACCCCGATGGACAAAGCAAACCACACCAGCATCCAACGGACGATGGAGCGTGCTTCGCGCAGGGATTGGAGGGAGGCCATGGGTGGCGATTATGTACGAGCCAGCAAACGCGTTCCCGGTCATCGCCCGGAACTTGACCCGCATCAAAGCTTTTGTATCCCGAAGGTAGAGCATGAGAGGTGCAAACCACAGGAAACACCATGACACACCCCGACCTTCACAGTTACCAGAAGCAACTGCTCCAGCAACGCGATGCCTTGCGCGCCCGCCTGAACCAACTGCGCGGTGGCGAACCCAGCCGGGCTTTGGCCTCGGCAGCGCATTTCAGCCGGCACGAAGATACGCCCGCCCAGACCAATACCGAGCGCGACTTGGAGCTGGCACTGGACGAGCACGAAACGGCCGAACTGCGTCGCATCGATGCCGCGCTGCAGCGCTTGGAGACAGGCACCTACGGCCATTGCGTAGCCTGCGGCACCACCATCCCCGAAGCCCGGCTGCGCGCCACCCCGGACGCTGAGCGCTGCATTGATTGCCAAAGCGCCCTGGAAGACGCCTGACGCCCATGCCCGCAAGGTCACCGGGCTGGTATTCTCTGCCGCTCTCTCCCGAACACGCCGGTAACACCGGCGTTACGCGCCATGATGAATTACACCTTCGCCTCTGCGACCATCCTGCTGATCCTGATTACCGACCCGGTCGGCAACATTCCGATTTTTGCCAACGCGCTCAAGCATGTAGCGCCTGAGCGCCGGCCCAAGGTGATCCTGCGGGAAATCCTGATCGCATTCACGCTGCTCCTCACCTTCATGTTTGTGGGTGAGAGCTTTTTGCGGGTCATGAACCTGAGCGAACTGTCCTTGCAGATCGGCGGCGGCGTGATCCTGTTTTTGATTGCCCTGCGCATGGTGTTCCCGCCGGCCGCAACTGCAGAGACAGAGATCAAGACAGAACCACTGATTGTTCCCCTGGCCATTCCAGCCGTCGCGGGCCCCTCTGCGCTGGCGACCGTACTGCTGCTGGTATCTCAGCAACCGGACCGCCGCATGGAGTGGATAGGCGCGCTGTGCGTCACCATGCTGGTCAGCGCCGTCGTGCTGGTGTCGGCAGAGCGGATTCAGCGCATCATCGGCGACCGTCTGGTGGTCGCTGCCGAGCGGTTGATGGGCTTGGTGCTGGTGTCTGTGGCCATTGAGATGATGCTGCGCGGCATCAAGACTTTTGTGCAGCAGGTGGCGGCTGCCACCTGACGCCGCCGCTTAACTCGTCAGCCCAAGTCCTCGCGCGTGATGGCGCAGGTGGTCGTCCATGAAGGTGCTGATGAAATAGTAGCCGTGGTCGTAGCCCGCATGGCGCCGTAACGTGAGCGGCTGCCCGGCCTTGGCGCAGGCCGCTTCCAGCAGGTGCGGGTGCAACTGCTCCTCCAAAAACTTGTCCGCCAGCCCCTGGTCCACCAGAATGCCGCCGGGGAATGGCGCACTGGTTTGCGCCTCCATCAAGGCCACTGCGTCATGGGCCGCCCACAGGCTCTCGTCTTGACCGAAATAACCGGTGAACGCTTTTTTGCCCCAAGGGCACTGGGTAGGCGCACAAATGGGGGCAAAGGCAGACAGGGTCTGAAACACACCAGGGTGTCGCTGGGCCAGCGTCAAGGCGCCGTGCCCGCCCATGGAGTGGCCGAACAGCCCCAGCCGCGCAGCATCCACTGGTAGGTCGCGCGCAATGTGGGGTAGCAACTCTTTGATCAAGTAGCTTTCCATGCACCAGTGCCCGCTCCACGGTGCTTGCGTGGCGTCAAGATAAAAGCCGGCGCCCACCCCGAAGTCCCAATGGTCCGCCTCGCCCACCAGCCCCGCACCACGCGGGCTGGTGTCCGGGGTGATGAGCGCCATCCCCGGCTCGGCAGCCAAGCGCTGGGCACCCGCCTTGAAGGCAAAGGTTTCTTCGGTACAGGTCAGGCCCGCCAGGTACACCAGCGCAGGCACCGGCCCCACGGAGGCTTGCGGCGGCAAAAACAACCCGAACCGCATGGGCAGGCCGATTTCTTCGGACATGTGTTTGTAAAACCGTTGCACACCACCAAAGCAAGCGTGCTCGCTTTGCAGTTCAAAAGAGGAATCAGACATGATTTGCTATCAAAAGTAGAGCTGCTCGCGCAATCAATACGTGCGCCAAGGGAAAATCAAGAGGTCACGTCCTGGGCCGGATCGGCCTCGGGAACGGATGGAGCCGCGGTACTGCGGGACCGCACATCCAGAGGCACCACTTCCTGATTGATAGCGCCGAACACGCTGCCTCCGTCCCGGCCTTTGACTTCGATGCGGATGGTGTCACCGAACTTCATGTACTCGGTGCTGGGCTGGCCATCCTGCAGGGTTTCCATAGCGCGCTTTTCCGCAATGCAGCTGTAGCCATGGGGCCATTCCGTGCGGTTCTTGCGGGCCACGCCTTTGTTGCTGACGGTGCCGGAACCAACAATGGTGCCTGCCCGCAAACGACGGGTTTTGGCCGCATGGGCAATCAATTGACCGAAGTGGAAGTGCATGTCGCTTCCGGCCTCGCACATGCCGACCTTGCGACCGTTCCAGACGCATTGCACCGGCAGGTGCACCCGGCCACGCGCCCAGGCATCGCCCAGCTCGTCGGGTGTTACGACCACCGGCGCAAACGCGGTGGCAGGTTTGCTCTGGACAAAGCCGAAGCCCTTGGCCAGTTCATCCGGCACCAGATTACGCAGGGTCACGTCGTTGACCAAGGCCAGAAGGCGCACAGCGTCCAGCGCGCGGTCCGACGCGCAACCCATGGGTACGTCGCCCGTGATCACTGCCAACTCAGCCTCGAAGTCCACGCCCCATGACTCGCAGGCGCAAACGATCTCTGCATGAGGCCCGGCTAGGTCGTCGCTGCCACCTTGGTACATCAAGGGATCAGTCTGGGCACTCTCGGGCATGTCAGCACCCCGTGCCTGACGCACCAGCTCCACATGGTTGAGGTAGGCCGAGCCGTCCAGCCACTGGTAGGCGCGCGGCAAAGGTGCCATGCATTGCGCAGGGTCAAACGGAAATGCATGTCGCGCCCTACCCTGGTTGAGCTGGTGGTAGATGTCTTGCAGCGCGGGGGAAAGGTAGTTCCAGTCGTCCAGCACCTGTTGCAGGCGGTTGGCGATGTGGGTGGCGTAATGCGCCTGGCTCAGATCCCGGGATACGACGACCAGCTGGCCATCACGGGAACCGTCCTGATAGGTTGCGAGTTTCATGCCGGCATTTTCGCTGGGTTTGGGCGCCAGACGGTTGCAAGTGTCTACCGTACACTGACCTTTTGCGTTCTATGGAACATGGCTGCGGCTTTATCCGGGACTCCTTTGCGCCCATCTTTGACCCTTCTGTCCTTGCGAAGCTTTGTGGCGGTGCTGGTGACTGTGCTCGCCTTGCATTGGTGGCTGCTGGGCGGTTTTAGGCTCGGGTTATGGCCGGGTGAGTCCGATAGTGCCGATGAAACGGTAGCTCCCCTAAGTACCCGCATGATTGCGGCCCCGCAGGATAGTCCGGCACCACAACCGCCGCCCGTTCCGTCGGCACCGGAGCCCACCGCCCCTGCGGTGAAAGCCGTTCCCACGCAACCCAACGGGACAGCAGAGGGCGGATCGGTACAGCCGGCATTGGTGCCTGAATCGGAATCATCCGGCACGACGGCAGACCCTGCGCCCGTTAATCACCCTGCCACAGAAAGCGCGACGCTTGCACCACCGGCAGAACCGGCGCCTCCGGTCGCGGAACCGGTAGCCAGCAGCGACCGATTGCCCCGGTTTGCCTTCCCCCCGCCCGTGGTATTGAATTACGACGTGTTCGGCATGAGCGATGGTCAACAAAATGTGGTGGGCGCGGCCATCACCTGGAAGCATGACGGCGAGAACTACCAAGCCAGTCTGGTGGTGACCAAGTTTTTGATCAACTTGCGCCAATGGACCAGCAAAGGCGCACTGACAGCCGCCGGCCTGGCACCGGTACGCTTTGGTGAAAAAGGCTTTCGCAGGGCAGAGGTGGCATCCCACTTTGTGCGCGATGAAGGTCGGGTGATTTTCAGTGCCAATTCGGCGCCGGCCCCTTTGCTGCCGGGGGCGCAGGACTATTTGAGCGTATTCATACAACTTGCCAGCCTCTGGGAGGGCGAACCCAGCCGGTTGACCAGCGGTGACACCCTCTCGTTCCAGACCATAGGCCCCCGGCAGGCAGAAAGCTGGATGTTTGTGGTGTCGCCCGAAGAGCGCGTCACCGTGCCGGGCGGCAATTTGCAAGCCATCAAACTGACCCGTGAGGCGACCGGCGACTACAGCACCAAAGCCGAGATCTGGCTCGCGCCTCAACTGGCCTACCTGCCTGCCCACATCCGGCTGTCCGAACCCAACGGCAATGTGCTGGACATGGTGTGGACAGACAGCCAAATCCCCCAATAAGCATGACACAGAGAAGCTACCTTGGTCTGATGAAACCACTTGCAGCATGGGCAATGGCTTTCGCCTTTACTTGCTCGCCGCTGGCCGCACAAACGGCAGCCACGGATGTCGCCATTACCTACAAAGCGCCGGCCCCGGTCCGTATGGCCTACGACGTAGAGGGCGTGATCTCATCCGCTTACACCGGCACGGCCGAGTTAGTCTGGTCACACGACGGCAAGGCCTACCAATCGCAGTTGCTGATCCGCAAATTCGGCCTCACCCTTCAGGCGTGGACCAGTCAAGGCACCTTGACGGAACGCGGCCTGGAGCCTGACAAGTTCACCAGCAAGCGCCTGGGGCAATCTGAAATCAATGCACGCTTTCAGCGCAGCGCCGGACGGATTTCCTTCAGCGAGGGAACCCCCGATGCGCCCTTACAGGCCGGCGCCCAGGACCAGCTGAGTGTGTTTATGCAATTGGCCAGCTTGCTGGCGGGCAACAGCGCACAGGGTGCTGCAGGGAAAAGCATCAGCCTGCAGGCCATCGGGGACCGCTATGCCGAGCAATGGACGTTCAAAGCGGGCGCTCCGGAAATGGTCAAGCTTGCCAACGGGCCTGTATCGGCCATCAAGTTCACGCATGAGCCCAGTGCAGAACGCAAACAAAGACTGGAGCTCTGGTACGCACCGAATTTGCAGTTTTTGCCGGTTCGAATCCGCATTACGGAATCCAACGGCGATTACCTGGATTTAGTGTGGGCAAATAGCCATAACCGTTGAGATTTGCACAGACACGCATTTTTGCTGCTACTCTTGAATCGGTGCAGATGGCATCTATTTACGGATCATCTCTCTGAAATCACCTATGCATACGCTCTACGAATCCGATTCTTTCTCCGTCACGCACATGCTCGCCAACGGCGAAGCCGAAGATCAGGCACCGGAAAAAACCGAGCGCTATCCTTTGGGCGTACCCAGCCTGGCCCGCCATGGCTTTGAAATCGTGGACAAACGCTCCAACAAAGAGGTGTACCTGGACGGCTCATGGGCCGAACTCTTTCAGCAACACATCATGGCCTGGCAGGTGAATACTCCGACCCAGGAAGAGGTGGAAGACACGCTGGAACAGTACGCCGAGCTCGCGCAGACGCCTGTCCAAGTGCACTGAACGGGCAAGCGGCTCACGGCCTGCCCCCGTTGCGCGGAACTGCGACAATCGGGGGATGAGCCAGACCTACATCCTTACGTTTTCCTGCCCCGACCGCTTGGGGCTTGTCCACGCTGTTTCGGGTTTTTTGCTGGAACGCGGTGGCAACATTGAAGAAGCAGCCCAGTACAACGACCACGATACCGGTCTGTTTTTCATGCGGGTGCAATTCAGCTGCAGTCAGCTGAGCCACGCAGAGCTGAAGTCCCAACTGGGCACTTTTGCCGAACCTCTCAAGCTCCAGTGGAACCTGCAGACCATGGCGCAGCCCATGCGCACGGTCATCATGGTCAGCAAGGAAGGCCATTGCCTGAATGACTTGCTGTTCCGCTGGAAGAGCGGCCTGCTGCCCTTGGACATCCGAGCCATCGTGTCCAACCACCGCGAGTTTTACCAACTCGCCGCAAGCTACAACGTGCCCTTCCACCACATTCCGGTGACTGCAGCCACCAAAGAACAGGCCGAAGCCAAACAGCTGGAAATCATTGAAGCAGAAGGTGCAGAACTGGTGGTTTTGGCCCGTTACATGCAAATCCTGAGTGACAACATGTGCCGGCAACTTAACGGCCGCGCCATCAACATCCACCACAGCTTTCTGCCCAGCTTCAAAGGCGCCAAGCCCTACTACCAGGCCCATGACCGCGGTGTGAAGCTGATTGGTGCAACCGCCCATTACGTGACGGCAGACTTGGATGAGGGTCCCATCATTGAGCAGGATGTTGCCCGCGTGGACCACAGCCGTACCGTGGAAGACCTGACCACCCTGGGCCGCGACACCGAAAGCCAGGTGCTGGCTCGCGCCGTCAAATGGCATAGCGAACACCGCGTGCTCTTGAATGGCCACAAGACCGTGATCTTCCGGTAAGGAATCATCGGATACAAAAACGGCGGCCCAAGGCCGCCGTTTTTGTTGATACCTACGGTGGGCTTAACTGCGCAAGTGGAAGCGCCCGACCAGCTGATCCAGAGACTGCGCCTGTTCATCCAGCGATTGCGCTGCGGCTGCAGCTTCTTCGACCAGTGCAGCGTTCTGCTGGGTGCTGTCGTCCAGCTGCGCGACCGCCCGGTTGATCTCTTCAATGCCGTGGCTCTGCTGGGCCGAGGCACCGGAAATTTCTTCCATCACAGCGCTGGTTTGTTGAACGGTGTCCGCCATTTCACTGATGGTCTGACCGGCTTTGCTCGCCAGCTCTGCGCCCTCTTTCACTTGGCGCGTGGACTCTTCGATCAGTGCATTGATTTCACGGGCCGCCTTGGCACTGCGTTCCGCGAGCGAGCGCACCTCTTGCGCCACCACCGCGAAACCACGCCCCTGCTCCCCGGCGTGCGCGGCCTCGACCGCTGCATTGAGCGCCAGGATATTGGTCTGGAACGCAATGCCCTCGATCACACTGATGTTGCCGTGGATGGCCTGGGTGCTCTTGCTGATCTTCTCCATGGTGCTGACGACGTCAGCGACTACTTCGCCACCCAAACGGGCTGAGCGGCTGGCATTGCCGGAAAGTTGTGCAGCCTCCGCAGCGCTTTCTGCATAGCGCCGGGTAAGCGCAGCCATTTGTTCCACGTTGGTGCTTGTTTTTTCGAGCGATGCACTTTGTTGCTCCGTGCGCTGTGACAAGTCCAGGTTCCCCATGGAGATCTCGCGTGAGGCATTCGCCACTTGCTTGGAGCTGTCTGCAATATCACGCATGGTGTCAGACAACTTCATCTGCATGTCACGCAGCGAATAGAGCAAGCTGTCGTTATCTTTGGGTGCGAGCTGGATTTGCATCGTCAGATCGCCATCCGCGATCCGGCTAGCAATGGACTTGGCGTAAGCCGGTTCACCGCCCAGTTGACGGGAGAGGCGCCCCGTAACCCACGCACTGATGACCAGCGACAGAATCAGCAGCAGCACCATGATGCCGACCACCCACATCTGGGAAGACTTGTAGATCTGGCCGGCATTTTCAATGGTGGCCTTGGCAGACTGTGCGCGCTGCTCCACCAAGGTATCGACCAGTTTCTCCAGCTTGCGGGTGTCATTGAGCAAACGGGCGTCTTCAGTAGGAACGTCGGTGCTCATTTGCATCAGGTCCAGCGGTTGCTCCTTCACGAGAGCGATATAGGCGCTTTGACGTTTAGCCCACTTGCCCATGGCCTCAATCAATTCCTGGCTGGTCGCAATCGTTTCCTCAGAGGTCGACAAGCCCTTGATGATGTCAAGGCGCTTTGAAATATCACCCAGGCTGGTTTCAATGGCGGCACCCAAGGTGTTGCGTTCAGCCGCTGTAGTGGCTGTTAGTAACTGGGTCTGGGCGCGGCTGGCACGCAAGATCAGGCCGCGCGCCTCTTCGGCAGCTTGGCCGGCTGCGTATTCCTGTTCATAAATGGCCTTAGTGGACGCATTCAAGCGGCCCATCTGGAACAGGGAAAACACACCAATGACCACCGCCCCCAACAACACACTGGCGAATGCGAGCCACAAGCTGGAGCGTACCGTCATGTTTTCCAGCGCGGTGATGCGGGTGCGCTGATACGGCGCGGGTTCAGGGGTGCCACTCTCTCCAACGACGGAAACGGGTGATTCGTTCAGGATGGCAACGTTATTCATACTTTCCCTCTTTGGGGTTTCAAAAAACTCAGGATACTGAATTTCAGCCCCCTTTGCTCGCCTAAATACCCATACTTTCACCCAGCTGTACAGGTTTGGCCGGCGCCCAATCGGGATTGAAGTGCAGTGCGTCCTTGCGGAACAGCAAGACCACGGTCGACCCAAGCAAGAACCGGCCCATCTCTTCGCCCTGTTTCAACACCACCTTGCCAGCGTCATAGCGCCACTCGGTCACCTGTGGCATGCGCGGCGGATTCACCACCCCGTGCCAGGTGGTGGCCATGCTGCCCACCACGGTGGCGCCGACCAGGGTCAGCACAAATTCGCCATGAGGTGAATCAAACACGCACACCACCCGCTCGTTGCGGGCAAACAAGCCCGGCACGCCACGCGCAGTCGTGGGGTTGACCGAAAACAAGTCGCCCGGCACATAGATCATGCGGCGTAACTCACCATCACACGGCATGTGAATGCGGTGGTAGTCCCGTGGGCTCAGATAGATGGTGGCGAAAGTACCGTTGTCGAACTGCGCCGCCAATTGGGCATCGCCTCCGACCAATGCGGTGCTGCTGTAGCGGTGACCTTTGGCTTGAAAAATCTGGTCTTTGTCGATCGCGCCGAATTGGCTGATGGCGCCATCCACAGGACACACAAAAGGCACGTTGGCCAGCGGACGGGCACCCGGTTTCAGGGCCCGCGTAAAGAATTCGTTGAATGTGGGGTAGGCCGCGGGATCAGGGTTGGCCGCTTCGGCCATGTTTACCTTGTATTTCCCGATGAACCAGCGGATCAGTGCCGTGGTTGCTTTGCCACCCCGTGCACCGGCAATCACCCCCGCAAAGGCGGTCAGTGCTTTTTTGGGGAGAAGGTATTGCGGGAGTACAGCGAGGGCGT
Source organism: Curvibacter sp. AEP1-3 (assembly GCF_002163715.1). Lineage (GTDB taxonomy): Bacteria > Pseudomonadota > Gammaproteobacteria > Burkholderiales > Burkholderiaceae_C > Allorhodoferax. The sequence goes on from NZ_CP015698.1 coordinate 2,322,771, forward strand.
CGGACACAGGGGGGCTCCCGAGAGAAAAAGAGGGCCATTCTACTGACGCTTCTTTTTCTCCATAGAGCGTTTCCCCCTAGGCGCAGCAGACGGTGCCTGCTTAGCGCTCGACAGAGAAAAAAGTACCAATTAGCCTTGCTGGCGTCTCAAGAATCAGCGGTAAATCCGATTTTTTTGATCAGCGGCCCCCAAGTATCGAACTCTGACTTTTGCCAGCGCGCCTGTTCTTCGGGTGTGGAGCCGCGGGGAATCAAGCCTACCAGTGCAAGACTTTCGATCACCGATTTTTCCTTCAACGCGGCATTGATGGCTGCATTGGCGGCCATTACGACCGGCTTGGGGGTATTGGCGGGGGCATAGAAGCCGAACCACTCTTCTGTCGTGAGCTCCGGGAAGCCCTGCTCTGCGAATGTGGGCACTTCAGGTGCGTAAGGTGAGCGATTGGGGCCGGAAGTACCCAGAATCCGCAATTTACCGGCCTTGTAGTTGGCCAGGTAGTCGCCATGGGGCGTCACCATGGCAGCGACCTGCCCGCCCACCAGATCGGTAACCCCGGGCACTGAACCGCGGTAAGGCACATGCCGGAGCTCTACCCCACTGTTAATGCCCAGCAATGCCCCGATGAAATGCGGTGTGGAACCGGCACCGGGTGATCCATAGCTCGCATCTTTAGGGTTGGCCTTGGCCCATGCCAGAAAATCCTTCACCGTTTTTACATTGGCCGGCACCATGGGGCCGACCGCCAGCCCATGGTGCATGATGGCGGCGATGGAGACAGGTGCGAAGTCCTTGTCTGCATATGGCATCTTGCTGAAGATATGCGGATAGCTCGCCAGGGCCGACACCTGTGACAGCGCCAGCACCGATCCATCAGCGGGCGCGTTCTTGAGAGCCTCCAAGGCGATGCGTCCGCCTGCACCGGGTTTGTTTTCCACAATGCCTGCGTTTTTGCTAAACGGGGTTCCCGCCCATTTCTCAGCAACACGGCGGGCTACCGTGTCGCCGGAACTGCCCGGTGGGAAGCCGAAGTACACCTTGACTTGGTCTACCTGCGCTTGCGCAGTGAGTGGATACAGCGCGCCCAAAGCAGCGCTGCTGCCAAAGGCCTGGATGAGTTGCCTGCGTGTGAACATGGTTGTCTCCTATTTTTAGTTAGCAGCTTGCAGAGGGAAAAATGTGGTGGTGCTCAGCGCGGGGCCATTCGCAATGCGCCATCTAGCCGGATCACTTCGCCATTGAGGTGTCCATTGGTCACGATGTGGCAGGCCAACTCGGCGAACTCTTGCGGTTTACCCAAACGCGGCGGAAAAGGAATGCTGGCCGCGAGGGACTGCTGCACGGCTTCCGGCAACTCCTTCATCAAGGGGGTGGCAAACAAGCCCGGCGCCACCGTGCACACTCGAATCGCGTGCTGCGCGAGATCTCGGGCCATGGGCAGGGTCATGCCGACCAGACCGCCTTTGGATGCGCTGTAGGCCTGCTGGCCCACCTGCCCGTCAAAAGCCGCCACGGATGCCGTGAACATCATCACGCCACGCTCGCCGTTGTCCAGCGGCGCCAGCTTGCTGCAGGCTGCCGCGAACAGGCGACTGATGTTGTATGAGCCAATGAGGTTGATAGACACCACACGCGCAAAGTCCTCTAGGGGCGCTGCTGTGCCATCCCGCTGCACCACGCGCTTGGCGCTGCCGATGCCGGCCACATTCATGAGGATGCGGGCAGCACCCAGTGCTTGCTCCGATGCGGCAAGTGCGGCTTGCACGCTATCGGTCTGCGTAATGTCGCAACGCAGCCCGATGGCACGGTCTTCCCCGAACTCTGCCCTGATCGCGGACGCCACGGCTTCTGCTTGTGCCTCGTTAATGTCCAGCACGGCGACTTTCGCACCCAGCTTGGCCAGTTCACGGGCAGTCGCCTCCCCCAAACCCGATGCTGCACCGGTGACCAGTGCGGTTTGCCCTTGAATATTCATGTGTGTTCCTTCGGCGCGACGCGCTCAGACCGTGGGCTTGATGATGAAAGGGAGGGTGTCGTCGTGCAGGCCTTCGACCAGTGCATGACGATGTTTCAGCACTGCGCGCTGGTTCAGGGAGCCCTTGTCGGTGATCTCGCCCTTTACGGCGGAAGGTGGCTCCACCATCAAAAGTACGCGGGCGACTCGGCTTGCACTGCCAGTGGCCTCACGAGCCAGCTGGTCGACGATGGCTTCGATGCGCTGGCGCACTGGGGCACTCTGAACCACGTCAGCCCAAGGCGCTTCAGCAGGCAGGTTGGCCACGTCGCGGCAGGCCGCTGACAGGAATAGCAAGGCACCGACCTCTTTGCGGTTCAGTCCGGTAATCACCGCATCTTGAATGTAGGGAGCACCCGACACCACGATCTTGGCGCGCATGGGCCCCACGCTCACAAACGTGCCCGTAGAGAGCTTGAAGTCCTCGGCAATCCGACCGTCAAAACGCAGGCCCCGGTGAATATCAGCCTCGCTGATCCACTTCACCGCATCTCCGGTGCACAGATAGCCTTCTTCATCAAACGCATCCCGCGTAGCCGCATCTGACCGCCAGTAGCCCGGGGTCACGTTGGGTCCGCGGTAGCGCACCTCGGTTTTGCCATCCACATCCACCAGTTTGAGCGTCATGCCGGGCACTGGCACGCCGATGTCGCCGGACGCCACATCCGGGCTGTTGACGAACATGGCGGAGGGCGAAGACTCGGTCATGCCCAGCCCGGTGGCCATTACGATCCGCTCGCCGATGGCGGACTCCTGAATGGCATGCAGCTTGTCCCACACGGGTTGGGACAAACCTGCACCGGAATAGAAAAACACCTTCAGGCGAGACAGCAAGGTAGTGCGCAATGCCGAATCCGACTCCATGGCAGATGCGATCATCTCGAAGCCGGTGGGCACATTGAAGTACACCGTCGGCGCAATCTCGCGCAGGTTGCGCAGCGTCTCCCCGATCAGGGCTGCAGTGGGCTTGCCGTCGTCGATGTAGAGGGTGCCGCCATGCTGTAGCGTAAGCCCGAAGTTGTGGTTACCCCCGAAGGTGTGATTCCAGGGCAGCCAGTCCACCAACACTGGCGGTGCTTCAGCAAACACGGGTAAGGACAAGGAAATCTGCTGCAGGTTTGCGCACCACATGCGCTGCGTGTTGATGACCGGTTTGGGAAGCTTGGTGGAACCGCTAGTGAACAAGAACTTGACGATCGTCCCCGGGCCGGTGGCATGCATAGCCGCATCTATGGCAGGCGTGGCTGGTGTGGCGAGCAGGGATGCGTAAGAGGTAGCCTCCCGACTTTGCAATTGCCCTAGTGCAGCCACCACCTCAACATCCGGGCCTACGGTGGCGGCAACTCCCGCGCCATAGCGAGTGGCATCCGCCACGAATACCAGCCCCGGGGTCAGGGTATCCATCACATGGCGCAGCTTTTCGTAGTCCTGGCTCACGGTGGCATAGGCTGGAGACACCGGGCAGTAGGGCACGCCGGCATACAGACAACCCAGCGCCATCATGGCGTGCTCGAGGCTGTTTTCGCTCAGGATGACGACTGGCCGTTCCGGGCTCAAGCCCCGGTCTAGCAGCGCCTGCCCGATGCTGCGAGCACTCGCGAGTGCTTGGGCATAAGAGATGTGCTGCCATTCGCCGGTCGTGCCATCCGGCATCTGCTGGCGTCGGGCCAGAAAGGTCTGGTCCGGTGTGGTCTCTGCCCAATGCACGAGGAAGTCAGTAATCCGGCGGGCGTATGCGCCTAATGCCAGATCAGCCTGCAGATAGCGAACGCCGGGGGCACCGTCTGACACCGTAATGCGAGTGACGCCAAACTTGGTGGCGCGGTAGCGGGGGGCGGGGAGTTGCATGTCGCTCATGTCCTCAGTCCTGCTTGCGCACCTTGGCGGCGCGACCTTCCAGAAAGTCGTTCAGCCGTGTCTTGGCTTCCGGTGCGCTCTGGGCAATGGCCGCCATCATGGCCTCGGTGAAGAAGCCCTGGTCAGCCGGCTGTTCTGCAATGCGCGGCAAGGCGTGCATCAAGGCGTAGTTCGTCAGGGGTGCGTTCTGCGCCACGCGCACCGCCAGCTCCAGCGCCTTGTCGAAGGCTGCGCCTTCCGGCACCAGGTATTGCGCAAGACCAATGCGCTCACCATCCTGCGCGTTGTACACACGGCCGGTGAGCATCATGTCGGTCATACGGGCCGCACCGATCAATTTAGGAATACGTACGGCACCGCCGCCGCCCACAAAAATGCCGCGGGAACCTTCCGGCAAGGCATAAAAAGTGGACGCATCCGCAACACGAATATGGCAAGCGCTTGCCAACTCCAAGCCTCCACCGACCACAGCGCCTTGCAGAGCTGCGATGACCGGAACAGGCCCGTATTGCACACGCTCCAGTGCGGCGTGCCACATGCGGGAGTGATGCAAGCCCTGGCCCGCGTCCCGCTCTTTGAGCTCACTCAAGTCCAGGCCTGCACAGAAGTGCGGGCCCTCGCCGGCGATCACCGCGGCGCGCACTCCCTCGGGCATGTTTTCGAACAGATCCCGCAGCGCGAGGATGAGTCCGTCGTTCAGGGCGTTGCGCTTGGCGCCGCGGGTCAGGCGGATCACCGCCACTTCTTGTTCCTCACCGAGGCGTTCGAAATGGATATCGGGGTGTTGCGTAAAAGTTTTCATAATGGCGCAATTTTGGTTATAGTTAATAACCAAATCAAGACATTTGAAAACTCTTTTTCTAGGTAGTTTCCCTCGACTCTCTTCCCCGGAAGACCGCAATGAGGGAGGCTGCCTCCGTGCGTCCAAAGACAACCCACAGGAGACAACCATGGACTACAAAAACCTGCGCGCCATCGATATCCACACCCACGCGGAAGTGAGTTGCTGGAACCCGTTTGACAACTACGGCGAGGAATACGACCGGGCCGCCGACAAGTACTTCAAGAACGGGCGACGCCCCACGATTGCGGAAACCGTGGCGTATTACCGGGAACAGAAAATCGGCTTAGTCATGTTCACCGTGGACGCGGAGTCCAAAATGGGCCGCCGCCGCATCCCCAACGAAGAGATTGCCGAAGCCGCCAAAGCCAATAGCGACATGATGACCGCCTTTGCCAGCATCGACCCGCACAAAGGCAAGATGGGCGCGCGCGAGGCGCGAAAGCTGATTGAGGAGCACGGCATCAAGGGCTTCAAGTTCCACCCCACGGTGCAGGCCTACCACCCCTACGACAAGATGGCCTGGCCCATCTATGAAGTGATTGCCGAGTACGGCATGCCCGCCATTTTTCACACCGGCCACAGTGGCATCGGCAGCGGCATGCGCTGCGGCGGCGGACTGCGGCTCGAATACAGCAACCCCATGCACCTGGACGATGTGGCCATTGATTTCCCGGACATGCAGATCGTGATGGCCCACCCCAGCTTCCCTTGGCAGGACGAGGCCTTGAGTGTGGCCACCCACAAGCCCAATGTCTGGATCGACCTCTCCGGTTGGAGCCCCAAATACTTTCCCAAGCAACTGGTGCAATACGCCAACACCTTGCTCAAAGACCGCGTCTTGTTCGGCTCGGACTACCCGCTCATTACCCCGGAGCGGTGGATGAAAGATTTCCAGGAGGCGGGCTTCAAACCCGAGGTGATGCCCGGCATCCTGAAAGACAACGCGGTGCGTTTGCTGCGCCTGGACCCCACGGCGGTAGCCGGCGAGTAAAGCGCCGCTCAGTCGGCCGGGGTGTAAACCTTTTGCAGCAGGCGGATCAGGGTTTTGCGTTCTGCATCCGTCAAACGGGAGGTCGCATCCATCTCCAGGTCGAATGCCGTTTTCTCCGCCTGCACCATTAGCTCTAGACCTTGGGGCGTGAGGTGCACGCCCATGGCCCGGCCGTCACTCGGGTGGGGCAGACGTTCGATCAGTCCCCGCCGTTCCAGTGTCGCAATCAAACCCACCAAGTTGGGTGGCAGCACGTTGAGCGCTGCGCACAGCTGGCGGGACGTGATGCCCGGGTTGTGGGCGACCAGCGAGAGCACCGAGAAGTCCACCACCTTCAGGTCATAGGGCGCCATGCGCACCATAAAGGACTCGATGATCGCAAGGGACGCGCGGCGGGCGTTGTAGCCCACCAGCGTACGCAAGTAGCTGGTGTCTACAGGTTCTACCGGAGCAGCCTCAGGTACAGCAACTTTGCGCACGCGGGCCGGCACCGCCTTGGGTTTGGCGGCGGCTGACGGGGCAGAGGTAGCGTTTTTCTTCAAAGGATTGAGTGCTTAATCAGGGTCTAGCGCCCACAAAATATGCGCGAAAAGCTATCAAAAAGAGAGCATTTCGAATACCGGGGCACATCTGACGTATTGCGCAAGATGCTGAATCCTAACGGGTGAACCTTGCCGCAAGCTGGCTGTGCGGTGATACGGCTCTTTGAAGGGGTAGATAAGCGCAAGGGTTCAGTGGCATCATCCCCGCCATGAGTGCCTCCCGCATCCCCCCGATTCAGTGCCTGTTGACCTTTGAAGCCCTGGCGCGCCTGCGCTCGGTCACCCTGGCGGCAGAAGAACTCTTTGTCACACCCAGCGCGGTGAGCCACCGGGTGCGGCAGCTGGAGCAAATCATCGGCACCAAGCTGTTCGGCCGCGCGGACTTTTCGCTGACCACTGAGGGCAGCGAATACCTGGCCCATGTGCGTGAAGGGCTCACCATCCTCCAGAAGTTTCCCAGCGCCGCTGCGGCACCGGGCAAGCGCAAGCTGCGCCTCGCGGTCACGCCCACGTTTTCGCGCTCCATTTTGATCCCGCGGCTGCGCCAGTTCACCGACGCCTACCCCGAGATCGACCTGACGCTGCAGGTCTCCATTCCCTTGTTGGACGTGGTGGCCGAAGATGCAGACCTGATGGTGCGCTTCGGGGCTGGCCGCTATGCCGACATGGAGCATGTGTGCCTCATGAAGGACGAGATCACGCCCCTGGCCTCACCCGCTTTTGTGCGGGAACACGGCCCGTTCGAAACCCCGCAAGACCTGGCCAACCTGCCCCTGTTGCGCAGCCCGCTGGAACCCTGGCGCACCTGGTTTGCCGCCAACGGGCTGGACTGGCCGGAGCCGGTAGAGGGCTCGCAGTTCAACGACATCGGCCTCATGTGCGATGGCGCCGCCGCCGGCATGGGCGTGGGCCTGATCCGCCTGAAGCTGGGTTCGCCCTGGCTGGACAACGGCTCGCTGGTGCGGCTGTATGCCCACAATGCACCCAGCCCCCACGCGCACTACCTGTGCTGGCGCACCGGGGCCATGGACCGCTGGGAAGTGGCGGCCTTTGCCGAATGGCTCAAAAAAGCCGTGGGTTAGTCGCCCCAGCGGCCTTTGACTAGCCCTTTTTCACGCAGCGCTGCAAGTTTCTTCACACCACGGGGCTTCGCTTTCTTTTAGAGTGAGGCTTTCCGTCATTTCCTCTTAAGCACCGGACTCCTCCATGAACGCCCCACTTGATCCAACCGCCCGGGAAATGCTACAAAAAAGAGAGCTGCTTGCGCTGATTCTGCCGGCGCTAGAGGCTTATTTACCCAAGCATGCGCTGCTCTACCAGACGGAAGACACCACGCCCTATGAATGCGACGGCCTGACTGCCTACCGCCAGCGCCCCTTGCTGGTGGCCCTGCCGGAAACCGAAGACCAAGTGGCTGCGGTGCTGCGGGTGTGCCATGACTTGAATGTGCCGGTGGTGGCTCGCGGCGCGGGCACCGGCCTGTCGGGTGGAGCCATGCCCCACGCCATGGGGGTCACACTCTCGCTGGCCAAGTTCAACAAAATCCTGAAGGTAGACAAGCGCAGCCGTACAGCGGTGGTGCAGTGCGGCGTGCGCAACCTGGCCATCAGCGAAGCGGCCGCACCCTACGGGCTGTATTACGCGCCGGACCCCAGCAGCCAGATTGCCTGCACGATTGGCGGCAACGTGGCCGAGAACTCGGGCGGCGTGCACTGCCTGAAATACGGGCTGACGCTGCACAACGTGCTCAAAGTGCGTGGCTTCACCATGGAAGGTGCGCCCATCGAATTTGGTGGTGATGCGCTCGACGCGCCCGGCTACGACCTGATGAGCGTGGTGGTCGGCAGCGAGGGCATGCTGGCCGTGACCACCGAGGTTACTGTCAAACTGGTGCCCAAGCCCCAGCTGGCCCGCTGCATCATGGCCAGCTTTGACGACTTGCGCAAAGCGGGTGATGCGGTGGCCGCGGTGATCGCCGCCGGCATCATCCCCGCCGGGCTGGAGATGATGGACAAGCCCATGACCGCCGCCGTAGAAGACTTTGTGCATGCGGGCTACGACCTGAGTGCCGAAGCGATTTTGCTTTGCGAAAGCGACGGTACACCCGAAGAAGTGGAAGAGGAAATCGGCCGCATGAGCGAAGTGCTGCGCGCCGCCGGCGCCACCGGCATTGCGGTGAGCAACAGCGAGGCAGAACGCCTGCGCTTCTGGAGCGGGCGCAAGAACGCCTTCCCCGCCAGCGGCCGCATCAGCCCTGACTACATGTGCATGGACAGCACCATTCCCCGCGCGCGGCTGGCCGACATCCTGCTGGCCATTGCAGAGATGGAGAAGAAATACCAACTGCGCTGCGCCAACGTGTTCCACGCCGGGGACGGCAACCTGCACCCGCTGATCTTGTTCGATGCGAATGACCCCGACCAACTGCACCGCTGCGAGCTGTTCGGCGCCGAAATTCTGGAAACCAGCGTCGCCATGGGCGGCACCGTGACCGGCGAGCATGGCGTGGGCGTGGAAAAGCTCAACAGCATGTGCGTGCAGTTCAGCGCGCAAGAGAACGCCCAGATGTTCGCCCTCAAAGAGGCGTTCGACCCCAAGAGCCTGCTCAACCCCGGCAAGGTGATTCCTACCCTGCACCGCTGTGCGGAGTACGGCAAGGAACTGGTGCGCGGCGGCAAGATCAAGCACCCGGACCTGCCCCGGTTCTAGCCGCCATGCAAGGCTTGCGCGGCTTGGCCTGGCTCCTGGCGCTGCAAAGCGCCGGTGAGTTGCTGGCCCGCGGTCTGCACCTGCCGTTTCCGGGCCCGGTGGTCGGCATGGTCTTGCTGATTCCGGCCCTTCAGTGGCCCCTGGTGCGTGAGCCCGTCAGCCAGTGCGCGGACTTTCTGCTCAGTCATCTCTCGCTTTTGTTCATACCGGTCGGGGTGGGCGTCATGACCCACTTGGCCCTGCTCAGCCAATATGGCGGGCGCATGCTGGTGGTGCTGGTGCTTTCCACCTGGATAGGTCTTGCCGTCACGGCACTGACCCTGTACACCCTGAGCCGCCGGGACACGGAAGACGAGGCTCCCCATGGCTGACGTCGTGGCCCTGTGGGTCTACCTGTCGGCCACACCACTTTTCGGCCTGACGGCCACCCTGGTGACCTATGTGCTGGCGCACGCTGTGTACCAGCGCACCGGCCAAGCCGTCTGGGCCAACCCGGTGCTCTGGAGCGTGCTCATCCTCGCCAGCCTCTTGCTGGCCACCGGGGTGAGCTACCCGGGATACTTCTCGGGTGCGCAGTTCATCCACTTTTTGCTGGGACCGGCGGTCGTTGCCTTGGGCTGGCCCCTGTGGCAACGCAGGGTCGAAGTGCAAAAACGTTTGGGGCGTTTGCTCGTGGCCGCCTTGGTCGGCGGCACGGCGGCCAGCGGATCCGCACTGGCACTGGGCTGGGCCCTGGGTTTGCCCGGCGATGTGCTGTTGTCCATGGCGCCCAAGTCCGTAACCGCGCCCGTGGCGATGGGCATCGCTGAAAAGATAGGTGGTATTCCTGCGCTGTCAGCCGTGTTTGCCGTGCTCACCGGCCTGATCGGGGCACTGAGCGGCAGGCTCATTTTTGGCCTGCTGCGCCTTCCCTATAGTGGCAACGGCTGGGCCGCACGCGGCTTTGCGCTGGGCACCGCCTCGCACGGCATAGGCGCGGCACGCGCGCTCCAGGTAAATGCGGATGCCGGCGCCTACGCCGGGCTGGCGCTGGGCCTGCAAGTGGTATTGGCGTCGCTGTTGATGCCCTTGTTTTTCCGCTGAACGCCGAAGCGGATCGCCATTAGAACTTCGAGCTGATCACGAAGTTGATGGTGCCGGACTCGCCCACGAATGCCTGGTACTGAAAGGACTGTCCCGCTGCGGTGGTGTAAACCGAACGCCATTGGGCCATCAGGTTTTTGCCGTTGGGGTCATAGGCCAGTTCCAAGGGGATGCTGCTGAACGAAGTCAGTGCCACACCCAGTTTTTTCCGGGCCCCGTCGTGCCGGGTGTCATAAGCCACCAGGGTGTTTTGCAGGGATGCTTCGATAGATTTGCGGTCCGAGTCCGATTTGGCCAAGAGGCTGCGGTCCGACTGATTGAGGGAGGGCGCTGCACCGGATGGCAGGCGCGTGAGTGAAATCAGCTCCTGCGCGCACACAGGCCCCGCCAGCACGGCACAGCTTAGGGATGCGAAGGCTAGGACTTTCATGGCGCACTCCTGACACACTCAGGAACCTACTGTGGCACAAGCCTGCCGGCTTGAAAAGCCGAAAAAGCCCGCTGAATGCAACAGTTTGTAGGCCCTGGCACCCTATAGCCTTGGATACGCCCCGCCTAACTTCAGGTAACAAATAAGCCACTGGCGCCCATACCATATGCGCCAGTAGCTATCTAATTCATAGCAATCAGATCAAGAAACCGCGTACCGGCTGATTTGCATTCCGTTGCAGCCAGTTGGTGGCCGCGTACTCGGTGCCGGCATCCGTCACATGCAGGGTGTAAGCATGGCGCGAAACCGCAGAGCGGTTGGGCGCGCTGTAATGGGGCAACAACCCGTGGAACACCACCAGCGCACCGGCCTTCACCTCCAGTGGAATCGCATTCACATTGCTGGCAGGCCACGGAGTGGCATCGAGTTTGTTCATGGTGACCATATCGCCATGGCGCTCAAAGCGCTCTCGCAGCACACCGCGGGGGCCCCGATGACCACCGGGCTCGGTCCACAGGCAACCATTGGACAGCGTGGCGTGTTCCAGTGCGAACCAGAAGGTGGTCACGCTGATGGGCGTGGTGTCAAAGAAGGTGGCGTCCTGGTGCCAGCCTACTTCACCGCCGATACCGGGCTGCTTGAAGATGTACATGGACTGCCATACCTGCGGGCGGGCAAGCCCCACATCCGCGGCGACCTCCGCCAGTGCCGAGCCATGCGAAAAGGCCTCGAACACCGGGTCCTGGTCGTGCATGGCGTGGCCGATTTTGTTGATCGACAGGGCTTTGGCCTGGCGCAGCTCACCATCGGGACCGAACGCCTCCTCTTCAAAGAAGCAGCTGATGCGCTCGGCTGAGTCCAGGAAGTAGCGGTCCACCTTGCGGGCCTGTTCATTGGTGGTGAAGACGGTTTTGCTTTCAGCAGGGTCAAAGGCCTCGACGATGGCCTCGGCCCTTGCGCGCAAGGCGGCGATCTCGGCAGCAGACTTGAAATCCGGCAGGATGATGTAGCCGTCCTGCGCGTAGCGGGTTTTCTGTTCGGGTGTCAGCATGGGCTATGCAAATGTTGGCAGTGGCAATAGCGTTTCAGTATAGACAGGGTATGGGCCTGTGGAAGCGAATTCGGCTACGCTCTGGCTTAGGAGAGCACTGCCCTTGAACCTCACACCCCTGATCCAACTCACCCGTGGCGGCACGCCCGAATGTTTGCACTTCGGCGCCGTCGCCGTGACCGACCGCGCCGGCAGCCTCAAAGCTTTTGCCGGCGACCCGCATCTGGTGACCTTCACCCGTTCCACGCTCAAGGCCTTGCAAGCATTGCCTTTTGTAGAAGCCGGTGGCCCGGCGCAGTTTGGCTTTAACCAAGCCGAGAACGCGTTGCTCTGCGCCAGCCATAACGGCGAAGCCATGCATGTGGATGCCGCCAACAGCATGCTGGCCAAGGCCGGGCACAGCTACAAAACCTTGCGTTGCGGCTGCCATGTGCCGCTGCTCTTCAGCTACTTTGACAAGGGCGCCCCCGAGGGCGCCACCTACACCGAGGCCCATAACAACTGCAGCGGTAAGCATGCGGGTTTTGTGGCGTACTGCGAGCAGCATGGCCTGCCGCTGGACGACTACACCGCACCTGAGCACCCTTTACAGCAGGCCATTGCCCGCGATGTGGCACGCGCTGTGGGAATGGATGTGCAAGACATGCCTCGCGGCATCGACGGCTGCTCGGCGCCCAACTTCGCCATGCCCCTCTCCAAGCTGGCGCGTGGCTATGCACGCTTGGCCAGTGGCGCACAAGACCCGGAGTTTGGTGCCAGCTTTGCCCTCCTGAGCGAGGCCATGACAGCCTACCCTGAGATGGTGAGCGGTACCGGCCGCAACGACCTGGACTTTATGCGCGTGGGCCGGGGCGACTGGGTCAGCAAGGTCGGTGCCGACGGTGTGCAGGTGGTCGGCAGCAAAAGCCGTGGCGAGGCTTTTGCCCTCAAGATCATTGACGGCAACAAACCCGCCCTGTTTGCCGCCAGCGTCGAGGTGCTGGACCAACTGGGTTGGCTGGATGATGCGCAACGCGCCGCACTGAAGCCCTGGCGAGCCGCCGAAATCCGCAACGCACGCGGCCTGCTGGTCGGCGAGCGTCTTCCTGCATTCCAGTTGCAAACACCATGAACCACAAGATAAGCCTGATTGGCGCACCTACCGACATCGGCGCGGGCAGCCGTGGCGCCAGCATGGGCCCGGAAGCCCTGCGCGTAGCCAACATCACCAGCGTGCTGCAAAGCCATGGCCTGGAAGTGCTGGACAAGGGGAACCTGAGCGGCCCGAGTAACCCGTGGCAACCGCCGGTAAACGGCTACCGCCACCTGCCCGAAGTGACCGCCTGGAACCGCAGTCTGCATGACGCGGTGTACGCCGAGCTGCAGGACGGCCGCCTGCCCATCGTGCTGGGCGGGGATCACTGCCTGGGCATAGGGTCCATCAGTGCTGTGGCACGTCACTGCCGCGATACCGGCAGAAAACTGCGGGTGCTGTGGCTGGACGCCCACGCTGACTTCAATACCAACACGCTCACCCCCAGCGGCAACATCCACGGCATGCCGGTGGCCTGTCTGTGTGGCTTCGGGCCGCAAGAGCTGATTGAGATCGGTGGGCAGGTGCCGGCCATCAGCCCTAAGTGGGTGCGCCAGATCGGCATCCGCAGCGTGGACGAGGGCGAAAAGCGCTTTGTGCATGAGCAGGACCTGGAGGTCTTTGACATGCGTTACATCGATGAGATGGGCATGCGCGCCGCGATGGAGTTGGCCTTGGCCTTGATCGACAGCAACACCCACTTGCATGTGAGCTTTGACGTGGACTTTCTGGACCCCGACATCGCCCCCGGCGTGGGCACCACCGTCCGGGGTGGCCCCACCTACCGCGAAGCGCAGCTGTGCATGGAGATGATTGCCGACACCGGTCGCATGGCCAGCCTCGATGTGTTTGAGCTCAACCCCGCGCTGGATGAGCGCAACCGCACGGCGGAGGTGGCGGTGGACTTGATCGAGTCGCTTTTTGGCAAGAGCACCTTAATGCGCAAGTAGACGCGGGGACGCACTGCCGTCTCCGCTGCCGGTGCGGAACACCGAGACCGTGTTCACCAGCTCCCCGGCCTGGGTACGCAGGCTGCTCGCAGCAGCGGCCATTTCTTCGACCAGCGCCGCGTTTTGCTGAGTGGTCTGGTCCATCTGGTTGACCGCCTCACTGACCTGACTGACCCCGTTGCTCTGTTCTGAACTGGCCGCTGTGATTTCGCCCATGATGTCGTTCACCCGGCGAATGGATGCCACCACCTCGGTCATGGTCTCGCCCGCTTGATTGACCAGTTGCGTGCCCTGCTCCACGCGGCCCACGCTGTCGCTGATCAGGGTTTTGATTTCTTTGGCGGCCTCTGCACTTCGGCCCGCCAATGACCTCACCTCGCTGGCCACCACAGCAAATCCACGCCCCTGCTCGCCGGCCCGGGCTGCCTCCACCGCCGCATTGAGCGCGAGGATGTTGGTCTGGAAGGCAATCCCGTCGATCACGCCGATGATGTCGGCAATGCGGGCGGAAGACTGGTTGATGCCCTTCATGGTCTCCACCACCTGCTCCATCACTTGTCCGCCGCGCATGGCCACATCTGACGCGCTGATGGCCAACTGGTTCGCTTGCTTCGCGTTGTCCACGTTGTGGCTCACCGTACCACTCAGGGTGGCCATGCTGCTGGCGGTTTGCTGCAAAGCACTCGCCTGCTGCTCGGTTCGCATGGACAGATCCTGGTTACCTTGGGCAATTTCTGAGCTGGCATTGGCCACGCTTTCTGAGCCCTCCCGCACGGACTCGACCACGCTAGCCAGACCTGAACCAATCTGATTGATGGCATCCACCATTTGGCCGATTTCGTCACTGCTGCGTTTGCTCAGTTGCACTGTAAGGTCACCACCGGCAATACGGCTCGCGGCGCTTTGCACCTCTTTCAAAGGCCGGGTCACTGTGCGCTTGACCATGTAGAACAGAACCATGGCCGTGAATACGACCACCACCAGCCCCGACATCGCAAAGATGTTTCGTACTGAGCGGACTTCGCTGGTGTATTCATCCACATAGGTTCCGCCCGCAACAACCCAGTTCCAGGGCTTCAGGAAGGTGAAGGCCACCACTTTTTCGCGTGCTTTGGTTTCGCCCATGCTGGCATTGATCCACGGGTAGCGGATAGTCCCGGACTTTTGCTCAAGGATGTCCTTGATGAACTCCCGTCCGTCCGGATCCTTGGAGTCCAGAATGTTTTTACCTTCCGATGCGGGGTGCACGATAAGGTTGCCGTAGTTGGCGCCCGGTCGCGCATCGAGCACATAAAAGTACCCGGAGTTGCCGATCTTCATGGCCCGGATGGTGTCTTTGAGACTCTTGAGGTAATCCGTGAAGTCCAACCCCACAAATGCCAGGCCGACCACCTTGCCCGTGCCATCTTTGATGGGTTCGTAGTGCGTCATGTACTGGCGGCCGAACAATGCTGCAAGGCCGGTGAAGCTGTTGCCCTCGCGGACCGCCTTGTAACCCGGGTGGGCCCGGTCGAGTTGCGTACCCACCACCCGCTCACCTTTGTCGTTCTTGAGGGAGGTGGTCACACGGACGAAGTCCTCTCCACTGCTCGCAAAGACGGTCGCTACAGCGCCGGTAGCCTCTGTGAACTGGTCCACCAGACCGAAATCCATGTTGACCGGCTTGCCCGCGAGTGTCAGGACGGGTGTGGGTTTGTCCCCGATGTTGACGGTCTCGCCGCTGAGCGCAAAGCCCCCACTCAACTTGGCCGCGAAGGTTTTGGAGAGGCCGACCGCACGTTTACGCAAGTCAGCGTCTGTGGCCTCCACCAGATCGACGATGAGTTTGGTTTTGTCTCCCACCTCACGGTTGGCACGGCTTTCGATCACCTGCCCCAAGGTGTATCCGATGCTGCCGACCAGCACCGCCACAAAGACACCAACCAGCGCGACGATGCTCAATGAGAGCTTGCCCCCCACACCCAGACGGGAATACCACGGCGTTTTGTTCATGAGAACTTCTCCACAAAGAGACTTCAGGCAACACAAATTTATATTATTTAATTAAATTACACAAATAGATTAATTAAATCCTGCATTTGGTTAAATCAATGATCGCTGTGTGGACACTCAAACGCGCATCGTGAGTGGTCCAAGGGCCTGACGGGCGGCAAGCGACAATAGAGTCCCGCCCTCTCATCACACACCTGATATGACCACCCTAGGAACCCCACTGTCCCCCAATGCCACCAAAGTCATGCTGCTGGGCAGCGGAGAACTGGGCAAGGAAGTACTGATTGCACTGCAGCGTCTGGGCGTGGAGACCATTGCCGTGGACCGCTACGAAAACGCACCCGGCCAGCAGGTGGCCCACCATGCACGCACCATCACCATGAGCGACCCCGCTCAGCTCAAGGCGCTGGTGGAAGCCGAGCGCCCCATGCTGGTGGTCCCCGAAATTGAAGCCATTGCCACGCCCATGCTTGAAGAGCTGGAGGCCGCTGGCACCGTCCGCGTGATTCCGACAGCACGCGCTGCGCGCCTGACCATGGACCGCGAAGGCATACGCCGCCTTGCGGCGGAAACACTGGGCTTGCCAACCAGCCCCTACCAATTCTGCGACTCACTGGCTGAACTCCAGGCTGCGATTGAAGGTGTGAATGGCAAGCCGGGCATCGGCTACCCCTGTATCGTCAAGCCGGTGATGAGCAGCTCCGGCAAGGGCCAAAGCAAAATCGACGGCCCGGCTGACGTACAAAAAGCATGGGACTACGCCATGGCTGGCGGCCGCGTCAGCCATGGTCGAGTGATCGTGGAAGGCTTCATCGACTTCGACTATGAAATCACACAACTGACCGTGCGCTCTGTGGGCGCGGATGGAAACATCGTGACCAGTTTCTGCGATCCTATCGGCCACATCCAGGTCAGTGGTGACTATGTGGAAAGCTGGCAACCCATGGCGATGCACCCCACCGCGTTGGAGCGCGCGCGTGAAGTGTCCAAGACCGTGACCGACAACCTCGGTGGGCAGGGCTTGTTCGGTGTGGAATTGTTTGTGAAGGGTGACCAGGTGTGGTTCAGCGAAGTAAGCCCGCGCCCGCATGACACCGGTCTTGTGACTTTGTGCACGCAGCACCAAAGCGAGTTTGAACTGCATGCCCGCGCCATTCTGGGTTTGCCGGTGGACACCTCTTTGCGCAACCCGGGTGCCAGCGCTGTGATTTACGGCGGCGTGGAAGCACAGGGCATAGTGTTTGATGGTGTGGAAGAGGCCCTGCGTGTGCCCAACACAGACCTGCGCCTGTTCGGCAAACCCGAGAGCTTCACCAAGCGACGCATGGGCGTGGCCTTGGCGCGCGCCACTGATACCGACACGGCCCGCGCCAACGCGAAGTTGGCAGCCTCCAAGGTCAAGCCCCGCGCGGTATAACGCCGTTCAGGCAGGCAGCGGTATGGCGCGGGTTTCGCCATGCCGCAACAACCACACGCGGTCTTGCGCCAGCCCTTGCGCTTGCAGCGCAGCGGCCAGATCGCGTGGTGGTTGGTCGAAGGCCTCTTGAGTGAGCATGAAGGTGCCCCAATGCACCCCCATGGCCAGCGGCGCATCCAGATCCAGCAGCATCTGTACGGCATCGGTCGGGTTCACATGCATTGGTTTCATGAAGTCTCGTGGCAGATAAGCGCCTATGGGCAATGCCACAAAGTCCATGGCGCCTATGCGCTGGCGTATGGTTTTGAAGTCCTTGCTGTAGCCCGTATCGCCGGGGAATAGAAAGCGCCAAGGCTGAGCCCCGGGGCGTGACCACTCCAGACAATATCCGCCCCACAGCGATGCATTGGTATCCCAAGGTGTGCGCCGGCTCCAATGCTGCGATGGTGTGAAGTGCAGCTTGACCTTGTGGGGCATGTCCACGGACTGCCACCAATCCAACTCGGTCACGTTGGCAATACCCCGGCGATCAAACCAGGCTTTCAAGCCCTTGGGCACCAGAAACTCGGGCGTTTGGCCCGAGGCCAACAGGCGCGTGATGGTGGCATCGCACAAGTGGTCGTAATGGTTGTGCGAAATAAGCACCAGATCGATGGGCGGCAATTGCTCAGGGCTGATGGGAGCACGCACTCTGCGGCGCGCGCCAAACTTGCCCATGGGTCCGGCAAAATCGGAGAGGGTCGGATCCATCAACACATTGAGTCCGGCCACTTGCAACAGAACCGTTACATGACCCAGCCAGGTCACGCGAGGCGCGTCCTGCCGCTGCAGCAGCCGCGCATGGTCCACCGGCACCGACCAGGCCTTTTCAAATCCAGCATACCCGTCCGCGGGTTCGGTCTGGGGCTTGAAATCGCCACGGAGTGAGCGCCAGACCATCTCGTACCATGGGAAATTGCCGATCACGACCCCAGGATCGGAGTTGGCGTACCGGTGTGCAGGGCGGAGTTCAGAGGACATAACGCGACCAGAAGCGATGGACGCGCTGATCATGCCTCAGCCGGAAAAGACCGGGAGACACAAGGGCGGATTCAGATCCGTTGCCGCTTATTGGTGAAACACCGAAACCGTCTGCACCAGCTCCTGGGCCTGGCTGCGCAAGCTGCCGGCTGCCGCTGCCATCTCCTCCACCAACGCCGCGTTCTGTTGCGTCGCTTGGTCCATCTCGGTGACCGCTTCACTGACCTCGCTGACGCCTTGGGCCTGAGCGGTACTGGCGGCGCTGATCTCACCCATGATGTCGGTCACACGGCGGATGCTGGTCACGACTTCCGTCATGGTCTCCCCTGCATGGTTCACCAGTGCGCTGCCTTGTTCCACACGCTCGACACTGGCGTTGATGAGGGTCTTGATTTCCTTTGCGGCTTCTGCGCTTCGGCCAGCGAGTGAGCGGACCTCACTTGCCACCACGGCAAAGCCACGGCCTTGCTCGCCGGCACGTGCAGCCTCCACCGCCGCATTCAAAGCAAGAATATTGGTTTGGAAAGCGATGCCGTCGATCACGCTGATGATGTCGCTGATCTTGCGGCTGGCTTCGTTGATGCCCTGCATGGTCTGCACCACTTGGCCCACCACTTCACCCCCCTTGGTGGCGGTAGTGCTGGCCGTCATGGCCAGTTGGTTAGCCTCGCGCGCATTTTCTGCGGACTGTTGCACCGCACTGGTCAGCTGGGTCATGCTGCTGGAGGTACGCTGCAAATTGGCAGCCGTCTGCTCTGTCCGGTTGCTGAGGTCCTGATTACCGCTGGCGATTTCAGAGCAAGCCACCTCGATGCTCGCAGAGTTACTGCGCACCGCCGCCACTGCGGCTTCCATACGCGCCAAGGTTTCGCGCAACATGTCACCACCTTTGGTCGTGGTTTTCACGTCGTGGACATTCAAGTCAATGGTGGCATCACGATTGACTTGGGCCACGAGCACCCGCAACTCGTCGCCCTCGCGGGCAGCACGCGCCATGTTGATCGCCATGACCGACTCCACACTCGTCTGGATGATGACGTACACAGCATGGATCACGATGCGCCCGAAATCAGGTTCGCTGATGCAATACAAACCGAAACCTGCCGCCTGCAGACGGTCAAACACCACATGGTGAACGGCGAACAATACGGCGCCGAACACGATGACACGCCAATCCCGGTAGGTCAAAAATAGCGCGAGTGACACGAAGACACCGAAGTGCATTTCCTCCATGCCGCGCGCCAATTGAATGTGCAAAACCACGAAGGCAACGAGCACAAAAGCCAATACAAAACGGCTTAGCACGGTGTATCGGGCGGCAGCAAAAACGCCGACAGCAGCCGCCAGCAGCACAACCGTGGCGCCTATGGCCAACCCGCTGTCCACAAAGGAAAAACCCAAAACTACAGCCGCTATCGCAGAAAGGACGATGTAGCTCAGGAGAACGCGATCCCCCAACATGGCGAGCGCTTCAGTACTGGTACGGGTTCGAGCATGGGTCATGGCTCATCCTAACATTTTTAACAATTTAAATAAATTATATTTCACTCTGTCTAAGTTATCGTTCAAAAGAGCCCCTGAAATCCAAGGCTTTTTGCATGTCGGCACCTCATAAATTTCACACTTCACGGTGCATCAATGGATGCACCTTCGGGTAAAGTGAAAAATATCACTCAGCACACGACTGTGACCCCTCCAAAACCCTTCTCCGCTGACTCCGCACCTGCAGGCGGGGAAGATCGTTTTGATGAAAACGATGCCAGTCTGTGGAAGCTTGCGTTGGAGGGATCGGGTGCCGGTGCGTGGGACTGGAACCTGGAAACCGGCGACCAGGTCCACTCCCGCCGATGGCAGGAAATGCTGGGCTATGAATATGGCGAGATAGTGGCACGCAACCGGAGCTTTGTGGAGCGCATCCACCCGGAGGACCGCGAGCGGGTCGAAAGATCCTTCAACCAGTACCTCGAAGGCAAAACCGCCTCTTATTCCACCGAGCTCAGGCTCCGGTGCAAGGACGGCACTTGGAAGTGGATTTTGACCAGCGGCATGGTGGTCCGCAGAAGCGCAGACGGAAAGCCGCTGCGGATGATCGGCACCCACGTCGATATCCAGGAACGCAAAGAAGCAGAGGCGCTGCTCCAGCAAAGTGAAGAGCGATGGAAATTGGCGATGGAGAGCACAGGGGACGGCATCTGGGACTGGCATATCCCCGAGGGACGGGAGTTTTACTCCAAGCGACTGGTTGAGATGTATGGCTTCACGGAAAAAGAGCTCCATCAGCACCCGGACGCCTTGGATAGCCGGACGCACCCCGACGATCTGCCGCAGATGCTCAATGACAGGCAGGCGCATTTTGATGGCTTGACGCCGACTTATCACAACGAACACAGAGTCCGGTGCAAAGACAACACCTGGAAATGGGTTCTCACCCGCGGCATGGTCGTCAGCCGTGATGCCGAAGGCAGGCCTCGGCGCATGGTCGGAACCCACACCGACATCTCTGCCCGCAAACAAGCCGAAGCGCTGGTACGCCAACAGGCCTACTTTGATCCGCTCACCGGCCTGCCCAACCGCCGCATGCTGCGGGACCGTATCGAGCAGGAGATCAAGCGGAACCGGCGTGATGGTCGCAAGATGGCCGTCCTCTTCATTGACCTGGACCACTTCAAGGAAGTCAATGACACCATGGGGCACGACGCGGGCGACTTGCTGCTCATGGAAGCAGCCCGGCGACTGCGGGCGTGTGTGCGGGAACACGACACCGTGGCGCGCATGGGCGGTGACGAATTCACCTTGTTGATTACCGAACTGGAAACAGACTCTCATCTGGAACACCTGCTGCAAAAACTGTTGCACACGCTCTCAAGTCCGTTTGAGTTACACCGCGAGCGCGTATTCGTGTCAGCCAGCATAGGTGTCACGCTGTGCCCTGACGATGGCTCAGAGGTCGAAGCACTTTATAAAAATGCGGACCAGGCGATGTACGAAGCCAAGGGAGCAGGACGTAACCGATTCAGCTTCTTCACGCCCGCCTTGCACGAGGCTGCGGTACAGCGTGCCCGCATTACCAACGACCTGCACGACGCGCTCGCACAACAGCAGTTTGAGCTGCACTTCCAACCGATTGTGGATTTGAGTAGCGGCCAGGTCCGCAAGGCGGAGGCTCTCTTGCGGTGGCGCCACCCCAAACGTGGAATGATCAGTCCGGCAGACTTCATCCCGGTGGCCGAGGCCAGCGAGTTGATAGTCGAGATAGGAGATTGGGTTTTCTCTGAGGTGTCGCGGCAACTGCTGGTGTGGCGCAACACGCTACACCCGCACTTCCAAATCAGCATGAACAGTTCCCCGGTGCAGTTCCGCAGACGCTGTCCTGCAGAGAAATCGTGGGTCAAGCGCCTGGAAGCAATGGGACTTCCCGGCATGAGCCTGGTCGTTGAAATCACCGAAGGCCTGCTGCTGGAGACCAATGCATCGGTCTCCGAGCAATTGCTCGAATGGCGGGATGCTGGCATCCAAGTCGCACTGGACGATTTCGGTACGGGCTATTCGTCGCTGGCCTACCTGCAACAGCTGGACATCGACTACATCAAGATCGACAAATCTTTTGTGCAGGGCTTGGACCCGGGGGGCACCCAATTTATTTTGTGCAAAGCCATGGTGGTCATGGCGCATGCGTTGGGCCTGCGCGTGGTGGCTGAAGGGGTTGAAACTTCACAACAACGCGATCTGCTCATCGAAGCGGGATGCGATTTCGCCCAAGGCTATTTTTTCTCACGGCCCATGCCCGCAGATGCGCTGCAAACACTGCTTTCCACGCCGCAATTAAGCCAGCAATGGATACCCACGACTACACTCCACGGCATGCAACTGCTTGTGATTGATGACCACCCTATCGTGCGCCAAGGCATGGTGGCGGCGCTGCGTCAACTTCAAGCGGGTATAGAGGTGCTGGAGGCCAGCGATGGTGCCCATGGGCTTGAACTGCTGGAAGCGAACCCGCGCATCAAAGCGGTGCTGATCGACCTGGAAATGCAACCCTTGGGTGGCATTCCGACCATACGCCAGATCCGTCAAATGCAACCTGCCTTGCCGGTGTTGGTCGTCGCAGGCTCCGAGCAGCCCGAAGACTTTCACGCGGCGATTCAGGCCGGCGCTAACGGGTATTGCCCCAAATCTGCGGGATTGCGCACCATGCGGCATGCGCTGCGCCAGGTGCTGGATGGCACCTTGTATGTGCCAACATTCATGGGACCTGCCTCACAGTGAGCCGACCGGAGGACGGGGCGCTGGACCCGAAGAAGTTGAGACTGTTGAGCCATTTCGGCTCCGCCGTCGCACTTTCCAGCTTGCTGTATGCCGGATTCAATTGGCTCATGGGATTCTTTCCCGGCATCCTGTTGATGGTGGGCAATGGTGTCTTGTTGATGGTGAACCAACTCTGGCTGCCCAGACTGCGCACCCAAGTTCATTACAACCGCCTCGCGATGGCACAGACCACCATTTGCTTTGCCGCCGTCGTGGGGGTGACCTACTTTTCCGGGGGCGTGCAATCGCCCGTGATCGTGTGGATTGCCCTTGCGCCGATTGCTGCCACCCTGCTCTTCGGATTTACCGCCAAAACCATTTTCTGGCTGACCATGACACTGGCGGCCGTGGCGGCATTTGGGTGGATGCCGTCCGTGGGCGTGCACCCCCCTGTGCAATACAACGGTGAACTGACCCATCTGTTCTTCAGCAACAGTCTGTTCGGCTTTGTGTTGCTTCTGTTTGTGTTGACCCAAATCTTTGAGAGCACCAAAAACCAGGCGCTTCAAGAATCCGAATCCCGCAACCGCGAGCTACGCGTGGCCAATGACCGGGTGGAAGCCGCTTACGTGGCCAAGTCCCGGTTCCTGGCCGCAGCCAGCCACGATTTGCGCCAGCCCGCCCATGCTTTGGGCATGTTCGTGGCCCGGTTGAGCCAGATCCACGCCGAACGCAACCCGGAAACCCTGGAGCGGGACGGGAGCGCCGCACTGGTGCAAGGAGTGACGGCATCTGCAACCGCCTTGCAGGAGTTGCTGGATGTGCTGTTCGACTACTCGCGATTGGAGTCCAATCCTTCGGGTAGCACCTTGCGCCCGGTGAACGTCAACGACATCTTTGAGCAATTGCGATTGCTCTTTGCCAACACCGCCGCGTCCAAAGGACTGCACCTGCGCATTCGTCCGACGTCCCTGTGGGTCATGAGCGACCCGGTGTTGCTGCAACGCATATTGCTGAATCTCGTGAGCAATGCGCTGGAATACACCCCGCGCGGCACCGTGCTGGTAACTTGCCGCACCAGCGCAGGTGGCAGCCAGGCCAGCATTCAGGTGTGGGACAGCGGTATCGGGATTGACCAATCCCTGCACCAGACGGTCTTTGAAGAGTTCTTCCAAGTCGAGAATCCGGAAAGAGATCGCGCCAAAGGCTTGGGCTTGGGACTCAGTATGGTGGACCGGTCCTGCCGCTTGTTGGGTCACCCTTTGGTGCTGCGGTCTCAGCTGGGGTGCGGCACCCGCTTCACGGTCACCGCAACAGCGACCCCTTTGCGCCCTGCGAACTCAGGCGGTTCTGCCACCGAAGACCTGTCAGCCACTGCAGACGTTCAAGGTGCCAACATTTGGCTGATTGAAGACAACATCTTGGGCGGGCAAGCCCTGCAAGGACTGCTGCAATCCTGGGGCTGCCGGGCCAGCCTCTTCGACAGCGCAGAACAAGCGCACCGCGCGGCGCTGGTCGGTGAACAACCGGACTTCATCATCAGCGACTTCCGGCTGCCGCACAACCAGAACGGCATCGGCGCAATCATTTCATTGCGCAATCTATTGCAGCGAGACATACCCGCTTGCCTGATCACCGGGGACCTTGAAGAAGACGTTAAACATCAGGCGCACCAAGCTGGCCTGGTCTTGCTGAAGAAACCGCTACAACCTGCCAAGTTGCGCAGCCTGTTGCGTCGCAGCCTGAAGGCACCTGCCTCAGAACCAACGCCATAAGCCACCGCGACCGCGGAGGCAGCGCTATTTGCCGAACGTAAAGTTCATGCCCATGCCAGCTGAGGCCGTGGCGTTCAGGGCCATCAATTGATTCAGCAACACGAAGGTGGACTTGCTGTCCAGATCCGAGTCGGAGATATAGAAATAGCTCCCCCGATACTGCACGGCGACACTGCTGTTTTGGGGGGGCTCTAGCGACGAACGAACCAGAAAAACGCCGTCCAACAGCTCCTGCCAATCAAACGACTGGCCGTCTTTGCGGCGCGTCCGTTGCACCCGTCCGGCCTCCAGATCCGGCTCCGGAGCCTGGATGCCTTGTGCCAAATAACCCAGCGCGGACATCAGGGGCCGGGTTGAGATCGCAATGCGGTCACCCGGAGTTTGGCCATCAGACCCGGCGACCACGGCGAAGGCATTCCGCCCCACATCCAAACCAAGTATCTTTTTGATCCGCAGGGCCTCCTGAAAGAACTCTTCCGAGGCATTGAAGCGCAGCTCCAAGCCTTCGCCACCGGATTGTTTGCCCAACTCAATCAAGCCGCGTGCCTGCAAGAAACGCATCAGCCGCACCGCCTCTTTGAAATCCCTGAATATGGGCTCCAGTGCAGGTGTGGGACCGGTGGCAGAAGGCGCGTTGCGCAACCCGTTCATCTCTTGCACGCCCAAGGAAAACACCCGGTCCAGCGACCAGCCTGACTTCACCAGCAGAAGCAGCAGATCCGGATTCATGGGCGTGAGCATTTGCCGCACAAACTTTTCCCCCTCGACCGGCGCGTAAAACACCGTGGGCTGCTCGTTCAGAGCCACGGTGGCATCACCGATGTTCAAGGTGCGGGTCACTGCGTCGGCCGCGCTCTGCAAATTCAAACTGCCGCTCACGCTCCGGTTGAACTCATACGAGGCGGCAATGCGCTCCACCGTGGTGAAGTAGGTGGTGTCCCGATACAGAATCCGCACCAGGTTCAGCAGCAGCTCTTGGTCATTCGATCGTTGTACCGCTTGGTTGTATGCCGGTCGGCTAGCCGAAATGGTGCCCGGGCCGAGTGCCGTACAGCCCGCCAAAAAGAGCGCTGCGCTGAGCGAGCATGTCAGAAAAAGAAAACGGTGCGACATGGAATGAGAATAGCCCATTGCAGAACTGGAAAGAAAACCACAGTGCCACCTTGCCGTTTTGCACATTTCAGCCCCCAAACTTAAAATCCACTTAAAAATTGCAGGGTTAGTACCTAATTCAGGGAGTGTCGCAATGAAATTTGTGCGGATTTGCTTGGTAGCGGGTTTGATTCCATTCAGCCTCGCCGCACACGCAGAAATGGATGATGCCGTCATCAAAGCCATGGCGGACACTCTGGCCGGTAAGCCCGCTGAGGCGTTTGAAGCACTTTCGGCTCTGGAAGAACGGCGTGCGGGAGATCCCGACTTTGACCTCGCTTTAGGCATTGCCGCCAATCGCACCAAAAAATTCAGCCGGGGCATCTTTGCATTGGAGCGGGTATTGCTCGCCCAACCTCAAAACAAACAAGCGAGCATCGAGCTGGCACGGGCGCTGTATGCGGTAGGACAAGGCGGTCAAGCCCGCGAGGTTTTGAACCGTGCGCGGGAAGACGGTGCGCCGGTCGAAGTGTCGAGCACCATGGACCAGTTTCTTCAGTCTCTCGACAAAGTGGATGCCAAGGGGCGACGCTACTTCAAAGCCTACCTCGAAGGTGCCATCGGCATGGATACCAACGTCAACGGCGCACCCAATGATGACTCTGTTGCCGTCCCTGCCTATAGCGGATCTGTTGTCTCATTGAACGCCGATGGCGTCAAAGTCAGAGCTAACTTTGCCAATCTGCGCGCAGGCATCTCTAACCGGTTTGCGATCACGCCCGAATGGTCTTTGATCGGTCGCGCCAGCGCCAATTTGCGGGCCAATGATTCCAACGCCAATCAGTTCGACACACGCAGTTATGCCGCTTTGGGCGGCGTTGCATACCGGCACGAAAAGAACGAATTCAGTCTCGGTTGGCAAGCTGTCAATGAAGAGCTTTACAGCAATGCGTTCCGGCAACAGGGCGGGCTTTTGGGCGAGTGGATTTACCGCCTCGATGGCTTCCGTCAGTTCGGCACCTTTGTGCAGTTCAGTGAAGTGCGCTATGCCAGCCAGGCGGTGCGTGACATGAAGCGCCAAGTCATCGGCAGCACGTATGTGCAGGTCTTTCCGTCCGGAGTCACGGCTTACGGCGGCCTGTACATGGGCAATGAACGGCCATTTAATAGTGACCAGTATGTGCTCGGCCACAACCTGGGTGGCCTGCGCCTGGGCGCGCAAATGGCATGGACCTCCACCTTTTCCGGATTCGCCAGTGTGGGCTGGGAAGACCGGACCTACGGAGGCGATGACAGTCTGTTTCAGACAACGCGTAGCGACAAGCAAAGCATGCTTGACCTGGGGCTCTCCTGGGTGCCTGCGCCCCAATGGCGTGTGACACCGGTGGTCTCGTGGGTTCGCACGGACTCGACCATCAGCATCAACTCTTACGCCAAGACCAGCGCCTCCGTCGCCGTGCGGCGCGATTTTTAAGCGTCGTGCAAGGAGCTCCCACCATGACCATCCTGACCTTCACTCGCGCTACCGGCGCTTTGGCTTTCGTGGCAGCCCTTGGCTGGGTACCTGTTACCGGACATGCTGCTGCGGGCATCGCCCAATTCACCTTCGGCGAAGTACAAGTCCAGCGCTCCGGCAAGAACGCGCCCTTGAGCAAAGGGGATTCCATCGAGAGCGGCGATGTCCTGAACACAGGGCCCCAAGGGCGGGCCCAAGTCAAGTTCACCGATGGCGGCGTCATGTCCCTCAGCCCGGACAGCCAGCTGGTGATCCAGCGCTACAACGATGCCAAGGACGGCTCCCAGGACAGCTTTCTGGTGAACTTTGTCCGCGGGGGCTTGCGCGCCATTACCGGACTGATCGGTAAGCGCAACCGCGACAACTACAAGGTGCAAACTACTGCGTCCACCATCGGCATCCGCGGTTCGGGCTTCAGCAGCGTCTACAACCCGGACGGAACGGTCACCGTATCCGGTGAGCTCGACGAGATCGAGGTGTGCACAAAAGCCGGGTGCGTAGGCTTGGGCGTAGGTCAATCCGTCGTGGTTCAAGGCAACGATATTCTCCCGATCAGGACGTCACCCCAAGCGAGCTTGGACTTGCCCGATTTGCGGCAGACCATCACCATTGGCGGCAACAACGTCAATAGCGACGGCTCATCGTCCATTGTGCCAACACAAACGAATTGCACTAACTCATTGCCGAATGCCAATGTCCAAGCCACTATCCCGGTCACCAGCCCGAGCACTGGTTGCCTTACTTTAAGCAATGGGGGTTAAGTTCATTTGACTTTATCGGCCCGGCTTCATTGTCATTGCATGCCTGCCAGCAAAGCCGCATTGCCCCCCGCCGCCGTGGTGTTCACCGTCACGGTTTGCTCAGCACAGAATCGGTACAGGTAGTGCGGGCCACCGGCTTTGGGGCCGGTGCCTGACAAACCTTCGCCGCCAAAAGGCTGCACACCCACCACCGCGCCGATCATGTTGCGGTTGATGTAGATGTTGCCCACGTGCGCTGCAGCCGCCAGCGCCTGCGCACGGCTGTCGATGCGGGTCTGGATGCCCAGCGTCAGGCCGTAGCCCAGCGCGTTGATCTGGGCGATCACGTCCTCGGGGTTACCGTCCCAGCGCACCACTTGCAGCACGGGGCCGAAGATTTCGGCCTTCACTTGTGCAATGCTTTCCACCTCAAACGCATGGGGCGCAATCAGGTTCGCTATGGATTCAGTAGCTGCTTGCGTAGAATCTGTGGGCGCCAGCAGCACTTTTGACTCATTTTTCAGGCGAGTGATGTGACGCTGGATGTTGTCGAACGCTTCGCGGTCAATCACCGGCCCGAGGTCGGTGGCCAGATCAGCCGGGTTGCCGACCTGCAGCTCTTGGGCAGCACCTTGCAGCATCTCGATCACGCCATCGGCAATCGCGCTGTGCACCACCAGCAAGCGCAGCGCGGAGCAGCGTTGGCCGGCGGAGCGGAAGGAGCTCATCACCACCGCATCGACCACTTGCTCGGGCAGCGCGCTGCTGTCGACCAACATGGCGTTGATGCCGCCGGTTTCGGCAATCAGCGGAACAATGGGGCCGTCTTTGGCAGCCAGGGCGCGCTGGATGATTTTGGCCACCTGGGTAGAACCGGTGAACACCACTCCCGCCACGCCGGGCTGGGCCACGAGCGCAGCACCCACGGTTTCGCCAGCGCCGTGCAAGAGCTGCAGCGCATCCGCCGGCACACCAGCTGCCACCATCAAATCCACCGCAGCTTTGGCCACGCCGGGGGTTTGCTCAGCAGGCTTCGCCAGCACAGTGTTGCCGGTAGCCAGTGCGGCAGCGACCTGGCCCATGAAGATGGCTAGCGGGAAGTTCCACGGGCTGATGCACACCCACACGCCGCGGGCAGTCAGGCGCAAGGTGTTGGTCTCGCCGGTCACGCCGTACTGGTAACCCGCCTGAGCGTTAGCGACGACGGGGCAGTTGATGGGCTGCATGATGCGCTGCGCCTCGTCCGCGTAGTAGCGCAAAAAGTCCACCGCCTCACGCACTTCGCTGACCGCGTCGCCCCAGGTCTTGAAGGCTTCTTTCACCAAGAGCGCGCAGAACTGCGGCATAGCGGTTTGCAGTGCATCAGCGGAGCGGCGCAGGGTGGCTGCACGCTCTTCCACCGGTACTTTGCTCCACTTTTGATAGCTGCTCGCGCAGCTTGCATAAGCGCCAGGGATGTTTTTGACATCAAACTCAGCCACCACCGGCACAGGGGCGGCCTGCAACGCGGCCAAGAGTGGGTCGCGCATGGCGGCAACGGTCAGGTCCAGGCCGGTGCTGTTGGCGCGGCTGCCGGGGTGCTTGCCGAACAGGTCGGCCGGCAGGGGCAGGCTGGGGTGTGGCTCGAGGCGCAAAGGTGAAATCAGCAGCTCGCCCATACCCACCGATTCGTCGGCAAGCTGGTGCACAAAGCTGGAATTGGCGCCATTCTCCAGCAGGCGGCGCACCAGATAAGCCAGCAAGTCTTTGTGGGCGCCCACCGGGGCGTAGACGCGGCAAGCAACCAGCGGGTTTTTGAGCACCTCGCGGAAGATGCCCTCGCCCATGCCGTGCAGGCGTTGCAGCTCAAAGGGCGCGCCTGTTTTGGCGCCCATTTGCAGGATGGCGGCAATGGTGCCGGCGTTGTGGCCGGCGAACTGGGGGTAAATGGCATCGGGCACCGCCAGCAGCGCGCGAGCGCAGGCCAGGTAGGACACATCGGTATGGTGCTTGTGGGTGAACACGGGGTAGTGCGGCAGACCCAGCTCTTGGGCGCGCTTGACCTCGGCATCCCAATAAGCGCCCTTGACCAGGCGGCACATCAGCTTGATTTTGTA
The DNA here is from genome assembly GCF_002163715.1 of Curvibacter sp. AEP1-3. Lineage (GTDB taxonomy): Bacteria > Pseudomonadota > Gammaproteobacteria > Burkholderiales > Burkholderiaceae_C > Allorhodoferax. Next base: position 2,352,204 of record NZ_CP015698.1, read on the forward strand.
TTTGCGCGCCAGCAGGGTGACATGCTCAATCAGCTCCAGCGCACGGGTCTGGTAGGCCTGCATGGCCAGCCCCAATCCGGCCCACTGCGGGCAATGCGCAGCCACTTGCACCAGCAGGGCCTCCAACACTTCGAGCGACAGCTCCAGGCGATCCACCTCTTCGGCGTCGATGGTGAGGTTGATGTTGGCGGCAGCGGCGGCTTCGCACAGCGTCCAGACGCGGGGCACCAACTCGTCCAGCACCGCCTGGCGATGTGCGTCTTCATAGCGCGGGTAGAGGGCGCTGAGCTTGATGGAAATACCGTCGTTTTCGGCCAGGGCGCCCGACTTGCTTGCGCGAGCAGCTATGAATTCAATAGCATCCGCATAGCTCTTGAGGTAGCGCAGCGCATCCTTGTCGGTGCGGGCGCCTTCGCCGAGCATGTCATAGCTGAAGCGCACATTGGCCTTTTTGCGAGAGACATCGGCCTCCCTCATCGCCTCCGGCATGGTCTGGCCGAGCACAAACTGGCGACCCAGCAGCTGCACCGCACGCAGCGTGGCGGCCACCACCGTACGGGCGCCGAGCTTGGCCATCAAGCCGGGCTCGTTCTGCGCATCCGGCAAAAAGTGCTTGGACAGGGCAATGGCGGTGCTCGACAGGCGGGAGAGCACCTTGTCGCCGCTGGCCTCAAAGTCGGCGCGGCCCAGTTGGTCGGTGGTGAGCACGATGGCGGTTTCGGCATCGGGCACTCGCAGCAGGGCTTCGGCCAGGCGCATCAGGGCCAGACCCTCTGCGCTGGAGATGGGGTATTCCTTGAGCAAGCTCTCCATCGCCCAGAAGGGGGGCGGGTTGTCGCGCACAGCTTGCACCCAAGGCTCGGCGGTGCGGGCGGCGTGGGCCCAGTCGAGCGCGCCCTCCAACATCTGCAAACGGTGAGAGACGATTTGGTCTTCCGCGCGATAAGGCGTGGGCAAACGGGGCGGGACGGGGGTGAACGCGATAGATCGGGCGGGGTGGGACATAGCGACTCCTGCACAGGGCAAAGAAATGATTTGTCGCTATTCTTTCAACAATCTATCTGAGTTTTTCTCTAAATTTTCACAATCAGATAGTAGATTCATCTATCAAACGTGGAATCCATTTAGGCGGATCGCACTTCTCACACCAATCACTGGAGCCAATAAACATTTATATTGTGTTTTTATATTAATTTCATTAAAATTGATATCTTGCGAATGGGCTTTCAATTCAATTTCGTCACGCTATCTCCGAGATATCCAGAAGACGAATTTCGCCATCGCTATGGAACATGGTTTGATCGCAGTCAAGTGCTTTAGGCAGCTTGAATGAGGCGACAAAGCCCTTTTCAAAATCGTTTGAACGGGTTCCGCACCGTTATGATGCATTTAAATTAACCCGCTTGATAAAGGGGATTTCGTGAGCAAGACGACGTTGGCCGGCGATGCCGGATTTGGTTCTTTCTTTCGCTACCACGGCTGGTTGTCCCCCGGCGTCCGGTTATTCCGCAAGCTCAATTTCACTGCCAAGTCCGCGTGGATTGCAGTGATGTTCCTGATTCCCATCGTGCTGCTGATTGCGGACACCTGGAACAACACCCGTGTGCAGGTCGCGACCACCGAACACGAGCTGCAAGGTGTGGCCTACGTCAAACCCCTGCACGAGCTGATCCGCCAAGCACAGCTTCGCCGACTCAACGCCATCACCAAGTCCCCCGAACTCAGCGCCAGCCAAACCGCGGTCACCCAGGCTTTCAGCAAACTCCAGGCCATTGACAAAGAACTGGGCAAGGATCTCGACACCGCCGAGGCTCTAGGCAATGTACAGAAACTGCATCAGGCACTGCTTGCCAACCCTACGGGCAAAGACGAGCAAGAGACATTTGATATTCACAACGAATACATCGACACACTGCTGAAGTTGGGCGAGCATGTTTCCGACACCTCCGAGCTGGCCCTGGACCCGCAGCTGGAAACCTTCCACCTGATGAACTACGCCATTTTGTACGGACCACAGCAGATGGAGAACGTGTCCGAGCTTTCCGTGATGGGATGGTCTGCACTCAAAGCAGGCCAGAAATCGGAGTACATCGCCGAACGCATTAACCAGGATTTCGGCATCCTGCGCTTTGTCGACAACATCGTTGAAAACGCCTATATCCGCAGCACCGGCGGCACCCCCGAGGCGGACGCCAAATTCGGCATGAAAGCCAACGACGACGCCTACGACGCTTTCCAAGAAGCCACCAGGAAACAAGTTATCGGTGAAAAAGTGGAAGGCGACGCCGATGCCTATCTCAAGATGGGATCGGCCTCCCTGGAAGCCGAGCGCCAGCTCAACGAAAAAATGATGGCACAGCTCGAACTCCGCTTGGGCGAGCGCATTGTGGGTCTGCGCAGCGACCTGAGCATGCGCGTGAGCATTGCGGTGTTCTTCGTGGCGATTGCCTTTTACATGCTCCTGGCGTTTTACAAGGTGATGATGGGTGGCTTGCGTGAAGTCACCGGCCACCTGGAGCAAATCACCAAGGGCAACCTGGTCACCGCACCTACCCCCTGGGGCAAGGATGAGGCTGCGCACCTCATGATCACTCTGCGCGACATGGAAGCCAGCCTGCGTGTGATCGTGCGCAACACCCTGGACGGTGCTGCAAACGTGAATACTGCCAGTGAAGAAATTGCCTCCGCCTCGCAAGACCTGTCCCGCCGCACTGAGGCCAGCGCGGCTGCGCTGGAACAAACGGCGGCCACCATGACGCAAATCTCCGAAACCGTGCAGCGCACCTCCGACACGGTCAACGGTGCCGCCGAAATCGTGCGCTCCAACGCCCAATCCGCCAAGCGCGGCGGCGAGGTGATCTCGCAGGTGGTGAGCACCATGCAGGGCATCAATGCCTCGTCCAACAAGATTGCCGACATCATCAGCGTGATTGACGGTATTGCCTTCCAGACCAACATCCTGGCGCTGAACGCGGCCGTGGAAGCCGCCCGCGCAGGCGAGCAAGGCCGTGGCTTTGCGGTAGTGGCCTCTGAAGTGCGCTCGCTCGCGGGCCGCAGTGCCGAGGCGGCCAAGGAAATCAAGAGCCTGATTACCGCCAGCATCGAGCAAGTGGAACGCGGCAGCCTGGTGGTGGGCGAAGCGGGCAAGACCATTGAAGACATCGTGACGAACGCCGCCCGCATCGACAGTCTGATGACCGAAATTGCGAACGCCACCAAGGAGCAATCTTTGGGTGTGAACCAGGTAGGCGCGGCTGTGCACGACTTGGACCAGAACACCCAGCAGAACGCTGCGCTGGTGGAAGAAACTGCGGCAGCGGCATCTGCGCTGTCTGAGCAAGCGTCCCGCCTGGCCGAAGAGGTGTCCTTCTTCAAGCTGAAGTAAGCTCACGATGTGATTGACCACATCGAACTTGACCGCATCGACCTGCGCATCCTGAGCTGCTTGCAAGCAGACGGGCGCATTGCCAACCTGAAGCTGGCCGAAACGGTGGGCCTCTCCCCCACCGCAGTGCTGGCCCGTGTGCAGAAGCTCAGCAAAGAGGGCTACATCCTCGGCTACGAAGCACGTCTGAACCCGCTCAAGCTGGGCGCCGGGATGATGGTGTTTGTGGAGGTGTTGCTGGACCGCACCACGCCCAATGTCTTTGAGGCCTTCAAGGCCGCGGTACAGGTTCACTCAGAAATCATGGAGTGCCACATGGTGGCTGGCGGCTTTGACTACCTGCTAAAAACCCGCATGGCCGACATGGCCGCATACCGCCACTTTGCAGGCACGGTGCTCTGGCAATTGCCCGGTGTGCGCGAAACCCGCACCTACGCGGTGATGGAAGAAGTGAAGAACACAACCCATCTCAAGTTGTAACAAGCGACACGGCTGTTACAACTATTCAGGGACAATGACCAGATGCTTAATCGACGTCATTTCACCCTGGCCGCAGGCGCTACCGCGCTGACCGGCTTCCCCGCAGTCCACGCCCAGTCCGACAAGATCGTGCTCGGCCAGTCTGCCGCTTTCACTGGCCCCGCCGCTCAACTCGGCATCCAGCTCCACGCAGGCGCCAAACTCTACTTTGACCAGCTCAATGCCCAAGGCGGTATCGGCGGGCGCAGTGTAGAGATCCGCAAGCTGGACGATGGCTATGAGCCCGCACGTTGCGAAGAAAACACCCGCAAGTTGCTGGAAGAAGACATAGCCGCTTTGTTCGCTTTTGTGGGTACCCCCACCAGCGCTGTGGCCCTGCCCCTGGCCACCAAGGCCCGGGTGCCCTTTATTGCCCCGTTTACCGGTGCCATGGCACTGCGCAACCCGTTCAACCGCTACGCATTCCATGTGCGCGCCTCCTACAACGACGAGACCGCGCTCATCGTCAAACAACTGCACAACGTGGGCATCACCAAAGTGGCGGTGTTCTACCAGAACGACGCTTACGGCAAAGCCGGTCTGGACGGCGTGCAAGCCGCATTGACCGCACTGAACCTCAAACCGGTGGCACTGGCGACCGTAGAGCGCAATTCGGTGGACGTGGCCAAGGCGGTAGAGACCCTCAATGCAGCGGCCCCTGAGGCGGTGGTGCAGATCACTGCGTACAAGTCCAGCGCGGCCTACATACGTGCGGCCCGCAAAGCGGGCTATGGTGGCGGCTTCTACAACGTGTCTTTCGTGGGTACACAAGCTTTGGCCGACGAGCTGGGCAAGGACGGCGCCGGTGTGGTGGTATCCCAGGTGGTGCCCTCGCCCTATGTGGGCAACAAGGCAATTTCACGCGAATTTGCCGAGGCTGTGCGCAAGACCAACGGCGCTGTGCAAGCCAACTTTTCCAGCATGGAGGGCTATATCGCCGCCAAGGTAGTGGCCGAGGCCCTGCGCCGGAGCGGTGGCAAAGGCGGCACGGATGCCCTGGTCGCCGCCATGGAGAGCATCAACGGCCAGCCTTTCGGCGGCTTCAATGTGAACTTCTCCAAGTCGGACCATGCCGCCTCCACCTTTGTGGAAATGTCCATGCTGACCGGCGATGGCCGGGTGCGCACCTAAGCAGACGGCGGGTAGTGGCGGGCTCCGAAAATGGCGCTGCCCACCCGCACCATGGTGCTGCCACCGGCCACGGCGGCACCCAGGTCGCCGCTCATGCCCATGGACAGGGTATCGAGCGGCAGCCCTTGCGCCACCATGGCATCAAATACGGCCTTGGCGCTCATGAATACTGCGCGGGCAGCTACAAAATCAGGAGCAGGCTCCGGAATGCACATGATGCCCCTGAGCTGCAAACGGGGCAGCTGCGCCACTTCCAGCGCCAGCGTCACGGCGTCTTGCGGCGTCACGCCGCACTTGGTGGGGCCACCGTCCACATTCACCTGGATGCACACCTGCAAAGGCGGCAAGTGCGGCGGGCGTTGGTCGCTCAGGCGTTGGGCAATTTTGAGCCGGTCCACCGTTTGGACCCACTGAAAATGCTCTGCCACGAGGCGGGTCTTATTGCTCTGGATAGGGCCTATGCAGTGCCACTCAATGGGCAGGGCGCTGAGCGCAGTGATCTTGTCGACCGCTTCCTGGATGTAGTTTTCGCCGAAGGCGCGCTGCCCGGCATCAAAAGCCTGCTGCACCGCGTCAGGCCCGAAGGTCTTGGAAACAGCCAAGAGGCGCACGCTGTCCGCCGGCCGTCCGGACTGGGTGCACGCCTGCGCAATACGCTGTGCAACAGCGTGGAGATTGTCCGCAATCATCGTCATAATCTCTCGAGCGTAACAAACCTGCCATTCCCCTAGAGAGGACTCCGTGGACATTACCCAGCTGCTCGCATTTAGCGTCAAAAACAAAGCGTCTGACTTGCACCTCTCGGCAGGACTGCCGCCCATGATCCGGGTGCACGGCGATGTGCGCCGCATCAACGTCGAACCGCTGGACCACAAGCAGGTTCACGCCATGGTGTACGACATCATGAACGACACCCAGCGCAAGATGTATGAAGAGTTTCTGGAAATCGACTTCTCGTTCGAGATCGATGGCCTGGCTCGCTTCCGCGTCAACGCCTTCAACCATAACCGCGGCGCAGGCGCCGTGTTCCGGACGATTCCGAGCAAGATCCTCTCGCTGGAACAGCTCAACGCCCCCCGCATCTTTGCAGACCTGGCCCTGAAGCCCCGCGGTCTGGTGCTGGTGACCGGCCCTACCGGCTCCGGCAAGTCCACGACCCTGGCGGCCATGGTGAACTACCTGAACGAAACCGAGTTCGGCCACATCCTGACGGTGGAAGACCCGATCGAATTCGTGCACGAATCCAAAAAGTGCCTGGTCAACCAGCGTGAGGTCGGCCCCCACACCCTGAGCTTTGCTGCCGCCCTGAAGTCCGCTCTGCGTGAAGACCCGGACGCGATTCTGGTGGGTGAAATGCGCGACCTGGAAACCATCCGCCTGGCCATGACCGCCGCAGAAACCGGCCACTTGGTGTTCGGCACCCTGCACACCTCCAGTGCTGCCAAAACCATTGACCGGATCATTGACGTGTTCCCGGCCGAAGAAAAAGAAATGGTGCGGGCCATGTTATCCGAGTCGCTGCAAGCGGTGATCTCGCAAACCCTGTGCAAAACCAAAGACGGCCAGGGCCGTGTGGCAGCCCACGAGATCATGCTGGGCACCAGCGCGATCCGTAACCTGATCCGCGAAGCCAAGGTCGCGCAGATGTACTCCGCCATCCAGACCGGTAACAGCGTAGGCATGCAAACCCTAGACCAGAACCTCACGGACCTGGTCAAGCGCAACGTCATCAGCGCGGCCGAAGCACGCAGCAAAGCCAAGATTCCTGAGAACTTCCCAGGCTAGACAGAAAGGTAGGTGTTCTCATGGAACGCGATCAAGCCACGAAATTTATCAACGATCTGCTCAAGTTGATGGTCAGCCGCAATGGCAGCGACTTGTTCATTACCGCGGAGTTTCCGCCCGCCATCAAGGTAGATGGCAAGGTCACCAAGGTGTCGCCACAGCCGCTGAACTCAGCCCACACCATGGCGCTGGCGCGTTCCATCATGAACGACAAGCAGATTGCCGAGTTTGAGCGCACCAAGGAGAGCAATTTCGCGATTGCACCGGCCACCATCGGCCGGTTCCGGGTCAACGCTTTTATCCAGCAGGGCAAGGTCGGGATGGTGCTGCGCGTGATTCCGCAAGTGCTGCCCACCATCGACGGTCTGGGTGTGCCACAGGTGCTCAAAGACATTGTGCAAAGCAAGCGCGGACTGTGCATTCTGGTGGGCGCTACCGGCTCAGGCAAATCCACCACACTGGCTGCCATGGTGGACTGGCGCAATGAGAACTCCTACGGCCACATCATCACTATCGAAGACCCGGTGGAGTTTGTGCACGCCCACAAGAACTGCGTGATCACCCAGCGCGAAGTCGGGCTGGACACGGACAGCTGGGACGCGGCTTTGAAGAACACCCTGCGCCAGGCGCCGGATGTGATTCTGATGGGCGAGATCCGCGACCGCGAGACCATGGAACACGCCATTGCGTTTTCCGAAACCGGTCACCTATGCCTTGCCACCCTGCACGCGAACAGTGCCAACCAGGCGCTGGACCGCGTGATCAACTTCTTCCCCGAAGAGCGGCGCAGCCAGTTGCTGATGGACTTGTCGCTCAACCTGCGCGCCATGGTGTCCCAGCGCCTGATCCCCAAGCAGGACGGCAAGGGCCGAGTGGCGGCGGTGGAAGTGATGATCAACTCCCCGCTGATCTCCGACCTCATCTTCAAGGGTGAAGTCTCGGAAGTGAAAGAGATCATGAAGAAGAGCCGCCAGGCCGGCATGCAGACCTTCGATCAGGCCCTCTTCGATCTGTACGAGGGCCACGCCATCACCTACGAAGACGCACTGCGCAACGCCGACTCGCTCAACGACTTGCGTCTCCAAATCAAGCTCAACAGCCACCGTGGCAAGTCGCAAGACCTGTCGGCCGGCACCGAGAACTTCGCGATTATGTAAGCCATGCCAAACATCAACGACAAAACCTACGAACCCTCCCCAGCTTACTCGGTTGCCTTTCTGGGCTTGGGGGTCATGGGCTATCCCATGGCCGGTCATTTGGCCCGCGCAGGCCACCAAGTGGCCGTTTACAACCGGACCGCTATTAAATCCATAGCATGGTGCGAAGAATTTGCGGACGCCAGCAGCCAATTGGGCGCCCATTCGCACGCAGCTACCCCGCGTGAGACAGTGCAGAACGCAGACATCGTGTTTTGCTGCGTCGGCAACGATGCGGATTTGCGCAGCGTTGTCTTGGGTGCAGATGGCGCCTTTGCGGGCATGAAGACCGGCGCCATTTTTGTGGACCACACCACCGCTTCTGCCGACGTGGCACGCGAGCTGAGCGCGGTAGCCCAAACGCGGGGCCTGCAATTCATAGACGCCCCGGTGTCCGGTGGACAAGCGGGCGCACAAAACGGCATGCTCACCGTGATGTGCGGTGGAGACGCCACTGCCTTTGAAGCGGTCAAACCGGTGGCCATGGCCTTTTCCCGGGCGTTCACGCTCTTGGGGGACAGCGGCTCAGGCCAACTGGCAAAGATGGTGAACCAGATTTGCATTGCCGGGTTGGTACAAGGCTTGTCGGAAGCGGTAGCTTTCGGTCAGCGCGCCGGGCTGGACATGAACCAGGTGCTGGACGTCATCGGCAAGGGTGCTGCGCAAAGCTGGCAGCTGGATAACCGTGGCAAGACCATGGTGGCAGACAAGTTTGACTTCGGCTTTGCGGTGGACTGGATGCGCAAGGACCTGGGTTTGGTGCTGGACGAAGCCAAGCGCAACGGTGCCCGCCTGCCGGTGACGGCGCTGGTCGACCAGTTCTATGCCGATGTGCAACTTATGGGTGGCAACCGCTGGGACACCAGCAGCTTGATCAAGCGGCTCAAGTAAACGGCTGTTGATTGCCCCCAACAAAAAAGGCCCCGAGGGGCCTTTTTTGTTTACTTCTTCTGTTCGGCAGGGGGTTGCTGCGGCAGGGTACGGGCCAACTCTTCTTCGGAAATGATTTCCAGAATCCGCACCACACGCTGTACGCCGCTGGTGTTGCTGATGATGTCGGTGGCGCGCTTGGCTTCGCGTGCGGTGACCCGGCCCATCACGTACACGGTGCCACGCTCGGTGGTCAATTTGAAGGCACTGGCAAACAGGTCTTTGGCATCCACCAGGGCGGCTTTGGCACGGCCTGTCACCAGCGAATCTGAAGAGCGCTGGGTCAGGGTGGAATTGCCCATCACGTCCAGCTCGTTCACGATGTTGCGCACGTTGTCGACGCCGGACACAATTTTTTCTACCAGCTGTTTGTCCTGCAGGTTGGGCACTTCGCCGGTCAACAGTACCTGGCGGTTGTAGCTGGTCACGTTCACGTGCACGCGCTCGCCCAGGTTTTCGCGGATGCGGCTGGAGGCGCGCAATTCAATGCCTTCATCCTCCACCAAACTGCCGGAAGTGCGGCGGTCCGTAGCGACCAGGCTTCCACCTACTACTGCGCCACCCACCAGCAGGGGGAAGCAGCCGCTCAAGCTGGATGCAAGCAAGGTACCGATAACAATACGGGAGACGATTTTTTTCATGATTGGGGTTCCTGTTCACCGAGGAGTTGGGCGTCGACTGCGTCACAGATGCAGTGCAGCGCCAAAATATGGACTTCTTGAATACGAGCCGTGCGGTCGTGAGGCACACAAATGTGCACATCGGTATCGCGAAGCACTTGGGCCATCTTGCCGCCGCCTTTGCCGGTCAGCCCGACCACTACCATTTCGCGCTCGTGCGCGGCTTCAATGGCCGCCAGCACATTGGCCGAATTGCCACTGGTCGAGATGGCCAGCAACACATCACCGGGCGCACCCAAGGCGCGCACCTGGCGGGAGAAGATCACGTTGTAGTCGTAATCGTTGGCAATCGCGGTGATGATGGAGGTGTCTGTGGTCAGTGCAATGGCGCCGAGCTCGGGGCGTTCACGTTCGAACCTACCCACAAATTCTGCAGCGAAGTGTTGGGCGTCTGCCGCCGATCCACCGTTACCGCAGGCCAGCACTTTGCCGCCACTGGTGACGCAGGCCAGCATGGCTTGCACTGCGTCTGCGATGGGCTTGCTCAAGCCCTGCGCGGATTGGTATTTGAGGTCCGCGCTGTCAATAAAGTGTTGTTGTATACGTTGTTCCAGCATGGGCGGCATGATACCGTGCCCCCTAGAAGCCCTTGTTACAGCGCGCTTAAGGGTTGTATCAGGATGCGTCAAAGGCCGCGCGCAGCCATTCCACCGCATCACCGTCAATCACCACCACGTCAAACCGGCAAGGTGGCATGGTGCGCAAGGTCAACAAGTAGTGCCTGGCGGCGAAGATGATGCGCCGCTGCTTCACATGCCCGATGCTGGCAGCAGCTCCGCCGTGGTCGGTGCGGTTGCGCTTGCGCACCTCCACAAAGACCAGGGTTCCGTCCTTATCGCGAAGGATGAGGTCGATTTCTCCGCCACCCCGGCCGGGCGTCCGATAATTGTGCGCAACGAATTGCAGCCCTTTGGCTTGCAAAAAACCCAAGGCCTGCTCTTCTGCCGCATCACCAACCTGTTTGGTGGTGGCCCGGGCCGGTCGTGATGGAAGTAAGCCCATATGAGTGCGTCTTTTTCTTCAGCCATCCAAGCCGCCAAGGATTCGGCCGGTGAGCAGCATTATCCGCAAGGCTGCCTCTATGTGGTCGCCACGCCCATCGGCAATCTGGCAGACATCACCCTGCGTGCCCTGCACGTGCTGGGACTTGCCGATTGCATCGCCTGCGAAGACACACGCCACACCCAACAAATGCTGCGCGCCTATGGCATCGACAAAGCGGGCTCAGGCCTGATGGCCGTGCACCAGCACAACGAAACCGAAGCCGCGCAGACGGTGATCGCCCGCCTGCGGGAAGGCCAACGCGTGGCCTATGTGAGCGACGCCGGCACACCCGGCGTGAGTGACCCCGGCGCACGGCTGGTGGCACAAGTGCGGGCGCATGGCTTGCGCGTTGTTCCCCTGCCGGGAGCAAGCAGCGTGGTGACGGCTATTTCTGTTGCCGGTCTGGTCGCTGCGGGCGAAGGCCATGGCGGTTTTGTTTTCCGGGGCTTTCTGTCTTCCAAGGCCACCGAACGCGCGAACGAGGTGGTGGCGATTGCCGCCCAGCCCGACGCAGTGGTGCTGCTCGAGGCTCCGCACCGGCTGGAAGCGCTGGCCAAAGCGCTTGCACCCCTGGGCGCACGCAAAGTCACGGTAGGCCGTGAGTTGACCAAGCAGTTTGAAGAGGTGGCCACTGTCGATGCGAGCGAGTTCCGCGCATGGTTGGCCGCAGATGCCAACCGCTTGCGCGGCGAGTTCGCGCTGGTGATACACCCTGCGGCTGCGGCCGCCAGCACGGCGGATGACCGCGTGCTGAGCTTGCTGCTGGAGCAATTGCCGCTTAAATCAGCCGTGAAGCTGGCGGCAGACATCACCGGCGAGCCGCGCAACGCGCTGTACGAACGGGCCCTGCTGCTCAAGCAAGGCTCCACCAGCGAAGACTAGGCCTTGGTGGCTTGCCAGGCCTGCACATAGGCGCTGGCACGCTCGTGAACCTGCGCCGCAGTGACGCCCGGTGCATACAACTGGCTGCCGATGCCGAAGCCTGTGGCGCCGGCTTTGACCCAAGGCCCCATGCTCTCGGGAGTGATGCCGCCCACCGGCCAGAGGTCGGTCCCGGTCGATACTACAGACTTGAGCGCCTTCAAGCCCCCGTGCCCCAGCGACTCTGCGGGGAACAGCTTCAATGCATGCGCGCCGGCCGCCAACGCGGCAAAGGCTTCGGTGGGGGTCGCCACACCAGGGGCTGCCAGCATGCCCAACTCCACGGCACGGCGGATTACAGCCGGTTCGCAATTGGGCGAAACCATCAAGCGGCCACCCGCTGCATGCACGGCTTCCACATGGGCCAAAGTCAACATGGTTCCACCGCCAATCAGAGCGTCAGCCCCCAATCCACCTACGAGAGCAGCTATGCATTCGATAGCACCGGGTCGATTCAGCGGTACTTCGAGAGTACGGAATCCAGCCTTATACAAGGCCTGTCCGATATCCAGTGCCTCTTCAGGCTTGAGCCCACGCAGAATGGCAATCAAGGGCAATTGACGGGCTTGCGCCAACAAGGGAAAAACGGAAGTCATCAAGCGCTCCAATGAGAATGAATGTGTTGCACCGCTGCGAGAAAGGCCTGGCGGGCATCCAGAATGTCAAAGCGGCAGCCCAGGCGCGAAGCCGCTTTTTGGTACAGCTCTGCAAGCTGGGGGGACCCGATCAACTGGAAGGTGGGGACTTCGCCCGTGTCCACGCCGAGGACATCTTTCAGCTCGGTACCGATCAGGACCCCGCTCAAATAAGACGCAGTGGACTGCGCCGGCATGTCTTTGCTGACCACCCGCGCTCTTGCACTGAACAACACATGGCTCAACGCATGGGCACCTGCCGCATCCACGCCCGCTGCAAACGCTGCGTCGTCCCACTCTGCCTGTCCGCCCGCTGCAGCGGCCAGCGTGCCGTGCTTGCGCAGCAAGTCGTAGAGTTCGCCTGTCATGTAAGTGCGCAGTTTGCGTACCACGCCGTCTTGCAGCAGCACCCATTTGCTATGCGTGCCGGGCAACACAAACCAGCCCGATTGGTGCCCCATAGCCCACGCGCCCAAAAGCTGCGTTTCCTCCCCGCGCATCACGTCCGGCACGCCCGCCGAGTTGCGGATGCAATAGCCCGGCAAGAGCAACACGGGCGCGGCGGCAGGTGCATCCGGCACGCGAAACGCGTGTTCCGCAAGTGCATGCAGCGGTACCGAGGCATCCACATACGGCACTTCGTGCCAGCCCAGTGCACTGCCAACCATGCCCGACGCAACCACCAGCGAAGGCGTGGTGTTGAGTTGATCCATCGCAGCAACCAATGCCTGCGAAAAGCGGCCTTTGCACGCCATGGCGCCATCGCTGTCGCTCATGTCGCTCAGGCATTCGCCGGATGGGGTGATGGCATAGGCGCGGCGGTGGGTGGTCCCCCAATCCACACCGACAATGGACGCAGAAGGTTTCAAAGACATAAGGAATTTAGCCTGTGTTGAGTGCCCCGATTTAAACATATGATGATTCATCGGGTTTCCAGCGCATACTCTCGCCACCATGAACAGGACAATTGCAGCGCCCCACACTACATACACCGGCAGAAAGCTCCATGGCCAAGTCGTTCAGGAACTGGGGCGTCGTGTCGTCGGCGGGCATTACCCTGCGGACAAAGTGCTGCCTAACGAAGAACTGTTGTGCCAGGAGCTCGCTGTCAGCCGCACCGCATTACGCGAGGCGGTGAAGGTGCTCGCAGCCAAGGGGCTGCTGGAGGCCCGGCCACGCATCGGCACGCGCGTGCGCACCAAAGACCAATGGAATTTGCTGGATCCGGACATTCTGGCCTGGCGCTGCGCCACCGGCGTGGATGCCGATTTTTTGCGCCACCTCACAGAACTGCGCGAAATCATTGAGCCCTCAGCGGCAGCGCTCGCAGCCACCAGCCGCAGCACGGAGCAGCTGGAGTCCATTGCGCAAGCGCTTCGCACCATGGAAACGGCTAGCACCATCGCCCAGTGGGTACAGGCGGATCTGGAGTTCCACACCGCGGTTCTCAAAGCCACCAACAACCCGTTGCTGATGCCTTTGGCAGCCATCATCGGCAGTGCGCTGGAGTCTTTGCTGGGCGTGACGGCACGCACCTCGGACAACTTCAAACAAGCCTTGCCGGACCACCAGAAGGTGTTCGATGCCATCCGCCTGCAGGAACCGCAAAACGCACTGCACCGCATGGCAGGCATGCTGTCCGATACCCGCAGCCTGATCCGCGCCACCATCCAGCCAGATACATGAGGCTGTCATTTGCGGTTTATTTGTATGATGAATAGTCCTACAATGGCGCATTTTTAACCCTTTGGAAGCCTATGAAGCCGGAATCACTCTCCCACTTCGCGCAGTACCCCAGCCTGAAAGGACGCAGTGTCTTCGTGACCGGCGGCAGCTCCGGCATCGGCGGCGACATCGTGATCGCCTTTGCGCGCCAGGGCGCCCAGGTCGCCTTTACCGGCCGCAATGCAGAGGCGGCCCAACAAGTCATTGATGCGGCGAACGCACTGGGGCCAGAACCCCTGTTTCTGCAAAGCGATGCGGCCGATGTGGATGCATTGAAAGCAGCCATTGCCACGGCAGCCGCACGCTTTGGAGATATCACGGTGCTGGTGAACAATGTGGCGAATGACCAGCGTCATGAGCTCGCAGAGGTCACGGCCGACGATTTCGACTGGCGTGTCTCTGTCAACCTGCGGCCCCACTTCTTTGCAGCACAGGCCGTGGTCGAAGGCATGAAGCGCTCAGGCGGCGGTGCCATCGTGAACCTGGGCTCCACCAGCTGGAAGATCAAGGGCAAAGGCTACCCCGTGTACGCCACCTGCAAATCGGCCACGGTGGGGCTCACCCGCAGCCTGGCGCGCGAGCTGGGCGAATTCAACATCCGCGTGAACACACTCACCCCGGGTTGGATCATGACGGACAAGCAGCTGGCCATGTGGGTGGACGAAGCCGGTGAACGTGCCATGAAAGAGAACCACTGCCTGCCGGGGCGCATCCTTGGCGCGGACGTCGCCAACATGGCGCTGTTTTTGTCGGCGGCAGACAGCGGCATGGTGACTGCGCAAGACTTTGTGGTGGACGCGGGATGGACCTGATGCATACGCCCCCTACCCCTGTCTGGCCGGCAGAATTGCTGCTGGGCGAAGGCCCCTTGTGGCACGCACCCAGCAAGCGGTTTTTCTTTGTGGACATTCACGGATGTGCGGTCCACGCTTGGACGCCTTCCCCTGAACTGCGTCAGAGCTGGAAGATGCCTGAGCGCGTGGGCTGGCTGATTCCCCGCAAAGACGGCGATGGCTTTATGGCCGGTTTTCAGAGCGGCATCGTGCGGCTTTGGCTAGAGCCTGAGGTGCGCTGGGAACTGGTGGCTCAACCCCATCCCGGACAACCCACAGTCAGGCTGAATGACGCCAAAGCGGATGCACATGGCCGCATTTGGGCGGGGTCCATGGACAACGACGACCCCGGTCGTAGACAAGGCCAGTTGGCACGGCTGAGTGCGGATGGGACCTGCGACATCGTGGAAAAAGACATCTACATCGCCAATGGTCCCGCCATTGCAGCGGATGCTTCTTGGATGTTGCACACCGACAGCTTCCTGAACACGGTGTACCGCTATCGCATGGATGCGCAAGGCAATCTCACCGAGAAAACGGTGTGGCGCGTGTTCACCGACGAGGAAGGCACTCCGGACGGCATGACGTTGGATGCCGCCGGGAACGTGTGGATTGCATTCTGGGGCGGCGCTTGCATACGCCGTTTCACTCCGGAGGGCGAATGCCTGCAATCCATCGCAATGCCCGCCACACAGATCACCAGCATCAGCTTCGGCGGCGATGACTTGAAGACCATGTTGGTGACCTCGGCACGTGTAGGCTTGAGCGATGCGGTCCTGGCGGAATACCCGCTCTCCGGCAGCGTGTTCACCTTGCAAACCGATGCGACCGGGGTCTTGCCCCTCGCCTTCGGTTAAGGGGCGTCGGCTCGCAGGCGTCGGCGGCTGTCCCGGGCATTGGGCAGCCAGCCGCGCCACACCCAACGGGCCAACAGCAATAGCCCGCGGATCCACTCGTCAATCGCATAAGCCAGCCAGATGCCGGGCAGTCCGAACAGGCGCCCCAACCAGAACGAGCCCACACCAAGCACCAACACCAACGACGCCACACTGGACGCCGCGGGAAAGATGGCGTCGCCAGTGGCACGCAGGGCACCATTCAAAATCAGGTTGAATACGCGGCCGGTCTCCAACAGTAACGAGATCCAAAGCAAGGTCTGTGCAGCTTCAAGGACCGCAGCGTCCTTGGTAAAAGCTCGCATCAACCAGGGAGCGCCTAGCGCAGCCAGCAAAGCGAGTGAGCCGGATGCCAGCAAGCCATTGCGCACGGCTTTGCGCACCAATCCATTGGCCTCACGCAAATCGCCCGCCCCTATCAAGCGCCCGACCATGATTTCGCATGCCCAGCCGATCGCCATACTCGTGAGCAACACGTATTTCAGCAGCTGCAAAGTGTAGGAGTGGGTGGCCAGTGCCGTTACACCCAAACGCGCGGTAGCAGCCACCGACACCATGAAGGCAGCCCGGTAGGTCATCTCGACCCCCGCACCGGGCACGCCTACCCGCAGCACAGGAGCCAAGTCCTTCCATGAGAAAGTCCACCAATCCCGTGCGCCAGGGATCAATTGCATGCGTACCCGCCAGAACCACAAGTGCAACAGTAGTCCCAATGCACGGCTGATCAGCATGGCAATCGCATAGCCCTCCAGGCCCATACCGTCCCACTCACCCCAGCCCCGCATGATCAGAAATGCCAGTCCCAAGTGGGTGGCATGCATGGCCACCATGATGCGCAAGGAATCCTTCGCGAACAGGTGCGCGCGCAGCACCGCGGCCATGCTCAGGTTGTAGGCATCCAGCAGTAATGCCGGAGCAAACCACTGCAAATACGGAGCTGCCAAAGCAGCTACCGCTTGCGGGGCATTGAGCCACTCCAGCGCTTGGTCATTGCCGGCGACCACCAACACAACGATCATGCTGCCGACCCAGGTGCTCGCACCCAGTGCCAACAGTGCAGCGCGCCGGGCTGCGGCTTGCTGCTCCCCGCCGAGGTACTGGGTGACCATCACCCCCAGCCCGATAGCCAGGACGCGAAAAGCGACATTGAGGGTTTCAAGAATCTGGTTGACCAAGCCGAAGGCACCGGCCGCCACATCAGACTCGTGCGATGCCAGCCACAGCCCGCCCATGGCCACGGTCATGCCCAAAAGAAATTCGCCGAGCAAAGGCCCGGCGATCGTATTCAGCCGCAACCGGGGTGGAGTACTCATGGGAGCACTGTACCCCTGTTAGCGCTCAGCGTGTTGCTCAGGCAGCACCCAAAAACGCACCACCCCATGCGGGCAGTGCCAGCACTGCGGTCTGCAGATGAACCTGTGCGAGGCCACTACCGTCCACAAGGCTCAATGATGCAAATTCAGCCGGCACAGTCCACTGGACGGCCTCAGGGCTGAAGTTGAAGACACACAGAGTTGTCTCGCCCTCAAATCGACGCACATAGGCCAACACCTGCGGATGCGCCTCCAAGACTTCCAGGGTTCCGGTAACCAGGCTGGGGCGCGTCTTGCGCCAGCGCAAGAGCTGGCGGTAAAAGTGCAGCAACGAACCGGCATCCTGCAACTGCGCATCAGCGGTCAAGCCTTGGTGCGTTGCAGCCACCGGCAACCAAGGCTTGGTGCTGGAAGACGCCGACGAGAAGCCGAGGTCAGATGCGCCTGCTTTCCAAGGCATGGGGGTGCGGCAGCCGTCACGGCCTTTGAACTCCGGCCACATGGTGATGCCGTAGGGATCTTGCAAATCCTCGAAAGCGATGTCTGCCTCCGGCAAGCCGAGTTCGTCGCCCTGGTAAATACAAGGCGAGCCGCGAAGGGACATTTGCAAGGCGGCTCCCAGGCGCAACAGCGCAGGGGATGCTGTAGGTGCCGTGGTACCCCAACGGGACGCTACGCGCACCACGTCGTGGTTGGAAAGTGCCCAGCAGGGCCAGCCACCAGGCGCTACCTCTTCAAAGCGCTTCACAAAGCTGCGGAAGTGAGCCGCTGTGTGTGCTGTGCCTAGCAAGTCAAAACAATAGGCCATGTGTAGCTTGTCTCCACCGCTGGTGTATTCAGCAACACGGGCCAAGCCATCGTCGTCCCCGATTTCACCCACCATGGTGGTGTTGGGGTACTCGTCCAGCAAGGCACGCAAACGGCGCAGGAAAGCCAGGTTCTCCGGCTGGCTTTTGTCGTGCTGGTGCCATTGCCAGCCGTAAGGGTTCACGGCATTGACCGCAGGGTCTTCGCCGTCGGGACGGCCGCGTGCAGGGTTGTCGCGCAGTTGGGCGTCGTGGAAGTAGAAATTGGCGGTATCCAGGCGATAGCCATCTACACCCAATTCCAACCAGAACTTCACAGTCGCCAACAGAGCGTCCTGCACTTCAGGGTTGTGGAAGTTCAGGTCCGGCTGGCTGGTCAGGAAGTTGTGCATGTAGTACTGGCAACGGCGGGTGTCCCACTGCCATGCACTGCCACCGAAAATGGACAGCCAGTTATTGGGAGGCGTGCCGTCACTTTTTGCATCCGCCCAGATGTACCAATCCGCCTTGGGGTTGTCCAGGCTGGAGCGGCTTTCCACAAACCAGGGGTGCTGGTCGGAACTGTGGGACAGCACCTGGTCAATCATGACCTTGAGGCCCAGTGCATGCGCGCGATCCACCAGCTTCTTGAAGTCTGCAATCGTGCCGAACATGGGATCGACGTCACAGTAGTCACTGACGTCATAGCCGAAGTCCTTCATCGGGCTCTTGAAGAACGGGGACAGCCAGATGCCGTCCGCCCCTAAGTCAGCCACGTAGTCCAGCTTGGCAGTGATGCCGTCCAGATCACCGATGCCATCACCGTTGCTGTCTGCATAGCTGCGTGGGTAAATCTGATAGATCACGCCACCGCGCCACCAGTTGTTGTTGGATGCCTTAGCCATAGTTGAGTTTTCCCTTAAATGAAAACGGCGAACCTGCTTGCGCAAATTCGCCAGTGTGTGATGTCTCCGGAATTACTTGACCGAGCCGGACAACAAGCCGCGCACAAAGAAGCGCTGCAAGGAGAAGAAAACAGCGACCGGAACCGCAATCGACACGAATGCGCTGGCCGTCAGAATCTCCCAGCTCTCGCCACGTGAACCCAGCAAATCATTGAGTTTGATGGTCAGCACGACTTGGTCAGGCGCCTTGCCCAGGAACACCAGCGCAATCAGGAAGTCATTCCAGACCCAGAGGAACTGGAAGATCGCAAAACTAGCGAGTGCCGGAATGGACAAGGGCAGCACGATACCGGTAAATATCTGAAAGTGCGAGGCACCATCCATGCGCGCACTCTCAATAATGTCGCGGGGCAACGAGGCAATGTAGTTGCGCAGCAAGTAGATCGCCAGCGGCAGGCCGAAGGCCGAGTGCGCCATCCACACCCCCAGGTAAGACTTGGATTCGGTGCCGAAAACCTCGCCCAGCTGGTTGTACAAAC
The DNA here is from genome assembly GCF_002163715.1 of Curvibacter sp. AEP1-3. GTDB lineage: Bacteria > Pseudomonadota > Gammaproteobacteria > Burkholderiales > Burkholderiaceae_C > Allorhodoferax. Next base: position 2,371,426 of record NZ_CP015698.1, read on the forward strand.
GCAGCAGCGGAATCAGCGACATCTGCAGAGGCACCACCAGCAGGCCCACCACCACAATGAACAGGAACTTACGACCGGGAAACTCCATCCAGCTGAATGCGTAAGCAGCAAACGCGGCAATCAGGATGGGGATGAAAGTGGCGGGAATCGTCACCTTGAAGGTATTCAGGAACGCTTGCCCCACGCCCTCGCCAGCAATCACTTTTTCGTAGTTCTGCGTCATAAACACCGGGGGTGATTCTGCAACGTAAAACACACGGACACCGCGGTCTTTGTCGTAGGGCTGGTTGAGCTCCAGGCGGTAGCTGCCATCGGCTTGTACGGTCAAGGTGCCGTCGGACTTGCCGTCTTCTTCATCAAAGACCTGTCCATCGGCCACTTCCACAGACGTACCCACTGCAAATTCGTTGGGATTCGAGGACTTCAGCGAGAACTTCTTGATCTTGACGCCGCCACCCTCAGGATACAGGCGACCGCTGATGACATAGCGGTCACCCTCTTTCACCAGACTCTGTGCTCCTGCGGTACGACGCATATCGGCACGTGTCTGTGTGGAGAGGGCTGTCCACCAGCCGCTAGACACCAGCTGTGTCTTTTCACGGAAGCTCGATACCAGCAGGCCGAAGGTCGGCAACACCCACATCAGCACAATGACCAGCAACAGGCCCTGCGCCATCAATGAAGGGAGAGAGAAATACTTTTTCATCGCTGTGCCTCCTCGGTGCGGAAGCGGCGGATATTGAATGCCATCACCGGTACCACTGCAAACATCAAAACCATCGCCAGGGTGGAGCTGCGGCCGTAGTCGCCACCACCACGGAACATCCAGTCGTACATCAGATTACCCAGCACGCTGGTGTCCCATTGGCCACCGGTCATGGCCATCACAATGTCAAACACCTTGAGCACCGTAATAGTGATGGTGGTCCACACCACCAGAATGGTGGACATAACTTGCGGCACCATGATCTCAAAGAAGATTTGGAGTTCGCTGGCGCCATCAATACGGGCGGCCTCAATGGTTTCATTGGGAACTCCGCGCAAAGCGGCGGAAAGAATCACCATGGCAAAACCTGTCTGGATCCAGATCAGGATGGCCATCAGGAAAAAGTTATTCCAGAAGGGAATGGTTACCCACGCCTGGGGCTGGAAACCCATGCCCATGGCGATGGCGTTCAAAATACCGATCTGATCGGACTCGGGCCCGCGGAAGTCGTACACAAACTTCCAGATCACGCTGGCGCCCACAAAGCTGATGGCCATGGGCATGAACACCATGGATTTGGCAAAGCCGCCCCACCACACACGATCCGCCAGCACAGCAACCACGAGGCCGAGCGCAGTGGCGGCAGCGGGCACCACCAGCAGCCACATGAAGTTGTTGCGGATGGTCAGCAAGAAGTTTTGATCGACAAAGACCCAACGAAAGTTGGCAAGTCCGACAAACTGCTCGCCGGTGGCGTCATAGAAACTCAAACGAAAAGTTTCAAACAGGGGGTACACAAGGTACGTGCCCAACAGCAACAAGGCCGGGGCAATGAATAACCAGGGGCGCACGTTGGTGCGCAAGATGTCACGGCTGTTCTTGCTACCGATAGGCAGATGAACAATTTTGTCCAACACAAAGTTGGAGCCGGCGAAGTACAGCAGGCAGAACGCAATGCTGACCAATACAGCGGATATGGTCTGGATAACTTGATCAGTCATGGGATCAATGCTTTTGCGTGTCGTGGAGGAGATTTCAAAAGGGCCGGCAGCCGAAGCCGCCGGCCTGAAGACGTGCTGTGAAGCGACGTCAGAGGAGATACTTACTTGATAGCGTCCCAGCTCTTCTGGATTTCGTCAGCCACTTCTTTGGCAGATGCGCCGCCGGAGTAGTTGACCATGCCCTTCCAGAAGCTGCCTGCACCCACTGCGCCGGGCATCAGGTCGGAACCGTCAAAGCGGAAAGTCGTGGCGTTTTGCAGGATCTCGCCTTGCTTCTTCAGCGAGGCTGTCTTGTACTTGGCCAGGTCCACACCCTTGTGCGGTGTCAGGAAGCCGCCTTCAGCCATCCAGATTTCATGCGACTGGGGGTGCTGCAGGTATTCCATGAATGCACGTGCGCCCTTGCTTTCCTTGGTGATGGTCATGATGGTGCCACCGCCCAGAACAGGGTTGCCGAGCTTCTTGCTGCTGTAAGAAGGGAAGTAGAAGAAGTCCGCTTCATCAGACTTGCCTTCTGGGAAGAAGGCAGGAATGAAGGACGCTTGACGGTGCATGTAGCACTTGGGTGGGGAGCCGAACAGACCCTTGGGGCTGTCCTTGAAGCTCACGGTCGCCACGGCCTTGGCGCCGCCGTCCACATAGGCGTCGTTCTTGGCGAACCAGCCGTACGCTTCGATCGCTTCGATCACGCGCTTGTCGTTGAACTTCATCTTGTTGCTGACCCACTGGTCGTACACCTCGGGAGTCTGGGTGCGCAACATCATGTCTTCCACCCAGTCGGTGGCAGGCCAGCCGGTTGCAGCGTCAGAGCCCAGTCCGATACACCATGGCTTACCGCCATCGGCTGCGATCTTCTTGGTCAACGCTTGCAGTTCTTCCATGGACTTGGGCACTTTGTAGCCCTTTTCCTTGAAGTTCTCAGGGATGTACCACACCAAGCTCTTCACGTTCACGTTGTAGAACATGCCGTAGAACTCTTTTTTGCCGGCCTTGTTGGCGTAGGTACCCAGATCAGCCCAGGAGCTGCCTGCGGCGTAGTTCTTTTTGACCCATTCCTGAGCCTTGGGGCCCAGTGGCTTCAAGCCGTCGATAGCTGCCATGTTGGCGGCCAGACCTGGCTGGGGGAACACCGAGATATTGGAGGGAGAACCTGCCTTGATGTCGATCACGATCTGCTGCTCGGAGCTCTGTGAGCAGGAGTGCTTCACGGTAGCGCCAGTGGCTTTTTCAAAGTTCGCGATCACTTTCTTGAACATGCCTTCTTCGGCACCGGTCCAAGGGCAGGTGATGGTGATGACTTCACCCTTCAGGTCCGGCCCCTTGTAATCTGCAGCCATCGCCGGAGCGGCAACTGCACCCAACACCAGAGCGGATGCTCCGGCAATCATGGTCTTCTTCATCATCGTCTTCTCCTCTTGGTGCATCGCGGCCCATCCGCGATACGTTAAAAAAACTGGTGGCCTCAGTCGACGCGCTTGCCGTCTGCGTTGAACTTGTAAAGGTGTTCCGGTGCAAACCCCAGGGAAATGGCAGAACCGGGCTGCAGGCCCAGCGTGCCATCCATGCGGGCGGTAATGTCGCCAAACGCACCGGCGCTCACATAGGCAAAGGTTTCATTGCCGAGCTGCTCGGAATGTTTCAGGGTGCCCTGAATCGGACCGCCCTCGGTGACCTTCAAGTGCTCAGGGCGCAAACCGATAGTTGCCACGTTGTGACGCGCTGCAAGTTCGCCACCCAGAAAGTTCATTTGCGGTGATCCGATGAAGCCGGCAACAAACAAACTGGCAGGTTTGTTGTAGAGGTCCAGCGGCTTGCCGACCTGCTCTACACGGCCCTTGTTGAGCACCACGATCTTGTCTGCCAGAGTCATGGCCTCGACCTGATCGTGCGTTACGTAAATCATGGTGGCCCCCAGGCGACGGTGCAGGGTTGCCAGCTCGACGCGCATCTTGGTGCGCAGCGCAGCGTCCAGGTTGGACAAGGGCTCATCAAACAGGAACACCTTGGGGTCGCGCACGATGGCACGGCCAATGGCTACGCGCTGGCGCTGACCGCCGGACAGCGCCTTGGGCAGGCGATCCAGGTATTCGGTCAACTGAAGGATGTCGGACGCTTCGCGCACGCGGCGTTCGATTTCGGCTTTTGGCGTTTTGGCGATCTTCAGCGCGAAGGCCATGTTGTCGAACACGGTTTTATGGGGGTAAAGCGCATAGCTCTGAAACACCATGGCCACGCCACGCTCAGAGGGCCCCAAATCATTGACACGTGCGCCACCGATGTTGAGGTCACCGCCGGAAATTTCTTCCAAACCCGCAATCATGCGCAGCAGCGTGGTCTTGCCGCATCCGGACGGACCCACAAACACGGCGAACTCGCCAGGCTCGATGTCGAGGTCGATGCCGTGGATGACATCGGCCTTGCCGTAGTTTTTGATGATTCCGCGCAAGCGGACATCAGACTGACTCATAGAAATGCTCCTGACGGGGTGCGCAGCCGGTTGGTGGCTGCCACAAGATTTCATGAATCGTAATTAAATTACCTTCCAATTCACCTCGGGAAAACCCTTGAATCAGGCATTTTCCGGCGCTTTTTTTTCAAAATCAAAACCGATTTTGTACAAAGACGCCACACCGGCGGCAAACCCTAAGGAGACGTGTCCGGGTTGGCAATAAAGTTACCTGCGAGTTACGTTTTGACAACGTTTTCAAGATTCTGCCACGGCCACGACAAAATTTCAGCCATTCGTTGCACGACCCAGCGTGATTGGGCTTCATTGAGGACACAAGGCTCTGTACGTAATCCGCTGTAACAGCGCTCAATCACGTCTTGCTCTGTCACACCCAGCTTGAACTGCAGGTCTGCCGCGGTGGGGGCCAGCATGTTGGCCATGTCTTCGCAAAGCTCATAGTCCGCAAGGACCTGTTCCCAAGGCGCAGTGGGCTTGTTGCGCCCACTGGGCACATACAACGCCAAAAAGGAAGGGGGAATATCGATTTGGGGGGCGTGTTCGGGCATGAGCCATTGTGGCTCACCCCCCCTGCGCATCGCGCCAACCCGCCTACAAGACGCGCTGACCCTGTCGCTCCACATGGAGCAACACGCCATCACAGGCGTCCTCCACGAGGTCCAGCACGGTTTCGAATCCCGCGTCACCGCCGTAGTAAGGGTCCGGCACCACCGGAGCATCATGGCGTTGACAAAACTCGGTCAGGCGGCGCACCTTGTGGCCTGCGTACGGCGGGCAAAGTGCCTGCACCAAGGCAAGGTTGTCCCAGTCCATCACCAGAATCAGGTCAGCGCGCGCAAAGTCTTGCTCCACCATTTGCCGGGCTCGCAGGTCGGCAAAGTCATAGCCTCTGCGGCGGGCGTGTGTCTGGCTACGGGCGTCTGGCGCTTCACCGGGGTGGTAATTGTGGGTTCCGGCAGAGTCCACATGAACACGCTCACTCCAGCCCCGCGCTGCCACCTTATGGCGCATGACGCCATGGGCAGTCGGGCTGCGGCAGATGTTGCCCATGCAGACAAACAAGATTACGAACGGCGAATCAGTTTTTTGCATCAAAAATGCCTCTAGCACGTGCTCAATAGGCGGGAGCAGCTACCAATTCGATAGCAACCCACAATCAAGCGAGGGGTGGCAGCAGACCGGCTGCACGTAGTTTGTCTTTTTTGCTGGGTCGACGCCCTTTCACGCCACCAGCCGCCTGATCGGCGCTCACCACGGGCAAGACTTGTTCTGGCTCGAAACCCTGGATAGCCTCACGGGGCACTTGCACGCCATTACGTTTCTCAATCAACGCGAAGTGGGCTGCTGTATCAGCGCTTACAAAACTCACCGCCATGCCAGCCTGCCCGGCACGGGCCGTTCGCCCGATGCGGTGTACATAGTCCGTGGCGGAACGCGGCAAATCAAAGTTGACCACCACCGGCAGGCCAGCGATATCCACACCCCGGGCGGCCACATCGGTTGCGACCACCACCTGAACCACGCTGGCCTTGAAATCCGCCAGTACCTGGGTGCGCTTGCCCTGGCTCAATTGGGCATGGAATGGCTCTGCCTGCAGGCCCGCACGGCGCAGCTTGTCTGCCACCATTTCCGCCGCGTACTTCGTAGCCACAAACACCAGGACCCGGGGCCACGCCTCTTGCACCACCAAGTGCCGAAGCAGTTGCGTGCGCCGTGAAGCATCCACCGTGATCGCACGCTGGGTGATGTCGGGCGCGGCCTGTTCTTCTTGCTTGATGGTGATTTCAACAGGCTCGCGCAAACGGGATTCGGCAAGCTGCCGGACCCCCGCGCTGTACGTTGCCGAGAACAGCAAGCTCTGGTGTTGTTTGGGCAACAAGGCATCGATGCGGTCCAGCTCATCCGCAAATCCAAGATCGAGCATGCGATCGGCTTCATCCAACACCAGGCACCGGATGTGCTGGAGTTGCAGCGCGTTGTGATCCACCAGATCCAGCAAGCGACCCGTCGTGGCCACCACAATGTCTGTCCCACCGCGCAAGGCCATCAATTGAGGGTTGATGGACACGCCACCGAACACCACCGAGATCTTGGCAGGCAGCCCCGCCGCAAGGGCCAGAGTGCTGAGCACGCCACCTACTTGCACTGCCAATTCCCGAGTGGGGACCAAAACGAGTGCTTGAGGACGACGAGCCCCGGAGGCGGCAGGTGGCGTCCAACGCTGCAGCACGGCCAGCGCGAAGGCCGCCGTCTTGCCGGACCCGGTTTGGGCACATACCAAAACATCACGACCTGCCACGGCGGGCGGGATGGCTCCCGTTTGTACCGGTGTGGGTGTGGAAAACTGTTGCTGCACCATGGCAGCAGCGAGGGCCGGCGTCAGGCCCAGTGAGGAAAACGGCATAGAGGGTTACTCAGTGGCAGCCACGGCGGCATGAGCCCCCGCAGCCGTTCAAGCGGCAGGGCCGCGTTTGGGTTGTGCAGGCGCGTGGATGAATTGACCGTTGCGATTCAAACGGGTGGCCAACGCATCCAGATAGCCCAGCAGACGCTCTGCTTGCAAGGGCTTTTGATACAAAGTGACCCAATTGGGCAAACGGCCGTCCTCGTCCACTTCCTTGCGGGTCAAGGCGGTAAGCACAATGACCTCGATGGACTGATAGGCCTGCTCCTGCGCCATGGCATTGATGAGGTGGTATCCGTCGAACGGCGTCATCATCAAATCGGTCACCACCAGATCGGGGCGCTGGCGTTCCAGTTGGATGAGCGCCTGGGAGGCGTCGCCGGCTACGGTCAAGGCCACTTCATGACCACCGCGGGCCAGTAATGCCTGAAAGTAAGCGACTTGAACCGGATCGTCTTCTGCCAACAATACGCGCATGGGACGAGCGCCGGATTCGCTGGGCGCTGCGGTGCCGCGGGACTGCACCAACTTGTCGATGGCGCTACGGAAAATGCGGCGATGGCCACCGGGTGTGACCCAGGCTTCGAGCTCACCGCTGATCACCATCTTCTGCACCGAGGTGGTGGACAAGCCCAGAATGCGGGCGGCTTGTTGAGTGGTCAGGACATCGCTGCTGTTGGTCATGGTACGGCTGCTGTTGGAGTTCACTAACCCGCACTGAAATTTAAATCTCTCAGTTTTGGGGCTTCCATTGCATTTTATGCAAGTCCTCGGGCTTTCCGTACACTGATTTAGAGCATGCCCCTTTGGTTTACAAATTCAAAAACAAGTAATTTATGAATTTCAGGACCCTCTCGCAGAGCGAGAAGTGTTCTCAATGCCACTCGCTCTTGTCGCCGGGAGTGTTCAACGCGGACAATTCAGCAGGCACCGTCAGCGCATATTCCGGCTCAGGATCGCGGATTTCAATGGGTTTTTCCAAGCAAGTTTTGAAACCTGAGGGAATTCGGGAGGAAACGTTTGGATTCAGCCAAAAACTGGAAACAAATGGATCCACTGGTTTACGAGATTGCGGCATGATTTTCATTCGTTAAATTCAATGTATTTGAAATATAACGATTCGTCGTATTTTGTCAACTTTCAAACAAGCAGACGATTACCCGCCATCTCCAGGTTTAAGCACTCATCCCGACTAATTTCCGGTGCTGGGTGCTTGGATCACACCAAAGCGCGAAGTTCTTGAGCAGCGTCTTGCAAGACGGGGAGCAAGGCAGCGATGAACTCATCCGTGCTCCACCGGTGAGGCGCTGCCACGACATTCAATGCACCTACGACATGACCACCGGCATTGCGCAAGGGCACTGCCAAGGCCTGCACCCCCAACTCGTGCTCTTGCACAGCAAGGCTGTAGTCTTTTTGGCGAGCCGATTCGATGTGAGAGAGTAAGGTCGGCACATCGGTCACGGTGTGTGCAGTGAGCCTGCGCAAGGGGTAGGCCTGCAGCCACCCGGTCAATTCGGCGGGGCTGAGTCCCGCCAGCAAGACGCGCCCGGTAGAAGTGGCATGGGCCGGCAGTCGCGCGCCCAGGTGCAGGCCATAGGCCAACACCTGGGTTTTGCCGGTGGCGGAGCTGCGCCAATCATTGCCACTACGGGCCACGATGACCACCTCGCTGCCATCCAGCACCACGGCGGAAAACGATTCCTGGGTCTGGGCTGCCAAACGGTTCAACGTGGGTTGCACCGCCCGGGGAAACCGGGCGGATGACAGATAAGTGCCGGAAAACCGTAACACCTTGCTGGACAACCAGAAATAACTGCCATCGCTCTCCAGGTACCCCAGCGAGGCCAGCGTCAGCAAATGACGGCGTGCTGCTGCGCGGGTAATCCCGGCACGCTGGGCCGCCAAAGTGGCATTCAGGCGTTGGCGCTCGGTGTCAAAGCTTTCCAGTACCGCCATGCCCTTGGCCATACCGGCGATCAGATCTGCTTTGGCGATGGATAAGGCAGGGTCCGTCTTGGGGGTTCTTGGCATGGGGAAACTCTCTGTTTTTGCGCGACCTTCGCACATCAATTCCAATAATCGCACAAAGTTGAAATCTGTGTGGTGACTTCCGAGCCGGCGGGTTCTACGCTCACTTCCATCTCTTTGAAGGACACCACATGCGGACTCAAGTCGCCATCATTGGAGCGGGGCCATCCGGACTTTTGCTCGGTCAGTTGCTGCACAAAGCAGGCATAGCCAACGTGATTCTGGAGCGTCAAAGCGCTGATTACGTGCTCTCGCGCATACGCGCCGGGGTGTTGGAACAAGTCACCACCGACTTGCTGGACGAAGCTGGCGTTGGCACGCGCATGCATCAGGAAGGACTGCCCCATACCGGCTTTGATTTGCTCTTCGGCGGCGAGCGCCACCGCATTGACCTCCATTCGCTCACAGGCGGGCAGCAAGTCATGGTCTACGGTCAGACAGAAGTCACCCGGGATTTGATGGCCGCCCGGCAGGCAGCGGGTCTGCCCACGGTGTACCAGGCCGGTGATGTTTCGGTGCATGACTTTGATACCCAGCACCCCCAGGTACGCTACCAACAAGACGGTGCTTGGCACACACTGGACTGCGATTTCATCGCCGGATGCGACGGCTTTCACGGCGTATGCCGCGCCAGCGTGCCGGAAGGCGCGGTGACGGAATATGAAAAGGTGTATCCCTTCGGTTGGCTGGGGGTGTTGTCAGATACGCCTCCGGTACACCATGAGCTGATTTACGCCAACAGTACCCGGGGCTTTGCCCTGTGCTCTCAACGCAGCGCGACGCGCAGTCGCTATTACGTGCAAGTGCCCCTGACCGAAAAGGCGGAGAACTGGTCGGACGAAGCCTTCTGGCACGAGCTGCGACAACGTCTGGACCCAGAAGCACGTGAGACATTGGTCACCGGCCCCTCTCTGGAGAAGAGCATTGCGCCCCTACGGAGCTTTGTCGCCGAACCCATGCGTTTCGGCCGCATGTTCCTGGCCGGCGATGCGGCGCACATTGTTCCCCCCACCGGGGCCAAGGGGCTGAATCTGGCGGCCACTGATGTGAAGTACCTTTCCAGCGCATTCATCGAGTTTTACGCCGAGCGCTCCAACGCCGGTATCGACCATTACTCGCAGCGCTGCCTGCAACGGATCTGGAAAGGCGAGCGATTTTCATGGTGGTTCACCAGCCTGATGCACCGCTTCCCGGACGGCGGCGCGATCGGCCAAAAGCTTCAGGATGCGGAGCTGGCCTATCTGGTTCAATCCAAAGCCGCGTCTACCGCATTGGCCGAAAACTACGTCGGCTTGCCCTTGTAACCGGGCTGCAGCGCGGCGGAATCTCCCCGCCGCTTGTCTGCTTTCGTTGTCTGGGTTAGTCTGAGCCCCATGCAGGGGGAGAACGCAGATCATGCCTGACCACAGCCCGGTACCCGGCGAAGTCCTGGACCGCATTTCCATCGCCAGACAGCCCATCGTGAACGCGGAGCGTTCCGTATTGGCTTATGAGCTGTTCAACCGGTCGGCTGTGGCATCCGGGCATTCACAGGCCAGCGATGTCGCCCTGGCGCTGCATGCGGTTGCCCAAAGTGCAGCGCCTTTTGCCACCAGCAACCACGACATCTTTATTCATTCGGTCCACAAGGGCTTGGCGGGGCCGCAATGGGACTTTCTGACCCCGGCCAAAACCGTGATCGAGATAGCGCCCGCCCCCCAACACGCTGCAGACTTCATCGCATCGCAGGTGCCGGCACTTGTGGCATTGAAGTCGAGGGGCTTCAGGCTGGCCTTCAAGCACAGTGTGGTCGCGCCTGTCTACAAGCCCTGGCAGGCATTGGCGGATTTCGTCAAGCTCAATGCCTCGAGCACCGATGTTCAGCAATACAAGCCACTGGTTGCCGCGGCCAGGCAACGAACGCCCGCCAGTTTGATCGCGGAAAAAGTGGAGGAAAGCACCCAGTTTGAAGCCATGCGTGCGTTGGGGGTTGAGGAATTTCAGGGCTATTGGTTTTCCATTCCCGAAACGGTGCAGTCCAAGGTTCTGTCGCCGAGCCAAGCCAGTGCCATCCAATTGTTCAAACTGGTGCAAGCCGAGGCGCCCCTGGATGAAGTGGAAACCGTACTCAAAAAGGACGCTGCTTTGGGGGTCAGCCTGCTGCGGATCATCAACTCTGCCTCCTCAGGCATGCGACAAAAGGTCACGTCTATTCGCCAAGCCATCATGCTGCTGGGATATGGCCGTCTGGTGCGCTGGGCGGCCATGCTCCTCACCAATACCCATGCGCATACCAACATTCAAGGCACAGCTGCAGTCGTTCGAGGACGAATGATGGAACTGCTGGCCCAGCACAGCATGGATGCGGAAGAGGCTGGGGCTGCGTTTTTGGTGGGGCTTTTGTCACAAATCGATACCCTGCTGGGTCAGCCCATGGAAGATCTGGTGCAGCAACTGGCGCTGGACGATGCGGTCTCGCACGCCCTATTGACCGGCGACGGGAAGTTCGGTGCATTGCTGGCCCTGGTGTGTGCTTGCGAATCGGACGATGAGGCCGCGTTTTCAGTGGCATTCAGTCGACTGCCCTACTCCCTGCGGCATATCAACATGGCGCACATGGAAGCACTGGTGTGGGCGGATAGCCTTTCAGAGTGACGGTGGACTCCACCGGCATCTTTACATTGCCACGGTAAACCCCGAGGTGCCGCCCGGAGTTAATGGAACTAAGCCCTGGATTTGATTTGCGGCGCAGGTACTTTACCCGGCAGCAAATCTACTTCGTCGTTGATTGACGCCTCCGATCCAGTATGGGCGCCACTTTGAGCACCATGCCATGACATTCAAAACATTTTTCACCTTGTCCTTGATCTGCGCTGCAGGAGCCAGTGGAGCACAGGAGGTCGGACGGGTGATCTCCACCCAAGCTATCGTTCAGCAAGTAGCCACTCCGCGGCAAGTGTGTACCGACCAGCAAGTTGAAGTCATTCCCCAGAAATCAGGGGCCGGTGCCGCCATGGGCGCGGTTGCGGGCGGCGCCATCGGGAATGCAGTGGGTCGTGGCGCAGGCAATGCGGCTGCCACGGTGATCGGTGTCTTGGGCGGTGCTGTACTTGGCGACCGCATTGAGGGATCACCTCCACCCCAAATGCAGACGGTGCGCAACTGCAACACGCAAAATTTCTATGAAAACCGGACGGTGGCCTACAACGTGATTTACGAGTACGCAGGCCGGCAATATTCGGTGCAGATGCCCAACGACCCGGGCCCGACTGTGCAGTTGCAAGTCACTCCGGTGGGTGTGAACAACCCGAATCCGGCATACACCCCACAGGCGCCTGTGGTGCAGCAAACCTACGTGCCCGCGCCGGTTATTGAGTCCCGTGTGATCTATCAGCCGTACTATCCGCGCCCCTACTACTTTCCGCCGGTAAACCTGCATTTCGGCTACGGGCACTGGGGACATCACCACTGGAGGTAGTAGCAGGTGGGAGTGTGGGGCGGGCGCGTACAAATGACGCCCTATGTCGATGTGGTGCGGCTGGCGGGGATCGAACCCACGACCCTTGGCTTCGGAGGCCAATACTCTATCCACTGAGCTACAGCCGCAACAGAGCTGGGATTGTAGGTGTTTTCAAAGGGGCGGCCGCTATAATCGCGACCAGATTGAAAGCCCCCGATTAATTTGAGGACACACATGAGCGACAACAGCCAAGCCACCGGGCACGAAGAAGACCACACTGGCCCTATCAAAACGCCCAAACAATTGCTGTTGGCGGCATTCTTCTCTTTTGTGATCCCCATCTTCGTAATCATCGGGCTCGTGTACTACGTCACTTCTGACAACAAACCCGCGGCTGGTGCGGTCAATATGGAAAAAGCGACCGCTGAGCGCATTCAAAAAGTCGGCATGGTGGAAATCCGCGATGCCAACCGCGAAATGAAGAGCGGTGAAGAAGTGTTCAAGGCCCAGTGCGCTGCGTGCCACGCGACTGGTGCTGCAGGCGCACCTAAATTCGGCGATACAGCCGCTTGGGGCGCACGCGTGAAGATCGGCTTTGAAGCTCTGTACACCTCAGCCATCAAAGGCAAAGGTGCCATGGGTGCCCAGGGCGGCGGTGATTTTTCTGATTACGAAGTTGCCCGTGCTGTGGTCTACATGGCCAACGCCGGCGGTGCCAAGTTCGATGAGCCCAAGAAGCCTGCTGCCGAAGCCAAGTAAGCTTTCAACACACTTCAAAAAAGCCGGCTTTATGTCGGCTTTTTTGTGCCCGGCGCCCGTAGAACTTGCGCGAGCAGCTACTTTTTTTATAGCAGCTCTACGTTGTTTTCAACCGGGCTGAAGGACTGCGAAGAAAGCCAAAACGGCTTTCTAAGGTCGCCTGACTCACATCCTCCGGGGCCCAATGGCCCGCCTCCACCATGGCAGCAGCGTGCTCCATGTCAGCCGTGTGCACAAGACCCATGCCGAGTGGAGTTGCCAGATAGAGGTGACCCGCCTCGTCCAGATAGCTGGCCGAGACTTGAGTAGGCAAGCCACTGTGGGAGGCGACCTCGCCGCTTGAGCTGACGCGCCAGACCCATGGCGTGTGTTGTAGTTCGACGTATACGCGCTGCGGTCCATTCTGAAAATACCAGCGACCATCAGCGTCTGCAGCGTAGTTGCGCTGGATGAAATCAATCAGTTTCTCGTGTTGCAGGCGGCTGCCTTTGGCACCTTGGGCCCCGCTGGTGAAAGCTCCGGCCGCCTGTGCGGCGTCGTCTCGAAGGTACCAATCACCGCGGCCGTCCAAGCCCAGCCATCCAAAACAATCCGGCACATTCGGCCATTTGGCCATCGCCTGCTTCACGATATCGTCCATAGCTACTTCATTCCGCCTGAAAGGGAGTCTGATAGCCACGACCCTACGGCTTCCGGCATGGTGCGCACGTGTCCCGGTACCCGTCCTTGCGGAAAACCGACATGTCCACCGTGAGCCGGTTGCCAGAGTGTCACGTGTTGCCCTACATCTGCCTGTGAAGGCAGACTCCAAGCGGGAACAAACGGATCGTTTCGCGCGTTCACCACGAGTGCTGGTATCCGTATCCGGTGCAAATGGGGCTTTGCAGATGCTCGGGCCCAGTAGTCCTCGGTACTTTTGAAGCCATGTAGTGGTGCAGTGAAGATGTTGTCGAATTCATAGAGGTCGCGTGCAGCCTTCAACGCGTCTCCATCAAACAGCCCCGGAAACTGGGCCAGCTTCTGCAGTGCTTTAGGCACCATGGTGTTCAGGAACATGCGTGTGTACACCAGCCGGTTGAAACCCCGGCCTATGGCATAGCCACCAGCCGCAAGGTCGATCGGAGAACATACGGCAGCTACTGCCATGGCCGTTGACGAGGCAGAGTCGCCCGCCTCCTCTGCCCAGCGCAACAGGGCATTGCCCCCCAAGGAAACACCCACAGCGAGGATGGGGCCGCGATGTCGACTGCGGAACTGCTGGAGCACCCATCCGATCTCCTCATAGTCGCCAGAGTGATAAGCGCGCGGCGCACGGTTCAGCTCTCCACTGCACCCTCTGAAATGCGGCACTGCATAAGCCATGCAGCGCGATTGTGCAAAGTCAGCGAAGGCTTCGGCGTAGTGGCTGCGGGAGGTGCCCTCGAGCCCGTGGAACAGCACCAGCAATGGCGCTTCGCTGCTTACGGACGAGTAGAGCCAGTCGACATCGACAAAGTCGTCGTCGGGGGTATCCCAGCGCTCCCTGCGGTATTGAGGGTGAGGCCCAAATACACGCCTGGAATACAGCGCCGGCCAGATGGTCTGGAGGTTACCCCCGGGGAGCCAGGCTGGCGCTACATAATTCATAGCTGCTCGCGCATTATTCATGGGCGCTAGGTGCCTATTCAATGCAATACCTGGGAAGTGTGCATATGACCCGTTGCATCTTCAGGTGTTCCAGGGCTGGCGTGGTGCACTACGAGGCGCCAGCCTTGCGGTGTCTTGTGATACACGTTGGTGGCAATCACATGGGCGCTGCTCGGCCCGTCAGGCGTGAGAATGTCGACCTTCTCCAACACATGGTGGACAGCGCTCGCGATGGAGTCCACCCGTCGTATGTGTTCCGGGCGCACTTGCACGGCGCCACCATGCGCAAACATGGCTTCAAATGCCGCGCGGATGGTGCCCGCACCCATCAGGCGGCCGCCGCCAGGGTGAATGCAGGCTATATCGTCCTCATCGGCCCAGCAAGCCATGAGTTTCTCGAGATCACCCAGTTGCAGGGCCTCGTAGAAAGCAGCTTCGACTTCGTCGGGTGTACCGCCCATCACGGCATGCAGTTTTGCTTTTTGTCTTGGCATGGTGGGATTCTCTCGCATCTGCGGCGGCTGTGCTGTACGCTGGCTGTAGGATGTGAGGCTATGTTTGTCCTGGAGGATCGGGTATGGAATCGTCTTTGAAATCGGGTTGCACACGTTGGTTGCATCGACTTGCGGGCGGTGTTGCCCTAGCCTTTGCTCTCCTGTTGAGTGGTTGCGGGTACAACGATTTCCAGCGCTTGGATGAGCAGACGCAATCGGCATGGAGTGAGGTGTTGAACCAGTACCAGCGCCGTGCCGACCTGGTGCCCAACATCGTAGCCACCGTCAAGGGCGAAGCGGCCTTTGAGCAAGACACCTTGACCAAGGTGGTCGAAGCACGGGCCAAGGCAACCTCCATGCAAGTCAGCCCCGAGACCTTGAACAATCCGGATGCTTTCGCCAAGTTCCAGAAAGCACAAGGCGAATTGGGCGGAGCGCTCAGCCGGCTGATGGTGGTGAGTGAACAGTACCCCAACCTGAAGGCCAATCAAGGTTTCAGCGATCTGCGCGTTCTATTAGAAGGCACAGAAAACCGCATCACCGTAGCCCGCAATCGCTACATCCAGAGCGTGCAGGAATACAACGTACTGGCGCGCAGCTTCCCGAGCAACCTGACGGCCATGGTCTTCAGCTACCAGCCCAAGCCAGCCTTCACTGTGGCCAATGAGGCGGCCATCAGCGCGCCGCCGGTGGTCGACTTCAACAAGAAGTAGAACCCTTGTCGGCATTATTAGCCTCCCGTCTACTTGGGCGTGCCGTCTGCACTGCCTTCTTGTGGAGTGTGTTTGTCATGGGCGCACTGGCCCAGTCCGTTCGGCCCGTTCCTCAACTGTCTTCGCGTGTGATTGACGAAACAGGCACGTTGACTGCTGTGCAGAGTGAGGCGCTTGCATCCAAATTAGCCGCACTGGAGAAACAGACTGGAGCACAACTGGTGGTGTTGATAGTAGAGACCACAACGCCGGAAGATATAGCGGTGTTTGCCCAACGTGTCGGAGACATCTGGAAATTGGGGCGGAAAGACGTTGGCGATGGCCTCCTTCTGTTGGTCGCCAAACAAGACCGGAAAATCCGGATTGAAGTAGCCAAAACACTGGAAGGGGCCATCCCAGACCTTTTGGCCAGCCGGGTGATTTCGCAGACCATTGCGCCCCGCTTTAAGCAAGGGGATTTTGCGGGTGGTGTGGATGCCGGCGTAGACCAGTTATCCGGCCTGATACGTGGCGAGCAGCTTCCTGCGCCGCAGAGCGATCAGCGCAATGGCTCCGGATTTCAATGGATGGATTTGGCCGTGTTTTTGTTTTTTGCGTCCGCCATTGCAGGCTCCATGGCCCGCCGGGCCTTCGGGACACGATTAGGCTCCGTGCTGGTCGGTGTAACTTGTGGGGTCGTGGTTTTCTTAGTGACAAGGACCTGGTGGCTGGCGCTGCTAGCAAGCTTTGCCGGCCTACTGATGACCTTGATCTCCAGCCTCAGTCGCGTCGGATCGGGCTCTGCAAATGCGGGCAGCTATTCCGGTGGCCCCACGGGTGGCTGGTCCGGTAGCGACAACGGCGGCGGGTTCCGCTCCGGCGGTGGCGGTAATTTCGGAGGCGGTGGCGCCTCAGGAGGCTGGTGATGTTGCAGCTTTGGATCCGTTGGCTTCGCCATCGTTGGGCCGACGACGCCGTGCGGCAGTTGCCCTCAGGTTTGAGTGATCGATTGGCAGCCCACGTTCGCCGGGGTGAGCGCACCCATAGCGGAGAGATCAGGGTCTCTATCGAGTCAGCGCTGCCAGGTAGCTACCTGTTGCAGTCTGCGGGTATGAAGACCCTTGTACGCCAGCGCGCCGTGGACGAGTTCTCGCGCCTCCGGGTATGGGACACCGAATACAACAACGGGGTCCTTATCTACCTGTGCCTGGCTGAGCGAGCCATAGAGTTGGTGGCAGACCGCGGCATACAGCACAAGGTCGACGATACTTATTGGGCAGAGTTAATTGGCACTTTAGGCGAGAGTTTGCAGGCGGGCCGCTGGGAGACTGGATTGTGCACGGCCATCGATGCGGTGAGCCAGACGCTACAGACGCACTTTCCACTGGCATCCGGCCAACACAACCCGAATGAGCTTTCGGACACGCCAAGTATCCGATAGTACCGAGCCACCAACAACAACAAAGCCACCCAAGGGTGGCTTTGTGAGGGAGGTAAACCGAGGGCTTACTTCTTTTTAAGGAACTTGCGGGCTGCCGAGATCTCTGCAGCCATCACTGCGATTTCCGATTGGATGCGGGCAATGTCGATTTCACTCTTGGCGTTCTTCAAGGCTTCTTCCGCGGCCGCTTTAGCAGCATTGGATTTTTCCTCGTCCAAGTCCTTGCCGCGAACGGCCGTGTCAGACAACACGGTCACGCAGTTAGGCTGCACTTCCAACAGGCCGCCGGCTACGAACACAAACTCTTCGCTGCCATCGGCTTTTTGAATGCGCACCGAGCCGGGCTTGATGCGCGTGATCAGGGGCGTGTGGCGGGGCTTGATGCCCAGCTCGCCAGCCTCACCGGGAAGCGCCACGAAGACGGCTTCACCGGAGAAGATGGACTCTTCTGCACTGACCACATCAACGTGGATGGTGTTCATGACTTAAACCTTCTTGGCTTTTTCGAACGCTTCGTCGATGGTACCGACCATGTAGAACGCTTGTTCTGGCAGGTGGTCACATTCGCCGGCAACGATCATCTTGAAACCACGGATGGTTTCAGCCAAGGTCACGTACTTGCCGGGAGAGCCGGTGAACACTTCAGCCACGTGGAAAGGCTGAGACAGGAAACGCTGGATCTTACGAGCGCGTGCCACAGTCAGCTTGTCTTCAGGAGCCAATTCATCCATACCCAGAATCGCGATGATGTCACGCAATTCCTTGTAGCGCTGCAGAGTACCCTGCACTGCACGGGCAGTGTTGTAGTGCTCTTCACCCACCACATTGGGGTCCAGCTGGCGGCTGGTGGAGTCCAGAGGATCCACAGCAGGATAAATACCCAAGGAAGCGATGTCACGGGACAACACCACGGTGGAGTCCAAGTGAGCGAAGGTGGTCGCAGGCGACGGATCGGTCAAGTCATCGGCAGGCACGTAAACGGCCTGGATGGAAGTGATGGAACCCACTTTGGTAGAGGTAATACGCTCTTGCAGACGGCCCATTTCTTCGGCCAGTGTAGGCTGGTAGCCCACAGCAGAAGGCATACGACCCAGCAGAGCGGACACTTCTGTACCGGCCAAGGTGTAACGGTAGATGTTGTCCACGAAGAACAACACGTCACGGCCTTCGTCACGGAAAGATTCCGCAATGGTCAAACCAGTCAACGCAACGCGCAAACGGTTGCCTGGTGGCTCGTTCATCTGGCCGTACACCATTGCCACTTTGGACTTGGGCAGGTCTTCCAGATTCACAACACCGGAGTCAGCCATCTCGTGATAGAAGTCGTTACCTTCACGGGTACGCTCACCCACACCGGCAAACACGGACAAACCGCTGTGCGCCTTGGCGATGTTGTTGATCAGTTCCATCATGTTCACGGTCTTGCCCACACCGGCACCACCGAACAGACCGACCTTACCGCCCTTGGCGAACGGGCATACCAAGTCAATCACCTTGATACCGGTTTCCAGCAGCTCTTGCGATGGGCTCAGCTCATCGTAAGTAGGAGCCTTGCGGTGGATAGAAGCTGTCAACTCGGAAGCTACAGGACCACGTTCGTCGATGGGCGCACCCAACACGTCCATGATGCGACCCAAAGTAGCCTGGCCCACGGGGACCATGATGGGCTTCTCGGTGTTGGACACGATCATGCCGCGGCGCAGGCCATCGGAAGATCCCAAAGCGATGGTACGGACGATGCCGTCACCCAGCTGCTGCTGAACTTCCAGCGTCAGGGTGGAGCCTTCCATCTTCAGCGCGTCATAAATGCCGGGCATCTTGTCACGTGGGAACTCAACGTCCACCACCGCGCCAATACACTGAACAATTTTTCCCTGGACTTGGGAGTTAGCTTGAGCCATTTTTCGCTCCAAAAATTAAATCTTTAACAAAAACTCGGATGCTTCCGTGCGGTACGGTTTACACCGCCGCGGCACCGGCCACGATTTCCGACAACTCTTTGGTAATGGCGGCTTGGCGGGTCTTGTTGTAGACCAGCTTCAGTTCACCAATCACGCTTCCAGCGTTGTCCGTCGCAGCCTTCATGGCCACCATGCGCGCCGATTGCTCGGACGCCATGTTTTCGGCCACGGCCTGGTACACCAGTGCCTCGACGTAACGGGTCAACAGATCGTCAATCACCGCTTGCGCATCGGGTTCGTAGATGTAATCCCAAGCGTGGTTGGAACCACTGGCTTGAGATTCAGCTTCCATCTGCGCAGCAGACAGAGGCAACAACTGCTGAACCACGGGTTCCTGCTTCATGGTGTTGATGAACTTGGTGTAGCACAGGTACACCGCATTCACTTCACCCTTGACATACGCATCCAGCAATACCTTGACAGGCCCGATCAGCTTGTCGAGGTGGGGCGTATCGCCCAACTGGGTTGCGTGCGAAACCACTTTGGCGCCCACACGGTTCAAGAAACCCAAGCCCTTGTTACCGATTGCCACTGCTTGCGCCGAAACGCCTGCAGCCTGCAAATCACGCAGCTTGCCGGTCACGGAACGCAGCACGTTGGTGTTCATACCACCACACAGACCCTTGTCTGTGGTTACAACGATAAACCCGGAGGTTTTTGCGTCGTTGGTCTGCATGAAAGCGTGCGTGTATTCCGGATTGGCCTTGCCGAGGTTGGTAGCAATATTGCGAATCTTGTCGCTATACGGACGGGCAGCCCGCATCCGGTCCTGCGCTTTGCGCATTTTGGATGCGGCCACCATTTCCATGGCCTTGGTGATCTTCTTGGTGTTTTCCACCGATTTGATCTTGCCGCGTATTTCCTTACCTGCTGCCATACAAGGCTCCTTGGGTCATCAGGTCGGAATTAGGCAAAAGACTTCTTGAACGCAGCAATTGCAGCGTTCAACTCAGCTTCAGCATCCTTGTCCATTGCCTTGTCTGCTTCCAGCTTGGCCAACAGGGCCGCGTGCTTGTCCTTCAGGAAAGCATGCAGGCCGTGTTCGAACGCCAGCACCTTTTTCACTTCGATGTCGTCCATGAAACCCTTGTTCACGGCAAACAGCGTAGCGCCCATCAGGCTGATGGTCAGGGGGCTGTACTGGGCTTGCTTCAGCAATTCAGTCACGCGTGCGCCACGATCCAACTGCTTGCGGGTAGCTTCGTCCAGATCGGAAGCGAACTGCGCGAACGCTGCCAGTTCACGGTACTGGGCCAAGTCGGTACGGATACCACCGGACAGGTTCTTCACCAGCTTGGTTTGCGCTGCGCCACCGACGCGGGACACGGAGATACCGGCGTTGATAGCGGGGCGGATACCGGCGTTGAACAACGAGGTTTCCAAGAAGATCTGACCGTCAGTGATGGAAATCACGTTGGTAGGAACGAAGGCAGACACGTCACCTGCTTGGGTTTCGATGATTGGCAATGCGGTCAAAGAACCGGTCTTGCCCTTCACGGCGCCCTTGGTGAACGCTTCCACGTAGTCAGCGTTCACGCGAGCTGCGCGTTCCAGCAAACGGCTGTGGAGATAGAACACGTCGCCGGGGTAAGCTTCGCGGCCTGGAGGACGACGCAACAGCAAGGAAACCTGGCGATAGGCCACTGCTTGCTTGGACAAGTCGTCGTACACGATCAGGGCGTCTTCGCCACGGTCACGGAAGTACTCGCCCATGGTGCAGCCTGAGTAGGCAGACACGTACTGCATCGCTGCAGACTCAGAGGCAGTAGCAGCCACCACAATGGTGTACTCCATGGCACCGGCTTGTTCCAGTGCGCGCACCACGTTCTTGACAGAAGAAGCCTTCTGACCGATCGCTACGTACACGCAGGTCATGTTTTGACCCTTCTGGTTGATGATCGCGTCAATCGCCACGGCAGTCTTGCCGGTCTGACGGTCACCGATGATCAATTCGCGCTGACCACGGCCGACGGGAACCATGGAGTCGATAGACTTCAGGCCGGTCTGCATAGGCTGGCTCACGGATTCGCGGGCGATCACACCAGGTGCCACCTTTTCGATCACGTCAGTCATCTTGGCGTTGATAGGACCTTTGCCGTCGATAGGCTGACCCAGCGCGTTGACCACGCGGCCACGCAACTCGGGACCCACGGGCACTTCCAGAATACGACCTGTGCATTTCACAGTGTCGCCTTCGGAAATGTGCTCGTACTCACCCAAAATCACGGAACCCACGGAATCACGTT
This sequence comes from Curvibacter sp. AEP1-3, assembly GCF_002163715.1. Taxonomy (GTDB): domain Bacteria; phylum Pseudomonadota; class Gammaproteobacteria; order Burkholderiales; family Burkholderiaceae_C; genus Allorhodoferax. The sequence goes on from NZ_CP015698.1 coordinate 2,392,693, forward strand.
CCAGGTTCAATGCCAGACCGTAGGTGGGCAAGCCATCGCTACCGGCGGGGAATTCCAACATTTCGCCCTGCATCACGTCGGACAGACCGTGAATGCGGCAGATACCGTCGGTCACAGAAACCACGGTACCTTGGTTGCGGATGTCTGCGCTCGCGGACAAACCGTCAATGCGGCTCTTGATCAATTCAGAAATTTCTGCGGGATTGAGTTGCATGACTCTTTCCTTCTTTCTTTGGTTGGGCTGACAGCGAAAGGCTAAGCCTTACGCTGAAAGAGCCACTTTCATTTGTTCCAGACGGGCCTTGACGGATGTGTCAAGAACTTCGTCACCCACCACCACGCGGATCCCGCCGATCAATTCAGCGTCCAACTCAACGGAAAGGTTGAGTTTGCGGCCGAAACGCTTCTCGAGAGAAGCGGCGACTTCCGCCAATGCAGCTGCATCGATCGGGAAGGCGCTGTACACAACGGCATCAGAAAAGCCGCCTTGGGCGTTCTTCAGTGCACGGAACTGGGCTGCGATTTCCGGCAACGCTGCGAGGCGTCCGTTATCGATCACAGTGCGCAGGAAGTTCTTTCCCTGCTCAGGCAATGCAGCCTTGATAACTCCGGCAACCAAGTCAAAAACTTGAGTGTTGGAGCTATTGGGGTTGCCGGCGAATTGCTGCAGTTGGCTGTTGCGCGCAACTTCAGCAAGTTCGTCCAGCCACACAGCTGCAGCGCTCAAGTCCGCTTGCGTAGCCTTGAACAAAGCTTCGGCGTAAGGCCTGGCGATGGTGGCAAGTTCAGCCATGTGATTCCCTTACAGCTCAGTCTTCAGGCGGGACAGCAGATCTGCGTGCACGCCAGCATTGACTTCCTTGCGCAGGATCTGCTCAGCACCTTTGACGGCAAGAGCGGCGACCTGTTCACGCAAAGCGTCCCGGGCCTTCACGGACTGCTGCTCGGCTTCAGCCTTTGCAGCGGCAATGATGCGGTTGCCTTCTTCCACGGCGCGAGCCTTGGCTTCTTCGACAATCGTCTGGGCACGGCGCTCGGCATCAGCCAAGCGAGTTGCAGTTTCATTGCGTGATGTAGCCAGTTCGGCTTCCACGCGCTTGTTGGCGTTGGCGAGTTCCGCCTTGGCCTTGTCGGCGGCAGCAAGGCCGTCGGCGATCTTCTGTGCCCGCTCGTCCAGCGCTTTTGTGATCGGGGGCCACACGAATTTCATCGTGAACCACACCAAGATCGCAAAAACGATAGCCTGCAGGAACAGGGTAGCGTTAATGTTCACGGTTTGATTCCTTCTCTAACGTGAAGGGGCCGTTGATTACTTCAGAACGAAGGGGTTGGCGAATGCGAACAGCAGAGCGATAGCAACACCGATCAGGAACGCAGCGTCAATCAAACCAGCCAAGATGAACATCTTGGTTTGCAGTTCGTTCATCAATTCGGGTTGACGAGCAGAAGATTCGAGGAACTTGCCACCCATCAGTGCGATACCGATAGATGCGCCGATAGCGCCCAGACCAACGATCAAACCGCAAGCCAGTGCCACGAGGCCGAGAATGTTTTCCATGAGAAGCTCCTAAAAGTTAGTGGAAAAGAAAAAGAAAAACGAAACAGAGAAAAAGTTACATCAATGTGCGTCGTGCGCTTGACCGGTATAGATCAGCGTCAACATCATAAAGATGAAGGCTTGCAAGGTGATCACGAGGATGTGGAACAGTGTCCACACGGTTCCGGCGACGATGTGACCAATGGCCAAACCAACACCGGTTGCCGACAGCGCCCAGCCGCCACCCATCAGGGCAATCAACATGAACACCAATTCACCTGCAAACATGTTGCCGAACAACCGCATGCCATGGGACACGGTTTTGGCAAGGTATTCGATCATCTGCATCAGGAAGTTCACGGGATACAAAGCCCAGTGATCACCGAAAGGTGCAGCAATCAGTTCGTGCGCCCAGCCACCCAGACCCTTGATCTTGATGTTGTAAACCAGGCAGACAAACAAAACAGAGCAGGACAAACCCAATGTGGTCGACAAATCAGCGGTAGGAACCACGCGCATGTAGTCTTTGAAGCCCATGGCAGGACCGGCGCTGTGCCAGATGGCAGGAATCAGGTCGACTGGCAACATGTCCATGGCGTTCATCAGGAAAATCCAGACAAACACTGTCAAAGCCAAAGGAGAAATCAACTTGCGGCTGGTGGCATTGTGAATCACGCCCTTGGCCTGGTTCTCCACCATCTCGGACAGGATTTCTACAGCCGCCTGGAAACGACCGGGAACTCCGGAAGTTGCCTTGCGGGCTGCATTCCACAAAAGGAAACATCCCAAAACACCTAGGACCACCGAGAAAAAGACGGAGTCCAGATTGAACAGGCTGAAGTCAACAATGCTCGTTTGCTTGACGCTTTCGAAGTCAAAGTTTTTCTGCAAGTGCTGCAGGTGGTGCTGAATGTACTCACCAGCAGATGGGGCATGGGTTTCAGCGTGTTCAGAAGCCATATGTCACCAAAATTCAAAGGTTTACAGCGGGATGCCGGTGCTTGGATTGCAGCCACGCGGCTACCCAGTACACCTTCATCGTCACCACGAAGCCAACCACGAGGGCCAGCCAATTCAGCGCGGGAACCAGTTTGGGAGCCGCCAGCAGCAATGCCACCGTCAAAACCACCTTCACTACTTCCCACACCACAAAACTCAAAAAGGCCGCCCCAGAGTCCTTCAACAATGCTTGCCTGCGCAATCCGCGGGCCAACACCATGGCAGGAACAATCACAGCCAACGCTCCGTATGCCGCAGACACTCCTGCTGCATGACCGAAGCTCCAACCCGCAATCGTCGCAACCACCAGAGCGGTTGCAATCTGCATACCGATGACCCGCCAAGGGGATACCGGAGGGTTGCGCTGGCGCCATTGCCGGGCTTCTTCAGCCGTCAGGGGCTTGAACTCCTCATCCGACCCCCCATCTGGGTTGTCAGAGTCTGCGGAAACAGGGGCTGCGTGCGTGTTTGTCATTGTCAAATTCGCGCTCAGACTGCTACCCAGTTCAATGCACAGCCTCTGATTATACGTAGAAACCCGCTTTCACCAGCAAATCCGCGAAATCCCCACAGCATCAGTTCTCTGTAAGGATGCGCAGTCAGGCGCCACGCAGGCAAAACCGCGGCGACGATAATGCGCAAACACGGTTGCCTGGCGCTTTGTTACAGGCATCTATGACTGTGCTGTGACAGGCACGGCATGACCACTCATTTGAAAGGCGCATCAATGGCCACCCCACCGACACCCGGCAACTTTCCGGAAATCTCACGCGCTGAATCCTTGATCGAGTACCCCTCCCAATTCCCCATCAAGGTGATGGGGCATAAGGTGGATGGATTGGTGCATGCCATCACCATGATCGCCAAGGAATTCGACCCCGGCTTTGACGCGTCCACCATCGAATTGCGCGAGAGCAAGGGCGGCAACTACCTCGGCGTGACCATCACCATCACCGCCACCAGCCGCGAGCAGCTCGATGAGCTGTACCGCACCTTGAGCACGCACCCCATGGTGAAAGTGGTGCTGTAAAGCGGTGGGCATCGACCTCCAGCAGCGTGGCCGGTTGGACTATGTGCCAACCTATGAAGCCATGCAAAGTTTTACCAACGAAAGAGACGTGGGACCCTCGTCGGAAGTGCGCGACCAGCTATGGATTTGTGAGCACCCTCCCGTTTTCACACAGGGCCTCGCAGGCAAGCCGGAACACATCTTTATGCCCGGCGACATTCCGGTGGTGCAAACCAACCGGGGCGGACAGGTAACGTACCACGGCCCCGGGCAGGTGATGGGCTACCCCATGATTGATCTCAAGCGCGCAGGCTATTTCGTCAAAGAATACGTGTACCGCATTGAAGAGGCGGTGATCAAAACGCTGTTCCATTTTGGGGTGACCGGGCACCGCGTCGCAGGTGCGCCCGGCATTTACGTACGACTGGACGACCCCACCGGTCACGCGTCCTTGGTGCAACGCCCACAGCACGGCGCCGCCACCCGCTCCGACCCGGATTTCACGGGGCTGGGCAAGATTTCGGCATTGGGCATCAAAGTCAGCCGCAACTGCACGTACCACGGCGTCGCCCTGAATGTGGCCATGGACCTGGAACCCTTCTCACGTATCAACCCTTGCGGCTATGCCAAGCTCCAAACGGTGGATCTTTCTACAATCGGGGTCCAAGTCAGCTGGCAGGACGCCGCTGATGTGTTGGGCCACAAGCTCGCCACTTACCTTGCACCCTGAGGGTGCCACCGGGGCAACTGCCTCCCTGAACCTACGCCACACCATGAGCCAAAGCGACACCACCCGCGACTCCAGCACCGCCAACCCCACCGTGCGCGAAGCCCAATCGACCGCGGACTACAACCCATTGGCCAAGCAAAAAGCACAGGCCAAATTGGCGCGCATCCCGGTCAAGGTGCAGCAAGGTGAAGTGCTGAAAAAGCCGGACTGGATCCGCGTCAAAGCCGGTAGCCCGACCACCCGCTTCTACGAAATCAAGGAGACACTGCGGGCCAACAAGCTGGTTACCGTGTGCGAGGAAGCCAGCTGCCCTAACATTGGTGAATGCTTCGGCAAAGGCACAGCCACTTTCATGATCATGGGTGACAAGTGCACCCGCCGCTGCCCCTTCTGCGATGTGGGCCACGGCCGTCCCGACCCGCTGGATGTGAACGAGCCCGACAACCTGGCCAAGACGATTGCCCAGCTCAAACTCAATTACGTGGTGATTACCAGCGTGGACCGCGACGACCTGCGCGACGGCGGTGCCGGCCACTTCGTGGAGTGCATCCGCAAAACGCGCGAACTCTCACCCAAGACGCAGATCGAGGTGCTGGTGCCTGACTTTCGCGGCCGCGACGACCGGGCGCTCGAAATTCTGAAGGCCGCGCCGCCCGATGTGATGAACCACAACCTGGAAACCATTCCCCGCCTCTACAAGGAAGCGCGCCCCGGGTCGGATTACCAATTTTCACTGAACCTGCTCAAGAAGTTCAAGGCGCTGTTCCCCGACGTGCCCACCAAGAGCGGCTTGATGGTCGGCTTGGGCGAGACCGACGATGAAATCCTCGAAGTAATGCGCGACATGCGCGCCCACAACATCGAAATGCTGACCATCGGCCAGTACCTCGCCCCAAGCACCAGCCACCTGCCGGTGCGCCGCTATGTGCACCCCGACACCTTCAAGATGTTCGAGGACGAGGCCTACAAGATGGGCTTCAAGCACGCCGCGGTCGGTGCCATGGTGCGCTCCAGCTACCACGCGGACGTTCAAGCCGGTCACGCAATGAGTGCTGTGAACAATCAGTAGAATAAGAGAAAAATTAGAAGTTAGTGAGAAAAATCAATAGAGATTTTTCGAATTCAGTTGGCGGAAACTACGAATCCTCCAATGGAACTCCAAGAATTTCGGTGTTTCCGCAGGACCAATCTCATTGGCGGATTGACTGGTTCGGCGACATTGCATTCCCCGATAGATCGGTTCGCAGGAAGCAACCATCGGTTTTTTTGCACCTCTCGCGCCTTGCGGATGAGCGCTTCCGATCGGATCCGTCGGTCTTGCTGCACCCACAGTGCACCGGCCCAGCAAAGCTTCAAAGACGAATCTGGGTCTCGGTCGGCACCCTGGCACTGGTTCGAATCGGAGACATTTGGCACAAGGGCGGATTAGCACTGCGTCCCGATTACGAATTGGAAGAGTTTGCGAGCCTTCAAGTTGACCCGGGGTCAACGGCCATTGTCAAAGCCGGCTTGAATCTCAATAACGAGGGTTTCCTGCTCCCCATTAGTGAGCATCCCTGGCACATCCAGTGCACGCAGTCCTACTGCTTGATGGTCCAGCTTCCCCATGACCGCAGACTGATCATCCCCTGCGTGGAGTTGGCCCGCTTTTACTTCGGGTCGTCCAGCGGACTGATTTCCCGGCTGTTCCTGCCGCCTCTGTTTCGTGATGCGCTGTTTTCCAGCGCCTCGCTGGATCCTTATTCCCGCAGGCTTCAAATTGATCTAGCAGACAAGATGTCTGGCGCCTCAGCCGCAGATATTGGTCGGATCGCCATGGACCCTATCGCTGCGCGGGCAGCGCGGATTGTCGGAAACTCTTGCCTCAGAGCATCTACTGCCGGACTGCCCATCTATCCACAAGCGCGCTTTCCCTTTGAAGGAAAGACGAACCTGATTGCATCAGGCCGTTGGCTTTCCCATGGCGGAGTCCCCAAGTCGACCTTCTTGGTTTACAACCTGCGCTCCTGCTCACACCCGTTCCCATTCCGCTCGCTCCAGTACACCACTAAGGGGGCGCAGCCGCGCCCCAAACTCCCAAATCAGGCCCGAAGTCCAACAGAAGAACCCAGAATCCTGCGCTCGTCTGCACCTGAGGTTAAAAATCCGGCTTTGGTCGAGAAAGACGCTTCCAGCAAGCTCGCTGGCAAGACCAGGCAGGTCAGGGAATTAGCACGCTTCCCTGACCTGGAACGGAAGTCCATCTGGCGAAGTATGCGGCTCATGGCAGACGAATCTGCCACTGAACATGTCAACTCCGGCGCTCCAACCATCGACTCCATGGCAGTTGGAGAGCCCGGTTCGGGCCGACGCGTGCGCCCGGTTGAGTTGTCTGTCGTTTCCGCAAAGGCATCTGGCAAGCAGGAGGTGATACCTCTGTTTTTGCAGGATACGGTGGAAGACCTCAAGCAATTGAAAGGGTTGACCGTAGAACTCCTCACAGAAAGTCTAGAAGATGGCTGGACCGTACCCATCTCGGTGCTGGCTAACTCTGATGGCGAGGTGGCACCAGAACTGATGATCGACTGCCCAGAGCATGGTCTGCGCATGCGCAAGGCAGCTGTTTTTGCATTCAAACGTAAATCTGAGCATTTGTGCGCTGTCGTCATCGAGGCCAATCCACCCCATACCAAAATCATCCCCACCACTGGCCAAGATGAGAATGAAGTCTGGTTGACCCTGCGCTGCGCGGCCGTGGACTTCTCCAAGGCCGCACCCAGCGATACGCTTGATGCGCCACTCGCAGAGTTGATCTCCTGGGTGTTTGACGAAGAGGATCCAGTCTAAAGCCGCAGGGCGTCGATTACCGCTGAAAGCTAACTGACCTCGGATGGAGTCTTGATCACCCGCCATTATTGAACCTTGCGCAGTAAGGCCTTGACCCTTGCAAAGCCTTCCGGGGTCTCTGCGACTTTTTCTGGTGCAAGCCCATCCAGTTTGTCGTGAGGGGTGTCTAACCAACGGCGGGCTTTCAGCAAGTCGCCCAACGTCTTACATGCCAAGTTGTCCAATTCGGCAAGCCGCTCGTAGTCTGGGCTGCCAAACTCCCGCCCAACGGGCGCCATCCTGTCCCAATCGGCCATGTCATCAACCGGCGGGCCCTGGCGCATTTGCGCACTTGAAACCTCAATTCCTGGAGAAACCTTGAACATGCCCTTGAGTTCCAGCCCTGATTTGTCGCGTGCTGGGGCCAAGCGCAGCCAAGCCTCAAAAGCGGCTTGCAGGTCGAGCCAGAGTTCTGCTGATGTCCCAAAGGCGCGTGCAAGCTTGGTTGCCAAACTGGTGTCGATGTTGGCTGTACCAGTGATCAAATTGGATAAATGCTCCTGACCTATCCCAATTTTGGCAGCAGCATCAGCCAAACTCATTCCACCAAGGTACTGGGCCAGGACTGCGCCCGGTTTCGGAGGATCCGACGTCACTTTTGCTTCTCCTGAAGATCACCATCGAACAAATAATAGCCCTCCTTGATTTGCCTGTGTACCGCATGGATTGAGCCAAATCTCTACACATGGAGTTGTCGCGAAGACGCTTACAAATCACGGCCAAACGAGGTTGTGCTTATGCATACCCCTTAACTTCACGAAGCAGCCACCTAGACTGGACGTTTTATGGATACCCACCAACAGCCGGTTTGGCAGGCTTACCCAGTACAAGTCCTATTCATCGATTTTGATGGTGTTCTGCACCCGGAGTTCTGCCATGAATCTCAGCACTTTATGCATAGGGACAGCTTTGAGGCGATTCTTCGTGCGTTCCCGAAGATGGATGTCGTGATTTCCAGCACCTGGCGCTTGAAACGCCAATTGCCTGAACTCAAAGCGTTGTTTTCTGAAGATGTGGCAGAAAGGGTGATTGGTTTAACACCACTGTACGCAGAACTAGAGAACATTCCAGACCGGCTGGTTGGCTATGAGCGGGAAGCCGAATGCTTGGCTTGGCTTCAACGCCATGACCGAGCCTCCCAGTCATGGCTAGCACTGGATGACCGATCATGGAACTTCAGGCCGTTCAACCGCAACGTATTTCTTTTGGACGGCCATGTGGGGCTTGATGCAAATGCGGCAGGTGGATTGCTTGCCCGCTTGTCCCAAAGCTGCTGAAGCGCACATAAGACTCCAGAACCAAATACGTTAAAATCACCGACAACATAGCCGCCACGCCTCTGCTTCAGCACGCGCAACCTTGGCGGCTTTTTATTTTTTCCTGCCTCCGGCCAGCGCCATTGTTTTCGTAACTTGCGCTGGCTGCATATCATTTTGGCTGTGTGTCGCTGGCCAGGGCTGGGAGCACTGCCTGATTGCATCGGCAACATGCAAAAGGCCGGATTGATGTCGATGCCGATCTAAGTTTTACGCCCCCGCCCCCCCTAACAGTCCTCTTACGAATTTTTTTCCAAGGATCGCACAGCGTTCTAAGGACGCTTAGTGTTCATACGGTTTTCAGAGGTCTTTCATGGCATAGGCATCGGTGAACGTAGCCAAAGAAGTGCACCATGAATTGCAGGGCTGGGATGCCTGGCAATCAGAAAATTGCTGGCAAGGCGGACAATCCACCAGCATGGCGAAACGCCAAGATACATGCAGCTAGAACTTACAAATCCTCGAATGCACTGAAAAATCGCTCGAAATTCGGGTGAAAAGCACAACCGCATTTCACAAAGCGATATTTGACACTTTTTTCCTTGTCAAATACCACACTATTCTTCGTTGGTGTTTTGCAACATACGACACTAAGGTTGTCGTGACATCCTCGCCCAGCTTGGGTTTCAAGAGGGTTATCCTGTTTATATGAACAGGCCCTCCCCTCTTGACATAGCCTTAAACCCGAATAGGGAGATCAGTCTTAGGTGTTGCGAAAATCGTCTGGCGTATACATAATTGTCTTGTAAGCATGTTTCCGGTAGTGGAAGTTAGCTATCAAAGATATAGCAAACAAGGGAGACAGTAGCGAGTCAGACCATCAGCTGAAAGGCAAAAGCCACATCTGATGGTTTTCTCGTTTCTGAATAAAAGGGTAGCAATGAGTAACAGTACGAACTTTTTTGACCGCGATGATGTCAAAGTAAAAGTTGAGCAATTGTGGGCAGCAGTTTTCGAGAGTAGCGGCAAGGTTCTTGAACAGCACACGAAATTTGGATTTGATGGCGTTGCAATGGCCAAAGACCCATCACTTGCAGATCGGGTAACAAACCTCCAAATATTAGGGGCGGTGATTGATGTCTTGCTAAAGCCGAATTCGACATTGGGCGATCTGGAGTATGAGCAACAACGCCAGCTCTTGAATGCAAGAGCACAGATCACAACTATGGAACAGTTGGCTGCTGCGATGCAAGCGAAGAATGAAGCTGATTATCAAAGAGCCGTTGAGGCACTAGATAGACAAGCGGTGATGTAATTTAATAGCTAGGAGGTGATCATGAAAGATCTTAATTTCAATATTTACGCCCTCGCTGCGCCTTCCACGCCTAGCGAGTACATGGCATTGCTTGATGAAGCTCTACGCATGGCTAACGAGCTAAACGAGCAGATCGACTGCCAAACAACTTTTCTTGAAGTGCTGCACGAAGCAAGCGTGTAACACGTCCACACCCGATGCATAAAGAACCCGCTTTGGCGGGTTTTTTATTGCCCCATTGAAAATGGACCGACCACCTCGGGTGGAATGATGGGCTAGCTGCGATGTACCCATTTTCAGTAGCAGTTGGGTTCGAGTGTTGGCGCTGATGGAGTCTTGACAGTGCGTGCCGATCCAATTTTGATAGGGGGCTTGTAGCCAGACTTTGTTAGTCCAACTGTGGATAACTATAGCCCCTTACGTGCTGGCCACCTCCTGACTGATCGTGGTTTTGCGAGTCAACTCTCTGGATCTAATCTTCCCTTTGGCCTCTGTGGAGCTGTGCCTGAATCGATAGGACTCGTTACCCGTCTCGACGATATGGCAGTGGTGGGTGAGCCGGTCCAACAATGCCGTGGTCATCTTTGCATCCCCGAATACGGCAGACCATTCCGCAAATGTCAGATTCGTAGTGATCAGTACGCTGGTGTGTTCATAGAGTTTGGACAGTAGATGAAACAGCATTGCACCTCCCGCTTGGCTGAATGGCAGGTAGCCCAGCTCATCCAGAACGACCAAGTCCATGCGCATCAAACTCATGGCGATGCGACCTGGATTGCCCTTGGCTTTCTCCTGCTCTAACGCATTGACCAGATCCACTGTCGAGTAGAACCGTACACGCTTGGAATGGTGTGTCAGACCGTTGATGCCCAATGCCGTTGCCAAATGAGTTTTGCCGGTACCAGGCCCACCGATCAGGACAACGTTTTGAGCATCCTCTGTAAAGCTCAGATCAGCCAGTTTCTTGATCAATACCTTGTCCACTTGCGAAACCTCGAAGTCAAAGCCTGCAAGGTCCCGGTGGATTGGGAAGCGTGCCGCTTTCATTTGATGGGCAATGGAGCGCATGTGCCTGTCCACATCTTCGGCCTGGAGCAAGTGCTCAGTCAACCAGCGTGAGCTCTGAATTGTTGCTCCGCCATCTTGCTCCATGAGGTCAGCCCAGGCATTGGCCATTCCGCCTAAGCGCAGTGCCTTGAGCTCACTTTGCACATCTCGTTGGGACTCAGACATGGATAGCTCCTTGATCATCGTTATGGGTTGGGCGTAGGCGGTCGTACCGCGCGGTATCTGCTGTGGGCAGGTGAGTGAGCTGCAATGAGGTCTGTGCGAATTCCGGTAAGGACGGCGCATTAAGTCGCGCCAGTACATTGCGCACATGCTCAACGCTGACACTGCCATTGGGCGTGGCTCCTTCGAGCACCAGATCTACTGCTACCAACACAGCATCCAGGCCAGCCTGCGGAACAGTGGCCAGCACCTGAGCCATCGTGCGATCGCCTCCGGGGTGACGCAGGAGGGATTTGCGCAAGCGCTGTAAAGGCTCTGGCAGATCTAAGAACGGTGCGCCATTGCGCAATGCTCCGGGCTTACGCTGCACCAATTCGATGTAGTGCTGCCAGTCGTAGGTCGTCTGGCCACTGCGACGTCCCCCCATAATTGAGTAGCAGTTGAGCTTGGAGTCCAATCCCATAGACAGGAGATTGGACGTGAAAAAGAGATTTACGGAAGAACAGATCATTGGCTTCCTGCGCGAAGCCGAAGCGGGCCTGGCGGTAGCCGAGCTGTGCCGCCGGCACGGCTTCTCAGAGGCCAGCTATTACCTGTGGCGCAGCAAGTTTGGCGGCATGAACGTGTCAGATGCCAAGCGCCTCAAGGAGCTGGAAGCGGAGAACGGGCGGCTCAAGCGGCTATTGGCAGAGGCGATGCTGGAGAACGAGGTAACGAAAGAAGCCTTGAGAAAAAAGTGGTGAGCGCACCGGCCAGACGTGAACTGGTGCGCCACATGGTCAGCCACGGTTTGAGCGAGCGCCGCTCGCTGCGCGTCGTCGGTATGAGCGCCAGTGCCTACCGCTATGAGCCAGCCCAGGATCGCAACGGTGCGCTCAAGGAGAGGATCATTGCCCTAGCCCAGCGCCATCGCCGTTACGGGGCCGGCATGATCTATCTGAAGCTGCGCCAAGCTGGTGAACTGGTCAACCACAAGCGTGTGGACCGGCTGTACGCCGAAGCAGGCCTGCAAGTGAAGAAGCGCAAGCGCAAGAAGATCCCCCTGTCAGATCGGCATCCTCTGGAGCAGCCGACGGCGGCCAATCAGGTGTGGTCGATGGACTTCGTGTTTGACCGCACCGCCGAGGGACGCAGCATCAAGAACCTCACGGTGGTGGATGACGCCACCCATGAGGCCGTGGCGATCGTGCCTGAGCGTGCACTGGGTGGCAACCAACTGGTTCGCATCTTGGAGCAGTTGGCGCACACGCGAGGGCTGCCCAAAGCAATCAGAACCGATAACGGCAAAGAGTTCTGCAGTCGAGCCATGCTGACCTGGGCCCATGCTAGGGGTGTTCAGTTGTTCCTGATCGAGTCAGGCAAGCCCAACCAGAACGCATACATCGAATCATTCAACGGACGATTCCGCGATGAATGTCTAAATGAACATTGGTTCACCAGTCTGCAGCATGCCAGGGTAATCGTTGAAGCATGGCGACGTGAATACAACGAAGAGCGACCCAAGAGATCACTGGGTGGACTGACCCCGGCAGCCTATGCAAAAACACTGATTCAGAAACCAGTTAAATTAACCCCGGACTCCAAAGCCCAGTGCTACTGAAACTGGGGGGACGTCGGATGCACTGAGGTGGCCGATCAAGTTGCGGCTACTCGGCAGGAAAGTTAAATTTATTTGTATACGCGATATGTCCTAGACACATGTCAAAAAATGTATGCTGCACTGATGTACGAATGCATTTAGCATCTGGGGTGCAATCACTTACATACAAACTTTAGCCATTCACAGCACATCTCAATGTCAAATCCAGCGTCCGACCTCATCTCGCAGAACATGACGAATTCAAAATTCTTTGATGTACCTGTAGACGAGCGCTACCGAGCCCCCGCGTTGGACAAGGGGCTGGACATCCTGGAACTGCTGGCCACCCAGCCACACGGCTTGACGCGCGCCGAAATCGTGAAGGAGATGGATCGCAGCGCCAGCGAGATTTACCGCATGCTGGAGCGCCTGGTGGCGCGGCAATATGTGATGCGCAACCCCTCAGGGGACAGGTACGCGCTGAGCCTGAAGCTGTTTGCGCTGGCGAACATGCATCCGCCACTGAGCCGCCTCATCAACCAGGCCCTGCCAGTGATGGACGACTTCGCCCGCAAAGCCGAACAGTCGTGTCACATGGGGGTGTACGACCGCGGCAATGTGCTGATCGGTGCGCAGATCAATAGCCCGCGCGGTTGGAGTTTTTCGGTTCAACGCGGTGCGCGTGTGGGTCTGCTGGACACCGCCTCGGGCCACCTGCTGTTGGCCTTTTCCGACCCTGGCAGCTACGCGCGCATGCTGGCCGAACACACACCACTGGATGGAGAAGTCCCGATCACGGAAGAGAAGCTGCAGGCCACGCTGGCGGCCATCCGCGAGCGCGGCTACCTGGAGCGTGAATCGGCCCAGTCGTTCGGTGTGGTTGACATTTCTTTCCCAATACTCGGGCCCGACAACACGGCCTTGGCCACCCTCACCTGCCCCTACATCCGCCGCATTGACCGGCACATCGGTCCCGATATGACCGAAGTGCGCGAACACCTGCGTGAAACCGCCCGTACGCTCTCCTTTAAACAGAATAATGTAAGCATTTAATACCCCACAAGCGGTGACAAGGCTCACGTCAAATTAATGCAATTGAGTGCCTACTATAGAAATTAGGAGTTTACTTTCTGAAAAACATCTATTTACTTGTTAAAACACTAGGCGCCTAGAAAAGGGGCCCGTCCAGCGAGCCCCTATTTAACCAAACAAAATAAATGTTAATTTTTTTAAAACTTCCCAAAGATCCAACTGAAGAAAGTCGCCAGCGGTCTTTGTAACTCGGACAGTGTATGCCCCAAATGGCAGCCCAGCAATTTGACTGATATCAACGAAGGGAGTGTATTTTTTGTGCTGGAAGTGTTATGGAAGTAGGCACTCCATAATTTCCACCGGCAGCCTTTACATCAACATTAATACCCAGAGCAACTGTATTGACAGGTCCATAAATACCAAGATCAGTACTTGTGAATGTAATCTCAACATTTGCGCCGTTTACCGACGCTGGGATTACATCATTGCCCCAGTCACCGACACCTCGAGCTGCTTGATGCCGATCCATGATCAATTAAAAGTAGCACCTCCGCTCGTATTGTTGTACATCGCCGTTCTCCAATACAAGGTGTTGCCCAACTCGTGCTGTTCACGATAATACTTCACGGCTAGCCTTGAAGGCTTCGATGCCCAGGCAGCACACAAATTCTTGATAGTTATCAATTTCTGCCACGCTCCATTTGCAAAGGCAGCGCTGAACACATCGCCTGAGGGAATTCCGGAGTTGTAGATATCTGAACCGATCTTCGAATCCGTAACCAATACATCTGAAATATCTCGCAATCCACTTGCAGACAGTTCCCCAGCAGGTCTACGCACTTCATCATAGCGCCACCGACAAACGCTGGTGTATCCAGTACTACTTCAGTTGAAGACAATGCCGGAGTTGTAGGAGTTATGTAATCAGTCTGAAGCTTCCTTGAAATCTTGAGCCAGTTAGAAGTAGAGAAAATCCCCCCAACGGAGTCTCTACGTGAAGAAATCAAAGTTCAGTGAAAGCCAAATCGTCGGCATCTTGAAAGAAGTCGAACTGGGAGCCAAGGTCGGTGAGACCTGTAGGAAGCACGGCGTCAGCGAACCCACTTACTACAAGTGGAAGAGTCAGTTCAGCGGCATGACGGTATCCCACCTGTCACAGCTGCGGGAACTGCAAGACGAGAACGCCAAGCTCAAACGCATGTATGCCGACCTGGCCCTCATGCACCACGCCTTGAAGGACGTCGTAGACCGAAAGCTCTGACCCCGGCACGTCGAACTGATGTGGTGCAAACGCTCATGACCGAGCACGGCATGAGCCAGCGCAGGGCCTGTGTGGCCAGCGGCATCGCTCGCTCCACACTGCGCTATTGCCACAAGCAGAGCGACGACTCCGGGGTCATCCAGTTCATGCAGACCTACATGGCCACCAATTCACGACACGGCTTTGGCCTGTTGTACGCCAGCGCCCGTTATCAGAACCAACCTTGGGGCAAGACGGTGCTGTGGAGGGTGTATTGCCAGCTCCATCTCAACCCACCACGGCGGGGCAAGAAGCGGCTGCCCGCACGTATCCGGCAACCCCTTGAAGCGGGCAATCAGCCCAATCAGGGCTGGAGTTGTGACTTCATGTCGGATGCACTGTGGTCGGGTCGCAGGTTCCGCACCTTCAATGTCATCGACGAGTTCAACCGGGAAGCGTTGCGCATCGAGATTGACACCAGCTTGCCCGCTGCGCGGGTCATCCGGGCCTTGAACGAGTTGGTGGAGGTGCGTGGTGCACCGCTGTCGATTCGGATGGACAACGGCCCGGAGTTCATTGCCCATGCGCTGGCCGATTGGGCCAAGTCAAAGGGCATCGCCCTCAATCACATCCAGCCTGGAAAGCCAACCCAGAATGCCTATGTGGAACGATTCAACCGGACTTACCGCACCGAAGTGCTGGACTGCTATGTCTTTGATTCCTTGCAGGAGGTCAGGGACATGACGGAGGACTGGCTGCATCGCTACAACCACCATCGTCCACATGAAGCATTGGGCTCAATCCCTCCGGTTGAGTACCGTGTGAAACAATTCCCCAACCTCTACTTCTGAGTGGTTCAGGAAATCGAGGTGGCTTCAGCTGGAGATCAAAGACAAGGGCTGGGCGTTTGGTCAACTCAACCGGAATACGCAGCCCAACTTGCGGATGGTCTGACCGGTGCGTTTACCCAGCTTGATATAGAGCTTGACTGCTCGGATTCGGTCTTCGTACGAATACATTAACTACCCCCAAGGTAGTCCAAGATTTTGTCCGCCCCCCCCCCCCGCTAACACACAGGATGACAAGACGCGCAGTAATTTGGGTGTTTCAATCCTGCGTTTTCAGTCACAATGACCAGAGGATACGCAGGAGAACATCCGATGATCACCAGTGTAAGTGGCCTAAACCGTGAAGCATTTGACGCCCAAAGGACTGTCTACCGTATTGGGGATCCCGGCGAATCGGCTTACCTGATTGAAAGTGGGTGTGTGGAGGTTTTCGTCGGCCCTCAAGGAGAACAACGAAGGGTGGCAGTACTGGCCGAAGGCGCGTTGTTTGGCGAGGTGGCGCTGCTGGATCGACAACAACGAACCGCAACTGTGCGCACTTTGACTGCAACCAGCTTGATTCGCATTGATCGCGAGCATGTGGAGGAACTCCTCGTACGCGCAGATCCGGTCATTCAGTACTTGCTGCGATTGCTGCTTGAGCGCTTCCGTCTGACGACTGGTTATGTTGTCAACTCCGATGCAAATCCGGCAAACACTGCTACGCCGGCAAGGCCGGTGAAGGATCTTCATTTGACTGCAGTGCATACGCTTTCGCTGGCACACGACCTGGCCGACAGCATTGACAACAATCAGCTCGCGCTGTTTTACCAACCCATCATCCTGTTGCAGAGCAAAGCCTTGGTCGGTTTTGAAGCGCTGGTGCGCTGGCAATATCCCAAGATGGGGCCGATCAGCCCCGACGAATTCATTCCCCTGGCTGAAAAAACCGGGCTGATACACCGGGTGGGTCAGTGGGTGCTCAAGCGCGCGACTTCTGACTGGGCCCATTTGCGTGGTCTGTGTGCAGATAATGCCCAGCACCATCCGTTTATCAGCGTGAATCTGTCAGCGCCGGAACTGTGCGGTCCGGACATCGTGCAAAGCATACAGGCCTGCCTGGCCGAACAAAACATGCTTTCACATGAGCTACGTATTGAACTGACAGAGACTGTCATCGTCAGCAGCCTGGAGGCCGTATCGCGCACCATCAACGCTTTGCGGGCTTTGGGTATCGGTATTGCGCTGGATGACTTTGGCACCGGCTATGCGGGCCTAGACTACCTGCAGACGCTGCCGTTTTCGTGCATCAAGATCGACAAGGTGTTTGTGGAGCAAATGCACACCGCTGAGCGCAGCTTCCAGATTGTCAAGTCGGCGCTGGAATTGTCGCGTCAGCTTGGGCTGGGGACGGTGGCTGAAGGTATTGAAGACCCATCCACCAGCAACACGCTGGCGGAGATGGGCTGCACCTATGCTCAAGGCTATTATTTTGCGCGGCCCATGCCGGTGCACGAAGTACAAGCCTGGGCCGAAACGTTCGCCCAGCGCAAATATCCTGCCTAGAGCGTTTGCAGCAGCCGCAGCGCCGCGTTCAGGGAGGCGGCCTGATTGGCAGAGCAAAATGTACCACGCGTTTGTCAAAACCTCAATGAAGAGACAACGACAAACCCACCGAAGCGAGTCTTTCGTAGCATCCAATTAGATCGCCAGCTTTTTGCTTAGCTCTATTGGAAAAAAACTGCGTCTGTTGCCTAACTTGAGGAAACGAGCCTCATTTAGTTGGTCTGACAGAATTTCTTCGAGCTCCTGCGCTTCGCTTGGGAGCTGTCGGTTTTGATCTTTTGACTGCGGCACCTTTTGCCGAGGTGCCAGTGGCTGCGGCATTTGATGGGTCATTTTTTACTTCCTTTACAACTGGATTCAAGAACTGTACCAAGGGGGTATCACATGGAATGCTTGCATAAACGCCGACGCCAGCAGCCAATTCGATCTCTAAATCGGATGGGGTTCTAACATGTGTGAAGAGCCGCTCGGCTTCCCTTCGGTCAATCACGAATCCGTGTGAGGGATATGCTACACCAAGGCGCTGTAACGCATTTTGTTTAAGGTTTTTCCCTCTGACGTTGAGACGCTTGCCGTATTCGTTAGCGACATTGAGAGAGCGTGCAGTCGCGCCAAGCTTTTCAGGGTCTATTTGCTTGTAAATGGGCTCGAAAACGCCACCGGTAAGCATGGCCGCTATCTCCGCAGCCATTTTGAAGCTGATGGTGCCGTCACTTCGCTCCTTGATTTTGAGCATGATGGTCTCAAAGGTTGAGAAGGCGTGAGCTTCCAAGCTGTTTAAAGCCTCGCTGACGACTAGCCCGGAATCGCGCTCTCCGATTTCATCGCGCTTGGAGATCTGGACATCCAGTGGCCCGAGTTCAGATTCATCAGCCATAGCCAATTCATTGGCACCGACGACACACAGAGTTCCTGCGCTCTTGCACCACCCAGCAATATAAGCTGTTACGTTGGTGTAAGCGTCTTGGAAGGTACGGCTGATCCGGTAGGCGGCATCAGCTGAGCCACCAGGCGTGCAAATGAGGTACTGCCTACATCCATCGGGAGATAAGCGACAGAAGGATTGCCTTGGCTGACTCAGGAGAGAGCGCAGTTGCGCAAATGAGAGTTTGAAGCGTCCTATGCAATGCCTGCTGGCGGATGGTCTACTACTGCTCCCGGTACCGGTCGATCATTTGATCATTCAGAGCATGAACATACAGCTATCCGTCGATGTCCCTATCCATAGGCACCAAAGCACCACCTCTGATCAACCAATTGACGCTCATTGGGTTGCCCGCGGTGGCTCGCGAAGCTTCGCCAGAGTAACCTCATGAAGGGAGCCAAGTGCGCGTTGGCGCGCAAGAGCACTTAGCTCAATGGAAATGTCCATACGCCGTCCTACTTGATTTCGAACAATTCCTATGTCGCGGGCTGCATTTCGTGTCGTGCCCTCGACGTAAGCTGAGCGCAGTATGCGCGGGTTGATGGCTTCCTTCGCTTCTTTTTCGTTGTCTCTGCCAGACTGCATCAATGCCCAGATGGACCAGGTGCACAATGAATCGCCACTTCTCAAGTTGGAAATCAGGGCCGAACTCGGCTTGATGCTTCGAGACGTTGCCTCCTGACGACATTGCTGATATCGCCTCCACAGCGCCACGAGCTCAACGGGAAGGACAACGGGATACGGCCGATTGCCACAGGTAAGCGTACCTTCCCCTGAAACGCGCGAAATTCGGAGGTCTCGCACCTTCAAAAGGGAAATTTCGCGTGGTGACATAGCTCCCCAAAACCCAAGTCCCAGCGCGAAGTACCGGCGTGCTTGCTGCTCATCAGCGGCAAGGGGGGCGTTGGAAAGTACCTCGCGCAGGGATGGTGAAAGCGACTTTCCGATGGTTGGCAATTCGCCGGAGCGCATTGCGGTAGGGATAGAAGCATCGACATCACGCGGATCCCAATTCAGCCACCCAGATCTTGTGCAGTGCAACAAGAAGGCTCTTGTGATACGAAAAGCCTGCAGTGCGCTAGAAGGCTTTAGCGGCTTCCATTGACTAGAGATTGCCGAGCGATCCGTCGACAGGCACGTGACATAGGCAGTCCAGTGCTCCGGCTCGAAGTGGGAGACCTCAACAATACCAATCGAAGCGCAGAAGGTGGACAAGCGTGCGACCTCGCCACGGTATGCGGTGATGGCGGCATCCGAGATCGCCTTCGATTTCAACCAGTCCACCTCAGCATCCGTGAATGTCACAGTAGAAATTTTTGTTGCCATAACCAGAATTATGTGCATAATTTTGGAAATGCGCTACAGATCAATCAAGTCTGCAAAAGTTTTTCGAGGTCAGGTTCTGACACCGGAGAAGCTGGCCGCCCGCTTGGCTCAGAGCATTACCGTTCCTGATGGTGACTGGTTGGAACTTGGTGTGGGCTCTGGGCGATTGTTGGAGGCCTGTGTCGCATCACACTCCATTGATCGCTACGTCGCCGTCGAGCTTGATCGCAGATTAGCCGCCAAGTGCGCAACTCCGGCGCCTACCGAGCTGCACTTTGCCAATGTGCTGCAACCCGACGCATTGGATGCTGTACTTGGCAATCGCCGCTTTAGTTGTACCGTTGGCAACCCTCCCTTTGGCGTGGGTGCGGTGTCCCCAGCAGCGCAAGCGCGTCTGAAAGCCCTTTACCCGCAGGTGACTCAAATTAATGCGTGGGCGAGGCTTGACCTGTATTTTTTGCTCGAGTCACTGGCGCGTCTCAAGAGACCTGGTGAGGCCGCATTCATCGTTGCCGCGCCTATCGTCCAGGATCCTGCATTGGCTACGTTCCGTCAGACCCTGATCGACTCGGCGTCAGAGATTGAATGCCACGAGCTCCCGGCGGATACTTTCGACAAGCGTGCGGAGGTTCAGTCGTTTTTGCTCATCGCACGCTTCGGCCAGACACGCGGGGCGAATGTCACTCTCGGACGACTTGTTGGCACGGACTTCGAACTGACAGTTTCCAGACGAGTGAGTCGTACCGAAGCCATTCATCGGATGGATTTGGCACATCACGAGTTCCAAGACTTCACACAGGCTTTGGCCCGACGCACAGGATTCACGACGCTTGAAGACTTGGGCGCACGGATTGTCCGAGGCAGCCGCTCTCGGCATCAATTCGAAGACCTGGGCATTGAGCACTTTCACACCAGCGATTTCCCTCAGACCAGGGGCGACATTGCATTTGGAGCGGAGCCGCTGGGAGCCTTTCAGACAGCAGAAGCCGGCAACATTCTGGTGCCTCGGGTAGGAACGCGCTGCATAGACCGCGCCGCCTTTGTCGCGAAGGGTCGCCGAGCATTCACAGAGGCGGTGTATCGCGTCGTAGTACCACAGCAGACACGTGTCTCGGTCTTCGACTGGATCAGCAGCGAAGAAGGTAAAGCCTGGCGCCGCAGTGCGGCGCATGGATCCTGCGCGAAACATCTGACTGTGGGTGCTTTGATGGCGATGCCCGTGCCGGCCTGATCCGGCAGGGTTGCTTCATTCAATCTCGAACCAATGGGTCCGATGAACGCCTCGCGTACGGCCTTCTTTGCGCTCAGGGTGGTCATACACAACACGCATACGATCCATCTCAACGCAATACAGAGCAGCGCCAATGGCTGCAGGTTTGGTTCCAAACGGTGCCACGGCCAGTCGATTGCACTGACTTCCGTCCAGACCCCGATGGACCTCCTGTAAAAGCAGGTATGCCCCGCGGGGATTATTCGCGCCGCTGAAGCGAACACCGGGACTGAACTGCTCGATCAACCGTGTGTTGGCCATCAATGCGTGCATATCCCAGGTAGCTTGATATGGAGGCGTTCCGAAGACGACTGTCACATCGGTATAAAAGTGGCCATCATCATCACTCAGCACTCGCAGAAGGCGTGCACCCTCGAAGCCAAGAAAGGCCACCAGATGCGCCTTGTTGCCGCCTGAAAGCAACGGTGTAAAAGCGGGAATCGCATTCTTTGCCCGGAACCCAAGGCTGAGATCGAAAGCCGAGCCCGGCGCCGGGGACTCCCCCGCTGGACGTCGAACATACTCGCGAGGTTCGGTGTAAATGAATACACATCTTGCTGGCTGAAATGATAGTTTGCGGTAGGCACGCAGGATCAATGCGATTTCCGGAAACTCCATTGTTGTGGCGTCAATGACGATGCTTGACGCAGGAAACTTGCGCGGAATGTCCTCCAGTTCATCGGAGCGGAATGAGGTTCCATCGATGATCAGCTCAAAGCGCTGGGGATCGTACTGCACAAAGGCTGACCGGCGGGCCAGGCTACGCGACTGCGGTGCAGAAAACTTACTGCGGTCATCTAGGTCTTCGCGCCCATAGAACGCGAAGTCGAAGCTACCCTTTTCGCTAGCCAAGGCCGCCTCAGCAACCACGTCTTGACGGATGAATTTCATGGTCGAAGCCCTCAGAACAGCTGTCTGGTGGAACCCGGCGTTTCCTGCTCGGGGGCTACGATCTCTTTGAGGAGCGACTCGAACGCTTGGGGCGAATGACACAGAATGGTGTTGACTTGGCTCGCTTTCAGCGTGATCTTGCGGCGCTTGCGGTAGCTGACGCTGAAGTGTGGCGCAAAGATGCGGTTCAGCACCCAGTCAGACTGGGCGATGTCGTAGTCGGATTTACTCTTTGTGTCCGGCTCCTCATACAACACGGACCAAGTCCTGGCCTCTTTGAGGAGGTGGATAGCAGCCTCCGACAGGCCAGCCTTGTCAGAATGGTCGATCGAAAAGTGGTTGATTTCTGGTTCACTCTGTGCGGCGCGTCGATTAAAGGCCTCGAACAGGGTTCCAAGTCGGCGCACCATCTCGCGCAACTTTTCGCCATGCAGCCCGAGCTGTGGCACATCCTCAAACATAGCATCCGAAACCTGTCGCGCCGCCTGCGCCTGAAACTCATAGCTGACAGGCTCAATGTCATTGCGCTCTGAGCGCTGAAACGCCAAGAGCAAAGTGACATGGCATAGTTCTTGGAAATATCGCAGGCTAGGTCTCGATAGCTGGCAAAAGCGATAGAACCCAGCGTACAGGAGATTGGGGCGTTGCGGCAGTCCTGCATAAAGGTGGAAGAGGCAGCCATACAAGTTGTTGTCTATCCATCCCCCGACCTTGTAGAACGGATCGTCTCCACTCTTGTCCCCCGTGAGGGCGTTAAAGGTAGTGAGAACCGATTGCGGATCGCCTGTGCGATTCAGCAGTGCCCCCAAGACCACACTGGCCCGCGCCTTTGCCGGATCGATGAGCGCTGCCGCCTTCTGATCCGCGCGCAGATTGTGACGGCCCAGACCCTTATCGATCATATCGGTCAACCGTCGTTTGAGTGGCTCATCGTCCATGACCCGATGCGCTATCTCGGTGGAGGTCAGGCTCGGCAACAGTTCACGAACGCGTCCTACAACGGCGCGACGATATTTGTCCGAGAGCCGGTAGTCGAGGTGTGCGGGATCATGAAGACGGTCCGGATCAAATGCATCGCATCCAAAACTCACCCCCCCTAGGTGGAGGCGTAGCAGGAACAGCTCTGCCGCAAGCAACTCAAACTCATTTTCTTCTGAAAGCAAATGCTCCAGGTCAATTTTGCGTAAATCGTGTAGCTCAACAATGCGTTCATCGCTACTCGTTTTGAAATCTGTGACCGCATCGCGCTTGTGAGCAATATGGACGGCGAGGCGAAGGCTTGGGTGTTTGATCGCGTCGCAAATGATCATTCGCTGGTGTTCGCCCAGATTCTCAAATTCGTCAATGAAGGCGCGAAAGGAAAGATCTTTCAGCCGAGGCAACTTCTTGGCCATGTCCTCGGCCAGCCGCGGCAAAACCGAAGAGAACGACAGAAAGATTGGGGCCTCACATCGCTTCGGGTTACGAACCCACAACTCCAGCTCGGCGAGCTTCTCTTCCACAAACTCACCCAGCTCACCCACCACGGCTACTTGTTTCGAAAACTGAACCGCCAATGCAGAACTAATAGGCAGCGCGCGCACGTCTAAAGAGCCCGCACTCAGATCGGCGCGCGCCATGTTGTCTACAGCTTGGTGTACCTCGGCCAAAAGCTGCAGAGCCACATAGTGCGAGAACGCCATCCGTGCTTCTTCTTCACCAAGCCAGGCCGTCGTCATGAGCGAACAAAAACCAGTGTCTGGCCGGAGGTAAAGACCTACGCTCTTGAGGACTTCATCGTCGATCTGCCGTTTGCGTGGACTGAACGTAGTGCTATGGCAAAAGTGCCGGATGAACATTGTCTTCCCGCAACCGCGTCCACCAAGTATCCGCACGGACTTGGTATCCGCAAAGATGCTGATACGGCCGAAGAACGGAGGGACGATGAATTGATCTGAGACATCCGCTGGCAACTGCTCCGCGCGGTTTTTAAGAAAGGCTTCTGCAAGGATGGACATGGACTCTCCTTAGCGATCGAACAAGGGTTGCCAGCGAGCGGTCTTGATAGACAGCAGTGGCATCGAATTGTTTGGAACGGCATGCTCGAAAGCGACTACCAAATCGAGCGAGTGCCGGGTCTTGACAGGGAGACCATTGCGACGACACAACTCAGCGACATATGCTTGCACATCCGCCAGCGAATTCGCAGAGTCAGCACCCCAGAGCTGTGGATCCTTATCCGACGGCCTGAAGAAGCGATGGCCGGCGCCGAGGATCTCTACTGGGTGAGTCTCGAGCCAGGGTAGCGCTTCGCTGATCTTCGTGACGCCAGCGTCAAAGGCGAGCAATGGGCAGTAGATGAGCGCACGCTTGCCGACTTGTTCTGAAAGTTTGTAGTAATTGGCGAAAGTCTGGAATTGTCGGCCTGTACCAACCATGTCGTCGATAAACACCAGGGCGCGGACGGTGCCAGGCAAGGTCGCGAGGTTCTCCGGGCGGCACATCAGCTTCTTGGAGACGCCCAGATGACGTCGGAATTGTCGAATGACGACGGCACCGCTTTTGCCTGGGATTTCTTCAAAAGTGCCATCGACAGCGACGAAGCGCAAGGCGGACCATTCGTCGCCATCGCGCAAAGCGGTTTCGAAGGCGTCCGAATCAGGGAATGCCAAGTTCGCAGAATCACGCAGCACTCGTGGCAACTCACAATGCACCAAATGGTGGAAGGAGCTGCGAACCATAGCGTCTGATCGATAGGTCAGACTATTGAGGACATGGGCGGCAAGGTATTTGTCCTCCAACGAAGTGAAGTTCGCCAACCAACCACTCAGCCGGATCTGGTCGATCCCGGTGATAATGCCCTTGTGTAGCAGCAGCCGAAAGCGGTGTTCGATTTCATCGAAGAATCCAAGCCGGTCCTTGGGGACGTTGAACGCCACTATTCATTCCCCTGTATCAAATGTGGGCGGAGTGTCACACAACTTTGTCGACAGGCATCGTGATGTCGCGATACCGACGGAGTGGCTGCATTTTTCTTATTCATGAAGACCGTGCCGAATGCGTATTCCAGTGAAAGCCCGTCACTCGGACTGTGGACTGAACCTGCGCTGCCTCATTCAAAAGAGCAGCGAGCTGAGTTTATTAAGCAGTGAATTTTGTAAGCAAAGTACGCTGAAGCCCATCTTCTCACTTCAAATTGAGTAAGGAAATGGCAATACGCTCCCCACAAAAGCAGAGGACTGAACCCGACCTCCCGCAATTGGGTTAATCAAATACTTAAGAGTGCTTCAATGTCTTTGACAATCTTGCGTGCCAATTTTTTATTGGCTTGAGATTGCGCAGTCACATCAGGTTCGCCAATTTTTAAGATGGTTTCGACAGTGAATTTATTCAGTTGCGCGAACTCTTGTACGGCATCCGTAGTGCCGCCTCTTGATCTTGTGGCACAGAGAATGAACTGGCATTTTGCTTCTGCAAAAATGCTCAAAGACTCATCGACAATCTTCCTGTTGTCGCCACGGCTCTCCACGCCGATGCGGTGCCCATTAACGGAAATAACTGCTCGGATTTCGATTTCCGTTTCGCGTATGTCCCTGATCACTTTCAGATCAGGAAACACTTTAAAAAGTTGCTCGTAGACGGCCTTGATCGTTTGACTCTTGCCGAGGTTCGACCGCCCGGACACTGTAAATATTTTTTTCAAAGTTTTCCCTTACTGATACATAAACGTCGAAGTTGCTAAACACTTGAGCTGCAACCATGCTTTTTGCTTTGTTGGCAGTCAGATTTAACTTTCTTACGGTCTCAATGGTTTGGCCTCAAGTCTTCTAAAATATCCGATGGGCGTATGCCCCTCGTTTTAGCTCCCTGAACGAGGCCATCTTCGAAGGTTCAGCCCGGATTCGTGCGGGCTTCTTTTGTAAGTTCAGTTTCTATGCCAAGCAGTCAATGACATTGGCAAATACTGCATGGCGTCCGTACATCTTGGGCGGCCCAGCGCGATGCGCCTTGAATCCAGCGCGGCGCAACAGACGTTCAATTCCCAATGGGGAGACCGTAATCAATTCCTTGGCACCATGGGCCCGGGCGGTCGCAATGGATTGGTGCAACAGCTCTATCGCAATCTCGCTGGAGAACTGCCCCAGGGCGCTAGTCGCGTTGGCATTGAAGTCCACTGCTGCGAACCGGGAGAGCTCCCACACATCTGGTGAGCTGGGCGGTGTCTTGCCATTGAGAAGCTCAGGGAAGACTTCTCCCAGCAAGTAAGGCTTGGTGGTTGGCAGCAAGCGCCCTAATCCAATGATTTCAGATGCGTCGTCGTGGGCCACCACATAGACCGTGTCGTTACGGTCGAACTGGTCCGTTTCAATGCCGTGCTCGCATTGCAACTCCCAGCCCAGCATCTCCACAAAAACGCGATGCCGGTATTGCGAAAGCCCCTGAAAATATTCACTCGAAAAGCTATTTACCGTTCCTGCCCTGAAATCCACGAAATTCCCCATCCATCTTGTTGGACGGTATTACATCGAAGCTCTTCTTTCTTGTAACCTACTATTTTTAGCAGGGTCACAAGATGTTTTCAGCGGGAGAAGATGCTCGATTTTGAGCTACCGGTTGGGGCACTTCAAAGGCATGGACGGTTTGCTGCCAAGGAAGCAGGGCATCCATCAGCTGCCCCAATTTTTCCAGACTTGCCTCCCACGGCAATGCCCGACCATCGTTGCCAACAAGATTGACATTGGTGCGCGGCGAGCCCAAACGCCAAGGCGCGCTGCCTTGGGCGCGTTCATCGATCACCCAATCCCATCCCACGGTCAGGTAGGGTTGTGTTTCCGAAAACCACTCCGTATAGCCCGTGATGGTGGCAGCACGGCCGCAATTGGACAGGCTGTTGTCCTTATCTTCGTCCAGAGATGTCACCAGATGCTTGAAAGGGACCTGCATCAGTTCGGGGATTCCGACCAATACGAGACCATTTTCAATAAGTTTCATGGGAAGGCTCTTTTCACCAAAGGCGAGCATCAGAACAACAGGCCCATCATGACGGCACGCACTACGGCGGCTGTCTTGTTGGAGGTTCGGAGCTTGTGCACTGCATTTTTGATGTGAAAGTCCACAGTGTTTTTGGAGATGGACAGAATGTCAGAAATCTCTCCCGCTGACTTGCCATCTGCACTCCAGCGCAAGACCTCGAGCTCTCGCTCCGTAAGGTTGGGATTAAATTGCGCGCGCAGGTCCGACTGGTAGACGTTGGAGAGCGACAGGTGTGCGACCGACACCAGCCAACGCATGCGGCTTTCGTTGGCCTGCAACTCCAGCGCAGAAATCTTGTCGTTGGAGCGTGCCAGCGTGAGCAAGCTGGCGGCTCCCGATCCATCCAAACTGGACTGAGACCACCCCTGACTCAGGCCATGGGCCTGCGCCTCTTCCCACATATCGGTGGCATCGCTGAACAATCCGTCGTTCCAGAGGAATGGCGTATTGCTCCTGCGCCCTTGCAGTACGGTAGGGTCTTGGTTCACGTAGTTTTGTTTTTGGTAATGCTCTTGCCAGACTTGGGGGTAGTTATTCAGGAGAACCACCCGTTTGCTGGTCAGCGGATAAGGGAACTGCAGGCCAAACGCGCAGTATTCAAAACCGAGGTCACGTGCCGCTGCTGCGATATAGGCATAAATTTCCTTTTCATCCTTGGTGCTGTCCAGATTGCAAATCAATTGCTCGAACCAGCTCTGCATAACTACCCCCCATTTCCCTGTGCGATCGGTAGACCAATCTGTATGGCCGACATGCATTTTTATGCAGAGCAGTTTGACAGAATTTTCCGCCAATGAATACCTGATGCTCCTGCCAAGCATCCAGTGGAACAAATTCGGCAAGTATGTAATCGCTAGAAGGGCGGTTCCCTCGCCCTCAACCAAGAGGACTGATTCAGAGGTAACTGCGCTATTGGACGCCACTTGGGTGGCTTTGAAACCTACCAATCTTGGTAGCTAAGTTCCAAAAAATCTTTCGCGATAGCTGTCACCTATTAAAAATGGTGGGTTACAAAATCTGACATTTCGAATCCAATATTGGCCATCGGTACCTGCTTATCAAGACAGGTTTCGAGTCTCAAGAAGTGCGGCGATTTGACCGCCACATTGAGGCCTTCGCCAGAATAAATGCCCAGACTGCAGCCTAACGCTGCGCCAAGGGCTTGCCGTTTCCAGAATTTAGATGCTGTCATACCGTTTTTTCCATGTCATACCTCGTCCTTTGGATCCTCATCTCCAGCGCGTGGCCTTGGTCGCCAAGGCTGGTTGGATAGCGTCCGACCAAATATCACCCTGGCGAGTGGCGTAAAAAAAGCGACCCAACATTTCAGCACTGCCTGCGCAAGAAAGCAGTGCGCCAGTTGGATTCTCAAATTTTCAGTCTAAGTCGTTCAAGCATGTGAGGTAGCTCACTCATTAAGCCGCATGCAGGATTTGCTGCGCAATTTAGAGTATTCGACGTGTGCACGCAGAACAGTGCGCGGACATAGGCCCCCAGTATTTCTGATATCTACTTGTCACAAAATTTCAACGACTCGAAGAGAGTCACGACTAATCAATATTGAGGGAGTTGAATGACGCTTACTACAGATCGAGGGCTACACATTAGCTCTTCAAACGGAACTTCTTTAGAGAACGAAAGAAATGCCGCAACCAAATCCTATTGTCTCTGCAGCAGAAAGTCTCTGGCAGACATTCTTGAGTTTCAGCGATTTGCACCACTTCCGTTTGACGCAATGATTCAAGAGTACACCTCGTGCGGCGAGGGATGCGGGTCCTGTATTCCCGCGCTCAAAGAACTTTTTGATAGCGAGGAAAGCACGTACATGTTGGAGGATTCGGTATGACAACAATGTTATTTCCAACTCTGTATGAACGGCTTGAAAGTTGCCGTTGGAATATGAGGTCCAGCATTCCATGGCACGAATTCGATCCAAGCAAGTTGAGCGAGCGCCAGAAGCATGGAATCAAAATGAATGCAATTTTGGAGTGGTCCGCGATGCCCACCGCCGAAATGTTTTTACGAGACAACAGCCATGATGTGGACTTCTCAGCCTTTGTTTCTATATGGTTCTTTGAGGAACAAAAGCACAGCCTAGTATTGCTTGAATATCTGCGGCGCTTTGCGCCCGAATACCTCCCAACCGAGCAAGAACTCAGCGCGGTTCGTTTTTCATTTGATCCGGCACCTCCACTAGAAAGCTTGGCTTTGCATTTCTGCGGCGAAGTGCGCTTGAACTTGTGGTATCGATGCGCAAGTCTTTATCACTCGGAACCCGTCATCAAAAGCATATATGGAATATTGGCGAACGATGAAGCAAGACACGCTCGCGCCTATTGTGACTACATGAAGAAGGAACTTGGTCGTGACGGATTGAACGCACGCCTCGCATTTTCCAAGATTGGTGTACTAATGACAAATGCAAGGATGAATAAAGCCATGCACCCAACAAATCTTCACGTCAATAAAACCCTGTTCCCGAATGACACTGTAAACGGCCGACTACCCGATCCAGACTGGCTGTCGACCTGGTTGGACCAAGAGATTCAATTCGACTCCGAATGGGAGATAGGCGTTGAAAAGGGGATTCTTGGAAACCTTTCTAGCCTGCTAAATGAAGATTTTAAAAATGCGCATGCGTTACGCACGTATCGTAAAGATTTGACCAAAAACACGGAAATGGCGTAATCAATATGGCAACAAAAGAAGACATTCAATTTCACTACGACGTTGACAATAATTTTTATCAATCATTTCTCGACAAGACCTACCGAGCATACAGCTGCGGCGTGT
Organism: Curvibacter sp. AEP1-3; assembly: GCF_002163715.1. Classification (GTDB taxonomy): domain Bacteria; phylum Pseudomonadota; class Gammaproteobacteria; order Burkholderiales; family Burkholderiaceae_C; genus Allorhodoferax. The sequence continues at coordinate 2,422,096 of NZ_CP015698.1, forward strand.
GGCGAACAGCGGAAACGCTTGAGCTGGCGCAACAGCACAAATTAGATCGTCTGTGTCGATTTGCCAACGTGTCTCGTGGAGATGCAATCTTGGATGTCGGATGCGGTTGGGGTGGCCTTATGGAGCGCGCTATCCAGAAGTTTGGAGCTAGCTCCGCACACGGACTCACTTTAAGCGCGGATCAAACCAGCTTCATCAAGGAATTGGCACGACCGGATATTTCGGTAGATTTGCGCTCGTGGCAAGACTTCAATAGCTTTACAAATCACTATGACGCAATCATTTCAATTGGAGCGTTTGAGCACTTTGCTTCGCTCGAAGATAGACAATTGAACCGCCATCGTGACGTGTATAAGAAGTTTTTCCAGTGGTGCAGGAAGGTTTCAAAGGACGACGCGCACGTTGCGCTACAGACAATTGTTACCTCAAGGCAACCCAGAACCCTTTCAGAGGTACGTGATACGAGGTACCTGCTAGAAAAGGTCTTCCCTGGCTCTGCGTTGCCAAGCATCAGCGATATCCAAGCGTCAGTGAGTGACGTATATGAAATCTCAAGTGCGAAGCGCATTGGCCTCGACTATGCGCGAACACTCAGTCATTGGGAGGCTCGCCTAAAAGAGCATGAGCAAGAGACCATCAATAACTATGGACGCCCACTCTATGACCACTACATGTCATATTTTTCTCAGGCCCGTCGTAGTTTTGAAGCCGGAGTAGTCGATCTTTATCAGATTTCCCTACAGCCTGTAAAGCAAGCGCGGGTCGTATTTTAAGAATGCCTCCTCGGCCATTTATTTCGACTTCCGAATTCAGCCCATTTCCATACGAAGTGGATTTCACGGGATTCTTGAGCAACACAGTCGCGGTCAGATGGATGGAGCAGCTGCGCGTAAAGATGATGTCAGACCATTTTTCTGATGTCGATGCCGGGGACCCTAGCAATCTCTCCGTCATCGCAAAAACGGACGTCAATTATCTTCGCCCCATTGCTTACGGAGACTCCATTATCGGATCGGTATGGGTAAATATGGTTATGAGGTCGCGCTGGGAAGTGGGATTTAGCTTTATTTCGAAAATCAACGGCCAACAAACAATTGTGGGTACCCAGATTGGGGCATTTCTTAGCCCTATATCGCTTCTTCCAACTCGAGTTCCGCAGAGTATCGCGGACAAATTTAAAAACTATTGTTAACAGGGAATAGAAATGACTACGTTCGAAAAAATCTTGGCAGATGTTAAAGAAGTGATTCTCGACACAATTGATGTTGCCCCGGAAAAAATCATACCTACCGCATCACTTCGAGATGATTTGGATGCTGATTCACTCGACAGCATCGAAATTGTCATGGCTCTTGAGGATAAGTTTGCGGTGGTTTTTCTGCAGGAAGTGACCGAGAAATTAGTTACTGTAAATGACCTCGTTTGCCACATTGAAACCATGGTGATCGATGCGGCTGCAAGTGTCGTGTGATGTCAGTGACCATACATATTCATTAGGATCGCCATGAACTCGATATCACTACCTCAGAAGGCTAAGCGCACTACGGAAATCGGATTCGCGGATAAGCCAGCAATAAAGCTGATTCGCCAGTGCTTTCCACCGTTGTCTGCAGTTGTACCCGCAATAGCTGCGCGACTTGCGCTGAAGTTATTCTTAACACCTCAGCGATTCCGGACGCCATCCTGGGAATCAGAAAAACTTAAGTCTGCTGTTGAGAGTCGTATTCGCACCAGCACCTCTGAAGTCGCCGTATATAAATGGGGAAACGGAGAAGAAAGAGTACTGCTTTGTCACTCTTGGGGCGGGCGTGGTAGTCAGTTGGGCGCTTTTGTAGAACCACTACTCAACAACGGATTTTCTGTGGTTGCTTTTGACGCGCCGGCACACGGCAAATCATCAGGAAAGACGACGGACATGATGGAATACACCGCCGCCGTGCACAGTGTCGTTGAGAAACACGGTCCATTTCATTCAATCATTGGACACTCATTTGGTGCGGGCAACACAATGTTCGCAAAGCAGCTATATAAATTTCAAGTTACTAAAACAGTATTGATAGGCTGCTTTTCGGACGCAGCCTGGATCACTGACCGGTTTGGTGAATTGCTAAATATTCCCCAGAAAACCATCCAACGTATGCGTGAAGTCTTGGAGGTCAAACATGCTCCTCGGCTAAGTTGGAAAAAACTAGACATCGTTTCCATGGTGAATTCAGACCCCTCGGAAATTTTACTTGTTCATGATCAAGACGATGTTGAGATTCCATTTTTCCATGCTGAAGAATTCATCAACCGATGCAAGCCCGTGAGGAAAATTGAAACAATCGTAACCGCTGGATTGGGGCATCGAAAAATCCTACGAGATGATCGAACAATCTCCGGAGTCTGCAGCTTCATTGGAAAAGCGAATAACAAATAAAAGGCGATGGAGATGCTTAGTAATACCGGTATACAAAAATCAGAAAGCCTTCGAATTATTAAGATTCGTGCGGCACTTGTTTATATAGCGTCGATGGGGATTTTCTTTGTCCCCTTCGACTGGTCACTAGTGTGGCTCACATTGCTAACGTTCAGCTTCCGAACCTTTGGGTGGGAGGCGGGACATCATCGATATTTCTCTCATAGGAGCTTCAAAACCTCCCGAGCCTTTCAATTAATACTAGCGTGTTTGGGGGCATCATCTGGGCACAAAGGCCCAATTTGGTGGGCGACATTGCACAGAGCGCATCATAAGCATGCTGATATGCCACTGGATCCGCATAGTCCTGTGCAAAAAGGACGAATGTACGCATACATCGGCTGGGTTTTGGATTCGGCAAATGCAGATACCGATCTAGACGCCGCGAAAGATCTATCTAAGTTTCCTGAGCTGGTGTGGGTTAATAAATATCACTATTTGTTCCCTTATATCTTACTCATCGGAGTCTTTTCAATTGGCCAGTTTTCTGACATTTTGGGGCCCAAAGTTAATGGATTTTCAGCAGTAATTTGGGCTTTTTTCTTCAGCACGTTCTTGTCGCTGCAAGGAGGTTTCTTTGTCAACGTGTTTACGCATGGGCCAATACCCAAGTTCATAGGCTATAGAACATTTGAAACGCGCGATACAACGTCCAACAATTGGCTGCTATGTTTATTGAGCTTCGGAGCGTCTTGGCATAACAACCATCATCGATATATGAATTCAGCTAGGGCTGGGTTTTATTGGTGGGAATTGGATATGACCTATCTTGTATTGAGAGTACTTTCGTTTTTTCACATTGTTTGGGATTTGCACGAAGTGCCAGCTGCCGTTCTGCTCGAAGGAAAATCCGGTGCAATGACCATTGTCAACAAGTAAGCGAGCCTGCAAATATCATCCGCAGTTAATTCTTGCATGGACCTAGAAGGAAAAAATGAATACGTTCATCGGTGCTGCAATTCAGTTCTTTACCATGATTCGCAAAATGCGAGAACATAAGAGGAATGAACACTTAACAAAACATTCGCTGCAAGTATTGCAACTAAAGAAGTTTAGAAAACTAGTTAAGCATGCTTACAAATACTCCCCATATTATCGAGAGTTGATTGAAAAGCGATCAATTAATGTAAATACTTGCATTCCATCCGACTTCCCAATTTTGACTAAAGAGTTGGTTGTAGAGAATTTTGATCGGATATCAACTGAACGGAGCATAAATAAAAAATCTATATCTGATTTTTTGGCCAATTCGAAAAATCCCGCAGATCTCTTTCTCGGGAAATACTATATCGTCCATACTTCCGGTTCAAATGGACAAGTCGCTTACTTTCCTTTTTCTCGTCGAGACTGGGCTTGCGGCTTTTCTCATATAAGTAGGACTAGAAAAGTACCCGTGCCTTTCTCGCCAACGAAAATTGCCTGCTACCTTGCAGCTGATGGGCATTACGCAGGCGTCTCCTGGGCAACGACAGGGAAGCAATTCATCAACAAAATGTTTTTCAATGTTTTAACTCTGGAGATTAATTCCCCATTGGATGAAACCATTAAAAAATTAAATGATTTTCAGCCTGAACTGTTGACAGGCTACCCCTCAAGTCTCGCCGTGCTTGCTCAAAAACAGCGAGAAGGCATCTTACGCATTTCTCCACGAAACGTTGAATTAGGGGGCGAGCCTTCAACCCCCGAGGACGCGGAGAATTTAAGAGCAGCCTTTCGTAGCGGCATCGTAAATTATTATGGAAGTACGGAATTTATGGTGATGGGGGCCTCTCCACTCAACACCTCGTCAATTAAATTGTATGAAGACGATCTGCATTTTGAATTAAATGATGACCATTCCATTGTCACTTCTCTTTTTAACCATACGTTCCCCCTAATTCGATATCGTATGGGAGATGTGCTGATGCCGGAGAATGCTGTTGAAGAGGAGCACCCCTATCAAATGATACGAGGCATCATTGGTCGATCCGAATCAGCTCCTCAATTTATAAATGAGGATGGAGCTAATGATTTTATAAGTCCTCATACGATTAATGAAATATTCGTTCCTGGAGTTGCGCGTTTTCAAATGCGTGTGCAGACTTCAGAGTCTTTCAGTTTTTTGGTGTGCATGGAAAAAGGGTTGAGTTCGACAGAGATTGCCAACGCAATAGATTTGTTAAAATCCCGAATTCGGCAAATTCTTCAAAAGAAGAAGATGAGTAACGTGTACTTTGAGATACACCATGTCGATGAACTCTTGGTGGATCCCGCAACCAGAAAATTTCGCCTAATTGTCAATGAGGTTAATGCCGAGTCGCAGCACCTTCAATTGCAAGCCATGCGAGCGTAAACACTAGTGGATCGGAAACGAAGTGTGCCCATTAGAAATTTCAATTCCTCAAGATAATGGGATCGGTTAAAGCATCCTTTCAAAGCCGCATGAATAATCTTCGCTCACTGAACTCGCTACGTCTTTCTGAAATCGACACTCTCGCATTTGCTGGCGGTGGAAATCGTTGTTGGTGGCAAGGTGGTGCTCTTACGCATCTGCTCAGCAGGGGGATGAGCCTTCCCAGGCAATTGGTTGGAACAAGTGCGGGGGCGGCGGTAGCTACCTCATGTGTGACTGCTGACCCTGAATTTGCATTGAATGCCTGTATTGATCTTTACGCCACTAATCAAAGTATTTTTAATTGGACGGCCCTTTCTCGGGGGAAATTTCAATTTGCACATCAGCATATATATCCGGCATGGATAGAGTCCTTTCTGAATCCGAAAACATTCTCTGCATTGGAAAAATCTGGAACGAAAATCAAAGTGGGGGTGACTCGGCCGGCACCTTGGCTAGGAATGGCCGGCTCCGTTGCATTTGGAACGCTTGCATATTTGATCGATAAGCATATTTGGCACAGCATCCATCCTCGGTTGCCAAAGCTATTTGGATTGCGGCAGGCTTTCATTGATCTGGACCAATGCTCAACCGTTTCAGACGCGCATTCTGTATTGTGCGCGGCGGCGGCGGCGCCCCCTATCTTGCAATCACGATTTGTTAGTAATTTCAGAGCGATTGACGGTGGATACACGGACAATGCGCCGATACATAAGCAAGATCAGGATGAACAACGGCGAACCTTGGTACTTTTGACGCGCAATTATCCAAACCTACCTCAAATGTTTAATTGGAGAGGGCGGAACTACTGGCAGCCTAGCAAACGTGTTCCCGTTTCTACTTGGGATTGCACAACGCATACGACGGTTCGAGACGCTTTCGATCTTGGAAAGATGGATGCCATAAAGGCGTTGGATACAGGGATTTTGAAGATTGCGTAATGCTTGCGTATTCCGGTCTAACTGACCATCCGCACCGGATCAATCGGGGCCTCTGTAAGTGCGCCACTGCTGCATCTTCATTGGCAAGATGCTTGGGTTTCATCTTGCACGCCAATTGGCAAAACTCTCAACTATTTCGAGATAGAACTGCGGTGCTCTGTCAAAGTCTTTGAACATGTGGTTGTAGCGCACACCTTTTGCCCGCCATGCACTTCGCAACCGAGGCTCCAAGTCCATCATCAACCAGCCGATCAGTTGGATGACATGGTGCCGCTCCGCAAGCAACCGTGATTCAAAGCCAAGTTTTCCATTTACCAGCTCTATTGGCGGCACAGCGAGCTCACGGCAGACATGGTCGTGAAGCTTCACTGTTGAACAGCGCGACAGTAACAAAAGCGCCAGTTGTCGCATCACGCTGAGATTGTCTAAATCTGTGGCGCTCGGGGTGCCGGACATCACCGCTGCAGAGATCCCAGACAGCCAATCCATCACGATGGGCTCATAGGATTCAACCGAATCCACCAAGTCACTGGCCAGACTTGCCCCGCAGGCAAAACAGTCGGAAATCAACTCCCGATGCTGCCCTTGCGGATTGCCCATATCCCCCCGGTGAAAAGCCACCCCCGCTCCACACGCGACACAACGATCCCGCAACATGCACTGGTGGCGAGAGCAGGTGGTTATAAAAGCCACACGCCACTCTTTGCGAAAGTACGGAACGAGATCTTCAAAAAGACACTGCGGGCAGTACTGCATCCCGAAGCCCTGCCGCGTCCTATGAAACATCTGCAGCGTGGTTATCCATTGCAAAGACCCGGATGTCCTGAAGGACGGATACAAACACCCCTCGTAACTGCGCAGCGTGGTCCCACGAGCCTGCTCAATCGGAGTTCCGGTTCGGTCACTGAGTACATCAACGAGCCAATCGGGGCCCAGGCGGTCGATGTCCCTGTTCCAGACTTGTAATTGGTTTCCAAAAATCAGATTGCAAAAAGTCTGAACCCGCAATCCGTGGCCCCTGGCCAGGCGCACAAGCCAAGAGGACAAAAGCTCATCTGGGAGAGGCTTGTATCGAATGGGCCATAACGGTGATGTCATGCCCTGCATGCCCGTTAGAACCGTTGATGCTCTTTGCGCCTGGATGGGGGCAGCCAGCGCAGCGCACCGATTTGTTCTAGGGCAATTTCCTCGGCCCCCGTCCGGATGGCATCAATCGCCAACGCCTTGAAGAGATCACACATGTCGCCCAACGTCCCCTCGCTGCGGTCATGGATGGCTTGCATTTTTTCGGGCGACTTGAGGTCAGAGGCTTTCTTAAGTGGTGTGCGTTTCTCCAAGGTAGCCAGCAAGCTACCAAAGTGCACATCGGCCTTCCACAGTGGTAGTACTTCGGGCGTGAACCGACTAGACATCTGGGGATCGGTATTGAATGCGTTGTACGCATCCTCGATGCCCGCTGCCACGATAACCACCTTGGTTTCATTGCCAAGGCTCTTCAGCGCATTCCTGAAGTCTCTTTGCTTATTCATGCTCCCGGCGATCAGGTGATGGATTTCATCAATGATCAACATCTTGACGCCCATCTGCTTGAACAGCAGCTTGACCTGGGAGTTCTTTTCCTGGGGAGAACTCGTGGGTTTATAAGGTGCCATCAATGCATCCAAGATCCGTGTGTAAAACGCGGACACATCTGGCGTAGGCGGGGATTCCACCATCACCACAGGACAGGTCGTCACCTCGGCTGTCGCATCCAGGTCAACCGGATGTAGTTCCAGGAAGCGCTCCAAAATGGACGTCTTACCGTTGAACGAAGGTGCTACCAGCAACATATTGGGCATGCGCGTTATGCGTGGATATTCCAGCAGCTCTTCCAGGCGCGCCAGTATCTCTTTGGCCTTGCCGTAACCCAACCAAGTGCCGGATTGAATCGACTTGATGCGCACGGCATCCGCGGCGTCTACCAGTGCCCTGGCTGCATCGTTGAGATGCGGATAGGCTTGCGTCGCATCAGTCATTCGTCATCCAACGCTTGCACGTCATCGGGGTTGTAGCCGTGGACCGCTGGCGGCGGAGTCGCAGATTTCGCGGGTGCTGACACATTGGGCATGGTTTTCTTCTTCTCAGCCCTGGTCTTCTCATGCTCAGTCCGTCGTTGTGCTTCGCGACGGGCTACCTTGGTCTTGCCGGCCGCATCCTCTTCCAAAGCGCGCTGCTCATTGATGATGGCAAAGACTGCCTTTTCGTTTTCTTTGGAAATGCCGCGCTTTTCAGCCAACCCCTGCGCATTGCGCAGCTCCCAAATGCTGACCGGCGGCAAACTGCTATCGCGGTAGGGGATCGTCACGTATCGCTTTGAAAGTTCGTCGTAAAAGTAGAGCTGACTGATGTCGCGAGGGTCGCGATGGAATTTGAATTTGCGCTTGTGCTTGGGAAACTCCGGGTCCATCACGCCCATCCAGGCCCGCAACACATCGTGGTAGTAATGGACGTCATCAATGACGACGCCATAGGCCTGAATGGTGCGTTCGATGAATGGAGTAAAGTTGATTCTGAGAAGTTCTTCGTCAGTGCGTCTGGCGGGCAAGCCACGACCAGGTTTGTCTTTGGTTCCCAGCAACCCTTGCCGCCACTTCTCCAACGGAGGCATGCCAATACCACCATGATCCTCCAAGTGGTACCGAGCAAAAAACAGCACAAGCCACTTTTCGATCTCATCCATGGTCATGCAGGCATTGCCCTCAGCGTCGTACTCGTAGAGTTCTTCCGGACCCGAAAATGTTGCCCCTTTCAAAGTCTTGAGTCCCTCAGTGACGGTCCCCATGAGGCGTTCAATGTGGGCTCCATAGCGCGGCTTCTTGACCGGGCGTAGATGGATATCGATGTCATAAACCCTGCAAGCCGACTTCAGCATGTCACCTCGAAACTCGCGCGCGTTGTCCATGTGAAGAATACCCATGACACCCCACATGTTCCAATCCACGCTAACTATGCTCCTTCGGCGCAACCAAGCGTCCTTGGGAAGAATCGCGTGGCTGATGCACATGCCAGCTGACATTGCAGAAGGAGCCTCCAGCGAAAGGTACATGCCCAAACACACCCTGCTGAACACATCGATTGCCAAGGTGATCCAAGCTCGTTTGATGGACTTGCGGTGCTTGTCGTCCACGATCATCACGGGCAGCAAGGTGTGATCGATCTGTACAATGCTTAACGGCCAATCAGCGTCAGGAATAACGCCCTTGATCGGTTGATGTTTGGCGTGGGCCACGGCGGCGCCATAGCGCAATCGCGTCCTTTCTGGCCCGTTGGTCTGATTCAATCTGGCGCGTATCGTATTGACCGCAGGTAGCTTGAGTTCGGCGTTGGAGCACAAGCGCCGGATCTCTTTGATGGTCGCAGCGATAGACACGTGCTGGTCGGTGTCGTGAAACTCTGCCAAGGTCTTTGCAATGATGGCCTCCACCTCCGGTGCAATACGCGGCTTTGCTTTGCCGCCGCGATTGCGGTACATCGGCAGGAGAGACGAGAGCGTGCCGGTAGCGCGATACGCGGTGACCCAGCGGTACACCGTGGCCCTGCTGACTTGGGCTTCTGCCGCAATCTCGTCGTACAGCGCGTTAGATCGCTGGTAGCGACTCAGCAACAAGGGCTCAATCCACTCGCGTCTTTTCTGGGCGATGGCCCAGTCGAACTCGGTGACGTCAAGGAGCTCCGGCTCCACAGTTTTTGCCGCAGGCTTCTCCGCTACAAGCGTGGGTGGCCCGATATCACCCATTTTGAGGAGCACTTTGTTGCCAGTCTCAATGTCTCTGGCAAGAACAAGATTGACGTCCGCCAGATTCAAGATGACGTACTCACGCCCACCATTGGTGACTGTTGCCCCTTTGGTAACCCAATACTGGGTGGGGGTGGTGCGGTCGTTCATAGCGCAGCTCCTGGCAATTGCAACTCGACATCACCGCCGAAAGGAGTATCTAAGTCAGTATGCAAGCGCCGCTGGAAAAGCATGCTCCAGATTACCGGCAACCAGTGAAGTCGTTCGTTGTCGGTCAACGCCAGAGTGGCCAGGATGCGCTCGGAGGACGAAACCCCATGGTTGTCAGCCATGGCTTGCAACACACGCATGCAATCCGTTTCCAATGGGTCAACGTTGCGGTACTCCCGCAAGAACTTGATGTTGGCCAACCGAGGGAGGCGGATTTCCGTTTCATCGACCGTCCGGAACTCCCACCCGAGGGACTCGGCATAGACCTGCGCTGCAGCAAATTTGGGTGCGTAATCCGCGGCGTGTTTCTTCAGAAAGTCGCTGCGCTTCACTTCTGCGAGTAGCGGTTTCCGGTTCTGGCCCGACTCGGGATCCGGTCGGTATTTCACGAGGACGTCGGGAACATAGCCCCTCGGTACCCCCTTCACTGGAATACGAACGGGTTGCACCTCGAATGATTCCACAGCATCATCAAAGTCCAGAGCCAGCAGGTAGTCTTTCTCAAGAAGAGACTCAAAAGGGTCCATTACCTCGCTTTTACGACTTGAGTAGGCCCCGGTGACGAACAGGTGGTTTTTGGGGATCTTGCGAACAGGCATGTGACCAGTCTAGCGATTTGGGAGACATTTCTAATCCAGTCTCGCTAACTTCTGCACTTTTTCTCATTATCTATAGATAAAATCTACAAATAACTAACCTTGTTTCTCAGAATCGGGTGACGGTTCACAAGTGCACCCGCGGTCTGAACCCAAAGCGCTACCAATTTAATAGCTGCTCGCGCACAACTACCGTGCGCCAGCAGCTATTTTTGCTTCAAGGCTTGGCGTAGCCACTCTCCACCCAGGCCACTGCGCTGGCGCGGCTCAGCTTGAAGGCAGGGGACACTTTGACCTGCGCCAACAGATCGTCACCTTCGTCACGGGCAGTCAGTGTGGCGCTGGGGTTTTCGTCATCGGGTTCGATGTCTAGATAGACCCTTACGCGCCCTTCACCGGCTGCCACTTCCAGACTCTGATGCAGGGTGGCGTGTAATTGTTGTTCGCTGCGGCGCACGAATTCACGCGCCGTTTTCACCAAGGTCAAAAAGGCACTCTGGTCCAGCGGCTTGGGGTTCTTTTTGTCGCGCCCCATGGTCCAGGGGCCGACCAGCGCGGGCTCCGAGGCACCGTCGGCCGTCATCGCGACCGCCCATCCATCGTCGTCTTCGTTTTTCACCACGCGGGCCGTCCAGCCGTCGCTGATCCAGAGACGGGGCTCCTGGGTCTTCATGTCGGATTCGTTCAAGTTCATGGCGTGGAGTATGCAGGGAGACCGACGCCAACCCCCGTGACATCGACAGAAATCGGGGCATTCCGCTTCTGAATTTAAGCGCATAAAAAATGAACAACAATAGCGATCCCCAGTTGTCAATTTCACCCATCTAACACACCATGTACCACGCAGCCTCTGACCGATACGACGGACGTGTTCCCTACCGCACTTGCGGCAAAAGCGGCCTCAAACTTCCAGCGGTGTCGCTGGGCCTGTGGCACAACTTTGGCGACGCCACACCGTTCCAGACTCAGCGCGACATGCTGCGTACGGCCTTCGATTTGGGCATCACCCACTTCGATCTGGCCAACAACTACGGCCCCCCATATGGCAGCGCGGAAACCAATTTCGGCGAACACCTGCGCCGTGATTTCATGCCCTACCGAGACGAGCTGATCATCTCCAGCAAGGCCGGTTACGACATGTGGCCCGGCCCTTATGGACAGGGCGGTGGCTCGCGCAAATACGTGCTCGCCAGCCTGGACCAGAGCTTGAAGCGCATGGGCCTGGAGTACGTGGATATCTTCTACAGCCACCGTTTTGACCCCGACACCCCGCTGGAAGAAACCATGGGCGCTCTGGCCACCGCCGTGCAGCAAGGCAAGGCCCTCTACGCCGGCATCAGCAGCTACTCCGGCACCAAAACCCGCGAAGCGGCAGCCATCTTGAAGAGCATGGGCGTGCCCATGCTGATTCACCAACCGTCGTACAGCCTGATGAACCGCTGGATCGAGGAAGACCTGCTGGACGCGCTGGATGAAACCGGCATGGGCTGCATCGCCTTCAGCGCGCTGGCACAGGGCCTGCTGACCAACAAGTACCTCAACGGTGTGCCTGCAGACGCGCGCATCAACCGCCCGGGCGGTGGCTCTTTCAAGCAGGACCATTTGAGCGAGCAAAACCTCAAACATGTGCGCGCCCTCAACGAGATCGCCCAAGCCCGCGGCCAGAGCCTGGCCCAGATGGCCACTGCGTGGGTCTTGCGCGATGCACGCGTCACCTCTGCGCTGATAGGTGCCAGCAAGCCCGAGCAGATCGTGGACCTGGTGGGCGCCATGAGCAATCTGAATTTCAGCGCGGAGGAGCTGGCTGCAATTGATGGCCACGCGGTGGACGGCGGCATCAACCTGTGGAAGCGCCCTTCCACCGACCAGCGACTGGCCTGAACCACAGGCCCCGGTTTGCGAATACGGTGCGGCTAAGCTTCAGCGAATGAACGCTTCTCTTCTCGCGCTTGCCGCTATCGCCCTCTGGGGCAGCCTGGCCCCTTTGGGGGTTTCTCTGGGCCACGTGCCGCCATTTCTGCTCACGGGAGTGGGTCTGGTCATCGGCAGCGTGATCGGCCTGGTGCTATCGCGCGGGCGGGTAAGCGAATGGAAGGTGCCCGCCGCCACCTTGGCACTGGGGGTGTACGGGCTGTTCGGATTTCATTTTTTGCTCTTCATCGCCTTGCGCCATGCACCGCCGGTACAGGCCAACCTGGTGAACTACCTGTGGCCGCTGGGCATTGTGTTGATGGCACCGCTGTTTCTGCCCGGTATGCGTCTGCGTGCGCTGCACGTAGCCGCAGCCTTGCTGGGCTTTGCCGGTGCGGCGTTGGCCATTCTGGGCGGCCGTCATGCGGGCAGCGACATGGGCGGGTGGGCCTGGGGTTACCTGCCGGCCATGGTGTCTGCATTCGTCTGGGCGAGCTATTCGTTGATGACGCGACGGGTGCCGCCCTTCCCGAATGCGGCCATTGGCTTGTTTGGGCTGGTGTCCGGGATGCTCTCGCTGCTGTGCCACGCGCTCCTGGAGCCATCCGTCACACTGAGTGCACACGATTGGCAGTTGCTGGCGGCGTTAGGCCTGGGCCCTTTGGGCGGCGCGTTTTACCTCTGGGATGCGGCGCTCAAACGCGGGGATGCACGCACCATCGGCGTGTTGTCATTTCTAACGCCGTTGCTGTCCACCCTGGGCCTGCTCTGGATACGGGGCGAATGGCCTAGCGCCAGTGTGGCGTTGGCTGCCGCGATGATCGTAGGGGCGGCTGTTTTGGGCTCACGCGCCAAACCATAATTCAATGAAATGTGGCGCTAGCGCCCATGGAATATGCGCGAGCAGCTATAAAAAAAAATAGCGCAGCGCAGTACACTCACACGTAGCCGCCCGCCAACTCCAGGGCGGGGTCTTCCGCCGTTCGGACCCGCTGGGCCCACGCCGCCAGTTTGCTGGTGTCCGAGCGCAGGATTTCTTGCTTGACGGCCAGAATCTGTGCGGGGTGCATGGAGAAGCTGCGCAGGCCCAAGCCCAGCAGCAGGCGGGTCAGGGTCACGTCCCCTGCCATCTCACCGCACACGCTCACGTCCTTGCCCTGGGCACGACATTCAGCAATGGTGTCGGCTACCAGACGCAGCACGGCCGGATGCAAGGGGTCATACAAATGCGCTACCGACTCGTCTGCCCGGTCAATCGCCAGCGTGTACTGGATCAAGTCGTTGGTGCCGATGGAGAGAAAGTCGAAATACTTCAGGAACAGCTGCAGACTCAGCGCTGCAGCCGGAATCTCGATCATGGCACCCAGCTGCACGGGGCCGTAGGCCAGACCGCGACGGTCCAGTTGCGCGCGGGCCTGATCCACATGCGCCAGAGTCTGCCGGATTTCGCTGGCATGCGCGAGCATGGGTATGAGCAAACGCACTTTGCCGTGGGCCGCCGCCCGCAAAATGGCGCGGAGCTGTGTGAGGAACATGGCAGGGTCTGCCAGGCTCCAGCGGATGGCCCGCAAGCCCAGCGCGGGGTTCAGGTGGGCGTCGTCGCGCACCGATTCGTCCAGCGGCTTGTCGGCACCTACGTCCACGGTGCGGATGGTGACCGGCAGGCCTTGCATGCCTTCGACCGCTTTTTTGTAGGCCTGGTACTGCTCTTCTTCATCCGGCAATTTGCCGTGGCGCCCCATGAACAGGAACTCGCTGCGGAACAGGCCCACACCCAGCGCGCCGGCTTTGAGGGCGTGTTGGGCGTCCTCCGGCATTTCAATATTGGCCAGCAGCTGGATCTTTTCTTCATCCATGGTGACGGCCGGGGTATGCAGCAAACGCTGCAAGCGCCCACGCTCCAATTCGCCTTGACGCTGCTTGAAGCCGTATTCGGCCAGGATGATGGGAGACGGGTCTACGATAACCACGCCGGCGTCGCCATCGATGATGACCCAATCGTCCTGCCGCACCAATTGGCTGCAGGTGCGGGCCCCCACCACGGCGGGAATGTCCATGCTGCGCGCCACGATGGCGGTGTGCGAAGTTTTGCCGCCCACATCGGTGATGAAGCCGGCAAACACGCTTTGCTTGAACTGCAGCATGTCGGCCGGGGACAGGTCATGCGCAATGAGCACCAACGGCACATCCACCGTGTCGTCCAGCAACAGGTCCTGCTGAGAGCCCTTGCGGCCACCGCGTTGGGAAGGTTGTACGACCGGAGATTGTGCGCCCTTCATGGCTCGCAGCACGCGTTCACAGATTTGCTCCATGTCCGCCTTGCGTTCGCGCAGGTAGGCATCTTCCATCTCGTCGAAATGGCGGGCCACGATCTCAAGCTGGGTGGTCAGCGCCCATTCGGCGTTGTACAGGCGCTCGGTAATCCAGTGCTTGACGCCGCCGACCAGCTCTTCATCCTGCAAGAGCATCAGGTGCACGTCGAGCAGGGCTGCCAATTCGGTAGGCGCCTCTTTGGGGCCCATGCGACTGATGCTGGCCTGCAGGCGAGCGATTTCTTCAACCACGGCGTCGCGCCCTGCACGGACGCGGGCAATCTCGGCCTCGACCTCTTCAGGTTGGATGAAATAGTGCGCCACATCCACGCGACTGGACGCCACCAGCACGGCACGGCCGATGGCAATGCCGCGCGAGACGGCCAGACCGTGGATAGAGAATGTCATTCGCCTTCGCCGAACTTGTCGTTGATGAGTGCTAGCAGCGCGTCCATGGCTTCCTGTTCGCGCTCGCCGTTGGTCTCCAGCGTGATCTCGGAGCCGATGCCGGCTGCCAGCATCATGACGCCCATGATGCTCTTGGCATTCACGCGGCGCTCGCCACGGGACATCCAGACTTCACAGGGAAAGCTGCCCGCCAGTTTGGTGAATTTGGCGGAAGCGCGTGCGTGCAGGCCCAGTTTATTGACTATGGTCGTGTTGGTGCTGATCATGGGTTTTGCGATGTTGGTTCTGGGGTGCCGTCACGGCGACTTGCATGATGCTCTGGGTCCCTCCGGCGAGCGCCCGGGTGACAAGGACGTCCAAGGCTTCGTTCCGGTAGTTCACGGTGCGCAACAGCATGGGCAGGTTCACGCCCGCCACGAGCTTGGACATATGCCCGTCCACGACTTTCTGCGCCACGTTGCAGGGGGTGGCACCGAACACATCGGTCAGCACCAGGGCTTGAGGGGTGTCGAAGCGGCTGAGCAAGGCTTTGGCGGCAGCCCGCGTGATTTCAGGATTCTCACTCGGGGGCACATCGAGGGCGACTACGCCATCTCCGGCGTCCGGATAGACGTGCAACACGCAGGCCCGCAACGCGCTAGCCAGAGGTGCATGGGCGATGATGAGGATGCCTGTGTTCATACAAAGTCAGAGTGGGCTTTGATTATGGCGCCTTTGCCCGGCATGCCACCAGATAAGCAAGCACGCATGCAAGGCCATAAACACCGAAAGCCGATTGGTACGCAGCCGGCTCTGCTAAGCCCGCCGCCTTGAACGCATCGAGCAACAGGCCTATTCCCCATTGCACGGCAAAAACACCGGCGAAGATCACGAGGTTGTAAGCCGAAAGGGCGCGACCGGCCAGCTCGGAGCGGAAGACCATGCCCACGGCAGGCTGCGCCAGTGCCACGACAGTCGTAGCCACGCAATACAAAGTAAATATGACAGCAGCGCCCACCGGATAAGCGGGGGTAGCTATGATTAATATAGCAAGGAGAGCAAAGGTCAAGGGCGTCCACCGGCGAATCAGGATTTCGGCTGCATAGCCTTTGCGGGCGAGCCAAGGGTTGGCCATGCCCCACACCCAGTACGCCAGCAACATGGCCACATTGAGCCAGAAGAGTCCCGTGGCTGCCTCGGCCGCGGTGTAGCCAGCCACCTTGGTCATCCAGGGGCCGGCCCACAGGGTTTGCATGGCGACGAGGCCACCGTAGTTGAAAAATCCCAACGGGGCCAGGGCTCTGAAATAAGGGTTGCGCCACACTTCGCTGTAGCCGGTGTTGGTCTTGGCACTGGGTGCTTCGCTATCTCTCTGTCCTGTCCAGGCCGGTACCTGCCAGGCAATCACGGCCATGCTGATGGCAACCAAAGCTGCGAGCAGCAAAAAGATGCCTCGCCATCCGATGGCGGGTAACAGCCACTGAACCGGCAGGGTTGACGCAACCATGCCGAAAGCGCCGACCATCAACATCCATGAGTTCGCGCGCATGAGCTGCTCCGGGGCATACCAGCGGCGGTAACCGGTCAGCGGTGCCATCAGGCAGGCACACACGCCCACACCACACAAGATGCGCGCGAGCAACAGACCCTGGAATCCGTCAGCCTTTGCAAAGGCTATGCAACCTGCGAGAGCCGCGCCCAGAAAAGCCAGTTCGACTTTGCGCGGGCCATGGCGATCCAGCCATCGCCCCAAGGGGAGTTGCATGGCGGCAAAGCCCAGAAAGTAACCGCCTGCGAGCAGACCGAGGTCTGCCGAGCGGAGTTGGAATTCAGCGACCAGGGTAGGTGCAATGGTGGCAGTGATGGCGCGGATCAAAGCCGACAAGAAGTACGCCAGCGCAAACGCGACGAACACGGCAATGGCGCGCTGGCGCGTTAAAAGATTCATGGGGTTTGCAGGTCTTCGAGAAAGGGTTGCGTAATGGACTCCGTCAGCGTCTCTGCATACACCGCGAGGTGATAGACATCTGCGCCACGGCGTATCCATGTCAGGCGGGCTTGCACGGGCTGTCCTTTCGGATTTTGGCCATCTGCACGCAGCGATACGGCTTGCGTGGCCCACGCTGGTGCTTGCCACGATGCGGGTTGAGAAGCCTCCGTGCGCAGCGCCTGCAGTGCAAATGCTCTCCATTGCTGCACTACTCGGGTGGCTGCCTCGGTGTCCTGAGCGCGTACATGGCTGATGGCGAATAGGGCCCCATCCGCCTCGCAACCCATCATCTGCAAATCAAGTGGCGTGGCGGCCAGATGGACCGGACGGGTCGCTGTGTCGGCCTTGCAAGGAAGGCGCGCCTTCAAGTCCTGCATTTGGACCTGACGCCAATTCAACGCCGGCGTACATGCTTGCAAGGCCGCCAGCGCGAGCAGCCCCACCATGCGCAGGCATACTCCGGACCACCCTGTCATTTCAACGCGCCGAACACTTTGGTCAAGATGCTGCTGCCGTAGGCGACCGGGTTCTGACGGATCTTCTTTTCTTCCTCGGAAATCATGAAATACAGGCCGTCCAGTGTTTTGCCCGTCACATACTGCTGAATATTGGCATCTTCCTTTTTCATCAATCCGAGTTCGGACGCTTTGCCCGCCAGTTGGTTGTATTTGTCCGCCATACCCACCTTGGCGGTTGCCTGCGTCACGATGGGCAGGAACTTAACTGCCAAGGGAGCTCGCGTCTTCTCAGCGAAGAACTGGCTGACGGCTGTGTCCCCGCCGCCCAGAATGCCTTTGGCATCTTGAACGCTCATGCCTTGTACGGCTTTGGTCAAAACATCTTTGGCCATCGGGACGGCCGCTTCTGCGCCACGGTTCATGGAAGTAATCAGCTCGTCCACGCGAGCGCCCTGTCCGAAGGTACGCAAGAGCTTGGCAGCATCTTCCAGATACGAAGGCAGGTTGATGCGAACTTTTTCGTTTCCGAGGAATCCATCCAACACTCCAAGCTGAGAAATGGCTGCGGAAGCGCCTTTGTCGAGTGCGGCCTTCAGTCCCTTGGTGGCATCGGTGTTGGTCAGGTCTGCCAATGTCAACGCATAGGCGTGTTGGTGTGCCAAGGTGGCCCACAAGCCGACTGCACCGAGTGAGAAAGAATTAAACTGGCGACGATCCATAGGAACTTCCTGCGTATGAAAAAACATTGGGTGTTGGGTAGCATCGTAGCGGCTTGCGCCGTAGGCGTAGCCGCTTTTTTGACCACCAGTAAACACGATGCTCCTGCGTCCACCTTCGTTCTGCTCGATGGTAGCCAGTTGCAGACCAAGGACTTGCGCGGGCGTGTCACCCTGGTGAACTTCTGGGCGACGAGCTGTACAACTTGTGTGGCCGAGATGCCGCACATGGTTGAGACCTATGAGAAGTACAAGGGCAAGGGCTACAACATGGTTGCGGTGGCCATGGCTTACGATCCGCCCAGCTACGTGGTCAACTTCGCACAGACACGCAAATTGCCGTTCGATGTGGCGATTGACAACACCGGCGCTGTCGCAAAGTCTTGGGGCGAGGTCACCTTAACGCCCACCAGTTACCTCGTGGATAAGCGCGGGGAGATCGTAAAGCGCTATGTCGGCCAGCCGGACTTCGCAGAATTGCACCGTTTGATCGAGAAATTGCTCCAGGAGACGTGAGTCGTTCCGCTCGGGCAAGCGATGAGGGGCTCTTCGCCATCAGGCAGGTTGCGCTGGTAGTTTTTGGCGGTGATAAAGTGATGCTGTGCGCCTAGCGCAGATTTTCAGCGTCCTGTTCATCCCCCATGTCCGCACCTCTCCCGGTTCCCAATATTCGTTTTGCTGAAACCGCTGCCGATTTCGATGCAGTGCGCGAGCTTTTCCAGGAATACGCCAGCCAGTTGGGGGTGGATCTGTGTTTCCAGAATTTTTCAGCAGAGTTGAGTGGCCTTCCCGGAGACTACGACGCGTCAAGGGGCGCATTGCTTCTGGCTGAGGTGGATGATGCTTGGGCCGGGTGCTGTGCTCTCAGACCACTTGACACTGCGGACTACCCCAACGCCGCAGAAATGAAGCGGCTGTTTGTGAAGCCGGGCCATCGCGGTCTGGGAATTGGACGCCTGCTCGCAGAGGCCATCATGGATGCTGCCCGCGCCAGAGGCTACGACTGCATCCTGTTGGATACCTTGGATGATATGGAAACTGCCCGAGCTTTGTATGCGGAGCTGGGCTTTGAAGAAGTGCCCCCCTACTATTTCAACCCGATAGCGGGGGCGCACTACTTGAAGGCAGAGCTCTAGGCCCTGCGTCAAGCCATCAGGCTTTCGCTTGGGCCAACAAGGTGCCGGCGTCGCTCACTTCAAATTTGCCCGCAGCTTCCACATTCAAGGTAGCCACTTTTCCATCCTTGACCAACATGGAATAGCGGTTGCTACGCAAACCGAGACCCTTGCCTGTCAGATCCAGGGTGAGGCCGGTGGCTTTGGTGAAGGTTGCATCGCCATCACCCAGCATACGGACCTTGGTGCCGGTCTTCTGTTCGCGCGCCCAAGCGCCCATCACGAAGGCGTCATTCACACTGACGCACCAAATCTCATCCACACCCGCAGCCATGAAGGCTTCTGCACTTTCCACATAGCCTGGAACGTGTTTCGCTGAGCAGGTAGGTGTAAAGGCGCCGGGAAGGGCAAACAGAGCGATCGTCTTGCCAGCAGTAGCCTTTGCAACATCCACGGGGTTAGGACCAATGCTGCAGCCTTCGCCTTCCACTTCGGAATACTCCATCAACGTGGTCGCGGGAAGGGTATCGCCTACTTGAATCATGTTTGCTCCTTATGCAATGTGTAAGTACCAATGAAAACGGCCCACATTGTGGGCCGTTTCTTATTCAACTGCAGTGACCAAGTCTTATAGACTTAAACCGCAGCTGCCTTTTCCACCAAACGGGTAGCAACCCAGTTCTTAGTTTTGGAAATGGGCTTGCTCTCAGTGATCTCGATCACATCGCCCAGCTTGTACTCGCCCTTTTCGTCGTGGGCGTGGTACTTGCTGGTCTTTGCAACGATCTTGCCGTAGAGCTCGTGCTTCACACGGCGCTCAATCAGCACAGTCACAGTCTTAGCACGCTTGTCGCTGACCACCTTGCCGATCAAGGTGCGCTTGAGGGATTTTTTAGCTTCCGTCATTTATCGCTCCTTATTTGGCGGATTTTTCAGCGCTTTGCTTCTCGACAAGAATAGTCTTGGCGCGAGCAATGTCACGGCGCGCAATGCGCACCGAAGCGGTATTGTTGATCTGTTGCGTGGCTTTTTGCATACGCAGGCCAAAGTGGGCTTTTTGCAGCTCTTTGACTTCGTTTTGCAGGCCAGCAACGTCTTTTTGGCGCAGTTCAGCAGCTTTCGTCATTTCGATATCTCCTGAATTACTGGCCGATCATGCGGCTGACAAATGTAGTACGCAGTGGCAGCTTCGCAGCGGCCAAACGGAAAGCTTCGCGAGCGAGTTCTTCGGGCACGCCGACGATCTCGAAAACGATCTTGCCAGGCTGAATTTCAGCCACGTAGTACTCTGGGTTACCTTTACCGTTACCCATACGCACTTCAGCAGGCTTCTGGGAAATCGGCTTGTCAGGGAACACGCGGATCCAGATACGGCCGCCACGCTTCACGTGACGGGAAATTGCACGGCGTGCAGCTTCGATCTGGCGAGCCGTCAGACGGCCGCGGTCAGTACATTTCAGACCGAAGTCACCGAAGGCAACCGAGCTTCCGCGGGTTGCGATACCGGTGTTACGGCCCTTTTGCTCTTTGCGGTATTTCCGGCGAGCGGGTTGCAACATGATTATTCTCCTTTACCGTCAGCTGCTGCAGCTGGCGCGGCGACTTTGCGAACGCGCTTAACGGCGGGTTTAGCGTCAGCACCGAGTGCTTCAGCGGGTTTGTCGCTGCCGTCAGCAGGAGCGGCATTGCCACCTGCGGGACGACGTGCACCACGAGGAGCAGCGCCTGGGCGTGCACCACGATCGTCACGGCGGGGACCGCGTGGACGACGCTCTTCTTCAGCGCGAGGCTCAACGGCTGCTGGCAGATCGTTGCGTCCCAAGGTATCACCCTTGTAGACCCAAACCTTCACGCCAATGATGCCGTATGTTGTCTTGGCTTCAGAAGTACCGTAGTCGATATCAGCACGCAGTGTGTGCAAAGGCACGCGGCCTTCACGGTACCACTCGGTACGTGCAATTTCGATACCGTTCAAACGGCCAGACGACATGATCTTGATGCCAAGAGCGCCCAAACGCATAGCGTTTTGCATGGCACGCTTCATGGCGCGACGGAACATGATGCGCTTTTCGAGCTGTTGGGTGATGCTGTCAGCAATCAGCTTTGCATCGATTTCAGGCTTGCGCACTTCTTCGATGTTCACTGCCACTGGCACGCCCAATTGCTTGCCCAGGTCACGCTTCAAGTTTTCGATGTCTTCACCCTTCTTGCCGATCACCACGCCCGGACGCGCCGAGAAAATGGTGATACGTGCGTTCTTGGCAGGACGCTCGATCAGGATGCGAGACACAGAGGCGTTCTTGAGCTTGGCCTTCAGGTATTCACGAACCTTGATGTCTTCCGACAACATGCCGGCGAAATCACGGTTGCTTGCGTACCAGCGAGAAGACCAGTTACGGCTGATCGCCAAACGAAAGCCGGTTGGGTGGATTTTTTGTCCCATATCTTCCTGGCCTCTTTCAGTTTCCAACCGTCACGTACACATGGCACGTGGGCTTGCGGATTTGATTGCCACGGCCCTTTGCACGGGCTGTGAAGCGACGCAAAGAAGCACCTTGCTCAACGTAGATGGTTTTCACCTTCAATTCGTCGATGTCAGCGCCGTCGTTGTGTTCAGCATTGGCAATAGCGGACTCCAGAACCTTCTTGATAATCACAGCAGCTTTTTTCTGTGTGAATTGCAAGATGTTCAGAGCTTGATCAACTTTCTTGCCACGGATCAGGTCCGCGACCAGACGACCCTTGTCAACAGACAAACGGACGCCACGAAGGGTTGCACGAGTTTCCATGGTCACCTCCTTATTTCTTCTGGACTTTTTTGTCCGCAGGGTGACCCTTGAAAGTACGTGTGAGCGCGAACTCACCCAACTTGTGGCCAACCATTTGATCGGTGATATAGACAGGCACGTGCTGCTTGCCGTTGTGAACGGCGATGGTCAAGCCGATGAATTCGGGCAGGATCATGGAGCGACGGGACCAAGTCTTAATCGGCTTCTTGTCCTTGGTTGCCACGGCCTTTTCGGTCTTGGCAATCAGGTGATGGTCGACGAAAGGACCTTTTTTCAGTGAACGAGTCATTTACCTACCCCTTACTTCTTGCGACGCGACACGATCATGACCTGCGTGCGCTTGTTGTTACGGGTACGGTAGCCCTTGGTCAGATTACCCCAAGGATCGACTGCATGACGGCCTTCACCGGTCTTGCCTTCACCACCACCGTGTGGGTGGTCAACAGGGTTCATCACCACACCACGGACGGTTGGGCGAATACCCATCCAACGCTTCACACCGGCCTTGCCCAACTGGCGCAGGCTGTGCTCTTCGTTGGCCACTTGACCGATGGTCGCGCGGCAGTCGATGTGGATCTTGCGGACTTCACCGGAACGCACACGCACCTGGGCGTATGTGCCTTCACGAGCCAACAGTGTGGCGGAAGTACCGGCAGAGCGGATGATCTGAGCACCCTTGCCCACTTGCAACTCTACGCAATGGATGATGGAACCCACTGGAATGTTGCGGATAGGCAATGTGTTGCCAACGCGGATGGGAGCTTCGGAACCGTTTTGAATGGTTGCGCCTACTTCCAAGCCACGTGGGGCGATGATGTACTTGCGTTCGCCGTCTGCGTAGCACACCAATGCGATGTGTGCAGAGCGGTTTGGATCGTACTCAATGCGTTCCACTTTCGCGGGGATGCCATCCTTGTTACGGACAAAATCCACTACGCGGTAGTGATGCTTGTGACCACCACCCTTGTGACGGGTAGTGATGTGGCCGTTGTTGTTACGGCCAGCTTGCTGGAACTGGGGTTCCAACAAAGCTGCATGAGGCGCACCCTTGTACAGGTGGTCACGCGAAATCTTCACCACGCCACGACGGCCTGGGGAAGTTGGTTTCATTTTAATGACAGCCATGATTACGCAGCCTCCCCGCCGAGGTTCAGCTCTTGACCGGGCTTCAGGGTCACGTAGGCTTTGCGAACATTGTCGCGACGGCCAACAGACTTACCGAAACGCTTGGTCTTGCCCTTGGTGTTCACCACAGAAACGCCTTTTACCTCGACCTTGAACATCAATTCCACTGCGGCCTTGATTTCATACTTGGTAGCGTCTTGCAGCACCTTGAAAGTCACAGCATTGCTCTTTTCGGCAACCATGGTGGCCTTTTCGGACACGATGGGGGCGACGAGCACTTGCATCAAACGACCTTCGTCGAATTTGGTCAGATTGGGACCGTGGCTCATGCAAACATCTCCTTGAGTGTGTCCATGGCAGCCTTAGTCACCAACACCTTGCGGTAGTGGACCAAAGACAGGGGGTCAGCATAACGGGGCTCAACCACCAGAACATTCACCAGGTTACGGGATGCCAGATACAGGTTTTCGTCAACCTCATCAGCGATCACCAACACGGATTCCAGATTCATTGCCTTGAACTTTGCAGCCAAAGCCTTGGTCTTGGGAGACTCCACTTTCAGGGAATCCACCACGGCCAAACGGCCTTCGCGCACCAGCTGAGACAAGATGGATGCCATGCCTGCGCGGTACATCTTCTTGTTGATCTTCTGGCCGAAGTTTTCATCAGGCATGTTCGGGAAAATACGACCGCCGCCGCGCCACAGTGGCGAGGAGGTCATACCAGCGCGAGCGCGACCGGTTCCCTTTTGCTTGAAAGGCTTCTTGGTGCTGTGCTTGACCTGTTCACGGTCTTTTTGAGCACGTGTACCTTGACGGGCGTTAGCCTGGAAGGCCACAACCACTTGGTGCACCAGATCTTCGTTGTAATCACGACCGAATACGGCTTCAGGAGCATCGTACTTGGAAGTTGCCTGACCTTGTTCATTCAGGAGTTCGACTTGCATCAGTTCGCTCCTTTAGAGGCTTTGGCTTTGACAGCTGGACGAACGGTCACGAAGCCACCCTTGGATCCAGGGATAGCACCCTTGATCAACAGGAGTTGGCGAGCTTCGTCGACACGGATAACGTCCAGGTTTTGAGTCGTCACGGTGGCATCGCCCAAGTGACCAGTCATGCGCTTTCCGGGGAAAACGCGACCTGGATCCTGAGCCATACCGATAGAGCCGGGCACATTGTGCGAGCGGCTGTTACCGTGGGATGCGCGCTGGGAAGACATGTTGTGGCGCTTGATGGTGCCGGCGTAGCCTTTACCAATCGAAGTACCCTGCACGTCCACTTTCTGCCCCACTGAAAACACGTCGGTCACAGGCACAGTTGCGCCTGTTGCGTATTTCGCAGCGGATTCGGCAGTCACGCGGAATTCTTGGATGATTTCGCCGGCTTCAACACCAGCTTTGGCCAAGTGGCCAGCAACAGGCTTGGTGATACGCGAAGCTTTGCGCGCACCGAATGTGACCTGCAAGGCCACATAGCCGTCGTTCTCTTGGGTTTTCACCTGTGTCACACGGTTGTTGGACACATCCACCACGGTAACGGGAACTGCGTCCCCGTCGTCCGTGAATAGACGCATCATGCCAACTTTGCGACCCAGCAACCCTAAGTGATTGCTAAGACTCATTGTTTTCTCCGTAACTTCCACCCACAGCAACTTCAATTGGCTGCTGTGTTTTGATGATGAAAGACTGTTAATAAAACTCTACCCCCAAGCCATCGGCCTCTGAGCAGAGGCCAGCGAGTATAGCCGGCGCTCGCATTTTGTGCAAGCCCCAACCCACTCACGTTAATGGCCCGGCATTTTCACGCCGGGCTGGTCTGCTTATTGCAGTTTGATTTCCACGTCCACGCCAGCAGGCAGGTCGAGCTTCATCAAAGCATCCACGGTTTTATCCGTTGGATCCACGATGTCCATCAAACGCTGGTGGGTGCGGATTTCAAACTGGTCACGACTTGCCTTGTTCACGTGAGGTGAACGCAGAATGTCGAAGCGCTTCATGCGTGTTGGCAAAGGCACGGGACCTTTGACAATCGCGCCGGTGCGCTTAGCAGTGTCAACAATTTCAGCTGCCGATTGATCGATCAGCTTGTAGTCAAACGCCTTCAGGCGAATGCGGATTTTTTGCTTGGCGGCCATCGTAATTCCTTAATATGCGAATTACGCGATGATTTTGGCAACCACGCCGGCGCCCACGGTACGACCGCCTTCGCGAATAGCGAAACGCAGGCCTTCTTCCATGGCGATGGGGTTGATCAATTTCACAGTGATGGACACGTTGTCGCCAGGCATCACCATTTCTTTGCCTTCAGGCAACTCGATCGCACCGGTCACGTCCGTGGTACGGAAGTAGAACTGGGGACGGTAGTTGTTGAAGAAAGGAGTGTGACGGCCGCCTTCGTCCTTGGACAGAACGTAGATTTCGCCGGTGAAGTGGGTGTGGGGCTTGATGGAGCCGGGCTTGCACAGCACTTGGCCGCGCTCGACGTCTTCACGCTTGGTGCCGCGCAACAGGATACCGACGTTGTCGCCAGCTTGACCTTGGTCCAACAGCTTGCGGAACATTTCCACGCCTGTGCAGGTGGTCTTCTGGGTGTCTTTGATACCGACGATTTCGATTTCTTCGCCGACCTTGACGATACCGCGCTCAACGCGACCTGTCACCACGGTACCACGACCGGAGATGGAGAACACGTCTTCCACGGGCATCAGGAATGCGCCGTCCACTGCACGCTCAGGGGTGGGGATGTAGGTGTCCAGTGCGTCAGCCAGCTTCATGATGGCTTCTTCGCCCAGGGCGCCCTTGTCGCCTTCCATGGCCAACTTGGCGGAACCACGCACGATGGGGGTGTCGTCGCCAGGGAATTCGTACTTGGACAGGAGTTCGCGAACTTCCATTTCCACCAGTTCGAGCAATTCTTCGTCATCAACCATGTCGCACTTGTTCAGGAACACGATGATGTAAGGAACGCCCACCTGGCGAGCCAACAGGATGTGCTCGCGAGTCTGGGGCATGGGGCCGTCAGCAGCAGAACAAACCAGAATAGCGCCGTCCATTTGGGCAGCACCAGTGATCATGTTCTTCACATAGTCAGCGTGGCCGGGGCAGTCCACGTGAGCGTAGTGGCGGTTAGCGGTTTCGTATTCGACGTGAGCGGTGTTGATGGTAATACCGCGTGCTTTTTCTTCAGGAGCAGCGTCGATCTGGTCGTAGGCCTTGGCAGATCCGCCGAACTTTGCAGCCAACACGGTGGTGATAGCAGCTGTCAGGGTTGTCTTGCCGTGGTCCACGTGACCAATCGTGCCCACGTTCACGTGGGGCTTGGTACGGGTGAATTTTTCTTTTGCCATGTTTCAATTCTCCAAAGAGCTAATCCCGTGTGTTGGTTTTACGTCTGCACGATGTTGCTGATTCGCCCCGCACGGGAACAGGGCGGCACACCGTCGCAGACAACAAAAATTACTTCGCGCGCGCTGCCATGATGGCTTCAGACACGTTACGTGGGGCTTCCGCGTAGTGTTTGAATTCCATCGTGTAGGTTGCACGACCTTGCGACATCGAACGCAGCGATGTGGAGTAGCCGAACATTTCGGACAATGGAACTTCAGCCTTGATTGCTTTGCCACCGCCAACCATGTCGTCCATACCTTGCACCATACCGCGGCGTGAGGACAAATCGCCCATCACGTTGCCGGCGTAGTCTTCAGGTGTTTCCACCTCCACAGCCATCATGGGCTCCAGAATCACGGGGTTGGCCTTGCGGCAACCTTCCTTGAAACCGAAGATAGCGGCCATCTTGAACGCGTTTTCGTTGGAGTCCACGTCGTGGTACGAACCGAAGGTCAAAGTCACCTTGACATCCACCACGGGATAGCCCGCCATCACGCCTTGGGTCAGGGCTTCAATCACGCCCTTTTCCACTGCAGGGATGTATTCACGGGGAACCACACCACCCTTGATCGCGTCGACGAATTCAAAGCCCTTGCCGGCTTCGTTCGGCTCAACGGTAAACACGACGTGACCGTATTGACCCTTACCACCGGATTGACGAACGAACTTACCTTCGACATCGGACACGCTCTTGCGAATGGTTTCGCGGTAAGCCACCTGGGGCTTGCCCACGTTAGCTTCCACGCCGAATTCGCGCTTCATGCGGTCAACAATAATTTCCAAGTGCAATTCGCCCTGACCACCAATGATGGTCTGGCCGGATTCTTCGTCTGTCTGCACGCGGAAAGATGGATCTTCTGCAGCCAGACGGCTCAAAGCGATACCCATTTTTTCCTGGTCAGCCTTGGTCTTCGGCTCGACGGCTTGACGGATCACAGAGTCAGGGAACACCATGCGCTCCAGAGTGATCACGGCTGCAGGGTCGCACAAGGTTTCACCTGTGGTCACATCCTTCAAGCCCACACATGCAGCGATGTCACCGGCGCGGATTTCATCCACTTCTTCGCGGTTGTTCGCGTGCATTTGCACGATTCGGCCGATACGTTCTTTCTTGCCGCGCACAGCGTTGTAAACGGTGTCGCCTTTTTTCAGCACGCCGGAGTAAACGCGAACGAAAGTCAACTGACCCACAAACGGGTCGGTCATCAGCTTGAACGCCAAAGCAGCAAACTTTTCGTTGTCGTCAGCCTTGCGGGTGACTTCTTTTTCGTCTTCGTCAAAGCCCTTGATGGCCTTCACGTCCAGAGGAGAAGGCATCAGTTCAATCACGGCGTCCAACATGCGCTGCACACCCTTGTTCTTGAACGCAGTACCGCACAACATGGGCTGGATTTCACCAGCAATGGTGCGTGCGCGCAGACCGGCAGTGATTTCCTCTTCGGACAGTTCACCTTCTTCCAGGTACTTGTTCATCAGGTCTTCAGAGGCTTCAGCAGCCGCTTCGACCATCTTTTCGCGCCACTCTTTGGCGGTTTCCACGAGTTCTGCGGGGATCTCTTCAAAGGTGAACTTCATACCCTGGGAAGCTTCGTCCCAGATGATGGCTTTCATCTTGCGCAGATCAACCACACCGGTGAAGTTTTCTTCGGCACCGATTGGGATCACGATAGGCACAGGGCTGGCCTTCAAGCGCAGCTTCATCTGGTCCACGACCTTGAAGAAGTTGGCACCGGTACGGTCCATCTTGTTCACGAAGGCCAAACGTGGCACTTTGTACTTGTTAGCCTGACGCCAAACGGTTTCAGACTGGGGCTGCACGCCACCCACTGCGCAGTAAACCATGCAGGCGCCGTCCAGCACGCGCATGGAACGCTCCACTTCAATCGTGAAGTCCACGTGTCCGGGGGTGTCAATGATGTTGATGCGGTGCTCAGCGAAAGAAGAGTCCATGCCCTTCCAGAAGCAAGTTGTAGCCGCGGAGGTAATGGTGATACCACGCTCTTGCTCTTGCTCCATCCAGTCCATCGTGGCCGCGCCATCGTGCACTTCGCCGATTTTGTGGTTCACGCCGGTGTAGAAAAGAATACGCTCGGTCGTGGTGGTTTTGCCGGCGTCAATGTGCGCAGAAATACCGATATTGCGGTAGCGCTCAATGGGGGTAGTGCGAGCCATGATGGATCCTTGGTTGATCAAATTCTTGAGAGGGTCTGCCGCACAATGCAGCAAGACAAACGACTTTCAGAGTATGGCCAGCCCACATGACAGCGCCATTGCGCTGCCCGGACCTGCCAAGCTCTAAAAGCCGCGATTTCCGTTGCTTAGAAACGGAAGTGAGAGAAGGCCTTGTTGGCTTCAGCCATACGGTGCACTTCGTCACGCTTCTTCATGGCGCCGCCACGGCCTTCAGTGGCTTCCAACATTTCGTTGGCCAGGCGCTGAGCCATGGACTTTTCACCACGCTTGCGAGCGGCTTCCTTGATCCAGCGCATGGACAAAGCCAAGCGACGGACGGGACGCACTTCAACAGGCACTTGGTAGTTGGCACCACCCACGCGGCGGGATTTCACTTCCACCATGGGCTTGACGTTGTTGATTGCAACGGTAAACGCTTCCAGAGCATCCTTATCGGGGTGCTTTTTGGCGATCAGCTCGAGTGCGCCGTAAATGATGCGCTCTGCAACTGCTTTTTTGCCGCCTTCCATGATCACGTTCATGAATTTGGACAGCTCGACGTTGCCGAACTTGGGATCCGGCAGGATTTCACGTTTAGGGACTTCGCGACGACGTGGCATATTTCACCTCATATTGCTTCAGTTGGTATCTTTTCAGACACCGCGAGAGTTATTCAAAACTCCCACTTACTCGACCCACACGGACAATTCCGGGCTTCGGGTCACTTCGCTGTATCTCCGCGCCACGCGGGGAACAGCACCGAAAAATTCGAACCTACAGAGCTTATTTAGCCTTTGGCTTCTTAGCACCGTACTTGGAACGGGACTGCTTGCGGTCTTTCACGCCTTGCAAGTCCAAAGAACCGCGAACGATGTGGTAACGCACACCGGGCAAGTCCTTGACACGACCGCCGCGAACCAGCACCACGCTGTGTTCCTGCAGGTTGTGGCCTTCACCGCCGATGTAAGAGATCACCTCAAAACCGTTGGTCAAGCGCACTTTGGCAACTTTACGCAGAGCGGAGTTAGGCTTTTTAGGAGTCGTTGTGTACACGCGAGTGCATACACCGCGACGCTGCGGAGAGTTCTGCATGGCAGGGCTCTTCGACTTGATGGTCTCGACCTCACGGCCTTGACGCACGAGTTGGTTAATGGTTGGCATTGAAAAACGTCCCTAAACGTTTGAATATTACGAAAACGTGAATCCCTTCGGAATTTCCGAAAAGCCTTCTAATGTAGCAGATCAAGGGTTTTCACGCAAACTGCTTGCGGCAATCAGCGGATCCAGAGGCGCAAAGCGTCCCAGGCACGACCGATGATCCCTGCCTGCTCCACACCGTCGAGCGCCAAAAGCGGCACTTCAGCCACCACTTGGTCGCCGGCACGCACCTTCAAAGTACCGAGCACCTGACCCTTGGCCACAGGCGCCACGATAGGCTCATTGCGGACGACTTCGGTCTTGAGTTGTGCGGCGGTACCTGCAGGCACTGCCACGATCACACCCTGCGCACGTCCGGCCTTGACTTCGGAACTGGCACCTTTCCAGACCTTGGGGGTGACAACGGCAGCGCCGGCGTCATACAGCTTTACCGCTTCAAAAGCGGTGTAACCCCAGTTCAAGAGCTTCTGGGATTCGTTGGCGCGGGCATTTTCACTCTCGGTTCCCAGCACGATGGACAGGAGACGACGGCTTCCAGTGGCGGCCGGAGTACCTGCAGGTGCGCCCGCCGTTGCCAGCGCAGGGAAGTCACGTTTGGCGGTGGCCACCAGGCAATAGCCGGCGGCATCCGTGTGGCCCGTCTTCAGACCGTCGACCGTGGGATCGCGAAACAACAAAAGGTTACGGTTGCTGTCATTGGCAGCAGGTGTACCGGGATAGCGGTATTTCTTGATCGCGTAGTAACCCACGTAGTCCGGGAAGTCGCTCATCAGTCGAGTGGCCAGGATGCTGAGGTCACGGGCAGTCGTGATGTGGCCAGCCTCTGTCAAACCCTCCGGGTTCCGGTAGCCGGTGTTCTTCATGCCCAGCACCTTCGCTTGGTCATTCATCATCTGAACGAAGCGCTCCAACGATCCACCCACGCCTTCGGCCAGAGCCATCGTGGCGTCATTACCGCTTTGCACGATCATGCCTTTGATAAGGTCTTCGACGGGCACCTGCATCTTGGGGTCGATGAACATGCGCGAGCCCGGCATCTTCCAGGCGCGCTCACTGACGGGGAATGTCTGCTTCAAGTCGATTTTTTTGGATCGCAACGCGTCGAACACGAGGTAAGCCGTCATCAACTTGGTGAGCGAGGCGGGCTCCACCGGCATATCCATGTCCTTGGATGCCAGGATTTGGTTGGAAGTAACGTCCAGCAGCAAATAAGCGCGGGCAGCCACTTCAGGGGGATGCGGAGCCTGTGCGGCAACGGCAAAGCTCAGGGCCGCCAAAACGGAGGCAATCAAGAATTTCATAGGTCAGTCAAGTTGGGAATCAAAGAGGTAGAGGCGCAAGCCTTGCGGTCGGGCCCGCAGAGTCAGGCCCGGAGATGACGCGCCACCAGGCTGCGCAACAAGGGCAATTGTCCATGAAAGAAGTGGCCGCCCCCGGGCACCACCGTCACCGGCAGACTTTGGGGACGGGCCCAGTTCATTACATCAGCCAAGGGTACGGTGTCATCCTGCTCGCCGTGCAGCACCAGGGTGCAATCGTGCAAGTCAGGCGCCACGGGCGCTACCTCGAAGCGGCTCGCCGCAGTGCCCACCAGCACAACCTTGGCAAGGTCACGCCCCGCCATGGCGGTCACCGCGTGGCTCGTTACAAACGCTCCGAAGGAAAATCCCGCCAGCGCCAGCGTCCCGTCAGGGGTGGCGTGCGCCACCACAGCCAGCATGTCTTGCAGTTCGCCAGTGCCGTTGTCGTAAGAGCCTTCACTGCCACCCACACCTCGAAAATTAAATCGTACGGCACGCCACCCCGTCTGCACAAAGGCGCGCGCCACCGTCTGCACCACCTTGTTGTCCATGCTTCCGCCGAACAGCGGATGAGGATGGGCAATAACCGCCGTACCGCGCCAGGCCTGCGCAGGGATATCAACAGGCTCATCGATGAGCCCTTCCAGCACGCCGGACGGACCCGCGATCCGGAATTTTTGTGTAGAGGAATTCATTTGCTATGGATTCAGTAGCTGCTCGCGCACATTTGGCGGGCGCTACCGGCACTTTTTATTCAAATCAGCGGCCGAGGTGGGCGGGCGTCAACAAGCGCTCCACCACTTTGCCGTTCTTCAGATGCGACTCAACGATTTCTTCAATGTCTTGTGCATCCACAAAGGTATACCAAACGGCCTCCGGATACACCACCGCCACCGGGCCGGCAGCACAGCGGTCCAGACAACCCGCCTTGTTGACCCGCACTTGGCCGGGGCCGGACAAACCGGCTTCTTTGACGAGCTGCTTGCAACGGTCAAAACCCTCTTGAGCATTGTGGTGTGCACAGCAGTCTTCCCCGTTTTTGCGCTCATTGAGGCAGAAGAAGATGTGGCGCTCGTAGTAAGAGGCAGTGGTTTGTGTGGTGTCGGTCATGGCGGGGTTCTAGTTTTTCGCATCCCGGCGGCCAA
Source organism: Curvibacter sp. AEP1-3 (assembly GCF_002163715.1). Classification (GTDB taxonomy): domain Bacteria; phylum Pseudomonadota; class Gammaproteobacteria; order Burkholderiales; family Burkholderiaceae_C; genus Allorhodoferax. The sequence continues at coordinate 2,454,411 of NZ_CP015698.1, forward strand.
TTTGTCCGAGCAGATAAACCGATGCCACATAGGGCCACAGCCACCCGACCCACTGCGCCAAACCATTGAAGCGGATGAAGCGCCCCTGCTCCCACAGCAGCAAGGTCTGCGCAAAATACGGACTCTCCGGCGCCTGGTTCAACAAACTCAAATACACACCGAGAGAGAGCAAAGCCAATGCGGCACTGGCCCGCCAGGAGGCGAAGACAAACAGCAGCGCCAGCGAAGCCCCGGTGAACAAGCCGATTTGGGCTGGCACATCCAACCACGCCCAGGCATGCAGCGGCCCCCAACTGAGCGCGGCGGACAAGGCTGAAACCAGAATGGCAGACCCGGTGGTCACTCCCACCACCACCATGCGCCGCCACACCGGACGAACTACACAAAAGCCCAAGAGGCAGGGAATCAACAAACCCAAGGCCACGCACAACAACTCTGTGCCGGGCGCAAGCGGCAACAACTCGGTATCACGCACCGGCAGCCACGCCTCGAAACTCGAATCCTCCACGTAGGACTGCAGCAGCGCCTCCAGCCGGGTCACCACTTGACCCAGCCCCAAGGGCACCGATGCAGGAAAGAGTAAGCCCACCGGCCAGGTCGACAAGAGCACGATGCCACCACGGGAATGCGGCACAAACCACCGGCTGCGCAACTGGTTCCAGCGATCAATTGCACCCGCCTTTTGCAGCACAAAGGCCGCTATCGCACCCACCCATGCCCCCGCAGCATTCAACAGAAAGTCCTCCCGCGAGGGCACCCGCGACGGCAAATAACTTTGGAGCCCCTCCATACACAGGGAGAGCAGCACCACGCCTACGGGCGCCCACCAAACGGAAGAGCGCCGCCACCCCGAACGCAAGGCACCGAGCCCGACCAGGCCACCCAAGGGCACGTACCCGGCCACGTTGACCGCGACGTCAAACCCGGTCCAGTAACGGGGTGTAGGCGCCAGCAAAAACTCCCAGCTGGCAATACCCTGATCGCGCCATTCCACAAATGGAAACAGGCTCGCATACACCACCAGCGCTGCGTACAGGGCAGCCAAAGGCCATGCGGTGGACTTGTGCATGGCAAAGCGTCGTCAGAAAGGCTTCACCACCACAAGGATGACGATGGCCGTGAGCAAGAGCACCGGAATCTCATTAAACCAGCGATAAAACACATGGCTGCGCTGGCTGATACCGGCTTCCAACTTGCGCAGCATCACGGAGCACCCATGGTGATAACCGATGACCAGCAAGACCAGCATGAGCTTGGCGTGCATCCACCCGCTGCCGGGTCCCATACCAATGCCGTAACCCAACCACAGATACAGACCCAAGCCCAAGGCCGGCCCTGCCAGCAAGGTGGTGAAGCGCAGCAGCTTGCGCGCCATCAACAGCAAGCGCGCCCGCTCGGCATCAGAGCCTGCGGGCACCATCGCCAGATTCACAAAAATGCGAGGGAGATAGAACAAGCCGGCGAACCAGCTGGCGATAAATACGATGTGGAGGGCTTTGATCCAGAGCATGAGCAAGTGTAGCCCCCACGCTCCACCGCTGCGCGGGTCGCTGCCCCCCAAGGGGGCTCATTTGCCTTGGGGCCGCCCGGCGGCAAATGGTGCAGTCGCAGGCACTGGCGTGCGCAACATTCCTAGGGCGGGCTGAGCGTTTTGCGCAGGTCAAGGAGGAGGCCGAAGGCCGGGGGACACGGAGCAAAACGCTCAGCCCGCCCGATCTCCTCCAAGCAAAAAGGAGAAAAGGGAAAGTACAGGATCGAGTAGGGTGAGGGGTTACCCCCTCAGCCCTCTCACACCACCGTACGTGCGGTTCCGCATACGGCGGTTCAAGTAGGACGCTGGAGGTGCTGGTGGGTTGCCACCAGCGAGACCAGCCCGAGTGATCGAGTAGGGTGAGGGGTTACCCCCTCAGCCCTCTCACACCACCGTACGTGCGGTTCCGCATACGGCGGTTCAAGTAGGACGCTGGAGGTGCTGGTGGGTTGCCACCAGCGAGACCAGCCCGAGTTGCGTGAAGTATTTCGTCGGGAGAGCTTGGCGCAGGTGTTTGGCACCGGCGTTCCACCATGGACCATGGCCATTGACGCTGGACTTCCATGCCCGCTGGGCATCGAGCCCGAGTGCGAGCATTTTGGATTCCCGCGTCTTTGTCCTTTTCCATTGCCTCCACATCAGGGCGCGTAGCCGTCTACGTACCCACATATCCAGTGCTTCGATGGGCTTGTGGCTCTGGGTCAGGCTGAAGTAGTTCATCCATCCCCGTAAAACCGGATTTAGCTTTTCGATGGTCTGGGGCAGTGGCCTGCCCCGTCCCTGTGCACAGTATGTGCGCACGGCGTGCATCAGGCGTTGCGTGCTTTCCTTGGCTATTCGGATTTTGCTGGCTCGTTGTGCTGTCACGCTGTATCCCAGAAACTTGCGTTTCCATGGCCGCTCAACCGCACTTTTGGTCTCGTTCACAGTGAGCTTGAGCCGGTTTGCAAGAAACCTCTTTATGCCCTCCATGATGCGTTGGCCCGCCCGCTGACTGCTCACGTAGATGTTGCAGTCATCCGCATACCTGCAAAACAGCAGCTTGCGTGCCTCTAGCTCCCGGTCTAAATCAGTCAACAGGATGTTGGACAGTAGTGGTGACAGGGGGCCGCCTTGCGGTGTACCCTCGTACCGTGGTGTCTCTACCCCGTTGGCCATCATCCCGGCCTCCAGAAACCTGCGTATCAGGCTCAGGACGGTTTTGTCCTGTACCTGGCGTGCCACCCGCGCCATCAGCACGTCGTGGTTGACACGGTCGAAGAATTTCTCCAGGTCCATGTCCACCACCCAGCGCTTGCCGCCACGGATGTACTCTGCCGCTTTGCTTACCGCCTGCTTCGCACTTTTCCCCGGTCTGAAGCCGTAGCTGCTTTGCGAGAAGGTAGGTTCAAACAGGGGTTGCATCGCCTGATGTAGCGCCTGCTGAATCAGCCTGTCCACCACCGTGGGCACTCCGAGCGTGCGTACCCCGCCTTGCGGCTTGGGTATGTCCACCCGACGTACCGCTTGGGGGCGGTAGGTTCCATCCAGTAACGACTTCTTTACTTGCGACCAGTTCACTTTGAGCCACGTCTTGAGGTCTTCACAGCGCATTCCGTCAATGCCGGGTGCGCCGCGATTCTTCATGACTCGGCTGTAAGCGAGCTGCATGTTGTCGCGATCCACGACTCGGCTCATGAGCCGGTCTCTCTCCGATTTCGGTTGCTCGACGTACGCCGTACCCACCTCAGCACCCACGTGCGCACTCCCCAGATTCCGTCCGGTTCCTTCGCTGTGGGCCCCTCTTGCGAGGGCTTCTGCTTCATCGATTGGCATCGAGTGACTTCGTTCCTACTCTCGTTTCCACTTGTTCGGGCCTTCGGTGCCGCCTCTTGTGGCTCATCACCTTGGGTTGCACCTACTATGCCCTCTGCTGACTTCTGAGCGAGCCTCCCGTCACCTTTCGATGGCCGGTAGCCCTTACGGGCACCACACTCAGATCTCTCCGGGTATTACGCACCCACTTTCACGCTTATGTCCGTCGGATCTACGCCACAGAGTTCCGTGCAAGTTTTGGGCTTCAGAGATTTCGGACTCCTTACCCCCCTGTGGCGCCTCATATCCGCTTCCTGTTCGTCGAACCAGCGCTTTGCCATCCGGCTTCCTTCAGACTCGCAGTCGCCCGCGAAGCCCTTGCCATTGGCTAACCCTTCCCCTTGCAGGGCGAGTAGAGGTCTTTCACCTCCTAGTGAGAGCGTCCTGCCGGACGCACCGAAAAANTATGCCCTCTGCTGACTTCTGAGCGAGCCTCCCGTCACCTTTCGATGGCCGGTAGCCCTTACGGGCACCACACTCAGATCTCTCCGGGTATTACGCACCCACTTTCACGCTTATGTCCGTCGGATCTACGCCACAGAGTTCCGTGCAAGTTTTGGGCTTCAGAGATTTCGGACTCCTTACCCCCCTGTGGCGCCTCATATCCGCTTCCTGTTCGTCGAACCAGCGCTTTGCCATCCGGCTTCCTTCAGACTCGCAGTCGCCCGCGAAGCCCTTGCCATTGGCTAACCCTTCCCCTTGCAGGGCGAGTAGAGGTCTTTCACCTCCTAGTGAGAGCGTCCTGCCGGACGCACCAAAAAAAAAAAAAAAAAAACCCCAGCACACGGCTGGGGTGGTAAGCCTTTTTTGCTGTCACACATCAAGGCCCCGCTCAGGGAGGAAAAGCGGGGGATAGCAAGCTACCCGGAGCGGAATTTAGCAATGTTGCCGGCGTGTGACAAGCGTTTTTTGGCAATATCCTTCCTATTCGCTGAGGTATTCAGCAAATTGACTAAACGGTCAGACCACTGGGCCGTACGGCTTTCGGGCACAATTTTGGGCATGACCCCTTACGCACCTTTCCCCGCCGGACGCCCGCGCCGCCTGCGCCGCGACACCTTCACCCGCAACCTGGTGCGTGAAAACGCCCTGACCGCCCATGACCTGATCTACCCGGTCTTTGTGGTGGACGGACAAGCACAGCGCGTGCCAATTACATCCATGCCCGGCGTGGAGCGGCTCAGCCTGGATTTGCTGCTGCCGGTGGCCGAGCAGTGCGTGAAGCTGGAAATCCCGGTCATGGCCTTGTTTCCGGTGGTCGACCAGTCCCTCAAAACCTACGACGGCGCCGAAGCCCTGAACCCTGACGGTCTGGTACCTCGTGTGGTGCGCGCCTTGAAAAAAGAATTCCCCGAGCTTGGAGTGATGACCGACGTGGCGCTGGACCCGTTTACCACGCACGGCCAGGACGGCATCCCCGACACCCGCCCCGAAGAAAACGGCTACATCCTGAACGAGGAAACCACCGCCCAGTTGGTGCAGCAGGCGCTGACCCAGGCCCGTGCCGGGGTGGACATCGTGGCGCCCAGTGACATGATGGACGGACGCATAGGCGCCATCCGCACCGCCCTGGAAGCCGAAAAGCTGGTGCACACCCGCATCATGGCCTACAGCGCCAAGTACGCATCGGCCTTCTACGGCCCCTTCCGTGATGCCGTAGGCTCCGCCGGCAACCTTGGCAAGGGCAACAAAAAGGTCTACCAGATGGACCCTGCCAATACCGACGAAGCACTGCGCGAAGTGGCGATGGACATTGCAGAAGGCGCTGACATGGTGATGGTCAAACCCGGCATGCCTTACCTGGACGTGGTGCGCCGCGTGAAAGACGAGTTCAAGGTGCCTACCTTTGCCTACCAGGTGAGCGGCGAATACGCCATGCTCAAAGCCGCCGCCCAGAATGGTTGGCTGGACCATGACGCGGTGATGATGGAGAGCCTGCTGGCCTTCAAACGCGCTGGGGCAGACGGCATCCTGACCTACTTCGCCCTTGACGCAGCTCTTGCCCTGAAAGCCTGACGCTATCAAATCAGGAGCTGCCCGCGCACATTCCACGAGCGGTAGCAGCACTTTTTATCTACAAGGCACGCCATGCGCATCTTTCACATCGAGCCGGGGCACATCCGCGAAAGCGCCGACCTGGAAGCCCTGTCCGCGCAAGGTCTGGAGCAGCAGGGCTATGTGTGGATCGCCTGTGGACGCCCGGAGTTTGAGGCAGAGCAGATGCGCGTGCAGGCCGCATTGCAAGCCCTGTGCGGCGTGCAGTTGGTGGATCTGCACATCTCCGACCTGATCAACAAGCAGCTGCCCTCGCACTACGACTACACCTCGCAGTACGACGTGCTGGTGTTCCGCCGCCTGGCGGCGAGTTCCACGGCAAAACCAGGTGCAGCGCCGGTTACCGGTGCACCCGCCGGTCGCCTGAGTGGGCCACCTATTCTGCGGCGCATAGATACCAGCCCCGTGGGTTTTGCCGTGTTTGACCGCGTGTTGCTCACAGTGCACCCCGACGACTGCACGGTGCGCGACACCTACGCCGACAAGCTGCTGCAAACCGCTAGCGCTGAATCCCGTGCCGCGGGTGCACGCTTGCCCACCAGCCCTGCAGACCTGATGCTGCGCATCGTGAACTCCATGGTGGACGGCTACCTCGCCCTGCGGCGCGAACTGACCCAGCAGCTGGACCATTGGCAGAGTGAGTTGCTCAGTCCGCGTGCACGCTTTACCAACTGGAGCGCCTTGCTCGAAGCGCGCATGGCACTGCATCAACTGGACGACGTGTGCGAGGAGCAGCGCTCCAGCATTCAGGACTGGATTGAGGCCATCAAAACCTGGCCGGAACCGGAAAGCCCCCTGGAAGCCCGCGAACGGGAACTGCTGCAAGTGCGAAGCCGGGATGTGCTTGAACACATAGAGCGCGTGGTGCACCACGTGCGCCGGCTGGAGCAGAGCGTGGAAACCGCGGTGCAAATGCACTTCAGCGTGCAAGGCAGCCGCACCAACGACATCATGCGCACCTTGACGGTGCTCACCGCCATTTTTTTGCCGTTGAACCTGATGGCCGGCATTTTCGGGATGAACTTCGACTTCATCCCGTTGCTGCACCAGCAAAGCGGCTTCTGGTGGACCTTGGGCGCCATGGGCCTGACAGCGGCCGGGCTGGCGCTCGTCTTCTGGCGCAAACGCTACCTCGCCCGTACCACCCGTTAACGCGAGTGGGTTCTGCCCTGCCCTTCTCCGCTCAGCCTACGTGCTGTTGCAAAAATGCCAGCGTCCGCTGGCGGGCCAAGGCCGCAGCCTCAGCGTTGTAGGCGGCGCGGTGGTCGCAGTTAAAGCCGTGCTGGGCCGGATAGATCTGCACCTCCACACCGGGCTGGGCCTTGGCAAACGCATGCACCGTGTCAATGGGAATGGCATGGTCCTGCTCACCGAAATGGGCCAGCACCGGGCAAGCGGGCACGCGAGCTGCTTCGACCGGTGTGGTCATGCCGCCGCCGTAGTAAGGCACCGCAGCAGCCAAGCCCTTCACCTGCTCGGCCGCACGCCAGCTAAGCCAACCGCCCCAGCAGTAACCCATCACCGCCACTTTGCCGGCACGGGCTGCGTAGTCGACCGCGGCCTGCACGTCCTGCATCACGCCGGGAGACGGCAAAGCCTCCACCTGCGCTTTCAAGGCGGCGCCGGCGGCAATGTCGTCTTTGGTGTAGCCCAGCTCCACACCTGCCTGCACGCGCTGAAAGGTAGCAGGCGCCACCACCAGATATCCGTCCGCCGCGAAGCCATCCACCACCGCGCGGATATGGGCATTCACCCCGAAGATTTCCTGCAACACCACGAGCCCGCCCTTGGGCGCCCCCACCGGAGTAGCAAGGTAAGCGGGAATGGAAGTGCCGTCGGCGGCGGTGAGGGTGATGGTGCTGCCCATGGGGGTGTCCTGAATACGAGACATCAATTTACTGGGCCTGAAAACCGCTGGCCTTGATCATCTTGGCCCAGACGTCGGTATACGCCTGTTCGCGCTTGGCGAGCTGCTGCTGGTTCATAAAGCCCACGGTCAGGCCCATGGAGGTGAGGTGCTGTTTGACATCCGGTTGTGCAATGACCTTGGCCAAGGCATCCGACAACTTGTCCAGTGTGGCCTTTGGAGTGCCGGCCGGCGCAAACAGGCCGTAGTACGGCATGTCTTCCAGACCGGCCAGGCCCAGCTCACTGAAGGTCGGCACATCTGGCAGGATGGCCTGGCGGCTACCGCCCAGCACGGCCACGATGCGGATCTTGCCGGCCTTGTGGTTCTCGATGAAGTCCGGCACGGAACCCACACCCGCTGCGATCTGGTTGCCCAGCATGTCGGCCATCATGGGGGCGCTGCCACGGTAGGGGGCCGCCACCAGGTCCAGCTTGTATTTCTCGCCCAGCACCTTCACCAGGAATTCCGGTGTCGAGGCCGGTGCAGGCACGCCCAGCGTGCCTTTGCCGCCTTGGGTGCGCACCCAGGCCATGTATTCGGCGGTGGTCTTGGCAGGCGTACCCCCGGAGACAGCCAGCGCATTCACAAAAGTAGCGAACCCGGCTACGGGCACAAAGTCCTTGGCAGGCTCAAACCCGGGGTTTTTGACCACCTGCGGCAGGATGGAGATGGTGTGGTCGTGGCTCAGGAAAAGGGTGTTGCCGTCCGGTGCTGCGGCCTTGAGCGCTTGGGCGGCAATCTGGCCGCCGGCTCCGGCTTTGTTCTCCACCACCACGGCGACGCCCAGCTGGTCTTTGAGTTTGTCGGCCAGGGTGCGGGCAATCGCGTCGGTACCGCCGCCTGCCGGAAAACCCACCAGGATGCGCACCGGCCCGGTTTGGGCATGGACTGCGCCGGCACACGCAAGCGCCATCAATGCCGCCGCTGCAGCGCTCGAAGAAGTGCGAACGCTGTGGGAAAAGGCGCTGCACGCACCTGCCATTGCCTGAGTCAACCAAGTTGTCATAAAGCTCTCCGAATTCATGAGGGATGCCGCACCGTGCGGCCACAACTTGCAAGCGTAAGCCAAAACCGGGCCACACCGGTACCATGGGCGCATGCAACCCATTGTTCTCATTACCGGCGGTTCCCGCGGCATTGGCGCGGCCACCGCCTTGGCTGCTGCAGAGGCCGGCTACGCCGTCGCTGTGAATTACGCGAGCAACTCCCTCGCTGCCGATGAGGTGGTCAGGCACATCCGCCAGCAAGGCGGCAATGCCATAACCGTGCAGGCGGATGTGGCTGATGAAGCCCAAGTACTGGCCATGTTTGCCAAAGTGGACGCCAAGCTTGGCCGCATCAGCGCGCTGGTGAACAGTGCGGGCGTGGTGGACCAGGCCTGCCGGGTCGCCGACATGCGCCTGGAGCGCCTGCGCCGCATGCTGGACACGAACGTGCTGGGCAGCATGCTGTGCGCCCGCGAGGCGGTGCGCCGCATGAGCACCCGTTACGGCGGAGAAGGTGGCAGCATCGTCAATCTCTCCAGCGTTGCGGCTACGCTGGGCTCGCCCGGGCAGTATGTGGACTACGCCGCCAGCAAGGGGGCGATTGACAGCTTCACCGTGGGCTTGGCGCGTGAAGTGGCGGGTGAAGGGGTGCGGGTGAATGCGGTACGCCCTGGCATTATCGACACCGACATCCACGCCTCCGGCGGGCAGCCGGACCGCGCCCAGCGCTTGGCGCCTCAGGTGCCCATGCAGCGCCCCGGCCGTGCCGAAGAGGTGGCAGCCAGCATCCTCTGGCTGATGAGCCCGCAGGCCAGCTACACCACCGGCGCGCTGATCGACGTGGCAGGCGGGCGCTAAAGCCTGCGTCGCCTCAAGGGCGCGGGGCGGGCTCTGCCGGCAGGCCGAACAAGCCCGCCGCATTGCCCCATGCCACTTGGCGCGCCACCACCGGGGGCAAGTCCCCCAACCAGCTGCGGTACTCCTGCATCAAAGCCTCGTAGTACTGCCAGCGCTGGTTGACCCAGGTGTCTGAACCGATCACAAAGCGGTCCGGAAAGTCCAGCAACAGAGATCGCCACTCGGGGCACAGCACCGGAGCTCCCCCGGCAGAGCAGGTCAGCCCCGGCCGGTAAGACAGCTCGCCCATCAAGCCCGGGTATTGGCGCAACAGCGCACGCACCCGCTCAACCGGCACTCCACCTATGCCGGTGTGGGCCCAAACAAGCCGGCTGCGGGCACCGGCCGAAGGCGTGGCACGCAGCAAGCCGTCAATGGCGACGTCGTCCACATGCGCCAGCACCACCAGCCCCTCGCGCTCGGCGCGGGCCATGAGCTGCGCCGCCACTGGGCCGGCAGCATTGGCGCTGTCGTACAGATGGAATTCACCCAGCCCCCGGTAGGGCCCGGCTGCGGTGCCACGGCGGAGTTCGGTATCCACCATGGTGGCAATGCTCGGGTCGCGGAACCAGTTGTCGTAATCCGCCCGGTCGCGGTACAGGCGCACCAGGGGCACCACCGTGACGCCAGCAGCGCGAGTCTGGGCGCCGGCGTCTGCCAGCGTGCGGGTGCCGTCATTCGGGCGGGAGTTGGCCAGCACGGCACGCACGCCACTGCGTTGCATGCGGCCCAGCACGTCGTCCACAGGATGCGCCTGCTGGGCCTCCACGTTGTAGTGCAAGTGCGCATCAAAAATGGGCCCGGCATAGTCTGCCGCGTAAGCAGCTGGCGCGGCCCAACAGCCCGCGACTGCCAGCCATGTCCAAACCCGCTGTGTCATGGTGTTTGCTCCAGTGAGAGTTTCAAGCTGCTTTGTAGCGGTTTTTACGGAGGCACGCACTGCCAAGGTGCATTACTATGCGCGCTCTGCCGCACCGGCAGCCTCAACCGGACCCTGCTATGGATCTCAAACCTCTGGTGACCTTGCTGGCCATCGTGAACCCCTTGGCCATCGTGCCGTTTTTCATCCACTACACCCAGGGCTTTTCCGGCGCGCAGCGGCGCAACACCATCTGGGTGTCCTCCTTCAGCGCTTTTGTGGTGATTGCGGTCAGCGCCCTGCTGGGCCTGCAGATTCTGGAATTCTTCGGCATCTCGCTGGCCAGCTTCCAGGTGGGCGGCGGCATGCTGCTGCTGACCAGTGCGCTCAACATGCTGAACGCCCAACCCGCCGAAGCCAAGACCAGCACCCATGAATTGCAGGACGGCGCGGAGAAAGCCGCCATGGGCGCCAGCATTGCCGTGGTGCCCCTGACCATTCCTTTGCTGACCGGCCCGGCCACCATGTCCACCGTGGTGATTTATGCCGACAAGGCCAAAACCTTTTTCCAGCTCAGCACCCTGGTGGGCTATGGCGTGGTGGTGGCCTTGGCCACCGCCTTGTGCTTTTCATTGGCGCAGCCGATTGCGCGCGTGCTGGGCAAGACCGGCATCAATGTGATGACCCGCTTGATGGGCCTGATCCTTGCAGCCCTCGCGGTGGAAGTGATGAGCGACGGCCTGACCAAACTGTTCCCGGTGCTGAGCGGGCACTAAACCCGTCCGCCCACACTCAGTCGCCGGCGATGCCGTTGCGGCTCAGGAAGTCGCCCACCAGCTCCAGACGCAACAGCGGGTTGTCCAATTGCATCAGCCCCTGGCGCAGTGGTGGCGGGAGCTGCAGCAGCTCACACCAGCGGTTGGCCACCCAGGCGCAGTCGTCAAACCGGTAGGGCGGCTGCACCGGTAGTTGGGCGGCATCCGTGCGCTGCTGCAGATTGTCCAGCAAGGACTCAAGCGCCTGCGCCACCACTTTCAAGTCGTCGGGGACCGGCATCACTCTGTCCGGTTGCAAGCCTTGCACATCAGCAACCCACAAACCGTGTTTGAGCCGCTCGCGGCGGATGATGCGAAAGCGCTCTCCGGCTGTGCAACGCACCAGCATCAACCCGGCCTGCGGGGCCGAAAACTCGGTCACGGTGGCCAGGGTGCCTATGTCGACAAAGTCCTCTTGGGCAAACCCCTCGCCAGCCGGCTCTGCCCGGCGCACTTCGTCACCCTGAAGCAATGAGACCACACCGAAAGGCGCACCGGTTTTGTGGCAGCGACCGATCAGGTCAAGGTAGCGGACTTCAAAAATCTGCAGCTGCAGGCTCCCGCCCGGAAACAGCACCGTGTTCAGCGGAAACAGCGGCAGGGACTGCAGGGTCAGCAACTCGGGCATACAGCGGCCCGGTGCTCAGAGTTTGGCCGGCAAAGCGGCCTGGGTTTGCTGCACCCACTGGTCCAGCTGCTCTACGGCCAGGGCCGCTGCTGCGGCCAAGGCACGCACGCCACCCGCGGCATCAGGGCTTGCGGACGGGCTCTTCACCAGCACCACACGCTGGGCGACCAGCGCCTCGCCTCCGGGGGCCGACTGGGAGAGCGTTGCGCGCAAGCGCAGCAGGCCGCTGCTGGCTTGGGGGGAGTCAAAAATCTGGCTGAACTCTTCTAGCTCCAAGCGCAGAACCAAGGCGCCCGCCGGGGACTGGACACCTTCATTGGCATTCAACACGGCGCGCTGCGCGCTCAAGGCGGCACGCAGTTGCTGGCGCAGCAATTGGGCCGGCGGCATGCTCCAGCGGGCCTGGGCATACGGCTGCAGCACGTGGGCATCGCTGTAATTCAGCCGGTACAGCACCGAGGTGTTGTCCAGTGCTTGCGGCGCTTGCACCTCTGCCAGCACCAGGGGCGGCAGCGGTGCCATGCGGTTGGCGGGCGCCAGCGCTAAGGCGCCGGGACCGAAGTCATAGACGAGCGCCGTGCCGGGGCGCGGCGCGGCACACCCCGCAAGCACACCTGCCAACATCAAGCCAAACAAGGCCTTGGCGCCCGTGGAATATGCGCGAGCTGCTCCTGATTTCATAGCAAATCCAACATTGGTGATTCCATATGCACGGGGGCGCGAGGGTCATTGAAGCTCATGGGGCAGTCGCCGCAGCAGGTGGTGCCACGAAGCCCCGTTCACCGGGGCCCGGCGCCGTGCTGCTGCGCCCCCACAGCACGCTTTGCGGATTGTCGCCCAGCGTTTCTGCTGCGCGGCCCACCTGGCGCACGGTGCGGCCCGTGTCTTCCACTGTGCGGTTCAAGCGTGGCAGCAACTGGCTCTGCACCTGCCGGCTGGTGGTGGCCAGCGCCTCGGTGCTTTGTGCAATTTTGTCCAAGGTGCCGCCCGGCTCATTCAGACGGCGGTTGGTCCGCCGGAACTCGTCGGCAGAGTTGCGCACCGCTTCTGCGCTGGTGCTTAAACGCTCAGCTGTGGATTGCATGCTTTTCAAGGTGACGTCGGCCTGCTGCACCATACGGGGCAGGTTCACCGCGTCCGGGGCACCCTCGGCACCCAAAACAGCACCGGCACGCTGCGTCAAAGCACTGATATTGGCGGCCGCCTGGCTCAGGTTGCCGATGGCCCCCATGAGCTGCTTCTGGTTGTCGGTGGCCAACAAGCTGTTCATGCGGATGCTGGCTTGCTCCAGTTGGGTGAGCAGGTTTCCACCTTGCTCTGACAGGCGGGACACCATGCTGGGCCGCATGGGGATGCGGGGCACCGCATCGCCTTGCGCCACCAAGGCCGCGCTGCCCTCTTCCTTGTCATCCAACTGGATAAACGCCAGGCCGGTCACGCCCTGAAAGCCCAATGCCGCAAAGGTGCTTTGGGTGATGGGTGCCGTCTCATTGACGGCAATGCGCAGGAGCACATTGCCGCGTTGCACCGGGTCCAGCGCGATCTCGGTCACCCGGCCCACCAGCACGCCTTTGTAGCGGACAGCTGCCTGAGGCTGAAGGCCAGTCACCCCTTCGGGACTGGAGATTTCGAACACGCGTTGCTCGGTGGTGTCGCGGGTCAGCCAGACAGCCAGTGCTGTCATCAACGCCAACAGCACCAAAACGAAGGCGCCGGCAGCAAAAGCGTGGGATTTGTTTTCCATACGTCGTTCTATCTAACCTGCATTGGCAGCGGAATGCAAGAGCACTTGCGCACGGTGACCCCGACCGCCGCGGAAAAAGTCCTGCACAAAGGGGTGGTCAAACGCCACCACCACATCGGGTGCGGCATCCACCACCACATGCTTGTCGGCCACCACTGCAATGCGGGTGCTCAACTCAAAGATGGTATCGAGGTCGTGTGTCACCATGACCATGGTCAATCCCAACTCTTGATGCAGGCTTTTCAGCAGCGCGCAAAAGCCATCCGCACTGTCCGGGTCCAGACCTGCCGTGGGTTCGTCCAACAAAATCAAGGGCGGGTCCATGGCCAAGGCGCGGGCCAAAGCCACCCGCTTGATCATGCCGCCAGACAGGTCCGCCGGCATTTTGTGGGCGTGTTTGGCATCCAGCCCCACCATCTGCAGCTTGACCATGGCCACATCGCGCACCAGCGCAGGTGGCAAGGTGCCCAGCTCACGCAGAGGGAAAGCAATGTTTTCCAATACAGTAAAGGCAGAGAACAAAGCCCCATGCTGGAACAACATGCCCACCCGGCTGGACGCACCGGCCCGGCCCAGCTCAGCAGCCGGACGGCCTTGCACCGTGACCGTGCCCCGCGCGGGCGTCTCCAGCCCCAGCATCTGGCGCAGCAACACCGTTTTGCCACCGCCTGAGCCACCCACGATGGACAACATTTCACCGGGGGCTACCGTGAGATCCAGGTCCTGGTGAATGACCGTAGACACGCCCGCCGTCTTGAACACCGACCAGAGCTTTTCAATCCGGACCATGGGCTCCAATGCGTCGCTCATAGGCCCACCGATTTGAAAATCACCGCAAACAGCGCGTCCACCAGAATCACCATGGTGATGGAACTCACCACCGAAGCCGTGGTGCCCTCGCCCAGGCTCTGGGTGTCGGGCTTGACACGCAAACCGTGGTGACAGGCCAGCAGGGAAATCAACACCCCGAACACACAGGACTTGACCAGGGACAGCCAGAGGTTGGAAATTTCCACCGTCTTGGGCAAGGCGGTAAAGAAATAAGCCGGGGTGAGTCCCATGGACAAGTCAGAAGCCAGCATGCCACCCAACAGGGCCGCCATCGTGGTCCAGACCGCCACCAGAGGCATGGCAATGGCCATTGCCAACGTACGGGGCATGACGAGGCGGAAACCCTTGGGTATGCCCATGACGCGCATGGCGTCCAGCTCTTCCGTCACCCGCATGACGCCGATCTGCGCAGTAATGGCGGAACCCGATCGCCCCGCCACCAGAATGGCAGCCAGCACCGGACCCAACTCGCGGATCAGCGACATGCCCAGAATATTGACGATGAAGCTGTCGGCCCCGTATTGGCGCAGCTGCTTGGACATCAGATAGGCCAGCACCACACCGATCAAAAAGCCCACCAGGGCGGTGATGGGCAGGGCGGTGGCCCCTATGCGGTACAAGTGCCCCGACACATCGCGCCATGGCCCTTGAAGGGGGTGTCGCATCAGCTGCAGCACATCCAGCATCAACTGCCCGATCAGGCGCACCATGCCACCGAGGTGACTCTCTACGCGGGCCAGCTTGCGCCCGAGCGAAACCAACAGGGCATGCCAGTCCAGACGCTCAACGGGTGGGGTCGGTACCGTGAATTTGGCGACCCGGTCCAACAGCGCCTTTTGCAGCGGCTCGGCCTGGAGCTTGGCCGGCCATTGGCGGCCCCACGCATTCCACAGCACCTGGGCACCGGTGTGATCGATCCGCTGGGCCTCACGCAGGTCCCATGCTACTGCGCTCCCCCCATGACCCGGCACGCCGTGGAGTGCCTTCTCCAGGGGCTGCCAGACGTGCTTCGCAGAGAGCGCATCGGCCGTCCAGCGGCCACGCAGGATCACCCGGGGACCCTCGGGGTCTTGGGCGAGCTGAAGTCCGGGCTGGGTATCCTCCACGAGGCTGCAATAGAGAGTGGCTAAGGTGCGCATGGTACCTGCTCACCATGGCAGTCAGGAAACCACGCAAAATACCGGCAGGAGACCGACAGAACATGCAAGAACAAGACCCCATTTCCGACGAGCTGGCCATTGAGCAACGCGCAGGCGTGTTGTGGCTCACCATCCAGCGCGAAGAGCGCCGCAACGCCATGAGCCATGGCGTCATTGCCGGAATGGCACAAGCCATACGCGCAGCCCAGCAGCAGCGGGATATTCGAGCCATCGTCATTACCGGCGCAGGACCCAAGGCCTTTTGCTCGGGGGCCGATTTGCAAGCCTCCAAAGTGTTCACAGGGAACTTCTCTGAACCCCACGCCCACTTGGCGCAGCTCCTGCGCGCAGCGCGGGCCAGCCACATTCCCCTGATTGCACGGGTCAACGGCTTTTGCCTGGCCGGTGGCATGGGCCTGCTGTCCATGTGTGACATGGCGGTGGCGTCCACGCATGCGACCTTCGGGTTACCGGAGGTCAAGGTCGGAGTGTTTCCGGCACAGGTGCTGACGGTGCTGCAGCACCTGATTCCACGCCGGGTATTGACCGAGATGTGCATTACCGGTGAGCCCATCACCAGCGCACAAGCCCTGACATATGGGCTGGTCAACCATGTGGCGGATGATGTGGACGAGAAGCTGCAATGGCTGCTGGACCGCTTGCTGGACAAGTCGCCGGCCGCCATCCGCCGCGGGCTTTACACCATGAAGTCCGTAGAGACCATGACGTTTGAAGAGTCCATGGCCTTTACGGAAAGCCAGATTGCGCTTTTCACGCTGACCGAAGACGCTCAGGAGGGCCAGAAAGCCTTTCAGGAAAAGCGCAAACCCGTTTGGACGGGTCAATGATCACCATGACTGACGCCCCTTCCCTGTTGAATATCGTCGGTGCCGTGCTCTTTGGCATAGCGCTGGTGCACACCTTCTGTGCCAAATTTTTTGAATCGCTCGCGCACCGCCATCCCGCCCATGCAGGTCTTTTGCATTTGCTGGGGGAAGTCGAAGTGGTGTTCGGCTTCTGGGCGTTCGTGCTGGTGGCAGCCATGGCCTTGATAGCGGGAAGCAAAGAAGCCATTGATTACGCCGAGTCGCGCCAGTACACCGAGCCGCTGTTTGTATGCGTGGTCATGGTGGTGGCTGCATCCCAGCCGGTGTTGGAAGCGGTGCGCTCCCTGTTGGCCGGCATCAGCTACTTAGTACCTTTGCCTGCGCCGCTGGTACTGGCATGGCTGGGCTTGGCAGTGGTGCCGCTGCTGGGCTCGCTGATTACTGAGCCCGCAGCCATGACCTTGGCAGCCCTGATGCTGGCACCCCAGATCTTCCGGCCGGACATGCCGGAGCGCCTCAAGTACGCCGCTTTGGGCGTGTTGTTTGTGAACATTTCCATTGGGGGCACATTGACCTCCTACGCCGCGCCACCCGTGCTGATGGTCGCATCTACCTGGAACTGGGACACGGCTTTCATGGCCAGCCAGTTCGGCTGGAAAGCGGCATTGGCTGTGTTGATCAACGCCAGTGCGATGGCCTGGGTTTTGCGCAAGCACTTGCCAGCTGCCATTGACGCAAATGCGGCAGCCACCCAAGAAGCAGTACCTTGGCTGGTCAGTCTGGTGCATCTGGCATTTCTGGCTGGCGTCGTCGTGCTGGCCCACCACCCTGTGCTGTTCCTGGGCCTGTTCCTGTTCTTCCTTGGCTACACCCAGGCCTATGCCCGTTTCCAGAGTCCGCTGATCCTCAAAGAGGGCCTGCTGGTCGGCTTCTTTCTTGCCGGTCTCGTCGTTCTCGGCGGCATGCAGCAGTGGTGGCTGCAGCCCATCGTGTCCAGCCTGGCACCCACCGAACTTTTCTTCGGCGCTCTGGTACTGACTGCGGTCACGGACAACGCCGCGCTCACCTACCTGGGCTCGCTGATTCAAGGTATTTCGCCGGCTGCGCAGTACATGCTGGTGGCCGGTGCAGTGGCTGGTGGCGGCCTCACCGTCATCGCGAATGCGCCCAACCCGGCCGGCGTGGCCTTGCTGCGTCAAGGCTTTGAAGACCAATCGATAGGCGCGGGCGGCTTGCTGCTCGGTGCCTTGCTCCCCACCGCAGTAGCTGCGGCCTGCTTCCTGATGCTATGAACAACGACACCACTTTCGACTACATCATCATCGGCGCAGGTACGGCAGGCTGCCTGCTCGCAAACCGGTTGAGTGCCAATGCATCCAAGCGGGTGCTCTTGATCGAGGCCGGGCGCAAAGATGATTACCACTGGATTCACATCCCGGTGGGCTACCTCTACTGCATCGGCAACCCGCGCACCGACTGGCTGTTCCAGACTGCGGCTGAAGCCGGACTGAACGGGCGCTGCCTGCGCTACCCCCGCGGCAAAACACTGGGCGGCTGCAGCAGCATCAACGGCATGATTTACATGCGCGGCCAGGCCCGCGACTACGACCGCTGGGCCCAGCTCACCGGCGACGCCAGCTGGACTTGGGACAACAGCTTGCCTTACTTCAAGCTCCATGAAGACCACTACAAGGGCGCCAACGCACTGCATGGTGCCAAAGGAACGGCCTCTCCGTTGATCCAGCACAACAGCACCGATTACGGCAAGGTGCTGCGCCACCACCAGGCGGGCGGCGAATGGCGGGTAGAAAAACAGCGCCTGCGTTGGGACGTCCTGGACGCATTTGCACAAGCCGCCACAGAGGCCGGTGTACCTGCCACCGACGACTTCAACCGCGGCAGCAATGAAGGCGTGGGTTACTTCGAGGTGAACCAGCGTGCAGGCTGGCGCTGGAACACCGCCAAGGCTTTCTTGCGCCCCATGTGCTACGCCCGGCCCAACTTCGAGCTATGGACGAGTGCCCAAGTCGCCAAGCTGGTCTTGGAGCAGAACAGCGGTAGCGGACCTATGGATGCGCCGCTGCGCTGCACGGGCGTGCAGGTCTGGAGCGGCAGCGAAATGGTGACGGCTACTGCCCGCAATGAGGTCTTGCTGTGCGCCGGCGCTGTCGGCTCCCCGCAGATCCTGCAACTCTCTGGCATCGGCCCGGGGGCACTCTTGCAGGAGCATGGCGTCCCGGTCGTACAGGACACACCCGGCGTGGGCGCCAATCTGCAGGATCACCTGCAAATTCGCGCCGTCTTCAAGGTCAAAAACACCACGACCCTCAACACCCAGGCCAACAGCCTGTGGGGCAAAGCCAGGATCGGGTTGGAATATGCACTCAAGCGCAGCGGCCCCATGAGCATGGCGCCCAGCCAGCTCGGCGCCTTTACTCGCAGCAGCCCGGACCAGGCTTATCCCAACATCCAGTACCACGTGCAACCCTTGAGCCTGGAAGCATTCGGTGAGCCCCTGCACAGCTTCAACGCGTTTACCGCGAGCGTGTGCAACCTGAACCCCACCAGCCGTGGGGCCGTCAGCATCCAGTCCAACGACTTCCGGAGTGCCCCGAAAATTGCGCCGAACTACCTGAGCACCGACGAAGACCGCAAAGTGGCCGCAGACTCTCTGCGCATCACGCGTCGCATCGTCGCGCAACCGGCACTGCAAAAATACCAACCGGAAGAATACAAACCGGGTGTGCAGTTCCAGACGGATGCCGAGCTGGCCCAACTGGCAGGGGATATTGCCACCACTATCTTCCACCCGGTGGGCACTACCAAGATGGGAAGGGTCGAAGGCCCGGACCACGACCCCATGGCTGTGGTGGACAGCCGCCTCAAAGTGCGGGGCGTGGCCGGCTTGCGAGTGGTCGATGCGGGTGTGATGCCCCTCATTACCAGCGGCAACACCAATTCACCCACTTTGATGATTGCCGAGAAGGCCGCGCAATGGATTGCCGAGGATGCCGAGCTGCGCCAATGAAGGGTTTGTCCTGATGCCGGACCGCAGGAAGGGCGGATACAGTTTGTGCCAACGCTGAACCGAACAGCAACTGCGAGGCCCACAAGGCCGGACTTGAAACGACGCCGAGGAGACGGCTAAGAACACAACCAATAATTCTGCACATAACGATGCAGCTTCACAAAAGCACCGGCACCCCCGGTGCTTTTTTATTTTCAGAGACAAATGCGTGACTAGCGCCCACCAGATATGCGCAATATGCTCCTGAAATCATAGCGGAAAGCTCCGACACGCGGATGCGACAATCCTTGCATGGAATTGCTCATCGCCTCGCTCGCCTCCGGACTTGCCGGATTTATTGATTCGATTGTGGGCGGGGGTGGTTTGATCCTGACACCGGCCTTGTTTGCCTTGTTTCCCACAGCCCATCCGGCGACCCTGTTTGGTACCAATAAGGGGGCCGCGGTAGCGGGCACGGCTTTTGCCGCCGTGCGCTACAACCGTCAGGTGAGTCTGCCCTGGCGCGCCTTGTTGCCCGCAACGCTGGTGTGCTTTGCAGCTGCACTTTCGGGCGCGTGGCTGGTGACCCAGATCTCGCCCCAGTACCTGCGCAAGGCGCTGCCCTTCATTCTTGTCCTGGTACTGGGTTACACCTTGGCGAAAAAAGAACTGGGCCGCCACCACCTGCCACAGTTCAGCGGCCGCAAGGAAGTGTTCATGGCATGTGCCATCGGGGGCGGCATCGGCTTTTACGACGGATTTTTCGGCCCCGGCACCGGCAGCTTTTTCGTGTTCCTGTTAGTCCGGGTGCTGGGTTATGACTTCTTGCATGCCTCCGCCGGCGCCAAACTGCTCAACACCGCCTCCAACTCAGCGGCACTTGTGCTGTTTACCTTGACCGGGCACGTGTGGTGGCACTACGTGGTCGTTATGGCCCTGGCCAATGTCATCGGCAGCCTGGCAGGTACCCACTTGGCACTGAAGCACGGTACGGGGTTTGTACGCTCGGTGTTCATCGCCGTCGTCTCGGCGCTGATTCTCAAGACCGCTTACGACGCGTTTTTACGTGGCATGTAAGGCGCGTTAGCGCGGAGGTGGCCACGGTAGCTCGGCGGCTACGCGGGGCTTGCCGATGGGCGCGGTGGCTTTGCCCTGGCTCACCGCCGCCAAGTCTTCTTCGCTGGGGTACTGGCCGAGCAGCCAATAGTCGAAAGTGCGTCGGGCAATCGGGGCCGCAGCAGCAGCGCCAAAGCCTGCGTTTTCGACAATCACCGCGAGGGCGATTTTGGGGTCCTCAGCAGGCGCAAAGGCCACGTACAAGGAATGATCGCGCTGGTGCTCTTCCATGGTGGAAGCGTTGTATTTCTGGTTTTTGGCCAGACTCACTGCCTGCGCCGTACCGGTTTTGCCACCGCTCACATAACCTGCACCCGCGAACACACGCGTGCCGGTACCACCCTGTGTCACACCAACCATGGCATCTTTGACCACCTTGAGGTTTTCCGGCTTGAAGGCGAGGTCAATGGGAGGCTCTGGCGCCACAGGTGTGCGCACCCGGGTCGTGGCGTCCTGCGTTGCAGTGACGAGTTGAGGTTTGTGCTTGACGCCGTTGTTTGCCAGGGTAGACACCGCCTGGGCAATCTGCAGCATGGTGAAGCTGTTGTAGCCCTGACCGATACCCAATGAAATCGTTTCGCCGGCGTACCATTTTTGCTGCTCGGGGCGCTTGTAGTATTTGCGCTTCCAGGCTTGGCTGGGTAACACACCGCGCACTTCCCCATTGATGTCAATGCCGGTGATCTGGCCGAAACCCAGAGGCGCCATGAAGTCGTGCATGGTGTCTACGCCCAACTCATTGGCCAGCGAGTAGAAATAAACGTTGCTCGACTCCACAATGGCACGACGCATGTCCATGATGCCGCCGCGTTCGTTTTCCGGGCTGCCGAAGCGGTTGCCACCGAACATGTAGAAGCCCGGGTCATTGATCAGGGTCTGTGGTGTGCGGGTACCGGTTTCCAAGGCCGCCATGGCCATAAAGGGCTTGTAGGTCGAACCCGGCGGATACGTGCCGCGCAAGGCGCGATTGAGCAAAGGCTTGTCGATGGACTCGTTGAGCATCTGCCAGTTTTCCTGGTCAATGCCTTCCACGAACAGGTTGGAATCGAACGTGGGCTTGCTCACAAAGGCCAACACTTCCCCAGTCTTGGGGTCCAAGGCCACCAAGGCGCCGCGACGGGTGCCGAACATGTCCTCGATCAACTTCTGCAACTTGATGTCGATGGACAGCACCACAACATTGCCGGGGGTGGAGGGGTTGCTGGCCAGTTTGCGTACTGCGCGGCCACCTGCAGAGGTTTCAATGCGCTCCACCCCGGTAATGCCATGAAGCACAGACTCAAAGCTTTGCTCTACCCCTAGCTTGCCGATGTATTCGGTGCCGCGGTAGTTGGCTTGATCTTCACTGTCGTCGATCTTCTCTTTCTCAGCACGGTTGATGCGGCCGATGTACCCGATCACATGGCTCGCGAGGTCGCCATACGGGTAGTTTCGGAACAGCCGGGCCTTGATCTCCACACCGGGAAAACGGAATCGCTGGGCGGCAAAACGCGCTACTTCCGTGTCCGTCAATCGGGTACGGATCGGCAGGGATTCAAAGCTCTTGGACTCTTCCATCAGCTTTTTGAACCGCCGGCGGTCGCGGGGCGTGATATCCACCACCTTGGAAAGCTCGTCCAAGGTTTCCTCCACGCCTCCGCTTTTGGAGGGAGTGATTTCTAGTGTGTATGCAGAGTAATTGGTGGCCAGCACGATGCCGTTACGGTCCACGATCAGGCCCCGGTTGGGCACGATGGGGACAATGGAGGTACGGTTACTTTCCGCCTGGGCGCGCAAGTCATCGTGCCGGAAAATCTGCAGATACACCAAGCGGGCAAACAACAGAAAGAAGCACACCAGCACCAGCACGCTGACCACGAACACCCGGGTCCGGAAGCGCGCCAGATCCGCCTGGACGTTGCGTAACTCGGTCATGCAGCCTGCGCCTTACAAAGGGCGGTTTTCATCGGGGTCCGGAGCACGACGCTGAGGCGCCAAGAGCACCACGCTGGCCACAGGCCACAGGGCGGCCTCCAATACCGGCGCCAACAGCAATGACCAGCCGGGGAAAGCACCTCCGCCGGACATGCGCAACAGCAACTCCAAAGCGTGCGCAGCCACAAACAAAGGCAATACCTGCGCAGCTTGAGAAGGCACGGTAAACCACAACAAACGGCGATGCACCGTGATCGCCAAAAAGCTGAGCACGGTGTAGGACATGGCATGTTGACCGAGCAATGCGCCCTGGTGCACGTCCATCAGCAAACCGAAAAAGAACGCTGCAACGATGCCGATGCGCAAGGGTTGGTGGACCGTCCAGAACACCAACACGAGGGCGAGCATGTCCGGCGTCCACGCGGCACGCCCCCACAAGCCCATGTTCAACAACATGTTCAGCAAGAGCGCTGCCAGCAAACTGCTCCAGATGAACAGAGGCCTGGCCGGCAGCAACAATTGTTGACCCGGACGCATGATCATGGTCGCGCCCCCCGTGATTTGGCAGCAGGCATCGGCGCTTCTGGCGCGGGACGCGCAGGCACCTTGTCTCCCAGAGGGTCCAACACGATCACGTGTTCAGCACCCGATACCAGACCGAGCGGGACACAGTAAATGCGGGCGAACACGGCATCCACTTTGCGCTCCACTTTCTCCACACGGGCTACCGGCAAGCCCGGGGGGTACACACCGTCCACACCACTGGTCGTCAACAGGTCGCCTACGGCAACGTCTGCATTGGCCGCCATGTAGCGCAGCTCCAAAGCATCGGCATGGGTCGATGTGTCGCCAAAGGCGACGCCCCGCGCACCCGTGCGCACGTTCAGTACAGGGATGGCATGGTCGCGGTCAGTGATCAGGGTCACTTCGCTCACGAGGGGATACACATTGGTAATTTGTCCGATCACACCGGCTTCGTCCAGCACCGGAGAACCCACCACCATCCGGTGCATCAAGCCCTTATCAATGATCACTTTGCGGGTGTAAGGGTCTGCAGCTTCGTAGATCACCTGTGCAGCACGGAAGTCGGTAGTCAGACGTTGTGACAGGTCCAGTAATTTGCGCAAGCGTTGGTTTTCCAACTCCAGTTGCTCAACCTGGTTGGCCCGCTGCGACTGGACGCTGAGTTTGCGGCGTGCTTCCTCTTGGGCGGTCTCTGCGGTGGCGAGCGTGGAAAAATAGTTACCCATGCGCCCCGCCAACTCCACGGGTTGCAATGCCAGCCACTGCACCGGATACAGCACGGCGGCCAATGCAACACGCAAAGGTTGCATGACCTTGAAACGCGCGTCGGCCACCATCAAAAGCAGTGCCAAGGCACTACAGACGGCCAGCTTGGACAGGGCCGAAGGGCCCTGGCGGAAGAAGGGGGGAGGATCTCTGTCCAGCGTACCGAGTGGCATCGCTGCGTCCGGCGTTCAGTAACTCGAAGCGTTTATTCGCTGGTGAAAATGGAGCCCAAACGTTCCATCTGCTCCAGTGCAATGCCGCAACCGCGCACCACGCAGGTCAGCGGGTCTTCAGCGACCAACACCGGCAAACCGGTTTCTTCGGCCAGCAAACGGTCCAGGTCGCGCAACAAGGCGCCACCGCCCGTCAGCATCATGCCACGGTCGGCAATGTCGGCACCCAATTCAGGCGGGGTTTGTTCCAAGGCGTTCTTGACGGCGGACACGATGTTGTTCAACGGGTCCGTCAGTGCTTCCAGGATTTCGTTGGAAGAGATGGTGAAGCTGCGTGGCACACCTTCAGACAGGTTGCGACCGCGGACTTCCATTTCCTTGACTTCAGAGCCGGGGAATGCAGAACCGATTTGCTTCTTGATGGCCTCTGCAGTGGGCTCACCGATCAGCATTCCGTAGTTACGGCGAATGTAGTTGATGATGGCTTCGTCAAACTTGTCGCCGCCAACACGGACCGAGCCCTTGTAGACCATGCCGCCCAGGGAGATCACGCCCACTTCGGTGGTACCGCCGCCGATGTCCACCACCATGGAGCCACTGGCTTCAGCCACTGGCAAACCGGCACCGATGGCTGCTGCCATGGGCTCTTCAATCAGGTAGACGTCGCTGGCGCCTGCGCCGAGCGCGGATTCACGGATAGCCCGACGTTCCACTTGGGTGGAGCCGCAAGGCACGCAAATGATGATACGGGGGCTGGGCTTGAACACGCCGCGGGGGTGCACCATCTTGATGAACTGCTTGAGCATCTGCTCAGTCACCGTGAAGTCGGCAATCACGCCGTCTTTCATCGGGCGGATCGCTTCGATGTTGCCGGGCACTTTGCCCAACATGGCCTTGGCTTCGCGGCCTACGGCCTGGATGGTTTTCTTGCCTTGGGGGCCGCCTTCGTGGCGGATGGCGACGACGGAGGGTTCGTCAAGAACGATGCCCTTGTCACGCACAAAAATCAGGGTGTTGGCGGTACCGAGGTCAATCGCCAGGTCAGTAGAAAAATACTGACGGAAAGCTCCAAACATTACATATCCTCTCAGGCACACAGCACGCTTCGGCGCTGCATCACCGGTTTTAACAATTTGAAATCGTAAGCTTGACGTCAAAGTCCGGGGTTTTCCGGTCTCTCGGCCAAAGGCAGGATAATAACCCATCGCCTGTGAATAACTCTCAGGGGAAACCGTGGTTTCACACGAATTACCCTTGGTTTCAACTCTTCTACACCCATGTCACTGACATCTTCCGACATCGCCCGCATTGCCAACTTGGCGCGCCTTGAATTGCAGCCCGTTGAAAGTGAGCGCATGCTCACACAATTGAATGGTTTTTTTGGGATTGTCGAGGCCATGCGGGCTGTGGACACCACGGGTGTTCAACCCTTGGCACACCCGGTAGCCGCCATCCAGGACATCACCTTGCGCTTGCGAGATGACGCAATCTCCGAGCCCGACAACCGTGAAGCCAACCAGCGCAGTGCCCCCGCCGTCGAGCGCGGCCTGTTCCTGGTCCCCAAGGTCATTGAGTAAAGCCACGTAAAGTTATGACGACTCCTCTCTCCACCCGCGCGCCGCACGACCTGAGTGTTCAAGAACTGGTGCAAGCGATTGCGGACAAACAAGTTTCGGCCACTGAATTGGCTCAGCATTTTCTAGACCGCAGCAAAGCACACGCCAACCTTGCGGCATTCGTAGACCTCAACGCAGAAGCCACACTTGCACAGGCGAAAGCCGCCGACGCACGCATTGCCGCCGGAACCGCTGGTGCGCTGGAAGGCCTGCCATTGGCCCACAAAGACATCTTTGTGACCCGCGACTTCGCCACTACCGCCGGCTCCCGCATGCTCAAGGGCTACCGTTCGCCGTTTGATGCCACCGTGGTGAGCAAGCTGGCAGAAGCAGGTGCAATAACCCTGGGCAAAGTGAACTGCGACGAGTTCGCAATGGGCTCGAGCAACGAAAACACGGCGGTTGCGGCAGTGGGCAGCGACACCGTCGCACCGGTACTCAATCCGTGGGACACCACCCGGATTCCGGGCGGATCCTCCGGCGGCAGCGCGGCCGTGGTCGCAGCCCGCCTGGCACCCGCTGCGACAGGCACCGACACTGGCGGTTCCATCCGCCAACCGGCCGCGTTTTGCGGCATCACCGGCATCAAACCCACCTACGGCCGTGCTTCCCGCTACGGCATGGTGGCATTTGCCTCGAGTCTGGATCAAGCTGGTCCCATGGCCCGCAGTGCCGAAGACTGCGCCTTGCTGTTGTCCGCGATGTGCGGCCCGGACCCGGACCGTGACTCCACTTCTCTGGACGCGCCCGCGGAGAACTTCACTCGCAAGCTGAACGACAGCATCGAAGGCCTGCGCATAGGCGTACCGAAAGAGTTTTTCGGGGACGGTTTGTCCGACGATGTGCGAAGCGCAGTGGATGCCGCGCTCAAACAGTACGAACAACTCGGCGCCAAGCTGGTGCCCATTGCTCTGCCACGCACCGAATTGTCCATCCCGGTGTACTACATCATTGCGCCCGCAGAAGCGTCCAGCAACCTGAGCCGCTTTGACGGTGTGAAGTTCGGCCACCGCGCCAAGAACTACGGCGACTTGGCCGACATGTACAAAAAGACCCGCGCCGAAGGCTTTGGCGACGAGGTGAAACGCCGCATCATGATCGGCACCTATGTGCTGAGCCATGGTTATTACGACGCCTATTACCTGCAGGCGCAAAAGATCCGCCGCATGATCGCGGACGATTTCCAGAACGCGTTCAAGGAATGCGACGTGATCGCCGGGCCCGTGGCACCTACCGTGGCATGGAAGATCGGTGAAAAATCGGATGATCCTGTCGCCAACTACCTGGCCGACATCTTCACCCTGTCCGGCTCACTGGCCGGACTGCCAGGCATGAGCATCCCCGTCGGCTTTGCCAAGTCTGAAGCGGACAAGGGTCTGCCCATCGGGATGCAGTTGTTGGGCAATTACCTCGACGAAGCGCGCCTGCTTAACGCAGCCCACCGTTTCCAACAAGCCACCGATTACCACCTGGCCAAGCCCGCAGGATTCTGAACATGAGTGAGACTGTGAACACATTCGAAGCACAACAACAAGGCCGCCCCACCGGCCCGCTGGTGCATGGCTACGAGGTCATCATCGGCTTTGAAACCCACGCCCAACTTTCGACCCAGTCGAAGATTTTTTCGCGCGCCAGCACGGCCTTTGGTGCAGAGCCCAACACACAAGCCTGCGCGGTGGACTTGGCCCTGCCCGGCACCTTGCCGGTGATGAACAAAGGCGCGGTCGAGCGGGCCATCCAGTTCGGCCTGGCCATCAACTCGCATATTGCTCCGCGCAGCATCTTTGCCCGCAAGAACTACTTCTACCCTGACCTGCCCAAGGGCTATCAGATCAGCCAGTTTGAGATTCCGGTGGTGCAAGGCGGAGCCGTGGAGTTTTTCTTGGGTGACGAAAAGAAAACCGTGCGCCTGGTGCGCGCGCACTTGGAAGAAGACGCCGGCAAGTCGCTGCATGAAGACTTCATCGGGCAAAGCGGTATCGATCTGAACCGCGCGGGTACGCCCCTGCTGGAAATCGTGACGGAGCCAGACATGCGTTCCAGTGCAGAAGCCGTGGCCTATGCGAAAGAACTGCACAAGATCGTGACCTGGATCGGCATTTGCGATGGCAACATGCAGGAAGGCTCTTTCCGTTGCGACGCCAACGTGTCGGTTCGCAAACCCGGCCAACCCCTGGGCACCCGCCGCGAGATCAAGAACCTGAACAGCTTCAAGTTCATGCAGCAAGCCATCGACTACGAGGTGCGCTGGCAGATCGAGCAGATTGAAGACGGCCACGAGATCCAACAAGCCACCGTACTTTTCAACCCCGACACGGGTGAAACACGCGCCATGCGCACCAAAGAAGATGCGGCCGACTACCGCTACTTCCCCGACCCCGACCTGCCGCCGCTATGTATTTCAGAGCAGTGGATCGAGACGGTGCGAGCGCAAATGGCCGAATTGCCCCGCAATATGGCTACACGCTTCCAGGCGGACTACGGCCTCAGTGAATACGATGCGACGCAGCTTACGCAAAGCCAGATGATTGCAAAGTATTTCGAGACTGCGGCTCAGATCAGTGGTCAACCCAAACTCGCAGCGAACTGGGTCTTGGGTGAAGTCTCAGCGTTCACCAACAAGCAAGGGATATCCATCGACGATCCAGAGGTCCCAAACCCGCGGGCAGTCGGCGAAATCGTGAAGCGGATTGCGTCCGGCGAGATCAACGGCGGCGGTGCAAAGACCGCATTCCAAGCGCTTTGCGCTGAACGCCATAACGACATCAGTGATCTGGCAGCATATGTTGAAAAGATCATCATTGACCGCGATCTCAAGCAGATGAACGACACCGGCGCGCTGGAAGCGATCGTCGATGAAGTGATTGCCGCCAATGCCAAGAACGTCGCTGAGTTCAAGGCGGGGAACGAAAAGGCCCTGAACGGCCTCGTGGGTCAAATCATGAAGGCCAGCAAAGGCAAGGCAAACCCGCAACAGGTCAACGACCTGCTGCGTAGCAAACTCGCCAATTAGCGGTTATTTCGGAACCGCGGCTGCTGCAGCCCAGAGCTGCTTCAGCCGCCCCAGTTCATCGTCAAAGCGCTCGTTGACGCGTTTGACTTCAGCCTCCTGCTCACCGATGAAACGGCGTTGCACAGCTTGGCTCTGGGTGTTTTCTTCAAGTTGGCGACGCACATATGCCGGGGCTTTGGTGGGGTCCTTTTTATAGAACTCCATCTCTTCGTCGATAGATCGGCGCTGTTTCCCCAACTCTTCGAGCCGGTTGCTCGCCGCTTTGATCACCACCGTGATTTGCGCCAAGGCATCCGCGCGTTCCTGGTCATGCACCGCTTTGCTGGGGTACCGGGTCAGCAGGGCCCGGTCACGCCGCTTTTCTTCGGCAGTGCGGTTGCGCTCCTCGGCTTCGCGCTTTTCCTTGGCCTCGATATCCGCCAATTCTTTAGCGGTCAGGCTGGGGCCCACTTTGGCACGCACCGTACCGCTGGGGTTCAGGATCTTCTGCTCGCGGTCAATACATTCCACGATAGGCCGGTCGGAGGTCAATTTGCGGCCCTTGGCATCTACGCAGGTGTACACCCCGCCTTGCACAGGCGCAACGGCCTGCGCGCTGACATTGGTGGAGGTACCGGCCACCCATGCCGCGAGGGCCAGGTGAGCTGCGATCGTTGCCTTGTTCATGAATTATCTTTCTTCAACCCCGTAACGTTGGCGATAGGCCAACACGCGCTGGGCATCCTGGGTAGAGCCCGTGCTTTGATCCAGATACTGCATCAAATCCCCCAGCTTCGCAATTGCGCAGACCTTCAGACCCAACTGCTCGCGCACGTACTGCACTGCACTGTAAGGCACATCCTGGCCGTTCTCTGTCGCCATTTCCTGGCGGTCCAGGGCGATGCAGACAGCATGGGGGGTCGCACCAGCGGCCTGAATGATGGCGATGGACTCACGTGCCGCGGTTCCAGCAGACATCACGTCATCAATGATCAACACGCGACCCTTGAGTGGCGCGCCCACCAAAGTGCCGCCTTCGCCATGGTCTTTGGCTTCTTTGCGGTTGTAGGCAAATGGCACATTACGGCCGAGACGCGCCAGCTCGATCGCCACGGCCGCGCCCAAGGGAATGCCCTTGTAGGCCGGGCCGAACACCATATCGAACTCGATGCCACTCGCCAGCAAACGCTGCGCATAGAATCCGGCGAGCCGTCCGAGTTTGGCCCCGTCGTCAAACAGCCCGGCATTGAAAAAGTAGGGGCTCATGCGGCCGGCCTTGGTTTTGAATTCGCCGAACCGCAGCACCCCGCACTCGATTGCAAACTGCACAAACTCTTGGGCCAACGGGTCTTTATCCGACATGGGGAATTCCTTGTTTAAATTAACCAGCCTCAACCTC
Source organism: Curvibacter sp. AEP1-3 (assembly GCF_002163715.1). Classification (GTDB taxonomy): domain Bacteria; phylum Pseudomonadota; class Gammaproteobacteria; order Burkholderiales; family Burkholderiaceae_C; genus Allorhodoferax. The sequence continues at coordinate 2,483,993 of NZ_CP015698.1, forward strand.
AACGGCATCCGTTCCGCCACCAGCAAAGGCCTGGAAGCCTGGCTCACGCAGGCGCAGCCTGATTGTATTTGCGTGCAGGAAGTGAAAGCGAAGGCACCTGATATCGCCGGGCGCTTCGAGTCTTTCGGTGAGCTCCAGGGACACTTTCACTTTGCCGAGAAAAAGGGCTACTCCGGCGTCGCGGTCTACACCAAACATGCCCCGAGCGATGTGCGCATCGGCTACGGTTCTGCCGAATTTGACGCCGAAGGCCGCTATGTTGAGTTGCGTTTCGACACCCCATCGCGCAAGTTTTCCATCATCAGCGCGTACTTTCCCAGCGGCTCTTCAGGCGAAGAGCGACAGGCGGCCAAGTTCCGCTTTCTCGCCGAGTTCTACCCTCACCTCCAGCAGCTCAGGGCAGAACGGGAACTCGTGCTGTGCGGAGACTTGAACATCGCGCACCAGGAAATCGACCTGAAGAACTGGAAAGGCAACAAGAAGAACTCAGGCTTTTTGCCGGAAGAGCGCGCCTGGATGAGCAAGGCCCTCAGCGAAGGCGGCTTGGTCGACGTGTATCGCCAGCTGGAACCTACGGCCACCGACGACTGCTACACATGGTGGAGTAACCGCGGACAGGCCTATGCGAAGAACGTAGGCTGGCGCCTGGATTACCACTTGGCTACGCCTGCCCTGGCTGCGACAGCCAAAGAGGTTGCCATCTACAAGACAGAAAAGTTCTCTGACCACGCGCCCATCACCGTGGGCTACGACTTCACTTTGTAGACGGTTTCTGCGCCTTGTTATACAGAGGTACCACTTGGGGCATGGCGGCCTCCATGTCAGCAATGCGGGTGTCGCCAGCAGGGTGAGTGGAAAGCCACTGCGGCGGGGCATTTTTGTTGGCAGCGGACATCTTTCGCCACAGACTGATGCCGGCGCGCGGGTCGTAGCCCGCCCGTGCTGCGAGCTCCAGCCCCACGAGGTCGGCCTCTGATTCGTCTTCGCGGCTGAACTTTAAAGTCAATAACTGCGCGCCGTATTGGGTGACGGTTTGCCCGACCTGACCCAGCCCCAATACCTGACTCAGCAAGTTCGCGCCCAAGCCGGTGGCCGCCGTCTTGCCCATGCGCTCCCGGGCGTGTTCCCGCAAGGCATGGGCGATTTCATGCCCCATGACCATCGCCACTTCGTCATCGGTGAGTTTGAGGGTGTCCAGAATGCCGGTGTAAAAGGCAATCTTGCCGCCCGGCATGCAAAACGCATTGATCTGTTTGGATCCGATCAGGTTGACCTCCCACTGCCAGTTTTTGGCACGCGGATTCCATTCGTTTGCATAAGGAACGATGCGCCGGGCGATCGCGCGCAGGCGCTGCAGCTGCGGGTGCTCTTTGCCGGCCAGCGCCCGTTGCTGATCAGCCTTGGCCAACATCTGCGCGTACTGCTGGGCGGCGGATTGTTCTATTTCTTCAGCGGGCACCAGCTTGCTGAAAGCCGAGTTGCCGCCCACGTCCACCCCCTCACGCGCAACGGCAGGCAAGGCAGCCAGCGCGGCGAGGGCGAAAGCCAACGCCGCGACACCAAGGTGGAATGAGCGACGGGTGACTGGCAAATCAACAAGAACGGTCGGCATGGCTGGCTAAGACTCCTGAGTGGACAGGTATTATTCCCCGATGAGCTCTGTAACGCCTGACACCCCGCGCCCCGATGACAAACCCCACTGGCGGGACACCCTCAGGGTTTATGCAGAGCCTGCCTCTTTGCGCATGCTTTCGCTGGGTTTTTCCGCGGGACTGCCGTTTTTGCTGGTATTCGGCACCCTGAGCTTCTGGCTGCGTGAAGCGGGGGTGGACCGCAGCACCATCGGCCACATGAGTTGGGTGGGCATCGCCTTCGGCTTCAAGTGGGCGTGGGCACCGCTGGTGGATCGCCTGCCCATTCCGGTATTAACGCGTTTGCTGGGCCGTCGCCGCAGTTGGCTTATCCTGGCGCAAAGCGCCATCATGCTGGCTTTGTGCATCATGGCTTTCACCGATCCAAAGCAGGCCTTGGCGCCCGTGGTGTGGTGCGCGATTGCATTGGCTTTCGCCTCCGCCACGCAAGACATCGCACTGGATGCTTTCCGGATTGAGTCGGGCGACAGCCAGCACCAAGCTGCCTTGTCTGCGACCTATATGGCGGGCTATCGCTTGGCCATGATCTGGGCCGGTGCAGGCGCCCTGTGGATTGCGGCCGCCAGTGAAACCCCCAATGCGGAGCTGTACCAATACGCCGCGTGGCGCACCGCCTACCTGGTCATGGCGCTCAGCATGTTGCCGGGCATGCTCACCGTGGTCTTTTCCCGGGAGCCAGCACCGCGCCCATTGGCGCCGGCGCGCAATGCGGCGGAGTGGTTGCAAAGTGCTTTGGTAGAACCCTTTTCCGAATTCTTCAAACGGCACCGCTGGCATGCGGCCCTGATCCTGGCCCTGATTGCGAGCTACCGGATCAGCGACGTAGTCATGGGCATCATGGCCAACCCCTTTTATGTGGATATGGGCTACACCAAGGGAGAAGTGGCCTCGATCACCAAGGTTTACGGAGTGATCATGACACTGGTGGGTGCGTTTGTGGGTGGTGCACTGGCCATGCGGATGGGGGTGTTGCGGGTACTGATGCTGGGTGCGGTGCTGAGTGCCGGCAGCAATTTGCTATTTGCCTGGCTCGGTAGCCGCGGGCATGACCTGCACGCCCTGATTGCGGTCATTTCAGCAGACAACTTCTCCAGCGGGATAGCCACCGCTGCATTCGTGGCCTACCTGTCATCGCTAACGAACGTGCGCTACTCCGCCACGCAATATGCGTTGTTCAGTTCCATGATGGTGCTATTGCCCAAGTTTCTGGCCGGGTTCTCGGGCGACTTTGTCAACGCATTCGGCTACACCCAGTTCTTCATTGGCACTGCCTGCCTGGGGGTTCCGGTATTGGTGCTGATTGCATTTGCGTCCAGAATGAAAACTGACTCTCCCGCCCATTGAATGTGCGCGGAAAGCTATCATTTATATAGCGAAATTTACCCAACTTTACGGAAACTTCAGGCCCGGCGCATACCTTCTGTAGCGTCCGGGACTAGACTGCGGGCATGCGCCAAAACCTGCTCATGATCGAAGACGATGCCCGGCTTGCCTCCATGGTGGCCGAGTATCTGGACCAATCCGGATTCTCCGTGGCCCATGCCGGCGACGGGCACAGCGGGCTCGCCCGGCTTGCACCCGACACCGGACATGATGCTCCCGATCTGGTCATCCTGGACCTGATGCTGCCCGACATGGACGGCCTGGAGATCTGCCGTCGCATCCGCGCCCTCCCCGGTGCGATGGGTCAGGTGCCGGTACTCATGCTGACCGCCAAAGGCGATGCCATGGACCGCATCATCGGATTGGAAATCGGCGCTGACGACTACCTGCCCAAACCTTTTGAGCCCCGCGAGTTGCTGGCTCGCATACGCGCCATCTTGCGTCGCAAAGGCGAGGCTCCGGCAACCAACAGCAAAGCCCTTCGCTTTGGCACCCTGGAAATTGACAGGGATGCACGCACGGTAGTCGTGGGAGGCAAACCCTGTGAACTGACCTCCTACCAGTTTGATTTGCTCGTGGCGCTGGCTGAACGTGCAGGCCGTGTACTCACCCGTGACCAGATCATGGAAGCCGTACGCGGCCGCGAGCTGGAAGCCTTTGACCGCTCCATTGACGTGCACATGGGCCGCATCCGCGCGGCAATTGAAGTGGATGCCAAAGACCCCAAACGCATTCTGACTGTGCGCGGCGTCGGCTATGTGTTCGCCCGCCAGCAGGACTGACCGTGTTCCTGCACCGGCTCTACGTCCGCATCTGGCTCGCCGTCGTGCTGACGGTGATCGTGCTGACATTGCTCGCGGGTTGGGCTTGGCGCATGACCAGCGAGCCGCCCCTTCGGGAAGTGGTGGTCCGCAATGAATATGGCGAAGTCATTGGCAGCGGCCGAGCCCGTTTGAGCAGGCCACCGCCCCCAGTCCCCGGTCTGGGCATGGGCGATGCGCCCCCTCCCGCCGATAACAAGGACGACGGCCCCGACGCCCTGGATGAAAACCGTCCTGGACGTTTCGGCCGTGGCCCTGAATTTCTGGTGCGCATGCAAGACGGCCAGACCATTCATTTGCACCTTCCGCGCCCGCCCAACAGCAGCTTCCGTGCCCCTTTCGGCTTCGTCTGGACTTTGGCGCTGGTGGCATTGGCGGTGGCGCTGGGCACCTACCCCATCATCCGGCGGCTTACGCGGCGCTTGGAGAGTTTGCAACATGGCGTCGAACGCTGGGGCAATGGTGACCTGAGTGCCCGTGTGGCCATGCAAGGCGACGACGAGGTGGGCTTTCTGGCTTCCCGGTTCAACCATGCTGCGGAGCAGATAGAGACATTGGTCAAATCCCGCGATACCTTGCTCGCGTCCCAGAAGTCTCTGTTGGCGAATGCATCGCACGAGTTGCGGTCACCGCTCGCGCGCATCCGCATGGGTCTGGAGCTCATGGGAAGCTCGCCCAGCCCGGCATTCAAGCAAGAGATCTCACGCAACATCAGCGAGCTGGATCAGCTGATCGAAGAGATCCTGCTCGCCAGCCGACTGGACGCCAAAGAGGCCGACCTCGGGACGATTGAAGCCGTGGAGTTAATCGGTCTGGCGGCTGAAGAATGTGCGCGCAATCAGGCACAGCTGGATGTGGAAGCGGCTGAGCTTGCGGTCCCCGGTGTGGCCAAGTTGTTGCGGCGCGCCGTGCGCAACCTGCTGGAGAACGCCCGCCGCTACGGCGCTGGAGAAGTCCATTTGATTCTGCGGCAGGACGGCGATTGGGCGGTGTTGCAGGTGTGTGATGCGGGGCCTGGAGTTCCGCCTGAACAACAAGAGCGCATTTTCGAGCCGTTTTACCGGCTACCCGGCGCTTCCGAGCGGGAAGGTGGCGTCGGTCTGGGCTTGGCCTTGGTGAAGTCCATTGCCGAGCGGCATGGGGGTAGCGTGAAATGCAGCAACCGGCCTGAAGGCGGTGCCTGCTTTGAAATCCGGCTACCCTTGCGGAGGGGCTAATCGATTCAGGACGTGACCTTCAAAAACAGGTCGCGGTCCGGTGCGAAGTTTTCATGCAAGGGCAATAAGGCGCCGCCCAAGGCGCGAGCGTCGGAACCGATGCTGCCGGCAATGACTTTGGCAGGCCACAGGCCTTCCCAGTTGTAATTGCGAAGCGCCAATGTGGTCTGGTCAATCAGACGCTTTAGCATGGTGCGGGAGAACGACCCGTCAATCACCACCGCATCCAGATCCAGAAAAGCAGTGCCGCTCACCACGCACTGCGCCAGGCCTTGGGCCGCACTGGCGATCCAAGCATCCGTCAAGGGTGCATAAGCACCTTCTAGGGCACGATCATCGTAGGCCGCCGTGGGGTCCAGGCCTTTTTCCTTGTAGTGCTGCTCCAGCTCCCACAAAGAGGCATGGGCCAGCAGTTGCTCAGGAATTGCACCGCCGCTGGCCACTTGCAAGGGTAAAGACGCTACCGCACCCGCATTGCCGTGGATGCCGCCGTGCAGATGCGAGTTCAGCACCAAGCCGCCACCTACAAAGGTGTCGACGAACAGGTACAAAAAGCTTTTCAGATCACGACCACGGCCGGACACCAGCTCCGCCACACACGCGGCTTGCGTGTCTTTAGCGAAACTTACCGGCACATCGGTCATGGCCTGTACTTGGGCGGCCAGGTCAATATGATTCCATTGGTCAGACACCGTCTCGGACAAGCCCAGCATCTTGTGCCAGCCGCCCAAGTTGAAGGGTGCGGCTACGCCTACACCGACGATGCGCTGCGCCAAGGGGCCCAGACCATCCTGGATGGCGCGCATGCGCTTTTGCACTTCGGGCAACAAGGCTTCGGCATCCGGGAAGTCATACGGCAGGGTTTCACGCGCACGAACCGCACCTGTGAAATCCACCAACAGCCAGTCTGCACTTCGCCGGCCGATCTTGATGCCGAGGGAGAAAGCGCCATCCGGGTTCAGGGCCATGGGCACGGAGGGCTGGCCAATACGGCCGCGCACCCGGTCTTGCCGCAACAAAAGTCCGTCGTCTTCCAGCCGGGTGGTAATCAAGCCAATGGTTTGGGCAGTCAGCCCGGTCAATCGGGCCAGGTCTGCTTTGGGCAAACTGCCATTCAGTCGAACCGCCTGCAGAACCACCCGTTCATTGAACTGGCGCATGCCCACGTGGTTGGAGCCACGTGGCCGCAACACCGGGGGCGCCGTGGCCACTGGCGGGGCCAGTGCATCAGCGCGTGCGTTCGGCAGGGATTCGACGAAGTTCATGGTCGGAGATTGTCGCCGATCACTCCCTTGCGCAACAAGAAATTCCCGAATGGCTGCAACTCGCCCGTCAGAACGATGGCAAAGGCCGACGCTGTTCGTTCATAGAAGGCATAGCGCTCAATGGCTTCGGCCGTTTGCCCTTGCAGGAAGCCGGCTTCCAAGGTTTCCAGCACTTCCCGCTGGAGCGCAGAGCGGTAACCTTGGGGCTGCCCGCTCACGTGCATGTAGCCCACCGGGTGCCGTTCGTCCGCAACCAGCGGCATCAGCGATGTCACGGCCGCGACAGCGCGTGCCATGCCAATGCCAGGCAAACGGATGAGTGGTTTGCCATTGGCATAGCGCACTGCGGTGAAATTGGCATCGGCCAGCACGATGGTGTCGTCATGGCCCATTTCCATCATCACCTTGAGCAATTCCGGTGTCAGGACCGGATCGATTCCCTTGAGCAAGGTTTGCCTCTTTCTTAATAAGCCAAAGCGTCTTCAGGCAAATCATCCACGGATTTGGCACCAGTCATCACCGCCACGGTATCGCTCATGCTGATTTTCTTGGGATTGACCACCGCCGCGCGCTTTCCCAGGCGGGCAATGTGAATGCGGTCTGCCACCTCAAACACGTGCGGCATATTGTGAGAAATCAGCACGACTGGCAAGCCCTTGTCGCGCACGCGGCGGATCAGCTCGAGCACCATATTGCCCTCTTTCACACCGAGTGCTGCAGTGGGCTCATCCATGATGACCACATGTTGTGCAAACGCTGCCGCACGCCCCACCGCCACACACTGGCGTTGGCCGCCGGATAGTGTTTCCACCGCTTGCGTCATGGAGCGGATGCCGACCTTGAGATCGTTCATACGGGTAATGCTCTCGGTGAGCATGCGTTTCTTGTCAATGAAACCGAGTTTGCCCAGCAACCCTGCGCGGCGCAGTTCACGACCAAGAAACAGGTTTTCAGAGATGGTCATGGCTGGCGCCACGGCGAGGTCCTGGTACACCGTTTCGATGCCTGACATGCGTGCGTCGATAGGGCTCTTAAAGTGAATCACTTTGCCGTCGAGAAGGATTTCACCTTCGTCGGGAATGGTGGCTCCGGAGAGGCACTTGATTAGCGATGACTTGCCTGCGCCGTTGTCACCGATCACCGCCAGAATTTCACCGGCGCGAAGTTCAAAGTCCGCGCCATCCAAAGCAGTAACTTGACCATAGCGTTTGACCAGGCCCTTGGCCTGCATCACGATTTGCGGGGCGCTCATTAACGTGCTCCTTTGCGGGACATTTGATCCGTGGCGACCGCCAGAATCACCAGAATACCGGTCACCAGAATCTGGTACACCGAGGACACGCCCATCAGCGTCAGGCCGTTGCGGAACACACCCACAATCAGTGCGCCGACCAGGGTGCCAATAATGATGCCGCGGCCGCCGAAGAGGCTGGTTCCGCCCAGTACCACGGCGGTGATGGCGTCCAGGTTTTCGGTCTGACCGGCATTCGGGTCGCCGGCACCGGTACGGGCTACTGCCAATGTGGACGCGATGCCATAGAACACACCTGCGAGAACGTAGACACCCAGCAACACTTTTTCTGTGGAGATGCCGGTAAGACGGGTGGCTTCGGGACTGTTGCCGACGGCGTACACGTGGCGCCCTTGGGCGGTGTCACGCAGCCAAATCCAGACAGCCACATACAAAGTCAGCATGAGCACCACGCCGAAGGGTACGCGGGCCGCACCGAGGGTGAAGGTTTCGCCCAACAGATTCATGCCGTCGGGGATGTTGGTAACTGTTTGGGCGCGGGAATAGAGCTGGGTGATGGCGAACGCAATGTTCAATGTCCCCAGGGTCACGATAAAGGGTGGTAGCTTGACGCGGGTTACCAGCAAGCCATTGATCAGGCCGAACAAGGTAGTCGCTGCAATGCCGCACAAAATGGCGACCGGAGCACTCAGCCCGTAGTCGGCAGCGAACTTGGTCATGACGATGGAGCCCAGTGCCATCACCATGCCGCAGGACAGGTCGATGCCGGCGGTCAGGATGATCAGGGTCTGGCCGATCGCGATCGTGCCGACCACCATGACTTGCTGCAGGATCAGGGAAAAGTTCTTCAGCGTGAGGAAGTTCTCATGCTGGAAAGAAAAGAAGGCGCAGGCCAGCACGAGGGCGATAGCCGGACCTAAGGTTCCCATCGGGGGAAGTTTGGCTTTGAGCGTGTTCATGGAAGTCAGCTTTGCTAGATCTGTGGCGAGAGACAGTCGTTGCCACCGGGCTATGCACAAAGGGATGAGTAAACGAAAGCCCCATCCCTGGAGCTTTCGGAGAGGGGGTCAGCAACTGCTGACCCCTTGCCGCTCAGGCCGTAAGCCTGACCGGCGCTTGGGCAATTAATCGCCCCAGCACTGACCACGTGCGGTCTTGGTGTCGATGCTCTTGATGCCGGCCACAGCCTTGCCCACCACCAGATCCACACCGGTGTCGGTGTAGCCGGTCTGGCGCTTGCCGTCCTTGGCGTACTTCACGCCGGCCGCCACACCCATTGCAGCCATCTTCAGGGGGTATTGCATGCTGGTCGCAGCGATCACGCCCTTCTCGACGTTGCCCACACCGTTGGAGCACATGCCGTCCACACCCAGGATCACGACGTCTTTTTCTTTGCCGGCGGCCTTCAGAGCCTTGTAAGCACCTGCAGCAGCGGGTTCATTGATGGCGTACACCACGTTGATGTTGCTGTTCTTCTGCAGGCAGTTTTCCATGCCGGTCTGGCCCTTGGCTGCGTCGCCGTAGCTGTCCGCCATGCAGACCACTTCAGCAGGTTGAGCCAATTCGTTGCTCTTGGCGTCCAGGGACTTCAAGCCGTAGCCAGCCAGGAAACCGTTATGGCGTTGTGCGCCCACGGGGTGCCCGGGGAACAAGTCCATGGTCGCGATCACGGGCTTCTTGCCACCCATCACAGCCTTGGCATAAGCACCGATCAACTCACCAGCTTTGTAGTTGTTGGTGGCGAACAAAGCGTCAGCTTCGTCGACGGGGCTGTCCAAAGCAATCACTTGCACGCCTTGGGCCTTGATTTTCTTGATGGTGGGGACGATAGCGTCGCCGGAAGAAGTGATCAGGATGGTCTTGGCGCCAGCAGCAACCATGTTTTCCATCGCGGCGATCTGGCCGGCGGTGTCGCCGTCTTGCTTGCCGGCAGCGCTCAACAACTTGGCGCCGAGTTTCTTGGCTTCGGCTTCAGCGCCTTCCTTCATCTTCACGAAGAAGGGGTTGCTTTCGGTTTTGGTGATCAGGCCGATCACGGGCTCAGCAGCGAATGCAGACGTGGCGGCGGAAGCGGCAAAGGCGATGGCGGTCAGCGCCAGGGTGGTGGATTTTTTCATTCAAGTCTCCTCGGTCGGTACGACACTTGTGGTCATGAAACCCCGGGAATGGGCCCCGGGGAACTACGCTCTGGTTTCGGCGTGGACGGACTATAAACTTCACCGACCAACTAAATCAAGTTAATTTAATTATGGAAAACCCTAATCAGGCCGCAAATATTTCGACTCCGGAAACCGTCCCCGCTCCCGCCTTCACCCTGCCTTTGGAGGCCATAGCGCGCGTGGAGACGCTGCTGGCCCAAGGGCGACGCGTCATTCTCGGCATTGCTGCCGGGCCGGGCGCCGGCAAGTCCACACTGGCCCAGGCTCTGCAACGCCACTTTGCCGACCGCAGCCAGTACCTGCCCATGGACGGCTTTCACCTCGCCAACCGGGAGTTGGCCCGCTTGGGGCTGCGTCATTGCAAAGGCGCCCCGCAGACCTTCGACAGTGCCGGTTTTGTGGATTTGCTCAAGCGCCTGCGCCAGCAGAGCCCGGGTGAAACCATCTATGCGCCCGACTTTGACCGTGGCCTGGAGGAGTCCATCGCGGGAAGCACTGCGCTGGAGGGCGACAAACCACTGCTGATCACCGAGGGCAATTACCTGCTGATGGAAGAAGGCCCCTGGGCAGAAGTGCGCGCCCTGCTGGATGAAGCCTGGTACCTGGACTTGGACCCTGTGACCCGCCACCAGCGCCTGCTGGAGCGGCACATGCGATTCGGCCGCAGCGAACAGGCCGCCCGCGACTGGATACGTGACACCGACGAACCGAATGCCGTGCGCATTGCAGCCACCCGGCACCGGGCGGATTGGATTCTTGCCGGGTTTTAGGCCGCCACGGCTTCTACGGCGCAGCCTGAAAAAATCTGAAGATTGGCAAAAACTTTGCAAAAAGCTGCAAATTCACCCGAATGGGGGATACCGCTTTGTGCGACGCCGCACGAAAATTCACCCCAGCTGCTGTCACAGTTCACAAGGATAGAAGAGAAGGCCAAACATAGGCCTCCTTCAACAGGTTCCAACGACGTCCCTCCGGGGACTTTATAAAGCCACCTTCGGGTGGCTTTTTTTTGTACCGATTTTGGCCATGGCGCCCATGGAATATGCGCGGGCAGCTACAAAACCGATAGCACTTTATCCGACGTGATGTCGTTCAGGCACCGGGTGTGGCCCAAGGGGCAGTCCCGCTTGAAACACGGTGCGCAATCCAGAGGGGGCTGGTAGGAGGGATCGTTCTTCAGCCACAAGACCGTGGCGGCCGGGTTCAGCGGCGGTGTGTGCAGCGGGCTGGAAGATCCGAAGATCGCGACCTGCGGCACCCCGAACGCCGCCGCCACATGCATGAGACCGGAATCGTTACTCACCATGGCATGCGCCCCGGCAATCAGGGCCACGGCTTCGTCCAGGCTGGTGCGTCCGGCAAGATTCGCACAGTGGCCGGGGCGGACGGCGTTCACCGCCTCCGCGATCTCGTTGCACACCGCATCGTCTTTGGCGGAGCCGAGTAGCAAGACAGGCTTGTCCAGCCGGGTTACCAAGGCTGCAAAGTGGGTGGCAGGCCAGCGCTTGGCCGGGCCGTACTCGGCACCAGGCGCCACCACATAGAAGCCCTGCGCGTGCAAGGCACGCGGTGCCAGCACGGCGGCAATGGCATCTGCTGCCACTTGCAAAGCAGGCCGGTCTGTGTCCACGCCGGCCTCACCACTCAGGGCGGAGTAAAACGCCACCATGGGCGGACGGCTGCCTTCGGGCGGATTGGGCAGGCGCTGGTTCAGCATGCCGAACCGAAGCTCGCCGGTGTAGCCGATGCGCTCAGGAATGCCTGCCCAGAAAGGGATCAGCGCGCTTTTCAGGGAGTTGGGACAGACGTAGGCTTTGGCAAATTGGCCGCGCAAGGCAGCGGCATACGCCCGGCGGGCGGCCCACTGCACGCCACCGCGCGCAAAGGGCAAGACGAGGACCTCGGCGACTTGGGGCATGGCACGGTAGACGGGTGCCACCCAAGGCACCGCAGCCACCGTGATGCGCTCGCCCCGCGCCGCCAGACGACGCAGCAGCGGCTCTGTCATCACCGCGTCCCCAATCCACTGGGGCGCGATGACCAGGGCCTTAATGATGTCCGTCGAAATGCTCGCCGTCCTTCAGCTTGTACACCGTGCCGCAATAAGGGCACTTGGCTTCGCCGGCGCGGCCTACGTCGAGGTAGACCTTGGGGTGGGTGTTCCAGGTTTGCATGCCTGCCACCGGGCTGGGGCAAAACACACCACCCTGGTGGTTCAGGTCTTTGGCCAAGAGTTCAACAACAGCTTTGGACATGATCAGACTTTCGTGAGCCAGTGGGCGTATTTGGGATTGCGTCCGTTGACGATGTCAAAGAACGCGGTTTGGATTTTTTCGGTGATCGGGCCACGGCTGCCCACATAGTCGCCCTTGCCCAGCTCGATGCGGTCGAGTTCACGGATAGGGGTCACTTCTGCAGCGGTTCCGGTGAAGAAGGCTTCGTCCGCGATGTAGACCTCATCGCGGGTAATGCGCTTTTGCACGATTTCCAGGCCCAGGTCCTTGGCGATGTGGAACACGGTGTTGCGGGTGATGCCATTGAGGGCGCCAGCGGACAAGTCGGGGGTGTAGATCACGCCGTTCTTGATCACGAAGATGTTTTCGCCAGCACCTTCGGACACGAAACCGGAGCTGTCGAGCAGCAGGGCTTCGTCGTAGCCATCATCCGTGGCTTCCATGTTGGCCAGAATGGAGTTGGTGTAGTTGCTCACCGCCTTGGCTTGCGTCATGGTGATGTTGACGTGGTGGCGGGTGTAGCTGCTGGTTTTGACGCGGATGCCGCGTCGCATACCCTCTTCCCCCAGGTACGCACCCCATGCCCATGCGGCCACCATCAAGTGGATGGTGTTGCCCTTGGGGGACACGCCCAGCTTCTTGTCGCCGATCCAAGTCAGGGGGCGCAGGTAACCGGATTCCAGCTTGTTTTCGCGAATCACGGCGCACTGGGCGTCATTGACTTGCTCCTGGGTGAAAGGAATGGCCATCCGCAGAATCTTGGCGCTGTTGAACAGGCGCTCGGTGTGCTCCTGCAGGCGGAAGATGGCCGGCCCGTTCACGGTGTTGTAGGCACGCACACCTTCAAAAGCACCGCAACCGTAGTGCAGCGTATGGCTCAGCACGTGGATCTTGGCGTCACGCCATTCGACCATCTGGCCATCCATCCAGATTTTTCCGTCGCGATCAGACATGGAGGGAGGTAGTACGCTCATCGGGGTGTCCTTGAAGTAATTCGGTTGCAGGTGTTGCAAAAAGGAAGATTTTACGGGGCGACGTCCACCGTCACGGCCGCCGGGGTTCCTGCCGCCTCCTCAGTCGCTGGCGGCTCGGGCCGGAACAGCTCCCAGCTTTGCAACTTGCCACCCAGAAACACACACAGCACGCTGCTGCCGGAGGTGTCAGTCCAGCGGAAGCGCTCCGGCTGGGTATCTTTGGGGGATTCGAGTTGGCCCAGAGAGCGGGTCATGGCCACCACGTGCAGCAGGGGCACCCCGGGGCGCAACTTGGAGTGCAGCATCACGGCACTGTCCACATGTCCGATGGGCCGGTTGGCCGCCCGCTTGAGCACCTGCAACATGCGGGTGAAATGCAGCAACTGCCACATCACCAGCCCGCCGCCCACCAGGGCCACACCCGGCCAGCTGTAGTGGCGGTAACTCAAGACCAAGGCCGCCAGCGCAGCCAAGGGGATCACGAAACGTTGGATTTTTTGAAAAAACATGCGTAATTCTGGCAGGCTCCGCGGTCCTTTCCGGAGACGCCCTGCCGAAAATCGGGTCTTAGCCCGCTGTCGCCAGTGGCCAGCGCACCTGGACTTGCAGGCCTCCCAGCGTGCCTGAACGGCCGAGTTGCACGCGGGCACCCGTAGCCTCGGCAATGCGCCGCATGATGGACCAGCCCAAGCCGCTACCGGTTTGGGCCGACCCCAGTACCCGGAAGAAGCGCTCGCCCAAGCGAGCCATCTCCGCATCGGTCAAGCCGGGTCCGCCGTCCTGTACCGTCAAATGCGCCATGCCGCCGGAGGCCGTCACTTCCACCCAAATGCTAGCACCGGGGCCGGAGTACCGGCTCGCGTTGTCCAGCAGGTTGCGCAGAAGCATGCGCAGCAGGGTTTCATCGGCAGCCACCATGCAGGCCGAGGGCGCTTGCAACTCCAGATCCTGTCCTTGGGCCAAGGCCTGGGGAGCGATGTCGGCTGCCACACTGCGGGCAAGGGCACTCAGATCGGTAGGCCCGGTGGCAGCAGCGGCTACGGGGGCATCCAACCGCGCCAGGGTCAACAGTTGGTCGACAAGGCGTGCAGCCCGGTCGCATCCGGCCAGGGTGTTCTGCAGGGCATGGCGGCGCTCGTCCGCATCATCCACCGCGCCCATGGCCACCTGGGCCTGGGTGCGGATGGCGGCGATGGGCGTGCGCAGCTCATGGGCCGCATCGGCCGTAAAGCGGCGTTCTGACGCCACCATGCCCTCGATGCGTTGCAACAAGGCATTGAGCTCATCGACCATGGGCCGCATTTCCGTGGGCAAGTCGTCGCGGGGCACCGGGACCGTGCTGTCCGGGGCGCGGCTGCGCAAGCTCTGACCCAAGGCGTCCAAGGGCGCCATGGCTTTGCGCACAGCCCACCACATTAGGGCTGCCAACAGTGGCAAGGCCAACATCGACGGCAGCAACATGCCGCGCAACACGGCCTTGAGGATGCCGTTGCGCGAATCGAGTTGCTCACCCACATACACCTGGATATCGCGCTTGCTGCCGCGGGTGGCAAACACCCGCCAGCGTTCGCCGTTGTCCAGGGCCACCGTGTCGAAACCGCGGGTTTCGCGGCTCATGGGCGTCGTTCCGATGTTGCCCGAGCGGGCCACCAACACGCCTTCATGGAAGACCTGAAACGCGACACGCGGTGCGTATTTGTGCAGGACAGGGGCTTCCTCGTCGTCCGCCTCGTCGTCCACATGCGACTGCTGCACCACCAGCAAAGCGGCCGCTTGGGTGAGGTGGCTGTCGAGCAGCTCATCGAGTTCATGCCGGGCGTCCACCCAGGTCCAGGCCGCAGCAGCCAGCCAGACCAATGCCACGCCGGCCGACAGATAGGCCAGCAGGCGCAGTTGCATGGAGTGCAGGCGAGACATGGTCAAACGCCCGCCCGAGGGTTGAGCATGTAGCCCACACCGCGCACGGTCTGGATGACATCTGCCTGCAACTTGCGACGCAGGTGGTGGATATGCACTTCGATGGTGTTGCTCTCGACCTCCAGGCCCCAGCTGTACATCTGCTGCTCCAGCTGTTCGCGCGACAGCACGCGGCCGGCACTGCGCATCAAGGTATGCAGCAAATCAAATTCGCGGGTAGACAGCGGTACGGCCTCGTCCATCCACGTGACTTGCCGGGCCGACGGGTCCAGGCTCAGCGCGCCGGCCTGCAAGATGTCTTGCGCCACCCCGTGCGAGCGGCGCACCAGGGAGCGCAAGCGCGCAGCCAGCTCGTGCAGGTCCACCGGCTTGAGCACATAGTCGTCGGCACCGGCGTCCAGCCCGCGGATGCGGTCGGGCACCGCGTCACGGGCCGTGAGCACCAGCACGGGGGTGGTGTTGCGCGCGGCGCGCAGGGCCTGCAGCACCTCCATGCCATCTTTGCCGGGCAGGCCGAGATCGAGCACCGCAGCGGCGTAGTCCACGGCGCGCAGCTCGCGCTCGGCGGCCACGCCGTCGCGCACCCAGTCCACCTGAAAACCCATCTGCCGCAGGCCGGCGCGCAGGCCATCGCCCAGCATGGGGTCGTCTTCAGCCAGCAGGATACGCATGGGTCATTCCATCAAAACTCAGGGAGAGGCACAGGGAGTGCGCCTTGTCATTTTGCACGCACCAAGCGCGCGTAACTCTTGATCGTTGCTCAATCGGAATCGCCGGACTCCCGCCCGCTCAGAAGGTCAGTGACAGCCTGCGCAGAGATCAAGCCATTAGGCGACTGCTGCCACTCCCAGCTCCAGTAGCCCAGCACCGCCACCAGGATCAAGACCGCCAGCCACGCGTGGTTGCGTTTCACCAAGTCGGGGCCCGGCCCTTGCCCGCGACCGTGCACCATTTGCATCGCCATATTCTTGCGACGCAGCAGGCTGAGCAGCAGCACGATGCCCACATGCACCAGCACCACGACCAGGAACGCATTACCAGCTAGTTCGTGCACGTCTCCCAACCAGTCGCCCCATTCGTTGTACGTGGCGTAGCCCGACAGCGTGAGCGGCACCACCAGCACCATCAAGGCGACGACCGCCACCGCAAGCGCCAGGTTCTGCCCTTGGCGCCAGTTCACCGCAGCCCATTTCCGGTCTGCGGTGCCCTGGACCACGGATGCCAGCCATTGCGGTAGCGACCGGAGCTTGCCTGCCAGCAGACTCAAGCGCGCGTGGCGGGGCCCGACCAGCCCGTACACCAAGCGGAACACCAGCAAGCCCGCCATGCTGTAACCCAGCGTGACGTGCAAGAGCCGCATGGACTCGCCCTCGGCAGTGAGGTAAGCGCCTAAAAAACAGAGTGCAAACAAGGCATGGAACACCCGGGTGGGCGCATCGACGATGCGGCGGCTTCGCTTGGCAGGGACGGGGTTTCCGGCAGGGGCCATGGCTGCCGGGCCGGGCAATGAAGTGGAAGACATGAACTTAACTCTCCATCAATCAGACCAGTTGCGGCGAAAGCGCGCGTCCAGGCCTTTGGGAAATTGGATTTCGGATTCGCGGAAGCTGCCCTTGTCGGCCGCGGTGTGGCAGGCCGCACAGTTGGCGGCGCTTTTGACAGCCGCCTGCTTCCAGATTTGCGGATCCACCTCGTTGTGCTTGCGCACGAACCATTGCGACCGGGTAATGCGGTCTTGCGGCGGCTCTTCAGACACCCGCTTGTAAGTGCCGGCATGGGTTTGCAGCCAGCCACTGATTTCCCGCACACTGGCTTCGTCGAGTGATGCATCGGTACCGTAATGGGTGGACAGCGATCCCATGAGTCGCTTCCACGATGCGGCGGGCAGCATGCCGGGCGGATACGCCAAGTGGCAAGCGGCGCACTCCTGCTGGTACTTGGGCAGCGGTGCGACGCGCTGCGGACTGTCTGCGCGCGCCAGGCCAGCGCCGGCCAGCAGCACAATTGCTATCCATTTCATAGCTGCTCGCGCATATCGGACGGGCGCCAGGGGCTTGTTTTTCATAGTTCTTCCTTTGCAAAGGGGCACAACTCAGCGCTTCAGACTCATCAGCCAGGCCAGCACATCGGCCTTCTCGGCGGCCGTGCATTCGCGGGCCAGCACGTCATTGCAGTTGCGGCGGAACCACTTCTCGCTTTTGGCGGGATCGGTGAAGCGCTCGGGGTTAAAAGCAGGGGCCAGCGCGGAGATGGATTTGCCCGTATTCGCGTGCTTACCCTCGCCCGTGGGCTGGGCGTTGTGGCAGGACGCGCAGCTCCATTCACGACCATGTTTGGCATTGAAAAACTGCTGACCCTGCGCCACATTCGGGCTGCGGCCTGCTTGGGCGCTCAAGGTGCCCAGCTGCTCTTGCGGGGTGCCGGCCCAGGCAGTTCCAGCCTGGGTGACGGCAAGGACGGTAGCGAATGCCAGCGTGCGCGCTGCAAAGCGGGCTGCAGCAACTGCTGTAACGGGGATGAGTGACATGGTGACCTCCATGACCTGCATGGTGGCCCGCGAAGATTAAGCAGGTCTTAAGCGCTGCGCTGCGGCGCGCTACAGGTCGGTGCGCGGTTGCTCGCTGTGGCTGACGTCCAGCCCGTCAGCCACATAGGCGGGGCCCTTCATCACCATGACCACCACGCACCCGATGGCCGCTGTGATCACCAGCGTCCAGTGGAACACGATGACCCCGAATACTATGAAATCCGCCAGGTGCAGCGCCCGCGCCTCTGCAGGGTTACCGGCATCCGCGCCCGCGTGGTAGAGCGCCAGCCCCAACAAAGGCAGCGCGGTGCCCGCCAGGGCAATGAGCGGCAGTTTGCGCCACAAGGCCCACTCCAGCCCGGAGGCTGAGCGGATCGATTGAGGCAGTTTGTTCAGCCAGCGCATGCCTGCAGTGTAGGCAGATGCGGGCCCGGACGTATTGCCTCAGGTCAAGTCGCGCACCACGTTCATGGCCTCTTCCACCCGCTCCACCGCGTGGATGGTCATGCCATCGATCGGTTTTTTGGGCGCATTCGCCTTGGGCACCACGGCCATGGTGAAACCGAGCTTTGCGGCTTCCTTCAGACGTTCCTGCCCACGCGGCGCGGGGCGCACCTCCCCGGCCAGACCCACTTCGCCAAACGCGATAAAGCCTTTGGGTAAGGGCTTGCCACGCAGGCTGGAGGTGATGGACAGCATGACTGCCAAGTCAGCCGCCGGCTCGCCGATGCGCACGCCGCCCACCGCGTTGATGAACACATCCTGGTCCATACACGCCACGCCAGCGTGGCGGTGCAACACCGCCAGCAGCATGGCCAGACGGTCTTTGTCCAAGCCCACGCTCAGCCGGCGGGGCGACGGGCCACCCATGTCCACCAGCGCCTGAATTTCCACCAAGAGCGGGCGGGTGCCTTCCAGCGTGACCATCACACAACTGCCGGGCACCGGCTCGGCGTGTTGGCTCAGAAAGATGGCGCTCGGATTGCTCACGCCCTTCAGGCCTTTTTCGGTCATGGCGAACACGCCAATCTCGTTGACCGCTCCAAAGCGGTTTTTGATGGCGCGCACCAGCCGGAACTGGCTGTGCGTGTCGCCCTCAAAGTACAGCACCGTGTCCACCATGTGCTCCAGCACGCGCGGCCCGGCCAGCGCGCCCTCTTTGGTCACATGGCCCACGAGCACGATCGCGGTGCCGCTGGCCTTGGCCGCACGGGTCAGGTGGGCTGCGCACTCGCGCACCTGTGCCACCGAGCCCGGCGCGCTGGTGAGCTGCTCGGAGTACACGGTCTGGATGGAGTCGATCACCGCCACGTCCGGGCGGTTGGCCTCCAGGGTGGCGAGGATTTTTTCGAGCTGAATCTCGGCCAGCACTTTCACCTGCGAGTGGTCCAGCCCCAGGCGGCGCGAGCGCAAAGCGACTTGCGCCCCGCTCTCTTCGCCGGTGACGTAGAGGGTGTTCTTGCCGGAGCGCTGCAGCGAATCGAGTGCCTGCAACAAGAGTGTGGACTTGCCGATGCCGGGGTCGCCGCCAATCAACACCACGCCGCCTTCGACCATACCACCCCCCAGCACACGGTCCAGCTCCTCGTGGCCGGTAGGGGTGCGCTCCACGTCCTGGGCTTCGATGTCGGAGAGCACCGTGACCTCGGCCGTCTTGGCCAGCGAGGCGAAGCGGTTTTTGGCCGGGCCATCGTTGCTGGCCACGGATTCGATCAGCGTGTTCCAGGCGTTGCAGTGCGGGCATTTGCCCAGCCACTTGGGGCTGGTGCCGCCGCACTCGTTGCAGGTGTAGATGGTTTTGTCTTTGGCCATGGCGGGAATAATACTGTACAAAACCACAGATACCAAACTGCGCAGACCATGCGCCAGATCACAGACGGCAACGCCATGCATCTCTAGCATGGTGACAAGTGCCCCGGGAGTTTGCTACTAAATCAGGAGCTGCTCGCGCACATTCCACAGGGGCTACATGCCAATTTCACCTGAAACAATGGCCTCCACTGCCGACAGCACTGCGTCCCAAGGCCTGAGCAACGTACAGGCCGTCAAGTTGCTGGACGACCACGGCCCCAACGCACTGCCCGGCGCCGGCTCACGGCGCTGGACCGCCATCGCCCGCGAGACCCTGACCGAGCCCATGTTCCTGCTGCTGCTGGGTGCTGCCGTGCTCTACGGCCTGCTGGGCGACTGGCAGGAGGGCGGCATTCTGCTCGGGCTGGTGGTGATGGTGGTGGCGCTCACGCTCTACCAGGAAGGCAAAACCGAACACGCCATGCAGGCCCTGCGCCAGCTCGCCAGCCCGCAGGCCCAGGTGCTGCGCGACGGCAAGGCCCAAGCCGTGCCGGGCAGCACCGTGGTGCCGGGTGATGTGCTGGTGCTGGCCGAGGGCGACCGGGTGGCCGCGGATGCCACGCTCTTGAGCGGCAGCGATGTGATGGCGGACGAGTCCATGCTCAGCGGCGAATCGGTGCCCGTCGAAAAGGCCGCCACCGGGGGCGACGCCGCCCTCTTCGGCGGCACCCTGCTGGTGCGCGGCCACGGGCTGGCGCGGGTGGAGCACACCGGCGCGGCGTCGGCCATGGGGCGCATCGGCAGCGCGTTGGACGGCTTGGGCCCGGAAGACTCGCCGCTCAAGCAACAAACGACCGTGCTGGTCAAACGCCTGGCGGTGGTGGCGTTTGCTGCCAGCGTGCTGCTGATATTGGCCAGTGGACTGATGCACGGCAACTGGACCGCCGCCCTGCTCTCGGGCATCGCCTTGGCCATGGCCTTGCTTCCACAAGAATTCACCGTCATCCTCACCGTGCTGCCGGCATTGGGTGCCTGGCGGCTTGCCAAACAGCAGGTGCTGACCCGCCGCCTGGCCGCCATTGAAACTCTGGGGGCGACCTCGGTGCTCTGCGTGGACAAAACCGGTACCCTGACCGAAAACCGCATGCGGGTGGCCGCCTTGTTTGCCTATGGTGGCACGGCAGCAGATCAAACTCTGGCCCTCCCTGACGGCGAACCCCACGCGTTGCCGGAGGCGTTTCACCGCGTGGCCGAGTACGCCATTCTGGCCAGTGTGGAGGAGCCGTTTGACCCGATGGAACAGGCCTTCCACCGGCTGGGCGCCCAGACCCTGCAAGACACCGAGCACCTGCACCGCGACTGGACCCTGGTGCGCGAATACGGCCTGAGCCCGCAGCTGCGCGCCATGTCGCATGTGTGGACGGCCGATGACGGCGATGCCCACATCGTAGCCGCCAAGGGCGCGCCCGAGGCGGTGTTCGACCTGTGCCACCTGCCGCCTGCCGAGTTGGCCCGTGCCCAAGCGGCAGCCGCTGCATTGGCAGACCAAGGACTGCGCGTGCTGGGCGTGGCCTCCAGCCGGGTACCGGGTGCAGCGGGCACTATCACCCTGCCGGGGCAGGAGCACGATTTCGACTTCACCTTGCTCGGCCTCATCGGGCTGGAAGACCCGCTGCGCCTGGGTATTGCCGACTCGGTGGCGGAGTGTTTACAGGCAGGTATCCGGGTGGTGATGATCACCGGCGACCACCCGGGCACGGCCACTGCCATCGCAAAACACGCGGGCATCCTCACCGCAGCCACAGGGCCGGGTAACACGGCGGCCGATGAAGTGCTCAATGGAGACGACATCGACACCCTGGACGACGCAGCCTTGCGCGAGCGCATGCGCCACACCCGGGTGTGCGCCAGGGTGGCGCCGGTGCAAAAGCTGCGCATCGTGCAGGCCCTGCAAGCCGAAGGGCAGATCGTGGCCATGACCGGCGACGGTGTGAACGACGCCCCTGCCCTCAAAGCGGCCCATGTAGGCATTGCCATGGGGCAACGCGGTACTGATGTGGCGCGCGAATCGGCAGCCTTGGTGCTGCTGGACGACAACTTTGCGTCCATCACTGCCGCAGTGCGGTTGGGCCGGCGCATTTTTGACAATGTGCGCAAGTCCATGGCCTATGTGCTGGCGGTGCATGTGCCGATTGCCGGCATGGCGCTGCTGCCGGTACTGCTGGGCTGGCCGACCGCCTTGTTCCCGTTGCACATTGCTTTTCTGGAACTGGTGATAGACCCGGCCTGCTCCATGGTGTTTGAAAACGAGTCCGCCGAGCAAAGCGGCATGCAACAGCCCCCGCGCGATGTGAAGGCGGCTTTGCTGAACCGTGGCACCCTCTGGCAGGCGCTTGCGCAAGGCGTCGTGGGTTTGCTGGCGGTTGTGGGCGCCATGGCCTGGGGCCTGGCCCATGCCAGCCCGGAGCATGCGCGCACACTGGCGTTTGCCACCCTGCTGCTGGTCAACCTGAGCCTGATCTTTATGAACCGCAGCGCCCAGCTGAACCCGCGCGCCTGGCTGCTGCGTCCCAATGGCGTGTTATGGGGCGTATGTGCGGTGGCAATGGGCGTGTTGCTAGCCATGGTGTACGTACCGTGGATACGGCAATTGGCGGCTTTCGCGGCACTGGATGCAGAGCAATGGGCGGTGTGCGCAGTTTTGGTAGGGCTTACCTTGCTGGCCTGCGCAGGCCTGAAATGGGCAGGCCGCCAAGACCCTACCCCGCCGGGAGCCTGATCAGGCCTTGGGCAGCCGGCTGCGGGCGCGCTGCACCCGGTCGGCACTGACGGCTATCTTCACCGACTGGAAGTTCAGGGGCGTTACCAAAGCCCACGCCGGGTCGTTGGTGTCGCGGCAGATGTACTGCACCACGGGCATGCTGTTTTTGTCCATCACCGGCACCACCCAGGGGGCATTGGCCCGCGTGCCCCGCTGGGCAACGACCGCGGTGTCGCCATTGGCGAGCAAGACAAACGTGCCCGGGGGGTAGAAGCCCGTAGTGGTGGCCATCGCAGCACCCACATTGGCTGCATCTCCTTCAGTGCCGGCAAAAATCGACTTGGCGGCAGCAATCGGCGGCAAGGGCGACCGGGTTTTGCGGGCTGCCATTTTGGCGACGAAGGCATCCGCCGTTGCCAGCACGCGGCGCGCCATGCGATTGCGGGGCAACGCATCCATGCTTTGTGGCTGGTGGTGCCAGCGGACCAAATCCAGCGTGTCCTCGTCTTCCAACCCCAGGTTGCGCAGGGTGTCGGCACTCAGGCTTGCATGCTCAGCAATCAGCTTGCGCTGCCACTCTGACGGTGCCGTGTTCTGGCGGGACAAGCTGTCCTGGTCCCGTGCCATGCCGATATTCTGGGTCAGGGCTGCGTCCAGCAGGCTGCGACGCAGGCTCGCGTCCAGACCCAGTTTCTCGGCGGTGAGCAGGCTGATGGCGCCGGTGAGCAGCGCATGAGTGGAGCAGTAGCCCAGGCTGTTGTCGCCCAGCATCTGAAACAGGCGAAACAAGGCATCGTCCGCATCAGCAGCCATCAGCTTGAGTACGCTGCGGGCAATGCCGTCGAGGCGGGATAGCGGGTTGATGGCCAAGCCGCCTTGGTAGAGGATGCCGCGCAGCACGTCCTGCAAATCCGGCCAGCCGCCGCTCAGCGGGGTGCCCACCACATAGTCCACCTCGCGGATGCGGGAGGGCATAGGCGCTTTGGCAATGGTTTGCACATCCACACCATCGCGCAGCATCTCGTGCACCATGCGCTCGTAGGCACGCTGCCAGGCCATGGCGTCGCCCGGCGTGGAGCTGGCGTTGAAGGCGTGGAGCTTGTCCCGGTGCTGCTCGGAAACGACCGGTTGCCCTTTCTTCAGGAGTAGCTGGCCGGTATCGCTCCAGATGTCGATAGGCAAAGGGCGGCCCACTTCCAGCATGGCAATGGGGATGGGCACATATTTCATGGGGGGCTAGTCTGCCACGACCACCGGTACCCGCTGTGCGAGCGCACACATCAATTCATAGCCAACGGTGCCAGCCGCCGCGGCAATTTCATCAATCGGCAGCACCGCACCGTTGGCTGCGCGGCCCCACAAAGTGACTTCGGAGCCCATGCCGGCCTGGGGCACCGGGTCGAGGTCGACGGTAATCATGTCCATGCTGACGCGGCCCACAACGCGGCTGCGCACGCCATTGATCAGCACCGGGGTGTCGGTCGGGCAAATTCGGGGGTAGCCGTCGGCATAGCCACAGGCCACCACACCGATGCGCATCGGCTTGTCGGCTGTGAAGTTGGAGCCATACCCAACCGTATCGCCCGCGGAAAGTGCGCGGGTAGCTATGATTTTTGCAGCAAGCGTCATGGTGGGCTGCAGACCCCAATGCGCGATGTCGTGCTCCGGGTAGTCCGGCGCACTGCCATAGGTGGCAATGCCGGCGCGCACCCAGTCTGACACCAGGCCGGGGCCGGAATGGCGCAGGGTGGCCGCGCTGTTGCTGACAGTGCGCTCACCGGGCAGGTCGTCAGTGGCTTGCTTGAACACGGCCATCTGGCCAGCAATGCCTTTGGGGCCGTCGGCGTTGCTGAAGTGGGTCATGAGCGAAATTTCGTCCACCTGAGGCAACGCATTCAAGCGGGTCCAGGCGGAACGCACCTGCTCCGGCTGGAAGCCCAAGCGGTTCATGCCGGAGTTGACCTTGAGGAACACGCGGTGTGGCTCGTTGGTTTTGTGGATGGCCAGCATGTCGATCTGCTCCTGGCAGTGCACGGTGTGCCACAGTCCCAAGCGTGAGCACAGCTCCAGGTCGCGTTGTTCAAACACGCCCTCAAGCAACAGGATGGGCCCACGCCAACCCAGGTTGCGTACCCGCTGGGCTTCTTCCAGGTCCAGCAGCGCAATGCCATCAGCCCCCCGCAAGCCCTCGAAAGCGCGCTCGATGCCATGACCATACGCGTTGGCTTTGACCACGGCCCAGATACGGGCATCCGGCGCAGCGCGGCGGCAGACTTCAAGGTTGTGGCGCAGGGCCTGGGTATGAATGGTGGCTTGTATGGGACGTGGCATGGAGTGAGAGGCAAGAAGGGACTGCGAAGATTTTGACATTCCCTACCGTGCTATAACCGTTGCACGTTTGGAGACTCACAACAATATCCTGCGCATTAGCCCCGCTAATACGCCTTGACCCCACCCATGAAACGCGGCTTCTTCACCATCATGTCAGCGCAGTTTTTCAGCTCGCTGGCCGACAACGCCTTGTTTGTGGGAGCCGTCCAGCTATTGCGCAGTTCCGGTTCTCCGGAGTGGCTGCAGGCTGCGCTGGTGCCCATGTTTGCATTGTTTTACGTCGTTTTGGCGCCTTTTGTGGGTGCTTTTGCCGACGCCATGCCCAAGGGCAAAGTCATGCTGATCAGCAACGGCATCAAGGTCGTAGGCTGTCTGCTGATGTTGTTCGGCACCCATCCGCTCATGGCCTACGCCATTGTGGGTTTGGGGGCTGCGGCCTACTCCCCGGCCAAGTACGGCATCCTTACCGAGCTGCTGCCTGCCTCCCAATTGGTCAAAGCCAACGGGTGGATTGAGGGGCTGACGATCGCATCCATCATCCTGGGCGTGTTGCTGGGCGGGCAATTGGTAGGCCCGATGATTTCGAGTGCGCTGCTGTCATTTGATTTCCCGTTCATTACCACCAGTATTGACACCGCACCGGAAGCAGCGATCGGGGTTCTGATTTTTGTGTACCTGATTGCCGCCTGGTTCAACACCCGCATTCCGGAAACGGGCGTGAGCATGCGCGCCATGCCCAAGAACCTGCTGAGCCTGCTGCCAGATTTCTGGACCTGCAACAGCAAACTCTGGAAAGACAAGCTGGGCCAGATTTCTCTGGGTACCACCACCCTGTTCTGGGGTGTGAGCGGCAACTTGCGCTACATCGTGCTGGCCTGGGCCGCAGCGGCGCTGGGCTACAGCGTCACCCAAGCCTCGGCGCTGGTCGGCGTGGTGGCTATCGGTACCGCCGTCGGTGCGGTGGTGGCTTCTTTGCGGATGCGCCTGGAGCATGCCGTGAACGTCATTCCCTTGGGCATTGCCATGGGCCTGCTGGTGATCTTGCTCAACTTCATCAACAACGTCTGGGTGGCAGCTCCGTTCTTGATTCTGCTGGGGGGCCTGGGCGGCTTTTTGGTAGTACCCATGAATGCCTTGCTGCAGCACCGGGGCCACAACCTGATGGGCGCAGGCCGCTCTATCGCGGTTCAGAACTTCAACGAGCAGGCCTGCATTCTGGGCTTGGGCGGGTTCTACGCCTTGTCGACCAGCTTGGGGCTGTCGGCGTTCGGCGCCATCAGCGCGTTCGGCATTGTGGTGGCCGGCTTCATGTGGCTCATCAAGCGCTGGCATGAGCGCAATTGCCGCGATCACGCGGCCGAAGTGAACCATTTGCTGGATATCGCGCGCAACGACAACCTGCACGGTTGATTGAAGTTCGCAGCGCCGGCCACACAGGGTTAGGGTCGGAGCTCTGAGGCTTCCGGGGCAGCGTACTCCACGCGGTCACGCCCCAGTTGTTTGGCCACATACAAGGCCCGGTCTGCGGCGGCGTAAATGGCATCAACGGTGCCGTGCTTTTGCGCCGGAACGCTGCTGACCCCGAAACTGGCAGTAACGGCAATCAGCCCGCCGTCGAATGCGATGGCAGCGTTACGCACCGCATCACGCAGCTTGGTGGCCACCTGCAGTGCGCCCTCCCGGCCCGTGGCCGGCAGCAGCACAATGAACTCTTCCCCTCCCAAGCGGGCCAGCGTATCCGTGGCGCGCAATGCCTGGTTCAGGCAGGCGGCAGTGGCCTTGAGCACGGCATCGCCCCCGGGGTGGCCATAGCGGTCATTGATTTTCTTGAAGAAATCCAGGTCGACCATGATGACGGCAGTTTCACATGGCACACGGGTGGCCCTAAGCAGTTCCATCTGCGCCAGGCGGATGAACTCGCGCCGGTTGTAGAGCCCGGTCAGGGCGTCGTGGTCCGCCAGAAACGCGAGCTCCTGCTGCTGGACGACGAGTGCCTCGTTGCTACGTTTGAGCTGGCGGCGCAGCAGGACGGACTTGGCATATTGCGACCAGTTCATCCACGCCGTGACCAACGCCAAAGCCGGAGCAACCGCTGCGATGACATGCAGACTCGTGAGCTGCAAGGGGTTCACCGATGCGTGCTCCAGCATGGATACGAACACAAGGTACGTCATGCCGAACACCGGCACGGAAATGGCCGGCCGCATCAGCGAGAGAACACCGAACATGATGCAAATCATGAGGTAGCTGGCCAACCCGGCCCCGGCATTGAACACCAGATCGATCAAAGTGACATGGGCGCCGAAGTAAAGATACAAGCCCGATATCGCAATCTGCAGGGCAATCGCGGCAGCATTGGCGCGCTGCCGCCGGCGCAACAGCGCGTGCGTCATCAAGCCGGTAATCACCACACCGACAAACGCTGCCAGTTGGGCATCGACCAGGGCACGGGCCCATTGCGCCAATTCGGGATGCGCTGCGGGCGGTGAGTAGGACGCAAACACCAGCGCCAGAATGGCGTGCAGGGGTGCAGTGAAACAAGCCACGCCCCGGAAGCGACGCAACGACTCCATGGTGGCCTCGCCTTGCACCTGGTGATTGGCCTCTTGCGAGGCGCGCCAGCGGGCGAGAAATCCGGTGGTCTCTTGTGATGGTTCCAAGCATGGTCTCCTTCCCCATGACAAATCTTCCCAGCATTGGCATGCCAGCACAAGCTCTTTACGCAACTGGTATGGTTGAGATTGGAGTTTGCCCACCGAGGAGTTTTTATGACGCGCGTTTACGACTTTGAAGCCCAGACCATCCAGGGAAAGACGGTTTCACTGAAGGAATTCGAAGGCAAGGCCATGCTGATCGTCAATACGGCCAGCGCTTGTGGCTTCACCCCGCAGTTCGCCGGGCTGGAGGATCTGCACAAAGAATATGGCGACCGGGGATTGGTGGTGCTGGGCTTTCCCTGCAACCAGTTCGGCGCCCAGGACAGCGGCAGCAATGATGAAATCTCTTCGTTTTGCCAACTCAACTACGGCGTGAGTTTTCCCATGATGGCCAAGATTGAGGTCAACGGCAGTGATGCCCATCCGCTGTACCAGTGGCTGGTGAAAGAGGCGCCCGGTCTCCTGGGCACCAAGGCGATCAAATGGAATTTCACCAAGTTCCTGATCGGCAAAGATGGGCAGGTCCTCAAGCGCTATGCGCCGACGGACACACCCGCCAGCCTGGCCAAGGACATCGAAGCCGCCTTGGCCTGAGACCCGCTACCGGAAGGCGCTGCGCTCAGGGTGCGGCGCTCAGTGCAGCATCCAACACTTCCACCCAGTGACGGACGGCGGTCTCGGTACCACTTTGCAGGTGGCTGATGCAGCCGATATTGGCACTGATGATGACCTCGTGGGCCGCAGGTGCCAGGTGGCCCAGCTTGCGGTTACGCAGCTGGTAGGAGATCTCAGGATTCAGCACCGAATAGGTGCCGGCTGACCCACAACACAGGTGTGCCTCGTTGGCCGCTACCCGCACGGCGAAGCCCAATGCGGTCATGTGCATCTCGACGCCACCCTTGAGCTTCTGGCCGTGCTGCAAGGTACAGGGCGGGTGGAACACCAAGGCAGGCGTGTCAGCGCCAAGCTGCAGGCGTGGTTTCAACGCCGGCACGAGTTCCGGCAATAGCTCGCTCAAATCCTTGGTCAACGCGCTGATGCGGGCGGCCTTTTCCGCGTAGACCGGGTCATCGCGCAGGATGTGGCCATAGTCTTTCACGGTGGCGCCGCATCCGGAAGCATTCATCACCAAGGTGTCCACGCCTTGCTCGACGTAGGGCCACCAGGCATCGATGTTGGCGCGCATGTGGGCTTTGCCGCCGTCCTGGTCATTCAGGTGGAATTTCACCGCACCGCAGCAACCGGCGGCGGGGGCCACGACAGGCTGTATGCCTGCCGCATCCAGCACGCGTGCGGTGGCGCTGTTGATGTTGGGCGACATGGCGGGCTGCACGCATCCGGCCAGCATCAAGGCTTTGCGCGCATGGGGCCGCGCGGGCCAGGCGCCTGCATCCTGCGGCACCGGCACCTTGTTTTTCAGGGTCTGGGGCAAGAGCGGACGCACCAGCTGGCCCAGCTTCATGGCCGGCCCGAACAGGGGAGAAGGCAGGCCTTCCTTGAGAGCCCAACGCAGGGCTTTTTCGCCAGCGGGGCGGGGCACTTTGGCATCCACCAGTTTGCGGCCAATGTCCACCAGATGCCCGTAGTCCACACCGCTGGGGCAGGTGCTTTCGCAGTTGCGGCAGGTCAGGCAGCGGTCCAAGTGCATCTGGGTTGCGCGGGTGGGTTCTTGCCCCTCCAACACCTGTTTCATCAGGTAAATGCGGCCGCGTGGCCCATCCAGCTCGTCGCCCAGCAATTGGTAGGTAGGGCAGGTCGCGGTGCAAAAGCCGCAGTGCACACATTTGCGAAGAATAGCTTCTGCGGCCTGGCCATCGGCGGTATTCTGGTATTCGGGGGCGAGGTGGGTTTGCATGTCAGAAGTCGGAGTAGAGGCGACCGGGGTTGAAAATGCCGGCCGGGTCGAATGCAGCCTTCAAGCGCTTGAGCAAAGCGCCCTGCCCCGCAGATTGCGAATGATTTTGGCACTTGGCGCCCGTTGTATCTGCGCCAGCAGCTACAAAAACAGTAGCATTTCCGCCCGCAGCTTTGGCGGCCGCCTGCAAGCGTGCGCCTGCCTGCAAGGGCGCCCAGAGCCAACGCAGGCCGCCATGCCATTCCACCAACTGGGGCCAGGGCAGGTCCAGCACCGGCGCAGTCTGGGCGACCGACAGGCGCCACAGCACGTGGTCAGCTTGGCCTCCTCCAGTGAAGAAAGGGAGCTTCTGGTCGCGGCACAAGGCCCAATCTGCAGCGGCTTCCGACTTGTCCATACGCTCCCCGGGCACCTCTTTCAGCATGCGACCGCACGCCGCTTCCACAGCCGCTGCAGCACCCCGCAGCCGGACAAACAACAGATCCCGCCCCGCCTGCCCTGCTGATGCGTCATGCACCCAGCAACTGGCATTCAAGGGCAGGGGCTCGCCGCCCCAGCGGTGCAAGTGCTCGAGTGCGTCCGACTGTGGCAGGGGGAACACCAAAGTCGCCTCGCTGGGCGCAAGCGGCAGCACCTTGAGGGAGACCTCTGTGATCAAACCCAGCGTGCCCATGGCGCCTGCCATGAGTCGCGACACGTCGTAACCCGCCACATTCTTCATGACCTGGCCCCCGAAGGTGAGCCGCTCGCCTTGCCCGTTGATGAGCTTGAGACCCAGCACATAGTCACGCACACTGCCCACGCTGGCGCGGGCCGGGCCGGCCAGCCCGCTGGCCACCATACCCCCGACGGTGGCTTGGCTGGCACTGCCGGACCATCCGAAGTGCGGCGGCTCGAAGGGCAGGCACTGCCCTTGGGCGAGCAAAAGACTTTCGAGCTCTGACAAAGGCGTGCCTGCAGCTACGGTGACCACCAGCTCGCTGGGAGCGTAGTCCACCACACCGGTCAAACTGCGGGTATCCAACAAAGCTGCCGGTTGCAGACAGCCAACAAAGTCTTTGCTACCACCACCACGGATCTGCAGCGGCGTGCGCTGCGCAGCGGCTTGGCGGATCTGGTCAACGAAGGACTGAAGGGCGTCGGGCGATTGGGACATGGCGGCAATGGTAAGCGGCCGCTCCTGCCCCTTGTGTGAATTTTTTGAACGCAAAAGCGCCGGAAATTTGCGCCCCGCGTTGGCAGAGCTCGACTTGCCTGCAGCTCAATCCGCGAAAAAATGTACCGGCAGGCCGGCCACATCGACCCGCATGAAGAACACCGCTCCCGACAAGGGAAACTGCGTCAGCTCGGCCGCACTGCGGCCATGGCGCGCAGTGGTGATGTACAGCGTTTTAAGATCCTCGCCCCCGAAGCAAGGCATGGTCGGGCACTGCGCGGGTGTCTCCCAGCTATCTAGCAGGCTGCCATCAGCCGCGAATTTGCAAATGCGCCGCCCCTCGAACATTGCGGCGTAGTAATTGCCCTCCACATCCACGGCGGCACCGTCGGGGCGGCCGGCGTAGTCCGTGTTTTCGAACGTCCATCCCGCGGGTTTGGGCTCATAAGTGCGCCAAACCCGGTGTGCGCTCAGGAGGTTGGACGCGAGGTCATAGTCCCAGGCGTGGGTGAGGTGGTTGGGCGTATCCGACCAGAACACGGTGCGGTTGTCGGGGCTCCATGCCAGGCCGTTGGCGGTCAACGCATCACCGGCATGGCGTTGCACCGTGGCGCTGCCGGTGCGGCAGTCCACCGAAAAAAGCTCTGCAGCACGGCCCGCCTTGGGTTCGTCGATGGTGCCTACCCAGAAACGGCCCAGAGCATCGCACTTGCCATCGTTGGCACGAATCACTGCCGTGTCATAGGGCAAGGTGGCAATGCACTCAAGCTCGCCGCCCCACTCCTGCGCGCGGAACACCCCATCGCGCAGGGCGATGACCAAACCACCCTTGGCAGCCGGTGCAATGCAACCGGGCTCGCTGGGCATGTCCCAACGCTGCACAAAGCCCATGTAAATATTGGCACGCAAAATTGCCTTGCCGGGAATATCCACCCAATACAGTTGCTGCTCCGTTGGATGCCAGAACGGGGATTCACCCAGTTCGAACACGTCGTCGCTCAGGGCCTGCCAGCTCATGCCTGCACCTCTTGCGTAGAACGCACTTCTACCCGCATGCTGCAACTGAAGCTTTCACCCGGCTGCAAGGTGACGACCCCCAGGCTCTCTGCGCTGGCGCCGGTGGCACCCATCAGGTTCAGCGCGTTGTTCACATGGCTTACCGGCTCCACGGCGATGTTGTCGCGCTCTGGCGTGGTGAACACCACCAGGCGGCTGAGCGCAGATCGCACGGTGACATTCAGTTGGCTGTCCTGGAGCGTGAGCACACCATCCCAGCCGTCAAAACAATGGTCCACCGTCAATGCGGCAGTCGGCTGAATCAGCCCGGAATGGGGCTCGCGATGGGTCGGTAGTTTGTCGGCCGCCATTTCCCAGCGGCCACTGGCGGCGAACTGCACTGTCGCGTCGGCACGCTTAACGAAGTAAGGGTGCCAGCCCAGCCCCACCGGCGCGGGGGTCCGGCTCTGGTTGGTCACGCTCAGGCTCATGTCCAGGGCGCCGTCTTCGAGCTTGAAGGCTTGCGAGCAGTCAAAGTCAAACGGCCAGGCGGCGTCTGCCTTGTGTTCCATCGCCAGCAAAGCAAAGCTCTCCGTGCTCTCCAACACCGTCCAGGGCCGCTCCCAGCCGATGCCATGGATGGTGTGGGGTTCGGGGTCAAAGTTTTTCACCAACGGGTGGCTGGTGCCGGACCATTGCAGCTGCCCATAGCCGATGCGGTTGGAAAATGGCACGAGCGGAAAGCTCGCTGATTGGCGCACGCTCGTGAGCTCTGTGCCCTGGGTAGACCGCATCACCGGAACCTCATTCATCCACATGCCGGCAATGGAGCCGCCGAGTTCGGGGCAGATGTCGCAGCGCAAGGGTCCATGGCGCAGGGTCAGGGGCGTACTCATAGAGGGATTCCGTTTAGAAGGGTGAATGCAACAGCGTGGCATTGTGCACCGCCCGGACACAAAAAAGCCCGGCAACCTCGCGGTTACCGGGCTCAAGTCTCAAGAAGAAACTGGTTCGAAACTGCAACGCAGTGCGCTGCGTTCAGTGCTTAGCGGTTGTAAGCAGTTTCACCGTGGCTGGAGATGTCCAGACCTTCGCGCTCTTCTTCTTCAGAGACGCGCAGACCGATCACCAGGTCCACCAACTTGAATGCGATGAATGCCACGACTGCAGACCAAACGATGGTGACCAACACGCCTTGCAACTGGATCCACACTTGGCTGCCGATGGAGTATTCAGCGCCGACTGCGTTAGCAACGTAGTCGTACACACCCGTACCGCCCAAAGAAGGTGCAGCGAACACACCGGTCAACAAAGCGCCAACGATACCGCCAACACCGTGCACACCGAACACGTCCAGAGAATCATCAGCACCCAGCAGGCGCTTCAGACCGTTCACACCCCACAGGCAGGCAAAGCCGCCGATCAGGCCGATCGCGATGGAACCCATGGGGCCCACGAAACCGCAAGCAGGAGTGATAGCAACCAGGCCAGCCACTGCACCGGAGGCAGCACCCAACATGGAGGCCTTGCCGCGGGACAAAGCTTCACCGGTAATCCAGGCCAAGGTAGCAGCAGCAGTTGCCAACAAGGTGTTGATGAAGGCCAGAGCAGTCAGGCCGTTGGCTTCGAGGTTGGAGCCGGCGTTGAAACCGAACCAGCCGAACCACAGCATGGCAGCGCCCACCATGGTCAATGTCAGGCTGTGAGGAGCCATGGGTTCCTTGCCGTAACCGATACGCTTGCCCACCACGTAAGCACCGACCAAGCCCGCAACCGCGGCGTTGATGTGCACCACGGTGCCACCAGCGAAGTCCAGTGCGCCCTTGGCCCACAGGTAACCCGCAGCAGCCACCACTTTTTCCAGGGAAGCAGCGTCAGTGATCGCATCAGGGCCGGCCCAGTACCAGACCATGTGAGCCATGGGCAGGTAGCTGAAGGTGAACCACAGTACGCAGAAAGCCAGCACGGCAGAGAACTTGATGCGCTCGGCGAATGCACCCACGATCAGAGCGCAAGTGATGGCTGCGAATGTGGCTTGGAAAGCGACGAATGTCAGCTCAGGAATCACCACACCTTTGCTGAAGGTAGCGGCCACCGAGTCCACGGTGATGCCCTTGAGGAACAGCTTGTCGAAAGTGCCGAAGAAGGCACCGTCACCGCCGAAAGCCAAGGTGTATCCGTAGACAGCCCACAGCACATAGATCAGTGCGGTCACTACGAACACTTGCATCAGCACGGACAGCATGTTCTTGCTGCGGACCAGACCGCCGTAGAACAAAGCCAAGCCGGGAACTGTCATGAACAGAACCAGCGCAGTGGAGATAGTCATCCAGGCGGTGTCGCCCTTGTTGGGAACGGGAGCAGGTGCAGCAGCAGGTGCCGCTTCAGCAGCGGCAGGAGCAGCTGCGGGGGCTGCTGCAGGTGCAGCGGCTTCAGGAGCGGAGGCAGTGGCCGCGGGCGCATCAGCTGCGGGAGCGGCGGTTTGGGCCAGGGCGAATGTTCCTGCTGTCAGCAGGCTCATGCCGAGCGCCAGCGTGGCGAGAAGTTTTTTCATGTTCATGCTCTCTTTCTTTTTACAGCGCTTCTTTGCCGGTTTCACCGGTACGGATACGCACCACTTGTTCCAAGTCGTAGACAAAAATCTTGCCGTCACCGATCTTGCCGGTACGGGCTGCGCCCTCAACAGCCTCGATCACGCGCTCCACCAGAGCGTCGTCAATCGCTGCTTCAATCTTGACCTTGGGAAGAAAGTCCACCACGTACTCTGCACCGCGGTACAGCTCTGTGTGGCCCTTTTGACGGCCGAAGCCTTTGACTTCGGTCACGGTAATGCCTTGCACGCCCATGCCGGACAAGGCTTCGCGCACCTCATCGAGCTTGAACGGTTTAATGATGGCCGTCACGAGTTTCATGTGTTCACCTCAGCTTGATAGTTGATTACAGAGTCCGGGCCTGGTCGCAAGTCTTGCCAGGTTTCAGGAGCTAGGGTCGATAAAGCAGAAGCCGTGCCAAGTTGCCTGAATGCTTGCATTAGCAAAAATCCCCACCTATTAGGCGGGCTTACGCTAAGATACCTGTATAAAACCACAGCATGCACTGCTTTGGTGCAGAGTCGCGCAATGCACCGAGTTATTGCGCACCTTTTTGGGAAATCAGGGTTATGAGCTTGTCTTTGGTGCAAAGTCGCGCCTTATTGGGGCTGGAAGCGGTGCAAGTGACGGTCGAGGTGCATCTGGCGAACGGTTTGCCGAGCTTCACCCTGGTCGGTCTGGCGGATGTGGAAGTCAAAGAAGCCCGCGAGCGGGTGCGATGTGCCATCCAGAACAGTGGTCTGGAGTTCCCGAACAACAAACGGATCACCGTGAACCTTGCTCCGGCCGACCTGCCCAAAGATTCCGGGCGACTGGATTTGCCGATTGCGCTGGGCATTCTGGCGGCAAGCGGGCAGATCGATGCCGGTGCATTGGCCGGTTTTGAATTTGCGGGGGAGTTGTCACTGTCTGGTGAATTGCGCTCTGTGCGGGGCGCTTTGGCCATGGCACTGGCTTTGCGCAAGACCACGACCTGCCCCCAATTGGTATTGCCGCCCGGCAATGCCGAAGAGGCCGCGCTGGTACCCGACTCCAGGGTCATCCGTGCGAGGCATTTGCTGGATGTGGTGCACCACTTTGCGCCGGGCGGCCAAGCCAAGGATGCCGATGGCACTCCCTTGGAGCAGGACCCCGATGGGTGGGTACGGGTAGAAGCAGCTGCTCCTCAGCGCGCCAACATCGTCCCGGACCTCGCTGATGTCAAAGGGCAGGTAGCCGCCAAACGTGCCTTGGAGATTGCTGCTGCAGGAGGCCATAGCCTCCTTTTGGTTGGCCCGCCAGGCTCTGGAAAATCCATGTTGGCGCAGCGGTTTGCTGGTTTATTGCCGGATCTGGATACTGATGAGGCCTTGGAGAGTGCAGCCATTGGTAGCTTGTGCGGGCGGTTTGACATGCAACGCTGGGGGCAGCGCCCCACCTGCAGCCCGCACCACTCCGCCAGCGCCGTGGCCCTGGTGGGCGGGGGCTCACCTCCACGACCCGGCGAAATCTCGTTGGCGCACCACGGTGTCCTGTTTCTGGATGAACTCCCGGAGTTTCCACGCCCTGCCCTGGAGGCGCTGCGGGAGCCACTCGAAACTGGCACCATCACCATTGCTCGGGCGGCCCGGCGCGCCGAGTTTCCGGCGCGATTTCAATTGATCGCAGCCATGAACCCTTGCCCTTGCGGCTACCTGGGCTCCAGCATCCGGGCCTGTCGCTGCACGCCGGACCAGGTTTCACGCTATCAGGGCAAACTCAGCGGCCCCTTGATGGACCGAATCGACCTGCACGTAGAAGTACCGGCTTTAGCTGCAGAGGACCTCCTCAACAGCCCGCCCGGTGAGAGCAGCGCCGCCCTCCGCGAAAGAAGCCGGGTTGCACGGGCGCGCGCGGTCCAGCGCCAAGGCAGCAGCAACCAGGCTCTCGCTGGCCAAGCCATTGACCAGTTTGTGGCGCTAGAGCCGGCAGCCTCCAAGTTTTTGCAAACTGCAGCAGCACAATTGGCTTGGTCCGCCCGCAGCACACACCGGACCCTGAAAATTGCGCGCACTATTGCGGACCTCGCAGGTGCGGAATCCACCCAGCTGGCCCATGTGGCAGAAGCCATGCAATACCGTCGGGTGCTGAAAGCAGCAGGCTAAGGCCGTCGCTATGTTTTTTGCAGCTGCTCGCGCACAACCAGCGAGCGCCAAAGCCTGATTTGGCTCTGCCCCGAGGTGGGCAATTCACGATCAAGGTTTGTCGTTGAGAGCGACCCCCTGCTGACGCAGGTAGGTGAGTACTTCTTTGCTGACCGGCGCAATGGCACGTGCTTTCTCCGCCAAGTCTGCCGCCGCAACCAACTGGCCCAAAGCTGCCTGGGACACTGCACTCCCCAGCAACCAGCGTTGCTCGGCAGGACGTGCCTGCAAGGCGGTGGCATAAAACTGCAGCGCATCCTGATGCCTACCCAAACGTTGCGCGGCGTTGGCGCGCACCGCCCACAAGTCTGGTTGCCCGGCCATGAGCGGCTCTGACCGCCCCAATAAATCCAGAACCGCTGCTGCCCTGCCTTGCGCCAACTCCATACGCGCCAACTCACGCACCAGTTGCAACTGGATGGCGGCAGGGGCGGGTGGAGTGGCACGCTCGGCCGTGTGCAAAGTGTCCTGCAGGAGCTGAATGGCAGCATCCGCCGAACCGCTGCTGTACAACGCCTGGGCCTGGGCCAGTACCTCACGGGTCGCATTTTGTTGACGCTGCGCGGTGACGACGGGGTCCGGCGTGGCTGCTGCAACCGGCGCAGCGGTCGTGGCAGCAGTTACAGGTGGTGGTGCTGGAGAAACCGTATTTGAAGGAGTAGAGGGCTTTAGCCCGGCGGACTCTACGGTGGATGTGCCCGCTTTGGGAACCGCAGGGATTGACGTTGTCGCTTGGACAACCGGCTTGGATGAAACAGGTACATCTGGGCGTGGAACCACAGAGGACGCGGGCAGTGCCACCCCCGCATTGATGGCAGGTGGCAGCACAACTGCGGGTTGCGAGGTGGGCTGAGTCACTACCTGCAAAGGTTCCTGAGGGGCAGAGGCGGCCGACACCGCAACCGGTAAAGAAGAGGATGGACCGGACCACCACCAAGCAGCAAATCCCATCACCAGCAAGGCAGCACCGATGCCGCCCCATAGCGCGGCAATGTTGCCAGGGGTATTCGCAGGTGCATTTGCCTGGAGCTTGGTGGCCATACGCGTTCCAGACCGCAAAACCGGATCGAGGGTAGAGGCGCTACGCTGGTCCAGGTCCCGCAGCATTTTGTTGATCACACTCATTCGTACACCTCACCGGCAGTCCGCACCGCAGTGCTTTGGCGGAAACGACCGCCACGTAACCAGTGCCACCAGCGGGCAGGTCCCCGCAGGGGCTTTATCAGCCCGGGTGTATCCGCTGCCGCCAACTTCACATGCGCCATGCTCACCCGGTGCACGCCCTCCCCATATGCCAACATCAGGCATTTATGGGCCAGGATATTGACCAGTCGAGGCACTCCGGCGCTGGTCGCGGCAATGTGCCGCACAGCTTCAGCCTCAAAAACATCCAGATCTGTATGTTCACTCAATGCCGCACGGGCCAAGCGATGACGCAAATAGTCGCCCACCGTACCTGAGGCCATGGGGCCCAAGTATTCGCTAAAGGTAATGCGTTGCAGCAACTGCCGGATCTCCGGCCGCGCCAGTTTGGTGTCCAAGTCCGGCTGCCCCAGCAGTACTAGCTGAATCAGTTTGCGTTTCTCGGTTTCAAGATTGGACAGGAGTCGAAGGCTCTCCACGGTCCGGACCGGAATGGCCTGTGCCTCGTCAATGCACACCACCACGCGCCGGCCATGCACAGCGTGCTCCAACAAGCATCGCCCGATGGTGGTCATCACCTGATGCCGGTGTTGGCGGTGGCTCACTTTCAGGCCCAGTTCCGCTGCAAGTGCCAGAAGCAAATCGTCAGGGCCCATATCCGGGTTCGGTATGTAGGCCGTCACGCACTCATCCTGCAGTGTCTTCAAGAGTTGACGGCAAAGCACCGTTTTGCCACACCCCAGTTCGCCAACCACTTTCAGAAAACCTTCGCCGCTACGCAATGCCACCAGCAAAGTGTTCAGTGTGGCTTGCGCGCCTTCGTGGGCAAAATAGAAGTCTGTATCCGGCGTGATGGAAAACGGGGCCTCACGCAGCGAAAAGTGCCCCAAATACATTACTTGGCAGGGCCGTCAAGCTGGATGACGCGAGCGCGGGTGGCATCCATTTCATCGATGGCTGCCCGGGCGCGGCGGCCCTGCGCCTCCCAGTCGGCGGCAGTCCGGATGATGGTGGGCTTGATCAACACGATCACTTCCTTTTTGCGACCTTGGGTGGCGCGGTTGCCGAACAGTGCGCCCAAGCCGGGCATGCTGGTCGTGCCGGGAATGCCGGACGCGTTGCGGCTGGATTCCAGCTGCATCAAGCCACCAATCGCCACGATAGAACCGTCCTGGATACGCACCAACGTGTCCGTTTCGTTGACGGCACTAGAGGCCAAGGGCAACTTGAAGTTGCCGGCGCTGCCCAAATCGATCTGCTTGGACTTTTCCGTCACCGTAGTCAAGGATGGGTGCACGTGCAAAGTGACGTTAACGCCATCATCAATCTGTGGCGTCACATCCAGAGAAATGCCCGAGAAGAACGGTGTCAGTGTGACGGTGGGCAAGGTGCTGGTCGTGGTGCTGCTGGAGGTTCCACTACTGGAGTTGGTGCCACCGGAAACATTGGTCACAAAGAATTCATCGGTGCCGACTTTCAAAACAGCTTTCTGATTGTTCAGCGTCGCTACGCGCGGGCTGGAGAGGGTTTGCACATCGCCCTGCGTTTCCAGAAAGCCCAACACGGCGCCGAATTGGCTGGTCGCCAAGGCGAGACCAAACAGGCCACCACCGGTTGCGACAGATGGGAAAGCCACTGCGCCATTGATAGTGGTGGTGCCTTGCACGAAAGCATTGGTGCTGGTCACGCCACTGCCGATCACTCCCGCTGCCACTTGAGTGCTGCCATCGTTATTGAACGCACCCCAGTTCACACCGCTCTGGTAGCCGTCACGCAACTCGACCTCCACCACTTTGGCCTCCAGCATGACTTGACGCTCCACCGAGGCCTGTGTGGCTTTGAGGAACTTGTCCACCTGGCGCAATTCTTCCGGCATGGCGCGCACGGCCAGAATTCCGGCTTGCGGACTGGCCACTACGCTGCGCCCTTCCCCGTTGCCCACCAGGCTCTTGATGGCCCCGGTCAGTTCCCCCCAGAAATCAGATTTGGAGGTTGTCGACACCCGGCTGTTTTCGGGTTGTGAAGACGTCCCATTGGTCGAATTGGCGGTGTTGTTCGTCGTGCCACCTGACGTGGACTGCTGCAAGGCTGCGCCGGAAGAAACGCGGAGCTCGCTGCTACCTTGCCGCTGCGAGGTGGGGTAGTTCAGGCTGAAGACACGCGTCTGCAGGGTCGGGGCATAGACGGTGATGCGCCGCCCTTCCATTTTGAAGTCATAACCATACACATCCCGGATCGCCTCCAGCGCCTCTACTACGGTGACGCCACGCAAGGTCACCGACAGCGTTCCGCTGACATCGGGATGCATGAGCATGCTGTAACGTGTATCGGCCACGATGGCGAGGAACACTTCCCTCGCCTGCGCGTTGTTCACCAGCAGGTCCAAGCGAGGTTCAGGCGCAGGGGCAACCACGGGTGGGGGCGGCTCCGCCAGTGCCTCGCTGACCTTGGCCGGCACTACCGCGCTGGGTTTGGGTGCCGCTGCCGGAGGCAAATCGGCCTTGATGGCCGCGCTGACATCGGGGGTACGCAAGGGGCGATCCAACGCGCCGCATCCACTGAGCAGCAGCCCCCCGAGCAAAGAACCTACGAGAGGCGCGTAGCGCCTCAACAGGAATACAGACATGGAAGCAGAAGAGTTCATGGGTCGGGACTTCACGGTTGTGCACCTTCACAAGGAGCCACAGGGGTCACGGCTTGGGGGGAGTCTGAAGATTGCGTAGGGGACGCTTTGCGTTTGGCGCGTGCGGACGATGCGGCGGGTTTTACCGCACACGCGACAGTGGGCCTAGCAGCAGAGCGCTGGATACCGGTGAAGCGTTGCACCTTGGTGAGCTGCCCACCTTCACGCAACCAGATTTCTGTTTCGGTAATGCGCTCGAGCTTGGCATTGCCGACTTTCTGGCCCACGGCATAGAGCCGCGTTCCCACCATCAGATAGGGCTGTCCGTTTTGCATGATCACACTGCTGCCTTGGGGCGACGCACTGCCACCGCCTGCTGCTTGCGAGGGCATGACCACTCCAGCTTCCGCAGGCGGTGCGGTCGGATCACGGTCTGCGGCCGCCGCCCAGGCTGCTGCACTGAAACACAGGCTCGAGAGAATGCGCTTCATGGCTGCACCTCCAGCACATACACGCGCAGTGTGAGTTCCGGGGTTTGCTTATCGACGGCCAGTTGCATACTTCCCCAGCGCAAGCGAGGCAGCGCCTGCTCCAGGCTCTGAACATAGCGTGTCAGGTCGGCATACGGACCGGCCACCTTGAGTTCCAGACCCCGGCGCTGGATGCCGGGGGTGCTCGTAGCGTCGTTGGCACCAGCCTCTGCAGGCACCGTACCCGACGACACCAGCCGCAGGCCCGGACTTCGCTTGAGAAACTGCACCAGCACCTGTTCCAGAGCTTCGCTACCCGCAGAGGTGCCCGGAGCGATGGCTGCAATCTCGGCGCGCAAAGCTTCAATGCGCGCCTGCGACTGCGCTACTTCAGCGCGCAAGTCCGCACTACCGTCCACAGGTTTGGACACTGCCGCCAATTCGGCACGGAGGCGGTTGACTTCTGCACTCTGACTGAGAAACCGCTGTTGAGTTTGCTTGTAGGCCGTTTGTGCCGGTGTGAGCCAGAGCACATCCGCAACAGCCAA
This sequence comes from Curvibacter sp. AEP1-3, assembly GCF_002163715.1. Taxonomy (GTDB): domain Bacteria; phylum Pseudomonadota; class Gammaproteobacteria; order Burkholderiales; family Burkholderiaceae_C; genus Allorhodoferax. Next base: position 2,524,478 of record NZ_CP015698.1, read on the forward strand.
TATGACGACCAGTAGCGACAGGAACAAAAACAGACGCTCGCGCAAACTTAACGCATTGATGCGCCCGGCCTGAACAGCCCACCATGCTTTCATGGCTTGCCTCCCGCAGGAGGCGCATCAGCAGGCTGGGGTTGCGCACTCACCAGATTGAAGGACCAGGCTTCACGGCCTGCTGCCGCAGGGACGCTGCCGGCCACCGGCGCATTGGCACTTGCTACTGCGGTGCTCTGGACCTTGACCGTTGCCAAGCGCAGGCCTTGCATCAAGGGGCTTCCAGACAGCCGACCGACCCAATCATTCAAAGCAGAAGGCTCCAGCGTGAAGCCACTGACCTCCATGCGCCCACTGTCGGCTTTGACCTCGGTAATCCAGACCGGCGCCGGAATGCTGCGGGCGACGAGTGCCAATCGGTCGGAATGACCGTAACCCGGTTTCCAATTGCCTTGTTGCAGCGCGCGCAAGATCAGCTCTTTGCTGTCGATCTCGGCACGCTTGTCCTGCGCCTCTTTCGTGAGTTCCGGCGACGGTGGCTGTGCCATGGCTTTGCTGCGGTCAATGGCCAGTTGCAGACTTTGCATTTCCTGCGCTTGGGTTTGCATGGCTGCCACAAAGCCTTGGCTGGCGTTTTGAAGGTTCCAGACCCAAGCCGCGCACAGGCCCCCGCCCAAGACGACAAACACACCGAGCGCCACCCCCACGGTATTGGCCGAAAACGGCAGTCGCGGCTTTTGCAGGGTGGGTGAACAGAGATTGATTTGTTGGGGCATGGTCTCAGGTCCTCATGCCTTTCGCACTTCTGTGCGCAACAACACGCCTAGCAAGGGCAGGCACAGGGGCAGGTCGGCCGCGGATATCTCAGCCAAGCCTTTGAACGCAATGCCTGTGTTGAGTGCACTCACCGTCTGCCCCGTATCGCGGCTCAGCCATTGCGCCAACTCATCACTCCGCTCACCGGCAAAGACCTTGACCCCGGCCAGAGGAAGGTTTGTCCAGGTGCGTTCCCACAGATCGATGGAGCGCTGAACTTCCACCAACAAACGCTGAGCCCGGTCAATATCGGACTGCTCGGCACTGGCAGGGGCGGCGCCGGTAGTCGAGAAATCACTGCCGTATCCGCCTCCGGCGTATCCGGGTACGTATTCCTCTACCGGCGTGTAGGCATCCAGAGGGGCCTGCTGTTCCGTAACTGCTGCGGTCCAGGTCATGCCCATAAAGCCATCTGGCAAGTCGAGGCGACGGCTGTAGTACAACTCTCTGCCGGCGCTGATAGTAAGCAGTGTCTGCCGGCCTTCCGAAATCATGAGCGCGCAGGTGGCGCGCTCCGGCTCTTCGATGCTTTGGAGATTGCGCTGGGCCATGTCCTGCACATCGATCACGCGAACGTCCCACTGCAATGCGTTGGCCAAGGCCATGACATCGCGTACGACTGCATTGTTGGCAGCGACCACAAACAACTGGGACGCGGCCCGGCCTTGTCCGTCGCCCACTTTCAACACGTCGATGGTCAAGTCGTCCAAGTGAACGTCGACCATCTCCTTGATCTGATAGCGGGCGGCGGAGCGTAATTCTTCAGGCGCAACTGCCGGTGCTTCAATTTGAAGCAACTGGTATTGCTCGGGGCGGAGCATGACGTCGGTGACGTAACCTTTGAGGCCCAGTTGCACCAAACGGCGGGAAAACTCTTCGAGGCTATCGGTACCTTGTAATTCCACACCGGACCGGATGACAGTGAAATCGTTGCCAGCCCCTGTAGCCAACAGGTACACCAGGGTCTGACCCGACCAGGAAACCACCAAGCGCTCTCCACGGGAGGCACGACGCAAAGGCCAGCGCATGGTTAGCCGCCTCCGGAGGGGTGAATGCTGAACAGTGTGTGCGTGGCTTCAATCATGAATCTGTTGAAAGTCGGAACCGCTTGCTCTCATTTTAATAGCTTGTCGCACAATCATGACATCGATTTGGCCGGTTTTTCAAGTCAATTGATGAATTGCGGTTTTCAGTAGTTTTCACGCAGGTAGATCAAGGGACTCTTGTACACCCCGAAAGTTGCCTTGGCGGTGGGGTTGCTACCGAACCACGGGCGATTGGCGGCGGTGGCCGAACTGGAGGTACTGGATACGCAAGTACTTCCGGATGCCGTGCTTCCTACATTCATGGTCAGTTGCACGCTGCCACTGTTTCCTTGGCCGGGTTTGCTGAGGACCAAACCGTTGCCGGACAACTTTCCGTTCGACAGGGTTTGCGCCGTCGTGGGTGAAATTTGCGTTTCACAGGCAGCGAGATTCCCGGTAAAGCCGGACATGGCGATGCTGGAGAGATTCAGTGTGGTGCAACTGTCCAGGGTGTTAGTTACATAAAACGCGCCATTCCAATAGCGGGCTTCCAAGGGGACAGGCAGGCTCATCAACTCCGAGCCGTATACATTGGACATCCGCAACTGGCCATAACGAATGCGAGTGGTGCCGGTCTCGTTGGTCGCATTGATGAACGTACTTCCATCAGTGTCTGCAATGGCTGCTTTGAGCTTGAAGCTGTCATAGGGTCCGTCCGGCGAAACCAGCTTGCTGAACGCGTAGCTGTTATTTATTACCCACTGACCCTCATTCCAAAGTGCCTTGTTCGGCATCGTCGGAAAATCAGGACTACCAATCCTGGAGGTTGCCACTGCGGTGCCACCGTTGTCACCACTGATGGTCACTGATGCAAGGTTGGTGTACCCGGTGGTGTAACGGCTGACCACCGGGTCGGTCGCCGATGCCGTGCCACCACTGGAGGCATGGGCCTTGATAGTGAGCAACACGCCCAAAGCATCTTCATCCATATAGGTAAATCCGCCGGCCGAGCAACTGGGGGTGATGGTGCCGGTGAAAGAGTAATGGCTTGGGTACCAACGCCCCAGTTTGGCGGAGGCAGCACTGCCGATGTTGCAGCCATATTTGCCGCCGCTGAGGGTATTGGACGTGCTGCCGGCAATGCAGCCCGAATTGGACTGGTCAATACTGGTAAATGTGCTGTCGACCACGGCATTCGCCTGGAACTGGATATTTCCTACGTCTTGGTACGCAAAGGAGCTGCCGGTCGCTTTGGTGCCGGTACCGGCAGCGAAGCTGCCGCTCAATGTGCCGTTGGCTATCACCGCAGCGTTGTGGTCCACCACCTTGGTCATATCGATCGAAGGCGTTCCGGTGTAGCCGGAGGAGACGCCGGCTGCTGCATCCAAGGCGAATGCGGTACCAGCCTTGGCTGAAGGCGCACCGGTCAGCGCAGCATTGCTCATGGTGGGCGCTGTAATGGTGAGCTGCTGGGGACGGACGGAAAACTGGTCAGTGGAACACGCGGGCGACACACTGGTGAACGCTGTACAGGCACTGGTCGTGCACTCTTTCACCCGACACAGGAGCTTGCTGCGCGCCGTCGCAATAATGAAGTTACCCGTCTTCGCACGCCCGGCTGCTCCAGAGAAGGTACCGGAAGCAAAGGTCACGACTTGAGAGGCGACCGGACCGGAATATGCACTGCAACTTGCAGCCGGCGTCGTGTTGTCAAACAGCTCAGCGAGAACGTATTTGGTATTTCCACCGGCAGCGACGTAGTTGCTCTCCAGTGTTCCGTCCGTTTTCAAAGCCGCCACGTCAAACGTGAAATTGGTGGATGTAAGTTTCGTATACAGCGGCTTCACCGTTGAACTATTCGACGACACCCAGGGCAGATTCGTACCTGTCTCCAAGCAATCAAACGAATTGGCGGCAGAGGAATTGCCTGGCTCATTGATGTACGTGGCGCAAATACTCAGGTTTGCTAGTTCGTGAATGTTGTTAAGGCCACCGGTTCCTCCAGTGAGTGACATCAAAAGATTGGCAGGAATCGTCGCTTGCCCGCTATTGGCACCCAGGATGTCGAATCTTGGGATGACGGTCGCATAACTGTTGCCGGTCAACGTGGTGTCTCGTTCCACGGTGACATACGCGTTCACATTGTTGGAATTGTCAATCGTGATTCGATAGCGATGGCCGCTACTGGAGGTGTTTGAGTTGCTCCATATGGCAGGACTGAGCGTCCCTGAATTGGCAAGCAAGCGGTAACCTGAAGTCCCGGACCCGCTACCGCGCACCGCGACACTGTTGGCTCTAAAGCCTGCTGCTGTGTTGGCGCCAGCCGGCGCTGTCCACCCGGCCGGATAACCCAATCGGCCTTCATTGCTGTTTGGAAAATTACCGTACTCATCGATACCCACCCCCATCCACCCACCCGAGAAACCTGAAGTGGAGAGTAGTTGGGCGTAACCCAGTGAGCCCCCGGCACCTCCCGGAGCGGGCGATACGCTGGCATCAGAAAACACGACGACGACCCCGTCTGCGCCATTGCCTCCGTAGACATAGTGGTCGAACTGAATGACGGCTTTATTCCCCGCAGCAGGGAACCATTTCTTCAGCTGCACCATGGTGGCTTCACTGCCCCTGTTGTCGGTCAGCCTGAGCCGCTTCTGGCTGTTGACCGTGACAACTTGTGGAGTGAACGGCCCGGAAAGGGTCAGCGCATTCCACAAGGATGTATCCAGCGTCCCACTCGCAAAGGAATCCACCACACAAGTCTGGGGTACGGCACAAGCGGCTGGCATGGCAAATGTGCTGTTGTTCGTGACACAGCTATTGCCACAGGTAGAACCGCAGCAAACGCTGTTGACACTGGAGCGGTAATTCAAAGTAATTCCCGCAGAACCAGTAGACCGCACACACGCACCGGCTACGGTTTCGTTGTCCATCAGAATGGTTCCAGAGGTACTGGACACAGACCCCGTGACCCGCGCCTTGAATTGCACCTGGATAGCGCCGGTACCGCCGGTCACCGAGCCACCAATCTGTGATTCGTTCTCGATGGAGATAGGGCCACTCGTACTGACAGTTCCGGTCACTTGAGATTTGAACTTGACAGTGACTGCACCACCTCCGGTGCTGGTCAGATCCCCCGAAATCACCGCCTCAGTCCCCACAGTAATGGACCCTGTGGTGGATGACACATTACCGGCTGCCGTCGTCCGGTATCCCAGCAGCACGTTTCCAGAAGAGGCCGCAATGGAGCCGCCGAAAGTGGCTTGCCCGCCACTGTCGTTGACGCTTCCGGCCTGGATATTGGCCTTGATATTGGCCTGATATCCCGTAGTCAAAGTACCGGTGACGACGAGGCTGAGATCTGCAGCATTGCCCGCCGAGTTGATTACTGCATTGTCAGTGGACAGGTTGCCATTGACAGTGATGGTGGCGGGCTTGGGTGCGTTGATCGTGACGGTGTCGCCGTTGGCGAAGGAGAAGCCGGTACAGGTGTAGTTGGACCCGCTTGCGGTACACGCGGCGGGGAGGTTACCGGGGAACACATAGTTCACCGCCATGGCGGGCAATGCTGCGCACGACAAGCCTACCCACACCAGACTGGAGCGCATGGTGGACCGGAACCATAGGAGCGCTCGGCAGAATTGAATCATCACATCTCCACCGCAGCACTGACGCTGCGTTCCACATATGTGCCGCTACCTGAAGCGCCTGCACTGGCCTTGGACTCAAACCGGTAGACCACGATGGTGTCGACACCATCGACGTAAGTCGAGCGACTGCAGGTCACTGTGAGAACAAAGCCTTCCACGCTGGCCGGAGCACCGGTTGGACAGTTGGCAGGACTGGCAGTGACTTGCGCCACCCCCCAACCCAAGCCGGCACGCGCTGCCCAATACGCGCGGGAGCCTTGCAAGTCTTGTGCAGACGTCAGCTGCTGGGCGTTGGAAAAAGTGACCATAAAGCCCCCCAGCGCAGCCAAGATCACCACCAGAAAAATGGCCGCAATGGCTGCAAAGCCGTGTTGGTGGCGCGATGTCATTTTCATGGCGTGTTATTCACGTTGATCAGGTGGAACAAGTTGACCGTCTCGCCGTCGCGGGTGATCCCCAAGGAAACTTGTACGAGTCCATTGCGCTGTAAATCGCTGCCGTTGTAGGTGAATGCGCAGGAAGACAGATTATTGGCAATAACGGGCGCGCTAGCCAGTTGGGCCGTGGTGCCGCAGAAGCTCGTCGCGCTGTTGGTAAAAAGAGGCGCTGTTCCAGTAGTGAGCCCTGGGGTCGCCAAACGACGCAAGGTGCCACCTGTGCACACATAGGCCACCACATTCTCTTCAACAGGGATCACATGAAACCGCCGGGTGCCGGACTCCAACGGAAATTGCTTGGCGGCAGCCAACGTAATGGTGGTTTCCTCCGTGCCACTGCTGATGTCAGATGCCAAGTTGCTGACGCGGGCCACGTTGTCGCCGTTGTAGGCGGTAGCACCCGTAATGCCGAGGTTGTAAATCGCAATCAGGTCATTGGTTCTGATTTGCTGGTCCGCGCTCCAATCCGCGTTGCGGCCCAGCATGTTGAATTTGTCGTCGGCTGCGGCAAAGTTCAGCCCCAGTCCGACGCTATCACTCGCCCCCCGGTTCTGCTCGCGGTACCGCGCACCCGTGCGCGTGGGAATGAACTCCAGGCAGGTGTCAGAACCAATGACGGTGGACGTCCTGATGCTATTCGGCAGTGCTTTGCGCAGGTCGCGCGACATACGACGTACCGCGGTGTCCGCCACGTCCGTCAACGCCGCCCGCCGCCCGCTGTCAAAGTAGGCTTCGATGGGCGCACGCATGAATACCGCCACCATGCCGCCCACGATGCCGAGGATGACGATCACCATCACCAGCTCCACCAAAGTGAAACCGCGCTGCCGGGGGACAAAGGGCGTGCGTGCCATGGTCAGTAGTTTGTCCGGTAACCGGTCAGGGTGATGGACTCCGGGCCTCTGCTCACCGTGACCGAAACTCTTCTGGCTGCAATACCCAACGCAGCGCTGCCATCAGTCACCGCAATGCGGACCGAATAGGCCGATACCGCCGCTGGCAGCGCGAAGTCTGCTTCGGTCTTTCCGTTGTAGTCGTCGACGTTGTCCCAAAGCGTGCGATTAGCCTCCACCACCGCCGGCGTGTCGTCCGGATCGGCATAGGCTTTTTGAAGCACTTCTTCCAGTACAGATTCGGCAACTGCAATCGCCTGCTTGCGCACCATCGGGTCCGCGCTGGATTTCACCGTGGTGTTCATCACCGACAAAATGCCTGCCAACCCGGCACTCACCACCACGATGAAGATGATCAGTTCGATCAGCGTGAAGCCGGCATGACGGTGGGGGCTATTCATGCACATACCCAGTGACGGCCTCAATCGTGATGGATCTGGTGACGTTAGCAACCTGCAAAGTCTGGGTCGCAGCAGCAGCACCGGTGCTGCTATTCACCGGCTGGCCTAGTGCATCGAAATTGAAACTGGTCGGGGTAACGCTGAACGCCACTCCGCTGCGTGCGCTGAGACCGGCTTCACCGGCAGGGCCCGCCAAGGCAGAACTGCAGGTGTTGCTGCCCGCCGTGTTTGCAATACGCAAACTGATGGCGTTGCTACCCAAAGTCACACATACGGTACGGCGCTGCGCAATGGCCGTTTTTTGCGCATAGCGCAAGTAGGCCATCGACTGGTCGTGAAAACCCCGAGCATAGAAATCACCCGAATTCAATATGCGCGGCACGGCATAAACGGCCAGAATCCCCAGCAAGACAATGACCATCACCAGCTCCACCAGCGTGAAGCCGACTTGACCGCTCCGGCAAAGGGCGGCCAACTTCGATTCAGGACAGGCTGCGGTCAATTCTGGAGACATGAATGGGTTAGAGTCGCTATGTTTTTAGGAGCTTCTCGCGCACTGTTTACCGGCGCCAGAGGCAGATTTAACCATCAAATGCCGGTGATGCAATGCACAGGCAGCTCACGCGCAAAGCTTATTCGCACTATGCCCGAAACACCGGCCGTCCAGTCGCCCGAAAACAGCCGCTTTTCCGGTGATGAGAGACCGCAGACACCTGCAAGTTCCCGTTTGGCGGCATGGATTCTGGCAGTGACTCTTGTATTGGTGCCCATATCCGGCATTCCCGGGGAGTGGGTGTTGCAGGACACACTGAAGTCAGCACTCCTGGCCTTGGGGGTGATTGGTGCCGCCCTCGCGTTCGTGTGGTCCAAACTGCAAACCAAAGAGACCGGCGTACTCCAGGTGCATGGTTTGCTGCTGTTCCCGACAGTTCTCAGCATTTACGCATTAGGCAGCATGGCCTGGTCCCACAGCTATCTGGCAGCTGTGGAGGCATGCCGTTGGGCTTTGTTGGGACTGCTGTTATGGCTCACTTTGCTGGTCCTTAACTCGAAAACCCTACCCATTTTGTTAGGGGGCATGCACCTCGGAGCGGTAGGCGCATCCATGTGGGCGGCGGCACAGTTTTGGGGTGATATGGATTGGTTTCCACAAGTGGCTGTACCGGCATCCACCTTTGCCAACCGCAACTTTTATGCGGAATACCTGATTTGCACGCTGCCCCTTTCCGCCTACCTGTTGGTGCAGTTGAAGACGCCCCTCTGGCGCCAGCTGATGGCACTGTCGCTGGCCTTCAACATCGTCGCGCTCATGATGACCGGCACCCGCTCCGCGCTGTTGACAGCGGGATTGGTATTGCCGCTCGTGGCATTCGGGCTTTGGCGTTTCCGCCATGCGCTGGTAGTGCGGCGCTGGAGCAGAGGTTCCAAACTCTCTGTTGCCACCGTGCTGGTGGCAGGTTTGCTCGGCTTGGGCGCGCTACCCACTGCCAACCGGACCCTGCTAGCGGAGGGCCCCGCCGTGAGCCCTCTAGAGCGCAGCCTGTTACGTGCGGGCTCAGTGGCCCGCAAAGCGGAATACACGACCGGCTCTTTCTCGGTGCGCGCCAGCATGTGGCGATCTACCGCCCGGATGATGATGGCTCACCCCTGGACCGGTGTTGGCGCGGGTGCCTGGGAGGTCCACATTCCGTTGTACCAAGGCTGGAACAACTCACTGGAAACCGACTTTTACGCCCACAATGAGTTTTTGCAACTGCTAGGAGAGTACGGCCTGCTGGTAGGTGGAGGCACGTTGGCGGTGTTGCTGGCCTACCTGATTCTGAGCGCCCAGCGCGTCTGGATTTCCCCCGTGCGGGGCCATGCAGGGCAGCAAGCAGCGCTGCAAGCAATGGCCTTGTGCAGCCTGCTTGGCCTGTTTCTTGTGAGTAATGCCGGTTTCCCATGGCGACTGGCCAGCAGTGGCGCCATGTTAGTCGTGGCATTGGCCCTCCTAAGTTGGTCTACGTCCCGTCCAGGCAGGCCTTTGGCGCATCGCGGTTGGAGCATTGCCCTGGCAGGGTTGGGAGTCGTATTGCTGTTCAGTGTATTGGTCAGCGTACAGGGCATGCGCGCGGAACAATACATCGTGCGCAGTGTCCAAGCCCTGAATCGCCTAGTATCCGAACCGGACATGCCTGCCGCACAGCGGGAAGCCTTGCAAATAGAAGCGTTTGCCCTGCTGAAGGAAGGCGTTGCCATTCACCCGCACTACCGCAAACTCACTTCGATTGCGGCAGACCAGTTTGCGTTGACAGGAAATTTGGAAGCGGCACTCTGGGCCCAGGACTCGGTCGCAGCGTCACGCCCGTATATTCCTGATGTGCATGCCAATCGGGTGTTGCTCAACTCTGGCCTGAAAAAGGCAGCAGAGGCCCAAGCCGCGTTTGACGCCCTACGATCTTTGCAACCCGATGCCCCACGCACCCGCGCCTTGGGCATACTCTTGCTACGGCGGGCGGGGCACGACGACCAAGCAGCACTGCAACTCAAGCACTATTTTGACGATGGCAAGGTCGAATACGACCTGGTCCGATTCGCACTGGCCATAGGGTTGGAAAACAAAAATGAGTCGCTCACCACCCGGGCCTTTCGCTTATGGGTCCAGGGCTGGCCCAGCGAAGCCAGTGCGCAGGCGGATGTTTTCCAGCTGGCACCACAGGCGTGGCGTGAACGCATGCTGAGCCGCTAAACCTCTGTCCAAAAGAAAAGCCAGTGAGGTTGCCCTCACTGGCTTTTTCCTGAGTTTCACGTGGCTTTCGCCACAGGAAATCAACGTACTGTGATTGCAGTAAACGAGGCGGTTACAGCCGATCCGCTGGTAGGAGTCAAAGTCAGCACACAGGAATTGGATGTGCCAGCGGTATTGTTGAAATTCGTCGCTGGGGTCGAATAGGTTCCACCGCTTGTTGGAAAATTCGAGCCTTGCAAGGTGGTTTTTGCGTCATCGCATGAATTGACTGACACGACACCTGTACCTGTAAGGCCTCTTGCGGAAAAAGACGCATAGTTAATTGCCGAGCCGGACGACAATGCACCCGCGACGCCGGCCACAGAAGCTGCTCGCGCGTCGGATGACAAATCCACAAACTTCGGAATCGCGACTGCGGCCAGGATGCCCAGAATCACGATCACCATCACCAACTCAATCAATGTAAAGCCGCGTTGTACTTGTTTCATGGAGTCCACCTTTCAGGGAAATATGTGAGTCTGAGATCGGGTGCCCGTCAAAAGAACCGGTTCCGACTTCGCTTCGTGACTAATTCTAGGCCAATGATGTAATTCTGTGCTTGAGGTTTATGCAATAAGTGCAAGTCTTTTCAAAGCTTTTCACAAATTTGTATTCCTCGCGTTAACGCGCGCACCGGGCTATTCAAGGGGCAGTCCCGCCCACATGTAAGACTGTATGGGCCGGAGTTGGGGTGCGGCGCCCGTGGTTTCTACCGTAAACCACACCGCTTGGCTGCCCGCCGGCGTATCCAAAGCACTGATGTCCTGCGGCTTGTACCCCACACATCCACAGCGCTTATCAAACACCCACCGACCGGGCGCCACCTCTTGCAACAGAGCGGCCGGTACTTCGCCTGCGTAATTGGCAGCCGGTTGTTGTAGCAAGTCAAAGGGGTTGGGCAGCGACGCAGAGGTAGGGGCTACGGCCTTGGCTTTGCTTGAAGCGGGAATCATGCGGTGCACGTAGTCCAGCACCAGCGCGGTTCGCAGGGCGCCTAGCGTACTCTGGACTGCGGCTCTCTCTGACTGGGCACGTACCTGCTGGCCATAACGCCATAGAACTCCCATGACCACGGCAATGCAGAGCGCCAGCAGCCCCCACTCCACCCAGCGTGTGCTCCAGACCGGACGCGGCCCCTCAGGTATGTAGGCCGTTGCCATTGGCTAGCCCCCGCCCTTGCCCATGGCGGCCTGGCCCATGTTCCACAAAGGCAGAAACACGCCCAAAGCCAGCAGCAACACCAACACGCCAATCACAGCCAGTAGCACCGGTTCGATGGCAGCCGACAGGCCCTTGATGCTGTAGTCCGTTTCCCGCTCGTACATGCCGGCAATCTCAAACAGCAGGTTGTCAAGCTCGCCGGTCTCTTCGCCCACGTTGATCATTTGCAGGACGACTGGAGTGAACACACCTGTGGCCGCCGCACAACGGGAAATGCTTTCGCCCCGTTCAATGCCGTCCCGCATCTGCTCAATACGGGCACCGATAAAGGCGTTGTCCACCGTTTGCGCCACCACGGTCAGGGCCTGCACCAGCGGCACACCGCTCTGGCTGGACAAGGCAAAGCTGCGGGCAAAACGGGCCAAGGTTGCCTTGAGAATGATGTCTCCCACAATGGGAAGCTTGAGCTTGCGGGCATCCCAGCGGTAGCGGCCGGCGGGAGTGCGCAGGTAAGCGCGTATGCCCACCACCGCCCCTGCCACAACAGCCAGCAACATGGGCCACCAGTTGATCATCCAGTTCGAAAAGCCGAGCAAACCCCGCGTAATCAGCGGCAGTTCGCTGTTGAAACCGGCGAATACCTTGGCGAACACCGGTATCACAAAGATGTTGAGGATCACGATGGCGGCCGCCATCGCGATCATCACAAAGCTGGGGTAACGCATGGCCTGCTTGATGCGCTCGCGCACGTCACGCTCGAACTCCATGTGTTCATTCAGGCGCAAGAACACCTCGGTCAGGCGGCCCGTCATCTCACCCACGCGGATCATGGCGATGTAGAAGTTACCGAAGAGCGCGCTGTGGCGCGCCAGCGCAGCCGATAGCTCCCGCCCCTGGTCCAGGCTGGAGCGCACGTCCTTGAGCAGTTCCACCATCGCCGGCTTGGTCGCCGAGGCCTCCAGCCCCGCAAAGGCTCGCAAAATGGGGACACCCGCCTTGTTGAGCGTGTACATCTGCCTCGAAAAAATCAACAGGTCTTCCACGTCCACCGGCTTGCGGGTGAGGAACGCAAGCGGGTCTTTTTTCTCCTTGCTCTCTACGGCCTTGGCCAAGGCAATGTGCACCGGTGCCACACCGATGGACAGCAGCTGATCGGCTACTCCGCCCTCCGTCATGGCGTCGAGCTGGCCGCTGACAGCCTCGCCCCGGTTATTGCGTCCGCGCCAGTCGTAAATGGCCATCTTCAGCCCACCATGGCTTCGTCGTCATCGGCATCGAAGCCAATGCGCAAGGCCTCAGCCAATGAGGTCTTGCCTGCACGCACCATCTGCAATGCATGGAAGGCCATGGTGTGGCCCTTCATGCGCTCCCGTGCAGTCCGCAAGAAGCCGGCAGGGTCGCTGTGCGATGCTGCGTGGGTGAGGGCGGCGTCCATCTCCAGCAATTCATACACCCCTTGCCGGCCGGAATAGCCCGTGCCGTTGCATGTGGAGCAACCCAAGCCGCGCTTGGGCGCTACGGTGTCACCCGGCTCCAGCATGGACTCCAGCCACGACTGCTCTTGCGGCGTGGGTGTATGGGGGGCCAGGCAATCCTGGCAATTGAGCCGCACCAGACGCTGCGCAATAACGGCCTGCAAGGAGGTAGCCACCATGAAAGGCGGCACACCCATATCCAGCAAACGGAAGGGGGTGCTGATCGCATCGCGCGTATGCAGCGTAGAGAGCACCAAATGGCCGGTAATGGCAGCACGCAGGCCAATTTCTGCCGTCTCCGCGTCGCGCATTTCACCAACCAGAATAACGTCCGGATCCTGTCGCAAACAAGCGCGCAACACACGCGCAAAGGTGAGCTCAATCTTGTCATTGACCTGCACCTGCGTGATGGCAGGCAGGCGGTATTCCACCGGATCTTCCACCGTGATGACCTTGAGTTCCGCAGCGTTGATTTCCGCCAACGCAGCGTACAAGGTAGTGGTTTTGCCGGAGCCTGTGGGACCGGTGACCAGCACCATGCCCGAGGAGCGGGTCAGCACTTCACGGAAGCGCTTGAGCATGTCCGCAGGCATGCCGATGGTGTCCAGGCGCCGCATGCCGGCACCCTGGTTCAGCAGACGCATCACTGCCGACTCGCCATAGGTGGTGGGCAAGGTGGACAGACGCACGTCGATGGTGTTGTCCTTCAAACGCACCGAGAAGCGGCCGTCCTGCGGCAAGCGCTTTTCAGAGATATCCAGCCCCGCCATCAGCTTGAGGCGCTGGGCCAGCGCCCCGCCGATGCGCTTGTCGGCTTGCGTTTGGGTTTGGAGGACACCGTCCACCCGCACGCGGATCTGCAAAAAGCCTTCTTGCGGTTCGATATGGACGTCGGATGCCCCGACTTGCATGGCGTCTTCAAACAAGGATTGCAGCAAGCGCACCACCGGCGCGCCTTCCAGGCCCACACTGGCGGTCAGCTCACCGAAGTCCACCGCATCGCCCAGGTCTTTTTCGAGGGCGCGGGCCAAGCCACTGATTTCCTCGGTGCGGCGGTAGAGGCGGTCGAAGGCGAGCGCCAGCTGGCTTTCCGGCACGGCGGCAATGCTGATATTGCGCTTGAGCAGGCGGGTGAGCTCGTCGTAGGCGAACAAATCCAAGGGGTCGGCCAAGGCCACCAGCAAGGTATCGCCCTTGTCTTCCAAAGCCAGTGCCTTGAAGCGGCGCGCCGCGGCCTCGGGCAGCAGCTTGACCACGTCAGCGCGGAAGGGGAAGGTCTTGAGGTTGACGAAGGGAATGCGCAGCTGCCGTGCCAATCCGTTAGCCAGCAACTCTTCGGTGATGACGCCGGTTTCAATCAGCAGGCGCCCCACCTTCTTGCCGGTGGTGCGCTGCAGGTCCAGGGTCTGTTGCAGTTGCTCCTGCGAGATCAGCTTTTGCTGAACCAGCACATCGCCCAAACGCAGTTTCTCAGGGCGGCCCGAGGGAGGACGTGGACCGTCCGGCGCACCGGGCGCTGCCGTTGCCATGTTCATGCGCTATTCCTTTTGCGGTTTGCAAAAATAATAGCACGCGAACCATTTATGTAGCGCTGTTAAAAGGGGCGGGATTCCGCTCAGCCGGGTTGCGCGCCGGGGTAATGCTGTTGCCCTCCACCGTCACATGCTGACCGACGCTGGCGCTATTCGCCTGCTCGATGGTGCGAACGCTGCCGTCTTCCATGCGTACTTCAACCATATAGACCGTGTCTTTTTTCAGGCGCTTTTCCACGGTGTTCCCGGCCCAGCCACCGCCCAACACACCGGCAATGGTGGCCAGGGCTTTGCCGTCACCGCCGCCGAACTGGTTGCCCACCAGACCACCCAGCACCGCGCCTGCAACTGCGCCCGCGCCACTGGGGTTGGCACTTTCGCGCTGAATGGGCGTCACACTTTCGACCACGCCGCACGTGGCGCACACGACTTTGGCGGGAAGCTGCACAGGAGCCTGAACGGGCACAGGTGCCGCCGCCACAGGCGCACTATTGGCGACCGGCACACCCGCTACCGGCGTCACGACCGGCGCAGACACCTTGGCCGCCCCTTGATTTGCTACTGATTTAGGAGCTGTCTGCGCATGTTTGGCGGGCGCCGATGGCACTTTTTTATCCGAAACGACAGGGTTGACTGCAGGCACTACAGCGGCCGTGGGCGCCTGCACGGACTCCATGGGTGCGGGCGTGGCGGGTGAGTGGATGGCCACGACCTCCAGGGGCGCTTCCAGCTGGGACGGGCCCATCTGCTGGCGCAGAACGACGGCTCCCAGCGCGAGGGTACTGACACCCAGCACGCCGATGGCACCCCACAACACCTTGTTCCCGGTAGCAGACGCAACGGAATGAGACAAAACAGTCGACATACATCTCCTTCAAACAGCCATACGGACAACCGGACCGGTCCCGCTAAAGAGCTAACGCCCCAATGTGCGTGAAGGTACACAGCCCATCCGGCTGGGAGGTATCTGTTTTGTAACGCTGGGTAAAGCTGGTAGATGAGAGAAATGCCGTTTCAGGGGAACTCAGGTGGACTCCACCGCACTTTCTCTTTCCATAAGCACCAAAGCTCCGCCCTGCACACGTACCTGTGCCCCCACGGGCAGGGACACCTCCTGCTCAAACGTGCGCTGTGAGTTGTCCTGCATGCGCACCACGATGCGGTAGCCGGGTTTTTGCTTGAGTTGTTTCTCGATGGCGTTGCCGGCCCAGACACCACCCAGGAGTCCGATGATGGTGGCCATGGTTTTGCCTTCCTCGCCACCGATCTTGTTGGCGATCAAGCCCCCGACCGCCGCTCCGATAGCCGCGCCCACACCACTATTGGGTATGTCACGAGGGATTTCGGCAGTCGATTCAACGATTCCGCAGTCGCTACAGACTGCGCTCCGCTCCACGGCCGCCAGAGGCTGCGATTGTGCAAGCGGTGCGGTTACCGTGAGGCAGGCAGCCAAGGCCCGGATGAAGCCTGTGACTAAGAAATTGCCAAAAAATGGATGGAGGTGCATGGTGAACCTTGGAGTTACCCCGACTCAACGCACACCGCCCCGCAAAAGCACACAGCCGGATAAAACTTCCCGGCCGTGTGCCTACTTTGTCACACCAAAGCGCCCTACAGGTTGGGCGCCAGCAGGCGTTCCAGCGCGGTACGGTCGAGCTTGCGGCGCTCAGCCAAGTCGTGCACCTGGTCGTCCCCGATCTTGCCGACGTTGAAGTAGGTGGCTTCGGGATGCCCGATATAGAAGCCGCTCACGCTGGCCGCTGGGGTCATGGCCAGGCTCTCGGTCACTGTCATGGCGACCTCGTCGCACTGCAGAAGAGCGAACATGTCCTTCTTGACGCTGTGGTCCGGGCAGGCAGGGTAGCCGGGTGCGGGGCGGATGCCTTTGTACTTCTCACCGATCAGGTCCTCCTTGCTGAGCGACTCGCCTGCGGCGTAGCCCCAGAGATCGGTGCGCACACGATGGTGCAAGCACTCGGCAAAGGCCTCCGCCAGACGGTCAGCAATCGCCTTGAGCATGATGGCGGAGTAGTCGTCATGATCATCGAGGAAATACTTTTCCTTTTTGTCCACGCCGATACCGGCTGTGACGGCGAACATGCCGGCGTAGTCCGCCTTGACGCCCTTGGGAGCGACAAAGTCGGCCAGGCAACGGCTGGGGCGCATCACGCCGTCAATTTCCTGCTTCTCGGTTTGCTGGCGCAGGCCGTACCAGGTCATGGCGACCTCGCTGCGGCTCTCGTCCGTGTAGAACTCGATGTCATCGTCATTCACTGTGTTGGCAGGGTACAGGGCCACGACGGCGTTGGCAGTGAGCCAGCGCCCTTCGATCAGTCGCTTGAGCATGCGCTGGCCATCGGAGTACACCCGTACTGCCTCGGTGCCCACCACCTCGTCCTTGAGGATGGCAGGGAACGGACCCGCCAGGTCCCAAGTCTGGAAGAAAGGTGCCCAGTCGATGTACTTGGCCAGCTCGGTCAGGTCAAAGTTCTTGAACACACGACGGCCGATGAACTTCGGTACGGTGGGCTGGTGGGCAGACCAATCGATGGGCGCTTTGTTGGCGCGCGCTTTGGCCAAGGACCACAAAGGAGTTTGCTTTTTGTTGGCGTGCTGATGGCGCACCTTGTCGTAGTCGGCGTTGAGCTCAGCAATGTAAGCAGCGGCGCTTTCGCTGAGCAGACTCTGGGCCACGCTGACACTGCGGGAAGCGTCAGGCACATACACCACCGGGCCTTCGTAGTTGGGCGCAATCTTCACGGCGGTGTGGACGCGACTGCAGGTGGCGCCACCGATCAGCAGCGGAATGTTGCGGCTGCGGAAGTACTCGTCCTTCTGCATCTCGCCGGCCACATACTGCATCTCTTCCAGGCTGGGGGTGATCAAACCGGAGAGGCCGATGATGTCTGCGCCCTCTTCCTTGGCCTTGGCCAGGATCTCGTGGCAGGGCACCATGACACCCATGTTCACCACGTCAAAGTTGTTGCACTGGAGCACCACGGTGACGATGTTTTTGCCAATGTCGTGCACATCGCCCTTGACGGTCGCAATCACGATCTTGCCCTTGGCTTTGGCTTCTCCACCGGCTTCCACCATGGCGAGCTTTTCAGCCTCAATGTAGGGCAGCAGATGCGCCACCGCGCTCTTCATCACGCGGGCACTCTTCACCACTTGCGGCAGGAACATCTTGCCCTGACCGAACAGGTCGCCCACCACGTTCATGCCGTCCATGAGCGGGCCTTCGATCACGTGCAGTGGACGGCCGCCCTTGGCCAGAATCTCGCGGTAGGCTTCTTCGGTGTCTTCGGTGATGAAGTCGGTAATGCCGTGCACCAAGGCATGGCTCAGGCGCTGGGCCACAGTCACCGGCGCCTCAGGGGTGCCGCGCCATTCCAGCTTTTTACTTTCATCCTTGGCGCCGCTTTTGGCGGTTTCGGCAATCTCCACCAGGCGCTCACCCGCGTCTTCACGGCGATTCAGCACCACGTCTTCCACGCGCTCGCGCAGAGTGGGCTCCAGGTCGTCATATACGCCGACCATGCCGGCGTTCACAATGCCCATGTCCATGCCGGCTTGAATCGCGTGGTACAGGAACACGGTGTGGATGGCCTCACGCACCGGGTCGTTACCGCGGAAGCTGAATGACACGTTGGACACGCCACCGCTCACCTTGGCGCCGGGCAGGTTCTGCTTAATCCAGCGGGTGGCCTCAATAAAGTCCACAGCGTAGTTGTTGTGCTCTTCAATGCCGGTGGCAATGGCGAAGATATTGGGGTCGAAGATGATGTCTTCAGGCGGAAAGTCCACTTCGTCCACCAGCACGCGGTAGGCGCGTTCGCAGATCTCCACTTTGCGTTGGTAGGTGTCAGCCTGGCCTTTTTCATCAAAGGCCATTACCACGGCAGCGGCGCCATAGCGGCGCAGCAGCTTGGCCTGGCGCTTGAACTCGTCCAAGCCCTCTTTCATGCTGATGGAGTTCACCACCGCTTTGCCCTGCACACAGCGCAGACCGGCTTCGATCACGCTCCACTTGGAGCTGTCGATCATGATGGGCACGCGGGAAATATCGGGCTCAGAAGCGATCAGGTTCAAGAAGCGCACCATGGCGGCTTGGCTGTCCAGCATGGCCTCGTCCATGTTGATGTCGATGATCTGCGCCCCGTTCTCCACCTGCTGGCGGGCCACGGCCAGCGCTTCCTCAAACTGCCCGTTCAAGATCATGCGGGCGAATGCCTTTGAACCGGTCACGTTGGTACGCTCACCCACGTTCACAAACAGGCTGCTACTGTCGATGATGATAGGCTCCAGCCCCGAAAGCAGCATGGGCGCTACGGTTTTAGGAGCTGCTTGCGCAGATTCGACGGGTGCTAGAGACATAAATGACCTAAAAATCAATGTTCAGCGGCTTACACCGCAACCCAGGCGCCCGTGCGCTGGGAGGCAAACAGGGCATCGATGATGCGCATGTTCTGGATGGCGTCTTCCACGCCGTATTGCAAGGCTTGCTCACTACGGATAGCGAGCGAGAAGGCATCCCCCTCCAGGCTGTACTGATCGCAAGCCGCAAAGGTTTCCACCAGCGCTTCGCGACCGCCGAGTACCTTGCCATCGTCCACAAAGATGCGGGTTTCCTGGCCTTGGGGCGCATTGAACGGGATCTCAATCTCCACCCGTTTTTCGGTACCCACCACATGGGCCCTTTGGTAGGGCGTGGTTTGCATGGACACCGTGAAATCCAGACGCCTGCCATCGCCAAAGTCCAGCAAGGCGCTAAATGTTCGGTCCACGCCGAAGTCCGGGTCCATATCCGCCAAGGCCATCACGCGCACCGGCTCTGTGCCAAACAAAAAGCGCCCGGCCACGATGGGGTAACAACCGATGTCCATCAACGCGCCGCCGCCCTTGGTGGCATCGTTGCGGATGTTGGTGGCACTGCGGTTGAAATACGAGAACCACACCTGCACCGTACGCAAATCGCCCAGCGCACCGCTTTGCACCAGCTCGCGGGTACGCAGCCACTGCGGGTGAAAGCGCACCATGAAGGCTTCCATGATGTGCACCTTGTCCCCCACTTCACGCAACTGGGCCGCCTCATTGGCGTTCAGGGCGATCGGCTTTTCACACAACACATGCTTGCCCGCGCGGGCGGCTGCCAGCGTCAAAGGAACGTGTTGGTCGTTCGGCAGAGGGTTGTAAATGGCCTCTATCGAAGGGTCCGCCAACAGCTCCTCGTAGGACCCGTAGGCTTTGGGAATACCCAACTTGCCCGCCGCCGCCTGCGCACTCTCCAGGGAGCGCGAGGCAATGGCTTGGACGTCGCACCACTGACTGCGCTGCAGCGCAGGGGTGACTTTCTCCATCCCGATTTTGGCGGTGCTCAGCACGCCCCAGCGGACTTTGTTCATGGCAAGTGGGTCCTTTTTGTCAGGCTTAACGGTAGTAAATCAAGGAGACACCCAGATGATGGCCCTTGGCGGTGTAGTTGGTGGGTGCGTATTCAAAACTCTCATCCACCAATTTGAACGATAGGCCAAAGCGCCCCAGCGGGTTGGCATTCCGTTTAGTCAGATATTGGGCTTCCAAAACATAGCCAGGCTTGGGACTGAAGGTGTAATTGCCCACGCTCGACACTGAGCCTGTGGACTCCAAACGTGCCGAAGTCGCCAGGCGCAACCCGCCGCCGAGGCGCCAATGGTCACCGAGGTTGTAAAAACCGAGCAATTCGACGGGTACGCGGGTGAATGCAAACTCGCCATCCGAGCTAGCGGTGGTGGTGCGTTCGTGTCCCACCGAGAACTGCAAGTCGGTGTTTGTATTCAACGAATAGCTCACACCGGCAGCGACAGCCAAACCATTGCCAGCCTTGATGACAAAAGGCGAGCCGTTGGTGTAGGTGCCCTTGACCAAGTCAGAGCTACCGTCACCGAAATTCCAGCCCATGGAACCGAAAAACTGCCAAGGCGAAGCCGTCTGCAATTCTGTGTTCCTGCTTTGCGCAGCAGCGCCGCTTGAAATAGCAATGGCAATCGCTGCGATGGCGATATATCTCATGAATTTTCTCCCTGGTTCAATGTGTCGGTCTGGCAAGGTCGCGGCGCCAGACCTGGCCGCTAAAAGGCTGCGTGACGACCCATGCGCCGTCACGCAGCATCCTTATAAAAGTAGCCGCGCTGTACGTTACGCGTCGCAATCGGGTTCACCGCATGGGCGATCGCACCAATGTGGTCGGGGGTGGTGCCGCAGCAGCCACCCACAATGTTCACCAAGCCCTCTTCCGCAAACTCCCGCACCAAACGGCTGGTCACATCCGGCGTTTCGTCAAAGCCGGTGTCGCTCATGGGGTTGGGCAGGCCCGCGTTGGGGTAGCAGCTGATAAAGGTGTCCGTCGCCACCTTGTTCAGCTCCTGGATGTAGGGGCGCATGAGCGCTGCACCGAGTGCGCAGTTCAGTCCAATCGCCAGTGGCTGGGCATGGCGCACGCTGTGCCAGAAGGCGGTGACCGTCTGGCCACTCAAGATGCGGCCGGAAGCGTCGGTCACGGTGCCGCTGATGATGATGGGCAGGCGCTCCCCACTGGCTTCGAAGTATTCGTCCACTGCAAACAGCGCGGCTTTGGCGTTGAGCGTGTCAAAAATGGTCTCCACCAGAATCACGTCGGCCCCGCCTTCCACCAGCGCCTTGGTTTGATCGTAATAAGCGGCCCGCAGCTCTTCAAATGTCACATTGCGGGCGCCAGGGTCGTTCACGTCAGGGCTGATGCTGGCAGTTTTGGGCGTGGGCCCCAAAGCGCCGCATACAAAACGCGGCTTATCAGGGGTGCTGAACTTGTCGCAGGCGGCGCGGGCCAACTTGGCAGACACATAGTTCATCTCGATGGCCAAGTCGGCCATATCGTAGTCGGCTTGGGCTACGGTGGTGGCGCCGAAGGTGTTGGTTTCGATCATGTCCGCACCGGCGGCCAAGTAGGCCTCGTGGATGTCGGTGATCACGTCCGGACGCGTCAGGCTCAACAACTCGTTGTTGCCTTTGACGTCTTTGGGGAAGTCTTTGAAACGGTCACCTTGGCTGCCCGGGCCGGCGTAGCCTTCGCCACGGTACTGGGCCTCGCCCAGCTTGAAGCGCTGGATCATGGTGCCCATGGCGCCGTCCAGAATGGCGATGCGGCTGGCCAGAATGCCAGGGAGCGCTTGGGCGCGGGTATAGGTGATGGGCTTCATGGTGCGGCTCACTATGTGGATTGAAACAAGTGAGCGCAGTTGGAGTCCCCAAGCCTGACCGGTTCGGTGTATTCACACGTTCCGGCTGCAGCGCCCCTTGGGTGGGTGGATTTTAAACGACAAGCGCGCGCCGCTTTGCCGCGTTGCAAATAAGCACCGGGCAGCTGAAGCTGCTGTGCCATAGATAGGCACCCGGCTTGCCCGACAATAGAAACCCTGCCCGTAGCGCCCCCAACAGCGGCCTACCCAAGGGAAATGTATGCCTTTTTGCCACCTGGCGCCCGCGGAATATGCGCGAGCAGCTCCTGATTTGATAGCGTTTTAAGTGCCTCACCTGCAGATTCTTCACGATGTATTTGGCTACCAGGCCTTCCGCGGGCCCCAGCAAGCCATCGTGGAGCATGTGATCGCGGGCGGGGACGCGCTGGTGCTTATGCCCACGGGCGGTGGCAAAAGCCTCTGTTACCAGGTCCCTGCCATTGCCCGCCAACAAGCCGGCTTGGGCGCGACCCTCGTCATTTCCCCGCTGATTGCCCTGATGCACGACCAGGTGGGCGCCCTGCATGAAGCCGGGGTGAGTGCCGCATTTCTGAACTCCACCCTCAGCAGCGACGAGGCCTACCAAATCGAGCAGCAACTGCTGCGCGGCGAGATCACCCTGCTCTACGCAGCGCCGGAACGGGTCAGCAACGCACGCTTTCTGGCTTTGTTGGATTCGCTCTTTGAGCGTGGCAAGCTGAGCCTGTTTGCTATCGATGAAGCCCACTGCGTGAGTCAGTGGGGCCACGACTTCCGGCCCGACTACCGCAACCTCACGGTGTTGCATGAGCGCTACCCCGGCGTGCCACGGATCGCCCTGACGGCTACGGCAGACGACCTGACGCGCGCCGACATCCTGGAGCGTTTGCAGCTCGAAGAGGCACGCGCCTTCGTCAGCAGCTTCGACCGGCCCAACATCCGTTACACGATTGTCGAAAAGAAGGACTCCACCACCCAGTTGCTGCGCTTCATCGAGCGCGAGCATGAGGGAGAGGCCGGCATCGTCTACTGCCAAAGCCGCAAAAAAGTGGAAGACATGGCGCAAACGCTGGTGGATGCGGGTATCAAGGCCCTGCCCTACCACGCCGGGCTGGATTCCAAGGTGCGCCAATTGAACCAGGACCGTTTTTTGCGCGAGGAAGGCATCGTCATGGTGGCCACCATTGCTTTCGGCATGGGCATCGACAAGCCGGATGTGCGCTTTGTCGCCCACCGCGACATGCCCAAAAACATCGAGGGCTACTACCAGGAGACTGGCCGCGCCGGGCGGGATGGCCTGCCGGCAGATGCGTGGATGGCGTATGGCCTGCAAGACGTGGTAAACCAGCGCCGCATGATTGACGAGAGCCCGGCCAGCGAAGAGTTCAAACAGGTCATGCGCGGAAAGTTGGACGCCTTATTGGGCTTGGCGGAAGCCACCGATTGCCGCCGCGTCCGCTTGCTGGGCTATTTCGGCGAGAAGAGCCAACCCTGCGGCAACTGCGACAACTGCCTGAATCCACCCGAGGTGTGGGACGGCACGGATGCGGCCCGCAAACTGCTCAGCACCATCTACCGCATCCAGCAGATGAGCGGGGTGAGCTTCGGCGCGGGCCACCTGATGGACATCGTGCGCGGCAAGACGACCGAGAAAGTCACCCAATACAGCCACGAGAGCCTGAGCACCTTCGGAATCGGCAAGGATTTCACCGAGTTGCAATTGCGCGGCGTATTGCGCCAGTTGATTGCCATGGGCGCCGTGGCGGTGGACGCGCAGGCATTCAATACCTTGCAGTTGACCGCCGAATCGCGCGCAGTGCTCAAGGGCGAGGTTGCGGTGATGTTGCGGGAGTCCGTTTCAGCGCCGGCAGATCGCAAGCCACGGCGCAATGCGCGGTTGGGCGCAGTGGTTAAAGCGCCTATTAATCTGGACAGTGAGGGTTTGCTACGTTATTCCGCCCTGAAGGCGTGGCGTGCAGAGGTGGCGCAGCAGCACAATCTGCCGGCCTATGTGATTTTTCACGATGCGACCTTGGCGGCCATTGCACAACGTGCCCCTCAATCTATCGACGATTTGCAGGGCATCAGCGGTATTGGAGCCAAGAAGCTGGAGGCTTATGCCGACGACGTTTTGAAGGTCGTCGCGCTCCAGTAAATGCCTTTCAGACGCTCAGTGGCGGTGAAAACCGCTTTCGTAGGCGACCGCTGCACCTGACATGGTGTTTTGCAAGCGCTCGATGGCGCGCATGTGGCGTGCACCGGTAGCGGCATCCGCGGCTTTGGCGCGGTGTTGCTGCACCAAGGCTTGAAATTTGGATTTGCATGCGTCCAAGGCGCCAGCGAAATTCAGAGCGATGTATGCGTTGTGCCCGGCGTGGGTCTGGCGGAATTCGCCGGACCAGTAATCAAACAGCTGCCACTTGTAAGTTCCCTTTTCTGGCACTTGAATCGTGTTTTTTTGCATATTTGCCGCACATTAGGTGATAGATCGGTGCTGTTCATGCTCCGGTTTGATTCCAACGAACCGGAGTGAATGCACCCGCATAGGGATATCACGCACCAGTTGCGGGACTGGTTGACACGTTCTTGAAAAAAGTTTCAAAGAAGTTACTAAACCACCGGATGTGCCATTTCTGCCGGTGTTATTGCCTTGACTGATGGTTCAGGGTGTAAAGCCCATGGACCGCCTTTCACGCACCTCCGGCTTGATGCGGTTCTCTGCAAGCAATTGATCGAGAAACTCTGCGGGCGTCAATTCGGCGCCAAGTATCTCCAACTGCCGCTTAACCGCAGCAAAATCTCCCAGACAGAGCTGATCCAGCTGTTTGAGCGCATGTTGGGAGCGGGGATCCAGCTGTGAAGCGTCTCCCCCACATGCTTCTTGTACGAAAAGTTGCTCACGCTGTTCAGGCTGCAAGGGCAAGAACTGGATCTTGAACGTAAACCGGCGCAAAGCCGCTTCGTCGATACGTTCCATGAGATTGGTAGTGCAGATAAATACCCCCGGATGGCGCTCCATGCCCTGCAACATTTCATTGACTTCGCTGACCTCGTAGTTGCGCTGGGCGCCTCGCCGGTCTTGCAGGAAGCTGTCCGCTTCGTCCAATAACAAAACGGCATTCTCACCTTCGGCTTCGCGGAACATGGCAGCCATGTTTTGTTCTGTCTCCCCTACGTATTTGCTCATCAGGTCACTGGCACGCCGGATGATCAGGGGTCGTCCCAATTCCCGGGCTATGTGCTCTGCCAAAGCGGTTTTGCCGGTGCCGGGCGGGCCATAAAAACACAAGGTTCCGTGCCGCCTGGAGGTCAGTGAGTCCACGATGCGCTGCAAGGGATACCGGGTCTCGACATTCAGGTACGACAGGTCGTATCGGCTCAGCGCTTGGGTGCGACCGGTTTCGGCAGCAGGATTCCCCAAGGCCAGGTCCGCATTTTTAAGCTGCCGGTCAATCAAGGTTTCCATGAGAGCGCTGTCGCTCACCCCATTTTCGGGTGTGCTCAGCCGTGCAAAGCGTGCTGCTGTTCTTATCTGCGCAGGGGTCAAACCCTTGCGGCCGCTGAGCCGGGCGACGAACGCTTCGCTTACAGAAATGCCCTCCAGGGTTTTGCGCACTACACCTTCACGGGCGCCCGGCGGTGGCGACTTGAGTTCTAAATGGTAGGCAAAGCGACGCCGGAACGCGGGATCAATCTGCTCAATGCGGTTGGTCACCCAAATTGTGGGCACTGCATTCGACTCCAGAATCTGGTTAACCCAGGCTTTGCCACTGACGCTCGCATTGGCCGGTGTTGCATGTGCGTCTGCTCTGGCAATGAAGCTTGCCGTTTCGCTGGTCAAAGGCGGAAAGACATCTTCCACTTCATCGAACAGCAAGGCCGCTTGAGCGCTTCCCTTCAAAAACACCTGCGCAATCTGAAGGGAGCGGTAGCGATCACGCCCGCTCAGGGAATTTCCATCCCGATCGGCATACTCCACCTCAAACAACTCCAGCCCCACATGCTGGGCGATCACCTTGGCAAGCTCGGTCTTTCCGGTGCCCGGAGGGCCATACAACAGGATGTTGACCCCGGCCTCTTTGCGGGCCACCGCGTGCTGCAACAACCGGCAGAGCATGTGTGCGTCTTCCGCCACAAATGCGAAGTCCTCCAGGTGCAAGCTGCTCTTGGAAGAGAGCCGGGTGAACACTGCCATCAGCTCAGCGTGGTCACGGTAATGGCGCATCAATACTGGAGGGAGCTTTTCACTCACCTTCATCAAGTCGGCAAGGTCAGTGATGTTGTGCTCGGAGATCAGGTTTTCTACGAGGCCGATGCGCTCAAGCCGTGAACCCGCGCGCAGCGCTTCACCCAAATCCTGGGCACTGACGTGGGCCACCTCCGCAATGGCGGCATAGGCTTCGGCTGCGTTGTTAACCTTGAACTCCACCAGAATGCTGCGCATGTCCCGCTGGTAGCGCGCCAGTGTTCCGTAGAGTAGCAACGCCCGTTCTGCTTTGTTCAGTTGCAAGAGCCCGGCGAGTGCATTGATGTTCTTCTCCACCAAGGTAGATTGCTTCTTCAGGGCCTGCTGCAGCCATTCACCGGTGACAGCCAGCACCGAGATCAGGTCTTTGGGCTGGTCTTTGGCGTATTCGTCCAGGAAGAAAAACAGCGTGGCCTCGTCGTAGGGCCCACACCATGTGCCATGCCGGGCGAGGAATTCCGTGGCATTCAACGATTCATGGCCTCGCCACAGCTCATTGCCGACACAGCGCCGCGCAAGAAATTCACGCAAACGGGTCAAGACAGAAACCGGCCAGACCAGATGCCGTCCTGCCAGCCCCACCACGCCATTGAAATCCCTGCGGACATTGAAACTGGCGCCTTGCCGGGCCGCCAGCGTAAGCACAAAGTGCGAGCACATCAAATCCAGGACAGGCGCGCGCTCCAGTCCCGGTGAGGGAACGAGATGCCCGCCTTGGGGCATGAACAGTGAACGCTTGGCCATCCAACGCCTCCGGCACTGTTGTGTGCTGGAACCACGATAGCGCAGTCTTGGAAAAGAGGGAAGTACCCTTCCGAAATCTCCTTGATGGTCTGTACGCTTGGCGCAGCGCTGGGCAAAAGGCTAAAATCCGTGCAATACCAACGAACACACTGAGGATCGACTATGTCCGCACCCGCTCATTCTGATGACAACCACGCCGTTGACCCCGTCGACGAAGTGGTACCCCTGATGCCCGTGGTGTTGCCCATTGTTGGCGCCGTATTGATGTTTCTGTTGGCGTTTATCGCTGTATCGATGGCTTGATGGAGCAACGCATCATGGGCCGCACTTCACGTGCGCTGCAAATGACTTTGCAAACCAAAGCGGCTTCGGCCGCTTTTTTGTTGCTCATTTCATCGTCAGTGCTGGGTGCACAGCCCGCTGAAAAGAATTCGGCTTGCCCGGCATTGTGGCAAAAGACCTTTCCCCGCCTGCAAGATGACAAGCCCCAAGATCTTTGCCAGTACGGGGGAAAAGTGGCGCTGGTGGTCAACACCGCCAGTTACTGCGGCTTTACCTCGCAATATGAAGGCTTGGAAAAAGTCTACGCCCGGTACCAAGCTCAGGGCTTGGTGGTTCTAGGCTTCCCCTCCAATGACTTCGGACAGCAAGAACCCGGCAACAGCAAGCAGATCGCCGATTTCTGCTTCAACACCTATGGCGTGAAGTTCCCGATGTTCGCCAAAACCAGCGTCACCGGCAATGCAGCCAACCCCTTGTTCAGGGAACTGGCGCATCAGACCGGCAGCACACCGCGATGGAACTTCCACAAGTACCTGGTAGATCGCCAAGGCAAAGTGGTCGGCGCCTTCCATAGTGAAACCACTCCAGAAGACGCTCGACTGATCGCCGCCATTCAAAAGGCACTGAAAGCACCCTGACTGTGCATGGCGCACCATCTTTACGTCATGCATAAACCCATGCGTAGCTTGCATAAAGTTGCGCTGTAATCGCTTGGTAACTTGAGTACCTGTTCTTAGAATCTGCTTCCACGCTTGCGATGCGGTATGGCCTGCAAGCGTGGAAAGCCGGTTTCTCAAAGTTCGTGGCGGTGTTCACCAGAGTTGCACCCGATTTTGAAAAGACGATTTTCAAACTTAGGAGCTTTTCATGAACGCACCCGTGATGCAGGGCCTGTCCCTCAACACCCCCAGCTTTGTCAAGAACCCCCGCCTGATTGCATGGGTGGCCGACATGGTGGCCCTGTGCAAACCCAAAGATGTGTACTGGTGCGACGGCTCCGAAGAGGAATACCAGCGCCTGTGCCAGCAACTGGTGGATGCAGGCACCTTCAAAAAGCTCAATCCCGCCAAGCGCCCCAACAGCTTCCTGGCCTGCTCTGACCCCAGCGATGTGGCCCGCGTGGAAGACCGCACCTACATCTGCGCAGAGCAAAAAGAAAACGCCGGCCCCACCAACAACTGGATGGCGCCCGCCGAGATGCGCAAGATTCTGGAGAGTGGCCAGGCGGACGGCACACCAGCGCTGTTTGATGGCTGCATGAAGGGCCGCACCATGTATGTGGTGCCCTTCTCCATGGGACCCTTGGGCTCCCACATCGCGCACATTGGCATCGAGTTGTCCGACAGCGCCTATGTGGCGGTGAACCAGCGCATCATGACCCGCATGGGCAAGGCCGTGTATGACGTGTTGGGCGTGGACGGCGCTTTTGTGCCCTGCGTTCACACCGTGGGCGCCCCCTTGGCAGAGGGCCAGGCGGACGTAAAGTGGCCTTGCAACAAAACCAAGTACATCGTGCACTACCCCGAGACCCGCGAGATCTGGTCCTACGGTTCCGGTTACGGCGGCAATGCTCTGCTGGGCAAGAAGTGCTTTGCATTGCGCATTGCCTCCAACATGGGCCGCGACCAAGGCTGGTTGGCAGAGCACATGCTCATCTTGGGCGTCACCAACCCCGAAGGCAAGAAGTACCACGTAGCGGCCGCCTTCCCGAGCGCGTGCGGCAAAACCAACTTTTCCATGCTGGTGCCACCCACCGGCTTTGAAGGCTGGAAAGTCACCACCATCGGTGACGACATTGCCTGGATCAAACCCAATGCCGACGGCAAGTTGTACGCCATCAACCCCGAAGCGGGTTACTTCGGCGTGGCCCCCGGCACCAACTTCCACACCAACCCCAACTGCATGGCCAGCCTGGACAAGAACGTGATCTTCACGAACGTGGCGCTGACCGATGACGGTGACGTATGGTGGGAAGGCATGGAGAAAGACACCGGTGGCATGCCCGATCACCTGATCGACTGGCAAGGCAAAGACTGGACACCTGCCATCGCCAAGGAAACCGGCGCCAAAGCGGCCCACCCCAACGCCCGCTTTACGGTCGCAGCCGGCAACAACCCTGCGCTGGACAGCCAGTGGGACGATGCCAACGGCGTAGCGATTGACGCCTTCATTTTCGGTGGCCGTCGCTCAACCACCGTGCCGCTGGTGACCGAAGCCCGCAACTGGACCGAGGGCGTCTACATGGCTGCCACCATGGGTTCCGAGACCACTGCCGCGGCTACTGGCCAAGCGGGTATCGTGCGCCGCGACCCGTTCGCGATGCTGCCCTTCATGGGCTACAACATGAGCGACTACTTCCAGCACTGGCTCAACATGGGTGACAAATTGGCGAAGTCCGGCGCTAAGCAGCCCAAGATTTTCACCACCAACTGGTTCCGCAAGGGCGACGATGGCAAATTCGTCTGGCCCGGCTACGGTGAAAACATGCGCGTTTTGAAGTGGATGATCGACCGCATCGAAGGCAAGGCCACCGGTACCGAGACCGGCTTCGGCGTGGCGCCCACGTACAACGAAATCAACTGGACCGGATTGGACTTCAGCCAAGCGCAATTCGACTCCGTCACCAGCCTGAACAAGGACGACTGGAAGGCCGAAATCGCCTTGCACACCGAACTGTTCACCCAGCTGGCCTACCACTTGCCAAAGGAACTCGAAGAGACCAAAACCCAACTGGCCCAGCGACTCGCCGCCTGAGGGTCATCAACAAAGTCCGGCACGGCGCACACCGCCCTAGCCGGATCTGGCAGATCGCAGCGCACAAGGCTGCGGCAGGCCGAGCATAAAAAAAGCCACCTAACGGTGGCTTTTTATTTTTCCGACCCGTGAGCGCAGGTCGTGATGCAGCTGGAGATCGCTTAGATCTGGCTTTGGCTGCGCAACCATGCGTGTTGCAGCTCAGCCATGATGCGAGGATCGTGGTGGGCGTATTCCCACATTTTTTCTTCCATGCGACGCACTTTGTACGACTGCACTGCGGAAGCGATCAGGGAAGCCAAACCGGAAGACACTTTGCGCAGCGGGGGTGCCAACAAGGCCAAGGCTGCGAATGCCACAGTCCACAGTGCAACCCAGGCAGCCAGCATGTGGCCGTCAACCCAGGTGTCGATCACCTGGTCAGCCACCACCAACAAGGCGGACAAAACAGCAGCCAGCAACATGCCGGACAAGGTGCGGGAAGCTTCCACTGTCTCACGACGTGTACGGGGCTGAGCGGTGGAATACGAGAAATACGGGGTATTGATAACTTGTGTCATGGCAAACTCCTTGAAAAGGTTGATGCTCACTGGATAAAAATTTCTAAGATGGGCGAATCATAGGGTTTCCCCTAGTGTTGTTCAACTTTATGTTGGTGATGTTTGGTATTCACAAGATTTATAGTCAGACATGCCCAGCAGCCGCATCAACCTCCGGACCTTCGACCTGAACCTGCTCAAGGTGTTTGATGTGGTCATGTCCGAGCGCAGCCTCACGCGCGCTGCTGCCCAGCTCAACCTCACCCAGCCTGCCGTCAGCAACGCCTTGCGCCGCCTTCGCGAAGCACTGGACGACGAGCTGCTGGTGCGCAACGGCCGCAACCTGGAGCCCACTGCCCGCGGGCAGGAGCTATGGCCCGCAGTGCGCGAGACCTTGCAGAAGCTGCAGGCCTCGCTGGCACCCAGCGTGTTTGAACCGGCCTTGGCCACCAACACCTTTGTGCTCACCATGGCCGACGCCACCGCCGCAGAGCTGATGCCCGGCTTGGTGAAAGTGCTGGCGCGGGATGCCCCCGGTGTATCCCTGCGGGTGGTACCCCTGACCACCCGCGACCCCCGCAAAGTGCTGGAAGAAGGTGCGGCAGACTTGGCTATCGGCCACTTTCCGGCGGTCTTGGCTGACCTGACGGCCCGCGCCCAGGCCGGCGCCGCGGAGACCTTTTTGCACCACCGCCTGTTTGTCGGCGACTACGTGTGCGTCATGCGCAAGGACCACCCGCTCACCGAGGGCGAGTTCACCCTCGATCGCTTTTGTAGCGCCTCCCACATGCTGGTGAGTTTTTCGGGGCGGGCATTCGGATTCATTGACGAATCGCTGGTCAGCCTCAAGCGCACCCGCCGCGTGGTGCTGACCGTGAACCAGTTTTTTACCGCTGGCAAGGTGGTCGTGCAGTCCGACCTGCTCACCGTGCTGCCCCGCCACTTTGTGAATGTGACCGGCTATGCCGACCAGCTGGTCATCCGCGAGTTGCCATTTACCGTGCCGCCCATCCAGGTCGATGCCTTGTGGCACCAGCGGCTGGACGGCGCCAGCCCTCACGCCTGGCTGCGGGCCCAAGTCGCCTCCCTGGGCCAGACCATTTTTTCCGCATGAAGATTCAGCTCTTGTCCGACCTCCATTTGGAGGCCCATCCCCATTGGCAAGCCACGCCCTTGGCCGAAGCGGATGTGCTGGTGCTGGCAGGCGACATCGGCTCCTACCAACCCGGCTCGCAGCTGGCGGGCGATGACTTCGGCTTGGAGCGCTTTTCCCCCGTGCACGGCTGGCCGGTGCCGGTGTTGTTTGTGCCCGGTAACCATGAGTACGACACCCTGGACTTTGACCTCGCCCACGCCCGCCTGCGTGCCACCTGTGCGCGACTGGGCATCCAGTGGCTGGAACGTGAATCCGTCGTGCTGGCTGGCGTGCGTTTCGTCGGCACCACCTTGTGGACCGACTTTGACGCGCTCGCCGCCCAAGAGCCACCCGAGCGACAGCTCAAGGCCCGTGATAAGGCCTATCGCGCCGCCAACTACTACCTGAAGAAAACACTCACCACCCGTGCGGACGAGCCTTGGCTGGCAGATGGTTTGCGGGAACAGGCGCTGGTCTGCCAAACCTGGCTGCGCGACGCCTTGGCCCAGCCACACGACGGCCCCACGGTCGTGGTGACCCACTTTGCCCCCAGCTTGCACAGTGCTGACCCGCGCTACGGTTTGGTACCCGGCACCGCCGGCTTTTGCAATGCACTGGATGAACTGCTGCCGCTGGCAGACCTCTGGCTGCATGGCCATCTCCATGCCCCCAGCGACTACCGCGTGGGCAAGTGCCGGGTGGTGGCCAACCCGCTGGGCTATGTGCGCAAGAACGAGCAGCTGGGCTACCAGCCTGACCTACTGATAGAAGTAGGCTCTAGCGCTCATAAGTAGTGCGCAAGCAGCTATCAAAATCAGAGCAATCTCACGCGACCGTTAAAGACCTGCTTCTCCCGCCGGCCGCAAGAAAGTGGCAAAGCGAGGTACGCCCTGAGCTGTCAACCCTCGGTAGCGGAAGGTCACCCAGCTCCCCACAGCAGGCGGATCGCGACGGTCCGCATCCGAGAAGCCGCTGCCGAGCTTGAAGCGATGAGGCCGACCGCCCTCGCCACCCGGCCACTCCACCCACAAGGCGCCGGTGTTGCCTTCCAAGCGGCCTTGTCCAGGCACATGCGCCAACACCCGCGCTTCGGCGTCCTGAAACGGTTTGACCTTCACCAGTTCTGCCGAGCGGCCAGGCACATACAGCGCGCTGGCCCGGTGCAACACCAGGCCCTCACCACCGGCCGCCACGGTGCGATCCAGCAAAGCGCGCAGGCTGGCCGCATCCGGCGCCGGTGCTTGCTCTACCGCTTGCACCCAAGCCTGCCCGAGCGCACTCAAGGCCGTCTGCAAAGCGAGATAGCGTTCCTCAAAGCGCCCGCCGTGATTCGGTATGTCAAACACCATGTAGCGCAGAGCACGCCAGGCAGCATCGTCCGGCGTCTGTTGGCGCACGGTCGACACGGCATCCGCAAAGCGGCCCCGGCCAACCCACAGTTCACCGTCGAGGGCGCGTGCCGGCCACCCCGCGGTAAACCATGCGGGTGCAGCGATGGGGTTGCCGCCCCGGGTGATCAGGCGCCGGCCATCCCAGTAAGCGCGCACGCCGTCATACTTTTCGCTCACCCGCGCATCGGCCAGCACAAACTCTTTGCGGTACTCGCCTGCCAGCATTAAGGGAGGACGCTGCGCGCTGTCTGCAGCCCACACAGATGAGGCAGGAAGCACACCACTCAGTGCAATAGCGCCCAGACCTTGAAGACATAAGCGGCGATCTTGTGCAACGGGCTGGGTCATGCGAGGCTCCTCGGGGTGCGTGGACATTTCTTGACTTGGCTCAAGGCAGTGTAGCGGTGCAGGTTCATACTGAAGACACACAACCGGAGACCCCCATGAAAATCTTGCTCGCCGTCGATGGAAGCAGCTACAGCAAAAAAATGTTGGCCTACTTGAGCACACACGACGCGCTGCTCGCGCCCGGCCACGAGTACACCGTGTTCCATGCGCAACCCGCGCTGCCCCCACGCGCCAAAGCCGCGCTGGGCAAGTCCACCGTGGACCAGTACCACGCTGAAGAGGCCGACAAGGTGTTGGCGCCGGTCGCCAAGTTTCTCAAGCGGCATGGCATTGAGGCCAAGCTGGATTGGAAAGTAGGCTCCGCCGGCACCCTGATCGGCAAGCTGGCCGACACCGGCAAATTCGACCTGCTGGTCATGGGTTCCCACGGCCACAGCGCCTTGGGCAATCTGGTGATGGGCTCGGTCACCACCCAGGTGCTGGCCCACTGCAAGACGCCGGTGTTGCTGGTTCGCTAAGGCGAATCTTTGGGCTTGGGGGCTGGGGTGAGATCCACGCCGCTGAGCCGCGCCACATGCTCGGGCAGCATGGGCACATAGGCCTCCGCTCCACCGGTCGCCAAAGCCATTGCGAATGCGTTTTTCACTGCATTGCCCAGGCTGTTCGAAATACCGGCGGCGTCTGCCATGGACTCCAGATAGCGCATGTCCTTGAAGGCATTCTTCAAGGTGAACTTGTGCGCTTCTCGGTTTCCGTTCAGCGTGTAGTCCATAAAGGTCTGGTAGAAGCCGCAGTCCATGCGACCATTGCGCAGCACCGCATCGACGCGCTGCGGACCGATGCCGACCGCCTGCGCCAGCGTGAGAGCCTCTGAGTAGAGGGCCGCATAGCCCATGGCGACAAAGTTATTGATTAACTTCAGCCGATGACCATCCCCGGGCCCTCCCACATGCACAATGCGCGCGGCCCAGGTGGACAAGATCGGGCGAATTCGCTCCAGGGTTTGGGCGTCTGCGCCCACCATGGTGTCCAACGTACCTTCCCACGCCTCTTTGGGCGTACGGCTCAACGGCGCATCAACCAGCGTCACGCCGATGGCAGCGAGTTCTGCGGCGAGCGCCACCGTAGACGTCGGGTCTGAAGTAGAGCAATCGACCACCACCGAGCCGGGCCGCAAGCCCTTTGCCAGCCCCGTCGGCCCCCGCACGATGGACTCCACGTCTGGTGAACCCGTCACGCACAGGAACACGACTGTGGCCTGTTGGGCTACTGCCATGGGCGTATCGACCTGTTTTGCACCACGGTTCAACAAGTCGTTCAGCGCCGCCGATGGCTTGCGGGCACAGACGGTGAGGGCATAGCCTTTTTCCACCATGTTTTTGGCCATGC
This sequence comes from Curvibacter sp. AEP1-3, assembly GCF_002163715.1. Lineage (GTDB taxonomy): Bacteria > Pseudomonadota > Gammaproteobacteria > Burkholderiales > Burkholderiaceae_C > Allorhodoferax. The sequence goes on from NZ_CP015698.1 coordinate 2,558,686, forward strand.
CGTGGCCCATCAGGCCCAGACCGATGAAGCCGATAGTCTCGCGTTCGTGTTGCATATCGTTTCTACCAACGCTGATGCACCAGCGGCTTGGCGTAGCGCGCATAAATGTCGGCCAGCGACTGCATGGTCGCATCGGACAGCGGGGGCAGATCGGCAGCCGCCACGTTGTCTTGCACCTGCGCAGGGGTCTTGCCGCCGGGAATGGTGCAGGTGACGGCCGGATGCATCTGAATCCAGCGCAACGCCATTTGCGCCATGCTCATGCCGGTGGGCACCAGCGGCCGCATCGCCTCCACGGCCTCCAGGCCCACCCCGAAATCCAGCCCCGAGAAGGTTTCGCCCTTGTCAAAAGCCGCCCCTTCGCGGTTGAAGCCACGGTGGTCATCGGCGCCGAAAGTGCTTTGCGCATTCATCTTGCCGCTGAGCAGCCCGCTGGACAGCGGCAAGCGGGCCAGAATGCCCACGCCGCGCTTTTGCGTTTGCTCGAACAACAGCTCGGCCGGGCGCTGGCGGAACAGGTTGTAGATGATCTGCACACTCTGCACGCCGGGGTACTCGATGGCTTTGAGCGCTTCTTCCACTTTCTCAACACTCACGCCGTAGTGCCGCAGCTTGCCTTCTTTCACCAGGTCGTCCAGCACGCCGAAGACTTCGGGCATGTAGAACACGTCGGTCGGCGGGCAGTGCAGTTGCAGGAGATCGATCGCCTCGGTCTCCAGGTTTTGCAGGCTGCGCTCCACAAAGGCAGTCAGGTTGGCGCGGGTGAAACCGGCTGCCACATGGGGCACCAGCCGGCGGCCGGCTTTGGTGGCCACATAAAACGGCTCGCTGCGCTCCTTGTGCAGACGCGCCAGCAGGCGCTCGCTGCGGCCATCGCCATACACATCGGCAGTGTCAAAGAAGTTCACCCCCAAGTCCAGCGCACGGTGCAGCGCGGCCATGGAGTCCTTGTCATCGACCTCGCCCCAGGTACCCCCAATGGCCCAGGCTCCGAAGCTCACAGTGGAAACATTCCAGCCGGTACGGCCGAGAGGACGGTATTGCATAAAGATTTCCAGTGTTGTTTGCTATGAATTCAGGAGCTGTTTGCGCACATTCAATGGGCGCAAGCAGCCTATTTGACTCTAAAGTTCAAACCCCTGGCTTGCGACCGGCTTCAAACACCCGTTGCAGCACACAGAACACAAACAGCAGGGCTCCGATGACGATGCGGGTCCACCACGAGCTCAAGGAGCCGTCGAACATGATCAAGGTCTGGATAACGCCCAGGGTCAGCACCCCGAATAGCGTGCCCGCCATGTATCCCACCCCGCCGCTGAGCAAAGTGCCGCCTATAACCACGGCAGCAATCGCGTCCAGCTCCAGCCCCACGGCATGCAGGCCATAGCCCGACAGCATGTAGAAGGTGAACACCACGCCGCCCAGCGCTGCGCAAAAGCCGCTCAGGGCATACACCAGCACATTGGTGCGCGCTACCGGCAGGCCCATGAGCACCGCCGAGTGTTCGGAGCCGCCAATGGCATACACCGTGCGGCCGAACTCGGTCCCGTGTGCCACAAACACCGCAGCGGCCAGCACCGCCAGCGCCAGCACCGCGCTGATGGACACCATGGGCCCGTCCGTCCACAGGTGCAGCCGGGTTTGCGCCAGCACGGTATAGGCTTCATCGGTGATGCTGATGGAGTCGATGCTGATGAGGTAGCACAGCCCGCGCGCCAGGAACATGCCCGCCAGCGTGACAATGAATGGCTGCAGCCGAAAACGCTGGATCAACCAGCCCATGAAAGCGCCAAACAACGTGCCCATGCACAGCACCAGTGGAATGGCAGCCATCAGGTCCCAGTGCAGGTGCTGCACCAGCTTGGCCAGCACGATGGTGCTCAAGGCCACCACCGAGCCCACCGACAGGTCGATGCCGCCGGATAGGATGACGAAGGTCATGCCCACGGCCACGATGACGAGGAAGGCGTTGTCGATCAACAGGTTCAGGAACACCTGGGGCGAAAGAAAGCCGGTGTACGACACCGCCCCGAACACTGACATGGCAGCGAACAGCGAGATGGTGGCCGCCAGGGGAATGTATTTGCTCTGGAGTTTCATGTATGGCTCCCGGCAGCGGGGCGCACCACCCAGCCGCGCACGGCGCGGCGGAACTCTGCGGACTGCATCAGCATGACCACGAACACCACGGCCGCCTTGACCACGAGATTGATCTCGGGCGGCACACCGATGGAATAGATGGTCGATGTCAGCGTCTGGATGATCAGCGCGCCAATCATGCTGCCCGCCAGCGTGAAGCGCCCGCCAGTGAGCAAGGTGCCCCCCAGCGTGACCGCCAGAATAGCGTCCAGCTCCAGCAGGTTACCGGCGTTATTGCCGTCGGCGCTCTTCACGTTGGAGCTGATGATCAGGCCGGCAATACCCGCCGTCAGCCCGCAAAAAGCGTACACACAAATGCTGATGAGCCGCTCCCGCACGCCGGCCACACGGGCCGCTGCGGGGTTGATGCCGATGGCCTGAATGAACAAGCCCAGCGCGGTGCGCGTGACCGCCAGATGCATAAGCAGATAGACAAAGCCCGCGATGAACAGCGCAAAGGGCAAGCCCCACAGATAGCCACTGCCGATATAGAAATACGGCGGGTAGTAGACCGTGACGATCTGTCCGTCCGTGAGCAACTGCGCCACACCCCGGCCCGCCACCATCAGGATCAGCGTGGCAATGATGGGCTGCAGGCCGATCTTGGCCACCAGTACCCCGTTCCACAGCCCGCAAGCCAGCGCAGTAAGCAGGGCACACACAATGGCCAGCCACATGGGGAAGCGGCTCACATGCTGGGCTACACCGTCGGTGATGACCAGCTTACCGCCCACCATCAGGGCCGCTACCGCCGCACTGATGGCCACGGTAGCGCCCACCGAGATATCAATGCCTCGGGTGGCAATGACCAGCGTCATGCCCAGCGATACCAGCATCAGCGGTGCTGCGCGGTTCAGGATGTCGATGACGCTGCCGTAGAGATGGCCATCGCGCCACTGCAGCATCCAGAAGCCGGGGTTGAGGCTGGCGTTGACCATCAGGATCAGGACCAGCGTGACCACCGGCCACAGCAAAGGGTGCGCTTGCACCCGCTTCACAATGGAAGGTGCGTTCGATGTTCTCATGCCTGCCCCGCAATCATGGCGTAGACCGCCTGGTCATTCGTGCCGGCAGGCAGTTCGCCAACCTTGGCGCGGTCACGCAGCACCACGATGCGGTCGGAGACGCGCACCACCTCTTCCATCTCGGAGGAGATGAACAGCACCGCCATCCCCTGTTTGGCCAGTGCCAGTATCTCGTTCATGATTTCCTGCTTGGCGGCGATGTCGATGCCGCGGGTAGGTTCGTCCAATATCAACAGGCTGGGTTGGGTGGCCAGCCAGCGGGCCAAGACGGCTTTTTGCTGGTTGCCGCCGGAGAGCTGCCCGATGGGCGTGTCCACATCGGCGGTCTTGATGCCCAGGGCTTTGACATAACCCTCGGCCAGCGTGGTTTGTTGCACCCGGCCGATCGCGGGCCACAGGCCTTGGCGGGCCTGCAAGGCCAGCACAATGTTTTCGCGCACCGAGAGTTCGGCGATGATGCCCTCGGCCTTGCGGTCTTCAGGGCACAGGCCCAGCCCCAGCTGGATGGCGGTGATAGGTGAGTCCATGCGCACAGTTTTGCCGTCCAGCGTGATTTCCCCCGCATCGCTGCGGTCCAGTCCGAAGAGCAGGCGCGCCAGTTCGGTGCGCCCCGAGCCCAGCAGCCCGCCCAGGCCCACTACCTCGCCCCGGCGGATGCCGAGGTCCATGGCTTTCACATGGCCACGCCGGTTGAGCGCTTTGGTTTGCAGCCACTCCGGCGCTTGCGCGCGGCCGGCTTCATTTGCAGCGTCTGCGCTGGAGGCTGCGACGAGCTCGCGCCCCACCATGGCCGCAATCAGGGCGTTGTGGCCCAGCGCGGCGGCAGGGTACTCGCCCACCAGTTCGCCGTTACGCAGCACGGTGATCCGATCACACAGCGCATACACCTGGTCCAAAAAGTGGGTGACAAACAGGATGGCCATGCCCTGGTCGCGCAACTGGCGCAGCACTACATAAAGGCGCTCCACCTCTTCATCATCCAAGCTGGAGGTGGGCTCATCCAGGATCAGGACCTGAGCAGAGATGCTTAAACCACGGGCGATGGCCACCATTTGCTGCACGGCGACCGAGTAGCTCGCCAGCGTCTGGGTCACATCGATGTCGAGGTTCAGGCGCGCCAGCAGCGTGCGTGCGTCGCGGTGCATGGCGGGCCAGTCAATGGCCCAAGCGCCGGCGAGCCCCTTGCGCGGGTAGCGGCCCGCAAATATGTTTTCTGCCACCGACAGGTTGGCGCAGAGGTTGACCTCCTGGTAGACCGTGCTGATACCCAGACGCTGGGCATCCAGTGTGGAGGTGGCGCGTATGGAGCTGCCGTTGAGCCGCATGTCGCCTTCATCCGCCTGGTAGACGCCGGTGAGCACTTTGATCAGGGTGGATTTGCCCGCGCCGTTCTGGCCCATCAGCGCATGGACTTCGCCGGCATACAGCCGCAGTCCCACGCCCGAAAGCGCCCGCACGGGTCCGAACTGCTTGGCAATGCCGGAGAGTTCCAGCACCGGTGCCACAGCCCGCGCCGTTGGTGGTGTGTGTGTCATGGGGTACGTGAAAAAAGGCCTGCAGCCGAAGCCGCAGGCCAAAACGAATGACCGAAGCGAACTAACAGAAGATCAGTACTGGCGGCTGGGGAATTCTTTGGCCGCGGTTTCCATGGGGTACACACCGTCTTTGCCGATGATGCGGCGTGCCACGGTTTTGCCGGCCACGATGTCTTTGGCAGTGGACATGACCAGGGGGCCGAGCAGCGGGCTGCATTCCACGCTGACGTTCAATTTGCCGGCGATCATGGCTTCAAACGCACCTTTCACGCCGTCCACCGAGATCACCAGGATGTCCTTGGCGGGCTTGAGGCCGGCCTCCTCGATGGCCTGGATGGCACCGATCGCCATGTCGTCGTTGTGCGCATAAAGCACATTGATTTTCTTGCCCTCGGCCTTCAAAAAGGCTTCCATGACTTCCTTGCCCTTGGCACGGGTGAAGTCACCCGTCTGGGAGCGGATGATCTTGATGTTGGGGTTGCCCTTGATGGCCGTCTCAAAACCTTTTTTGCGGTCGATGGCAGGTGCAGAGCCCACGGTGCCTTGCAGCTCCACCACATTGATGTCGCCCTTCATGGTCTTGGCGCGGTCGGCCAGCCACTGGCCCGCCATCTCGCCTTGCTTCACAAAGTCAAAGCCGATATGGGTGGCGTACAGGGAGGTGTCTTTGGAGTCCACCGAGCGGTCCATCAGGATCAATGGAATCTTGGCATCCTTGATCTCTTTGAGCACCGTGTCCCAGCCGGACTCGACCACGGGTGTCAGTGCAATCACGTCCACCTTTTGGGCGATGAATGAGCGCAAGGCCTTGATCTGGTTTTCCTGCTTCTGCTGCGCATCCGAGAACTTGAGTTCAATGCCCGCTGCGGCCGCGGCAGATTTCATGGAGTTGGTGTTGGCGGTGCGCCATTCACTTTCTGCACCGATCTGGCTGAAGCCCATAACGATCTTCTTTTGGGCAAATGCGGTCATGGGCGCAGCCACTGCAATGGATGCTGCCAGGGCGGAAGCCAGTACGGTCCGACGATTGTTGTTCATGATGTCTCCTCTTTCGTTGTAGATGCGGGAAATGGGTTTCAAAGCAGCCTCCCGCGTTCGACCACTTGGCCTCCCCTTTCAACCCGGCAACGTTTTCAAAGCGGCCTTTGTCGGGAGGAGTGAGTGTCATCATATGAGTCGAAAAGATATCGATCTAATAGTGTTTTAGATGATTCAGATATCAATCGAATAATTCAGGTTTACCCTAGATTATTGTTTTTATTAGGGTTTTTTATTTAGTTTGCCCAGCGGACTAAATGTGAGCAATTGTTTTATTCATTGCAATATTGCAATGTCACAGGCCTGAATTGTGATTTTCTTTTGCAGGGCCGCAGGACTAGCATGCGCCAGCCCTGCCGCATGGCCGGCCATTGACCACCACCCAACTGCACCCTGTCCATGAACTCCCTCTCTGCACCTTCCTACCCCATCCATTGGCTGCAACACGGGGGCCAACGCCTGGGCCTCCTACCCGGCCTGGGGGGCAGCGTGGCCGCCTGGCAGCGGGATGCGGGTCAAGGCTTGATGGATATCTGGCGCCCCTGGGCCGGCGCGCCGGACCTGTACACGACGGCGTCTTTCCCCCTCGTGCCATGGTCCAACCGCATCGGGCAAGGCGGGTTCAGCCAGGACGGCACCCACTACCCCATGCACCCCAACCGCGTGGGCGAGCCCTATCCCATCCACGGGGACGGCTGGCTACAGCCCTGGGTGATCTGCCAGCCTCGCCACGACACGCTGGAGCTGCACCTCGAATCCAAGCACTTCGACGGCAACCCCTATCACTACCGCGCCTTGCAGCGCTTTGTCCTGCGGGATGACGGCATGGACCAACTCCTGGAGGTCACCCACCTCGGTGCAGACAGCCTGCCCTATGGTCTGGGACAGCACCCGGCCTTTTTGCGCACGCCCCACGCTCGCTTGCACGCACAGGTAGAAGGCGTATGGATCAGTGGCGCAGACCCCATGCCCACCGGATTTACCACCCTGTTTCCGGCCGGTTGGGATCCGCGAAGCGGCATGGAGGTGAGTGGCAGCCTGATTGACAACGCCTATGCCGGCTGGAGCGGCCAGGCCCACATCGACTGGCCGGAACATGCCTTGCGCCTGCACATGCGCGATCCGGTCGTCGTGGCGCGGGGCCGGAGCGACGGCTTCTGCCTGCTCTACCGCCCGGCTGAAGGTGCACATTTTTGCTTCGAACCGGTCAGCCACCCGATTGATGCTTTTCACATGGAAGGCCGGCCGGGGTTGCAGGTGCTGCAAACCGGCCAGACGTTGCGCCAGGCAGTGGAGTGGCGGTTTGAGTCACTCACCCGCTAGCGCTTTTTGCTATCAAAAAAGCAGCTGCCAGCGCACAACCTTCGGGCGCTAGCGGCTGTTGAGGCCATCAAAGCAAGTGGACAGCACCAGATCGATGATTTGCGCATCGGTGTGCTGGCCACCCATACGCAAAAACTCCAGCACCGGGTCGCAGGCGCGGGCATACAGGGTGTAGAGCACGGCAATGGCCGGCAGCTCGGGGTTGATCAGGCCTTGCGCCTGGGCCGCTTCGATCCAGCTGCCCACGCGGTCGCTCACGTCCATAAGTCCGTCCATGTAGGCTTTGTGGCCCATCAGCGTGGCGCGCAAGGTGCTGTTCTGGCTGGGCAGGGAAGGCATCTCGCCGGCCAGCTTGAGCGCCATGGTCCAGCGCACCACCGCGCGCAGGCGCTGCAGGGGCGACATGTCGTCCGGCAAAGTGTCCAAAAACGCTTGCGCCTGCCCCATCAGGTGGGCCATGGCCGCAGCGGCCAGGTCTTCCTTGCTGGGAAAGTGCTTGTACAGGCTGGCCTTGGCGATACCTACGCTGGCGGCCACCTCGTCCACCGTCATGGCCTCAAAGCCTTTTTCCGCCAGCAGCAGGTTCACCGAGCGGATGATGGCGTCCTCCCGGGCTTGCAGCATCTGCTTTTTGAAAGAGACTTTGACGGGCGCCACGGGCGCGTCCTGGACAGCGGATGGTTCGTTCATGCCGGTATTTTATTCCTCTGGCGTCGGAATGTGGAGACCAAGGCTACTTTGTGACTACTTGGTTTTCGCACCCAGCAAGCGGGTAGCCGCGCCCGACAGGGCATGGGTCAGCCGGTCTATCACCTCCGAGTCCAGATTCCAGCAGTGCCAGTACAGGCTCACGGGCAAGCGCATGTCGGGGGCCAGATTGACCAGCTGCCCGGTTTCCAGCAGCCCCTGCACCAGCAGCTCGGGCACGATGCTCGCGCCCCAACCGGCCAGCACCGCGCGTACCTGGCCCTCGGAGCTGGGCACGAAGCGTTGGCTCAAAGACACCCGGCGCAGGTTAAGTGCCCGGCTCACAAATTCAGTGGGCAAGTCGTCCTTGCGGTTGAAAGCCACAAACGGAATACTGCGGAAATTGTGCGGAGTCAGGCCCTGGGGGCAATGCGCCTGGGCGTACTCGGCACTGGCCACCGCCACATATTGCATGGCACCCAGAGACTGAACTTTGCAACCACGAAGCGCCTGCTTCAGGGTGGTCACACAGCCCAGCACCTGGCCCTCACGCAGCCATTCGTGGGTGAAGTCCTGGTCGTCGGTGATGATTTCCAGCGGCAATCCCGCGTGCACCAGCGGGTCCAGCGCGGGCAGGGCCCAGGTGGCGATGCTGTCGGCATTGATGGCTATCGAAATACGCTCATCCTCGCGCACGGCACCGGTGCTGGGGGCAAGGTCTTTGAGGTCCGTTTCCAAGTCGGCACGCAAGAGGCGCATTTGCACCGCGTGCTTGATGAGCAAGCGCCCGGCCGAAGTCGCCTTCACCGGGCGGCTGCGCACCAGCAGCACCGTGCCCACCTGGGCTTCGAGCGCGCGCAGGCGCTGCGAAACGGCGGATTGGGTGATGGACAGGCGCACCGCAGCACGCTCAAAGCCGCCTTCTTCCACGATGGCGGCAAGGCATTCCAGGGCGTCCGAGTCAAAAGTACGCATGGTGTGTTCTTATTAATGCAGCTAATGTTTTCGCAAACCAGTTAATTTTACTTTTACTAGCCTTCCGCTTGCCTGACACTGCGCAGATGAAAATTATTGTTCTCGGCGCAGGCACCATCGGCATTTGCACAGCGTGGCATTTGCTGGAACTCGGCCACGAAGTCACGGTGGTCGAGCGTCAAGCCGACGCCGCCCTGGAAACCAGTTTCGCCAATGGCGCGCAAATCTCAGTGAGTTATTGCGAACCCTGGGCCAACAAAGAGGCGCCGCTCAAGGCCCTCAAGTGGATGCTCAGCAACGAAGCGCCTTTGTTGTTCCGCCCCCAGAACCCCTTCGGCCCCGGCCTGCACCAGTACACCTGGGGCCTGCAGTTCCTGGCCAACTGCAACGACGCAGCTTTTGAGCGCAATGTGCAGCAGCTCGTCGCTTTGGGCGCTTACAGCCACGCCGCTTTGAAGGATGTGGTTGCCAGCACCGGCATTCAGTACAACCGCCTGGAGCGCGGCATTGCGCACTATTACTGTGACCAAAAGTCGTTTGACACCGCCGGCGACGCCGCTGCGCTGATGCGCAAGTACGGCGTGAACCGCCAGGTCATCAGCAAAGAAGAGTTCTTGAAGATCGAGCCGGCCTACCGCCAGTTCGCGCACCAGATCGTGGGCGGCACCATCACCCCCAGCGACGAATCCGGCGACTGCAAGGTGTTCACCCAGGAGCTGGCCAAGCTGTGCGCTGCCCGTGGGGCTGAGTTCTTGTATGAGTACAGCGTGGAGCAGCTCAATACCGACGATGGCGCTATCAAATCAGTAGCTGTTCGCGCACTATCCTCGGGCGCCAAGGGCCAAACCGTGCCCGGGTCCTTCAAGGTACTGAAGGCAGATCACGTGGTGGTCGCCACCGGCTCCTACACCGCACCGCTCTTGCGCACCGTGGGCGTGAACCTGCCGATTTACCCCGGTAAGGGCTACAGCGCTACCTTCAAGATCTTGAAGCCTGAGCTGGCGCCGCTGGTCTCCACGATTGACGACGCCAAGAAGGTGGCCATCAGCCGCTTGGGCGACGAGTTGCGCGTGGCCGGCACCATCGAGGTCGGTGGCTTTGACCTGACACTGGATTCACCCGTGGCCAAGGCCCGCTGCCACATGCTGTCCCGCCGGATTGAAGAAGTGTTGCCCGGCGTGTGCGACACCCGCACCGAAGAGCAAGGCGGCCAGCCCAACTACTGGACCGGCCTGCGCCCTGCCACCCCCACGAACATTCCTTACATAGGCCAGTCGCCGGTCAAGGGCGTGTGGGTCAATGCCGGTCATGGCACCCTGGGGTGGACGCATGGTGCGGGGTCGGGCAAGGCGATTGCTGAGCTGATTCACGGGAAGAAGCCGGAGATGAACTTCAAGTTTTACGGCGAGCAAGCCTGACTTTTACTTTCTTCGGGTGCAGGTTCACTGCCTTGCTTGGCGGGAGCTGGCGGGGTAGGCGTTCTGCTCCGTGTCCCCCGGCCGCTTTGCGGCCTCCTCCTTGACCTGCGCAGAACACCTACCCCGCCAGCTCTTGCGCGAACTTGGTGTGCTGACTCAGAAGAGACCAAACCCTCTAGCGTGGGGCGGGGGTGTACGCTGAAGCGAGGTCAAGGAGGAGGCCGCGCAGCGGCCGGGGGACACGAGCGTAAGCGCACACCCCCGCCCCACGCGGACGCGAAAACAATCGCTGCAATTACCCCCCGTGCGCCTGTACCAAGCAAGTCTGAAACGCCAACGTCGCCCGGCTCGGCTGAGGTGACTTGCGCGTGATGGCGAAGAACTGGCAGGCATAGCTCAGCAGATCAGGTCGCACGGCTTGCATCAGCCCACGGCGTACAAAGCTCTCGGCATAGTGATCGGGCAGAAATCCCAGAAACTGGCCGGACAAAATCAACGTGGCAATCGACTCCTGGTCAAACCCCGTGGCGCGGCGCGGCAAGCGCATGCGCTGGCTCAGCTCCATGTTGGGCGAGTGGTAGCCCAGCCCCGCAAACTCGTGGCCGGGCAAAGTCTCCCAGTCCAGGGCGCTCTGATCCGCGTTCCACAGCGCATGGCGAGTGCCGCAGTACAGCAGCATGTGCTCGTCAAACAAGGGGGTGTAGTCCAGCACATCCGACGCGCGGTGACCGGGGATGATGCCCACATGGAACTGCCCGTCCAAGACCCCACGCTCGATGGCAGTGAGGGTAGCCACATGCAGGTTCAGCCCCACGTCGGGGGCTTCTGCGTGAAAGTGAGCGATGGCTTCGGCAATGTGGCTCGCCGGATTACTGGCCGTTTTGTCGAACACCGCCACCTGCAGTTGCCCACCCATGCGCTGGTGGATTTCGTCCACGCTGCTTCGAAAGGCGTCGGTCGCGGCCAGCAGCTGGGTGGTCTGGGCGTAGATCTTTTCCCCTTCCGCGGTGAGCGCAAAGCCGGCCCGTCCACGACGGCATAGGGTCAGGCCGAGGCGGGTTTCCAAGTCCTTGATGTGGCGGCTGACCGTGGAGGTGCCGATGTTGAGCTCCAGCTCGGCTGCGGCCATGCCCCCGCAATCGACCACCGCTTTGAACACGCGCAGCAAGCGCAAATCCATGTCGCTGATCTGACCGAGAACGGCTTTGGCTTTTACTTTCATACTTTGCGAAGTAAATAGTGCTATTTGTGACTTTATAAGAGTAACAGAGCTGCCCACAATGCACCATCGCCTCTACAAGGCCTACCCACCCCCAGGAGTTCCCATGAAGCTCAATGACACCAGCGCCTCCGCGACCGGCGAGGCAGTAACCAGCACCTCCACCTTCCCCATGTCCCGCGAGTGGATGGAATCGCACTGGATGGCCTTTACCGGTAACCGCGATTTCAAAGCCAACCCACGCATGATGGTGAGTGCCCAAGGCGCCTACTTCACCGACTCCAACGGCAAGAAGGTTTTCGACGGCCTCTCCGGCCTCTGGTGCGCAGGTCTGGGCCACGGTCGTCGCGAGATCACCGAGGCGGTGAGCAAGCAGATCGGCACCCTGGACTTTTCGCCCGCCTTTCAGTTCGGCCACCCGCTCTCCTTTGAGCTGGCCAACAAGATCGTCGAACTCACCCCCGAGGGCTTGGACCATGTGTTCTACACCGGCTCCGGCTCCGAGTCGGCGGACACCGCGCTCAAGATGGCTCGCGCTTACTGGCGCGCCAAGGGCATGGGCACCAAAACCCGCCTGATCGGCCGCGAGAAGGGTTACCACGGCGTGAACTTCGGTGGTATTTCGGTCGGCGGGCTGCCCGCCAACCGCAAGACCTTCGGCCAAGGCATTGAGGCCGATCATCTGGCACACACCCAGCTGGCCTCCAACGCGTTCAGCAAGGGCCTGCCCGAAAAAGGTGGCGACATGGCCGACGAGCTGCTGCGCCTGATCAACCTGCATGACGCGTCCAACATTGCTGCCGTCATCGTGGAACCCATGTCCGGCTCAGCCGGTGTGGTGGTGCCACCGGTGGGCTACCTGCAGCGCCTGCGCGAGATCTGCACCCAGAACAACATCCTGCTGATTTTTGATGAAGTGATCACCGGCTTTGGCCGCCTGGGCGCTTACACCGGTGCGGGCTATTTCGGCGTGGTGCCGGACATACTAAACGCCGCCAAGCAAATCACCAACGGCGCGCAGCCCTTGGGCGTGGTGGTGGCCAAGAAGGAGATTTACGACACTTTCATGGCAGCCGGTGGCCCCGACTACATGCTGGAATTCCCTCACGGCTACACCTACTCCGCCCACCCCGTGGCCTGCGCCGCGGGTATTGCAGCGCTGGACATTCTGGTCAAGGAAAACATGGTGGAGCGCGTGGCGGCTCTGGCGCCTTATTTCGAGAAAGCGGTGCACAGCCTGCGCGGCGCCAAACACATCACCGACATCCGTAACCTGGGCCTGTCCGCCGGCTTCACCCTGGCTGCCGTGCCCGGCGAGCCCGCCAAGCGCCCTTACGAGGTGGCCATGCGCTGCCTGGACAAAGGCTTCTACGTGCGCTACGCGGGTGACTGCATTGCGCTGGCGCCCCCCTTCATCACCACCGAAGCCGAAATCGACAGTCTGGTGAACGCCCTGGGCGAAGCCATCAACGCAACCGCCTGAAGCGAAGCACCCATTTGCTATTCTTTTGATAGCTGCTCGCGCATATTCCCTGTGCGCCAGCAGCACTTTTGACTCTTAAATACCTCCCATGTCCCAACTCCCTACCGTCGGCCACCTCATCGGCGGCAAGATCGTCACTTCCGGCGATCGTGCGCAAGAGGTCTTCAACCCCGCCACTGGCAAAGCCGAGAAGCGCGTGCTGCTGGCCCCCAAGGCCACCGTGGAAGAAGCCATTGCCAATGCGCAAGCCGCATTCCCCGCCTGGCGTAACACGCCTCCGCTCAAGCGTGCCCGCGTGATGAGCAACCTCAAAGTCTTGCTGGAAAAGCACGCTGAAGAACTCTGCGCGCTCATCACCGCCGAACACGGCAAGGTGCTCTCTGACGCGCTGGGCGAACTGCAGCGCGGTATTGAAAACGTGGAATACGCGTCTTACGCGCCCGAGTTGCTCAAAGGCGAACACAGCAAAAACGTGGGCCCCGCCATCGACAGCTGGAGCGAGTTCCAGGCGCTGGGCGTGACCGCCGGCATCACCCCCTTCAACTTCCCGGCCATGGTGCCTTTGTGGATGTGGCCCATGGCCGTGGCATGCGGCAACACCTTTGTGCTCAAGCCCTCCGAACGCGACCCCAGCTCCACCCTGCGTGTGGCTGAGCTTGCGCTCGAAGCCGGCCTGCCACCCGGCGTGCTCAACGTGGTCAACGGCGACAAGGAAGCCGTGGACACGCTCTTGCAAGACCCGCGCGTGAAGGCGGTGAGCTTTGTGGGGTCCACCCCAATTGCCGAATACATCTACGCCGAAGGCTGCAAACACGGCAAACGTGTGCAAGCCTTGGGCGGCGCCAAAAACCACGCGGTGGTCATGCCCGATGCCGATGTCGCCAACGCCGTGAGTGCGCTCATGGGCGCGGCCTATGGCTCCTGCGGCGAGCGCTGCATGGCGATTCCGCTGGTGGTGGCGGTAGGTGATGCAACCGCCGACGCGGTGATTGAAGGCCTGAAGGCCGAGATCGCCAAGATGAAGGTCGGCCCCGGCACAGCCCCCGGCATGGACATGGGCCCGCTGGTGACCAAGCCGCACTTCGAAAAGGTGAAGGGCTATGTGGACCAAGGCGTGAAAGAAGGCGCCACACTGGTGGTGGACGGTCGCGGCCTCAAGGTGGCAGGCCATGAAGACGGCTACTACCTCGGCCCCTGCCTGTTTGACAACGTCAAACCCGGCATGGTGATTTACCAGGAAGAAATCTTCGGCCCCGTGCTGGGGGTGGTGCGCGTCAAGACCCTGCAAGAGGCCATGGACATGATTGACGCCCATGAGTACGGTAACGGCACCTGCATCTTCACCCGCGACGGCGAAGCCGCCCGCTACTTCACCGACAACATTCTGGTCGGCATGGTGGGTGTGAACGTGCCGCTGCCCGTTCCTGTGGCCTACCACTCATTCGGCGGCTGGAAACGCAGCCTGTTCGGCGACCTGCACGCCTATGGCCCCGATGCCGTGCGTTTTTACACCAAGCGCAAGACCATCACCCAGCGCTGGCCGAGTGCCGGTGTGCGTGAAGGCGCAGTGTTCAACTTCCCGAGCAGCCGCTAACACTGCAACGGGGGGCGGCTTGGTCTGTCGCCCGGTCTCCCCAGCTGCAGCATCAACGAAAAAGGGCTTGTCACCAGACAAGCCCTTTTTCGTTGGGTGGCTCCTCATGGAGCCGTATCGCGATTTATTTGAAACGGCGGCGGGCGATGGTAGCCATCAAGCCCAAGCCGACCAAGAGCAAGGCGGCAGAGCTGCCGTCGGTTTCTGTGGCAGCCAGCAATTCAGGCCCGGCAGCATGCACCGCCCATGTCGGAACGGCGGTGATTGCGACGAGGATCAGTGATTTGAGCTTCATAAAACCCCCTAATTGAATGTGTGACAGACCTAGTATTAACCCTATGCTGCATTGCACCAATAGTCCATATGGACTAAATCCAATGCCTTTTGGTAACAAAGTTCACTGCCGGCACCCGCAATCGAACTACCCCCGACAGGGGTAAGCCGCATTCGCGACAATCTCCCCATGCCCACACACCACCTCCCCCGCCTGTCCATGCTTGATCTGGTTGCCGTCCGCGAAGGCGGCACGGTGGGGCAGGCCTTGCAAATTGCTTTGCGCACCGCGCAGCATGCGGAGGCGCTAGGTTTCGAGCGCTATTGGCTGGCAGAGCACCACAACATGCCGGGCATCGCGAGCTCTGCCACCGCCGTGCTGGTGGGGCACATTGCCGGCGGCACCGAGCGCATACGGGTCGGGTCAGGCGGCATCATGCTGCCCAACCATGCGCCACTGGTCGTGGCCGAAGCGTTTGGCACCTTGGCCGAGCTGTATCCGGGCCGTATCGACCTGGGCCTGGGCCGCGCCCCCGGTACCGACCAGGCCACCATGCGGGCCCTGCGCCGCAACAAGGTCGAGCACGAAGACGATTTCCCGCGCGATGTAGCCGAGCTGCAAGCGCTGCTGGCCCCCCTGCAACCGGGGCAACGATTGGTCGCCATGCCCGGTGCGGGCACGCAAGTGCCCATCTGGCTGCTGGGCTCCAGCCTGTATTCGGCCCAACTGGCCGGCCACTTGGGGCTGCCTTATGCGTTCGCATCCCACTTCGCACCACGCTATCTGCACCAGGCGATTGCGATGTACCGCAGCCTGTTCAAACCGTCTGCCTCACTGGCCAAACCGCATGTAATGGTGGGGGTGCCGCTGGTCGCGGCAGAAACGGACGCAGAGGCCGAGCTGCTCGCCAGCAGCATTTACCAGCGAGTGCTGGGCATCCTGACCGGGCAACGCGGGGCCTTGCCTCCGCCCAAGCCGCAATTCCTGCAACAGTGCCCGCCCGATGCGCGGGCCGCAATTCAGGACTTTCTGGGTGAAGCCGTGATCGGCGGGCCGGAAACCGTGAAGCGAGGCCTGCTGGCGATGGCAGACGCCACTCAGGCCGACGAGCTGATGCTAGTCTGCGACATCTACGACCCCGCCTTGCGCCTGCGCTCACTCGACATTGCCGCGCACGCCATGCGCCGCGCAGCCGAAGACAGCGCAAAAGTCAGGGACGCCGCGCCGGCAATGGGATGAACTCGGTTTCGCCCGGCACCGTGGGGAAGCGCTGCGCCTCCCAATCGTCCTGGGCCTGCAGAATGCGTTCTTTGCGGCTGGACACGAAGTTCCAGACCATGAAGCGGTGCCCCAGTGGCGCACCGCCCAGCACCATCAGGCGTGTGGCTTGCGCAGCATAGATGACCGGCTCCGAGCCTTCCTCCAGCACCAGCATCTGCCCGCTAGGCAGCAATGCGCCGTCTACTGACACGTCCACGTCCACGCTGTAAATACCCCGCTCCACGGCGGCGGCAGGCACCGTGACCGAAGCACCGGCCTCCAACTCGATCGCCAGATACAAAGTAGGCGACAGGGTCGCAACCGGTGAACTCACCCCAAACGCGCTGCCCACCAGCACGCGCACGGTGGCACCCGGCAGAGTCACCACCGGAATGGCGCTTGCAGGAGTGTGGGAAAAGGCAGGCGCATCTTCTTCATGTTCCGCCGGGAGCGCGGCCCAGAGCTGAAAGCCGTGGCTGTTGCGGCTCACGTCCCGCAGGTCATCGGGGGTGCGCTCCGAGTGCACGATGCCACGGCCCGCGGTCATCCAGTTGATGGCGCCGGGCTCTATGCGTTGCACCACGCCGGTCGAGTCGCGGTGCATCATGGCGCCTTCAAACAGATAGGTCACCGTCGCCAGCCCGATATGGGGGTGGGGGCGCACGTCATGGTTGTCTCCCGGGTGGGCAGTCACCGGGCCGAAGTGGTCAAAAAACACAAAAGGTCCAATGGCCTGGCGCTGTACCGAAGGCAAGACACGCCGAACGGTGAAGCCGCCACCCAAATCGTGGGCACGGGGGATGATGGGAGTCGACATAGGCATCCTTGAGCTGAGGCAATAACGCCGCATGGGTTTGCAAGCATTCTGCCCCAGCATGCAATGGTTTGCTGCAATAAGCGCTTGCTCTGCTACAGTGCTTCGCCTGAGCATGAACACCTATACCGTCCGCGAATTGCGCCACACGATGGAGCGCTGGAACTCCGAGTACGCACTGGTACTCGATGAGGCACACGCCAGCAATTTGCAGCGCACCCGATTGCTCAGCCCGTTGGCAGCGGCACTGAATGGTTTTTTTGCGGTGCTGTTTCTCTGGATGGCCCTGAGCGCCCCGGACGATGACCCTGCCTACCGATGGAAACTCTGGCAGCTTTTGACCCACACCGGCATGGGGGCGGCCTTTGCCTTGTGCGCCTGGGCCTGTCGCCCGCTGGAGCACCGTCACCGGTCCTGGTCGGGTCGCTGGTTGCCGGTTCTGGCCATGGCGGTGTGTATCGGCTTTGCCATGCTGATCACTGCCATCGACCAATGGGTTACGCCGGCCATAACCCCGTTTTTCATCGCCTGCATCGTGACCAGCCTCACGATCTTCCTGCGCCCCCATGTGGCAGCCGCCTTGTTTGGTGTGGCCTTTGTTCTGTTCAGTACCCTGATCGGCATGACGCAGCACAACCCGGAGATGCTGCTTTCCAACCGCATCAATGGCTTGGCTGTGTGCGTGATCGGGTTCTGCCTGTCGGTACTGATGTGGCGCAAATTCACCACTATTGCGGTACAAAAGCATCAGTTAGAGAAGGCCCATACCGAATTGCAGCTCAAACAGCGCGAGCTGGAGCGACTCACCCGCCAGGACGGCCTGACCGGGCTGTTCAACCGCAACACCTTTGTGGAGCTCAGCACCAACGAGCTTAAACGCGCCAAACGGCAAGGCAGCGCCACCACCATCCTTCTTCTGGACCTGGACCATTTCAAGCGCATCAATGACACCTGGGGCCATCCTGCAGGTGACGTTGTACTGCGGCATGTGGCGCAGACCATGGTGAACTCGGTGCGCAGCACCGACCTGGTGGGCCGCCTGGGTGGCGAAGAATTTATCGTCCTGCTGCCCCACACCACCGCGGAGGCCAGCCGCAAAATCGCTGAAAAAATCCGCCAGCGGCTGGAAGTCAGCGACATTCGCTGGGAAGGCAAGCGCATCGCGGTGACCGCCAGCATCGGCCTCTCGGGCACCACCGCCGAAGAAAGTCGGGAGTTCGACAGCCTCTACACCGAGGCGGACAAGGCGCTCTACCTCGCCAAGCAGCGGGGTCGCAACCGGGTGATTTGACCCCGGCGCGCCAGCGCCATCGGAGTCCTCAAGGCGCTTGTCACATCCATGCTGGGATAATCGGGCCCACATGGCACTTATTACTCTTCTTGACGCCCAGCTGGCATTCGGGCACGTCCCTCTCCTCGACCACGCTGATTTCT
This sequence comes from Curvibacter sp. AEP1-3, assembly GCF_002163715.1. Lineage (GTDB taxonomy): Bacteria > Pseudomonadota > Gammaproteobacteria > Burkholderiales > Burkholderiaceae_C > Allorhodoferax. The sequence goes on from NZ_CP015698.1 coordinate 2,576,904, forward strand.
CCCTCGAAACGCAGGAGCGCGTCGGCCTCATCGGCCGCAACGGCGCCGGCAAGTCTTCCATGCTCAAAATTCTGGGCGGTATGGAGAAGCCTGACGACGGCACCCTGCAAGTGCAGACCGGCACCCGCATTTCCTATGTGGCACAAGAGCCGCAACTCGATGCAGACGCTACGATTTTCGTAGCTGTTCGCGCAGGTCTGGAGCGCGTTATCGGCCTGATTGAGCAATATTGCGCGGGCGAAGGCGATCTGGACGCCATGCAAAGCGAGATCGAAACACTGGACGGCTGGAACTGGGAGCAGCGGGTCAACGAGACCCTGCAACGCCTGCACCTGAATCCCGAGGCTATCGTCAACTCACTCTCCGGCGGTACAAAAAAGCGCGTGGCCCTGGCCCAGGCGCTGGTCGCCCAGCCTGATGTGCTGCTGCTGGACGAACCCACCAACCACTTGGACCTGGACTCGATTGAATGGCTGGAAGGCCTGCTCAAGGAGTTCAAGGGCTCCATCATCACCATCACCCACGACCGCTCCTTCCTGGACAACGTGGCCACCCGCATCGTCGAGCTGGACCGCGGCAAGCTGATGAGCTACCCCGGCAACTTCGCCGCCTACCTAACGCAGAAGGAAGAGCAGCTGGCGCAAGAGGCGGTCATCAACGCCAAGGCCGACAAGCTGCTGGCGCAGGAAGAGGTGTGGATCCGCAAGGGCGTGGAAGCGCGCCGCACCCGTGCCACCGCCCGCATCAACCGCCTGCAAGAGCTGCGCGCCACCCGTGAAGCCCGCCGCGAAGTAGTGGGCAGCGTGAACATGGACGTCAACAGCGGCGACAAGAGCGGCAAGCTGGTGTCCGAGATGGTGCATGTGAGCAAGACCTTCGGCGACCGCATGATCGTCAAAGACTTCACCGCCACCATTCTGCGCGGCGACAAGATCGGCCTGCTGGGTCCGAACGGCGCGGGCAAGACCACCCTGCTCAAGCTCATTCTGGGCGAGCACCAACCCGACCCGGCACCGGCCAATGCGCCCAAGCCCGAACCCGGCCACAGCCCCTGGGGCACGGTGCGCCTGGGTGCCAACGTCACCGTGGCCTACTTCGACCAGATGCGCAACGCGCTGGACCTGGACGCTACGCTGGAAGACTTCATCAGCCCCGGCTCGGAGTGGATCGAGATCGGTAACCAGCGCAAGCACGTCAAGAGCTACCTGGGCGACTTTTTGTTCTCACCGGCCCGCGCCACCTCACCGGTGCGGTCCTTGTCGGGTGGCGAGCGCAACCGCTTGCTGCTGGCCCGCCTGTTTGCCCGCCCGGCCAACGTGCTGGTGCTGGACGAACCTACCAACGACCTGGACATCGACACCCTGGAGCTGCTGGAAGACCTGCTGCAAAGCTACGACGGCACCGTGTTCCTCGTCAGCCATGACCGGACCTTTCTGGACAACGTGGTCACCAGCACTATTGCCTACGAAGGTGATGCCAAGTGGCGCGAGTATGAAGGCGGCGTGAGCGATTGGCTGATACAGACCAAGCGCGCCAACGACATTGCCGCCGCGCAAGGCAAAACCACGGCCAAGCCCTTCAACTACGAGCGCGAGCAGCTACAAAAACAGGAGCAGGCCACTGCCAAGGTGAGCGCCACTGCGCCTGCTGCACCGGCACCCGCCAAGGCCCGCAAGCTGAGCTTCAAGGAGCAGCGCGAGCTCGATGGTCTGCCTGCCGCCATCGCGGCCCTGGAAGCCGAGCAAAAAGACATTGCCGATGCGCTGGCCGACGGCAGCCTGTTCGCCAAAGACAACGCCCGCGCACTCGCCTTGAGCGCGCGCAATGCAGAGATCGACGAAGCGTTGATGGCGGCGCTGGAGCGCTGGGAAGAACTGGGCAAGCCGGCTTAAGGCGCGGGCCGCCCGGTGAAGTGCAGCAGGGTGCGCACCAGGTGGTCAATCTCGAAAGGTTTGCCCACGTGGTCGTTCATGCCGGCGGCCAGGCAGGCCTCTCGGTCTGAGGCCATGGCATTGGCCGTCATGGCGATCACGGGTAGGTTAGCAAACGCGGGCATGGTGCGCAGGGCACGGGTAGCTTCGTAGCCATCCATCACCGGCATTTGCACATCCATCAACACGGCCTCAAAGGCATCGGGCCGGGCGGTGAGCAACTCCACAGCGAGCTGCCCGTTGTCGGCCAGAGTGACCTCGGCGCCTTCCTGCTTGAGCAGTCCCTTGGCCACCAGCTGGTTGATCTTGTTGTCTTCCACCACCAACAAGCGCATACCGTCCAGACGCTTGGGTTTGTTGACCGCTTGCGGGGCGGCAGGGTTGACGCCGGTGGCGGCCTTGGCGCTCGCCGCCTGCGCATCCATGACCGCGTCCAGCAGCATGGAGGCCGTCACCGGCTTGACCAGAAAGCCATTCAGCAAAGCTTGCTCGTCCGCAGTGCGCTCTGCCATCATGGCGCGGCCGTTGGCGCTCACCATCAGGATCAGCGTGTCGCCGCCCGGCATCGCGGCCCGGATGCGGCGGGTGGTCTCCCAACCGTCCCAATCGGGCATACGCCAGTCCATGAAAATCACCTGGTAAGGCTTGCCGCCGCTCTGTGCAGCCTGCACACGCTCCAGCGCTTGCGGGCCGCCCTCTGCCACATCCACGTCCCAGCCCAGCGAGCGGGTCATGGTGGCCAAAAGCGCGCGGGCGACCGGGTTGTCGTCCACCACCAGCGCCTTCTGGGCTGCCAAGGGGTGGCGCTGCACCATCGCTGCCGGCCCTACAGCTGCAGGCGGAGCGATCTGCAGGGGAACGGTAAAGTGAAAGTTGCTGCCCTCGCCCGGCACGCTGTCCACTTCGAGGGTGCCGCCCATCAAGCCCACCAGGCGCTGGCAGATCGCCAGGCCCAGGCCGGTACCACCGAAGCGGCGGGTCGTGGATGCTTCTGCCTGGGAGAAACCACTGAAAATGTGGGCCTGGTTTTCGCTCGCGATACCGATGCCGGTGTCAGAGACGGCGAACTCCACGAACGCTTTGGCACCGTTGGTAGCTTTGAGGCGCAGGCGGATCACCACCTCACCCCGTTCAGTGAACTTGACTGCATTACCACCGAGGTTGATCAGCACTTGCTGCAAGCGCATGTCATCGCCCACCAGGGCATTGGGCACGTCAGTACCCACATCAAACAAGACCTCAATGGTCTTGGCGCCCACATTCGCAGAAAGAATGACGGACAGGTCGCGCAGCAGCTGGTCGGTGCGGAAGGGGCGCGGGTCCAGTGTCATCTTGCCGGCCTCGACCTTGGAGAAATCCAGAATGTCGTTGAGCAGGCTCAGCAGGGATCGGGCGGCGCTGGCGGTGTTGTGGGTGTAGCTACGCTGCTTGTCAGTGAGCTCGGTGCCTTCCAGCAACTGCAGCATGCCCAGAATAGCGTTCATGGGCGTGCGCAATTCGTGGCTCATGTTGGCCAGAAACTGGCTCTTGGCCAGGCTTGCCTGCTCCGCCGTGTGGCGGGCTTTTTCAGCAGCCAGTTTGGCCTGCTCCAGCGCTGCGCGGCTCCCCTCACGCTCGCGGACCAGCACGGCGGTCTGGTTGAACATGGCCACCAGACTCTGGATTTCGGCAGGGGCCCCTTCAATCACGAGCTTCTCGGTTTCACTACTTCCGGTGCCCAAAGTCTGTACGACTTCACGCAGTTTCTGGAGCCCTCCCAGCCAATGGTTCAATGCCCAGCGGATCAGTAGCAGGCCTACGACCAGGCTGGCCAGCCCCACACCCAGAACCAGCACGCTAATAGACCACAAATCTTCAGCCACGAGATCGGCGTCGAACTCCAGGCGGAGCAGGCCGTAGTCTTTACCGCCGACAGAGACAGGCCGGTTCACATCGTCCAGGCGCAACTTCACCCAGTTGGAGATGAATTTCGGGGGGTGTCCGTCGGCTGGGGCCTTGCTTTTGGCCAAAACAATAGCGCCGCTGGTGTCCTTGAACATGGCGCTGGCAAAGGCGGAACCCTGCACGCCTTTTTCGAGAATGCGTTTGACTGTGTCGTAATCGCCGATCACCACACTGTCTTGCACAGACTGCGCCACCACTTCGATCAGCATGACGGAAGAAGCTTGCGTTTCCTCGATCTGCTTGCGGAACTCGTAGCTGATAAACGCCGCCAATCCGCCCGCCACGAACAGCAGAAGGGTGGCGGTGTAAATCGCGAAGACGCGATTGGTCAGGGTGGAGGGAGTGATGCGGTCCAGAATTCGTGCAGGCATGGGTAAGAAGCAGTTTTCTGGAAGCCCTGAAGGGGAAGATCAGCGCAAGTTGGGAGGGGCCGTTTTGTAGAAGTTGCGGTAGCTGACGTATTCGCTGCCATTAGACGCCACAAAGCTGGCATCGGGCAACAGCCCGACCAGATTGCCCGAGGCCGCCAAGATCTTCACACCCTGCACGTCTTTGCCCATGTCGGCAAAGGCTTTGGCTACCGCTTTCAGGTCTTTCTCGGGCACATTCTTGGAGGCCATGAGAGCCAAGTCATACAAGGGATCAGACTGCCAGAGCACGCGGATCTTCTTGCCTTCACGCTTGACCCAACCTTCGGTCAACTGGGAGTTTGCGCCCACCGCCTTGACCCGGCCACTGGCCAACTGGGCGAAGGCGCCATCCATATTGCCGCCGAACACCACCTCCACCGGGATGTTGCGGTTCAACAGTTGGGCGTAGCTGAACTTGTAGGCGACCAACGCTTCCGGGCCGGGAAAAGCCACCGACAGGTTGGCGAGTTGCTCCAGTTTCTGGTACGGCGAATCCGCGAGAACCACAATCTGGCTGTGGATGGGCGGCGTCTGCCGGCGCCCGAAAACCTTCCAGCCAAGGTGGTCGCGGTCGGGGCTGAACAGGTGGTTGGAGAACACGAACTCCACTTCATTGGCGAGCACATACGCCGTGGTGTCTGCCGAGGTGCGGCCGATTTTGAGCTGCAGCTTCACGCCGCTCTTGGCGGTGATGTATTCAATGATGGGGTTCCAGTAGCGGGCGGTGAGCTCCAAGCCGTACTGGTTCACCGGGGAAAAGCGGTAGACCGGGGCTTCCTGCGCGAGGGTGGGGGCTGCGGCTGCTAGAGCGAGGCTAGCGGCTGCGAAAGACAACCAATGGCGACGATGTTTCATTGTTACTCCACGACGTGTTGTTATCGGCGTTTCACCGCGCCACTGTAACGGACGCTCAGGTCATACGATGCCACGGGCCTGCAAGTCTTGTATTTGACCTGCATCAAGCCCCAGCTCTGTGAGCACCACCTGTGTGTGTTCACCCAGAGCCGGCGGGGGGTAGCGCAACTTCACGGGTGCTGCTGACAGGCGGATCGGGCTGGCGACGGTTCGGATGCTCTCGTAACTTGCAGTTGCTATTGTTTTAGTAGCGGCTTGCGCTGATTCCGCGGGCGCTACCTGTTGATTCAGCACCAAACTTCGGGCTTGTACCTGAGGGTCGGCAAATGCGCGAGCCAGCGTGTTGATGGGCCCGCAAGGCACCGCCTTGTCTTCCAGCAAGGCAATCCAGGCATCCGTGCTGCGGGTGCGGGTGACTTCCATCATCAGCGGAATCAAGGTGCTGCGGTTTTCCACCCGGCGGGTGTTGGTGGTGAAACGCGCGTCCTGTACCCATTCGGGGCGGCCGGCGGCCTGGCAGAAGCGGGCGAACTGGCCGTCATTGCCGATGGCCAGCAGCATGGCGCCGTCCTGCGTGGGGAAGTCCTGATAAGGCACCAGGCTGGGGTGGGCGTTGCCCATGCGCTGCGGCTCGGCACCGGTATTGATGAATCCGGCTGCCTGGTTGGCCAGAATGGCCATGCCTACATCCAGCAGCGCCATGTCGATGTGCTGGCCTTCGCCGGTGCGGTGCCGCATTTCCACCGCCGCGAGGATGGCGCTGGTGGCATAAATGCCGGTGAACACATCGGTGATGGCCACGCCCGCGCGTTGCGGACCGCCACCGGGCTCACCATCGGCCCTGCCCGTGATGCTCATCATGCCGCTCATGGCTTGGATCATCAGGTCGTAGCCCGCCCGCTCGGCATAGGGCCCGGTTTGGCCGAAACCGGTGATGGAGCAGTAAATCAACCGGGGGTTCAGGGCCTTGAGGCTGGCGAAGTCCAATCCGTAGTGGGCGAGGCCACCCACCTTGAAGTTCTCGACCAGGATGTCGCTCTGGACTGCCATTTGGCGGATCAACGCCTGCCCCTCTTCCTTCGCCATGTCGACGGTGATGGAGCGCTTGTTCCGGTTGCAGGCGGTGAAGTAGGTGGCATCTTGCGTGGGATGACCATCTGCGCCCGGCATGAAGGGCGGGCCCCAGTGGCGGGTGTCGTCGCCGGCGACCGGTCGCTCCACTTTGATCACATCGGCCCCCATATCCGCCAACATCTGGGTGCACCAAGGACCGGCCAGCACCCGGGAGAGGTCCAGAACTTTGAGGTGAGAGAGCGCGCCTTGGGGAGTGTTGGGAAGGGTCATACCGGCTTCAATGCATGGAATGGCCCATGGTAGCCTGTGCGACCGGTTTGACAGGGTCGATTTCACCCGTAAAATTCGCACCTGAAAACGATTTCAAATGAGAATAATGCAAGGACACCCCGTGACCGCTCCCGAGACATTCCCCCTGCCCCCTTTTCCTTCCGATTTTCGCTGGGGCGTAGCCACCAGCTCTTACCAGATCGAGGGCGCTGCCGCCCAGGACGGGCGCGGCCCCTCCATCTGGGACACATTCTCCAAAACACCCGGCAAGGTGGTGAACGGTGACACCGGTGATGTGGCCTGCGACCACTACAACCGCCTCGAATCCGACCTCGACATGATTCAGAGCCTGGGGGTGGACAGCTACCGCTTCTCGATCGCCTGGTCCCGGGTGCAACCTCTGGGCTATGGCGCCTGGAACACAGCAGGCCTTGACTTCTATGAGCGCCTCGTCGACGGCTTGTTGAAACGCGGCATCGCCCCGTTTGCCACCCTCTACCACTGGGACTTGCCCCAAGGCTTGCAGGACTTGCAGCAGGGCTGGGAAGCCCGCGACACCGCCTACCGTTTTGCCGACTACGCCCAGCGCATGGGCAAACTCCTGGGCGACCGCGTAGCCAGCATTGCCACCCACAACGAACCCTGGTGCACCGCCACCCTAGGCTACGACCAGGGCGTTTTCGCCCCCGGCAAGAAAGACGTGCCCGCCATGCTGCGCGTCTCCCACCATCTGCTGCTCTCGCACGGGCTGGCTCTTCAGGCGATGCGCGCTGTGGGCGTGAAAGCACCGCTGGGAATCGTGCTGAACCAGTCGCCCACCACGGCGGCCACCGACAGCCCGGCGGACCAGGCCCGCGCCCAGCGCGAGTACGACCGCTTTGTGCGCTGGTACATGGACCCGATCTTCAAGAAGGCTTACCCCCAAGGCCCTGAGCTGGCGCAGCCCGACAACATCCAGGACGGTGACTTCGACATCATTGCCCAGCCCTTGGACTTTCTGGGTATCAACTACTACACCCGCATCTGGGCCAGCACCAGCACACCACCGGTGCCTGCGCCCAACAAGGATGGCGTGTCTGACATGGGCTGGGAAAACTACGCTCAGGGCCTCTCGGACCTGCTGCAAGGCATTCACCGCGACTACACCCTGCCACCAATTTACATCACGGAAAACGGATTTGCTGAGGCTGACAAGGTGGTCGATGGCCGAGTGAACGACCCCGGCCGCCAAGCCTATATGCAGACCCACTTGCAAGCGCTGCACGAGGCCATGGCCGCGGGTGTGGATGTGCGCGGCTTCTTTTACTGGAGCCTGATGGACAACTTTGAGTGGGCCTGCGGCTATGAGAAACGCTTCGGGCTGGTGCATGTGGACTACACCACCCAGCAGCGCACCCTGAAAGACAGTGCCTTGCGCTACCGGGCGTTCATCGCCAGTCAGCGCAAGCGCTAAACAAAAAAGGCCCGAGGGCCTTTTTTTTCGTATGCATTTGGGGAGCTATTGATTCAGACCTGATTCAAGCCTGCCATTTTCGGGTGGTCTCGCGCACCATGAGCTCCAGCGGGGGCAACTGCACCGCCTCTGCGGGGTAACCCATCATGTCGAGCAGCATGCGGGCCGCATACAAGCCCACTTCGTACACCGGCTGGCGCACGCTGGTGAGTGGTGGGGTCATGAAGCTGGAGGTGGGCATATCGTCAAAGCCGACCAGCGACACGTCTTCCGGCACACGCAGACCCCGCTGGTAGAGCGCCAGCCGCGCGCCGAGCGCGGTGTCGTCATTGGCGCAAAAGATGGCAGTGAATGAAACACCGCTCTCGATCAAGCGTTGCACTGCGGCATGGCCGCCTTTGTCGGTAAAGTTGCCGCGCACCAGCAAGCGCGGGTCCGGCTCCACACCGGCCTCTGCATGGGCCTCCAGATAGCCCAGGTAGCGGCCTTGCGCATCGGCGCGGTTCTCAACACCGGCAATGTGCGCAATGCGGGTGTGCCCCAGCGCCAGCAAATGGCGGGTGGCCAGATAGCCACCGAACTTCTGGTCGACATGGATGGAGCGCAGGTTGGGCCCTTCCAAGTCCCGCTCGGTAATGACCACCGGCTGTTGCTTGGCCACGTCCAGCACGTCCTCATCGGCAATATCACTGGTCAGGATGATGACGCCATCGACGCGGCGCGAAGTCAGCAGCTTCAGGCTGGCCACATCGGTCTGGGCATTCCAGTGGCCGCTCACGATGATGGGAGAGTGGCCGCTGGCCTCCAGCCCCACCTCGATGCCCTTGAGCGCACGTGAATAGAACTGGCTTTCAATGGACTGGGTGAGCACACCCACCGTCATGGTGATGCCGGTCTTCAGGCTGCGGGCAAAGATGTTGGGGCGGAACTTGAGCTGGGCGATCGCCGCTTCCACCGCTTCGCGTTTGGCCGGGGCTACACGGGCGGTACCGTTCAGGATGCGGGAGACAGTGCTTGGGGAAACCCCCGCCACGCGGGCCACGTCCAGCAGCGTTACAGGTTCGCTGTTGGAGGGGGAGGCGAAGGTGGTGGTCATGCGGGTTCAGGCAGGTGGTTCAGACCCGCCGGAGTTTATGCGATGCCCACCGCGGCCGCACTGACACGGGCCGCTAGCGGATATCAGTTGGCGAACGCGGCAATGCCCGTTTGGGCCCGGCCCAATATCAGGGCGTGGATATCGTGCGTACCTTCATAGGTATTGACCACCTCGAGGTTCACCAAATGGCGCGCCACCCCGAACTCGTCGCTGATGCCGTTGCCACCCATCATGTCGCGGGCCATGCGCGCAATGTCCAAGGCTTTGCCGCAGGAGTTGCGCTTGAGGATGGAGGTGATTTCCACCGCTGCCGTGCCTTCGTCCTTCATGCGGCCCAGGCGCAGGCAGCCTTGCAGGCCGAGTGCGATTTCGGTTTGCATATCGGCCAGTTTTTTCTGGATCAGCTGGTTGGCGGCCAAAGGGCGACCGAATTGTTTGCGGTCCAAGGTGTACTGGCGGGAGCGGGTCCAGCAATCTTCAGCCGCCCCCAGTGCACCCCAGGCAATGCCATAGCGCGCACTGTTCAAGCAGGTGAACGGGCCCTTGAGTCCACGGATCTCGGGGAAGGCGTTTTCTTCGGGCACAAACACACCGTCCATCACGATCTCACCGGTGATGCTGGCGCGCAAGCCCACCTTGCCGTGAATGGCCGGAGCCGACAGGCCCGCCATGCCTTTTTCCAGTACAAAGCCACGGATGGGGCCGACCGCTCCGGCCTCGCTGACCTCTTTGGCCCAAACCACGAACACGTCGGCGATCGGGCTGTTGCTGATCCACATCTTGCTGCCAGAGAGCTTGTACCCGCCTGCCACTTTTTGGGCACGGGTGGCCATGCTCTGGGGGTCGGAGCCATGGTCGGGTTCGGTCAGCCCGAAGCAACCTATCCATTCGCCGGTAGCCAGTTTCGGCAGGTACTTCTGGCGCTGGGCCTCGGTGCCGAACTCGAAGATAGGCACCATCACCAACGAGGACTGCACGCTCATCATGCTGCGGTAGCCACTATCAACCCGCTCGACTTCGCGGGCGATCAGGCCATAGGCCACGTAGTTCAGGCTGGGGCCGCCGTATTGCTCGGGAATCGTGGGGCCCAAGAGACCCAACTCACCCATTTCCCGGAATATTGCGGGGTCGGTGCTGCCGTCCCGGAAGGCTTGGGTCACGCGGGGGAGCAACTTGTCCTGGCAGTACGCAGCGGCGGCATCGCGCACCATGCGCTCGTCGTCAGAGAGTTGGCTGTCCAGCAAAAAGGGGTCTTGCCAATTGAAGGCGGCGTGGCTCATGGAGTGCTCCGGCAGAAGAAAGGAATGCAGGGATCGTAGCCCCTGCTTAGTGCCTGTGCAAGCAAGCGTTTTGCACACAGGCATGCATTTAACTCATTTTTAAATCCAAAAAAACGCGATTTTTGACGCTTTGACGCCGATGTATTGCGTGCGATGCATACCTATGACATAGTCCGCGCCAATTTGGAGAGCAATTCCATGGGCAACAGCAGCACCACGACAACAGCACCTGAAGTGCGCAAACCAGTCACCATCTTCGGCCCGGATTTCCCGTTCGCGTTTGACGACTGGATCGCCCACCCCGACGGGCTGGGCCAGCTCCCCGCACACCGTTTGGGCGAGGAGGTGGCCATCGTCGGCGCAGGCATGGCCGGCATGGTCGCCGCCTACGAGCTGATGAAGCTGGGCCTCAAGCCGGTGATTTATGAGGCGTCCAAGATGGGCGGGCGGCTGCGCTCGCAGGTATTTGAAGGTACGCAGGATGTGGTGGCGGAACTGGGCGGCATGCGCTTTCCGGTCTCGGGCACCGCGTTCTACCACTACGTCCACCTGCTAGGCCTAGAGACCAGGGACTTCCCCAACCCCCTGACGCCCGCTTCGGGCAGCACAGTCATCGACCTGGAGGGCAACACCCACTACGCGCGCAGCCTGCAAGACCTGCCGCCGATCTTCAAAGAGGTGGCGGACGCCTGGGCCCAGGCACTCGAAGACGATGCCCGCTTCAGCGACATGCAGAACGCCATCCGCAACCGGGATGTGCCCACACTCAAGCGCATGTGGAATGCGCTGGTGCCGCTCTGGGACGACCGTACGTTTTACGACTTCATCGCCAACTCCAAGGCGTTTGCCAAGCTGTCCTTCCATCACCGGGAAATCTTCGGTCAGGTGGGTTTTGGCACCGGCGGTTGGGACTCGGACTTCCCAAACTCCATGCTGGAAATACTGCGAGTAGTCCTGACCAATTGCGATGACAACCAGCGGCTCATCGTCGGCGGGGCCGACCAGGTGCCTCACGGCCTGTGGCGCCACGCGCCTACGCAACTGGTGCACTGGCCGGCAGGCACTACCTTGCAAAGCCTGCACAGCGGTGCAACCCGTGCGGGGGTAGCCGCCATTGCCCGCGCCGCGGATGGCCGACTCGCCGTCACCGACACCTGGGGCGACACGCGCCAATACAACGCGGTGCTGACGACCTGCCAGAGCTGGCTGCTCACCACCCAGATTGCGGTCGAAGAATCGTTGTTCTCGCACAAGATGTGGATGGCGCTGGACCGCACACGCTACATGCAATCCAGCAAAACCTTTGTCATGGTGGACCGGCCATTTTGGAAAGACAAAGACCCGGAAACCGGCCGCGATGTGATGAGCATGACGCTCACCGACCGGCTGACCCGCGGCACCTACCTGTTTGATAACGGGCCGGACAAACCTGCCGTGATTTGTCTGTCTTATGCCTGGATGGGGGACGCACTCAAGATGCTGCCGCAGACCCCGGAGAAACGCGTCAAGCTGGCCCTGCAGGCCCTCAAGAAGATCTACCCCAAGGTGGACATTGCAAGCCACATCATCGGCGACCCGATCTGCGTATCCTGGGAGGCCGACCCTTACTTTCTGGGAGCCTTCAAGGGCGCATTGCCCGGGCACTACCGCTACAACCAGCGCATGTACGCCCACTTCAAGCAGGACGGACTTCCGCCCGAACAGCGCGGCGTCTTCATTGCCGGGGATGACGTCTCGTGGACACCCGCATGGGTAGAGGGGGCTGTGCAAACGTCCCTGAACGCGGTGTGGGGCATCGTGCGACATCTGGGCGGTCACACCCATGCCGCCAACCCCGGCCCCGGTGATGTGTTCGACACCTTGGGGCCGATTGCGCTCCCCGAATGACTGCCATGCGCGCACCTCTGAAATTGGCACTGTGGCAATGTGCCCCCGCTCCGCTGGATGTGCTGGGCAATCTGGCCCGACTGGAAGCTGCAGCCCGCGAGGCCGCCGGTGCAGGAGCACAACTCTTGGTGTCCCCCGAAATGTTCATCACGGGTTACGCCATTGGCGCGCCGGCCGTACAGACCCTGGCCCAAGCGGCAGACGGCGCTTGGGCCGACGCCATGGCCGGCATTGCGCAACGCCACAAACTGGCGTTGGTGTACGGCTACCCCGAGCGCGGCGCAGACGGCCGCGTGTACAACGCAGCCCAATGGATCGATGCGTCAGGCCTGCGCTGCCTGAACTACCGCAAGGCCTATTTGTTCGGCGATCTCGACCGCAGCCAGTTTGTAGCCGAGGCGCAAAGCGCCCGGACCTTCGACTTCCATGGCTGGAACGTTGGCATGCTGATTTGCTACGACGTGGAGTTTCCCGAAGCCACCCGCGCACTCGCGCTTGCGGGCGCAGACCTAATCGTGGTGCCGACGGCCAACATGGCGGATTACGACTTCGTGGCCCGCTCACTAGTCCCGGTGCGCGCGTATGAGAACCAGCTGTTTGTAACCTACGCCAACTTCACCGGCCCCGAGGGCGCACTGCAATACGGTGGTTTGAGTGTGGTTGCCGGGCCTGATGGCGAGACCCTGACAAAAGCCGGTCGTGAACAGGCGCTGGTGTTTGCCACTCTGGACGATGAGCGGCTCACTGCCGCCCGCAATGCCGTGCAGCACGTTCGAGACCTGACGGCCCTCCACAACCCACCGACTTAGCCCGCCCCATGCGACGAAAAATACCTGCCACCCAAGCCTTGCTATGTTTCGAGGCTGCGGCGCGCCACGAAAGTTTCACCCGCGCGGCCCAGGAGCTGTCGCTCACCCAAAGCGCCATTTCGCGGCAGATCACCACGCTCGAAGAGTTGGTGGGCATGGCACTGTTCCGCCGCACGCGGCATGGCGTGGCGCTGACCTCTGCGGGCACGCGCTACGCCACCCAAGTCGCGTCCTGGCTGCGCGGGCTGGAGCAGGACACCCTGGACCTCATGTCCACCCGTGGCCATGGTGGCGCGGTGCAGTTGGCCAGCGTTCCCACCTTTGCAGCGCGTTGGCTCCTGCCGCGCTTGCCCGACTTTCATGCCAAGCACGCCAACACCGTCGTGCACATTGAAACCCGTACCCGCCCGTTTCTGTTCAACGACACCTCGTTCGACGCAGCCATCTTCGCCTGCACCGAATTACAAATCCGCCATTGGGCAGGCACGCGCTGCTATCCGCTTTTGCAAGAACAGGTGGTTGCCGTGTGCAGCCCGGCCTTGTTGCGCGGGCGCAAGGCATTGAGTGCGGCAGAAGTGGCTTTGCTGCCCCTGCTACAACAAAGCACCCGGCCCGACAGCTGGCAAAGCTGGTTTTCGGCGCAAGGCATTGAAGCAGCCAACGCCTTTGCCGGGCCGCGGTACGAGCAGTTTTCCATGGCTTCGTCAGCTGCCGCATGCGGAATGGGCGTGGCCTTGGTGCCACGCCTGTTGATAGAGGCAGAGCTGGCCCGGGGTGAGCTGGTGCTCGCGCACCCTGCGCCGCTGCCCGGTGAGCGGCACTACTACCTGGTGCTCCCGGAAAACACCGAGGCCGGCCCAGCCGTGGAGCTGTTCAGCGCATGGCTCCAGTCAGTGTGCTCTCCCGCAGCGCTCTAACGCACAAGAAAAAGCTGCGGGCAACGCTGCGCCGCGGCTCCCGGGGAGAGTCTTCGGTTTAGCTTGCCGCTCAGGGCTGGCGCACGATCACTGGCTGGATGTTGAAAAGGTGTGCACTGCCGGGCTCCACACCGACCTTGACCCAGTGCAGGCTGGGGCTGCCGAATGTTTGCAAACGGGTCAGATTGGGCAATAGCTTGCTGGGGCTGTACAGGGGCTTGTCCACTTTGAAGAAGTGGGTGTCTCCATGCACAAACAGCACCTGGCCTTTGTAACTTTCGGTTTGCTTCACGACCGCAGCCATAAAGTTGCGGTAGCCGCTGAACTGGGGCAACTCGCTTTCGTCGGTCTCTTCGGTCTCAGGCCAGTCAAAGCCGGGGTCGGCCTGGATGACCAGCACCACGCCTTCGGCCTTGTCTGCCTTGGCCTTGGCGAAGGTGGAATCCAGCCACTGGATGTTGGCGGCATCACGTTCCAGATATTCCGCATTCGAGGCATCGCACTGCGCAGCATTGCGGGCGCTCTTGGCCGTGCACTCCTTGGCGCTCATGATCACGTTGTTGTTGCTGCCGGGCACGTTGATGCCGGCAAACACCACGGGGCCGTAGCTGAAGCGGGTGTTTTCGACGTATTTCTCACCGAGCTTGCCCTGGTGCTCCAAGGGCAGCGTAGCCTGACCCAAGCTCGCAGCTGAAGGGAACATCACCTTGCGCAGGTGAGCCAAGCGCTCGAGTGCATCAAATCCGCCGTTATTGGTGCGGTGGCAATCGGTCCACTCGTTGTCTCCGGGCACATAGACCACGGGCTTCTTCATGCTGCCGAACATCTTGAGGGCATCGACGTAGATGTCGTCGGTGCATTTGGAGCTGCCGTCCTTGATGTCGCCGTCATACACGGAGAACGCAATGTCCGAGGCGTTGATGCTGTTCAGCACTGCGGGCAGCTTGCTGTCGTCTCCGGCTTTTTTGTAGGGCATGTCACCCCACAAACCGAAGCTGTAGCTGTTGTTGGGAGTACCGGGCGCAGTGGCGCAGGCAGTCAGGCTGGCAGCAATCGCCAGAGCGCTTAAGAGACGGATAGACATGGAGAACTCCGGAAAAGAGGGACTAGGCAGGGCGCTGCGGCACGCGGCCGCACGGCACTTGCTCAATGTCCGCGCTTTGCGTGACAACGGTGTGACAGACGCAAGACAAGTTGCGCCCCAAAACCGTGACAGCACGCACCATCGCTGCACCCCAAGCCGGTGCAAGGCGGCCGACAAACGGGCGGTTTTATGGTGCAAACCCCTAGTTACAGCGTGGCACGTGGATTGCTAGCATGCACACCATGACTTGACCAAACGGTCAGTTTTTTAAGGAGTTGCCAGCGTGTCCACCCCCTCTTCTTCTCCCGCCGACGTTCGTGCAGGCCGCCTCGCCACCGAGGAATACGCCAAACGCTTTGCCGACGCCACCCCGCGCTTCACGGCGTCGCAAGCCCTGCTGGAAGCCGAGCGCTGCCTGTATTGCTATGACGCCCCCTGCGCTACCGCCTGCCCCACCAGCATTGATGTGCCGTCTTTCATCAAGCGCATTGCCGATGGCAACCTGCGTGGCTCGGCCCAGACCATTCTGGACAGCAACCCCTTGGGCGGCATGTGTGCCCGCGTCTGCCCCACCGAGAACCTGTGCGAAGCCGTCTGCGTGCGCAACACCCAGGAAGACCGGCCTGTGGCTATTGGCCGCCTGCAGCGCCACGCCGTCGACGCGTTGATGGAAAGCGCCAAGCCCCAGGTCTTTACCCGCGCTCCCGCCACCGGCAAAAAGGTGGCTGTGGTGGGCGCAGGGCCTGCAGGCTTGGCCTGTGCCTACACCCTGGCCCGCCAAGGCCATGACGTCGTGGTGTTTGACGCCAAGCCCAAAGCAGGCGGCCTGAACGAATATGGTTTGGCCAGCTACAAAACACCGGATGACTTTGCCCAACGCGAAGTCCAGTGGCTGCTGAGCATCGGTGGCATCACCATCCAGAACAACTGGAAGCTGGACACCGTGGCGCAACTCGAAGCCCTGCGCAAAGACTACGCGGCCGTATTCCTCGGCATGGGTCTGTCCACCACCCAGCAACTGGGCGTGCCCGGCGACAGCTTGAACGGTGTGCAGGATGCGGTGGACTTTATCGCCACCTTGCGCCAGACCCAAGACCTCTCCACCTTGCCGGTAGGCCGCCGTGTGGTGGTCATCGGTGGCGGCATGACTGCGGTGGACGCCGCGGTGCAAAGCAAGCTGCTGGGCGCCGAAGAGGTGCACATCGTTTACCGCCGCGGACAGGAGAGCATGTCCGCATCCACCGCCGAGCAGGAATGGGCGCAGACCAACGGCGTGACCATCCACCACTGGCTGGCTCCGGTCGAAGTGATTGGCGAAGCCGGTCACGCCACCGGCGTGACCTTCGCGCGCCAAGCCATGGTCAACGGAAAGCTGAGCGCTACCGGTGGCACCACCACCTTGGCAGCCGACATGGTGCTCAAGGCCATCGGCCAGAAGCTGGGCAACCCGGTATTGGCCGAGAGCGGCCTGACCCTGAAGGACGGCCGCATCGCCACCGATGAAGCCGGCACCACCAACTTGAAAGGCGTGTGGGCCGGCGGCGACTGCCGTGCCGGCGGTCTGGACCTGACGGTCGAAGCCGTGGAACACGGCAAGCAGTCCGCCCACGCTATTCACGCCTTCATCACTGCCTAACGGGCGCCACGCATTCCGGAGAAACACCATGGCCAATTTAGAAACCACCTTTGCCGGCGTCAAAAGCCCCAACCCCTTCTGGCTCGCCTCTGCACCGCCTACCGACAAGGCCTACAACGTCAACCGCGCCTTCGAGGCGGGCTGGGGCGGCGTAGTCTGGAAGACCCTGGGCGAAGCCGGCCCACCGGTTGTCAACGTGAACGGCCCCCGCTACGGCGCATTGCTGTCCGCTGACCGCCGGCTCAACGGCTTTAACAACATTGAACTGATCACCGACCGCGATCTGGAGTTGAACCTGCGCGAAATCACCGAAGTGAAGCGCAACTGGCAGGACCGCGCCATGGTCGTCTCGCTCATGGTGCCCTGCCAGGAAGAAAGCTGGAAGGCCATCCTGCCCCGCGTGGAAGACACCGGCGCCGACGCCATCGAACTCAACTTCGGCTGCCCGCATGGCATGAGCGAGCGTGGCATGGGCGCTGCCGTCGGCCAGGTGCCCGAGTACATCCAGATGGTGACCGAATGGTGCAAGCAATACAGCAAGCTGCCCGTCATCGTGAAGCTCACGCCCAACATCACAGACATCCGCAAACCCGCCCAAGCCGCCAAGCGCGGGGGTGCCGACGCGGTGAGTTTGATCAACACCATCAACTCCATCATGGGTGTGGACCCCTACACCCTGACCATGTCGCCCTCCACCGGCGGCAAGGGCAGCCACGGGGGCTATTGCGGCCCGGCCGTGAAGCCGATTGCGCTGAACATGGTGGCCGAGATCGCCCGTGACCCCGAAACCGCCGGCCTGCCCATTAGCGGTATTGGCGGCATCGGCACCTGGCGGGATGCACTGGACTTCATTGCACTGGGATCCGGTACGGTGCAGGTGTGTACTGCGGCCATGGTGTACGGCTTCAAGATCGTGCAGGAAATGGAAAGCGGTCTGTCGAACTACATGGACGAAATGGGCTTCAAGAGTGTGGGCGAGATCGTGGGCAAAGCCGTGCCCACCGTGTCGGACTGGCGCTACCTGAACCTGAACCACGTGAGCAAGGCTGTCATTAACCAGGACAGTTGCATCCAGTGCGGCCGCTGCCACATTGCCTGCGAAGACACCAGCCACCAGGCCATTACCTTCGAGAAGGACGGCAAGCGCCACTTCGAGGTGAAGGAAGACGAATGCGTGGGCTGCAACCTGTGCGTGACGGTGTGCCCCGTGCCGGACACCATCAGCATGCGCGATCTGGCAGTCGGTGAGATGGACCTGCGCACCGGCAAGCCGGTGAGTGGCGTTCACGCCGACTGGACCACCCATCCCAACAACCCCATGCGGGTCAATGCCTGAACGGACTTGTAAGGGCGGCACTTAGGCATGAAAATCGCTTCTGCCGCCCTGTTTCATTGCGCAAAAAGCTATTAATTTAGGAGCAACCATGAGCACTCTGTTTATCCGTGGCGGCACTGTCGTCAACGCCGACCGCGAGTTCAAAGCGGACGTCATCACCCAGGACGGCAAGATCATCGCCGTGGGTGAGAACCTCACCGCTCCTGCGGGCGCCACGGTGGTGGACGCGGGCGGCCAGTACGTCATGCCCGGCGGTATCGACCCGCACACCCACATGCAGCTACCTTTCATGGGCACGGTGACCATGGACGACTTCTTCACCGGCACCGCGGCCGGTCTGGCAGGTGGCAACACCACCATCATCGACTTCGTGATTCCCGACCCGCAAGAAAACATTTTTGACGCCTACAAGAAGTGGCGCGGCTGGGCCGAAAAGTCAGCGTCGGATTACTCTTTCCACGTCGCCATCACCTGGTGGAGCGAGCAAGTGCGCAAAGACATGGGCACGCTGGTCAATGAGGAAGGCGTGAACAGCTTCAAGCACTTCATGGCTTACAAAAACGCCATCATGTGCGACGACGAAACCCTAGTGAACAGCTTCAAGCGCTCCCTGGAACTGGGCGCCATGCCCACTGTGCACGCCGAGAATGGCGAACTGGTTTACCTGCTGCAAAAGACCGTCTCCGAAATGGGCATCAAGGGGCCCGAAGGCCACCCGCTCTCCCGCCCACCCATGGTGGAGGCGGAAGCTGCCAACCGGGCCATCGCCATTGCCGATGTGCTGAATGTGCCCATCTACGTGGTGCACGTGAGTTGCGTAGAAGCTGCAGAAGCGATTGCCCGTGCCCGTGCCCGCGGCCAGCGCGTGTATGGCGAGGTGTTAGCCGGCCACCTGGTGCTGGACGACAGCGTCTACCGCCACCCCGACTTCGCCACCGCCGCTGCCCACGTGATGAGCCCGCCCTTCCGCCCCAAGGGCAACAGCGAGTTTTTGTGGCGCGGCCTGCAAAGCGGAAATTTGCACACCACCGCCACTGACCACTGCACCTTCTGCGCCGCGCAAAAGGCAGCCGGCAAAGACGACTTCACCAAGATCCCGAACGGCTGCGGCGGCGTGGAAGAGCGCTTGGCGGTGATCTGGGACGAAGGCGTGAACACCGGGCGCCTGACGCCTTCAGAGTTTGTAGCGGTCACTTCTGCCAACACGGCCAAGCTGTTCAACATCTACCCGCAAAAGGGCAGCGTGAGCGTGGGAGCCGATGCCGACCTGGTGGTCTGGGACCCGGCAGGCACCAAGACCTTGTCGGTGAAAACGCAGTTCAGCAAGGGCGACTTCAACATTTTTGAGGGCCGCACGGTCAAGGGTATCCCTAGCCACACCGTGAGCCAGGGCGAGCTGGTCTATGTACAAGGCGACCTGCGGGCAGTGCAGGGCAAGGGCCGCTACATCAAGCGGGCACCGTTCAGCTCCAACTTTGCCGCCAGCAAACTGCGCGCCGATACCTTGGCCCCCACCGCCGTCAAGCGCTAAAGGAAGCACCATGACTACCGACACCCACATCGACACCGTGCTCGACATCTCCAACATCCGCATCAACGGCGATCGCCTCTGGGCCTCGCTGATGGAGCTGGCACAAATCGGCGCCACACCCAAAGGTGGAGTTTGCCGCTTGACGCTGACCGACCTAGACAAACAAGGCCGCGACTTGGTCACCCGCTGGGCGCGCGAAGCCGGCATGTCCGTCACCATCGACAAAATCGGCAACGGCTTCATGCGCCGGCCCGGCCGCAACAACAGCCTGCCGCCCATCATGACCGGCAGCCACATCGACACCCAGCCCACGGGCGGCAAGTTCGATGGCAACTACGGGGTGCTGGCCGGCATCGAGGTGGTCCGTACATTGAATGATTTAGGCATTGAGACCGAAGCGCCGATCGAAGTGGCCTTCTGGACCAACGAAGAAGGCTCGCGCTTTGTGCCGGTGATGATGGGCTCGGGCGTGTTTGCCAAAGCCTTCACGCTGGAGCATGCCTATGCCGCGACCGACACCGAAGGCAAGAGCGTCAAGGGTGAGTTGGAGCGCATCGGCTACATCGGTGACCAGGAGCCCGGCGACCACCCCATAGGCGCGTACTTCGAGACCCATATCGAGCAAGGCCCGGTGTTAGAAGACAACGACGTGACCATTGGCGTGGTGAGCGGCGTGCTGGGCATCCGCTGGTTTGATTGCACCGTGACCGGCATGGAAGCCCACGCCGGGCCCACACCCATGGCGCTACGCAAGGACTCGCTCTTGGCCGCCACGCGCATCATGCAAGACGTAGTGGCCGCCGCCCACCGTCACCCGCCGCATGGCCGCGGCACTGTGGGCATGGTGCAGGTGTTCCCCAACAGCCGCAATGTGATCCCCGGCCGCGTGAAGTTCAGTATCGACCTGCGCAACAGCACCGACGCGTTGGTGGACCAGATGGCAGACGAGGTGAAAGCCTGTGCTGCCAAGGTGGCGCAAGAGCACGGCGTGGACGTGAAGATTGAAATGGTGTCCAGCTACAACGCGATTGCATTCCATGACGACTGCGTAGAGGCCGTAGGCCGCGCCGCCAAAAAGCTGGGCTACTCCAACATGCCTGCTGTGTCAGGCGCGGGTCACGACGCGGTGTACATGGCCAAGCTCGCCCCCAGCGGCATGATCTTCATCCCCTGCAAAGACGGCATCAGCCACAACGAGATTGAAGACGCCAAGCCCGAGCACATCACTGCCGGGTGCAATGTGTTGTTGCATGCGATGTTGGAGAGGGCGAAGGTGGTTTGACCGCTAACCGGACCTAAAACCGAACTCACGGGCGCTAGGGGCAAATCGGCCTCTAGTGCCCGTATTCATTGCGCAAGCAGCTATCCATTCGATAGCAATTAGCGGATCTGCAATGGAATTTAGAGACATAGCATTTCCAGCTTAGACACGCTTGGGAGAGTGGCTTGCCGCACATTTGGTTTCCACCTGTTGACCTCTTCCTCGATCTTAGGAATATCTTGTACAAGCTTATCCGTCCAAAATTCAGGAGCTGCCAAAGCACCACCTTTTCTCCCCCCTCTTGAAGCTAAAGTCCACCAGAAATAGGCTGTATTGACATTGCGAGTGACGCCCAATCCGTCCACATAAAGGCGGGCAAGCTCGTATTGAGCTTCAACATTTCCCTGTTCAGCAGCACGTTGGTACCAGTGTGCTGCCTGACCGTAGTCTTGCGGCACACCTTTCGCACTCGCGAACATGTGTCCTAATCGAAACTGAGCATCGTCCGACCCCAGTTCCGCTATGTGCATCGTCCACGAGAACATTTTGGCCTCACGAGCTTCGGTCGGAAGGCCGGTGCCTATCAAAAATGAAACGTTCACCATCTCAACGGTCGCTCGTCGAAAATCCTGCTTAGCCGAGCTTCGAAACCATTGCACAGCGCGATCTTGATCTGGCTCTATACCCTTTGCACCCAATGCCAAAATCTTGCCCACGTCCATCATTGCCCGAGTGTGACCTTGTCGGGCAGCCCTAGTCATCCATTTAAGGCCAAGCTCCTCATCACGCTCACCATAAGGAGCGTCGAAATACAGCCGACCCATTTGATACTGCGCCAAAGCACTTCCGGCTTCTGCAAACGGCAAGTAATCTGCAATCGTCGCGCGACCTTGAGTGGCTGGTAGCGAGCTCCCTGCCGCTGCGATGGAAGTTAATGTTTTTTCTCGATTGGAGAGTGTTCGAAATCTCCAGTTCGATGCCTCATATCGATCTTTAGGAACTCCAATACCTTCCGTGTACATCAATTGAAGGCGAGCTTGCGCCTCAACACTCCCTTGCTCAGCCGCGCTCAAAAGCCACTTGCCGGCGTTGATCGGGTCTTTGTCAACACCAACTCCATCAAAGAGCAAAACGCCCAGCCTCAATTGGGCGCCCCGGTGTCCTTGCTCTGCACTGCGTTGCAACATCTGAACAGCGTCTCTCATATAGAGGTTAGGGCCCTGAGATTGCCTCAGCCCCACAACGAACTGAGCGGCACTATCGCCAGTATTTGCCATTAGGAACAGCATCTCTGGGGTAGGGCAAGTCTTCAGGGCGCTGGCATCCTCTGCAACGCTAAACCCTCCATAACTCAAGAGCAGTAACGCAATTAATTTGAGTCTCAGTGTTGTCTTTGCTGCTTTCCCATCATTCATTTATGGATACCCTCTTAGTTAACGTTGCCGCGAATAATCTTAAGAAAACGCCTCATTCTTTGCGCCCGCCTTTTGACTAAACATCAATAGAGGTTGCCAGTACAGACAGCAAACTGACGCAAATTCGCATTCACAAAACTATCAAGCAATCGTTCAAGTCAAGTTCAATCAACTTTTCCATCGAAAGAAGCGGCGTCTAATCCGAGCTCAAGCTGTCGGTGCCTTGAATGCAAACGCAAAGAACGCAGCGCCCCCCAGGCATACAAACGCGGCTACATAGTTCCAGGCAAACTTCTCTTTCAGCACCAGCACCGCAAAGCCGACGAAGACGCTAAGTGTCACGACCTCTTGGAGGATCTTGAGCTGAAAGCCAGAGAACACGCCGTAGCCCAAGCGGTTAGCCGGTACCGCAAGGCAGTACTCAAAAAACGCGATGCCCCAAGACACCAGAATCACGCGCCACAGCGGCCAGTCGTGGCCGAATTTGAGATGGCCGTACCAAGCAAACGTCATGAATACATTGGACGCAACGAGGAGAAGAAATGTGCTCATGCGGCATTGTCTCTGAGTAAGGCAAATAAACAGATCACACCACCGACCCTTGCCATGCACCACCCCTCCCCTGTCCGTCGCCTTGCAGGCCCCTGCGCGGGCTGGGTATGGTGAACAACAAAGCCTTGCTGTCCATCGCCCTGTTTGAAGTGCTGAAGGGGATGGCTGCTCTCGCTGCGAGCGTGGGGCTCTTGAGCCTGGCGCACCACGACGTGCAAGCCTTGGCTTACGCGCTATTGGGGCACTTCCATGTGGACCCGGAGTCGCACTTTCCACGCATGCTGCTGGACGACATCCGCGCGCTACAGAACGCCGATATCCGGCTGGTGGTGCTGCTTGCGTGGGCCTACGCGGCCCTGCGGCTGACCGAGGGCTACGGCCTGTGGCGCGAAAGGGTCTGGGCAGAGTGGCTGGCGGCAGTTTCTGGCGCGGTGTATGTTCCGCTGGAGCTGAGCCATCTGGTGGTGCACCCCACCGTCATGAACGTGGTCATTCTGGGGGTGAATGTCGCAGTCGTGGCCTACATGGTGGTCCGGCTCCGACGTCGGCGAAGCGCTCGCGCCCCGACCTGAAGCATCCCTGCTGCGGCAAGCGTTGGGTTTCACGAATATCATGGAATGCGATAGCAACCCGACATTTCCGGAACCCCACATGACCGACTCCTCCCCCTACGTGCCTCCCAAAGTTTGGACCTGGGACAAAGACAATGGCGGCGCGTTCGCCAGCATCAACCGCCCGATTGCCGGCCCCACGCATAACAAAGAATTGCCTGTGGGAAAGCACGCGCTGCAGCTGTATTCGTTGGGCACGCCCAATGGCGTCAAAGTGACCATCCTGCTCGAAGAGCTGCTGGCCCTCGGCCACACGGGTGCCGAGTACGACGCGTGGCTGATCAACATCCGCGATGGCGACCAGTTCGGCTCCGGCTTTGTGGACGTGAACCCCAACTCCAAGATCCCCGCCTTGCTGGACCGCAGCGGGCCCGAGCCCTTGCGCGTGTTTGAGTCGGGCTCCATCCTGCTGTACCTGGCTGAAAAGTTCGGCGCCTTTGTGCCCAAAGACATTGCAGGCCGCACCGAGACGCTGAACTGGCTCTTCTGGCAGATGGGCAGTGCGCCCTACCTGGGTGGCGGTTTCGGGCACTTTTATGCCTACGCGCCCACCAAGATCGAATACGCCATAGACCGCTTCGCCATGGAAGTGAAGCGCGAACTCGATGTGCTGGACCGGCGCCTGGCCGACCACGAATACCTGGCGGGCAGCGCGTACACCATTGCAGACATGGCGGTCTTCCCCTGGTACGGCGGGCTGGTCAAGGGCTGGGCTTACGGCGCTGCCGAGTTCTTGAGCGTGCACGAGTACCAACACGTGATGCGCTGGGCAGACCAGCTCCACGCCCGCCCGGCCGTGAAGCGCGGCCGCATGGTGAACAAGGTGACCGGCGAACCTTCAGAGCAAGTGCGCGAGCGCCACGACGCCAGCGACTTCGACGGCAAGACCTTGGCCTAGAGCCCTGCGTCCCCGGCTTGCCAGCCATTCAACTGGCTGAGCAAGATGGCTTTCAGGTCGGCATTGGCAAAGCTGGCCGCGATAGACGTGCGCGCCACTGTGGCGGTAACTGCATCGGTCCAGCCAAAGGTGTGCCGGCACAGCGCGTACTCGCCCACCAAGCTGGCACCCAGCAGCGCAGGGTCATCGGTATTGAGTGACACCGGCACGCCCGCTTGGCGCAGGCGCTCAATCGGGTGAAGGTCTATCGACGGATACACACCCAGCACCAGGTTGGAGGTGGGGCAGACCCCCAACGGGATCTGCTTTTCTGCGAGCAGCTGCACCAATGCAGGGTCTTCAATGGCGCGCACACCGTGGTCTATGCGGTCCGCGCCCAGCAGCTCCACCGCATCACGCACGCCCTCAGGCCCGCTGGACTCACCGGCATGCACGGTGCGGCGCAAGCCTGCGGCACCCGCCTTGCGGAAGGCCTCGGCAAACCGGGGGCCGGTGCGGCCGGCGGCAGCTTCGTTGCCATCGACCGAGAGCGCCACCACGCGCGGGTGGCGCAAGGCCACCAGGGTGTCCACCAGCTCGATGGCTTGGTCTGCCGTTTGCGTGCGCAGCAGGCTGACGCACAGGCCCACACCCGGCAGGCCATCCTGCTCAGCCGCGGTGAAGCCCGCGTGAATGGCATCGAGCATGGCGCCCAGTCGGCCATGCCAAGAGTGCCAGTGGGTGGGGTTGAAGATCACATCGGCATAACCGGTGCCGTTGGCCGCCAGCCGCTGACTCAGGCCGTAGCTCAGCTCCACCAGGCGGTCTTGCGTGCGGGCGAGTCCACAGGCCAGATCCAAGAAACCCAGAAAGTCCGCCAGCCCCGAGAACTTGAACAAATCCTCTTGCGGCCGGGGCAGCGTCACGCCCTCTGCTCGTGCCCATTGGGCGATCAAGCTGGCCTCAAAACAACCTTCCAGGTGCAGATGGATTTCGGCCTTGGGCAAAGCCTTGAGGCGGGCATGTTCAGGGGCGCGGAGCGATGTCATCGTGCGATCTGGCGCTGCCGCCGATCAGGCTTTGCCGGCCGCCAAACAATGCGCCACGATGGCATTGGCATGGCCGTGCCCCAGTCCGTGCTCGGCCTTGAGCCACGCCACAATTTCCATGTGCTTTTTGCCTTGCTGTTGTTGCACCAGTGCAAACCAGTGCGCCATGGGCTGGCCGTAGGTTATCTCGATAGACGGAAAGTAGGACGCTGGGCCTTTGACTTTGTCGGGAGCAGGCATATCGGATTCCTCGAAGCAGGGTGCGTGGTCTTAGCGATAGGGCAAACCGGCCACATCCGCATAGTTTGCCTTGAGTTGAAGGTCGTCCGCGCTATCGCTGTAAGTAGTGGCGATGGCAAGAAATTGATCTTGAATGGCCAGGAAGGCATCCACCATGTCGGGATCGAAATGGCTCGCGCGTCCGCGGGCGATGATGTCTACGGCCTGCGAGTGCGGCATGGGCTCTTTGTACACACGGCGGCTGATGAGTGCGTCATACACATCGGCAATCGCCATCAGTCGGGCTGACACGGGAATGGCATCGCCCGCCAGGCCTTGCGGATAACCGCTACCGTCCCACTTCTCCTGGTGGCCGTACGCGATTTCCTTGGCCATGGTGAGGAAAGCCACCTCGGTACCCAGCTCCCGTTCGGCATGGGCAATGGCATCGCGGCCCAGGGTGGTGTGGGTTTTCATGACTTCAAACTCTTCAGGGGTGAGCTTGCCGGGCTTGAGCAGAATGCGGTCCGGAATACCCACCTTGCCGATGTCATGCAGGGGCGCAGATTTGTAGAGCATGGCAATCGTGGCCGGCGTGAGGTAGGTGCTGAACTTGGGATGCTCTGCCAACTTGCGCGCCAGGGATTGCACGTAATGCTGGGTGCGGCGGATGTGGTTGCCAGTGTCCGAGTCACGCGTTTCCGCCAGAGAAGCCATGGCCAGAATGGTCACATCCTGAATGGCAGATACCTCATGCGTGCGTTTGCTGACCTCAGACTCCAGAAACTCGTTCTGGTCACGCAGAAAATCTGCCGACGCTTTGACCGCCAACTGGTTGCGCACCCGGGCCAGCACAATGGGTGGGCTGATAGGTTTGGTGATGTAGTCCGCAGCGCCCAGTGACAAACCGAAGGCTTCATCCTCCGTCTGGGATTTTGCGGTCAGAAAGATCACCGGAATATGTCGCGCCTTGGGGTCTGCCTTGATGCGGCGGCACACCTCGTAGCCGTCCATGCCGGGCATCATGATGTCGAGCAGAATCAAATCCGGTGGGGCTTCGCCCGCCACGATCTTGAGCGCGCGCTCACCGTTGTTGGCGCCTTTGACTTTGTAATCATCCCGCAGCAGAGACTGCATGAGCAGCAGGTTCTCGGGGGTGTCATCCACCACCAGCACAGTGGGGCGGTATGGCAGCGCAGCGGGTTTATCTGACATGGGCGTTTCCTTCCATCGCGTCCCGCACGATAGCTGCAGCAGCCTCAAAGTCAAATTGGTGGATGCGGGCCTGAAGCTCATCGAACCGGGTGGCACAAGCCGCACGCAGCAAGACCTCGTTGTCTCTGACCAGCTCAATCACTTCCATATCGTCATCTTCGAGCAGGCTGCGCAGGCGTGTGCAAACATGGTGGAGTCTGACAGGATCCACCGCCTCATCCACCGGTTCGACAGGCCGTTCAAGCGCCAACGCGGCTTGCAAGGCCTTCCACTGCGGTACCAGTATCGATGCCAAGGCTTCCAGCGCGGCTTTCTGCGTTCCGGGGTTCTGACCTGATGCAGCCAGTTCCAGATCCGCCGCACGTTGCTGCACGCCGCCAAGCCCGATATTGCCTGCCACCGACTTGAGCGTATGGGCTAGTCGCTGTAGCTGCGCCGCGTCACCCCGGTCCAGCGCTTGTTGAAGCTGTGGAATGACATCGCCCTGGCCCTGTACAAACTTGTGCAGCAAGGACAGGTACACCGCCCGTTTGCCCATGACGCGGCGCAGGCCGGCCCGTGTGTCCAGCCCCTCCACCACGGGCAGTTGCAGCGTGCTCACTTCGTGGGTGGCGGCTGCAGTTGCTTGCCCGGCCAACGGTGCGGGCGTGCGCCCCGCCAGCCAATGCAACAAGCTGGCAAACAAGTGCTCCGGTTCAATAGGCTTGGCCAGGTGGTCGTTCATGCCCGCCGCTAGGCACGCCTCGCGGTCCGACGCCATGGCGTTGGCCGTCATCGCGATGATGGGCAAGCCGGATAACGCCTCATTGCGCCGGAGGATGCGTGTGGCGGTCAAGCCGTCCATCACCGGCATTTGGATGTCCATCAGCACCAAATCGAACCGGCCCGCTTGCACCTGCTCCACCGCCTCTTGTCCGTTGTGGGCCACAGCAACCTCCACACCGACACCCTGTAACAACTCGGTCGCGACTTCCTGATTCAGTTCGTTGTCTTCCACCAGCAATACGCGGGCACCGCGCAAACGGGCAAGCCCCTCATCAGGGGGCATAGCACCAAAGGCCTGGACCGGTGCGGGTGCACCACTGAGCTCGCGGACCACACTGTCAAACAGCATGGATGCACTGACCGGCTTGACCAGCACGGTTTGGATCCCGGCAGCCTCCGCGCTGCTCAACACCTCTTCACGCCCGTAACCAGTGACCAGTACCAGGCGTGGCGTCACCTCCAGCGGCAGAGCCAGCAGGCGCTGTGCCAACTCGACCCCGCTCATGCCGGGCATCTGCCAGTCCAGAAACACAATTTCAAAGGGCTGGCCCGCTTGCGCGGACTTATAAACCGCATCCAATGCTGCGGGCCCTGCATCCACAGCCTCAGCGACCAGATTCAGGTCCTGCAACATGGTCTGCAAAAGCGTGCGCGCACTGTCGTTGTCGTCCACCACCAGCACCCGCTTTCCGTAGAGCTCGCTGCGCAGCACCCGGGCCCTGCCGGTACTGATGCCCTTTTGCAGCCGTGCCGTGAACCAGAAGGTACTGCCCTGGCCGAAGGTGCTGTCCACACCGACCTCGCCCTCCATCATCTGGGCCAACTGCCGCGAGATCGCCAACCCCAGACCGGTGCCACCGAACTTGCGGGTGGTAGAGGCATCAGCTTGCTGGAAACTCTGGAACAACACCGACTTCTGCTCTTCACTGATGCCGATGCCGGTGTCACGCACCGCAAAGTGCAGCATCACATGCGAGGCGCTTTCGTCCTGCACCCGCACTCGTATGTCGATCTCGCCCCGCTCCGTGAACTTCACGGCGTTGTTGGCGTAGTTCACCAGAATCTGCCCCAGGCGCAACGGGTCACCCACCAGCTGCAGGGGTACTTGCTTGTCCACATCAAATACCAGCTCCAGCCCCTTGGAAGCGGCCTTGTCGCCGACCAACCCAGCCAGGTTGTCCAGCACTTTGTCCAGCTCGAATTCGATGTGCTCAATACCCAGTTTGCCGGCCTCAATCTTCGAGTAATCGAGGATGTCGTTGATGATGCCCAGCAAGTGCTGGCTGGATGACTGGATCTTGTTCAGGTAGCCGCGCTGCCGCTCGTTGAGCTCAGTTTTCTGAACCAGATACGACATGCCCATGATGGCGTTCATGGGCGTGCGGATTTCATGGCTCATGTTGGCCAGGAAGCTGCTTTTGGCGCGGTTGGCTTCTTCCGCCTGCTGGTGGGCGTGCTCAATGGCCTGGCGCGCCTCGTACGACGGTGTGATGTCCTCCAGCACGCCCAGCACGGCGTTCCGGTGGTCCGGCGTATCAAACACCCGGGCCGACACCCGCGCCCAAAACAGCGTGCCGTCTTTGCGCACCATCTGCATCTCGGTGTTCTGAAGGCGACCGCCATCCTTCAGTGCCTGCACATCCCGCCCCATGGCCTCATAGCTTTCCTCGCTCGCATACCAGCAACGGGTGGGCTGTCCCAGCAGCTCGCCGGGTGCATAGCCGAACAGTTCTTCCAGGTTGCGGTTGCACTGCACCACTACCCGGTTCACCATGAGCACAATGCCCACAGTGGCCATCTCAAAAATGGCGCGTTGCTCGGCGTGCGCGAGAGAGAGCTTTTGCTTTTCGTCGGATAGCGCCAGCATCGTGCTTTCCAGACGGGCGGTGCGCTGCGCCACCTGGTCTTCCAGGCTCGTGTTGAGGGTGCGGATCTCCTGCTCTGCGCGCAGGCGGTCTGTCACATCCCGCATGATGACGGTCAGCAGGTCCTGCCCGTCAAGCACCAAGTGGGAAATAGATGCCTCTGCCGGGAATTCCGTACCGTCTTTGCGCAAGCCGTGAACGACCGACTGCCCGCTCATGCGACGACGGGTCACGCCCGTCATGGCAAACGCCTCCATGTCACCGCCATGGTGGTGCCTGGTGTCATGGGGAATCAACATCTCGACGGACTTGCCGAGCACTTCTTCCAACTCGTAACCGAACAAATCCAGGGCCGCCCGGTTCATCACCACGATGCGGTGCAGGCGATCCACGGTAATGATGGCGTCCATGGCGGCATCGACGATGCCTTCCATACGCGCCTGGCTGGAAGCCACCTTCTGCTGGGCAGAGACCACACGCTGCAGCATCGCGTTAAAGCTGTGCGACAGACGCTGAACCTCCCGCGGACCTTTTTCAAGTAGCGCTTCCCGGGGGCTTCCACCCAAGGTGAACTGCGCAGCAGCCTTTTCCAATTGGCGTATGGGCCGGATGACAAATCGTTTCAGGACGCTGGACAAGGCCACGATCAGCACGAGCGCAATGGCGAGCTGCGGCCACAAGCGGTTCTGCGCATGCCAGAGCACCAGATCAAAGTCCGGCTGAATGTCGTACTCCAGATAGATGGCGCCATGGCGGGAGCTGCGTAGCTCGGCATCGCCTACTGGCAGGTTGTACTGGGTGAGTACAGTGATCCGCGCGAGGGACTCCGAGACCTCGACATCCGGCAGGTTTCCCCAGGAAACGCGTTTGAAGCGGACCATGTCAAAACCGGGGATGACCTTGCTCACGTGCTGGCCCGTCCAGCCCAGGCGATGCGCCAGCTCTACCTTGCCGTCTGCGTCAATCACCACCATGGCCACCACCGCACGGTCCGTGGATGCCACCGCGAGGTCGGCCGCCACCTGCTCGCGCTGATTCGTCAGGCCCCGCTCTGCCGTACGGGCCATGTGCTCTGCGATCAGAATCGCGTCGTCCGTCTGATGCTCCATGACAGCGGCACGGTCATTCAAGATGCCGATGGAAAAGGACACCAGCAACATCGCCACCACCGCCAAGGCCAAGCCCAGGGGCAAGGCAAAGCGAAGGGAAAAGCGGTGGCCGGTCATGGGGCTCAGGCCGGGAGGTAACGGGTGTCCACCAGCTCATCCGGCCCGGACTGCTTGCGCAGCAGCCCGGCCTCAAACATCACGCGCTGGAGCTCCAGGGCAGTACGGTGAAAGTTGCCACCCTCTTCCAGGAGGCGCCGGTTTTCCGCTGCATCCGGAAGCTGCAGCCCCCGCAATGAGGCGGGCACTTCTTCAACAGGCGTTTGTAATCGGGCCGCCATGTGGATAGAGGCCTGTGCCGGTTGGGCGATAAAGAATTGCCGGGCTTCAAAATGGGCGGCAACAAGCGCCCGAATGGCATCTGCCTGGGTGTCAAGAACATCGGCACGCACCGCCAGCACATCGGTGATGCGTCCGGGGATGCGGGAGCTGTCAAAAATGCGTTGGGCGCCTTGGGCCTCCAGTTTGGTGGCCCAAGGCTCGGCCGTGACAATCGCGTCGACCTTGCCCGAGCTGAAAACCTTCAGGCTGCTGTCCAGGGTCATTGCCACCTTCTTGACTTCTTCCACACGCAATTGCGCGGCGTGCAGCAGTGAGCTGAGCATGACGGCGCCCATGGCGCCCTCCTCGACCGCAATGCGCTTGCCCCCCAAGTTGTCCAGGGTGACACCACGGCGGGCCATGACCACATCGGCGCCTTGGGAAATGTCGATCACCATCACCACGCGCAAGTCCACGCCATCGGCGCGGGCGCTCATCATCTCGTCAAGGGTCAGGGCTGCGCCCTCAAGTTGGCCGGCAGCCAGGGCGCGCAGGGTGTCCGTGTTGGCCAGCATCTCGATCAGGCGGACCTTGCGGCTGTCGATGAGGCCACGCTCCCGGGCCATGAACATCAATTCGTATCCAGGGAACACGATAGAGCCCACCCGCATCACCGGCACAGGCTTGCTACACGCCGGCAGCAAAGGTGCCAGCCCCAAAGCCATGCCACCGGCCAACCAGCGGCGGCGGCCAAGGCTGTGCAACATGGCGGAGTGCGACTCCAAGGTCTGGGGCAACATCGCTTGGCATTCGTAAAGTAGATTCGAGCCAGTGTACGTGAGGGTCTGTCGCGGCAACAAGTGACCTAGATCAATTTCTGTACGATCCGCCAGCCCCCCTATGAACGCACCCCTTGTACGCCGCCCTGTTTGCGCGCTTTGCCTGCGCCCGCAAGCCACCTGCCTGTGCCATTTGGTTGTGCCCACAGCGAGCGCTTGCGAGCTGCTGATCCTGCAGCACCCGCTGGAGGTGCACCATGCCAAAAACAGCGCGCGCCTCTTGCACCTGAGCGTGCCGGGCAGCCGCATCGTGGTGGGCGAGGCATTTGATGATGCTGCATTGCAGGCCTTGCTGCCCGGACCGCGCACCACCGTGCTGCTCTACCCCCCCACCGCGTATGAGGGGCATGCAGCACCCGCCTTGCTGGAACCCGCGCAGCTGGTGCACACCGGGACACTGCGATTGGTGGTGCTGGACGCCACCTGGCGCAAGAGCCGCAAGATGCTGCACTTGAGCCCGGGCCTGCAGCGCTTACCGCGTCTGGCGCTGAACGAGGTGCCGACCGGCCGCTACGTGATCCGCAAGGCCCATGCACCGGGCCAGCTCTCGACCCTGGAGGCCACCTGTGCGGCCATGGCGCAACTGGAGCGCAACACAGAACGCTGGCAGCCGCTGCTGGCAGCTTTTGATGCGTTCGTGGCCGGGCAGATGAATTACATACAAAAATAGCTGCTGGCGCTTATGAAATTTGCGCGAGCAGCTATCAAATTTATAGCATTTAGCCCTTGCGAACGAACTTGAAAATCAAAATCCAGAACACAAGAATGAGCGACGCCACCGGAAACTGGAGTTCGGTAGGCATGAAGTAAATCACCATCACCCCGGGTATCCAGACGCACCACATGGCAATCAGCACCGGCAGGTACTGGTGGGCCAGAAAGTCGGCAGAGAACAGATGCCGCAGCGTCTTGAGGGTGAAACCGCCTTCGCGCCAGGCAAACAACGCGACGATGAGGTAGTTGGACACCGGCGAATACACAAATTGGTCAAACAGCATTTTTTTGACCAAGGTGATGGCATCGCTCTGCTCGCCGAACAGATGCACCTGCACGCCATACAGAATATCCACCGTCAGACCGATAGTGCCGAACACCAGCGCGGCATAGAGCACGTCCATGGTGGTCTTTCGCGTCCAGGCCTGACGGCCCAGGGCCACGCTCAGCCCCTCGGGCACCAGCACGGCAAAAACCACATACGACACGAACGCGAAGGTGAGGCCCCAGGCCTGTTTGACGTCGCCCCAACGGGTCAGGCCCTGCTGAAATGAGGGCACGGTGGCATAAGCCAACAAGAGCACCGCCAAGCCGCACCAGAGCAGCACGCCCGGCAGCGCGTTGGCGCGGATGGCCGCGCGAACTTGTTGCAGAGCGGAAGTTGTAGACCGCGCCGTCATGCGGCGGCTACGTCCGCCAGGGCCAGTTCGGCCATCTTCACCGCGCCTTCAAAGCTGCGCGCGCCGCCGATGAACAGGTTGAGGTGGCAGAACACGCTATCAAGCACGCCGTTGACCGCAGCCAACTCGCCATCGCGCAATCCGGCCCAGCTCTTTGGCAAGTCCATGCGGGCAGTGAATGAGCCGGCTTCGACAGGTACGGTTTTGATCTGGTATTGATCGCCATCGGAGTCGGGATAGATAACGAACATCACTTCAGGCATTTCGTTCAGCACCACGTGCGTCCAGGGCATGCCACCTTCTTGCAAGTGCAGCACCCGGCCACCCAACAGGCGCGGCGCCTGGCGCACGGTGTCCATGGCGCGCAGCTGGGCCACCTTTTTGCTGATGACATGGTCCAGGAACTTGCGGGTGATCGCGATCGCTTCGCGGAAGCGGGTTTCCAGCAGCTGGGCCTTGGCTGCGTGGTCCAGTCCCTTTTCTTCCAGCCAGTGGGTGTTGAGTTGCGCTATCAGGCTGGAGAGGCCGAAGATGCCGGGCGACACATCGCCCTGCCCGGTGTCCACGATGTCGAGGTACTGCACCAGCGAATGGTCGATGGAGCGCACCACTTCCGCCACGGCGGCTTCGTCCAAAGCATGGCCCTGGCCCTTGCACCAGGCTTGCACGTAGGCCGTGCCAAACGCAGACCACACCAGGCCCGCACTTGCATAGCCCACACCGGGCACGAGGGCGCCTTCGACCTCGGTGGCTGGGCGGGCACCGTCAAAGCCACGCTGGTGATGGTCAAAGCGGCCCTTGGCAGCGTCCCACACGCCGCCCACATCGACCACGAAATCGGCGGTGTCAATCAACTCTTGTTTGCGGGTGCGGATCAGGCGGTGCGAGGGAAACACCCCCATCAAAATGCCCACGCCGAATACGTCGTCAGCATGGAAGGTGCCACTGTGGGTGGCGATCAGGGTAGTGGTGGTTTCAGTCATCCACCGATTTTAGGGACTTACCCTGATCGGCGTTGTAGCCAGCCCAAGCCCTCGCGCGTAGCGCCGGGCTCCACACCGCGCCGGGGGCGGTACTCGCAGCCCACCCAGCCATCCCAGCCGCAGGCAGCAGACACTTCGTCAATCACATCCAGCAGATAAGGGTAGTTCAGCTCGCCCAAATCCGGCTCATGGCGGCCCGGTACACCGGCAATCTGAAAGTGGCCAACGCGTCCGGTCGGCAGGTAGTGGCGGATTTTGGTGGCCACATCGCCTTCCATAATCTGGCAGTGGTAGAGGTCAAACTGCACTTTCAAGTTGGGCGCACCCACGGCCTGCACGATGGCATGGGCCTGGTCCTGACGCTGCAAGAAGTAACCCGGGAAGTCGCGCGTGTTGATGGGCTCGATCAACACCTGCTTGCCCGCCGCGGCGGCTTGACCAGCAGCCCACAACAAGTTGCTGGTGTAGACAGCCTCCAGCTCCACCGGGTCTGCGCCCGGTGGCACCAGGCCTGCCAGCACATGGATGCGTGGGCAATCCAGAACCCGCGCGTACTCCAGTGCGCTGGCAAACCCCGTGCGGAACTCTGCCTCACGGCCCGGCAGGCAGCCAATGCCGCGTTCGCCTGCATCCCAGTCACCCGGCGGGGCGTTCATCAACACTTGTTGCAGGCCATGGGCTTGGAGCTGTGCCGCAATGTCCGCCGCCGCAAACGCATAAGGAAACAAAAACTCGACGCCCTGAAAACCGTCTTGCGCAGCGGCGCCAAAACGGTCCAGAAAGGGGTGCTCGTTGTACAGCAGGGAAAGATTGGCGGCAAATCGGGGCATGGCCGTGAAAGTGTACTGGTCCGCCCGCTGGCGCAAGGTCACATCAAGCGGCTAGGATGGCAGCCAGAACAACCTTTCTTTTCTTAAGGACAAGACCATGGAATTTTTGAGCGACCCGAATGTCTGGATTGCCTTTGCCATGCTGACCGCACTAGAAATCGTGCTGGGCATTGACAACATCATCTTCATCTCGATTCTGGTGGGACGCTTGCCGCCTGAGCTGCGCGACAAAGCACGTCGACTGGGTCTGGGCTTTGCGATGGTCTCGCGCCTGCTGCTCCTGTTTTCGCTCAGCTGGGTCATGGGCCTTACCGAGGACTTGTTCAGCGTGGCGGGCAAAGGCTTCAGCGGGCGCGATCTGGTGCTGCTGGCCGGGGGCCTGTTCCTGCTCTACAAGGCGTCCCACGAGATATTTGTGGAAGTGGAGGCGCGGGACGAGCATGCCCCGGCCGCCACGGAAGACGCCGTCATGAAGGCTGCAGGGGCCAAGTTGTTCTGGTCCATCATCGGGCAGATTGCCATCATCGACATCGTGTTTTCGCTGGACTCGGTGATCACGGCGGTGGGCATGGTTGACCAGATCAGTGTGATGGTGGCGGCCGTGGTGGTGTCTGTCGGTGTGATGCTGGTGGCGGCCAAGCCCATCGGGGAGTTTGTGGACCGCCACCCCTCTGTGAAGGTGCTGGCGCTGGCATTTCTGGTGATGGTGGGCATGGCGCTCACCGCAGAGGCGTTTGACCAGGAAATCCCCAAGGGCTACATCTACGCGGCGATGGCGTTCTCACTCGCGGTGGAAGCCTTGAACATCCGGGCCCGCGCCAAGCGCAAGGCCCAGAAGAGTTCTTAAACCTCGACCTGCGCGTTCTCCGGCGTCACTATGGGGCCGGTGCCGCTGAAGCGCTCCAGCATCAGGTAGAGCACCGGCGTGATGAAGAGGGTGATGGCCTGCGAGAAGATCAGGCCACCCACCACCGCCAGGCCCAGCGGCTGACGCAGCTCGGCGCCCGCACCCAGGCCCAAGGCAATCGGCAGGGCACCCATCAAGGCCGCCAGCGTGGTCATCATGATGGGACGGAAACGCAAGATGCAGGCCTCGCGGATAGCCTCGGCCGGCGTCATGCCTTGGTGGCGCTGGGCATCGAGTGCGAAGTCGATCATCATGATCGCGTTCTTCTTCACGATACCGATCAGCAACACAAGGCCGATCGTGGCAATCAGCGTCAAATCCTGATCGAAAATCATCAGGGTCGCCAAGGCACCCGTAGCCGCAGAGGGCAGCCCCACCAGAATCGTGATGGGGTGGATATAGCTCTCGTACAGCACGCCCAGCAACACATAAATCACCAGCAAGGCCGCAATAACCAGAATCGCCTGGCTGCCCTGTGAGTTTTTGAACACCGCGGCGTCACCGCCGTACGTGCTGATGATGGACACCGGCATCTGGATGGCTTCACGCGCCGCGTCGATCTTGGCCGTGGCATCGCCCAGCGCCGCACCGGGCGCGAGGTTGAAGGAGACCGTCACTGCCTGCAGCTGACCCACGTGGTTGATGGAGGTCGGCCCCACGGCGCGCTCCACCGTGGTGAAGCTGCTCATGGGCACCAAGCTGCCATTGCTGGAGCGCACATAAATGCTGTTGAGGGCCGCTTCGTCCTGCTTGGCCTCGGGCGCCACTTCCATGATGACCTGGTAGCTGTCGGTCGGAAGGTAAATGGTGGAGACCTGGCGCTCTCCGAAGGCGCTGAACAGGGCCGTGCGGATGCTGTCCACCGACACGCCTAGAGAGTTGGCACGGTCGCGGTCGATCTTGAGCTGGGCCTGCAGGCCGCGCAATTGCGAATCGCTGGTTACGTCACGGAACATCGGGTCGGCACGCAACTTTTCCTGCAGCTTCTGAGCCCAGGTGCTGAGCTCGTCGGCCTTGATGCTTTGCAGGATGTACTGGTACTGCGCCTTGCTCTGGCGTCCGCCGAGCTGCAAGTTCTGGGTGGGCCGCATGAACACGTTGATACCGGCCACTCCGCGCAACTTCTTGCGCAGGCCTTCCACCACCTTCTTCATGGGTTCACGCTCGCCCTGGGGCTTCAAGGTCACAAACATGCGTCCACTGTTCTGGGCCCCATTGCCCCCGTTGAAGGAGCTGACCACCGCGACGTTCGGATCCTTGCGGATGATCTCGGCGGCACGCTCCTGCAAAGCCACCATGGCAGGGAAGGACGTGTCTTCCGCGGCTTCGGTAGTCACCTGGATCTGGCCGATGTCTTCTTCCGGGAAGAAGCCTTTGGGTATCACTTGCAACAGCCACGCAGTAGCCACAAAAGTGGAGATCGCCACGCCCAGAATCACATAGCGGTGCGCCAGCGCCAGGTCCAGCATGCGGGTGTAACCAGCCAGAGTGGCGTTGAAGGCACGCTCAAAACTGCGCACCACCATGCCTGGTGGCTTCATGTGGGCTTCGTCTTTCAGGAAGCGGCTGGCCAGCATGGGCACCAGGGTCAAAGACACAAAGGCCGATACCACGATGGACAAGGCCACCACCACCGCAAACTCGTGGAACAAGAGGCCGATCACGCCGGGCATGAAGAAGATCGGGATGAACACCGCAATCAACGACACCGAAATCGAGATGATGGTGAAGCCCACTTCGCGTGCACCGCGCAAAGCGGCCTGGAAGGAGTTCTCCCCGTTCTCGACGTGGCGGATGATGTTTTCCAGCACCACGATGGCATCGTCCACCACCAAGCCCACGGCCAGCGTCAGGCCCAAGAGAGAAATGTTGTCCAGGCTGTAGTTCAGGCCCCAGAGCAAGGCCACTGCACCGATCAGCGAGACGGGTAGCGACAAGGTCGGGATCACGGTCGCCACAAAGCGGCGCAGGAACAGGAAGATCACCAACACCACCAAGGCGATGGTGCCGATGAGCGTGAGGGTCACATCGTGCAGCGCCTCGCGCACAGACAGAGAACGGTCGTTGACCGGCGTCATCTTCACGGACGCTGGCATCTGGCTTTGCAGGCCAGGCAGGGCGGCGCGGATGGAGTCCACCACGCGCACGGTGTTCGCACCGGGCTGGCGCTGTACCGCCAGAGTGATGGAGGGCTCGCCATTCAGGGTAGCCCAACTCTTGAGCGTTTCCAGGCTGTCTTCCACATTGGCCACATCCCGCAAGCGCACCGGGTTGCCGCCTTTGGTGCTCACGATGAGGTCCGCGAACTCCGCCGCGCTGCGCAACTGCTTGTTGGCTTGCAGCACCAGGGTCTGCTTGGGGCCTTCGAGCGTACCCACAGGGGTGTTGACGTTGGCCGCCTTTAGTGCGGCGCTGATTTCATCCAGGCCGATGTTGCGCACAGCCAGTGCATCGGGCTTGACGCGCACGCGCACCGCATAACGCTTGGCACCGAACACGTTGACCTGGGCCACACCATCCACTGTGGACAAGGTGGGCACGATCAAGTGCTCTGCATAGTCCTGCAACTCGGCGGGCGAGAGCGAGGGGGATTGCAGAGCCACCAGCAACACCGGCGCATCCGCAGGGTTCACCTTGCGGTACGAAGGCGGGTTGGTCATGTCGCTGGGCAGGGAGCGCTGGGCGCGCAACAAGGCGGCCTGCACGTCCACCGCAGCGGCGTCAATGTTTCGGGACTCTTCAAACTCCAAGGTCAGCGATGTGCTGCCCAGCGTGCTGGTGGAGCTGATGGTCTTCAGTCCGGGCACGGTCTGGAATTGCTTCTCCAGCGGCAAGGCTACCGACGTGGCCATGGTTTCCGGGCTGGCACCCGGCAAGGCGGCCGACACGTTGATCACCGGCGTGTCGTAGCTGGGCAGGGCCGATACGGGAATGCTGCGGAAACCGATCACCCCGGCCATCACAATGGCCAGGTTCAGCAGCACCGTCATCACCGGACGGCGGATAAAGTGTTCGGAAATACTCATGGCTTCACGGGCGCTGCTGCATCACTGGAAGCGGGCTTGGGCTCCCCGGCCTTTGCCTCGCCGTCTTTGGGCTTGTCTTTGCCGCCATCAGCGCCACCCTTGGCATCCTTGCCGTCTTTGCTTTCCTTGGCACGCTCCACCACAGGCACGTTGGGGCGCAGGTTCTGTTTGCCTTCCTGCACCACCGAGTCGCCGGGCTTGATGCCGGTGACCGCGGCTTCACCCGCTTCGGAGTACACCAGCTTGATGGGCTTGAGCACGGCCTTGCCGTCTTCCACGACGTAGACGATGGTGCCGCGTGCGCCTTGGACGATGGCCGCCAGCGGAATGACCACCGCATCGGAAATGGTGGTGACGGTCTGCTGCACTTCGGCAAAGGCACCGGGCCAGAGCTTGTTGTCCTTGTTGGGGAACACGGCCTTGGCCTTCACAGCACCCGAACTGGCATCCACCGCGCTGTCTACAAACTGCAGCTTGCCTTTGAAAGTTCCGCCGCCATCGGCCAGCGTGGCCTTCACGGATGCACCGTCTTTCAAGGCCACCAAGGCATCACTGAGGTTGCGCTGTGGAATGCTGAACTGGATACCCACCGGGTCCAGCTGGGTGATGGTGACCAGGCTGGTCACGTTGGCTTGCACGGCACTGCCCACGAACACATTGACGGCACCGGCACGCCCTGAGGCAGGCGCCACGATGCGGGAGTAGGACAAAGCCACCTTGGCGGCATCCAGCGCGGCCTGGTCGGCGTTGACCGTGGCGTTCACGCTGTCCACCAGCGCTTGCGCCGTATCTACCGAGCCTTGGGAAATGAAATTCTGGGCAAACAACTGCTTGGCACGCTCAAACTGGCGCTTGGCATCCGCCAGCGACACGTTGTCTTTGGCCAGCTGCGCGGCGGCCTTGGCCACATTGGCTTCGTCAGTCCGTGCATCCAGCGTGAACAGCAACTGGCCGGCCTTGATGAACTGGCCTTCCTTGAAATGCACCGCCTTGATGGTGCTGCTGACTTGGGTGCGCACATCCACCACATTCAGGGGCACCACGGTGCCGGTGGCTTTGAGTGTGACGTTCAGGTCTTTCTTTTGCGCCTTCACAGTGGACACCGAGGCAGGTCCGCCGGCCGGAGCACTGGCAGCGCCGCTGGCCGGTGTAGCCGCGGGAGTGGCGGCACCCGAAGCGGCAGCAGCCGGCGCGGTATCCGTTTTGCCGGAGCAACCCAGCATGAATAAGGGCAAGGCTGAACAAGCCAGCACGACTTTGGCACGGTAAAGGTTCATGGGCGGAGCAACGACAGGTGGCAATAATGGGAAGAAAGCAGCACAAACGCGTGCGTTTGGCCCTCATTTTTAATGATAGGCCGCACGAGCGTGAATTGACTGCGTCAATCCCGACTGCCGTGCAAAGCGTCTGTAAAGTTATCTGACTTAAGAGGTCAGACAAGTCTACCGGCTCTCCATGGCAGAACCAAGACAGGTTTTCCCTCGCCCTGCCGCGCGATTAGCGCGCCTATGTCGCTTTCGGTTTTTTGAACATCTGCCCCAACCAGGGGCCTGCGCTCACCAGCACGATGCCCGCCAACACCGGAATGGCACCGATGAGGAAACCGGCTTCAATGGGCTCGCCCAACAACCAGGCACCGAAGAGCATGCCGAACAAGGGCGTCATGAACGAGAACACGCCCAGGCGGGATGCCAGGTAGGTGCGCAACATCCAGAACCAGGCCAGAAAGCTGGCAAAGGACACGATGATCCCGTGAAAGGCCAAGCTCGCCCAGACCGTGGGTGTCCAGTTCACATGGCTCTGGCCGGTCACCACGGCGCCGGCGAGCAAGAGCACACAGGCCATGACCAGCTGGTACTGCAAGGTTTTGGCAGGCGCAGCCGTGGACAACACGGAACAACGCACCACCACGGTCGTCGCCGCCCAAGAGATGGCCGCCAGCACGCCCAGAAAGTCACCCCACAGAATGGACGTGGCATCCGACGCGCCAGCCTGACCGCGCCCCAAAAAAGTCATGGCGATGCCGGAGAACGCCAAGGCAATGCCCGACCACTGCAATAGGCCCAGACGCTCTGCTGGCAGGCGCCAGTGCAAGCCCAACGCCGCGAAGATGGGCGCGGTATACAGAAACACCACCATGTGCGATGCACTGGTGTGGCGCAGACCCTCTGCCACCAACAAAAACTCCAGGGCAAACAACACGCCTACGGCCAACCCCGGCCAAAGGGTACCGTCGCGCAGGGACATGCGCTCGCCCCGAAAGTGCATGACCAAAGCCACCAGACACGCGGCAATGCCGGAGCGCAGGCCG
Organism: Curvibacter sp. AEP1-3; assembly: GCF_002163715.1. Taxonomy (GTDB): domain Bacteria; phylum Pseudomonadota; class Gammaproteobacteria; order Burkholderiales; family Burkholderiaceae_C; genus Allorhodoferax. Next base: position 2,617,963 of record NZ_CP015698.1, read on the forward strand.
ATCTGCATGGCCGGTGCCATGTCTTGCGCCGTGGCTTTCAGGGCCACCTGCTGCATGCCCCAGGTGGCACACAGCACCACCATCACCACGATGGCCTGCCCATCGATTGCCTTGCGCGTATCCATAACACCCCGAATTGATTGAATGCAACCATTATTGAACTGACGGCTTTCCTTGATATAGTGAAAAACAGACAAGCCATACGCGATAGCCGACAAGCATGCCCATCCTGCGTCCCAAACTGGAGGTGCCCCTCTCCAGTCCCACCCTGCCGGCGCCCGTGATGTTCCGCAGCGCCTATGTGCCGGACCACGGGCTCTACCCCGAGCACCAACACGCGTGGGGCGAGTTTGTGTATTCCTTCAGCGGTGTCATGGAGGTCAAAGTACTGGGGCACCACTACTTGGCGCCGCCCCAGTACGGCATCTGGCTGCCACCGCATCTGGAGCACGTAGGTCTGAACCGCAAGGCCGCACACCATTGCTCTTTGTATGTTTCCACGCCCCTGTGCCACCAATTGCCTGCCGAGCCGTGCGCCCTCACGGTGAGCCCGCTGGTGCGGGCCATGCTGGAACATTTGCGCTTGCAGCCCGCAGGCATTCCTGCGGGAGGCGCTGAAATGCGACTGCTCAAGGTCCTGCTGGACCAGCTGGTGGTGGCACCCCGCGCCGGCAGCTATCTGCCCGGCTCTGAAGACCCTGCGCTGGGTGCGGTATTGCGCATGCTGGAGGCACAGCCGGGCGATAACCGCTCCTTGCCCGAACTGGCCCGGGCGGTGCACACCACGGAGCGCACCCTGATGCGCCGCTGCCAGCGGGATCTGGGGATGACGTTTGCCGAGTGGCGCCAGCGCCTGCGGGTGGTGCGAGCCATGCCCCTGCTGGAAGCGGGCCAAACGGTGGAGACGATTGCGCTGGACTTGGGTTACAGCAGTGCGTCCGCTTTCATCACCATGTTCAAAAAGCTCACCGGCAGCACGCCGGACGAACTGCGCAAAGCCGCTCTTGGCTAAGACCCGTATCGCCTGGCTCAGGCACTCACAGGGGCACCGCCGAAGCGGCTTTCCGCTTGCTTGCGGAATTCGGATGGAGTCATACCCTTGAGTTCCAGAAAGCGTCGGTTGAAATTGGCCACGTTGTTAAAGCCCACGTCGTAGCAGATGTTGGTGACGTAGCGGTCCGAGGTCATCAGCAACTGGCAGGCGCGGTTGATGCGCACCCGGTTCACAAAGTCGGTATAGGTATTGCCGGTAGCCCTGCGGAAGAAACGCGAAAACCGGCTCTCGCTCATGGCCAATTCGGCTGCCACCTCGGCCGCCGACTGGGAATGCGACGGGTTCTCGGTAATGCGGTTGACGATGGTGTTGATCTGATCCAACTCGGTGTCGTTTTCCACGCCCCGCATTTGCACGTTGGACAGCAGACGGTAATCGCCCCAACGGGCCAGGTCCGTCATGAACTGGCAGAAAGCGGCCAAGCGTTTCAGCCCGCGCGCACTCTTGACGGCCTGCCAATGCGGCTCCGCCTTGTCTGCCCAACCAAAGAATTCGATGCCGTGGCGTGCACGCTCCAACAAAGGCATGATTTCCTGAAACTCAGGAATCGCCTTGCAGGCCAGCTCCAGCGGCTCGTGGCGGAACTGGATCACCAAGTCCCGCCGCGCGACGCCCTCTTCCGGCACATCCAGCGAAATCCAGTTGTGGGGCAGTCGTGGGCCGCACAGAACCAACTGGCCGGCCGCAAACGGGCCTATCCAATCGCCCACAAAGGCCTTGCCCGTGGTGGCGGTGATCAAGTGAAGTTCGTACTCGTCATGGCAATGCCAGCGCGCCAGCGGCGTGGGGTAGCCGTGGTCCAGGCAACGGATGAAGCCGACCTCGTCGGTAGGCTCATAGCCCAGCGACGGGTTGCGGTTGTAGTCGGCCTCCAGCTCCGGCGCCTTGCGGCGGCCGGCGGCCTGTGCACTCATGGGCGAGATCAATGCGTGGGTAGCGACCATGGCAACTTCCCTTAGAAAAACGTCAGCACATCACATTACCAGCATTCGCTCCGGGCGTTCAGCCCAGGTGGTTCTTCACAAACAGGCCTACCCGCTCGTGCGCCACCCGCAAGGCGCCTACCAGCTGCGGGTGCGAAGCCAGTGCCCCCCATAGCACAGTGTCTGCCGCAAAGGCAGCGACCGGGTCGGCAGATTCGCACATAGCGTGCGCTGCAGCCGGATCCATGGCCTGGTCCTGGTAGGTGTAGGCAATCTCACCCCGGTGCCAGCGCTGCAGGTAAGCCAGAAACAGTGCAGGCAACATGGCCACGCTCGAGATGGATTCACCCCGGGCCAGACGCTCGCGAATGGTGGGCGCAATGAACCCTGGAATCTTGGAATAGCCGTCCATGGCCACGCGCTGGTTGGTGTCGCAAATGGCAGGGTTGCCGAAGCGATCCAGCACCACGTCGCGGTAGGCGCGCAGGTCCAGCGGACTGGGCTTTTCGGGGGTATCCAGCACGGGAATGGTGTCGTCCGTCACGTAGTCATAGGCAAAGCGGCGGATGACGGAGTCATGCGTGCCTTCGTGGATGTACTGGTAGCCCACCAGGGTGCCGGCCCAGGCGATGCAGCTGTGGGTGGCATTCAGCAGCCGAATCTTGGCTTCCTCAAAGGCGTCAACCGACTGCACCATCTCCACGCCCACCTGCTCCCAGGCAGGGCGGCCGGCAATGAAGTTGTCTTCAATCACCCACTGGATAAAGCTCTCCCCCATGATGGCGGCTTGATCGTCCCAGCCGGTAGCGGCCTTCACGCGCTCGGCCACATCCGGCGTGGGCCGCGGGGTGATGCGGTCCACCATGGCATTAGGGCTGCTGGTGTTCTGCTCTACCCATGCCTTGAGCGCGGTGTCGCCCAACGCATCTACGAACTGCAGCAAGCCAGCGCGCGAACGCTCGCCGTTGTGGCGGAGGTTGTCGCAGTTCATCAGGGTCACCGCACCGGAGCCGCTGCGCATGCGGGCCCGCAAGATGCTGACCAAGCCGCCGTAAATAGTGTGGCCGGCGCGGCCTGCCTTTACCGCCTCCATGTCAGCCCGCAGGTCAGCAAAGGTGGCCCAGTCCAGCTGGTTTTTCGCGTCCAGGTAGTAGCCGGCTTCGGTCACCGTGAACGAGATGATGCGGGTGGCGGCCTCAGCGCCTGCTGTAATCAGCGGGGCCAGGTCATCCTGATAAGGAATGACTTTCTGGATCGACTCAATGCGCGTGTAGCTGCGCTCGCCCTGGGGTGTCACGGTTTCCAGCGTGTACGCGCCACCTTGGGCCTGCAGGGCCTCCATGGTGGCCAGCATGTCCGGGCGCAGATTGCCGCCGGTGATGGACCATTCGGTATCGCCGCGCTGTCGCAGTTCGTGGATGTAAAGCGCCTGGTGTGCGCGGTGGAACGAGCCCAGTCCGAGGTGAAGAATCGTGGTCATGGTCAGGCGTGAAAAAAGTGGATCAGGGTTCGCTGGGAAATCGCTTAAAGATCAAACTGGGTGGGCATCATCACCACGTCGCGGATGGTCATGCCGCGCGGGCGGGTCAGCATGAAGATCACCACGTCAGCGACTTCCGAGGCTTCAAGCAGGCTGCCTTTGGCCTTGGCCTCTGCCAGCTTGTCGGCGGGCCAATCGGCCAGCAAGGAGGTAATAACCGGCCCCGGGGAAATCGAGCCGACGCGCAGGCCGTGCTTGAACACCTGGCGGCGCACCGTCTGCACAAAGCAGTCAATAGCCCACTTGGACGATGCATACACGGGCTCCCAGGGGGTAGGAAAGTGCGCTGCCAATGAGCTGGTCACGATGATGTCGCCTGAGCCCCGCGCGATCATGTGCGGCAACACGTTGTGCACGTTCTTCATCACCACATTGATGTTCAAGTTGAGCATGCGGTCGATGGCGTCCGGATCACTGTCCACCAGATCGCCACCCACATACAGGCCGGCGTTGGCGTGGAACACATCCAAACGCCCTTCCAAGGCCAGCACTTGGGTGAGCAGGCTGGCGCACTGGTCGCGGTCCAGCAGGTCAAGTACCAGGGGCACCGCTTGGGAGCCCAAGGTGGCGCAGGCTTTGTCCAAAGCGGTGCGATCACGGTCAATCAGCACCACGCGGGCACCGGCTTGCACCATGGCGCTCGCGCTGGCGAAACCGATGCCTGATGCGGCACCGGTAACCGCGGCCACCTGACCTTGCAGAGGTTGCTGTGATTGAGAGGTCATGAGGGCGGACATCAAAGTGCGCTCGCAGCCACGACACGGCCGTTGGCATCGAACAGGTGGGCGGCATCGGCATCGATGTGCACGCCTACGTCAGCGCCCACATGTAATTCGGTGCGGGTGTTCAAGCGGGCCACCAATTGGGCGCCACTCTGGGTGGTCACGTAGATCAGTGTCTCTGCGCCAAGAGCCTCGATCAGCTCTACCTTGGCTTGCACAGCGCCCTGGCCGGCTTGCACCAGCGTGATGCTTTCAGGCCGCAAGCCTATGGAACCCAGCGCGGGCACTTGCACACCGGCCACGGTGGTCACCGAGGGCAGCTTGGCGGCTTCGACCACGTTCATTTGGGGAGTGCCGATGAACTGGGCCACAAACTGGTTGGCCGGGCGGTCGTACAGCTCCAGCGGCGTGCCAACTTGCTCGATGTTGCCGTCGCGCAGCACCACCACGCGGTCGGCCAAGGTCATGGCTTCCACCTGATCGTGCGTCACGTAAATGGTGGTGGCGCCCAGGTCGCGGTGCAGCTTGGCAATCTCGATACGCGTCTGGCCGCGCAGGGCAGCATCCAGATTGGAGAGCGGCTCGTCAAACAAAAATACTTTGGGGGCCCGCACGATGGCCCGGCCGATCGCCACACGCTGGCGCTGCCCGCCCGACAACTCTTTCGGTGTGCGCTGCAGGTAGTTGGTCAGGTTCAGGATCTTGGCGGCGCGGTCCACCTTGTCTTTGATGATGGCGGGGTCCACATTCGCCAGCTTCAGGGCAAAGCTCATGTTCTCGAACACGCTCATGTGCGGGTAGAGCGCGTAGCTCTGGAACACCATGGCCAGGTCGCGCTTGCTGGAAGGCTGGTGGGTGATGTCGCGGCCGTCGAGCTGCAAGCTGCCGCCGTCGATGGTTTCCAGACCGGCAATCAGGCGCAAGAGCGTGGACTTGCCGCAGCCGGACGGGCCCACGAACACCACAAATTCGCCCTGCTTGATGGCCAGGTCAATGCCCTTGATAACACGGTGTTCACCGAACAGCTTTTCAACGCCGCTGAGTTGGAGGTAAGACATGAAAGAAGTCTCCTGATCTTTATTTGTTACTTGACGGCGCCGAAGGTCAGGCCTTGGACCAATTGCTTCTGGCTGAACCAGCCGAAGACCACGATGGGGCCAATCGCCATGAAGGACGCGGCGGACAACTTGGCCCAGAACAGGCCCTCCGGGCTGGAGTAGCTGGCAATCAGCGTGGCCAGCGTGCCGGCCTTGGCGGCACTCAGGTTCAGGGACCAGAAGGCCTCGTTCCAGCTCAGGACCAGGGTCAGCAAACCGGTAGAGGCCAGACCGCCCATGGTGAGGGGCAACAGCACGTAGCGGAACTCGCTCCACAACGTGGCTCCGTCCATGCGGGAGGCTTCCAGAATCTCGTTCGGGATCTCCTTCAGGTAGGAATACAGCATCCACACCATGATGGGCAGGTTGGACAAGGTGAACACGATCACGAGTCCGGTGCGGGTGTCCAGCAAGCCGCTGGTTTGTGCCATCACATACACCGGCACCAGGGCGCCCACAGCGGGCATCATCTTGGTGGAGAGCATCCACATCAGGATGTCCTTGGTGTACTTGCCTTTGAAGAAGGCCATGGCGTACGCGGCGGGAAACGCCAACATCAAGCCCAGAATGGTGGACGCCACACTGGTGATGAGCGAGTTCTTGGCGTAGAGCATGTAGTCGCTACGCTCTTGCACGATCTGGAAGTTCTCCAACGTGGGGGTGAAGAACATCAGGGGCGGCACCGAGATGGCTTGCAGCTCGGTCTTGAAGGCAGTGAGTACCAGCCAGCCCAGCGGGAAGAACAGCACCAGAGTCACCAGCCACGCAACCAGCGTGCGCAGCCAATGCAGCCAGGGGAAAGATTTGGGTTGTGTCATGTGCAGCTCACTTGTCCAGGTTCTTGCCGACCATGCGGATCAGGAAGACGGCGGCGATATTGGCCAGCACCACGGCGAACAGCGCGCCCGCGGAAGCCACACCGGCATCGAAATTCAGTAGCGCCTGCTTGAAAATCAGGAAGGCCACGTTGGTGCTCGCATCGCCCGGGCCACCACCGGTGGTGGTGTAGATCTCGGCAAACACGCTGAGCAGGAAGATCATTTCGATCATCACCACCACCGCCACCGAGCGGGCCATGTGGGGCAGGTAGAGGTAGCGCAGTTGCTGCAGGTAATTGGCGCCGTCCATGCGGGAGGCTTCCAACTGCTCGCGGTTCATGCTCTGCAAGGATGTAATGAAAATGAGCGTCGCAAATGGCAGCCACTGCCAGGACACGATGATGATCACGCTGAACAGCGGGAAGTCGGTCAGCCAGTCCACCGGGGTGCCGCCGAAGAAGATCCATACCTGCGCCAGCACGCCGTAGATGGGGTTCATCATCATGTGCTTCCACAGCAAGGCATTCACGGTGGGCATGACGAAGAACGGAGAAATCAGCAGGATGCGCACCAGACCACGGCCGGGAAAAGGCTCGTCGATCAACAGCGCAATCAAAGTACCCAACACTACCGTGATCAGAATCACGCTGCCCAGCAGCAGCAGAGTGTTCATCACTGCCGTGCCGAACGAAGGGTCGGTCACGAAGTATTCGAAGTTTTCCAGTCCGATAAAGCCGCTCTGGTCGGGCTGCATCAGGTTGTAGCGGATGACCGAGAAGTAAATGGTCATCACCAAGGGCACGATCATCCACAAGAAGAGGGTGATCACTGCCGGCGCCATTAGGGCGCGGGGAATAAATCGGTTCATGAAGATGTCTCTCACTTAGCGTCGCCGGCCCGCTGGGGCATGGAGTGCGGCGGAAAACGTGACATAAAAGGGCGCGCAGGTTCCCCCGCGCGCCTGAAGTCAACCTACCGGGAGAGATGCTTACTTGTAGTAGCCGGCCTTCTTCATTTCGCGCTCTGCTGCGACTTGAGAGGCCTTCAAGGCTGCGTCTACCGACTTCTTGCCGGCCAGTGCTGCACTCATTTCCTGACCCACGGTGGCGCCGATGGCCTGGAACTCAGGAATCGCTGCAAACTGCACGCCGACATACGGGCTCTTGGGCAAGGTGCTGTCGTTCGGGTTGGCAGAGTCGATGGCTGCTTTTTCAGCAGCTGCGAACTTGGCAGCCTTCTGGAACTCAGGGTTGGCGTAGGTGCTCTTGCGGGTACCGGTAGGCACGTGGGCCCAGCCGTTGGTCTTGGCCACCAGCTCGATGTATTCCTTGGAGGTTGCCCAGGTCACAAACTTGCTCGCTGCGTCCACTTTCTTGGAGCCCGATGGAATGGCCAGTGCCCATGCCCACAACCAGTTGGCACCCTTGGGAGTCACAGCGGTTGGTGCTTGTGCAAATGCCACCTTGTCAGCCACCTTGGACTGCTTGGGGTCGGTAATGAAAGACGCTGCAATGGTCGCGTCGATCCACATGCCGCACTTGCCTTCGTTGTACAGCGCCAGGATTTCGTTGAAGCTGTTGGCAGAAGAGCCGGGAGGACCGTAGTTCTTCAGCAGGTCCACGTAGAAGTTGATGGAGTCCTTCCAGGGCTTGCTTTCCAGCTGGGGCTTCCACTGCATGTCAAACCACTGGCCGCCGTTGGTGTTCACCAAGGTGCTCAGGAAGGCCATGTTGTCACCCCAGCCCGGCTTGCCGCGCAGGCAGATGCCGTACACGCCGTTCTTGGGGTCATGGATCTTGGCAGCCAGGGCCTTGATGTCGGTCCATGTGGGCTTGTCGGCCACTTTGATGCCAGCCTTGTCAGCCAGGTCCTTGCGGTACATCAGCATGGAGGATTCACCGTAGAAAGGCACCGCAAACATCTTGCCGTCCACTGACAAACCATTGCGCATGGCGGGCAGGATGTCGTCGGCGTCGTACTTGGCATCCGTCTTCAGTTCCTGCAGCCAACCTTTTTTGCCCCAGATCGGGGTTTCGTACATGCCGATGGTCATCACATCAAACTGGCCGCCTTTGGTGGCGATGTCGGTGGTCACGCGCTGGCGCAGCACGCCTTCTTCCAGGGTCACCCACTTGAGCTTGATATCGGGGTTGGCCTGCTCGAAGTTCTTGCTGAGCTTCTGCATTTCGATCATATGGCCGTTGTTCACGGTGGCGATAACCAGCTCGGTGTCAGCGGCGAAAGACGCGCCTGCCATCAAACCGAAGGCCAAAGCCAGAGATGCTTTGAGTTTCATGAAACTGTCTCCTGTTGTTAATTTCGTGGTGTTCAGCCAATGCCAACCGTGCATCGACAGGGCTGAATAGTAGAAGTCGCCACCTAGCGGGGTTGATACTTTCGGGACGATTGCGTGTATTTTGATGCGCCATGGGACTAGGGTTTTCCCACACAGATGCGATAACGTATTGATCTTCGGAAATTTTTGCAAAGTTTGGCCAGAGAAGTCCGGTCAGTCCCTCTGAGCGCGCAAGCGGTTCGCTGACCGGCAAACACGATCGATCTTGGGCTTCTTCGGATGATTTGGTTATTTAGAACTGAAAATTCCGTTGTTCCAGTTTTAACGAAGGGCTTTCAGAATCACCTTTATCGCATTAACGCGTTGATTTCTGGAGTTGATATGCCCTTTGCATCTATTGCCACCGCGTCTCACAACGCCTCCCTCTCCCGCCGCGGCTTCGGTACGCTGGTACTCGCTGGCGCCCTTGCAGCCTCTGCCGGCCAGGCCCTTGCGCAACAAAGCATCACCCTGCTCAACGTGTCGTACGACCCGACCCGCGAGCTGTACGTGGAATTCAACGCCGCGTTTGCCAAGTACTGGAAGGCCAAAACCGGCCAGGACGTGACCATCAAACAAAGCCATGGCGGCTCGGGCAAGCAGGCCCGCTCCGTGATCGACGGGCTGGACGCTGACGTGGTGACCCTCGCCCTGGCCGGCGACACCGACGCCATCGCCAAGAACGGCGGCTGGATCAACAAAGACTGGCAAAAGCGCCTGCCCCACAACTCCACACCGTATGCCTCCACCATCGTGCTGGCCGTGCGTGAGGGCAACCCCAAGAAGATCAAAGATTGGGATGACCTGATCCGCCCTGACATCAAAGTCATTACCCCCAACCCCAAGACCTCGGGTGGCGCACGCTGGAACTACCTGGCCGCCTGGGAATTTGCCAAGCGCAAATACGGTAGCGACGCCAAGGCCAAAGAGTTCGTCGCCAAGCTGTACGGCAATGTGCCCATTCTGGACACCGGCGCACGCGGCTCCACCATCACCTTCGCCCAACGCAATCAGGGCGACGTGCTGATCGCCTGGGAAAACGAGGCGTATCTACTGGAAAAAGAATTCGGCGCCAAGTTCGACGTGATCGCTCCCCCCTTGTCCATCCTGGCTGAGCCTGCCGTCGCCGTGGTCGACAAAAACGTGGACAAGAAGGGCACCCGTGCCGTGGCCGAGGAGTACCTGAAGTACCTGTACAGCGAAGAAGGCCAGGACATCGCGGGCAAGAACTTCTACCGCCCCGTAATCTCCGAAAAGGCCAAAGCCAAATACGCCAAGCAGTTCCAACCGCTCAAAACCTTCACCATTGAAGAAGCCTTCGGTGGCTGGGAAAAAGCCGATAAGGAGCACTTTGCCGATGGCGCCACCTTTGACCAAATCTACACCAAAAAGTAATCAAATTGGCTGCTAGCGCCCATCTAATCTGTGCTAGCAGCTATGAAAAAAATAGCAATTAACATCAAGAGAAAACTGCCATGTCCATTCAAGCCATCAACGTACGCAACCAATTCAAAGGCAAGGTACGTGAAATCATCCGCGGCGACGTGGTCTCGGAAATCGACGTCGAAACCCCTTGGGGCATCGTCACTTCTGTCATCACCACGCGCTCTGTGGACGACCTGCAACTCGCCATCGGTTCAGACGTGGTCGCGCTGGTGAAGTCCACCGAAGTGTCTATCGCCAAACTCTGATCGCCCGCATTCCAGCCCGCACAGCCCGCGGCCTCAAGGCCAAGGGCTTTTTTATTTGCGCGCCAGCCAGACCCCGAACACAGTCAGCCCCATGCCGGCGAGTGCCAAGCCGGTCAGCGTCTCGCCAAACAGGGCCCAGGCCACCAGCGCGGTGCAGGGCGGCACCAGGTAAAACAGGCTGGCCACATTGACGGCCGTGCCACTGCGGATCAGCACATTGAGCAGGGTGACCGCGCCCAAGGACAACACCAGCACCAGCCAGGCCAACGCAAACACGAAGGAGCCGGTCCACTCAATGTGCATGGTCTCGGTGGCAGCTGCCGCCAAGCCCGTCAACACCAGGCTGGGAATGAACTGAATGAGCGAGCCCGTGCGCAAATCAAACGAAGGGCAATAGCGCTTCTGATACAGCGTGCCGGCCGTGATGGCCAGCAATGCCACAGCCACCGGGAACAACAAGGTCCACAAGGTGGTCAACCCCGCACCGGCGGCCACCTTGTGCGCCACCACCAGCGCCACGCCCGCAAAGCCTGCCGCCAGGCCGGCCCATTGCGTAGCCCGCACTTTTTCTCGCAACAACCAGCCGGCGCCCAACGCGGTGAGCAGGGGCTGCAGCCCCACGACAATGGCCGCCACACCTGCCGGCAGCCCATGGCCGATGGCGATGAACACACCACCCAGATACACCGCATGCACCAGCACGCCGGTCACGGCAATGTGCCCACACTCGCGCAATGTGGACGGCCAAGGTGCCCGCGTGTGCCACACCACCAGCCCCATCAGCACCAGCACCGCGGCGTAGCGCACGGCCAAAAAGGTGAGTGGCTCCACATACGGCAAACCGAACTTGGCCCCGATAAAGCCGGTGCTCCACAGGGCCACAAACAAGAGCGGATACAGGGCGGCCAGTGGCGAGGCGGAGGAGGTGGGGCGCGAAGACATGCACCGATCTTAAAGACCTGCGCTACACGCTCTGATGGCCATGCTTGCCCCGCATAAGCAAACAACAAAGTATTCGTTGGGTTTCGCACATCGCTTGCGCAGAATGGCCCCTCGCTCGTTTTGAAGGTGAGTCCATGTCTACTGTGTTGATTGTTCCCGGATGGCGTGATTCCGGGCCTGGCCATTGGCAAACCCTGTGGGCCGAACAACTGCCGGGCGCAGTGCGCGTGCATCAGGACGACTGGATCACCCCTACGCGCACCGCGTGGGTCGCGTCGATCACGCGCCACATTCTGGAGATTGGTGGTCCGGTCGTCATTGCTGCGCACAGCCTGGGCTGCATTGCTACCAGCCACTTGCCGCCGGAAGCGGTAGAGCGCATTGTGGGCGCCCTGCTCGTGGCTCCGGCCGACCCCGAACGGCGCGGCATTCTTGCGGACTTTGCCCCCGTGCCCTACCAGCCACTGCCCTACCGCAGCATTGTGGTGGCCAGCACCAACGACCCGTTTTGCCCGGTGCGCACTGCAGGTGCCTATGCACGGGCGTGGAAGAGTGAATTCGTGCGCCTGCCCGACGCCGGCCACATCAACGTGGAGGCCGGCTTCGGCCCCTGGCCGCTGGGCAGCGCATTGCTGCAGAGCTTGCTTCCGGTTGAAAGCCTCGCAGAAGTTTGAGTCCAGCTTGAGTTCGCACCATTCCACGCATAGGTTCCGGTCACGAACCGGTTTCACAGCGCATCAGGGGTGCTCAGCGGTGGCATGCACCTGCTCGTGGCGCAGGACATGCAAGCCGCTGGCCACAATGATGGCGCCACCGAGCAGGGTAAATGCATCTGGCCATTGCCGCCACACCATCCAATCAATGGCCAGACTCCATGCAAGAGCGGTGTATTCAAAGGGGGCCACTGCGCTGGCCTGCCCATGCCGGAAAGCTTCGGTAATCGCAAGTTGCCCCAGAAAACCGGAAATCGCCAAACCTAGCCATAGCCAAAGGTCCGCGCTCTGCACAGGCAGCCAATGCGGGGCGGCGAGCACGCCTGCGCCCAACGTCAAAATCACCATCACCCACAAGACCAGGCTGTCTTTGGAGTCGGTACGACTGCAAAGACGCGTCACCACCGCAGACACGGCGTAGCACACTGCGGCACCCAACACTGCCAACCCGGACCAGCTGACAAAACCCTCCGCGCTCGGCCGCAAGGCCACCAGTACCCCGGCAAGTCCCCCCACTACAGCCCACCAGTGCGCGCGAGGCGCCTGCTCACCGAGCACTGGCCAGGCGAGCACCGTGATCAACAGCGGCGCAAAGAACATCAGGGTATAGGCATGGGTGAGCGGCAAGCCGCGCACACCGACGGTAAACAGCACCAGCATGGCGATCACCAGCGCCCCACGCAGCAGGTGCAAGGGCCAGCGTGCACGCATTACCTCCGGCCACGCACCCCGCCAATGAATCCACAACACGATCAACGGCAGCGAAAGCCCGCCACGTAGGGCAGCGATCTGGATGGGGGGATAGCGCTCAGACAGCACCTTGATGAGGGTGTCCATCACAGAGAACAACATCACGGCAAGCAACATGGCAGTGATGCTGCGGGGGTTGCCCTCCTTCAGGCGAAAAAAGAAGTTCGGCATGGTAAGGATCGTAGCGGCACAGGCTGGACGCGCTACAGTCCTGCCAACCCGCAGGACATGCATGAACTGGCTTACCGCTCTCTCGACCCTCTTTCGCCCCCAACCCCGCACTGCCGAGCAACGCGCGCGTGAGCTGCTGCGCGCGGTGGACGCCGGAGGCTTGCCCCTGAATGTGGCGGTGGTGAACCATATTGCGCGCGAGCTGGGCCTGGATGTGTCGCGCAAGGCGCGCATGCCCGAGACGATTGAGCGCATCCGTAAAGTGATGGCGGCGCGCTAAAACCATGCTCAAACTCGGATTCAACTTTCTGGTCGTGGTGTTGCTGGTGCTGGTGGTGGTGTTCACCTGGCGCACCAAGCGGCGCGAAAAGTGGGAGCGTGCCGGCCTGTGCTACAGCTGCGGCGCTGTGCCCCACACCATCGACAAACATGGCCGCATCTGCAACGACTGCGTACTGACCCGCAAGATCCAGCGCGGCTTGGCCGCCTTTATGGCGCTGGTGGCGGCAACCATTGCCGCCTGGATTTACTGGCCGTTCTGACCGGTGCTGGCGTGCACGACCTGTGCACCGGCGGCACTGCGCCCCTGTTTGGGTGACTTCACTTCCGCCTTGTGCGAGTTGCCGGCCATCCAGCCGATGCACGCCGCAATCACCAGCCAGCGCCAGTAGTGCACAGGTCGGGGACGGGAAGTGGCAGAGCGGTTCATGTCAACGGGGCGCAGGAGCGCAAAAAGCGGGAATGGGCGGATTGTTGATGCCTTCGCCACCGCCGTCCAACCCGACTGTCCACGCGTAAACAGTTCGCGAGCAACGTTTCCGGCTACTATGAATTTCATAGCTGCTCGCACACATGCCACGTGCGCTACCGGTCTATTTGGTATCCATAGTACGGACGTAAGGAACTTCAGGGGGCTGCGGCGTATCATCCATTTATGCGTGTTGTCCTCCTCATCCTGCTGATCGCCCTGGCGCCCCTGCGCGGCATGGCCAATGAGCTGATGGCTACCCGCATGGCCACCACCCTGGCGATGAGCGTGAGCGCCCCGGCAGCTGCCGGCGACACGCATGCAGGTGGGCACCACTGCGAAGAGATGGCGCAAGCGCCACACCACGCTGGGCAGCCTGCCACTACCGTCGCCACGCACGACGGGTGCGAGAACTGCTCGCTCTGCCAGATGTGCGCTTCAGCAGCCTTGCCTGCCGAACTGCGCGTAGCCTTGCCGGTGTTCGGCCCGCAGATGCAGGTACCGACCCGCACCGACCACTTTGCCAGCGCCTTGCCGGCTTTGGCCGAAAAACCACCCATTTCCTGATTCCAAGGCCCGTAGTGGGTCTGTAGTCCGCCCTTCACTGCCTTGCGCAGCATAGGGGCGGGGTGTTTACACCTTGAATCAGGAAACCATCCATGTACTTTTCGCTTCCGCTTTTGCGGTCCGCCGGCGCCTTTGGCACGGGGCTCGCTTCGGTGCTTTTATTCGCACTCTGGTTGGCCGCCCCCGCGCACGCCCAGCCCAGCGCACCAGCGCTCACCGAGCCAGCGCGCACCCTGCAGGCCAGTGACGCCGCCAGCCCCGTGCCCGCGCTGCCCTACCGCTCTGTGTTTGCCGACCTGCCCAAGAGCGTTGAAGAAGGCAGCACCGACTGGAAAGCCGCCAACAAGGCGGTGGCCCAGTTCCCGCGCGGTCACATCGACCTGCTGCAGTGGGAAAAAGCCCAAGCTGCGAAGCCGAAGGAGCAGCCATGAAGCGCGTCTTCTTGCCCTTGCGCGCGGTGCCCTTGGCACTCTCTGTTTCTCTCGCACTGCTGCTCTCCCCTGCCCATGCCGCCCTGCCCGATGGCGGTGTGCAAAGCCTGCAAGTGGAAGTGCAGACCCGGCTGAGCGGCCTGCTGGGCCCGTCGGCCGCGCCATTGCGCATCGCCAGCCCGAGCTATGCAGGCGACTATGAGCTGACCAAGCTGCTTCAAGCCCCGGTGGATGGACCTGCTGCCATGCGCATCGCCCTGCTCCACAACCCTGAGCTGCAGATAGCGCTGGGTGCGGAGGGCAGCAGCATCACCGACATGCAAAGCACCGGATTTCCGGCCCGGCTGCGCGCCCGCGACGAAGCCACCCGCCTGGCCCTGCGCGCCTACAAGGCCTGGGTGAACGCGGTGGCCGCTGAACGCAGCGCCCAGCTGCTGCGCGAGGCCAAGACCACGGCCGAAACCGCTGACGAGCTCACCCGCCGCATGGTGCGCGCCGGCAATGTGAGCCGCCTGACCCAAGCCCAAAGCCAAGCCACGCTGTCAGATGCGGCAGTGGCGCTGGCACGGGGCGAGCAAGCAGCATTTGCCGCGCGCGAGCAGCTCATCCGGGTGCTGGGGCTGTGGGGTGCGCAAACCCAGTTCACATTGGCTAGTGCCCTGCCCACATTACCCGCCAGCCCCACAGACATCACCGATCTGGAAGCCCGCGCCCTGGCCGCCCGCAGCAGCTTGCAAGCCGAGCGCCTGAGTTGGCAGCGCAAACAAGCTACTCACGTGCCGTCCAATGTGGACGAGCGCTGGGACGCCTCGGGCGACGCGGCCAAAGTGCGCGCGCAAGCGGTGCTGGTGCGCAGCGAGGCGCGCGAAGCGGCCTTCAACCTGCGCACCCAGTGGGACATTGCCCACCACCTGCAAACCGAGGTGGTGCCGCTGCGCCAGTTCATCCACGACGAGCTGACCCTGCGCTACAACGGCATGCTAACCAGCGTGTTTGAGGTGATGGCCGACAGCCGCACCCGCACGCTCAGCAGCCTGGCCGCTGCGGAAGCGCTGCGCGACTACTGGCTGGCGTTTGCCGATGTGCAGGCGGTGCTGGCCGGTGTGTCGCCCGAAGGCACCGCCCCCGCGCGCACCGGTGCCGCAGCCGGCGCCGATGCCAAACCTGCGCATTGAGCGCTCCGCCCCCATTCAAGGATCTGTATGAACCGACGTAACTTTTTCAACGGTGCAGCCGCCACCGCTATGGGTGCGGTAGCCGCCGCCTCGGTGAGCCGCGTGGCCATGGCCGCCTTGCCCGAACCGGTGCTGCAAACATCACCCGCCACCATGCCGCCCCTGGTGCCCGGTACCGGCCGGCCCTACAACCCGGTGGTCACCCTCAACGGTTGGACCCTGCCCTGGCGCATGAACCAGGGCGTGAAGGAATTCCATCTGGTGGCCGAACCCGTAGTGCGCGAAATGGCGCCCGGCTTCAAAGCCAATATGTGGGGCTACAACGGCCAGAGCCCCGGCCCCACCATCGAGGTGGTGGAGGGCGACCGGGTGCGCGTGTTTGTGACCAACAAACTGCCCGAGCACACCAGCGTGCACTGGCACGGCCAGCGCCTGCCCAACGGCATGGACGGCGTGTCGGGCCTGAACCAGGCGCCCATTCCGGTGGGCAAGACCTTTGTGTACGAGTTTGTGGCCCGCCGCCCCGGCACCTTTATGTACCACCCGCATGCCGACGAGATGACGCAAATGGCCATGGGCATGATGGGCTTCTGGGTGACGCACCCCAAAACTAAAAATCCACTGATCAGCGAGGTAGACCGCGACTTTTGCTTTCTGCTCAATGCCTACGACATCGACCCCGGCAGCATGACGCCCAAGACCATGACCATGCTGGACTTCAACCTCTGGAGCTGGAACAGCCGCATCTTCCCCGGCATCGACACACTGAACGTGCGCAAGATGGACAAGGTGCGCATCCGCGTGGGCAACCTCACCATGACAAACCATCCCATCCACCTGCACGGCCACGAATTCATGGTGACCGGTAGCGACGGCGGGCCCTGGCCATTGGCCGCGCGGGTGCCCGAAATCACCACCGACATCGCGGTGGGGCAGATGCGGCAGTTTGAGTTTGTGGCCGATGAAGAAGGCGACTGGGCCTTCCACTGCCACAAGAGCCACCACACCATGAACGCTATGGGCCACAACGTGCCCAACATGATCGGCGTGGACCACCGCGGGCTGGTAGGCAAGCTGCAGCGTGCCATGCCCGACTACATGGTGATGGGC
Source organism: Curvibacter sp. AEP1-3 (assembly GCF_002163715.1). Classification (GTDB taxonomy): domain Bacteria; phylum Pseudomonadota; class Gammaproteobacteria; order Burkholderiales; family Burkholderiaceae_C; genus Allorhodoferax. The sequence continues at coordinate 2,634,750 of NZ_CP015698.1, forward strand.
GAGCGCGGCATGGCCGACATGGGCGAGATGGAAATGGCCCTGCCCGACAACACCGCCCCCATGATGACGGGCAGCGGCCCTTATGGCGGGGTGGAGATGGGCGGCATGTTCAGCATCCTCAAAGTGCGCAAAGACCAGAAGCCGGGGGATTACAAAGACCCGGGCTGGTACCAGCAGCCCCCCGGCACCCGCGCCTTTGAGTGGACCGGCGCAATGCCCGAGCCCGCACGCTTTCAGGCCGAAGGCAAGGGAAGCATGCCGCTGGCCCAGCCGCCCCACCACGACACCCAGGTCCAGGTGCGCAAGCCCATGGGCACCATGAACCACTGAGCCTTTTTCACTTCAAACAGCGAATAAACATCATGAAAAATACTATTAAATTCATAGCTGCTTGCGCACTATTGGCGAGCGCTACCGGCACTTTTGCCGCTGGAAGCCATGCCGGAGGCCACGGTACCGAGGCCATTGGCAAGCCCGGTGTCGCCGCCAAGGTGAGCCGCACGGTGCAAATCGATATGAGCGACGCCATGCGCTTCACGCCCTCCACCGTGACGGTGCGCAAAGGCGAGACGGTGCGCTTTGTCGTCAAAAACTCCGGGCAGCTGAAACACGAGTTCAACCTCGGCACCGAGATGGACCTGAAAGCGCATTACGAAATGATGAAGAAGTTCCCCGAGATGGAACACGACGAACCCAACATCGCCAGCGTGGCGCCCGGCAAAACGGGCGAAGTGATCTGGCAGTTCACCAAAGCGGGCACTGTGAACTTTGCCTGCCTGCACCCCGGCCACTACGAGGCCGGCATGAAAGGCGCTGTGCAAGTGGGAGCTGCCAAATGATGACGACACGCCGCACTCTAGTGACGTCCCTGGGCGCCCTGCTGGCTGCACCTGTGTGGGCTGCCAAGCCAACGGCAACCCCCATGGAGGTCTGGAAAGACCCCAACTGCGGCTGCTGCAAAGACTGGGTGAAACACCTGGAGCAAGCCGGCTTTGCCGTGCGGGTGTATGACACGGGCAACGAAGCCAAACGCGCCGCCCTCGGCATGCCGCAGGCCTTGGGCTCTTGCCACACCGGCGTGGTCGGTGGCTATGCCATTGAGGGCCATGTGCCGGCCAAAGACATCCAACGTCTGTTGCGCGAAAAGCCGAAGGCCCTGGGCCTGTCAGTGCCCGGCATGCCCATCGGCTCACCGGGAATGGACGGCGCGATCTACAAGGGCCGCAAAGACCCGTTCGATGTTTTGCTGGTGGCCGCGAATGGCAGCAGCACCGTGTTCCAGAGTTACCGCTGAAAGGACTGCACCATGACTTTCTCTCAACTGGCACACCGGGCCGGAATCACCCTTGCCGCGCTGGTGTGCGCAGCGTCTGTGTTTGCCCAAGAAACCGCCGGGCTGGCCCAGGGCGAGATCCGCAAGATCGACAAGGCGACTGCCAAAATTACCATCAAGCATGGCGACATACCCTCCATAGCGATGCCGCCCATGACCATGGTGTTTGGCGTCAAAGACGCGGCGTGGCTAGAGAACGCCAAGGCGGGTGACAAAATCCGCTTCGATGCCGTTCTGGAGGGCGGCAAGTACATCGTCACCCGCCTCGAAGCCGACCGATAAACCCCATGAAGCATCTGCTGCTCCGCCTCACCCCCCGTGGCATCAGCGCCGCCTTGCTGGCGGCTCTGCTCTTCGGGGCCGGCACGCCACTGGCCAAATGGCTGATGGGCGATGTGCAGCCCTGGATGCTGGCGGGCTTGCTCTACCTGGGCTCCGGGCTGGGCTTGGGCCTGTTCCGCAGGCTCCGTGGTGCGGCACCGGTGCAGCTCGCTCCCGGCGAGTGGCGGTGGCTGCTGGGTGCGATTGCCAGCGGGGGCGTGGTGGGCCCGGTGTTGCTGATGGTGGGCTTGAGCGGCATGCCGGCGTCAGGCGCCTCTTTGCTGCTCAATGCTGAAGGTGTGTTCACCGCCGTGCTTGCGTGGGTGGCTTTCCGCGAGAACGTGGACCGGCGCATTGCACTCGGCATGGCCGCCATTGCCGCCGGTGCGCTGGTGCTGAGCTGGCCCTCGCAGCACGGGTTTCCGGGTGTATGGCCTGCGCTGTGCATTCTGGGTGCCTGCTTGGCCTGGGCGCTGGACAACAACCTCACGCGCAAAGTGTCGCTGCACGACGCGAGCTGGATTGCCTGCGTCAAAGGCTTGGTGGCCGGCAGTGTGAACATGTTGCTGGCACTGGCGCTGGGTAACGCCTTGCCACCCTTGCTCGCCTTGGGCGGCGCCATGCTGGTGGGACTGCTGGCCTACGGCGTAAGCCTGGTGCTGTTTGTGGTGGGCCTGCGGGAGCTGGGCACAGCGCGCACCGGTGCGTATTTTTCGCTGGCGCCCTTCTTCGGCGCAGCGCTGGGCTTGGCCACTGGCGAGCCGCTGACCTGGCAGCTCGCAGCGGCGGCTGCGCTCATGGGCTTCGGGCTGTGGCTGCACCTGACCGAGCTCCATGCGCACCCCCATGTGCATGAAGCCTTGGACCACAACCATCCGCACAGCCACGATCTGCACCACCAGCACGATCGCCCCGACCAACCCGGATTGGTGCTCTCCCCCGGCGAGGTGCACACCCATGCGCACCACCACACGCCCATGCGCCATAGCCACCCGCACTACCCGGACGCGCACCACCAACACGCGCATCCGTAGGGGGAGACTTTGCGTTAGGGGCTGCGGTCCGTCATGAGCAGTGCCGCAGCAACCAGCACGGCCACTGCCACACCTGCAAGGGGTAGCACCAAGCCCGCCAGAAAAGGTGTCACCCACACCAGGCTGCGCAAGCCCACGCTGTAGAGCAGGCCGGCGCTGCGCAGGTGGCAGCGTCCGGTGTCCATCCACTGCGTGCGGGGGGTGGAGCCCACCGGCATGGCACACACAAAGCCGGTGTGGTGGTAGTAGCGGATGGACAAGGTGGTGCTCACCAAGGTCAACACCAACAACAGCATGACCGTGATCTCTCCCGCCAATGCGGGCGACAACACGGGGTTGCCGCCGCTTTCCGACAAGGTGCGCAATGCCGGTGCGGCCAGCCCCAGGGCGCCCATGAGCCCGAGTGCCGCGGTAGACGCTGTCATGGTGGCGGTCATGACGGAGTTGCGCAGGGTTTGCACCGCCAATACTTCTGAGCCGGGCTGCGCGGACATGGCGTCCAGCCAGTCCTGCCGCAGCCGGCCGTGGGTGCGCCAAGCAACGGTACGTGCAAGGAGTGCGAGATAGAGCGTGTAGGCCACCATGATGGCGGCCGTGGCGCCCCACGCCCACCAAGCGGGGTGCAAGGTGGCCATGGCTTAGAGCGCGTTGAGCGGAATGCGCAAGTAGGACACCCCGTTGCTGTCGGCGGGAGGCAGGTCACCCGCGCGGATGTTGATTTGCACCGAGGGCAGGATCAGGTTGGGCATGGCCAGGCCGGCATCGCGGGTGGTGCGCATGGCCACGAAGTCCTGCTCGCTCACACCGTCGCGGATATGGATGTTGCCCGCACGTTGCTCACCCACGGTGCTTTCCCACGCAGCCTCCCGGCCGGCTGGCGGGTAGTCGTGGCACATGTAGAGGCGCGTGTCTTCGGGCATGGAGAGCAGGCTGCGCACGCTGCGGTACAGGGTATTGGCATTGCCGCCTGGGAAGTCGCATCGTGCGGTGCCCACGTCGGGCATGAACAAGGTGTCGCCCACAAACACGGCGTCGGGTTCGCTGCCGCCATCCACTTTGAACGCCATACAGGCTGGGGTGTGGCCGGGCACAGCCAAGGCCTGTGCCTGGAGCTCGCCGATGGCAAATGTTTCGTCAGGTGCAAACAGGTAGTCGAACTGGCTGCCATCGGGGTGGAATTCGGGCTCCAGGTTGAAGATGCCTTTGAACACGTTTTGCACGTGGGTGATCGCGGCCCCTATCGCAATGCGGCCGCCCAGGTGCTTGCGCAGGTAGTGCGCTGCCGAGAGGTGGTCGGCATGGGCATGGGTTTCCAGAATCCACTGCACGCTCAAACCCTGCTCTTTGACAAATGCCATCAGCGCATCTGCCGACATGGTGCTGGTGCGGCCAGCCTTGGGGTCATAGTCGAGCACCGAGTCGACGATGGCACATTGGCCGCCGGCATGGTCAAAGACCACATAGCTCACGGTCCAGGTGGCGGGGTCAAAGAAGGCTTTGACTTGGGGGGTAGCAGTGGAAGCGGTCATCGAGAACTCCTTGTAAAGGTCGTTATTTCAATTGCGAAGTAAATAGTTTATTGACTTATATATTGTTTGTCAATAAACTATCGGCATCGAATGTGAAAGGAGCCTCCTCATGATGGCTGACACCGCAACCCCCGCCGCTGCTTTGGATCTGGAGCAACTGCGCCGCTCTGCAGACGCCGCCTGCCGGCTGATGAAAGTGATGTCCAACCCCGACCGATTGCTGCTGCTGTGCCAGCTCAGCCAAGGGGAAAAGCGGGTGGGCGAACTCGAAGAACTTGTGGGCATTGCCCAGCCCACCCTGTCGCAACAGCTGAGCGTGTTGCGGGAAGAAGGCCTGGTCACCACCCGGCGCGAAGGCAAATCCATTTACTACGGCATTGACAGCCCGCAGGCGATGGCCGTCATGGGCGTTCTCTACAACCAGTACTGCGGCGCCCCTCAAGGCGAGTAAGCACTCACAATTTTGAAGGAAATCACACTATGCAAATCGATTGGAACCATTTCACCCCCTGGGCTTCGCTGATCGGGGGCATCCTGCTCGGGCTTGCCGCCAGCCTTTTCATTCTGGTGAACGGGCGCATTCTGGGCATCAGCGGCATTGTGGGCGGCCTGCTCATGCCACGCGGCGGAGATGCCGCCTGGCGCTTGGCGTTTGTGTTGGGTCTGGTCGTCGCACCCGCTGTCTATGCGCTGGCAGGCGGCCCGGTGCCTGCGACTGTGGACGCCGGCTGGCTGACCCTGATCGTGGCCGGCTTGCTGGTAGGCGTAGGCACCCGATACGGTGCTGGCTGCACCAGCGGCCACGGCGTGTGCGGTTTGTCCCGACTCTCGCCACGTTCCTTGGTCGCCACCCTGTCCTTCATGGGCGCAGGCTTTGCCGTCGTATCTGTTGTTCGCCACTTGTTGGCTTGAGCTGAACCCATTGACGTTGAACTTTTGAATCTGGAGCTGCTGTTATGAAAAACGCTTTTCACCACCACCGCCTGGCCGAATTCGGTGTGGGCTTGCTGTTCGGCTTGGGCCTGATCCTGGCCGGCATGACCGACCCGTCCAAGGTTCTGGGCTTTCTGGACCTGGCCGGTTTGTGGGACCCATCGCTGGCCTTCGTCATGGGCGGCGCCATTCTGGTGAGCCTGGGCGCATTCACCCTGGCCAAGAAACGTACAACCAGTTTTCTGGGTGGTGCCATGCAACTGCCCACCAGCCGCGACATCGACAAACGCCTAGTGACCGGTAGCCTGCTTTTCGGCGCGGGCTGGGGCCTGGCCGGCTTCTGCCCCGGCCCTGCGCTCGTATCTGTGGGCACCGGCAACCCCAAGGCCGTTGTGTTTGTGCTGGCCATGCTGGCCGGCATGGCGCTGTTTGAAGTGCTGGAACGTCGCCCCGCTAAACTCGCGCTGAAAGGATAAAACTGCCATGAGCCTGCCCGTACGTTCCGTCACCCCCGAGTTTTATGTCGCCGCACAGTTGGCGCCGGCTGACATGGCCGCCGCCGCCGCCATGGGCTTCAAAACGGTGATAAACAACCGCCCCGATATGGAAGGCGGCGCCGAGCAACCCGCCAGCACCAGCATGCAAGCCGCGGCAGTTGCTGCCGGTTTGAACTATGTGTATCTGCCCGTGGTGGCCGGCTCCATCACCCCCGAGCAAGCCGTCGCCATGAAGCAGGCACTGGACGCTGCCCAACAACCGGTGCTGGCTTTTTGCCGCTCGGGCGCACGTTCGACCCAGCTGTTCATGCTGGCGCAGCAAAGCGCTGCCTGATCCTTCCCCGTCTGTAGAGCACAAACAAAAAGGGCTGCCGGCATTGCCGGCAGCCCTTTTGCTATGTTTTTGCTAGCTGCCAGCGCACATCCGCTGGGCGCTAGCAGTCTTTTTGGCTTAGCGCCCGCCGTTGAACGACAGCGCTTGACCCAAGGCGAATACCGAGTTCGGGGCGGTGGTGCGCACAGGGGCCAAAGGCTTGAGCTTTTGCAACACGCCCTTCTTGGCCACTTTGCGTTCCTTGACCGCAAAGCCCTTGGCACGCTGCTCCTCAGCCAGGCTGCGCAGGGTGATGGTGCGCATGTGCGCCACCACGGTGCTTTGCAGCGCAGCCCACAGGTCGCGGGTCATGTCCTGCGCGCTCTGGGAGGTTTCACGGCTGGACTCTTCCTTCTCTTCGATGGCGCCAATGATGTCGGCCACGGTGATGCTGTCGCCCCGGAAGCCCAGGGAGTAACCGCCGCCGGGGCCGCGGGTGCTCTCTACCAGGCCGTTCTGGCGCAGCTTTGCAAAAACCTGCTCCAGGTAAGACAGCGAAATGCGGTGCCGGAGCGCGATGTCCTGCAGAGGCACCGGCTGGCCGCTTTCGCGCAAAGCCAGGTCGATCATGGCGGTAATGGCAAAACGTCCGCGGGTACTGAGTCGCATACAAGGTCTCCTTTAGTGAACGACTGATAGACCTGAACTGTAGGCATGGTTATGCTTCGCGTAAATTCGAATTTTGTAAATTTTTAATTCGATTTTTTCGTAGTATTTCAGTTTGTATCAGCCGGAGTCCCCATGAACTTCAAGCACCTCCACTACTTTTGGGTCACCGCCAAGGCCGGCGGCATCATGCGCGCGGGTGAACAGTTGCACACCACGCCCCAGACGCTGTCGGGCCAGATCAAGCTGCTGGAAGACTGGCTGGGCCGCAAACTCTTCCAGAAAAGCGGCCGCAATCTGGAGCTCACCGAAGACGGCCGGCTGGCACTGGGCTATGCCGACCAGATCTTTACCCTGGGCGCCGAGCTGGAAAACGCGGTGCGCCTGCCGCGCGGGACCAACCGGGTGCTGGACTTCAAAGTGGGTGTGGCCGATTCGGTGACCAAGTCCCTCGCCTACCGCTTGCTGGAGCCCGCACTGACGCTGGACGAACCGGTGCGCATGATTTGCAGCGAGGGCAAGTTCCCCGACTTACTGGCCAAGCTGGCGCTCAACCAACTGGACCTGGTGATTGCGGATGAGCCCATGTCCAAGCGCATGAGCGTCAAGGCCTTTAACCACGAGCTGGGCAGCACGCCCATGAGCTTCTTTTGCGCACCGGCGCTGCGCAGGACCCTCAAAGGTGATTTCCCCGAGTGTCTGAACGATGCACCGGTACTCATACAGGGCGCTCAGGCATCGGTGCGCCAGCAGTGGGAGGGCTGGCTCAGCCGCCACCAGCTGCACCCGCGCACCATCGGCGAGTTTGACGATGGCGCGCTCATGACCGCTTTCGGCCGCAAAGGGCGCGGCGTATTCATGGCGCCCTCGGTGATGGAGGCGGACATCGTGGAGCAGTTCGGTGTGGAGGTGATCGGCCGCAGCGACGAGCTGGTGGAGGAGTTTTTTGCCGTTTCGGTGGAGCGGCGCATCACCCACCCCTGCGTGGTGGCGATTACCAAAACCGCGCGGGGCCAATTGTTCAGCTGATACTGTTCTGTCACAGCCGCGTGGACAATGCGGCCTCATTCCCCCACTGAAAGACCGCATGTACGACCTGCTCAAACTCCTGCACCTGATTGCCGCCATCGTCTGGATGGGGGGTATGACCTTCATGCTGATCGCCCTGCGCCCTGCCACACTGGCGGTCATGGAGGCCCAACCCCGTGCGGTGCTGATGGCAGCCGTATGGCAGCGCTTTTTTGTGGCGGTACTTATCGCGATCGTGGTGCTGCTGGCGACCGGCGGCTACATGTTCGGCGGCACCATGAAGGCCGCCCGCGAAGCCACCGGCCACGGAGTGGTGCCCTTGGGCTGGACCGTGATGACCGCACTTGGCGGGCTGATGTTTTTGATTTTCGGGCACATCTACTTTGCAGGTTTTGCCAAGTTTCGCCGCGCGGTGGCCGCCGCCCAGTGGCCGGTCGCTGCCAAGGCAGCCGGCCAGATTCACATGCTGGTGGTCACCAACTTTGTGCTCGGCTGGGCTGCGATTGCCGCGGTCAAGTTGTTGGCGTAACTCACTTTTTGACCTAGCGATGCCAGCCCGACTTCACCCCCTCACCCGGCCAACCTTCAAGCACAGCATTCCAGATCTGCGTGGTTTAGCCATTGCACTACTGGCCTGCACTGCAGCACTGGGCGCCCACGCGCAGTCTGAAGGCGAGGGAAAAAGCCTGCCGCTGTGGGAGATGGGCGTGTTTGCCGGCGGAGTCTCCACACCCGCCTACCCCGCATCCGTGGAGCGCAACAACCGCGGACTGGTGCTTCCGGTACTGGTGTACCGCGGCGAGATCTTCCGGGCCGAGCGTGGCAACGTAGGTGCGCGGCTGGTGCACACCGAGGACACCGAGTTCGACATCGGATTCGCCGCCTCACTCCCCGCAAGCTCCAACGACATCGCCGCCCGCCAAGGTATGCCGGACCTCGGCACGCTGGTGGAATTCGGCCCCCGGCTGAAGACTGTGCTGGCCCGGCCCAACGCATACAGCCTGGTGCGCTTTGAGCTGCCGGTGCGCAGCGTGATTGAGGTGCAAGGCGGCCTGCGCAGCCAGGGCCTGGCCGTAGAACCCGAGCTCACATGGGCCACCCGGGTGCCGGGAACTGCGTGGGGCTTGTCTACCAGCGCCAGCCTGATCTTCGGGGATGACCGGCTCAACCGCTACTTTTACGGCGTGCCGGCCGACTTGGCCACCGCCGATCGCCCGGCTTATGAAGCCAAGGCCGGCCTGATAGCGTCGCGCCTCACACTGATGGCTTCCCGCAGCTTGGGGCCCGATGTGCGGGTCTTCGGCTTCATGCGGGCGGAAAGCTATGCCGGCAGTGCCAACGCGGGCAGCCCCCTGTACTTGCGCAGCACCGGTACCTCGGCAGGCTTGGGCTTGAACTGGACGTTGGGCCGCTCGGAGGCCCGGGCACGCTAATAACCAATCTAGGTGGCATGCGCGCCACCTATAGATGATTTAACGCATAAACAAACAACGAAGTATTCGTTGTGGTTTGCACCCGGCATCCCCAAAATCGGGTTTCACCGACTCAACGGTCGCAGCTTCGCGGCCATTTCAATATTTGGAGCCGACATGAATTTCAAACAAAAAACGACCCTGGCGCTCGCCGCACTTGCGCTGACAGCTAGCAATTTGGTAGCAGCCCAGACGACGCTGCTCAATGTGTCTTACGACGTGGCGCGCGAGTTTTACAAAGACATCAACACCGCCTTCATTGCCAACTACAAGAAAACCACCGGCAAAGACATCAAGATCGACCAGAGCCACGCCGGCTCCAGCGCCCAGGCCCGCGCCGTGAACGATGGCCTCGACGCTGACGTGGTCACCATGAACACCACCACCGACGTGGACTTCCTGGCCGGTACCGGTGTGGTGGCCAAGGACTGGGCCAAGAAATTCCCCAGCAACGCAGCGCCTACCAGCTCCACCATGTTGTTCCTGGTGCGCAATGGCAACCCCAAGGGCATTAAGGACTGGGACGACCTGGTCAAGCCCGGCGTGCAGGTGGTTGTGGTCAACCCCAAAACCGGCGGCAATGGCCGCATGGCCTACTTGGCCGCTTGGGGCCAGGTACGCAAGAAGGGCGGCACCGACGCGCAGGCGTTGGACTTTGTATCCAAACTGTACAAAAACGTGCCGGTACTCGCCAAAGGCGGTCGTGACGCAACCACGATCTTCCTGCAACGCAACATCGGCGATGTGCTGATCACCTTCGAATCCGAAGTGGTGTCCGTAGACAAGGAGTTCGGCGCCGGCAAGGTCGATGCCATTCACCCCGGCATTTCCATCGTGGCGGAAAACCCCGTGGCGGTGGTTGAACGCACGGTGGCCAAGAAAGGCACTGCAGAGCAAGCCCGCGCTTACCTGAATTTCCTGTACACCGACGAGGGCCAAGAAATTGCAGCCCAGCATGCTATTCGCCCCAGCAACCCGGCCATCCTGAAGAAGTACGCCAGCACCTTCAAGCCAATCACGCTGTTCCGTGCGGAAGAATTTTTCGGCTCCTTTGCTGAAGCGCAAAAAGTGCACTTCAACGACGGCGGCCAGTTCGACAAGCTCTACACCGTCAAGTAAATGACTGCTGCTGTTCTGCAGGCGCCCGCGGAAAAGCGGGCGCCCAAGCGGGTGTTGCCCGGCTTCCGCCTGACGCTGGGCTACACCCTGTTTTATCTGGCGCTGATCGTACTGTTGCCGCTGTCTGCGCTGATATTCAAAACCTTCACGCTCACGGGTGAACAGTTCTGGGCAGCCGTGGCCAGCCCGCGCGTGGTGGCCTCGTACCAACTGACCTTCGGGGCTTCGTTTTTTGCCGCTCTGGTGAATTCGGTCTTCGGCCTGCTGGTCGCCTGGGTGCTGGTGCGCTACCAGTTCCCCGGCAAGCGCATTGTGGATGCGCTGGTGGATCTGCCCTTCGCCTTGCCCACCGCAGTGGCGGGCATTTCGCTGACCGCGCTACTGGCCGGCAACGGCTGGATCGGCAGCTTGCTGGAACCACATGGCATCCAACTGGCCTTTAACCGCAATGGTGTGGTGATCGCCCTGATCTTTATCGGCCTGCCCTTTGTCGTACGCACTGTGCAACCCGTGCTGGAAGATGCGGAAAAAGAACTTGAAGAAGCCGCCACCTGCCTGGGTGCCACGCGCTGGCAGACCTTCCGGCACGTGATCTTCCCGACCATAGCCCCTGCCCTGCTCACCGGCTTTGCCATGGCCTTCGCCCGTGGTGTGGGTGAGTACGGTTCGGTCATCTTTATTGCCGGCAACATGCCCATGATTTCAGAAATTACTCCGCTCATCATCATCAGCAAGCTGGAGCAATACGACTATGCGGGCGCCACCGCAGTGGCCACCGTCATGCTGCTGGCTTCGTTTGTCATGCTGATGGTGATCAACAGCCTGCAAGCCTGGCAGCGCAAACGTGCGGGAGCCTGACCATGAGTAGCACACGCACTATCCGCCGCGCCAAGGCGGGCACCACCGAACCGGCATGGGTGAAATGGTCGCTCATCGCCGTGGCACTGGGGTTCATTTTCTTGTTTCTGGTCTTGCCGCTGGCTGCCGTGTTCACCGAAGCCTTGCGCAAGGGTGGTGAAGAGTTTCTACTGGCCTTGAAAGAGCCGGACGCCTGGAGCGCCATCCGCCTCACCTTGCTGATCGCCGCCATAGCGGTGCCCATGAACTTGGTGTTCGGCATTGCTGCTGCATGGTGCATTGCCAAGTACGAGTTCAAAGGCAAGGCGTTTTTGACCACCCTGGTGGACCTGCCTTTCTCGGTATCTCCCGTCGTGGCTGGCCTGATCTATGTGCTGATGTTCGGGGCGCACGGCTGGTTCGGCCCGTGGCTGCAGGCGAATGACATCAAGATCGTGTTTGCCGTGCCAGGTATCGTGCTCGCCACCATCTTCGTCACCTTCCCCTTCATCGCCCGCGAGCTGATCCCGCTCATGCAGGCCCAGGGCACGGACGAAGAGCAGGCCGCCCAGGTGCTGGGCGCCAGCGGCTGGCAAACCTTCTGGCATGTGACGCTACCCAACATCAAGTGGGGCCTGATTTATGGCGTCATCTTGTGTAACGCGCGCGCTATGGGTGAGTTCGGGGCGGTGTCGGTGGTGTCGGGGCACATCCGTGGCCAGACCAACACCATGCCGCTGCATGTGGAGATTCTGTACAACGAATACCAATCAGTAGCCGCCTTCGCCATTGCCTCGCTGCTGGCCCTGCTGGCGCTGGTCACCCTGGTCATCAAGTCCTTTGTGGAGTGGAAGTTCGAGCGCGACCAAAAGGCCGCTGCGGACTTGCCCCCTGAAAAACCGCTGGCATAAGCGCCCGCCTTTTTGAGTAAATCATCATGAGCATTGCAATCCGCAACGTCAGCAAAGACTTCGGCACCTTCAAGGCGCTGCAGGACGTGAACCTGGACATTGAGTCCGGCGAACTTGTCGCCCTGCTCGGCCCTTCCGGCTGCGGCAAAACCACGCTGCTGCGCATCATTGCCGGTCTGGAAACCGCTGACCACGGCAACATCCTCTTCAGTGGTGAAGACACCACCGATGTGCACGTACGAGAACGCAACGTCGGCTTTGTGTTCCAGCACTACGCCCTGTTCCGCCACATGACAGTGTTTGACAACGTGGCCTTCGGTCTGCGTATGAAGCCCCGCGCGCTGCGTCCGTCTGAAACCGTCATCAAGCAAAAAGTGCACGAACTACTGGGCTTGGTGCAGCTGGACTGGCTGTCGGACCGCTACCCCGCGCAGCTCTCCGGCGGGCAGCGCCAGCGTATTGCGCTGGCCCGCGCATTGGCCGTAGAGCCCAAAGTGCTGCTGCTGGACGAGCCATTTGGCGCGCTGGATGCCAAGGTCCGCAAGGAACTGCGCCGCTGGCTGCGCCGCCTGCACGATGACTTGCATGTGACCAGTATCTTCGTGACCCACGACCAGGAAGAAGCCCTGGAAGTGGCCGACCGCGTGGTGCTGATGAACAGCGGCAAAGTCGAGCAGATCGGCTCACCGCAGCAGGTGTGGGACCAACCTGCCAGCCCGTTCGTCTACGGATTCCTGGGCGATGTAAACCTGTTCCACGGCCGTGCCCACGAAGGCGAAATGCTGATCGGTGAAGACCACCACGGCGTGCGTCTGGCCAGCCCTGAGCACAGCGAAGCGCAAAATGCCAAAGCCTTTGCCTATGTGCGCCCGCACGACTTGGATGTGCAGCCCTACAAGGCGGGCCAGCCCGCAGGCGGCATCGTCGCCAAGCTGGTGCGCGCCATCGTGGTCGGCCCGATTGCCCGCCTCGAACTGCTGCCCGAAGACCGCAGCGCGGCAGGCAGCGGCGACATCATCGAAGCCCAGATCGGCGCACAGGAATACAAGGCGCTCGAGCTGAAGGATGGCGACACCGTTGTGCTGACACCACGCAAGGCACGGGTTTTTACGGCTTGAGGTGAAATGAAAAGCGCGGGAGCGCTATAAAAATAGGAGCTGCTGGCGCTCATTCCATGAGCGCCAGCAGCCTTTTTAATTGCAATTCCGGTATGCACCGGCAATGACTCAGACTTTGATGAAGTTACTGGCCGACAGAGCGCCGAATGGCAGTTCTGACAAGCGCCCGCCGGTATCGAGGGCCCCAAGGTCTACGGGGAAGTAACCCATGGCATCCAGCATCTGGCGTACAGCGGCTTTAGCAGCTGCATCGTCGCCTGCGTAAAACATGGCGCGTTTTCCACCGGAGACTTCGGGCTGCGCCAGCACGTTCACATCCAGGTGGTTCAGGGCCTTGACTACGCGGGCACCGGGTACGAATTCGCTGAACACATCACTGGATGAGCGGCCGCCGAGGTCGATGGCCTTGATGCCGTAGGCCGCTAGCGGATTGGTCGGGTCTTGGGCGTCTGGCGAGTTGGGGTCCAGAAACTCGACAGGGTTGGTGCCGTCAATCACGATGCGGCCGTTCCATGCCGGCAAGCTGCCCAGCGCCTCGCCCAAGTCCGACCAGCGCACGGCGATCAGCACCATGTCAGCGGCAGCCGCTTCTGCCACGGTGCCCGCTTTGATGCTGGGGCCCAAATCAGCCACGAGTGCAGCCAGCGAGTCCGGGCCACGTCGATTGGAAATGGTGGCCGATAGCCCCTTGTTGGCCAAAGCGCGCGCTACGTTGGAGCCGAGGCCGCCTGATCCGATGATGCCGATGTTCATGATGTTTTCCTTTAAAAGTAACGGGGGGCATTGCGTGTACCAACCCTCATCGCCCCCCGGAGCTGATGGGTCGTGTGAAAAAGAAGGTGTTTGACGCGCTTAACTCAGTCGCCCGGCTTCGCGCAGCTGCTGCCGGATGCGGCGGATTTCGGCCTCTCCCTGGTCCAAGGCTTCCCGGCTGGTGTGCACCGAGTAGTGGCCCATCACCAGATCGTGCGGGTGCGGCACGGCCGAGCCCAGCACCAAACTTGTAGCCTCCGTGGCGAGCACCTCAATGCTGGCGCTTGAGTCGGCGAAGGCCACGAGCTCACCTGCGTCGATGGATTCAGCCGCCTCAAGCCTGCCTGCGGCCACGGCGACCCAAGCAACCGTGTGTCCCACGGGCGGGGTGTACGTCCAGCGCTCGCCTTTGGCAAGGCTTACCGACAAATAGGTCAAGCCCGCAGGTGCTGCAACCGGGCTGCGCGCTAGACAATGGTCGCCCAGCAACACCCGTACCGGGCCGATACGGGGTACCAGCTCCGGTGCCAGGTATTGGCTTTGCGCGGCAGCGTTTTCCAGATCAGCCGGCAGCGCTACCCACAACTGAAAACCCAGGCCAGGCGCTTCGCCCACCGGGCTACCGCTGTGCCACACACCATTGCCAGCGCGCATCCACTCCACGCCACCAGCCGGCAGCAGGCCGGATTGGCCAGTGGTGTCTTCGTAGCGCACATCGCCTTGCGACAGAAAGGTCACAGTAGCAATGCCCGAGTGCGGGTGCATGCCAAAACCCTGGTTGAGCCCGCCGGCTTGGAAGTTCACCAAGTCCAAGAAGATGAACGGCTTGAGCACCTGCCCCAGGTCACTAGGGCTCATAAGCCGGGTGATCGGGCCATGCGTGGTGCCACGAGTGCGGTACACGATGGCGCGGGGGGCAGAAACGGGTGCTGTCATAGGAAAACCTAGCGTGGTTAGATGAATGTCTGTAGCTTAAAAATTCCTTGATTGATTGACTAGATGGCGCAATATGATTGCAGTCATCCAAAATTCGACGTAATGCACCATGACCGACTTGAATGACATCGCCACCTTTGTGCAAGTGGTGCGCTATGGCAGCTTTGCGGAAGCCTCACGCCGCATGGGCATACCGGCTAACACGCTGAGCCGCAGGGTTCAACTGCTGGAGGCACAGCTGGGCATCCGGCTGATGCAGCGCTCTACCCGTCATCTGGCACTGACCAGCGCAGGCGAGGTGTTTCTGGAACGTTGCGGCGGTGCGGTAGACGGCCTGATTGACGCGAGCCAAGAGCTTCAAGCGGTGAATCAGGAGCCCAGTGGGCTGGTCCGCGTGGCAGCGCCGGCTGATTTCTTCGACTTCTTTTCCATGGACTGGCTCACCGAATTCCTGGCCACCTACCCCAAAGTGCGATTGGACTTTGTGCTGAGCGACGGGCGTGCGGACCTGATTGCGGAGCGCATTGATGTGGCGTTTCGAGGCGGCATACTGGAAGACTCTGGCCTCTTTGCCCGCAAGGTGGTGGATGCGGGTACTGACGGCCTGGTGGCGAGCCCGGCCTATATCGCCCAGCGCGGTGCACCGGCGCTACTGCAAGACTTGGAGAAGCATGATTGCCTGGTATTCAGCCACCCCAGTGGCAAAGCGACCTGGCGGGTCACCGAACCGAATGGCACTGAATCTGAGATTCAGGTGACCGGGCGCTTCGGTGGCAACACCGCTCAATCGTTGCGCAAAGCGGCATTGGCCGGACTGGGGATTGCACTGCTGCCGTCGACCTTGACCAAGCGTGACCTGCGTGCCGGCCTGCTGGTGCCCGTGCTGCCCACCTACCACCGGCTGGGACATGGCGTGAGCCTGGTCTACCCCAGCAGGCGCTATCTGCCCTTGGCGGTGTCGCGCTTTATTGAGCTCGTAGTGCAAAAGATGGAAGCCACGGAGGAGCTTCCTGCAGATACCACTACAGCCCGCAGCCCCGCAAGATGAATGAGACCGCGTGCTCGGTGGCACGCTCGTAGTCTTTCTCAGAGAGAGCATCCTGATTCATCACCGCGCAGATCTGCACGTCGAAGTCGGCATAGGTTTGGGTGGCTGCCCAGATGGTGAAGAAGAGGTGCATGCCGTCCACCGGTGCGATTCGCCCGGCGTCTGCCCAGGCATTTACGACGGCCGCTTTTTCGAGAGTGAGTTGACGCAAGTCGGTCGCCAGCAGTTCCTTCACCACCGGCGCACCATGCAGCAGTTCGTTGGCCCACACTTTGGAGCCGTCAGGCCGCTGTGCAGAGAGCTCCATCTTGGCGCGTATGTATTGCTCCAACGCGGTGCGCGGGTCGGCGTCCACGGTGATGCCGTGGGTGGGCACCAGCCAGTCGCTCAGAATTTGGGCCAGTACGGCGCGGTAAAGAACTTCCTTGCTGCCGAAGTAGTAGTGCAGGTTGGCCTTGGGCAGTCCGCTGGCCTCGGCGATGGCGGCCATGGTGGCGCCTCCGAAACCGGCACGCGCAAACACTTTCTCGGCGGCAGACAAAATAAGGGCCTCATTCGCCCTGCGAATGAGGCCCTTGGGAGCTTCGGCAACGTGGGTCATGTCGCCGATTATTCAATCACTTTTGGGCAGCGTCATAGATGGCGTGCGAATACGCAGCCTTGCCCGGGTCTTTCTTGATCACAGGATCGCTGCCACCAGCCAGCAACACCTTCACGGTGCGCTCGTAGGCGGCAGGCTCCAGGTAACCAATTTTCTTGGTACCGGCATTGGTGATCAGCTTGGCCACGTTTTCCATCTGGCGCTTTTGCACCTTCAGGCTGGCGCTACCGGAGGTGTCAGCGGCAACCACGGCTTTGGCCGCAGCTTCAGGGTCTTTGACAGCAGCGTCCCAACCCTTGAGCGTAGCTTTGAGGAACTTGCCCATCTTGGCAACGAAGGCTGCGTCTTTCAGGTTGTCTTCCAACACATACAAGCCGTCTTCCAGGGTAGCAACGCCCTCTTTTTCATAGAAGAAAGTGACCAAGTCTTTTTCCTTGACCCCTGCGTCCACCACTTGCCAGTATTCGTTGTAGATCATGGTGGAAATACAGGCGGCCTGGTTCTGCAACAACGGGTCGACGTTGAAACCTTGCTTCAGGATCTTGATGTCGGAGTCGGTCTTCAGGCCGAGCTTGCCCATCCAGTTAAGGAAGGGGTACTCATTGCCACCGTACCAGACGCCCAGGGTCTTGCCCTTGAAGTCTTTGGGGCTGGCTACGCCGCTGGACTTTTTGCAGGTCAGCATCAAGCCGGACTGGTTGAACACCTGGGCCACGTTCACTAGTGGCACACCGGCTTCGCGGGCGGCCAAGGCAGAGGGCATCCAATCGACCACGATGTCGGCTTGTTTGCCTGCAATCACCTGCGTGGGGGCGATGTCAGGGCCGCCGGGTTTGATGGTCACATCCAAGCCGGCGTCTTTGTAGAAGCCCTTGGCAGCCGCCATGTAGTAGCCGGCAAACTGGGCCTGAGGCACCCACTTGAGCTGCACAGTCACCTTGTCGGCGGCCTGGGCACCGAGGCAGGCGGCTGCCACGCCCAAGGCCAGCAGGCCCTTGGTGAATTGGGAAGAACGAATCATGGAAAGCTCCTTCTACGGGTTAATGAAAAATCGCAACACAGACCAAGCGCGGGCTCACCCTTCGCGCACTGAGGGATGCCAGAACGCCGCCCGGCGCTCCAATGCAACTAGCAAGGCGTAGGCCACCGACCCGGTTACCGCCGCCACCACAATCGCGCCCCAAACCAGCGGCATGTTCATGCGCGCAGCCTCGGTGCTGATGCGAAAACCCAGACCCGACGTGGGTGAACCAAAGAACTCCGCCACGATGGCTCCGATAAGCGCCAGAGTGGCATTGACCTTGAGCGCGCCAAAGATGAACGGCAGCGCGGCAGGCAAGCGCAGCGCCAACAAGGTGCGTGGGTAGCTGGCGGCGTAGCTGTACATCAACTCACGCTCCAGTTTGCCGGCTGCCTGCAGGCCCGCGAGGGTAGACACCAGCATGGGGAAGAAGGTCATCAGCACCACCACCGCCGCTTTGGAGGGCCACTCAAACCCGAACCACATCACCGCAATGGGCGCCACGCCGACCAGCGGGATCGCGCTGGTGAGGGACGCCACAGGAAGGAGGCCGCGCTGCAAAAACGGCATGCGGTCAATGGCCACTGCGACGAGGAAGCCCGCTCCGCAGCCCATGGCCCAACCAATGAGTACTGCTTTACCTACGGTCTGCACAAAGTCGCCCCAGAGCTTGGGCGCATGGTCCCCGAGGGAGCCGATGATCAGACTTGGGGCGGGCAAGAGGACGCGCGGCACGTCCAGTGCGCGCACCAGGATTTCCCAGAACAACACAACCCAGACACCAAACAAAGCAGCAGTCGCCATACCCACCCAGCGGCTGCCTTGCACGGACGCCATGCGGTAGACGCTGTACCCCGCAACCAGAGCCAGCAACACCATGCCGGGCCAGAACCACACCGGAGTCACACTGCCTGTCATACGCCCCCCCGGCTGCGCAACACCAAGCGCTCCACACCGGCGACGATGCCAGTCAAGGCAAGACCCAAGAGCGCGGACATCACCAATGCCGACCAGATTTGGGTGGTCTGCCCGTAGTACGAACCCGTGAGCAAGCGTGCGCCCAAGCCGGCTTGAGCCCCTGTGGGCAGCTCGGCGACCATGGCGCCTACTAGGCCTGCCGCCACGCCTACCCGCAATGCGGGGAACAGGAAAGGCAAGGCCGCAGGCAAACGCAACAGCCACAGGGACTGCCACCGCGACGCGGCATAGGTGTGCATCATTTCAGTTTCAATTTTTTGCGGTGATCGCAGGCCCTGCACCATGGCCACAGTGACCGGGAAAAAGCACAGATACATGGCAATGAAGGCTTTGGGCGCGGTGCCCGAAAAACCCAAGCTGCCCAACACCACCAGCACGATGGGCGCAATGGCCAGCACAGGTACCGTTTGCGAAGCAACGATCCAGGGGAGCAAAGCTTTGTCAAGCGTGCGGCTGTGCACGATGAGCACCGACAGCAAGAGCCCCAGCGCGGTGCCCATGACGAAACCCAACAGCGTGGACTGACCAGTCACGATCACGTGGTAGATCAGGTTGCGGGGGGAGTCCACCGGCCATTCGGTGAGGCTCTCGTAAAAGTCAGCGGCGACCTGATGCGGCGCAGGCATCAACGGACGCTCCATGTTCATGGTGGCTTCGAACAACTCCATCTGGGTGTAGCCGGCCTCTTCATCCAGCACCCGTTCGATGGCGCCTTGTGCATTCAGACCCCAGGCTGCACCGTACCAGACCAGCACCACGGCCAAGAGCACCACCACGACGGGAAAGTAGTCGTGAACGATGCGTTGGGAAAACGTCTTAGTGGTGGCCATCGGCAAGGGCCTCGCGCACTTCGTGGGCCAGCTCCATAAAAGCCGGCGTATCCCGCAAGCCCAGATGACGCTCATCGGGCAGGGGCGAATCAATCACCTTGACGATGCGCCCCGGCCGCGGCGACATCACCACAATCTTGGTGGACAGGTACACCGCCTCAGCAATGCTGTGGGTCACAAAAACCACCGTGCGACGCTC
Source organism: Curvibacter sp. AEP1-3 (assembly GCF_002163715.1). Taxonomy (GTDB): domain Bacteria; phylum Pseudomonadota; class Gammaproteobacteria; order Burkholderiales; family Burkholderiaceae_C; genus Allorhodoferax. The sequence goes on from NZ_CP015698.1 coordinate 2,654,228, forward strand.
GCGCTGCCAGAGCTGTTGCAACTGCTCGTTCAAGCGGTCTCGCGTGATTTCGTCCAAAGCGCCAAAGGGCTCGTCCATCATCAGTATCTTGGGTTCAAACGAAAGTGCACGCGCAATCGACACCCGCTGCTGCATGCCGCCCGAGAGCTGCCAGGGGTACTTGCCCTCAAAGCCCTTGAGGCCTACGCGCTCCAGATGCTCCAGCGCAATGGCCTTCGCCTCTGCCTTGCCTTTGCCCTGAATCTGCAGCGGCAGTGTCACATTGGCCAGCACATTGCGCCAAGGAAAAAGGGCAGGTGCCTGAAAGACATAGCCATATGAGCGGGCGAGGCGCGCGTCATGCGGGCTGATACCATTGACCAGCACTTCGCCGGAACTGATGTGCTCCAGGTCGGCGATGACCCGCATGAGCGTGGTTTTGCCGCAGCCGGACGGACCGATAAGCGAAACAAACTCACCTTCACGGATGTCCAGATCAATATTGGAAAGGGCGTGGACCGGGGTATCCGCGGTCTGGTAGATCACGCTGGCATTGCGCACCGCGACCGCAGTGCGGCCAGCATGGGGGGCGGCCGTAGGGCCTGATGCTTCGGAATGGTTCATTGACACACAGTAGCAGGAGTCATGGTTGCACCAACTGAGGGCGCAACCGCCGATTCGACCTTTACAAGTTAACCAAATGGTCAACTTATGGACTCATACTAGCCAGTTCCGTGCCAGTCCCACCACTGGGGTTTGTACGGGGCCCCGGTGTCATGACTTGTCGGGCTGGGTGCCTATGGGCTGCAGACGGCCCAGTTTGTGGGCGAGCTCGATGGCAGAGCTCACGCCCATTTTTTCGAAGATATTGGCCCGGTGAAACTCCACCGTGCGCTGGGTAATGCCGAGGTGATCAGCAATGTTCTTGTTGTAGTGGCCCAGAATGAGCTGGTCCAGCACCTCCCGCTCGCGGGGGCTGAGCGAGGCCAGGGCGTAACGCAGGCGATGGGCCTCCTGGTTGGCATCGCCATCGGCGGCGGCGGCGGCCAGCGCTTGTTCCACCCGGTCCACCAGCACGTTGTCCTGGAAGGGCTTTTCCAGAAAGTCCCACGCGCCGTTTTTCACGGCCGCCACGGCTGTTCCCACATCGCCATTACCGGTCAAAAACAACACCGGCCAGGGGCAGGCCAAGGCCTTGAGCTGCTCAAACACCTGCAAACCGGTCATGGGCGTCATGCGGATGTCCAGCAGCACCACCGCTTGCTCCCAGATACCGGCACGGGCTTTGACAGACTCCAGAAAAGGTGGGCCACTGTCCCAGGTGGTGGCCTTGTGTCCCCGGGAGTCAAACAGCCATGCCAAGCCCTCACGCATATCGGCGTCGTCATCAACGATGTAAATGGCTGTAGTACTCACAGAGCGTCTCTCATGGGGTATCTATTGTGCCGTCCGGGGTGGAAGGCTCGCCAAGGGCATTCCCTGCCAGCGGCAGGCTCACGGTGAAACGGGCACCACCCAACTCAGGCGAGCGATCGACCTGAATGCGGCCATGGTGCGCCTCGACGATGGATCGGCAAATCGCCAAGCCCATTCCCATGCCGCCTTCCTTGCTGCTGAAGAAGGCATCAAAAATGTGCGATTGAGTTTCGTCCGGTACGCCCGGGCCATTGTCTGAAATGCTGATCTGGGCCCAACCTTGCTCCATTCGCACCCCCAGATGCACCTGTGGCGTGCCCGAATGCGCCTGCGCGGCCTCTTGGGCATTGGTGAGCAGGTTATTCAGCAAGTGCTCGATCAACAGCTCATCTGCATTCACCCAGACCGGCTCCGCGTCCGGCACGGTGTGGGGCGCCATGCGCTGCAACACCGGCATCAGGTCCAGGCGCTGTAGAGAAATTTCGCGACGCCGGGCGATCGCATTCACCCGCTGGATAATGCGGCCCGCCCGCTCGGCCAGTCCTGCGATGCGTTGCACCACCGGCGCAGTCTCTTCGGTGCTGATGCGACCGGCATTTAACTTGTTGAGCAAGCCGGTGGCAAAACTGCTGAGCGCGCCCAGCGGCTGATTGAGCTCATGGGCCAGGGTGGAAGCCACCTCACCCACCGCAACCAACCTGCCCGTGGCTTCCAGCCGCTCCTGCTGTTGCGCTGCTACCGCCTGCGCGCGCTTGCGCTCACTGATGTCGAGCACGGAACTCATCCAGCCGATGTGCTCGCCGTTAGCCGTATGCAACGGCGCTTCGTGAATCAGCACATCTATCAGATGGCTGTCACGGTGCTGGAACTGCACTTCAACCCCGTCAATACTGGTGCCATGCGCCAGCACATCCCGATGAACTTGCTCGATATGGCTGTCGTTGCCCCGGGGCCAGTAGGGCATGGGCGCAGAGACCCCGACGAGCCTCTCTGCCGGATAGCCGACCATCTCACAAAATGCCTCGTTCACATACAGCACGCGGCCAGCCAAGTCCCAGGCCCGCAGGCCAATGGTGACCGAGTTCTCCATCGCGGTGCGCAACGCCACCTCAGCCTGCAGACGGGCTTGCACTTGTTGGCGTTTTTGAATGTCCCGGCGCAGGGCCCACAGGCTCACCAACATGCCCCCCAAGAACACCATGGCCACCAGAAGAAACATCCGGGGCACCGTCGCCGGCTGATCCTGAATAGGCGTGACTTCAAGGTACACGTCGGTTCCTGCCAGATTCATGGCGGCACGGAAAGGCTTGCGTTTACCCGGATCAAAAGCGGTGCTGCCCTCGTCCAGCACAAGACGTACCTCATGGGAGCGGGTGAACCACTCCGGTACCAAGGACTGCACCGCGACCTCGAGGGAGAGCCCGGCCACATAGTTGCCTACAAAGTAGCCGCGCTCGAAATAGGGCACCGCAAGCCAGACCAAAGGCATGAGCCTGCCGTCTGCATCCCGCATCGGGCCGGCATATGCAGAACGCCGCAGACCGCGAGCGGTGTCATGCATGGTGGCCAGTGACTGGGCATTCAGGGGGTGGCGGTTTTCGTCCATCTGCCAGAGTGCGGGCGGTGCGCTCAATGGGGCCCCAACCCAACCTTGCGCCAACAGCACACCGGGCTCCCGCCACAACAGGCCTCCCTGCACATCGGCCGATTGGCGCGCGGCAACCCGAAGGTCCTCCTCGAGGCGCCGGAAATGGAACTGCACACTCTGCTCCAGCCACTGGGCATCAGCGGCTTGGCGTCGCGTGCCCTCCTCGGCTTCGAAGTGCTGCAAATACAGCACCAGTGCAATCACGGAGCCCACCACCAGCGTCAGGAACCCCAACAGCCAGATGCCCGGCCAGAAACTGCGCACACCTGTACCCGCAGCGCTTTCGCGCGCAGAGACGAAATCAAAAACGGGAACGGAAGGGCGCTCGGGCATGGGCGGTTCTGGGGAAAGTGCACTCGCATAATAGCGACCATGGTCCATTCCACCGTCCCCGCTCTGCCCCGACGCCGCTGGCTGCAAGCTGCGGCAGCCGCCGGAGCAAGCGTCCTGACAGGACCCGCTTCCGCCGTGGCGGAAAGAACCATCCGGCTTTCACACGTCGTGGCGCGGGATACCCCGAAAGGCATGGCACTGGAGCGCTTTCGCGCCCTCGTGGAAGAGCGAAGCCAAGGTCGGATCCGGGTGCAGATTTACCCTCAGGGCCAGCTCTACGGGGACCACGATGAAATGCAGGCCCTGCAACTCGGGGCCGTGGATATGGTGGCGCCTTCGCTCTCCAAGTTCGGTCCCATCGGCTTCCCCGAATTTGAACTTTTCGACCTTCCTTTTTTGTTTGATAGCGTTGAGGCCGTGCGACGCCTCACACGCGGCAAAGTGGGTCACACCCTCTTGCAAGGACTGAGCCGCCAACGCCTGATGGGATTGGGCTTTTTTGACAACGGCTTCAAACATATGAGTGCCAACAAGCCCCTGATGGAACCGCGCGACTTTTCAGGACTACGCATGCGGATACAGGGCTCCCGTGTGATTGCCCAGCAAATGCGGGCTTGGGGAGCGGTACCGGTCACGCTTCCCTTCAGTGAGACGCGGCGGGCGCTGGAGACCGGAGTGGTGGATGGCACCGAAAACCCGGTGTCCAACTTCTGGACCCAAGGCATGCAAGCGGTACAAAGTGACTTGAGCCTGACTGCGCACGGGTACCTGGGCTATGCGGTGGTGGCCCACCAACGTTTCTGGGACAACCTGCCCAATGCAGACCGGCACGTCGTTCAAGGAGCCTTGGACGACGCTCTGGTGTTCGGTAACGAGATTGCCGATGCACAAAACGACAAAGCGCTGGCTGCCCTGCACCTCACGGGTGCGGCGAACATCCACAACCCATCACCGGCCCAAACGCGCCTGCTCAAACAAGCCAGCCTTCCTGTCCACGCAGAATTGGCAGCCCGCATAGGCCAAGACTGGCTCACCACTGTACAGAACGCCCTCAAAAAAACCGCCTAGGGTTTCTACTGCAGGGTTTTCCCGAGCTGTTGAACGCCACAGTTACCAGCCGGTGGGCCTGTCGATAACCTTCGCCCCGCGGAGTCCGGATGCGGCTTTTTCTATGCCCCTTCGGATACCAAAACGTCGTAACAAAAACGAGGGGCATTCATTTGAAAATCCAAAGTCAAAAAGACTTCTTTGCCGGACTGATGTTCACGGTGGTGGGAGGCAGCTTTGCTGCCGGCGCCAGCCAATACACGCTGGGCAGCGGAGCAAAAATGGGACCGGGCTACTTCCCGCTCATCCTGGGGCTGATGCTGGCCGTACTGGGCTGTGCGATTGCCGTTAAAAGCATGATCACCCCCACGCCGGACGGCGACAAGGTAGGCAAATTCGCCTGGAAGCCGCTCTTCTTCATCATTGCCGCCAACCTGGTGTTCGGCGCCTCCATCGGTGGACTGCCCCTGATTGGCCTCAAACCACTGGGCCTGATCGTGGGTATCTATCTGCTCACCTACATCGCCAGCCACGCCGGTGAAGAACACAACTTCAAGGAAGTCGCTGTGCTGGCCACCATCCTGGCCGCTCTGAGCTATGTCGCCTTCATCGTTCTCCTCAAGCTGCAGTTCCCCGTCTGGCCTGCGTACTTCACTGCTTAATCACCGCCTACTGAGACTGCAACATGGAACTCTTTGAACACCTCTCCTTAGGTTTCGGTGTGGCCTTCACCGGCCAGAACCTGATCTACGCCTTCATCGGCTGTCTGCTGGGTACGTTGATCGGCGTCTTGCCCGGCATCGGCCCCTTGGCCACCATTGCGATGCTGCTGCCCGCCACCTATGCGCTCCCACCGGTCGCGGCCTTGATCATGCTGGCCGGTATCTACTATGGGGCCCAGTACGGTGGTTCCACCACCGCCATTCTGGTGAACCTGCCCGGCGAGTCTTCGTCGGTGGTGACCGTCATTGACGGTTACCAGATGGCCCGTAACGGACGCGCAGGTCCTGCGCTGGCTGCAGCAGGCCTGGGTTCTTTCTTTGCCGGTTGTGTGGGTACCTTGATCCTGGCGGCCTTTGCAGGCCCCTTGACCGAGCTGGCCTTCAAGTTCGGCCCTGCCGAGTACTTCAGCCTGATGATTCTGGGCTTGATCGGTGCGGTGGTGCTGGCTTCGGGCTCCCTGCTCAAGGCCATTGCCATGATTGTTCTGGGTCTCTTGCTGGGCATGGTGGGCACGGATGTGAACTCCGGTGTGGCCCGTTTCAGCTTTGATATCCCTGAGCTCACCGACGGTATCGGCTTCATCGTGATCGCCATGGGTGTGTTCGGCTACGGCGAGATCATCAGCAACCTGTCCAAGAGTGCGGGCGAGCGGGAGATCTTTACCGCTTCCGTGTCAGGCCTCTTGCCGACCAAGGAAGACTTCCGCCGCATGGTGCCTGCTGTCATGCGCGGTACGGCCATGGGCTCCTTGCTGGGCATCCTGCCCGGTGGTGGTGCGGTGATGGCAGCCTTTGCGGCTTACACCATTGAGAAGAAGACCAAGCTGCAGCCTGGTGAAGTACCTTTCGGCAAGGGCAACATCCGCGGTGTGGCCGCTCCTGAGGCTGCCAACAACGCAGGCTCCCAGACGTCCTTCATCCCGCTCCTGACCCTGGGTATCCCGCCCAATGCGGTGATGGCTTTGATGGTGGGTGCGATGACCATCCACAACATCCAGCCCGGACCACAGGTGATGACGTCCAACCCTGAGCTCTTCTGGGGTCTGATTGCCTCCATGTGGATCGGCAACCTGATGCTGGTGATCCTGAACCTGCCGCTCATCGGTATCTGGATCAAGCTCTTGTCCGTGCCTTACCGCTGGTTGTTCCCTTCTATCGTGCTGTTCTGTGCGATCGGGGTGTATTCGACCAACAACAACACCTTCGATATCTGGATGGTGGGTCTGTTCGGGGTGATCGGGTATCTGTTTATCAAGCTGGGAACGGAGCCTGCTCCGCTGCTCTTGGGCTTTATTCTGGGGCCGATGATGGAGGAGTATCTGCGCCGGGCACTGCTGCTCTCCCGCGGGGACTGGAGTGTGTTCGTGACGCGACCTCTGTCAGCCAGTCTGTTGGTGGCAGCTCTTGCCCTGCTGGTGGTGGTGATGCTGCCTTCCATCAAAGCCAAGCGGGAAGAGGCGTTTGTGGAGGATTGAAACTATAGTTTCAAATTCAGATGGTCCAATTCACGCTTTTGGAGTAACTCATGACGCCCCTACGCTCTGCCCTGATTGGGCTCTGGTTTGCAAGTGCTTGCCTGTCAGCCAGTGCCCAACTCAAGATCGGACAGACCACGGGGGTGACAGGGGCTGTCGCAGCAACGGTCAAAGAGTCGATGTTTGGTGCGCAGCTCTACATCGACTCGGTGAACGCCAAAGGCGGTGTGGGCGGCGAAAAAATCGAGGTCATCACGCTGGATGACAAGTTCGATACACAGCTGGCCTTGGCCAATGCCAAAGACTTGATAGAAAACAAGGGGGTGCTCGCCCTGTTCATGACACGCGGCACACCCCATACCGAGGGCATCATTCCGCTGCTGGACCAACATGGAGTACCCCTGCTTGGACCCTCCACAGGCGCAATGGTGTTGCACCAGCCACTGAAGAAACATGTCTTCAATGTGCGGGCCACTTACCAGCGAGAAGCCGAGCGCGCGGTGGCGCACCTCGCCGCAACCGGTGTGACCCGCATGGCCATCATCCATGTGGATGACAGCTTCGGCGCTGACGGCCTCGAAGGTACGCAAAAGGGTCTGGCAGCGGCCAAACTCAACGCCGTAGTGGTCGCCAAATTCGACCGGAGCAAGCCGGACTTTTCACAGATTGCTCCTTCCATCGCCAAGCTATCGCCCCAGGCGGTCATGATCATTGGTTCAGGCACTGCGGTAGTGGATGCCATCAAGTCACTGCGTGAAGCCGGGAGCGGCGCGCAGTTGGTGACCTTGTCCAACAACGCTTCTGGTGGATTCATCAAGCTGCTGGGCGACAACGCACGCGGTGTGATCGTGAGCCAGGTGCTGCCCCAGTCCCCCAACTACGCGTTGGTGCAAGAAGCCGCAGGGTTGGCCAAAGCCAAAGAAGTTCTCGATGTGAGCCCGGCCATGCTGGAAGGCTTTGTCTCGGCCAAGGTGTTGGTCGAGGCTTTGCGCCGCGCGGGTCCCAAGCCCACGCGCGACAAACTTCAGTCTGCACTCGAAAGCATTAGCCGCTTTGACCTGGGTGGTTTGAGCCTGAGCTTCAGTGCCACCGATCACACCGGCCTGGATTTCGCCGACCTTTCGATCATCACGGCCTCCGGCAAATTCCGGCGCTGAACCGCAGCACCTATTTGTCCGCCTCAGAAATGGGGCGGGCTCGCATTTGGGTTTCCACTTGCTGCTTCACCTGCTCTTGGACAGCGCGGCTTTGCCCACCCGCCGTACCAGAGGGTGATACCAGCGCACCCTCTGACGCGGACACGGGTAATTGAGGGTTGACCGTTCTTGACAGCTGCTTTCTGGCAAGAACAGCAACGATGGCCAAAGCGACAACCAGTCCAACCAAACCCCATCCTGCGCGCATACAAAACCTCCGTTGTGAGTGGCAGTGTAGACAACCCGCAGGCGCCTGGCCTGTGGTGCGGACCATGTTGCTTTACATAGGTTTACGCAGCAACGGTAAACGGCGCAAAGCCCGCGGGGGTTAAGTACCCATGGCAAGTTCGCCATGCACGGAAACTGAATATGTTGAAACAATCTCTGATCGCTACTGCTTTGGTTATCTCCACGTTTGGCGCTTTTGCCCAAGCACCTGCTGCGACCCCCGCAGCACCTGCCGCCGCGACAGCACCCGCTCCCGCAAAGGCACCTGAAGCCGCGAAAGAGAAGCACGCCGAACACAAGGCCGATGCCGAGGCCAAAAAGGCCAAGCATGAGGAAATGAAGGCCAAGCGCGAAGCACGCAAAGCAGAGCGCGCAGCCAAGAAGGCCAAGCACCAGGAAGCCAAGGCCGCTGCACCAGCTACTCCTGCAGCCCCCGCAGCACCAGCAACGCCCGCTGCCAAATAAGCACGTTGCGCAGGGCGCCCTAAGCCGCTGCATGAAGGCCATCTCCGGATGGCCTTTTTTCGTCGCGTTTCCTACCAGCCATGTCAGCCCACCACCAACGTGACAGCAAGTCCCTCGGCCAATCGTTATATTGGGGACAACATTCATTTACCCGAACATCTTTCCATGCGTATCTGGCAGAAACCGGTCTCTGTAGAGATCCTCACGCACATCAGCAAAAACACGGCAGTCGAGCAACTCGGCATCGAGTTCACCGAAGTCGGTGACGACTATCTGGTGGGCCGCGTGCCGGTGGACCACCGCACCCACCAACCTTTCGGGCTTTTGCACGGCGGAGTCTCTGTGGTGTTAGCCGAGACCCTGGGTTCGTGCGGTGCGGGGTTTGCTATTCCAGAGGGCTACAACGCTGTCGGTCTGGACATCAATGCCAACCACCTGAAGGGCGTAAAAACGGGCTGGGTCACCGCCATGGCGCGTCCGGTACACATGGGCCGCACCACCCATGTGTGGCAGATTGACATGCGCAACGAGGCCGGCGAGATGACCTGTGTTTCGCGCATCACGATGGCGATTCTGGCGCCGCGCTGACCACGGCAGTCAGCTCTGCTCCACCCGGTTGCGACCGGCCTGCTTGGCGCGATAGAGCGCCTGATCTGCCGCGCTGATAACGGTGTCCAGCTCCTCTGTTGCAGAGTCGCACGTGTGCACACCGATGCTCAAAGTAAGCGGAATACTGCGCCCATCCTGTGCACTCCATCGGGCGTCTTCCACTTCTGCGCGCAAGTTGCCGGCCAGGATGGTGGCACCTGCGGCATCCGTATCAGGCAACACCACCAGAAACTCCTCGCCGCCCCAACGGCCTGCCATGTCCTGGGCGCGCAACCGGCTGCGCAAGCTCGTGGCCAGGTTGCGCAGTACGCGGTCTCCGCTCAGGTGTCCATAGGTGTCATTGATTGATTTGAAGTAGTCCACATCGATCATCAAGACCGAGACCGACTTGCCGTTGCGGCGGGCCTGCGCCAGCTGTAAAGACAGTGCCTCCATGATGAAGCGCCGGTTGCTCAGGCCGGTGAGTTCGTCCTGCATGGCCAACAGGCGGTTGCGTTCATCGGCCCGCTCATTGGTCATGAGCACCACGCCCTGGCACACCATCATCAGCGCCACTGACACGAACAAGAACGTCGCACTTTGCAGCGGGTTGGACGTGGTAATCGACCCGATGCCCACCTCGCCGTACAAGGCGCCCACCGTGCGCAGCAGGAAGGCCGCACTGATCGCCAGAAAGCTGCCGATGACAAAGTAAGCACCCCGTCCCACCACCTTGTCGCGTTCGGACCCCAGTTGCCACGCGATCAACGCACACTGCCAAGCGATGATCAGTCCTGAGAGGATGATGCGGGTCTGGGCATGTCCCAGCAATGCAAAGAACAGGACGGCCACCAGAGGCACTGGTGCCCAGACCAGCCACCGCGACCAGCGGACCTGCAGGAACTGTTGAACTCCCTCGGAGATCAGGGCAAAGCTGACCGCAAGCAAGGTGTTTGCCAGCACGACTGACACCAGATCGCTGACATGCCCACGCAGCACAAACAGCACATAGGTCAGTGTGTGCAATACAAAGCCCCAAGCCCAATACAACATACCGTCGCGCTTGAAGCGGCGGGCGACGGAAGCCAAAGTGGCACTCAAGGTAAAACTCACCACCAGAATGACCAGTAGCAACGTAGGCGTGTGAAGGTCAATCATGTGTACACGCTAACGCACAAGCGGCGCCTGCGCGCTAGGGGAACTACCAAGCTGAACACGATCTTGTGCAACACTTCAACGCACGCCATACTGCCTTCCACACCACGAGACATCTTTGTGATTCCGGCACACCGCATCACCCGCCGAACCGTACTTGCCACCGCCGGTGCACTGGTTTGTGCGGAACGGGCACGTTCAGACACCACCTCGCTCAGAATTGCGGCGCCTGCTGACGTGCTGCTGGACTACGGACTTTTCCTGGCAGGGCGGGACGTTGTTGAGCTGCGGAGCTTTGACGGGCCCCATGCCCGGCGGGATGTGATGGAGTTGGCCTTGCTGATGCGCGAGATACGCCGCCAGCTGCCGGGTAGCGTCACCGAACTGGTACCCATCGACAGCTACCAACGCGCTCTGGTGGAATTGCGAGCGGGCCGCATCAGTGCGCTAGGCACCACCGTCTGGCGGCTCGATCTGGACGCCTTGGGGCAGGACATCACCCCATCGCCGGCGCTCTTGCAGAAGGGTGACTTTGTCGTCGGGCTCTTCGCAGCGCCTGCCAACAGCAAGGCTTTGCAAGCCCGCAGTGTCGCGGCACTGCGCGCACTGTCCGCGGTATCCAACAGTGACTGGAGTGTGGACTGGCAAACACTCAAAACCATCGGCTTCCGCCAAGTCAGCGATGTAAAGACCTGGCGACAGATGGTGCTGTCCGTCGCAAGAGGGCGAACCGATGTGATGATGGCGCCCTTTCCCAACCAGGAAGACCTGGTGCTGGAAGCCGAAGGCGTGCGACTGCACCCCGTCAAGGACGTAGCCATTGCGCTGCAGGGATCACGGCATCTGGCAGCGGCACGCACCATAGGCGGTCAGACCATTGTTGACAAGGTGTTTCCAGCATTGGCAAGCAACGGCAGCCTCAAACGTGCCTACCGCGAATGCGGCTTTATTCATCCACGTACGGCCGGCTGGCCTGTACTAAACAAATAGACAACAAGTGCGAACAAAGCCCTCCAGGGGCCTCCGGCCAAAAGCTCTTACATTCGCACTGGCGTGGGCGCTCGTCGCGGCAAGTTCTGCCGCGATGGCCCAGCCAAGCGACGATGACCCCGCCAACCACTTTGACCGCTACACCAATACCCAACTGGAAGCCGTGTGCGACGCCATGTCGCCCACCCGCTACATCAGCGGCTTGACAGACGGTGGCTGGGGCACGCTCGGCATAGGCGGCAAAACCTACTATTACCGCTCGGCCTGCTACATGGAACTGGTGCGTCGCACCGGCCGCGCTGAACTGTGTGCCAAGGTGGTGGAGCGGCGCTCTCTGTTGGGTGATGGCTCCAACCACTCACCGAAAGCCTGTGCAGAAGTGGCTGCGGCCTACCAGGCGCGCGAAAAGCAAAGTGCGCAGGAGCTTGCTGCTTTCAAAGCCTCGGTAGAGGGCGCTTTCAGGATCAGTGAGCTGCAGGTGCAAGTTCTGCCGGGGAGCCATTGGCAGGTCGAGGTGCACACCGAAGGCCAGCGCTCCGGGACCTACCAACTGCAACTCGTGAAGGTGCGTGATGGCACCGTCTTGCGGCAGGAGACCCTCTCCATCCACCGGCCGGAGTCTTTCTCATGGAAGTTGAGTCGTGCCGAGGTGGTCGCTGGCAGCCGGCTTCCGGACATCTTCCCGATGGCGGTGCGCATGAGCTATCTCGTGCCGGCCAGCGGGAGCCGGCCTGCGGCAGAGCACAGCACCGGCATACGCAACTTCACACTCTCTGCAGAGTGAGTAGTGCTCAGGCGGACTCGCTGCCGCTCTTGGCCATGCGCTCGCTCTTCCAGTACACATCGTCCCCCACCGTGCCATCGGTACGGTAACGGTTGAGCACGCGCGCGAGTACGAACATCAGATCCGAGAGGCGGTTGAGGTACTGGCGAGGTGTGTCTTTCAAAGCCTCTTCATTGCCCAGCGCCACCACCGCGCGCTCGGCCCGGCGAGCCACGGTGCGGCAGACATGCGCCAGCGAAGCAGCTCGGGTACCGGCCGGAAGAATGAACTCCTCCAAACGCGGCAACGCAGCGTTGTGCTCAGCCAAAGCCTCGTCCAAAGCCAACACGGCCTCGTTCTTGAGCAATTCAAACCCGGGAATCGACAACTCGCCGCCCAGATTGAAAAGCTGGTGCTGGATTTCGACCAACAGGCTGCGCACCGCGGGCGGCATGTCTTCGCACAACAGCACACCGAGGTGGCTGTTGAGCTCGTCCACATCGCCCATGGCGTGCACCCGCAGGCTGTTTTTAGAAACACGGGTGTTGTCGCCCAGCCCCGTGGTGCCGTTGTCCCCTGTGCGGGTGGCGATTTGTGTTAGTCGGTTTGCCATGCGCACATTGTGGCAGGCACGGCTGCCGCTTGCCCGCCAGCAAAGTGACAGCCCCTAGCGCCACGCAGATTCCTACAATGGCGAAAACAAGGAGACACGCCATGAACGCCCCCACCGCCCTGAACCACCTGTTGCCCCAAGTGAACCTGCGCGAAGTGCCCACCGCTTTGCTGGACGCTCTCAAGGCCCGCTTTGGCGATCAGCTCTCCACCGCGCTGGTGGTGCGCGAGCAGCACGGGCGCGATGAGTCGGCCTTTGACGTGCCGCCACCCTCCGCGGTGGTGTTTGCGCAAAACACACAAGACGTGAGCGATGCGGTTCGACTGGCGGCTCAGTACCTGGTGCCGGTGATTCCCTTCGGCGTGGGCTCCTCACTGGAAGGTCATTTGCTGGCGGTGCAAGGTGGCATCAGCCTGGATGTGAGCCGCATGAACAAGGTGCTGTCCATCAACGCCGAGGACCTGACCGTCACCGTGCAGCCCGGCGTGACACGCAAGCAGCTCAATGACGAGATCAAATCCACCGGCCTCTTCTTCCCCATCGACCCCGGCGCGGATGCCACCATTGGCGGCATGAGCGCCACCCGTGCCAGCGGAACCAACGCGGTGCGCTACGGCACCATGCGCGAAAACGTGCTGGCCCTGGAAGTGGTGACCGCCAGCGGCGAAGTGATCCGCACCGGCACCCGCGCCAAGAAGAGCAGTGCCGGCTACGACCTGACCCGCCTGATGGTGGGCAGTGAAGGCACGCTGGGCGTGATCACCGAAGTCACCGTCAAGCTCTACCCGCTGCCCGAGGCAGTGATGGCCGCCACCTGCTCATTCAACAGTCTGGCAGACGCGGTGAACACCACCATCCAGCTCATTCAGCTCGGCGTGCCGATTGCACGCTGCGAGCTGCTGGACGAGAACACCATCCGCATGGTCAACGCGTACTCCAAGCTCACCCTGCGCGAAGGCGCCATGCTGCTGATGGAGTTCCACGGCTCGCCCGAAGGTGTGAAAGAACAAGTGCAGACCGTGCAGGACATTGCCGCCGAGTTCGGTGGTGCAGCGTTCGAGTGGGCCGAAACGCCTGAAGAGCGTACCCGCCTGTGGACGGCGCGGCACAACGCTTACTTTGCCGGCATCCAGTCGCGTCCGGGCTGCAAGGCCATCACCACCGACACTTGCGTGCCCATCTCCAGCCTGGCCGACGCGCTCTTGGACAGCGTGACCGAGGCCCAAGAGGCCGGCCTGCCCTTCTTCCTGGTCGGCCACGTAGGCGACGGCAACTTCCACATGGGCTACCTGATTGACCCCGCCATTCCGGCCGAGCGTGAGCTGGCCGAGCAGCTCAACCACCAACTGGTGGCACGCGCGCTCAAGCTGGGCGGCACCTGCACCGGCGAGCACGGCGTGGGCCTTCACAAGCAGGGCTTTCTGGTCGAAGAAACAGGCAATGGCGCGGTGGAGATGATGCGCACCATCAAGCGCGCCCTGGATCCGCATAACATCCTGAATCCTGGAAAGATCTTTTCGCTATAACTTTAGTAGCTGTCTGCGCATATTCCATGGGCGCTACAAGCACTTTTCTCCTTTAAACTTGCTGATTTGGAGCTTTCCTTGACACCTTCTCGCCGCCTTACCCTTGCCGTCAGCCTGCTTGCCGCCCTGGGCGCCTGGTCCACCACTGCCAGCGCCCAATCCCTGCCCGACCTGAAGGGCCGCACCATCGTGGCCGTGACAGAAAACGCTTACCCGCCATTGAACTTCAAAGATCCCAAGACCGGCCAAAGTGTGGGCTGGGAGTACGACGTGTTCAACGAAATCGCCAAGCGCCTCAACGCCAAAGTGGACTGGAAGCTCACCAGCTGGGACACCATGATCGAGGCCGTGCGCAAAGGCCAGTTTGATGTCGGCATGGACGGCATCACCATCAAAGACGACCGCAAGAAGCAGGTCGACTTCTCAGACGCCTATATGGTCTCCGAGCAATTCATGATGGTGCGCGCCAACGAAAAACGTTTCACCGACGCCAAGGGCTTCAAGGCCAACCCCAAGCTGCTGGTCGGTGCACAGAACGGCACCACCAACTTTTACACCGCGGTGTATGAAGTGCTGGACGGCAATGAGAAAAACCCGCGCATCAAACTGTACGAGACCTTTGGCCTGTCCATGCAAGCGCTCAAAGCTGGCGATGTGGACACCGTGCTGACCGACGGCGTGTCGTCCCAGGGCTATGTGAAAGCCTTCCCCGACACCTACAAGGTGGTGGGCAAGCCCATGGGCCGCGAGGAGTTCGGCTTCATCTACAAAAAAGGCTCAGACCTGGTCAAGCCCATCAATGCAGCACTCAAACAGATGAAGGCCGACGGCACACTCAAGAAGTTCGACCAGAAATGGTTTGTGGACTACAAGCTGAACCAGTAATCAAGGTAGCTGCCCTGTGCAGATTCTTGTGGATTCGGAGTCGTCCGAACGCCCGTACTGGCTGATGGCCCTGGCCTTGATCAGCGCCGCATTTGTGGCGCTGGCCATTGCCGACGGGCGATATGCCTTCATCTTCCAGACCCTGGCCGAAGGCTTGTGGACCACCGTCTATGTAGCCGTCATCAGTTTCACGCTGGCCGCCAGCATCGGACTGCTGTTGGCGTTGGCCAGCCGCTCCAAGCACGTCTGGCTGCGCCAGGGTGCCCGCTTCTACATTGAAGTGATACGCGGCCTGCCTGCGCTGGTGATCCTGCTGTACGTGACTTTTGTGGGAGCGCCCGCCCTGGTCAATCTGTACCAGTGGGCCTGCGAGGGCTGGATCGCCAAGGAGTGGTTGCCCGATGTACAGGTGCGCGATGTGTCCAACACCGTGCGTGGCATCGTGGCGCTGGCGCTGGCCTACAGTGCCTTTCTGGCCGAAGTGTTCCGCGCCGGGTTGCAAAGTGTGGAGCGTGCGCAGATTGAAGCTGCGCAGGCCATCGGCCTGAACCGCTGGCTCACCTTCCGGCTGGTGGTGTGGCCACAGGCCGTGCGCCGTGTGTTGCCGGTGCTGGGCAATGACTTCATTGCCATGGTGAAAGATTCGTCGCTGGTCTCGGTGCTGGGCGTGAATGACATCACCCAACTGGGCAAGCTGTATGCGTCCAGCTCCTTCCTTACGGTCGAAACCTACAACGTGGTGGCAGTGCTGTACCTGATGCTGACCGTCACCCTTTCACTGCTGCTGCGCCGCCTGGAGCGGCACATGAAACAACGCGGTAACGCGTGCTGAAGCCTTTCGCCCGCGTGGTTTACAGTGCGGCTCTTACTTCTTCTTACCTGATGCGAGGAAACCATGGGAATCATGTTCTGGATCGTGGTGGCAGTGGCGGTGTTCTATTTGATCAGCGTCTACAACGGGCTGGTGGAGGTCAAGAATGCGGTCTCCAAGGCTTGGGCCAATATCGATGTGCTGCTCAAACAGCGCCATGACGAGCTGCCCAAGCTGATCGACACCTGCAAGCAGTACATGCAGTACGAGCAGGCCACCTTGGAGAAAGTGATTGCAGCCCGCGCCCAGGTATCCAGCGCCCGCGAGTCCCAGGACGTGGCGGCCGTGGGTCGCGCCGAGACCGGCTTGCGCAACGGGCTGGGCCAGTTGTTTGCCCTGGCTGAGAGCTACCCCGACCTCAAGGCCAATGAGCAGTTTGTGCAGCTGCAGTCGCGCATCAGCAGCCTGGAGAACAGCATTGCCGACCGCCGCGAGTTTTACAACGAGTCCGTCAACATCAACAACGTGCGCATCGAGCAGTTTCCCGGCGTGCTGGTGGCGCGGTTCTTCAACTTCAAGAGTGCCGAGCTGCTGAAGTTCAGCACTGAAGAGTTGCAGGACGTGGACATTTCCGCTCGCTTCAAGGCCTGACGGGCGGTGGGTCTGCAACTGATGGGCTTGCGCTGGCTGCGCAGCCAGAGCATGAACGGGCTGCTGGCAGCCGTTTACTTCGGAATCGCCGGCGGGGCCTTTCATGCGGGTTCCGGCCGGCATTGGCCCTGGGCCGCGGGTGCCATCAGTGCCATCGGCCTGCTGGCCTGGGGTGCTGCGTTGCGACGGGCACGGACCATTTCCAACATCGCCACCTCGCGCATTGCCTCAGCCGCACAGGGCTACGCGGAGTTGCAGGGGCGCACCAACACCACCGACCTGATTTACAGCCCCTTAAGCAACTCGCCCTGCATCTGGTACCGCTACGCCATCTATGAACGCGACAGCGACAACGACTGGAAGGAAGTGGAAGGCGGCACGAGCAGTGCCACCTTTGACCTGCATGACGGCAGTGGCGTGTGCACCATAGACCCCGACCATGCCGAAGTGATGGGCGTACCAGAGACGTCACGCGTATCCGGCGACACCAAGCACGTGGAGCACTTGCTACACGGTGGACGCAACCTGTACGCGCTGGGTGAGTTTGTGACCGTGGGTGGTGCGAACTCGGTCTTGAGCCTGCGCGAAGACGTGAATGCCCTGCTCACCAGCTGGAAGCAGAATCCCGCCGAGCTGCAACGCCGCTTTGACCTGAACAGGGACGGCGAGATCGACCTGAAAGAATGGGAGCTGGCCCGCCGACTGGCCACCCGCACGGTGGAGAAAGAACACCGCAACATCCGCGCTCAACCCGGCGTACACATGCTGCGTGCACCGCAAGACGGGCGCTTGTTTTTGCTCTCGCCGCTCTCACCCCAATCCCTGCGCAGGCGTTACCTGCTATGGAGCGGCTTCCACCTGACAGTGTGCCTGGGTGCCGCTTTCATCACACTGAAAACGCTCCTGATTCGATAGCTGTCCGCGCACATTCGACGGGCGCTAGCGCCCTGAAACACACATAAATCAGAAGGGCCAAGCCGGGCTGGCGACGGACATGTCCACCTTGCGCACCGTGCTGTGGTTATTGGTGCTGGTATTGGCATAAAACAGCGCCGGCTCTACTGCAAACGTGAACGCTGCCACCTGTGCAGACGCAGCCGCCGAGTAGCGCACACCCCACAGGTCGAAGGTCGGGCGCTGGTCACGTTGGGTGATCCACGAGAGGGTGATGAGCAGGTTGTCGTTGCCGGTCGGGCTGGGCTTGGTGGCATAGGTGCTGTAACCCAGCTTGTTGCGGTTGGCGGCCCAGTCGGCATCGGCCACGGCGTCAAACTGGCGCTGGTGCAGGTACAACAAGGTGATGATGTCCCAGCCGGTGGCAATGCTCACCTGGCGCTGGGCCCAGTAGTGCACCCACTGCATGTAAAAAGCCATGCGCTCGCCGTTCTGCACCGCGTAGGCGGCGTTACCCCAGATGCTTTGGTAAGCCGCCTCCACAGGATCGGCCTGCAACTTGGCGGCCTTGATCATGTTGAAGGCGGACAAGTAGCTCACGCGGGTATCACCCGTGTTGTAGCCCATCTCACTGAGCATGCGCCAGCCTTTGTGCAGGGGGAACAGGTTGTTGGAGACCTCGGTGCTGCGGTCGTCATACACCTTGTGCATGCCCTTTTGCTGGTTGTGACCCACCTCGTGGCTTTCGCCCCAGCCGCGGGGGCTGAGGCCCCAGTCCTGGTCATACGGGTTGCCTGAGCAGCCGCTGCCGCACTGCGAATAGTTGTCCACGTTGATGTGCTGCGTCCCGGGCACGCGGTGCAGCGTGGCATCGGTGCAGTTCCAGCCCAGGCTGGTGCACATGGCCTGCACATGGGCGGTCAAGCTTTTGCCCGGCAACGCGTAGCCGGCCAGCATGTAGAGGTCTTCGAAGAAGAGGGTTTTCACTTCGTTCAAAAACTTGTCGATGTCGCCCGCGTAATCGGTGCCGTTGATGACGGCACGCATCTTGTCGGCACGGGAGTGGATCTCAATACCTGCGAGCTTGATCTCGGCCCACTCGTGCTGGGCGGCGTTCAGGGCAGTCACAAATGCCGCCTTGTCGCCAGCGCCATTGGACTGGTCCAGAAAGGGATGCTTGGCCACCCCGCGCAAACGCAGTTGCACGTTTTGCTGCGGCGTGGCGTTGCTGAACACCAGCTGCAAGGTGCCGCCATAGGGGCTCACCAACTGCATCGCCTGGCCGGTGCTGAGCACCATGTCCGGGCTGGCCAAAAAGCGCGGTCGGTTGTACCGGTTGGGGTCCCACAGGCGGGTGGAGCCGGTACGCTGGGTGTTGAGGCGCAGCGACACCATGGCGCTGCCCGCACTAAGCAGCTCGACCGTAACCGGCTTGCCCGGAGCCGCCAGGCGACCGATGGCTGTAAAGCCACTGGTGGACGGCACGGTCACGTCCACCGTCTCATCCGTAGTGCTCACGGCCATGCCGGCAGTCATCGCGCTGGCAAAGCTCCCTAGGTCCGCCTGCGCCGTGGCAACCGGGCGCACATAGGCCACCAGGGCATCGGCAATCAGCGCCTTCTGAAACGCCGCCGGGGTGCTGGCCTTGTCCATGGGGTAACGGAGCTGACGCCGCACCACATCGGCCCACAGCACCAGGTAGCGCAACACCTCGGTATCGGCTGTGGCAAAGATATTCTGACCTGCTTTGTTGAATACATCGATCTGGCTGCGCAAGGCATCGACGGGCGACAGCAAGTTGGCCTGCAAGCTGGCCACCCCCGAACAGTCGGTCTTGCCGGCAGAGACGGTACAAGGCGACCAGTCGTAGGGCATGCTGAAACTGTCGGAGGCCAGCAGGTTCAGCATGGCCGTGGTTTTGGCGAACTGGTCGGAAAGCGTGCGGTTGCCCGCTTCGCTGCGGCCGGCAGCCACCTTGTCGCTGGCCCAGTAATTGCCGCCATAAGGGCCGAACTGCAGGCCCATGCCCGCCAGCACCTGGATGGCCGAGTCGCTGGTCCAGTTGCTTTTGGTGTGCACATAGAGCACCGGCCGCCCGGCTGCCACCAGCGCCCGGATGCTGGTCTCCAGACTGGCACTGGCTGCCAAGTCTCCGCCCACCACCAACAGGTGCGCATTCGTGGCGCAGGCGGAGGTGGCAATGAAGTCACAGGCGATGGTGGTAACCGGCACTCCGGCCTTCACCATACCGGCCGCACTGCTGCTCGCGTTGATGCCGGCAAAGGCCACATTCAGCGTGGCGGGCAAGGTGCCGGCAGCATCACCACGCACCAGCCAGGCCAGAAGGCGCTTGAAGGCGGGCCGGTAGGCGACCAACTCATTGGCATTGAACTTGGAAAGCACCTGCACACCAAAGCCTGCGCTGCGGCCGCCACCCGCCACACTGATACTGGCCAAGGCGTTGCCCTGGTCACCCACGATCAGCGGTTGTGCCGTGGCGGCGTTGCGGGGCTGCACCCAATAGCTCCACTGGGTGGGGTCGTATTCGGTACTCACCCCTTGGTACAGGCTGCTGATGCGCGCTGCCTGCGCCAGGCTGATTTGCTGCTGTGCGTACTGGGCATGCTGAGATACCAGCTTGGCATCGGTGAGCGCACTCGCGTCGCCGCTTTGAAGGGCTTGCGAAATCTGGCTGCTGGCCTGAGGAGCCGCCACCAGCGATACGGTGCCACTGCTTGCACCACTGCTGGAACTGTCGCCCGAACCACCACCACCACAGGCCGTGAGAAGCGCAGCCAAGGCCAGGGTGGACCATCCAACACGATGGCGATTGATTGTTGTTGTGTTTGCTGTGTGCGGGCGCATGCCGGGTCTCCGCCCTGCCTCTACCGCGTGCAGGGACGGCGGATTGTCGGTGCGCGCATCGCCAAAACGACGCCCTGCTGACAGCCTGCAACGCGGCTTACAAATGCTTACCCGGCGTCCGGCAAGGGCGATACAGAAAGCCGGGACTCACGACCCGGCCATGAGCGCAGTGGCAGTAAAACTGGCTCTTATAGAACCGCGACCTCGGCGATGGCGTTGGCCATGTATTCGATCTTCTGCTGCATGTCCGCATCCGTGTCGGCATGGCGTACCGCAATGCCGCGGAAGGTGTCTTGCACGGCAACAAAAGCGTCTACCAGCGCAGGATCGAAATGCGCACCACGGGATTCCGTGATGATTTCCACCGCGCGGTCCACAGACACCCCGTCTTTGTAAACCTTGTTGCTGATCAGTGCATCAAACACGTCGGCCAGCGCCACGATGCGGGCAGACAGCGGAATCTGCTCCCCCCACAAGCCCTTGGGATAGCCGGTGCCATCCCATTTTTCCTGGTGGCACAGGGTGAGTTCTTTGGCGAGCGTGAGTAGAGGCGACACACGGCCCAGGGTCTTTTCCGCGCGCACCAGTGCGTCGTGACCCAGCGTGGTGTGGGTGCGCATGATGGCAATCTCATCCGGGGTCAGGCGGCCGGGTTTGAGCAGGATGCGGTCCGGAATGCCGATGGTGCCCATGTCGTACATGGGTACGCTGCCTACCAATGTCTCGACGTAGGCTGGAGTCAACGCGGCGGCATAGGCGGGGTTCTTTTGCAACTCGCCACACAATGCGCGCACATAGTTCTGAACCCGCAGGAGGTGGCTCTCGGTGTCCGAGTCGCGCAGCTCGGCCAGCGTGGCCAAAGCAAACACCACGACCTGAGCCGCGTGCAAGGCTTCGTCGGCGTCAGTGTGAGGGGCAGAGCTAGTATTGGTCATGCAGATTCTCCTGGGGGCACCGGCAGAGGCGCCTGGTACAGCCACACCATTTTGCCACCGGGTGCGCGCCAGCTGGCGCGCGGTGTGGAAGTTGTTGCTTCAAAGTCCAAACTCACCAGCCAAGCTCCCGGCCGCAGCTCGGCGCGGGCCTTGTCCACGGCGCGCGCCATACTTTCAGGGCGCTGGAACAGGTACACCATGTCATAGCTGCCCCAGCTCGCTTTCCAGATATCTGCCCGGGTGACGCGGGCCCATGGGCAGCGCAACCCGCAGAGCAGACGCAGAGGCCAACTCCACTCCATGCCGTGCAGCTCGGCCTGCGGGTATGCCAAACGCAAGGCCTGCAGGCCATGGCCCAGGCCGCAACCGGCATCGAGCACATGGGCGCCTTGGGGCAAAGGTGCGTGCGCCGGCAAATCAACCAGCGCATGGAGCGGGGTGGGAAATAGCGGGGCATCGCGCCAGGCATTCACCGGATAGACCAAGAGCAAGAGGCCCAAGGGCAGCAGCCAGGCCCAAGCCGGCAATGAGTCCGCCCCCAATGCTGACAGGCTGGCTGCCAGCGACAAGGGAAAGCCCGCCGCAATCAGCAAACGCCGCCACCAGGTGGCACCCCACAAGCTGCAGGCTACGCCCAATGCACTGCTCAGACCCAGCGCCCACTGCAAGGCCATGCCCTGCCCCAGCAGCTCGCGGAACACCGCCCAACACAGGGCCCACGCCAGCACCGCAGGCAGCGGCCATTGCCAATGGGCAGGGTTGATGCGGCGCATGATTTATGTAGAAAAAGTGCCGCTAGCGCTCATGGAATATGCGCGAGCAGCTCCTGTTTTCATAGCAAATGATTCGGGGACGTCGTAGTTAACGGTTGCCGCCCGGCGCCAATCGGTCGATCAGACCGTTCAGCTCATCGAGCGAGCCGAACTGGATCACGACTTCTCCCATTTCCTCGAAACGGCCGTGGCGCTTGACGCGCTTTTTGATGTGCACATCCACCTGCGCCATGAGCAAATCCGAGAGTTCTTCTTCCACGCGCTTGATGTCACGCGACTTTTCCTTGGCCGGCTTTTGGGGCTTGAGGGAGAACTCGGCACTGAGCTTTTTGACCAAACTCTCGGCTTCGCGCACCGACATTTTTTTGGTGGCGATCTGGTTGGCTGCGGTGATCTGTGTGCCGCGGTCCAGCGCCAACAAGGCACGGGCGTGGCCCATGTCGATGTCGCCGGCCATCAGCATGGTCTGCACCGGATCGGCGAGATTCAAGAGGCGCAGCAGGTTGCTCGCCGCGCTGCGGGAGCGGCCCACGGCCTGGGCTGCGGTTTCGTGGGTGAGGCCGAATTCCCGGATCAAGCGCTGCAGACCCTGTGCTTCTTCCAGCGGGTTCAGGTCTTCACGCTGGATGTTCTCGATCAGCGCCATGGCGGCGGCGGCCTCGTTGGGCACGTCGCGCACCAGCACTGGCACCTCCGTCAGGCCGGCCAACTTGGCAGCGCGGAAGCGGCGTTCACCGGCGATGATTTCATAGATGGCGCGCTTGCGACCGTCGCCAATATGCTTGGCGGCATCGGCCTCGTCGAGCTTGCGTACCAGGATCGGTTGCATGATGCCCTGTGCCTTGATGCTCTCTGCCAGCTCGTACAGGGCACCCTCGTCCATGCGGGTGCGCGGCTGGTAGACGCCAGCCACCATGTCGGCCAACAGCAAGGTGCTGGGCGTGGTCTGAGTTGCAAGGCTGGTGTCGGCTGCAGGTGCATCTACGACTTTGGGTCCCAGCAGGGCCTCCAGGCCCATGCCCAAGCCTTTGGGTTTTTTCGTAACCATGTTTCTATTCCTCTGATGTATGTTGCCCCCACGCTCCGCCGCTTTGCGGGTCGCTGCCCCCCATGGGGGCTAACACGCCTTGGGGCGGCCCGGCGGCGCGTTGTCGATATTCAATGAAATCTTGTTGTTAGCTACCAGAGCCTGCAGCCGGGACAGCCCTTCGGGCCAGTCACCCAAGCCGGAATCGGCATTCAAGTGACCTGCATTGCCGCAGTCCACCAAGTCGGCTCCCCAGGCGGCGGCAAACTGTTGTGCCCGCTCAAAGCTGCAGTAAGGGTCATTGCGGCTGCCGAGCAGCTCGGCAGTGAAGGGCAACTTGTCCATCACGACCGGCCACCAACTCTTGAGCGGAGCCTGCAGTTCTTCCCGCTCCGGGTCACCGGGGCCCACCAAAAAGGCGGCCTTCACGCGGTGGGTGTTCTGCGAATGTTGGGCCCAGGCGGCGGTGAGTATGCAGCCCAGGCTGTGCGCCACCAGCACCACAGGCGTGGGTGCGGCCAGCACGGCTTCTTCGAGCTGCATCATCCAGTCGCCGCGCAGAGGCTGCATCCAGTCGTGCTGCTGCACTCGGGTAAAGCCATGCAAGGCTTCCCAGCGGCTTTGCCAATGGGCCGGGCCGGAGTTCTGCCAGCCGGGCAACAAAAGAGTGGTGTAGCTTGCGGTACCCATGGGATTACATGGTGTGGATGCGGTCAACCATCTCTTGCGCAAAGGTCACGAAGGACTGTGCCCCCTTGGAGTTGGGGTCGAACACCACACCGGGGACTCCATAACTAGGCGCCTCTGCCAGACGCACGTTGCGGGGAATGACGGTGTCGAATACCTTGTCGCCGAAGTGGGCCTTGAGTTGATCGCTCACCTGGTTCTGCAAAGTAATGCGGGGGTCAAACATCACGCGCAGCAGGCCGATGATTTGCAGGTCGTCGTTGAGGTTGGCCTTGACCTGCTTGATGGTGTTGACCAGATCGGTCAGACCTTCGAGGGCGAAGTATTCGCACTGCATGGGCACGATCACGCCATGAGCGCAGCACAGGCCGTTGAGGGTGAGCATGCTCAAGGAGGGCGGGCAGTCGATGAGTACGAAGTCGTATTCGTGGTCCACCACGGCCAGCGCCTGCTTGAGGCGGCGCTCACGCCGTTCCAGCTCCACCATTTCCACTTCGGCACCCGCCAGTTCGCGGTTGGCACCCAGGATGTCGTAGCTGCATCCACCTTCGATCAACTTCTCGCTTTGGGTGCGGGCTTCGGCCACCGTGGCGGACTCCAGCAACACGTCATACACCGTGAGTTCGAGTTTGCGCTTATCCACGCCCGAGCCCATGGTGGCATTGCCCTGCGGGTCGAGGTCGATCATCAACACCCGCTGCCCGACCTTGGCCAGACCTGCAGCCAGGTTGACGGTGGTGGTGGTTTTGCCGACGCCACCTTTTTGGTTGGCAACGCAGAAAATTTTGGCCATAGGACGCTCAGGGTGTGAAAACGAAAATCAGAAACAGCGGTGGAATTACTTGGCGGACTGCAGAGCCAACTTGATGCCAAAGCCCACCAGAAACAGGCCCGCCACTTTCTCCAACACCCGGCCGATGCGGGGGTTGGCGCGCATGCGCTCAGCCAAAAAGTGGGTCACCAGCGTGGCGCCCAGGCCGTAGAGGAAAGTCAAAAATGCAATCGTCGCGGCCATAACTCCGTAGGTCACCAGCCCTTGCTGACTAGCGCGGTCCACAAACAGGGGAAAGAACGCCATGTAAAACAGGATGGCCTTGGGGTTGAGCAAGGTGATGAGCAGTGCCTGGCGAAGGTATTGGCCGGGCTTGATGTTGAGCACCGGTGCGGCACCGGGTTTGGCGGTGAGCATTTTGTAACCCAACCAAGCCAGGTAAGCGGCGCCTGCCCACTGCACGGCATGGAAGGCTTCAGGGTAAGCAGCCAGCAACGCCGCCACACCTGCTACTGCGGACCACATTAGTACTTGGTCGCCCAGAATCACCCCGAGGGTGGCGGCCAGTCCGCCAGCTATCCCACCCTTGCTGGTAGACGTCACCAAAGCCAGATTGCCGGGACCAGGGATGGCGAGGAACACGATGATGGTGATGACAAAGTTGCCGTAATCGGTGATGCCGAGCATGGGAGTACTTTCGTGGAGGTGGGTGTCGAGTTTACGTTGGAAACTTTGTGGCGAGGGTTGGGATTGCAATTGCTAACCTGCTCAAGTCGCCCGAGTGTTGTTTCACGTGAAACAGCTTGAGTACCATTTACTCGCGAAGGACGTGCTGGGCCCGCTGCGCGCCAAGGGCACACCCCGCCGTTCGTGTCCCCAGCCTGCTGCGCAGGCTCCTCCTTGACCTCACTTTGGTGCGCACCCCTTCCACGCCGCTGCGAAGAATAGGTAGGCATTCAATTGTTTGGCAGCTCCTACCGAGGTGGCAGGTTGGGTGGGGTTGCGTGTTTTGCGCAGGTCAAGGAGGAGCCCGCACAGCGGGCGGGGGACACGGAGCAAAACGCGCAACCCCACCCAACCCTCACACCAGAGCAGAAAGCAATGGCTCTAAACCAGCACCCTCTTCCGCATCCACACAATACACCGCTCTGCATCCAACCCAGGCACCGCAAGCTGTTCCACGTGAAACACTTCAACGGATGCAGGCAGCGCAGACATTTCGTCCGCAGGATGCTTGCCCTTCATACCCATCCACACACCCTGCCCTGCCAAGGCTTTCTCGGACCAAGTAGCGAAGTCCACCAAAGAAGCAAAGGCACGCGAGCTCACCACGTCGTAGGGCTCGGCCAAGCTTTCCACCCGCGCATGGATGCCACGCAGGTTAGGCAGCTTCAAAGTCACGGCCACCTGCTGGATGAATGCAGCCTTCTTGGCTACCGTATCGACACAGTGCACCGTGATGTGCGGGCAGCAAATAGCAATGACGATACCGGGCAGGCCAGCACCCGAACCCACATCCAGCAAGCGCGGCTTGTCACCAACAACGCCCTGCTCTTTCAAAGCGGCAAGCTGCTTTTGCAAAGGGGCGATCACCGCCAGACTGTCCAACAAGTGGTGCGTGAGCATCTCATCCGGATTGCGCACCGCCGTCAGGTTGTAGACCTTGGTCCATTTCTGGATCAGGGCAAGGTACTCCAACAATGCGGCTTGCTGGGCCGCGTCCAGATTCAAACCCAATGCTGTGGCCGCTTTGCCCAGTTGCTCCAAGTGACTGGCGCTCATACAGCCTCGGCCTTTTCAGCGAAGCCCCGGAAGTTGCCCTTCTTCAGGTGGATCATCAACAGCGAAATCGTGGCGGGCGTGATGCCGGACAAGCGCGATGCCTGCCCCAGAGTTTCCGGCTTGTACTTGCTTAGCCGCTGCCGGGCTTCGATGCTCAGGGCTGTGACTTGCATGTAGTCGAGGTCATCCGGCAAGCGCAGGTTTTCGTAATGGGCGGCGCGCTCCACTTCGTCCTTCTGGCGGTTGATGTAGCCGGAATACTTGGCAGCGATTTCCACCTGCTCCACCACCGCAGCCACAAAGGCCACCTCTGCTGCATCCACGGTTGGCAGGCCAGCTGTTTCACGTGAAACAACATCCAGCAAATCACGGTTGGCGTACTTGCCATGATCCAGCGACATCAACCCGCCGTAGCTCACATTGGGGCGCCGCAACAGATCCGCGAGGTTGTACTCATGCTCGATGGACTTGCCCAGCACCCGCTCGGATTCGTCAGCGGCCAGGTTGCGTGGATTCACCCAGATGCTGCGCAGGCGTTCTGTTTCACGTGAAACAGCATCGCGCTTTCGGCAGAAGGCATCCCATCGCGCATTGTCCACCAAGCCCAGTTCGCGCCCCACTTCTGTCAAGCGGGCATCGGCATTGTCTTCCCGCAGCTGCAAGCGGAACTCCGCCCGGCTGGTGAACATGCGGTAAGGCTCCGTCACGCCCTTGGTAATCAGGTCATCCACCAGCACGCCCAGGTAAGCTTGGTCACGACCGGGCAACCAGGTGTCGCCGCTGTAGCTGGCGCTGCCCGCCGCACTCAATGTCACATCGCCACCACCCATGGCACGCACTTGCAATGCGGCATTGATACCGGCAAACATGCCTTGCGCTGCCGCCTCTTCATAGCCGGTGGTGCCATTGATCTGGCCGGCAAAGAACAGTCCGCCAATCTGGCGTGTCTCAAAACTTCCCTTCAAGCTTCGCGGGTCAAAGTAGTCATATTCGATAGCGTAACCGGGGCGAAGGATGTGCGCGTTCTCCAAGCCGGCCATGCTGCGCACCAACTCGTACTGAATGTCAAAGGGCAGGCTGGTGCTGATGCCATTGGGGTAGTACTCGTGGGTGGTCAGGCCTTCAGGCTCCAAAAAAATCTGGTGACTATCTTTGTCGGCAAAGCGGTTGATCTTGTCTTCCACACTCGGGCAGTAGCGCGGGCCCACACCCTCGATCTTTCCGGTGAACATGGGGCTGCGATCGAACCCGCTGCGGATGATGTCGTGCGTACGCTCGTTGGTATGGGTGATCCAGCACGGCACTTGCTGCGGATGCATGGCCACATTGCCCATGAAGCTCACCACCGGCATCACATCGCTCATGCCACCGGGCACGCCATCGCCAGGCTGCTCAATGCACTTGCTGAAGTCGATGCTGCGGCCATCAATGCGCGGCGGGGTGCCGGTCTTGAGGCGGCCCTGGGGCAGCTTCAGTTCTTTGAGTCGGGCAGACAGCGACACAGCGGGCGGGTCGCCTGCCCGGCCGGCGGCATAGTTGTTCAGGCCCACGTGGATCTTGCCGTCCAGGAAGGTGCCGGCCGTCAGCACCACCGTCTTGCCCCTGAAGCGGATGCCCACCTGGGTGACCGCACCCACCACACGGTCGCCCTCGACCATCAGGTCATCGACGGCTTGTTGGAACAACGAGAGGTTGGGTTGGTTCTCCAGCATTCGCCGGATGGCGGCTTTGTAGAGGACGCGGTCCGCCTGCGCACGGGTGGCCCGCACGGCCGGGCCTTTGCTGGAATTGAGAATCCGGAACTGAATGCCCGCCTCGTCGGTCGCCAGCGCCATCGCGCCACCCATGGCGTCCACCTCTTTGACCAGGTGGCCCTTGCCGATACCGCCGATGGAGGGGTTGCAGCTCATCTGCCCCAGGGTCTCGATGTTGTGGGAGAGCAGCAGCGTCTTGCAGCCCATGCGGGCCGCCGCGAGTGCAGCTTCGGTTCCGGCATGGCCGCCGCCGACAACGATGACGTCGAATTCTTGTGGGTACAACATGGCAAGGGGGCGCGGGGGCGGACTACAGTGCGTGTCCGGCCGGCGCAATCAGAGAAGGGAGGGCGCGATTTTACCGGCCTGCTCCGGTTTCAGCCAGTCTCCACCTTGAAGCCCTTGGTCACGCGGTAATGCCCGACCCGCCGGACGCATTCAATCCAAGGCCGCCTCGTGGCGCAACAGCGCTGTATCCAGAAAATCAATGTGTCCGTACCCGAGTGCCAAGGCGCCTTCGCGTACAAAATATTTGAGTTCTTTGGCCAGCGTCTGGCGGGTCACGCCCAGCATCATGGCCAGCTCTTCATGAGAGACTTGTACGCCCTGCCGGGTCTGCGCCGCCATGGTCATGTCGCCTTTGGCCAAGGTGATCAGCCGCCGTGCCACGCGCATGCGGGTAGAGCGCAACATGGTGTCCTCGATCAGCCCGTACAAGCCCCGCACCCGGGCACAGAGCAAGGTCGTCATGCCATGGGCAAAACCCAGGCGGCGCATCAGGCGCTTGAAGTCCGCGGCAGTGATCACGAGGACCTCACCTTCCTGCATCGCAGTCACATCATGGGGTCGGGTCTGTCCATCCAGCAACGTCGTCTCGCCAAACCAGTTGCCCGGCTCCAGCACGGAGAGAATGCCCTCCCGCCCATCCTCGCCAGTAGCAGACACGCGCAACAGCCCGGACAGCACGCCATAAAAGCCGCCCGACACATCGCCCTTCCGGTAGACCGACTCCCCCACCGCCAGCGGCTGGACGACCGCCACCGCCAACATGGCCTTGCGCTCTGCCAGAGGCAGGGTAGCAAACCAGGGGTTCACAGACATTTTTTTCAGCAGTTCGGTTTTGGAGTGCGCCATCCATTCCCCCACGGTGAATACCCTAGATTGTCAAATTTTTAACAGTGTAACGCCGTCTGCCCCCGCTAACCTCGAACGCAAACCCCTCATGGAGTCATCAATGACCACACCGTCAGTGCAATCCCAGGTCAGCGAGCAGGAATGGCAACTCCGCCAGGACCTCGCCGCCTGCTACCGGCTGGTCGCCCTGTATGGCTGGAGCGATCTGGTCTTCACCCATATCAGCGCCCGCATTCCCGGGCCGGAGCACCACTTCCTCATCAACCCCTATGGGTTGATGTTCGACGAGATCACTGCCAGCAGTCTCGTCAAAGTCGATCAACACTGCAATAAGCTGATCGACTCACCCTACCCCGTTAACCCGGCAGGTTTCGTGATCCACAGCGCCGTGCACGAGGCCCGCGAAGACGCCGGCTGCGTGCTGCACACCCACACCCGTGCCGGCGTCGCGGTGAGCGCCCAGAAGGACGGCGTGCTGCCCTTGAGCCAACAGTCCACCTTCGTGCTGGCGTCCCTCGCGTACCACGATTACGAAGGCGTGGCCTTCCGTCCCGAAGAAAAGCCACGCCTGCAAGCCGACCTGGGCCACGCCAACTTTCTGGTGCTGCGCAATCACGGCTTGCTAGTGGTGGGCAAAACCATTGCCGACGCTTTCTTGAGCATGTACACCTTCGAGGCCACCTGCCAGATCCAGATCGGCGCGCAATCCGGTGGCAGCGCACTCACCCATGTGAACCCGCAGATCGTCAGCGGCGTAGCCGAAGCCATGCGCGTGCAAACCGGTGGCATGGGCGGCGCCTTTGTCTGGCCGGCTCTGATCCGCAAACTCCAACGCATAGACCCCAGTTACCAGGACTGAACCTTTTCATGACCCCCACAGAATTTGACTACATCGTGGTCGGCGGCGGCTCCGCCGGCTGCGTGCTTGCCGGCCGCCTGAGCGAAGACCCGACCATCACCGTGTGCCTGCTCGAAGCCGGCGGCCCGGACACCAGCGCCTTTATCCACGCGCCCCTGGGCTTCGCGGCCACCGCGCCATTGGGCATCTTCAACTGGAACTACGAGAGCGTGCCCCAGCCCGGCCTGGGCGGGCGCCGGGGCTTCGCGCCGCGCGGCAAAGTCATGGGTGGCAGCAGCTCGCTCAATGCCATGGTCTACACCCGCGGCAACCCCCATGACTACGACCGCTGGGCCGCTTTAGGCAACCCCGGCTGGAGCTACCAGGAAGTATTGCCGCTCTTCAAGCAGTCCGAGAACAACCAGTGCTTCGGCAACAACGAATACCGCAGCACCGGCGGCCCGCTCAACGTGAGCTACCTGCGCAGCCCCAGCCCGCTGAACCAGGCGTTTCTGGATGCTTGCGAAAGTCAAGGTCTGCCACGCACCCCCGACTACAACGGTGCACAGCAATGGGGCTGCGCGCCCGCGCAAGTTACCCAGAAGGACGGCGAGCGCTGGAGTGCGGCCAAGGCCTATGTCACGCCCCACCGCAACCGGCCCAACCTCACCGTGATCACGCACGCCCACACCAGCAAAGTACTGCTCGACGGCGTCAATGGCGACCAACGCGCCACCGGGGTGAGCTACCTGCACCGGGGCCAGACCCACGAGCTGCGTGCCCGGCGCGAGGTGCTGCTCTGCGGCGGCGCCTTCGGCTCGCCCCAGCTGCTCATGCTCTCGGGTGTGGGCCCTGCCGAGCACCTGCGCGAACACGGTATTCCGGTGCGCCACGTGCTGCCCGGCGTAGGCCAGAACCTGCAGGACCACGTCACCACGGTCCTGATTTACCGCACCCAACACCAGCAGGAGACCCTGGGCTTTTCGTTCAAGGGCGCGCTCAACATGGTGAAGTCGGTGTTCGAGTGGAAAGCCAAGCGCACCGGCTGGATCACCACCAACGTGGCCGAATCCCAGGCCTTCATGAAAACCCGACCCGACGTGGAGGCGCCTGACATCCAGCTCGCGTTTTGCACCGGCATCGTGGACGACCACACCCGCAAAGCCCACCTCGGCCACGGCTACACCCTGCACGTCACCCTGATGCGGCCCAAGAGCCGCGGCAGCGTCACCCTGCAGAGCGCCAAGCCAACCGATGCCCCTCGCATCGACCCGGCGTACCTGCAAGACCCTGATGACCTGGAAACCCTGGTGCGCGGCACGCAGATGGGCTTTGACATCATGCAGGCGCAGGCCTTGCAGCCCTACCGCGGCAAGATGCTTTACCCGATTGAACGGGACAACCGGGCGCAGATCGAACAGTTCCTGCGCGACCACTCCGACACCGAGTACCACCCCATAGGCACCTGCAAAATGGGCCCGGCCGACGACCCCATGGCCGTGGTGGACGCAGAGCTGCGGGTGCACGGCATCCAAGGCCTGCGCGTGGTAGACGCGTCCATCATGCCGGACCTGGTGACTGGCAACACCAACGCGCCCACCATCATGATTGCGGAAAAGGCCGTGCGGCACATCCGGGCCGCCAAAGCCGCTAGCATGCAAGCCTGACCTAACCCGAGGACGTTTATGAAGCTGTATTACTCCCAAGGCGCCTGCTCGCTCTCCCCGCACATCGTGATGCATGAGGCCGGCTTGGCGTTTGAGGCCATTCCTGCGCCCACCAAAACCCACCAGCTGCCCGACGGCACCGACTTCTACACCATCAACCCGCTGGGTTACGTGCCCTACCTCACGCTCGACGACGGCCGCAGCCTGCACGAGGGCCCCGCCATCGTGCAGTACCTGGCAGACCTGGTGCCCGAGAAAAAGCTGGCCCCGGCCAACGGCACTTTCGAGCGCTACAAGTTGCAGGAATGGCTCACCTTCATCGGCACCGAGCTGCACAAGAGCTTCAGCCCCTTGTTCAACCCTGCCGCACCAGATGAAACCAAAGACCAGGCCAAACAAACCCTGGCCAAGCGCCTTGCGTGGGTAGACAGCGAACTCGCCGGCAAGGACTACCTGCTGGGCGAACAGTTCACCGTGGCCGACGCCTACCTGTTCACCGTGACCAACTGGGCCCGCATCGTGAAGGTAGACCTCAGCACCTTTGCGAACCTGTTGGCCTACCGCACCCGCGTAAGCGAACGCCCCGGTGTTCAAGCCGCCATGCGGGCTGAAGGCCTGCTGAAGTAAGGTGCGGCGCACTACCAAAAAGAAGGGCCCTCACGGGCCCTTTTCTCTTGAATTGCTATTACTTTGATAGCTTCGTGTGCATATTCCTCGGGCGCTAGAGGCAACTTGGATAGGGAGCGGCTTCGCCCGGCACCCTTGCACACAGCTTCACCGGCATCAGCCGCTGCAGGCGCTCAGACCACTTGGCAGCATCCAGTGCGACAGGGCCATTGACCGGCTCTGCGCGCTCAGCCCACTGCAGGGTGTAGTAGTCGCGCTCACCTTTCACTACCAGCAACAAGGCCACTTCGCTGCGGGCTCCACCCGGCGCGATGCCACACCCGATCACGGCAGCAAACGCATCGTAATTGCCCACACGCAAATCACCCAAGCCCAAAGCAGCGTAGCTCTGGGGGCAAGCGTTTTTGAATCCGGTGGCCACGCTACCGGCAAAGCGGGAGGGTGTCATCTGGGCATTGACTGCCAGGTCGCGGGCGCCGCTGAGGGTGAGCATCTGGGTCCAACGCTCCACCGTCTCACCCCGCAACACTGATTCCTGGATGTAGCCACCGGGCTTGCTGTCTTCAAACGCGGGCACAAACCCCGACGGGTAGCTAAAGCTCACCAGCTGGCTGAACACCGGCGTCACTGCGCGGGCCGCCGGTGCAGGGGCGGGCGCCTGAGCAAGCACGGTGAATGCACCACTGCACAAGAGCGCGACCAAAGTGAATGGCTTAATCATCGGTTTTCCTTCTCGGTCGAAGACAAAGTGGCCGTGCTACCGGTTGATGGCACGCTCCATCATCTTGTCACGGATGTTGTCATTGCCGTTGAGGTCCAGTGCATCGTGCAAGGTGCTGCGCCCGCTGGGTGCCTGCGCACCTTGGGCTGGTGCAGCGGGCTTGGGTGCAATGGACGGCACCACGGTGACATTGCCACCGCTGACGGAGGCTACCTTGGCGCCCGCTTCACAGGGCTGGTCGGTATAAACCACCTGTTTGCCCTTGATGCATTTCTTCATCTGGCCGGGCAGGTTGTCGGGGCCCTTGGCCGAAGCACTGGCCGGGGCCACTGGTTGCGCGGCTTCGCGCACCGAACCGTTGTCAAACACTACCGGCTTGGGCGGCGCCTCCGGGCGCCACAAGGATTGAACCCAGGCATCGTCACGATGGCGCCAAGCAGAGATGCCCACCACACCCACCAGCAAAACAATGCCCGCGCGTTGGAACCACTTCACCACGACCATGCTTCCTTATTCATTGGGTTATTCACTATAAAACTTATAGCAGCCTGCGCATGATTCACGGGCGCCGGAGTGCCTTTTGACGTAGGCCGAGGGCGGACCCTACCCACAAGGCACATGCCGAAAACACCAGGCCACGTGCCAAGCCGCCGGGGCCATCGGCAATCCAGCCCACCACCGTGGGCCCGACGATCTGGCCGGCGGCAAACATGGTGGTGAAGGCGCTGATACCTGCTGCCCAGGCAGCGGGCGGCAGGTTGTGCCGCACAAGTGCCGTGGTCGATGCCACTACCGACAAAAACACCGCGCCGAAAAGCAAGCCAGACACCAGCACCACCGGCCACCACTGGGTGAGCGCCGGGAGAATGGTCGCCACGCCTAACAAGGCATTCAGCGTGGCGAGCGGCCGACCGTCGTGGTGCTTGTCGAGCAAGCGCGCCCAGATGCGGCTGGACGCCATCACCGCCACACCCAGCAAGGCATAAAAGACCGTGACAGCGGCGGCGGATGTGCCCTGCGAGCGCAAAAGCGCCACCACAAAGGTCATGTAGCCGATATAGCCCACCCCGAAGAGCGTGTAGCCCGCCAAGCCGTAGCGGAAGTCTGCCCAGTGAAACTGCTGCGGCCCGCCTGTAGCCGCCTGCGCCTGCGGCAGGGCCCAGGCTGACATCACCCGTGCCGGCCACAGCATCACCGCGGTTCCCGCTGCACAAATCAGCGCCAGCGCCCACCAGGACCACTGCCAGCCATGAGCCTGACCCACAAAACGCTCCAACAACCATGGCACCAACAAGGCACTGGCTACTATCCCCAAGCCGGTGCCACCGTAATAGATACCCAACAGCAGGCCGCCATGGCGCGGGTAACGCGCGCCCAACCGTGCGGCAAGCAATCCACCGGCCACGAACACCAGGGCACTGGCAATGCCGGCCAGCAGGCGCTGCACCAGCAAGGCATTCGCATCGGTAAAGAATCCGCTCAGGGCCATGAACACGGTGGCCATCAAAGCCCCGCCCCACAACAACTCGCCCGGACCCCGGCTACGCAGCAAGCGTGGCGTGAGCAGCGCACCAATGAAGTAACCCAGAGCATTCGCGGTGTTCATGGCACCAGCCAGGGTGTAGGTCCAGCCCAGGTCGGTGCGCATCGCGGGCAGCAGCAGCCCATAGGCAAAACGGGTAATACCTAGCGACACCGCTGCCCCCACCGACAGCGCGAGGGCCAGGCACCAGCCGCGCACGTCCACGAAAGGCAGCGCAGGCTGCGAAGGGGTTGCCACCGGCGGCGTCAGGCGGCGCTGCCCTTGAGTCGGAACTGGCGTACCACCTGGGCCAGCGCGTCTGCCTGCTCACGCAGACCTTGGGCAGCCGCAGCGCTTTGCTCCACCAAGGCCGCGTTCTGCTGCGTGGCTTGATCGATCATGCCCACCGACTGGTTCACCTGTGCAATGCCGCTGGACTGCTCGGTGGCCGAGGATGAAATCTCGCCAATGATCTGGCCCACGCGCTGCACGCCATCCACCATTTCTTTCATGGCGGCGCCGGCCTCTTCCACCAGCTTCACGCCTCCGTCCACGGCGTGCACGCTGGTGCTCACCAGCGCCTTGATTTCTTGCGCCGCCGCAGCCGAGCGTTTGGCCAGCATGCGCACTTCAGACGCCACCACCGCAAAGCCCCGCCCCTGCTCGCCGGCGCGCGCCGCTTCCACCGCCGCGTTCAGCGCCAGGATGTTGGTCTGGAAAGCAATGGAATCGATCAGGCCGATGATGTCGTTGATCTTGCTGCTGCTGGCGGCGATCTCATGCATGCTGCTTACCGCCTGCGTGACCACCTGGCCACCACGGGCCGCGAGCGTAAAGGCGGAGTCAGACAACTGACGGGCGGTTTGGGCAGCGTGGGCCGTTTGCTGCACGTTCTCAGTCAGCTCGGCCAGGGAGCCAACGGTGTCCTGCACGCTGCTGGCGGATTTTTCCGTGCGCTCCGACAGGTCTTGGTTACCCGAGGCGATTTCCTGGCTGGCCGTGGCCACGCTTTCGCTGGCATAGCGCACCTGCGAGACCAAGGCGCCCAAGCCCTCTTGCATGGCCTTCTGGGCGTGCTGCAAATCGGCCACTTCATCTTTGCCGTGCACCTCAATCGCTTGCGACAAGTCGCCACCGGCAATCGCCTGCGCCAACAAGCGTGCGCGCTCCAAGGGCTGGCAGATGGAGTTCATGTTGAGAATAGTGAGCGGCACCACTACCAGAGAGGCCACACCCAGTGCGGCGATGAACAGCCACTTGATCACACCACTGACCTTGTGCTGGTCGTTGACCGCGTCATTGGCCTCGTCCTGCAACACGCCTTCCAGCGACTTCATGTGCTTCATGACCTTGTCGATCTGGCCCAAGGCCTTCTGGCTCATGCGGTTGGCAATGGTGGCGGACTCGTAACCGCTGGATTTGAGTTGGTTGGCCACCGGTTCAAACAATTTGACGTATTCCTTGAGGTCCGCCTGCATCTCGCGGACCACCGGGTTGTCGGTGTCTTCCACCCCTTCGAGGAAGTGGCCTGCAATCGCGTCCACTTCGGCCAGGTGGGACTTCCAGCGGGTGTAGGCCTTTTCGACCTCCGCGGGACGCTCGTATTCGATGATCATGTCCTTTTCGGCCTCGCGCACCGTGCTCATGGCAGCCTGCAAGCGGCCCAGGTGCTGCATCTCGGCGAAGGAGTTGTCCAGAAAAGCATCACTCTGGTCCTGGATCTTGCCCATGCCCCACAGGCCACCACCGCCCAGCATGAACAGCAGGGCCAGCACCATCGCAATGGCCCCCAACATACGCAGCCGGATGGTGAATTGGCGCATCATGGTCATCATGTTCATTGTTGTGTTCCTCGGGTGAGCCGGTCCAAGCGTTGGGCCATTCTTTCAGAGTCTAGGGGTGGTTACAAGCGGCAATACGAGGCAAAGCCGTCAGGACGCCCGCCATTTCCAACGACTCGGGCAACCAGAGAATCCCACAGACCGCTCCAGCACACCTTGACTTACGTCATGCCCCGGTACGCGGCGCCAGCACAATCACCGCCATGCCCGCCAAGGCCAAAGCCGCACCAGCGCAATCCCATGCCGAAGGGCGAATGCCGTCCACCACCCACAACCACACCAGCGCGGTGGCGATGTACACGCCGCCATAGGCCGCATACACCCGGCCGCTGGCTGCAGGGTGCAAGGTGAGCAGCCACACGAACAGGGCCAGTGACGCTGCCGCCGGCAACAGCACCCACACCGGTGCGCGCTGCTGCAACCAGAGCCAAGGCAAGTAGCACCCCACGATCTCAGCGACCGCGGTGAGCACATAAAGGCCGGTGGTGAGCAGCAGATGGTTCATGGGCGCCTTGGGGTTTGCTTCCATTTTAGGAGCTGCTCGCGCATATTCCATGGGCGCCAGAGGCCATTTTTATCCCCAAAATCGACTTACTTGCCACCCTGCTCCG
The DNA here is from genome assembly GCF_002163715.1 of Curvibacter sp. AEP1-3. Taxonomy (GTDB): domain Bacteria; phylum Pseudomonadota; class Gammaproteobacteria; order Burkholderiales; family Burkholderiaceae_C; genus Allorhodoferax. The sequence continues at coordinate 2,691,169 of NZ_CP015698.1, forward strand.
GCGTCCAGCGCTTGAGCAGCAAGGCGTTGGTCATCACACTCATCGAGCTCAGTGCCATGGCCGCACCTGCCACCACCGGGCTCAGGTAGCCCAGCGCCGCCAAGGGAATGCCGGCCGCGTTGTAGGCAAAGGCCCAGAACAAGTTTTGCCGGATCTTGGACACCGTGCGGCGGCTGATGTCCAGCGCAGCCGCCACCAAGAGCGGGTCGCCCCGCATGAGCGTGATGCCGGCCGCATGCATGGCTACGTCAGTGCCGCCGCCGTTGGGGTTGGCCATGGCCATGCCCACATCCGATGCCGCCAGCGCAGGCGCATCATTCACGCCGTCACCGACCATGGCAACGACTTTGCCACCGGCTTTGAGCGTGGCCACCTTCGCAGCCTTGTCGCCGGGCAACACTTCGGCCAACACATCTTTGGCATCCAAGCCGAGGCGCTTGGCCATGGCTTCCGCAGCGCCTCGGTTGTCGCCAGAAATCATCACGGTCTGGATACCGCGGGCCTTCAGGGTCGCCAACGCTTCCTTGGCGCCGGGCTTGGGCTCGTCGGCAAACGCGAGCAGGGCCAGCAGCTTTACGCCGCCGGATTGTTGCTCTGCCATCGCCGACACCGTGGCGCCGCCCATTTGCAAATCGGCCGCCTGCGCCGCGACCGGCGCCATGTCCACGCCCAGCTCCGCCATCCAGCGCAAGCTGCCTAGCAACAAGGTCTGACCTCCCACTTTGCCTTGGGTGCCGCGGCCGGCCACGGCTTGCACGTCAGTGGGCGCTGACACCGTGAGTGCTTTGTCTTTGGCCGCCTGCAGCACAGCGCGGGCCAGCGGGTGCTCGCTGCCTCTTTGCAAAGCAGCAGCCAACGCCAGTGCCTCGTCATTGGTCAGGCCCACGGGCACCAATGCGGTCAGGCGGGGTTGGCCCACGGTAAGCGTGCCGGTTTTGTCGAAGGCCACCACGTTCACGGTATGCGCTACCTCCAGCGCCTGCGCGTCCTTGATCAAAATGCCGAACTTGGCCGCCACCCCGGTGCCCGCCATGATGGCGGCCGGCGTGGCCAAACCCAGCGCGCAAGGGCAGGCAATCACCAGCACCGCCACCGCGTGAATCAGCGCCACCTCAAAGCTATGGCCGGTGAAGTACCAGCCCAGCAGCGTGACCAGCGCAATGACCAGCACCACCGGCACAAACACCGCGCTCACCTGGTCTACCAGCCGCTGGATGGGCGCCTTGGCAGCCTGTGCGTCTTCCACCAGGCGAATGATGCTGGAGAGCACCGTATCCACCCCTACCGCCCGCACCTGCAGCACCACGCGGCCTTCGCCGTTGATGCTGCCACCGGTGAGCTTGGCTCCCGCGTCTTTGGCTACCGGCAGCGGTTCGCCGGTCAGCATGGATTCGTCCACCTGCGTGCGGCCCTCGAGAAGGGTGCCATCCACCGGAAAGCGCTCACCGGGTTTGACCACAATTTTGTCGCCCACCAACACCTCAGCCACGGGCACATCCACTTCGCCGTCGCGGCCCATCAGGTGCGCCGTGTCCGGCCGCAGGCTGTGCAGGGCGCGAATGGCGGCCGTCGTCTGCCGCTTGGCGCGGGCCTCCAGCCATTTGCCCAGCAGCACCAGCGTCACCACAACGGCGCTGCCTTCAAAGTACAGGTGCGGCTCCATGGCGGGCATGCCATGCGCGCTGTGGTCAGGGGCGCCAAACCACTGGGGACTCAGCCACAACCACATGGACAAAGCCCAGCCCGCAGTGGTACCCAGCGCCACCAACAAATCCATATTGCCGGTGCGCGCCAGCAGCGCGTGCCAACCGGCCTTGTAGAAACGTGCCCCCAAAATGAACTGCACCGGCGTGGCCAGCAAAAATTGCCACAGCGCCGGCAGCATCCAGTCTTTGCCAAAAAGGTCCCCGACCATGGGCAGTACCAGCGGCGCACACAGCGCCAGGCCTATGCCCACCGGCCCGAATCCGGCCCATGGCGAGGCATCCACCGCGTCAATTGCCGCACTGGGCGCCAGCGGCTCATAGCCCGCGTCCCGCACTGCGCGGCGCAAGCGGGCCTCCATGCCAGCATCGTGCACGGCGATGCGGGCGGACTCGGTGGCCAGGTTCACCGTGGCGCTGTCCACGCCGGGCACCTTTTTCAGGGCTTTTTCCACACGCATCACACACGATGCGCAGGTCATGCCGCCAATGCCGATATCGATGGTCGTGGGGGAGGGGGTTTCAGTGCTCATGGTGCAAGCTTAGGCCTTGCCATGCAGGGAAGGTCAAGCGGCTACCCAACGCATGGGCACAAAAGCAATGCCTTTTGTCTCCACCCGGGGTCCGGTGGCCACAAACCCGAAACGCTCGTACACCTGCTGCGCATAAGGCGTGGAGTTGACCGTGAAGTAGCCGGGGTTCGCCTCGCCCACCGCTGCACGGGCATGGTCCCACAGCAAGCGGCTCAAGCCCCGGCGCTGGAATGACACGTCCACAAACAGGTGGTACAGGTGACTGCCATCGCGCACTGCCACCACGCCCGCCAGCGCGTCGTTGTCGACCGCCTTGAAGTAAGTGAAACGCGGATCCGCCAGGTAGCCGGCTACAGCGTCGGGCGAAATCGTCTTCAGAAAATCTTCCGCACCCGCGCCGTCCGGCTGCAAAGTAAAGAAGCGGGCCACGCTACCGATCAGGCGGCTGATGGCCGGAGCGTCTTCTACCGTGGCTTTGCTGATGTCCAAGTGAACCTCCCCAATTCAACCCATAGGAAAACAAGCTTACGTGCAATTTTGTTTGCCCAAAGAGCGGCAGGCCACTGACACAGGCGCTTGACCCTCCCACCATGGCAAGGTTCACAATGCATTTATCTACCCTTCAGGAGTCTCCATGAACCAAACCTTTACCGTCACCGGCATGACCTGCGGCCATTGCGAGAAGGCTGTCACCCGCGCCATCCAGGACGCGGACCCCCAAGCCCAAGTGAAGATCGACCGCAGCGCCAACTTGGTGGAAGTCGAATCCACCCAAACACGCGAAACCCTGGCCAAGGCGATCGCCGAAGAAGGCTATGCCGTCGCAGCCTAAGCCGTCCGAAGAGTCCAGCCAACCGGTCAACATTGGCGAGGCGGCCCGGCAAAGCGGTGTGTCCGCCAAGATGCTGCGGCACTATGAGTCGCTGGGTCTGCTGGGCAAGGTCACGCGCACGGACAGCGGCTACCGGCTGTACAGCGCAGCCGATGTGCACACCCTGCGCTTCATCAAGCGCTGCCGCGACCTGGGCTTTTCGATGGCCGAGATCGGCGAGCTGGTGGGCCTGTGGCAAAACAAGCGTCGCGCCAGTGCCAACGTCAAGAAAATCGCCCAAAAGCACATGGACGAACTGAGTGAGCGCATCGCCGCCATGCAGGCCATGCAGCGCACCCTCTCCACCCTGCTGCACTGCTGCCACGGCGACGACCGGCCGGACTGCCCCATCCTCGATGACTTGGCGGGCGACAAGCGCACTGCTACGTAATTGATAGCTGCTCGCGCACATTCGACGGGCGCTAGGGGCCATTTTTACGTCACAATGCCACCCATGGCCCTGAAACCGCGCATCCTCATTGTTGAAGACGAGTCCGGCATTGCCGACACGCTGCAGTACGTCCTGTCCACCGACGGCTTTGCGCCTGTGTGGGCCAGCACTGCCGAAGACGCCATTGCGCAATTCAGCGCCGAGCTGCCCGCACTGGCCGTACTGGATGTGGGCCTGCCCGACTTGAACGGATTTGAGCTTTTCCGCCGCCTGCAGGCCCTGCCCGGTGGCAAGCAGGTGCCCATGCTGTTCCTGACCGCGCGCAGCGACGAGATCGACCGCGTGGTGGGCCTCGAGTTGGGCGCCGACGACTACATCGCCAAGCCCTTTTCGCCCCGCGAGCTGGTGGCCCGCGTGCGCACCATCCTGCGCCGCAGTGCACGGCCCGTGGCCACTGCTGCACCTGCTGTGACAGCACCCGCCAACACTCCCGCCATCTGGGCCTTGGACGAAGAGCGCCGCCAAATCCGCTTCTACGGCAAGGTGCTGGAGCTGTCCCGCTATGAATACGGCGTGCTGCGCCTGCTGGTGCAAAAGCCCGGCCGCGTGTTCACGCGCGACGAACTGCTGCTGCAGGTCTGGGGTGGCGACAACGACAGCTTTGACCGTACGGTAGATGCCCACATCAAAACCCTGCGCGCCAAACTCAAACTCGTGGCCCCCGGCCACGACCCCATCCGCACCCTGCGCGGCAGCGGCTACGCGCTGAGCGAAGAACTGCCGGAAACACCGACATGAACGCCGACGGGCCGCCCCTAGGCGCGAGCGCCCCCTTGGGGGGCAGCAACCCGCGCAGCGGTGGAGCGTGGGGGCCCCATGTCTAAAAGAAGTCGCATCTTCTTCGGGCTGCTGCTGATTTATGCAATCGGCATGGCCGCCGTGCTGTACCGCGTAGTCAGCGACCTGGACCCGCGCTACCGCGAGTCGGCCGAAGAGTCGCTGGTAGAAACCTCCCAGCTGCTCGCCACCCTCATCGAACAAGACGTGCGCGATGGCGCCATCGACACCGCGCGCCTGGACAGCCTGTTCAAATCTGCCTACGCCCGCGAGTTCAGCGCGCAGATTTTCAGTGTCAACAAAACCAAAGTGGAGCTGCGCGCCTACGTCACAGACCGCAACGGCCTCGTGCTGTTTGACTCCACCGGCCAGTCGCAGGGCAAAGACTTCTCGCAGTGGCGCGACGTGCAGCTCACGCTCAAGGGCGAATACGGCGCCCGTACCTCGCTGGATATTCCCGGCGACCCCAACTCCGCTGTCATGTACATGGCTGCCCCCGTGCGCTGGACCAGCAATACGCAGGGCGAGGGCAGCAGCGAAATCATCGGCGCGGTCACCGTGGGCAAGCCAGTTCAAACCTTCGGCCAGTTTGTGGCTGCCGCGCGCAGCCGCACGCTCTATGCAGGCCTCATCTCGGTGCTAGCCGTGCTGGTGTTGGCCGTCATGGTGTCCATGTGGCTGGTGCGGCCCTTTGGCCTGATTGCCGACTACGCGCGCTACGTCAAGGCGCAGCAAGGCTTCCACCCAGGCCGTCTGCTGCGCCGCGCCTGGGACCTGATGCGGGCCGCCTACGACGAGATGCGCGACGCGCTGGCCGGGCGCAACTACGTGGCCGACTATGTGCAAACGCTCACACACGAGGTGAAAAGCCCGCTGTCCGCCATCCGCGGCGCGGCCGAGCTGCTGCAGGAGCCCATGGAGGAAGCCCAACGCCAACGCTTCCTCACCAACATCCAGCGCGAGACCCAGCGCATCCAGGAGATGGTGGACCGCATGATGGAGCTCACCGCACTGGAAACCCGCCGCGTGTTGGACACCGTACAACCCGTTGCCTTGCTGCCACTGCTGGACGAATTGGCACACGCATCCCACGGCGTGGCTACTCAGCGCGGCTGCCGCATCACAGTGGCCGCCAGCGAAGACGTGACGGTAGAGGCTGACCCCTTCCTACTGCGCCGCGCGGTCAGCAACCTGCTGGACAACGCGCTGGACTTTTCCCCCGAGGGCGGCCACATCGAACTGGGCCTGCAAGTCCAAGGCCGCTGGGCCCAGATCACCGTGCGCGACCAAGGCCCCGGCATCCCCGGCTACGCGCAGGACAAGGTATTTGAGAAGTTCTATTCTCTGGCCCGGCCGCACTCCAAGAAGAAGAGCACGGGGTTGGGACTGAGCTTTGTGAAGGAGATTGCTTCGTTGCACCGGGGGAAGGTGGAATTGGGCAATAAGCCAGAGGCGGAAGGCCCGGGTGCATGCGCGGTCCTTTGGTTGCCGCGAAGAATGGAATAGGTTTACAGCTAGGTCCGCTTTGCAGCGGAAGCGGTCACTCATCAACATTTAAACAATTGCGGCCCGATTAACCTGCAGGGTCCGCGACGAACATACTGTTATTAGCATGCAAATCATTGCTACGAAAGTCACTGCAGCGCTAACTGGCGCCTGGACAGTTATGGGTATGAGCACTTACGTAATGTGGGCTGAACATCAGGCGCCGGGCGCTACTACAAACACTGCGGAGTTTTTTCTCGCTGCACTGGTTTTCCTCTTAGCACCTTGTGTTCTTTTTGTAGCGGGGCCGCAATGGTTTAAGTTCGGAATACGTGACACATTCAGCGCGGAGTATTGGAAAGCTTTTCGACAAGTCGGGATCCGCGGACTTTGCTGGTTCTTCGGTGGGTCTGCCTTTGGTTCGTTGTATTTGCCTTTGCTAGAAAGACTCTATACAAATTAGCAAGCGACGCTACCCAATCGCCTTTTGCATAGCTAAAGCGTTAATGATTTGCATCAAGCGCTCCAAAGGGCCGTTATCAGCCTGTTGGCGCCTAAGCTTTGCAGTGGAAGCGGTCATCGATCAACGGCCTTTGATTTAATCTCAAGATAGCAGCAATGAACCGACTTCCACTTAGTCCAAATGAAGTTATGAAACTCGCGGAACAAGCGGAACGTGCATCTGAGATGCTGCATGGGAAAGTAGTTGCTCGTGTGATTCGCCACAGACCAGCTGAGGTCATATTGGAGTTTACGGATGGAACTCGGTTTTTTGTGGATTCGGCAACCGAAGTGCTGGAGCTCTCAGTAACTGGCGGAAAGTGACGTTTGGTTTATGCCCGGATGTCTCACTTGATTGAAGACCGCTTTCAGCCTGTTGGTGCCTCGGCTTCGCAAAGAGAGCTGTCGGCTCCAAAATGTAGATGACTGGAAGCCAATCTGGGTGCCTTTCAGCAAGCTGTCGTAGATTTCATGTTTGCCGCTAAGTTGGTCGTAAGCAGAGCCGACCAAGCCCTAGGTGGGTTTAGTCACATAGACTCCAATAAATGAAACAGATTGCTTGCTTGTTATTGTTGTGGGTTGCCGTCAGTGCATTTGCGGGGGGGCCCATGAAGCCCGAAGGAGTGAATTGCGGGCTTTCTGAACCTCCGGCAAATGCTGGTGAAGAAGCCAATCATGGCATGGAACTTCGGGTCTTCCCTCGAAGAAGTGACATCACGCCTGAGTACTCAGGATGTCAATCAATTTGGCTGCAAATTGGAAGTAATTCGTTGAATGCTGGCATTACGGAAATACATAAAGGAGCGCCCGTACGCTGGTGGATACCCAACTCAGCTAACCCTTTCGACGTGACAGCGTGCAACTACAAGAATGGTAAGGGTGAGGCGGACAATTCAGATGCGTGTCCATCTGAATTGAACGATGACTCATTAATTCATTCACTTCCCTCTGGCTGCAACAAAAGACTAGTCGCAGCCAAATCGCAAGCTGAGTCATTACGACTCAGGGCGAACGGATGTGAATACGATTAGTCGCTGGATACAAACCTGACTTTCGTCTAAATTGTGTGCGTAGTTTCGGTCAGTACATAGGCAAAGTTGATGACTGCTTGGGAGCGCCATGTATGGCGGCTACCAGCCTATCGAAGACCATCGACACGCCCTTCACCCCGTTTTCACACAGACTTCACACAAGCCCCTAACCGCTTCAAACTGACTTCTCCCCCCGGCGGGATGCTCTCCTCACCGTGCAATACCGCACGCCGACTGGAGAAGCTCCATGGCATTTGCCACCCATCCCGCTGCCGCCCACGCGGCCCCACCTGCCACCACTGAGCCGCCGGCGCGTATGTCGCGCTGGCTCTGGCTGGCCACCACCACACTCTCTGCCGCCTGCTTTGTGGCGCTGGCCATCAGCCCCCCGGCCCACGCGCAAGACCGCGATGCCGCACCTCGCCAAAAGACCGAGAGCCCCTATTTCTTCGTCAAAAGCGACAACCCAGGCGTGGACCAACTGCCGCTCAAGTCCACCCAGGTGAATGTGAAGGTCAGCGGCGTGATTGCCGACGTGACCGTGGTGCAGACCTACAAAAATGAAGGCCAGCGTGCCATCGAGGCCAAGTACGTATTCCCCGGCTCCACGCGCGCCGCGGTGCATGGCATGAATGTGCGCCTGGCGGACCGCCTGATCACCGCCAAGATCCGCGAGAAGCAGCAGGCCAAGATCGAATACGACGCGGCCAAGCAAGAGGGCAAGACCGCCGCGCTGCTGGAGCAGCACCTGCCCAATGTGTTCCAGATGAATGTGGCCAACATCATGCCCGGCGACGATGTGAAGGTAGAGCTGCGCTACACCGAGCTGCTGCTGCCCACCGATGGGAATTACCAGTTCGTCTTCCCAACCGTCGTGGGCCCGCGCTACAACAGCCCGCAGAGCGGCCAAGCCAACGCCACCTGGGTGGCCCAGCCCATCATGCCGAAGGGTCAGAACACGCCCACCAGCGCCGCAGCCCCCGCATTTGATATCCACGTATCGCTCAACACGCCCATTGGCGTGAAAGAGGTGCGCTCCAGCTCGCACACCATCAGCAGCTACACCGAGCAGGGCGGCGCCACCGTGGTGGGCCTGAACCCCACCGCCGAGCCCACCAACAACCGCGACTTCATCCTGAACTACCGCCTGGCCGGCGACAAGATCGAGACCGGTGTGATGCTCTACAAGGGCCAGGACGAGAACTTCTTCCTCGCCATGGTGGAGCCACCCAAGGCCCCGGCCGCCACAGCCATCACGCCGCGTGAGTACATCTTTGTGGTTGATATTTCGGGCTCCATGCACGGCTTTCCGCTGGACACGGCCAAGGGCGTGTTGCGCGAGCTGATTGGCGGCCTGCGCCCCAGCGACACCTTCAATGTGCTGCTGTTTTCGGGCAGCAACAGCTTCTTGAACCCCACCTCGGTGCCCGCCACCAAAGCCAATATTGACCAGGCCATCCGCACCATCGACAGAGAGGGCGGCGGTGGCAGCACCGAGCTGATCCCGGCACTCAAGCGCGCGTACGCGCAACCCAAAGCTGCCGATGTGTCGCGCACCGTGGTGGTGGTGACCGACGGCTATGTGACCGTAGAGCGCGAAGCCTTTGAGCTGGTGCGCAACAACCTGTCGAGTGCCAACGTGTTTTCGTTCGGCATCGGCTCCAGCGTAAACCGCCACCTCATGGAAGGCCTGGCCCGTGCGGGCATGGGCGAACCCTTCATCATCACCAAACCCGCCGAGGCCGCCGAACAAGCCGCCCGCTTCCGCAAAATGATTGACTCCCCCGTGCTCACCCATGTGAAGGTGCGTTTTGAAGGCCTGGACGTGTACGACGTGGAACCGCGCCAGCTGCCCGACCTGCTGGCCCAGCGCCCGCTCATCGTGTTTGGCAAATGGAAGGGTGAGGCCAAGGGCACGTTGATCGTGGACGGCAACTCCGCCAGTGGCCCGCTGCACTTCAGCATGCCCATCCATGCCACCAACGCGACGGATACCGCCGCCCTGCGCCACCTGTGGGCCCGTCACCGTATTGCTGCACTCAGCGACCAGGAGGCCCTGGAAGGCGGCAGCGCCGCAAAGGACGCCATCACCGACCTGGGCCTGAAGTACAGCCTGCTGACCCAGTACACCAGCTTCCTGGCCGTAGACCAAGTCGTGCGCAACAAGGCGCCCGCCGACACCCCCAGCGTGAACCAGCCTTCGCCCTTGCCACAAGGTGTGGAGAACTCTGCCTTGGGTGCTGAAGTGCCCAGTACGCCCGAGCCTGCCACCTGGGGCGCGATGTTGATGACGCTGGCGGTGCTAGCCATGCTGGCATATCGCCGCCGCCGCGCTCACCACTACACAAGCTAAACAGAAAGATCGGCCATGGCACTGCCTCGCCTGCTTCACATGCCCCGCTTCGTGCGCTTCGGCATCGCCATCGATACCGCACCCGAATGGCGCTGGCTGGCCCTGCTGGCCTTGGCGCTGTGGCCCACCTGGTGGTGGATGGGCCAGCGCATGGTGGATGGCTCGGATGACCCGCTGGGGCTACTGGCTCTGGCGGCTCTGGCCGGGCTGCTGTGGCAGCACCGCCACCACCTGAGCCCCACACCGCGCCTGGGTTTTCAAATAACCGCACTCACAGGCGCTGTGCTGACCACTGCAGTGCACCAGCAGTTGCCGGACTTGGTGGTGGCGCTCATCGGCCTGTTGTCGGTGGCCGCGGGGCTCATCGCCTTTCTGCCGGCGCGTGTTGCCACCGCACCGGTGCTGGGACTGTCCGTGCTTTCGTTGCCGCTTTTGGCCTCGCTGCAGTTCTATGCGGGCTTTCCGCTGCGCGTGGTCACGGCCGAAGCTAGCCGCTGCTTGCTGTCCATCGCCCACACCGTGGAACGCACGGGCAGCAGCCTGGTGGTGAATGGCCAGCTCATCATCGTGGATGCACCCTGCTCGGGCGTGCAGATGGCGTGGCTGGGATATTTCACCGCCTGTGTGGTGGCATTGGCAACCCGTCAAGCCAACAAGACTTTTCTGCTGCGTCTGCCCGTCGTGGGGGCACTGGTGTTGCTCGGCAATGTGGCGCGCAACACCGTGCTGGTGGCGGCCCAAGCCTCGGGCACCCATCTGCCCGCTTGGGGACATGACGCGGTAGGCCTGCTGGTGCTGGCGGCGGTATGCGGTGGCATTGCCTGGGCCATGGGCCGCACCATGACTGCGGATCGCGCCTCATCATGAACTTGTTAAGTAACCACTTTATGAACCGCGTGCTGCACAAAACGCTGTGGACCACCCTGCTGCCCCTGTGTGCTCTGTGGAGCCTGGGTCAAACCATCGTGGATCACTCAGCAACGCCAGAGGTAGGCACACCCACCCAGAGTGCCGAGCTGCCCACCGAGTGGCAAGGCACGCCGTTGCGCCCTCTGGCACTCAGCGAGGTGGAGCTTCGCTTTGCACGCCACTTCCCCGGCACGCTGGCGCGCCTGACCGATGGCCGCCAGGTGCTGGTGCTGCGCACCGTGACCCAGCCCACCCGCATGCTGCACCCCGCCACCGACTGCTACCGCGGCCTGGGCTACCGCATCCGCAACGAACAACTGGAAGAACACACCGACAAGACCCGCTGGCGCTGCTTTATTGCCGAACGCGGTGGCCGCGCGGTGCGCGTGTGTGAACGCATTGAAGACGCGCAAGGTCAGGGCTTTACCGATACGTCCGCCTGGTACTGGGCATCGGCTGCCGGGCAGTCCACCGGCCCGTGGAAGGCCATCACGGTGGCCACGCCGCTCTGAAACACACCCCTCCACTCCCGACAACACCATGCGCACACTGTTTCGCGCTCTACGCATCACCGCGATTGCGGCCCTGATTCTTATGTTGGCTCTGTTTGCAATGCTGATGGGCGCACGCGCTGTGCTGCGTCCCGCTCCCGGTGACTGGTCAACCACCGTGCACGCCGGCCCGATCAAGCTGGAGGTGGGCGTGGCTGCCCTCATCCAATGGGGCACCACCCCGTGGATTGCGCAGCAGCTGCATGGCCGCACACTCCCCACCCGCATGGGTGACGTGCATGTGACATGGGACGCGACGCGCCACGAACTGGCGCTGCACTGCAAGCCCTGCGTGGTGCGCAGCAGCAGCTGGGGCACTGAACCCGTGCGCTTGGCCGATGCCCGCATGACCGTGCAGCGCAACGCCACCGAGCTCAAAGGCACGCTCAGCAGCGGCGCCGTTAACGCCCTGTGGCACGGCACCTTGCGGCCCAAAGGGCTGAACCTGCACATCACGCTGCCTGAAACCCCAGTGCGCGATGCCTACGCCCTGTTTGCTGCCGCCATTCCCGAGCTGGCTTACGCACAGATTGACGGCACTGTGGCAGTACAAGCCACACTGGAGTTACCGGCCAAAAAACTCACCGTCCAACCCCGCCTGCAGGCCATGACGGTCAGTGGCCTGGGCACCGAGACGTGGGGCTTGGCCCAAAGCACCTGCGGGCGCGGGCTGCCCGCCAGTCACTTGGGGGCGGACAGCCTGCTGGCCCGCGCCGTGATTGCCGCCGAAGACCAGCGCTTTTATGAACACTCGGGATACGACTTGGCCGAGATGACGCAGGCCCTGCACAGCAACCAAGCCGAGGACGCAACGCTAAGGGGAGCGAGCACGCTCTCGCAGCAAGTGGCCAAGCTGCTGGTCACGGGTGGCGAACGCTCCCCCGTGCGCAAACTGCGTGAACTGCTCTACGCGGTGGAAATGGAGCAGACATTGGGTAAAGCCCGCATCCTGCGCCTCTACCTGGACCACGCACCCTGGGGCGCCACCGTGTGTGGCGCGCAAGCCGCGGCCCACACCTACTTTGGCAAACGGGCCGACCAGCTCACCGCTGCGCAAGCCGTCTGGCTGGCCGCCATGCTGCATAACCCCGCCTTAGAAGCCCAGCGCTGGAAGGCGCGCGGCAGCATCAACCTCGAACGCGCGAAGTGGGTGGCGGCGGGCTTGCGGCCGCTACACCGGGCTAAACGCGCCCGGCTGCTGAACGAGCTCACCGCGATGGGGCCGGTGAATTCCGGTATCAGCGGCTCTACAACACTATCAAAACAGTAGCTGCTCGCGCATATTCCATAAGCGCTGGGGGGCGATATGATGCATGACAATGCACACCGACCTGCTCACCCTGTATCCCACACTGGAACCGCTGGGCCCGGCGCTGACCGCGCTGCAAGCCCAAGCGGTATCGGTACCGGCCGGTACGCAACTGTTTGCGCAAGGCGCGCCCTGCCAGGGTTTTCCACTGGTGCTCGCGGGAGAGGTACAAGTGGCCTGCCATGCAGAGGACGGGCGCAGCCTGGAGCTGTACCGGGTTCGGCCGGGCGAGCTGTGCCTGGTCAGCAGTGCCAGCCTGTTTCGCGGGCTTCCCCTGGGCGCTCAGGGAGTAAGCACCCAAGCCTGCACGCTCTTAATGATTCCGCCCTCGCAATTTGAAGAGTGGCTGGGCGTGCCTGCCTTCCGCAATCTGGTGCTGGGCCTGTTTGCCGAACGCATGGCCGACTTGACCAGCCTGATAGATGCGGTCGCCTTCCAGAAGCTGGACCAGCGGCTCGCCAACGCCCTGCTGGGGCGCGGGCAGGACTTGCATCTCTCGCACCAAGCCTTGGCCGACGAGCTGGGCACGGTGCGCGAGATGGTGACACGCCTACTGCGCCGCTTTGAGCGGGAGGGCTGGCTCACTCTAGGGCGGGAGCACATTCACATCCTCAACAGCCAGGCTTTGCATGCACTGGCCGTCGGGGGCTGAGCGCGCAGTTGAACAAAGGCTGCGTGACCTAAGTCACATACTTCCTTGGCACCGGAGCGTCCAATCACTTCAACACAACCAAGGAGTGATTCCATGAAAGCAAATGTCGGCGGTATCGACCGCATCATCCGTATAGGCGCTGGCGCAGTTCTCGCAGCTTTAGCAGCTACCGGCACCGTGGGCTGGTGGGGTTGGCTGGGCGCTGTGCCCTTGGCCACCGGCCTGATGGGCTGGTGCCCACCCTATGCCATGTTTGGCTTCAGCACCTGCGCTGTCAAAAACTAAGCCGCCTCTGTGTGGGCCGCAGCACCGACGGCTGTAGCGCCCACCGCTCCAATCAAGCTCTATACAGCTTCAGGAGCACAGCATGCGCACCAACATCGGCAACTGGGAACGCCTTATCCGCATCTGGCTGGGTGCCGTGCTGATCGGGCTGGCGGCCACCGACATCATCGGCATGTGGGGGTGGGTTGGCATTGCCCCGGTGATCACCGGGCTCATCGGCTGGTGCCCGTCGTATGCCATCTTCGGATTCAGCACCTGCCCTGCCAAAACCTGAAACGCTATGAAATCAGGAGCTGCTTGCGCATATTCCACGTGCGCTAGAGGCTGATTTGATTCACTAAAAACGGGGAAGTGCTCTCCGGTTTGCACCAAAGCCGCGCGCACCGGTTTTGCGCTTTGGCGTGTTGCACCGCACAATGCCGGTGCATTTTGTACACAATCCTTTAAAAACATTGTGTACAAAGCTGGCATGCGGTTTGCGTACAGCCCCGGCATGAACGCCACTGCACCTGCCGCCATCGAAGTCATCGGGCTGACCAAGCGCTACGCGCAGGGCAAGCCCGCTGTGGACAGCATCCACCTGCGCATTGCCAGCGGCAGCTACTGCTGCCTGCTCGGCCCTTCGGGCTGCGGCAAAAGCACCACGCTGCGCATGATTGCAGGGCACGAGTCAGCGTCTGACGGCGACATCCTGCTGGAAAACCGGAACATCACCGACCTGCCCGCCGCCGAACGCGGCACGGCCATGATGTTCCAGAGCTTTGCGCTCTTTCCGCATCTGAGCGCCCTGGACAACGTGGCCTTCAGCCTCAAGATGAAGGGCGTGGGCAAAGCCGAGCGCCACGCCAAGGCCAAAGACTTGTTGGAGCGCGTGGCCATGGGCCACCTGGCAGACCGCAAACCGACTGAGCTCTCGGGTGGCCAACAACAGCGCGTCGCATTGGCCCGGGCATTGATTACCCAACCCCGTGTGCTGTTGCTGGATGAGCCGCTCTCTGCGCTCGACCCCTTCTTGCGCATCCAGATGCGCGCCGAGCTGCGCCGCTGGCAAAAAGAGCTGGGACTGACCTTCATCCACGTCACCCACAGCCAGGAAGAGGCCATGGCCCTGGCCGACACCATGGTGGTAATGAACCACGGCGTCATCGAACAGGTAGGCAGCCCGCACGAGGTGTACAACCGGCCCGCCAGCGAGTTCGTGGCCCGCTTCATGGGCGGGCACAACGTGATCGAGACGCCCGAGGGCAAGGTCGGTGTACGCACCGACCACCTGCAAGTGCTGCCGGCCGACCAGGCGGTGCCTGATGCCCCCCATACCAAGATGGCACTGATCACCGACGTGGAATACCAGGGCACCTACGTGCTGCTGGGCCTGCAGAACCCCGGCACCTCGGTGACTGCATCCACCACCGCCGAAATCTCGGTGATGTTGTCTGAATCCACATTTGCCGCGCGGCCCTATGCCGTGGGCGAGACCGTGCAGCTGCGTTGGGCTCCTGAGGCCGCGCATCCGCTCCCGCGCTGAGCGGGGCCATTTTCCCCAACGTCTTCGCAAGAAGTTTTCATCCTCCCCTCCGCAACCCTCAAGGAGTTTTCCCATGGCTGACGATCTGAAAGACACCCTCACCAACGCCGCCCCCGTGCAGCGCCGCAGCTTGCTCAAAGGCACCGCCGGCATCTTGGCCGCCGGCATGTTCCCCGCAGTGCACTCTGCAGAACCCATCGTGCTGCGTTACTTGGGCACCGCCGTGAACCAGGACAAGGCCATTGGCGAAAAGTTTGAAAAAGACACCGGCATCAAGATCCAGTACGTGGCCGTCACCACCGATGACGTGACCAAGCGCGCCGTGACTGCGCCCAACAGCTTCGACCTGATTGACACCGAGTACTTCTCCCTGAAGAACATCGTGCCCACCGGCAACCTGAAGGGCATCGACACCAAGCGCATCAAAAACGCAGACAAGATCACCACCCTGTTCACTACCGGCATGGTGGCAGGCAAGGCCGTGGGCGACCAGGGCACCGCCCCCAAGAAGACCATCTTCCTGGAAGGCGAAAAGAGCAAA
This sequence comes from Curvibacter sp. AEP1-3, assembly GCF_002163715.1. Taxonomy (GTDB): domain Bacteria; phylum Pseudomonadota; class Gammaproteobacteria; order Burkholderiales; family Burkholderiaceae_C; genus Allorhodoferax. Next base: position 2,706,646 of record NZ_CP015698.1, read on the forward strand.
GTGTTCGCCAAGAGCCCGACCCAGTTCATGTCCATTATTCCCACCGTGTACAACGCCGACACGCTGGGCATCCGTCCTGACCTGATCAAGCGCCCCATCTCTTCGTGGGCCGAACTGCTGAACCCCGAATTCAAGGGCAAAGCCGCCATCCTGAACATTCCTTCCATCGGCATCATGGACGCCGCCATGGTCGTGGAAGCCATGGGCATCTACAAGTACCCCGACAAGGGCAACATGACCAAGAAGGAAATTGATCTGACGATCAAAACCCTGATTGAAGCCAAAAAACAAGGTCAGTTCCGCAGCCTGTGGAAAGACTTCAACGAGTCCGTCAACCTGATGGCTTCCGGCGAAGTGGTGATCCAGTCCATGTGGAGCCCCGCGGTCACCGCAGTGCGCACCAAGGGCATCGCTTGCACCTTCCAGCCACTCAAAGAGGGCTATCGCGCCTGGGCTTCCGGCTTCGGTATTCCATCCACCTTGTCCGGCCGCAAGCTTGATGGCGCCTACGAGTTCATCAACTGGTTCCTGGACGGCTGGGCAGGTGCGTACCTCAACCGCCAGGGCTACTACAGCGCCGTGCTGGAAACCGCCAAGGCCAAGATGGAAGCCTATGAGTGGGCGTACTGGATGGAAGGCAAGCCTGCCACCCAGGACATCAAGAGCCCCAACGGCGATGTCCTGGCCAAGAAGGGCGAAGTGCGCGACGGCGGCAGCTACGAACAGCGCATGGGCGGCATCGCCTGCTGGAACGCCGTGATGGACGAGAACGCCTACATGGTCCAAAAGTGGAATGAATTTGTGGCTGCTTGATAGCCCTGCATAGGAAGTGAAAACATCATGAGCGCACCTTCGACACCTTCACTTCCGGCGGCATCTGCCCCGGGCCGCACGCTTGCGGCCTGGTGGCAGGCCTTGCCACTGACCACGGTGTTTGTGCTCTTCTTTATGATTCCATTGGCCTTGGTGCTGATGGTGAGTTTCTGGGACTACAACCAGTACGAAATGCTGCCGGGTTTCACCTTCAAGAACTACATCTCGGTGTTCGAAGGCTGCTTGTCGCGCAATGATTCAGGCGACCTGTGCGTCACCCTCAAGACCTACCTGTCAACGTTCAAGTTCTGCCTGCTGGTATGGGCCCTGACCCTGGTGATCGGCTTTACCGTGTCGTACTTTCTGGCTTTCCATGTGAAGTCCAGCGGCATGCAGGTGGTGCTCTTCGTCATCTGCACCATTCCTTTCTGGACCTCCAATGTGATCCGCATGATTGCCTGGGTGCCACTGCTGGGTCGCAACGGGCTGGTGAATGACTTTCTGGTCGGCTACGGCATGGTCGACCAGCCGATTGAGTGGCTGTTGTTCTCCAACTTCTCGGTGGTCCTGGCGTTTGTGCACCTGTTCACCACCTTCATGATCGTGCCCATCTTCAACAGCATGATGCGCATAGACCGCAGCCTGATTGAAGCTGCCAACGACAGCGGCGCCAGCGGCTGGCAAACCCTGTGGAATGTGATCGTGCCGCTGTGCCGCACCGGCATCATCATCGGCTCCATCTTTGTCATCACCATTGTGATGGGCGACTTCGTGACCATCGGCGTCATGGGCGGTCAACAGATTGCCTCCGTGGGCAAGATCATCCAGGTGCAAACGTCTTACCTGCAGTTCCCGCTCGCCGCGGCCAATGCCGTGGTGCTGCTGGCCATTGTCTTGATGATCATCTGGGCGCTAACCCGCATGGTCGACATCCGGAAAGAGCTATGAATTCCGACCGTCGTTCACCCGCCTTCTGGCTATTGGCTGCATTTTTTGCCGCCTATGTGCTGTTTCTTTACGGACCCATGTTGGTCATCGTGGTGCTGAGTTTTCAGGGCCCGGACGGCGGCCTGACTTTTCCGATGCGCAGCATGTCCTTGCACTGGTTCCACAAGCTCGCAGAAGGGCTGGGCACAGTCGACATCAGTTCCGCACTGAAACGCTCACTGGGCCTGGGGTTGACCGTAATGGTCGTCACCGTGGTGTTCTCGGTGCTGGCGGGTTTGGCGTTCCGCAAAAAACTGCGCTTTGCGAATGTGCTGTTTTTTACCGTGGTGGCCAGTTTGATCATGCCGTCCATCATTGTGTCGCTGGGTATCGGCCTGGAGTTCCGCCTGCTGGATGGCGCCATCAAGAAGATGCTGGAGACCTTCGGCATGGAAAGCGCGTTGGAAAACTACGGCACTGCCTTAGGCATCTATACCTCGGCACTGGGGGCTCACCTGACCTGGACGTTGCCCTTCGGCCTGCTCATCATGTTTGCCATCTTCAACCGCTTCAACCCTGCCTATGAAGAGGCAGCCCGCGATCTGGGTGCTACGCCATGGCAGACCTTCCGCCACGTCGTGCTGCCGCTGATTGCACCCTCGGTGGTCGGCATCGGCATGTTCGGCTTCACGCTGAGCTGGGATGAGATTGCCCGCACCACGCAAGCTATTGGTGATGTCAACACCCTGCCCCTGGAGTTGCAAGGCCTCACCACCACCGTGACCACCCCGTCCATCTACGCGCTGGGCACGGTAACCATGGTGGTATCGTTTCTCGTGATGGGACTGGCCGTGGGGCTGTCCAACCTGTTGGCGAAGCGCCAGCAAGCAAAGCGGGACACATGAGCGAATTTGTTGCACTGACGGAAAACGAGATCTACGAGCGCATGGTGGCCACCATCCTGGACCACCGACTGCCGCCCGGTACCAAACTCATTGAAGAAAAGCTGGCCAGTGCGTTCGGCGTATCGCGCACCCGCATTCGCCCGGTACTGGTGCGCCTGGCCAACGAACAGATTGTGACGCTGACGCCCAACCGCGGTGCCATGGTGGCCCAGCCCACCGAGAAAGAAGCGCGCGAAGTGTTTGAGGTGCGCCGAATGATCGAGCCCACCCTGATCGAATGTTTTATTGCCAGCGCTACAGCGGACGACATTGCCACCCTCACCCAGTGCATCAATGAAGAAGAGGCGGCGCGCGCCAGTGGAGACATGCGCCGTGCCATTCGGCTGTCCGGGGACTTTCACTTGCACATCGCGAATGCGTCCGACCACCAGACGCTGGGACGCATCTTGCGTGAACTGGTGTCGCGCACCTCGTTGATCTTGATGACCTACAGCGACAACCATGTACAGGCCAAATCTGAGGCCACGTCGTGCGGCTGCCAGGAGCACCGTGCGTTGCTGGACGCCATCCGCCTGCGCGACCCGCGCGAAGCCGCCCGCTTGATGCACGAACACCTGGCACAACTGGAACAACAACTGCACTTCACGGAAGCCGTGGACGATGCACCGGACTTGTTGTCCTTGTTCGGCGCGCCCGCCACCGATTGACATCCATGCGCCGTTTGCTGGTGATCAACCCCAACACCTCGACCACGGTGAGCGCCCTGGTGCAACACCATGTGCAATTAGCCGCCGGACCTGCGGTGCACGTGGACACCGTTACCGCGCGGTTTGGCGCACCTTATATCGCTTGCGAGGCCAGCTACGCGGTGGCCGGCCACGCCTTGTTGGATGCATGGGCGGCAGACCAATGCAATGCATCCGTCGAGAAACCGGATGCTGTTCTCATCGCCTGCTTTGGCGACCCCGGCCTGTGGGCCTTGCGCGAAGGCAGTGCGGCACCGGTAACCGGTTTGGCAGAAGCCTCATTCCTGCAGGCCAGCCGCCTTGGCGGATTTGCCGTGGTCACGGGTGGCGCCAAGTGGAAACCCATGCTGCAGCGCCTGGCACTGGGCTTGGATTTGCACCGAGCGCTGATCGATATTCATACCGTTGCACCCAGCGGCGTAGAGCTGGCCAATGATCCGCAAGCTGCCTTGGAGCTTTTGACTCAAGCCTGCCTGCAAGCGGCGGCCCACCTGGAAGTCCGCAGCATTGTTCTGGGAGGCGCCGGCTTGGCGGGTATGGCTGCGTCTGTACAAGCCCGGGTGCCGGTGCCCGTGATTGACAGTGTCGTTGCCGGGACCGTGCATGTTTTGTCACTGGACGCACAATTCCAACGCCGCAATGGCTTTCCGGTGCAATGGGCGCAGGTATCGCCCGAGTTAAGCGCTTTGGGCAGCAGGTAAGCAAATTGCTGCAGGTGTAAAGGCTTGTAATCCGCGTCATCCCGGTGAACAACGCACCGTTGTAGGTGCATAAACCGTCACTTCTGGCGGTGCGGGCCTCGCCCCTTGATGCATGTTGAACTTATCCACATTCCGTTCCGCTATTCAGAACCCTCGTTGGATTGCAGGCGCTTGTGTTGCCAGTGCACTCCTGATGTCTCCCTTGGTACACGCTGATGACTGGACACCCCTGCTCGGGGGTGGCGCAGGTGCAGCGGCAGGTGCGGTTCTGGGACAAAGCGTGGGTGGCAAGAGCGGTGCGGTGATTGGTGGCGCATTGGGTGGCGCTGCTGGCGCCGCTGTAACAAGTCACGGCCGCAACCAGAATGGCGCGGTGATTGGTGGCGCCGTAGGGGGTGCCGCAGGTGCTGCGGTGGGCCAGTCAGTCGGCGGTCGCTCGGGTGCGATTGTCGGTGCGGGCATAGGCGGTGCTGCTGGCACCGGTATCGCACGCAACATGGGAAACCGACAAGTGCCTGATCGACGTTTTGAAAGCCGGGGGCGCGAGGGCTACGGCTACCACGCCGGCTACCGCCGGGGAGATGAACGATACGGCAGGGAATTTGACCACCACCACCGCCATGGTCACCATGGTCGCGGCCGGGGCCACGACCGGTATGACGACTAAGACTTAGGCCTTCAAAGTCTGACTAAAGAACGCCAGGGTGCGTTCCCAAGCCAGCTTGGCAGCTGCAGCATCAAAGCGGGGCGTGGTGTCGTTATTGAAACCATGCTGGGTGCCAGCGTATTGGTGCGCGGTGTAACGTACTCCCGCTGCTTTCAGGGCCGCTTCATAAGCAGGCCAGGCTGCATTGATGCGTTCGTCTACCCCGGCAAAATGGATCAACAAGGGCGCTTTGACCTTGGCAGCGTCTTCTGCTGCCGGGTGGTTGCCATAGAACGGCACTGCAGCCGACAGGTTAGGCAGACGCACAGCCAACGCATGTGCCACACCCCCACCGTAGCAGAAACCGACAACCCCCAATTTGCCTGTCGCGTCCGGGTGAGATTGCAACCACTGGGCAGAAGCCACAAAGTCTTCTGCTGTCTTCTTCTGGTCCAAGGTCGCAAACAGGGTCCTGGCTTTGTCTTCATCGCCGGGATAGCCTCCCAAGGGCGCCAAGGCATCCGGCGCAAAGACCAGATAGCCCTCCAGGGCAAGGCGACGGGCGATGTCTTCAATGTGTGGATTCAAGCCCCGGTTTTCATGCACCACCAGAACGGTCGGCAACTTGCCTTGCGTCCCTGCAGGACGTACCAAGTACCCTTTGACGGTTCCATAGCCTGCGGGTGATGGAAGTTCCACCGAAGAGGTAACGATACGTTTGTCATCTTTGGCAACCTGCTGGGCAGAAGCAAAGTCCGGGCTCAACGCAGCCAGCAAACCTACTGCTGTCATGCCTCCTACGGCGAACTTCTGGGCTTTTTCCAGGAACCCCCGCCGGTCTACGACACCATGCACATAGGCATCAAAAAGAATGAGCAGTTCCTGATCAAAGTCTTGGGCTGTCTTGCGCGGCATGGTGTCTCCCCAAAAAAGTAGCAGAGTAGCCAAGTCGTGTGACGAACCGGCAGAAGTTTTGCCAAACCCCTACCGCCATCGCGTCTTTACGCAGGTGCTCCCGGCATGGACCCCAAAGGAACTTCGCCACCCAAAGCCTCCATCAAGTCCGGAATCAATTGAGATAGTTCACCGGTGGAAATGATGACATCGGCATCAAAGTTGTCGTCCTTGCCATCCCCTGCCGCCTTGGAGGCTTCTTCAAACACAGTGTCGAGAAACGTGACTTTTTTGAGTTGCAAGGCTTCAGTCAACACAAAGGAAACCCGGTCATTCCAGGTCATGGCCAAGCGGGTCGGCATTTTCCCCAAGGCAATGTGTTGGCTCACCTCTTCAGTATCGAGAGGATGTCGGGTGTAGCGCACCACTGCTTTGGACTCGTCGGAGGCTTTCAGCTCACATTCCCGGTCAACGGAAAAATCTGTAGGTGATTCCCGTGTGGACAACCACACAGCCATGGCTGCTGCGGGAGATATCTGGGTATTGACCAACTGAACTGCAAAATCGGGGATGGCTTTGATCAATGCAGTCATCACCTCATCCGCCTTGCCTTGGCTGCCTGCATCCAACACGAGCCAGCCGCTTTTGGGATCTATCCACACCCCCACGCTACCTTGCTTGGTAAATGCCATGGGCAATAAAGCAAGGCGTGCGTCATCCCGCAACTCTCGGACTTCTTTTTTGCCGGGTTTGCGGCCGGTGCTGACTTCGATCTGGGCAACCTGTTCTTCGACCTTGCGTTTGACGACCGAGCCGGGAACAGATTTCACTTCCATCATGAGCTTCAACACCCACTGACCACCCACTACTTCTACCAAAGGTCCATGTGCTTGACCCCGGGGCTCTGTCCAGCCTACTGATTTTTCCTGACTGGCACCGCATTCCACAAAACGGTCCGCCTGCAATGCATCTTCAAGTTGGGCCTGCGTCACAGACCAAGGGGACACCAAGCGATACACGATCACGTTTTTAAACACACAACACCTATCAATTTGTTAATTAGACATTTTCATGCATCTTTACAAATCGATATCGCTTCTGCATGCCAGCGTTACATACTGAAGCAACACTCGGTTTCAACCTGAAGGCAATGTCTGCTGCAGGTATCCACTTTAAGGACACTCCAATGAAACCCGCATTCAAAACTCTGGTGGTCGCCGGCCTGTTGGCCAGTGCCGGTTTTTCCGTATTGGCGCAGAAGCACGGTGCTGATGAAGGCCAGTACGACCAACGGCCCGGCATGCATCGCATGGACCCCGCCAAAATGGAAGAAATGCATGCCAAGCGCAGCGCGGAACTGAAAGCAAAACTCAAAATTACAGCGGCACAGGAAGCCAACTGGACCGCTTTCTCCAACAGCATGAAGCCGCCAGCACCGCAAACCAAACCCGCCACGGACCGCGCTGAGCTCGCCAAGCTGCCTACGCCGGAACGCCTGGACAAAATCAAAGCACTGCGTACTGAGCATATGGCTGCCCGCACCGCACAAATGGAACAGCGCGATCAGGCCGTTAAAACCTTTTATGGCACGCTGACTGCGGAACAAAAAAAGGTATTTGACACCGAATTTGCCAACATGAAGGGGCACCATGACGGCGGCATGTCCAAGCATTAAGCATTGCTAAACGCTCTATGAGTGCTTCTCCTTGATCATGGTCAAGAACTCTGCGGGGTGACTCCCGTAGACTGTTCTTGACCATGAACCCATTGCCAACACCAGTTATCTCCGTCCGCACTGTCGGCTTCATGCGGCCTTTGGTGTGGTTAGGCATGGGTTGGCGGGATATTCAACATTCCGGTATCGCAAGTCTGTCCCATGGACTGATATTGACCTTTATCGGCGCTGCCATTGTCGCGTTCGCCAGACACAAGTTTTGGCTTTTGGCAGGAGCACTAACGGGATTCTTGGTCGTTGCTCCAGTGCTGGCGACGAGCTTGTATGCACTGAGTCGTGCAATTGAACGGGATGAGCCTGCCGACTGGGAAGTCATCGCACAAACCTGGCTGAATTGGCAAAACCAGCGCCTTAATCGATGGAGCGAGGACTATTGGTGCATGTTGCGTTTTGGCATTCTGTTAGCAGGTGCCGCTACGACATGGGTACTCACATCCGCAGCACTCATTACCTTGCTGGCACCGGCCCCTGTGAACTCTCCTGCAGATTTCATTCAGTTGGTAGTTCTCTCACCGCATGGCTGGCTCTTTGAGCTCTGGCTGGCTATGGGTGCCATATTGGCAGCGCCCATGTTCGCATCCAGTGTTGTCGCGATGCCTTTGCTGCTGGACCGCAAAGTCAATATCAAAACCGCTGTACTGACTAGCTGGCAAGTGGTTCTTAGCAACCCTGGCGTTATGGCCTGGTGGGCTGCTTTGATCATGGGGTTCACATTTCTGGGACTAGCTTCCCTTTTGATAGGTCTGATTTTTGTGATTCCGATGCTGGGGCATGCCAGTTGGCACGCCTATCGGGATCTGGTTGCACCTGACATTGATACCCACCTTCAGGACAAGGGTTCGACTCCCGGTACGGGAGCGAAGTGATGTTCGGCTTTTCAGAAGAACAGATCGCCGCTTTTGGGCTTACTTTCGGCGTGGGAGCATTTATGCTCTACATGCTCTTCATCATCGGACAACTGGCATGGGAATCCAAAGCAGGCAAGTTTGGCACCTTTGTGCTTTTCTTGGGCTTGGCTTTTGGCATGGTGGGCTTTGCCGCTAAGTTCCTGATTCAGTGGTTCCTGACTTCCACGCTGTAGCCAGCTGCTTCAGGCACCCAAAACACGGTTTTTGCCAGCCCGCTTTGCCAGATACATTGCCTGGTCTGCTCGCCGGATGGCATCAGCAGGTTCCTCTTGCGCCACAACCTGAGCCACGCCCGCACTGAAAGTAATCAATACTTTCTCCGTTCCAGACAAGAAGAAGCGTTTGGTCAATTCCCGCTGCAATCGGGTCATGGCTTCAATGCCTTTGTCCAATGGCGTATCGGGCAAAAGAATCACAAATTCTTCACCACCGTACCGAGCCAATGTATCCTGAGGACGCATACATTCTTTAGCAACAGCAGCCAAATGCGTCAGGGCCACATCGCCAGTTGCATGACCCAAGGTATCGTTCAGCTTCTTGAAGTTATCAATGTCCAGCAACGCAACGCTTAGGACGCTTTCATTGCGCCTCATGGTGGATATTTCGCGATTCAGAGCCTCATCCAGTCCCTTGCGATTCAAAGCACCTGTAAGCGCATCGTGACGAGCCTGCAAACTGACCCTGTCTAGTTCCTTATGCAGTTTGGCCAGCTCGGCCTCTGTCTGTTTGGCGCGTTCCTGCATGGCACCTAACTGTTCTCGGGACAGCTGGCTTTCTTGCGCCATATTGCGTGTAGTGCCCACAACCTCTTTCAACACAGGCGCAATGTCCGCAATGCTCTTGGCCTGCTCAATCAGGCGGGCACTTTCTTCCAACTTGCTTTGGAATGTGCCGGTGGACTGGGTCATCTGGGCAAGCCGTTCTATAAATGCGGCCAACATACGTCGCATTTCGTCTTGAGCTTCCAACGCCTTGTATTTGGCGTCTTTCTGTTTAAAGATGACATCGGCCAAGAGGCGTTCAAGCTCGTCCAAGCGCCGCAAACTCAATGGCGGTGTTGACACACTCATCAACGCATCCATCTGACCTTTGAGCCACTGTTCATCCAGACTCAGCTCACCGATGTTCGTGAAGACCAAATGCAGTAGCTTGAGAAGACCCTTGCGAATTTCGGCCTGGTCTTCTGCTGCAAAGGAAAGCCGGTGGCTGTAATTCACCAACATGGTCTTCAATGTGAAGGCATCCGCATCTGGTTTGCGCATTGCCTGAAGCAAAAGACCGGTTTGCTCCACAAAACGCTCGTCGTCTGTACCCAACGCCGGTTGTGCGTATTCAATCAACCTGGCGATTTGCGCAAAAAACTCCGCTGTCAAAGCAGGCGGATTAGCAGGCGGTGGTTCTGCACTAGCTGCTGAAGAAGACGTTAGCGGCGATGTTGCTGCGTCCGACGCCACAACAGGCGCAAACGCGCCATAACCCACCAGGGCCGATTTGACACCATCCCAACTCAAACGATCGATTGCATAGTCCAACAAGCCTTTTTGTTTCTGTTGACCGGGCGTCTTGAGCGGCAACGATTGGGATAGATCGCGCAGGAAGTCTGCCGGAAACGGTTGCACAGAAGGAATACCGGCTATCTCGTTATAGACAGACTGGTAGTTGGCCGGCGTAGGGACCAGCTTTCTTGCCGTGAGCTGCTTCAAAGTCTCTCGGGCAATCTCGAATGAACGTTTCTCAACCATGCTTGCTTCTCTTTCTGGCGCACACCCTGTTTCAAGCGCAAAGGCATTGTCAGCTGAAATGGTCAAACCGGAACAAAAGTGCGTTGTAAATGGCACGTGTCAACAACACAAGCAAATGAGCATAACCCTGTGTATAAACTCGATGACAACTTCTACTTATCCACAGTTCAGAGGTTTTTTTCAAACTTATCCCTGTTCCGGGTACAAAACCAAAGCACAGTCACGCACAAGAGTAGATGAGCTTTAAGCTATTGATTTATATAGGTTTCTATGGCTTATCAACAGAAAAGTGCTTTCCTTATCTACTACTACTATTTTGAATTTAAAGAATTAAGACAATAGCAAGGAAAACTTTTTCCCCACTTTTGCAATAATGAATTTATTTTGAGAAATCTTGTGTACATCTGCAATTTCCATCGATAAATCAAGGGAAGACACCTTCGCATCAAGTAAGATTTGCCACCTTCTGATGAATCTGTCTTAACCCTTTCATGCCAGCACCCTCTGCCGTGCAACCGTCATCCTCAAAACGCAGCACGTTTGAAATCAAAAGCGCCCAATTGCCGTTGGTTGCTTTGCTGGTGAAGACCAGCGACTTTCAAACCCTTGCGGAAGAGTTGAACGCTGCATTCGGACCGCAGGGCGAAACACCGGATTTCTTTGAGAAGGATGGCCTGGTCCTGGATTTCTCATCCTTGGATGTCGATGTACCAGCGCAAGGACTAGAACCTCTGCTACGGGTCTTGAAAACCTGTAATCTGATTCCTGTTGCCTACCGTTGTAACCACCCTGCTTGGGCTGAAGCTGCGGAGAAGCTAGGTCTGTTCAAAGCGGAGCCGGAAGTTCAGCGTTCAAAAGCTGCCACGGTAATTCCCGAACCAAGGCAGACACTGGTTCAGGAAGTCATCCGTGAAGTTCCCGGGCCAGCGACCATGGTGATAGACAAACCATTGAGATCTGGACAAAAAGTCTATGCCAAGGGCTGTGATCTAGTGGTTTTGGCTATGGTCAACCAAGGCGCTGAAGTAGTGGCTGACGGTAACATTCATGTGTACGCAGCTTTACGCGGCAAAGCCATGGCAGGTGCCAGAGGAAATGCCAAAGCGAGAATTTTTGCGCTATCACTGGAACCGGAGTTGGTTTCCATTGCTGGCGTGTATCGCACCAGTGAGAATCCGTTTCCCAAGGAGGTCCATGGGAAGACGGCTCAAGTCCGGCTCAGTGATGACGGACAAGAAAAATTATTAATAGAAGCCCTCAAGGCTTGAAACATTTCACTTCTTTTTGAAAGACCTGCTTCACATGGCCAAGATCATTGTTGTTACATCGGGCAAAGGCGGGGTTGGCAAAACGACAACCAGCGCTAGTTTTGCAACAGGGTTGGCATTGCGTGGACACAAAACCGCTGTCATTGACTTTGATGTGGGTTTGCGCAATCTGGACCTGATCATGGGCTGTGAGCGTCGTGTCGTTTATGACCTGATCAATGTGATTCAGGGCGAAGCCAACCTGAATCAGGCACTGATCAAGGATAAGCAATGCGATAACTTGTACATCCTTGCTGCCTCACAAACACGCGACAAAGATGCACTCACGCAGGAAGGCGTGGAGCGGGTGTTGAATGACTTGTCGTCCATGGACTTCGAATACATCGTGTGCGACTCGCCTGCTGGTATTGAGACCGGCGCACTGATGGCAATGCATTTCGCTGACGAAGCCCTGGTGGTCACCAATCCGGAGGTCTCATCCGTGCGCGATTCAGACCGCATTCTCGGAATGCTGTCGAGCAAGACCAAGCGTGCGATGGAAGGTACAACGCCGATCAAGGAGCATTTGCTCATCACACGTTACAACCCGGCACGCGTAGACCAAGGGCAGATGCTGTCCCTAGAAGATATTCAGGATATCTTGCGCATACCGTTGATTGGTGTGATACCTGAAAGTGAATCTGTTTTGCAAGCATCGAACCAGGGCGTTCCTGCTGTACACATGCAAGGCAGCGATGTATCTGAAGCCTATAAAGACGTGATCGATCGCTTTTTGGGTGCTGAAAAGCCCATGCGATTTACCGAGGCTCCCAAACAAGGTTTGCTGAAGCGCCTGTTCGGAGGGAAATGAGGCTATGTCATTCCTTTCATTTCTGATCGGCGAGAAAAAGAAGACAGCAAGTGTTGCAAAGGAACGGTTGCAAATCATCCTGGCCCATGAACGCAGTGGCCGGAATGCAGCGGAACCTGACTATCTACCCGATCTGCAACGGGATCTGGTTGCTGTCATCAGCAAGTACATCAAGATCAATCCTGACGATATCAAAGTCAACCTGGAACGTCAGGACAACCTGGAAGTGCTGGAAGTCAAAATTGAGCTACCTGACGCGCGTTAAGCGCTGATAGGAAACTGCAAATTTGTTTGACCCTGCAATCCTCGTTCATTGAACGTACGTTCTTGGAATGAGATAGCAGCAGGGTCAATCTGCACAAGACTGCTAGCCCGTGTTCCATATCCGGGCATTTTGATAAAGACAGCAGACAGCTGGTGTTCGATGTGTTGCGGGACACCGGTTGAGGGGCAGGTGTTCAAACTTGCAAGGCGACTATCGCTCAGTAAAGCAAAGTAATCTTCTTCAGAAACGCTTTTCGTTTCTCGAAGATGTGAAAGTTTGCTCTTAGTAGCCACCAACTTGGGCCAGGGTGTGTCAAATCCAGCATTCGACACGCCCGAAATGCCCGGCAACATGGTCAGAATCTGACCCGTATGGCTTTCAAAGCCAGCCAAAGTTTCACCGTCGAATACCAGCAAGTTGAACGCGTTGTAAGCATTAGCTTGTGTCGAAATCTTATCGAGATATTCTTCGGCATCAAGCGCAGCAGACAAGAATTGAGTAACCAATTCACCCCGGCTTTTTGCCTGTGGATTGGGTGCTTTGCCGCTCCTGAAATTGGTGACCGCTGCCATTCTGCCTTTGCGACTGCAGCCCAACCAAGTACCGAGTGCTTCCTGGTCTTTTCCTGCGTAGATGTTGGAATCAGGCCATGCATGCAAGGGAAAAGTAGGCCGTTGGTACGCTTCATCACGATTACTCAAAAGAAGCAACTTTTTGGATTCCGGATCCCAGTCCCAGACGATGAGGCACATTGAAACACCTTAGACCAAGGGAAGTGCGGTTCTATCGATCACACGACGCAGCACAAAGCTGGAGTGAACACCTGTGACTCCTTCAATCCGGGTGAGCTTGTTCAATAACAAGGTCTGGTAATGATCCATGTCTTTAACGGCAACTTTGATTTGATAGTCCGCATCCTGGCCAGTGATGAGCAGGCATTCAAGCACTTCAGGCAGTACGCCAACGCTGGCCTCAAAGTTGGCAAATCGTTCCGGCGTATGTCTGTCCATGGAGATGTGGACCAAAGCGATCAAAGACAGACCCAGCTTTTTGGCATCCAACATGGCGCGATAACCCGTAATCAAGCCGGATTCTTCAAGCGCTCGGACCCTGCGCAGGCAGGGCGAGGGAGACAAACCAATGCGATCTGCCAAATCCTGGTTGGCAATCCGGCCGTCTACTTGAAGGATTTCCAGAATTTGCTGATCTATGCGATCTATTTCCATAATCTATCTATAAAACATAAATTTATAAAATATTATGCCAAATATATAGAGAAATAGAGCAACTTCGCAATCTAATGCTTGCTCAACCGCCATACACTTCTTCTCAGGGTTGAATCACAGCCTCACTTATTGCGGGACTCACAAGGAACCGGTTCACTGCAGGTTTTACCAAAGCCTCTACCTTTAACGCCCTTGCTATTCAACCGATAGCGGGGCGTTTTTGATGGCGGGTACGATCACTGCATGAGCGAGACCACAAATTTTCATTCAGTGATTTCAAAACTGCTGGGTGGACAACGCATCGCCACTTTGGCAACTGTTGACGATGACGGACTTCCCCACGCGTCCTTGGTTCCCTTTGCGCTGTTACGTGAGCAGGCATCCCTGTTGATTCATGTGAGCGCACTGGCGCCACACTTTGGCTATCTGAAGCGCCAATTACAGGCAGCAGTTTTGATTTCAAAGCCAGAAACAGCAGGTGAAGAAGTTCACGCGCTGCCAAGACTTTCAATTCAAGCCGATATTGAATTCATTGACAGACAAAGTTCTGACTACGCCCCAGCACGCGATGCATATGTTCAACGTTTCCCTGAAGCGGGATTCATGACCGATTTGCAGGACTTTGCTTTTGTCAAAATCAAGCCACTTTCAGGCCGGGTTGTTGCCGGATTTGGTGCCGCCAGAAAGCTTGACCAAGCAAGCCTGCAGGCAGCTATTGAGACCAGTTAGTTGCTTTCGACGAAAGCGACCATGACTTTGGCAAAGTCTGCGCCCTCGTGTCCGTATTGCAGACTTTCCATGCTGGACGCGTAGTGCTCGTCACCCAGAAGCGCGCGACGTTTGTTCAAAAGATAGGCGCTGTAATCTTCTACAAACTCGGGATGAGGTTGAATGCACAGGACTTCTCTGCCCTTGGAGTAGGCAGCGATAGGGCATCGGTCACTGCTCGCAAGCAGTCGTGCGCCTTCGGGTAACTCCAAGACCTGGTCCTGGTGGCTGGCCAACAAAGCGAAACCATCACGGTTGTTGTCTACGAGATCTTCTGCGTGCCACTGGTACGTGTTGCGTCCCGTTACCCAGCCTTGAGGTGCACGACCCACTTTGGCGCCCATGCACAGAGCGATCAACTGATGGCCAAAACACACACCCAACAACTTGATGTCGGTGGACAACAGCGCGGTGACCCTGCGCCGCAGCTCTACCACCCAAGGCTCATCTGAGAAGGAGTCTGCTTTGCTGCCCGTAAGAAGCACAGCGTCGTAATCTGCAAAATTCGCCGGGTATTCACCGTGCGGTGTGCTGAAACGATCCATTGTCCAATCGGCAGCCCCGGCATCACGAAGGACTTTCTCCAACATGGCACCGTAATTGCCGTACACCGGGATTAAGGCTTCGTCGATGGTGTCGTTGTCCAGAATGCAGAGTTTCATGCTTTGAATATTCCCGAGTTTCACTAAGAAAACCACACCCTGTCGAGTCAAAACAGGGCGTGAAGTTCCGGTTTCAGTGCTCCATGCTACATTAGCGAGTCGCCAAAAAGCGATTGGCAGTGTCTGAGCCTCGTGCAAAAACACAATTCTCCCGACTGTGGAGGTTCCAATCCAGCGCCTATTCGGCTTCTAGAGCGACTCCCAATACCTACCGGTAGCTGCAGACGGATAACCAGTCCACTTCCTTTGCAGTTGGCGCGTTTGTATATTTATAAATTCAGAACCAAAATTAGTTTGACGATTTACACACAGTTCAACTTGGCAAATAGCGCATTGCCGGCTGCACTGGTGCGACGCGCACAAATATTGAATTTTGGTGTCGATTTTTCAACGCTTGTTGCGCTGGCGGAATCTGCAAACGCACAAGTTTTTTACCGGACACAAGCTCGAACCGGCTCCTGGTAATTCATAGGTTCAGAGGAAGTTTTATGGCAAAAGAAGATCTGATTGAAATGATGGGCGTGGTTAACGAAGTGTTGCCTGATACCCGTTTCCGCGTCACCTTGGACAATGGTCACCAGCTGATCGCCTATTCGGCAGGCAAGATGCGCAAGAACCACATCCGCATTCTGGCGGGTGACCGTGTTTCCCTGGAGTTGTCTCCCTATGACCTGAGCAAGGGTCGTATCAACTTCCGTCACATCGAAGGCCGCGGCCCGATGACCCCACGTCGCTGATCAGCAACTTGGACATAGGCCGGTGGTCGTCTGATGGCGGGCACCTGCCACGAATAGCCTTACTCCGCTGATCATTCTTGGCGGAAAAATACATGGGTTTGGGTTCGTGTTGGAATTACCAACACGTACGGGGTGCAACGCTACCGTGGATAAATCCAAGCATCATGAGGAAAAGCAAACAGTCTAAATTGCTATTAATTTAATAGCTGCTCGCGCATACTTTACGAGCGCCAGAGCCCGATTAGAGGCTGATTTTGCTCACAGCTTGAAGGTGGCCACCACCTGCACCAAGTCATTGGCCTGACTCTTCAGGCTGCTCGCAGCCGCTGCCATCTCTTCCACCAATGCGGCGTTCTGTTGCGTAGCCTGGTCCATCTGGGTGACTGCTTCTCCAACCTGAGAGACACCGGCACTCTGTTCTGAACTGGCGGCGCTGATTTCTCCCATGATGTCTGTCACCCGGCGGATGCTGCTGACTACTTCGGTCATGGTTTCACCGGCTTTGTCTACCAGACTACTGCCTTGCTCTACCCGCTCTACGCTGGCGTTGATCAGGGTCTTGATTTCTTTGGCGGCTTCGGCAGACCGTCCTGCGAGGGACCGGACTTCAGAGGCTACGACTGCAAAGCCCCGGCCCTGTTCTCCTGCTCTTGCGGCTTCTACCGCAGCATTCAGGGCCAGGATGTTGGTCTGGAAGGCAATTCCGTCAATGACGCTGATGATGTCTGCGATCTTGCGGCTGGATTCGTTGATGCCTTTCATGGTCTCCACGACCTGGCCGACGACTTCTCCACCTTGAATAGCGACGGTAGAGGCATTCATGGCCAGTTGATTGGCTTGACGGGCGGAGTCGGCGTTTTGTTTGACGGTGGAGCCGAGTTCTTCCATGGACGCTGCGGTTTCTTCCAGAGCGCTGGCTTGTTGTTCGGTGCGGGCGGAGAGGTCGTTGTTGCCTTGGGCGATTTCGGCGCTGGCGGTGGCTACGGATTCGGAGCCTGAGCGCACTTGAGATACCACGCTGGCCAACTTGGTTTGCATGCGTTGCAAAGCCGCCAGCAGTTGGCCGGTTTCGTTGGCCGAGTCCACTTTGATGGTCTTGGACAAATCACCATCAGCAATGTTGTCTGCCAGATCGATTACCGTCGATATCGGCCCGGTAACTGACTTGGTCACCCACAGGGTGGCAAAAACCGCAGCAATTGCGCCAAGCAACAGTGCCGTGAGCATGGAGGCACGCGCAGTATTGAAGCTATTTTCCGTTTTGCTACTGGCGAACGTGGCACCGGATTG
The DNA here is from genome assembly GCF_002163715.1 of Curvibacter sp. AEP1-3. Taxonomy (GTDB): domain Bacteria; phylum Pseudomonadota; class Gammaproteobacteria; order Burkholderiales; family Burkholderiaceae_C; genus Allorhodoferax. The sequence continues at coordinate 2,723,729 of NZ_CP015698.1, forward strand.
GTTGTACTCAGAGATCTTTTTGGTAGTGACAATGATTTTGTCAAACAAGACCTTTGCATCGCCTTCCAACAGCTTGCGGGCAGGAAACTTTTCACGTTTGGTCGACATGTCGATCAGTTGCACGTGCAATGCCTGATACGCTTTCCAGTCGGTTTCCAGCGCATCAAACAAGGTTTTCTCGTCGGGCTCGTTAACCAATTTGCCGTATTCCTGCCGTGTGGCCTCAACGGTGGCCACCGCTTGCGAAGCCAGTTTTTCTATGCGCTCCATGGCGCCTTCGTCGGTGTTGAGTACATGCTGACTTTCCCATGCCCGCAAATCTGCCAGGCCCGCTTTCAGGTCGCCTACGAGGCCCACACTCGGCAACCAATTGGTGGTGATAGCGGTGGTGTCATTGCGCATGGCTTGCATCTGCGAGATTGCAAGCACCACAACGGCGACCAGCAATGCGGTCAGTCCGCCCATCACCGCCATCAGACGCGTGGAAATCTTCATGTCTTTGATATTCATGGCCTGTCTCCTTATGGTTGTATCGGGGCCAAATCCAGCTGCTACCTACGCTTATGGGGTGAAAAATAGCATGCTTCGCAACGACGAAAAAGGCCCATAACAACGGTATTTCCGTCGCTATGGGCCTTAAAGGCTTCAAACAGTACGCAATTTAGTGGGAGTCGCGTGGAACGGCTGCGCCGCTTCCACCCACCAAAAAGTCGAGATCGGCACCCAAGTGCGCTTGTTGAACTGTCTCGACGTATAGCTTGTACCAACCGCGTTTTGGTTTCTCAGGCGCTTGCCATGCAGCAAGACGACGAGCCAACTCTTCGTCAGAAATCTCCAAGTGCAACTTGCGTTCCGGCACGTTCAATTCAATGATGTCCCCGTTTTGTACGACCGCCAAAGGGCCTCCCGCCGCCGCTTCAGGAGAGGTATGCAGTACTGTGGTGCCGTAGGCAGTTCCGCTCATACGCGCATCCGAGATGCGGACCATGTCGGTAATGCCTTTTTTGAGCACCTTGGGGGGCAGCGGCATATTGCCCACTTCCGCCATGCCGGGGTAGCCGCGGGGACCACAGTTCTTGAGCACCATGACGCTGTTCTCGTCGATGTCCAGATCCGGATCGTCAATGCGGGCGTGGAAATCCTCAATGGATTCGAACACCACTGCCGGGCCGCGGTGTTGCAGCAAATGCTTGGAAGCGGCAGAAGGCTTGATCACAGCGCCATTGGGAGCCAGATTGCCACGCACAACGGCAATGCCTGCGGCTGGCATGAACGGCTCTTCCACGGTCTTGATGACTTCGCGGTTGTAGCAAGGCGCGTTCTCGACGTTCTGGCGGATGGTTTTGCCGTTCACGGTCAGGGCGTCGCCATGCAGCATCGGCAGGATTTCACGCATGACGGCAGGCAAGCCACCGGCGTAGCAGAAGTCCTCCATCAGGTATTTGCCGGAAGGCTGCAGGTTCAGGATGTTGTTCACCTCTGAGCCGAGCTTGTCGAAATCTTCCAGTTTCAATTCCACACCGATTCGGCCGGCTATCGCCAGCAGGTGGATCACGGCGTTGGTGGATCCACCGATCGCCGCATTGGTACGGATCGCATTTTCAAACGCCTGGCGGGTAAGGATCTGGGACATCTTGATGTCCTGCTTCACCATTTCGACAATACGGCGGCCGGTGAGCTGGGCCAAACGCTTGCGGCGCGTGTCGGCTGCCGGAATGGCGGCGTTTTCGGGTAGTGCCATACCCAAGGCTTCGACCATGCTGGCCATGGTGGAGGCGGTGCCCATCGTCATACAGGTACCGCTGGAGCGGTGCATATCGCTCTCGCAGGAAGAAAACTCTTCCATGGTCATTTCGCCGGCACGCACCATTTCTGACATTTGCCACACGCCGGTGCCTGAGCCCACATCCTTGCCACGGAACTTGCCGTTCAACATCGGGCCACCGGACAAGCCGATGGTGGGCAGATCGCAACTCGCAGCGCCCATCATCAGAGACGGGGTGGTCTTGTCGCAGCCCATTAACAGCACAACGCCGTCGATGGGGTTGCCACGGATGCTTTCTTCGACATCCATCGATGCCAGGTTGCGAAACAGCATGGCGGTGGGACGCAGTTGGGTCTCACCGAGCGACATGACGGGAAATTCCAGCGGGAATCCGCCAGCCTCGTACACACCACGCTTTACAAACTCTGCCAATTCACGGAAGTGGCCGTTGCAAGGTGTCAGCTCACTCCAGGTGTTGCAAATGCCGATGATGGGACGACCATCCAACAGGTCGTGGGGATAGCCCTGATTTTTGAGCCAACTGCGATGCACAAAACCATCACGGTCTTGGCGGCCGAACCAGGCGTGGCTACGGCGGAATGGGGGCTTTTCGGAATCCATGGGTTTGCCTCTTTATTCGTGGAGGCAGATGCCTCCGGTTCTTGACAGCAGGCATGGTACCAATGCACAGTGATAATAGAAAATGAATTTAGAGACAATTCATATATCTATATTGCAATCAAAACAGAGAAAAATACATGTCAGACAAAGCAAAACTCGCGCGCTATCCCAGCCTCGAAGGCAAAAACGTATTCATTACCGGTGGCGGAAGTGGGATTGGTGCCTCCATCGTGACGGCATTTGCTGAGCAGGGTGCTCATGTGGCCTTCGTGGATGTTGCGGAAAACGAAAGCCGCCAGTTGGCAGAAGAACTGGTGGCCACCATCGGTGCAAAGGTTTGGTGGCGCACCTGTGATGTGCGCGATATCGCTGCCCTTCAGGCCGCGACTGCGGATGCTGCGCAAGCGCTCGGCGATTTCTCTGTGCTGGTGAACAACGTCGCCCGCGATGACCGGCACACCTTGGAATCAGTCACCCCGGAGTACTGGGATGAGCGCATGGCCGTCAACCAACGCCCAGCCTTCTTCGCCATCCAGGCGCTGGTGCCCGGCATGAAACGTTTGGGCGAGGGCTCCATCGTCAATCTCGGCTCCACCGGGTGGCAAACCAAGGGCAGTGGCTACCCATGTTATGCCGTGGCGAAGTCTTCCGTGAACGGGCTCACCCGGGGCCTTGCGGACACACTGGGTGCAGACCGCATCCGCATCAATACGGTGTCGCCCGGCTGGGTGATGACAGAGCGCCAGATCAAGATGTGGCTGAACGCCGAAGGCGAGGCCGACATCCAACGCAACCAATGCCTGCCGGACAAGCTGAAGCCTTCCGACGTCGCCCGCATGGTCTTGTTCCTGGCTTCTGATGACGGAGCGATGTGTACCGCCCAGGAATTCAAGGTCGACGCGGGCTGGAACTAAGTCAACAGTCGTCGGTTTTCAGGCAGGAAGCGGATCTACGCTGAATGCCTTGCCATACACCGTCATGGCAGATGACTTCAACGCGCGCAGCACCACTTCGGCCGCTGGCGACAGCAGCCTGTCCCGGCGGGTGATGAAGCCGAATGGCTCCATTTCGCAAGGCATGGCCACGGGCAGTATCGACATCAGCCCGTGGTTGGCGTAATAGCGAGCCACGTCAACTGCCATCACACTCACCATATCGCTCTGTTGCATCATTTTGCTGATGAACAGCAGCGCACTGGTTTCCACGCTGTTGGATGGCTGCTCCAAGCCCAGCTCCTGGATCATCAAGTCAAAGCGGTGTCGCAACATGCTGCCAGCCGGCGGCACGATCCATCCGTACTTGAAAACATCTTCCAGCGTCGGCTTGATTGCGGTCAGCAGCGGGTGGCCCGGACGAGCGACCGCACAGATCGGCTCCTCAGCCACCATCTCGTAGCGCAGTGCCGCCTTGTCGTGCTCAGGCGACAAGCGACCCACCAGGATGTCCAGACTGCCGCGGTTGAGCTTCTCAATCAATACGTTGCTCGGCTCGATCTGGATGGTGATTTGGAGATTCGGGTGCGCTTGCTTCACAGCAGCCACGGTGGGTGGGAGAAGTGCCAAGCCGGGTGCAGTGATGGAGCCGAGATTCACTTGCCCGAATTGCCCGTTCTTGGCCGCTTGCAATTCTTCATGGGCCTGGTTCAAGCTTGCCAGTGCAGCGCGGGCATGCCGGATCATGGTGTCGCCGTACCAGGTGGGGCGCATACCGCGCGGCAAACGCTCGAACAAGGACACGCCCAACACGTCTTCCAGGTCCTTCAGCAGCTTGGAGGCGGCCGGTTGCGTCATGTTCAGCACCTGGGCGGCGCGGTGGATATTGCCTTCTTCAGCTAAGGCGACCAATAGCAAAAGTTGCCTGGTTTTGAGCCTTGCACGTAAGAACCAATGGGTGTAATTCGTCATTTAGGGTTAGCACCAATCTGCATTTGCATATCGAATAAGCCTCAAACTATATTGGAAATAAATCAATGTGGTAAGTAAGATTTGCCGCCTGAGCCGAAAAGGCGAGGACGTATCTGACAGAAGCAACTAAACACAGGAGACATTCCATGACAGCACGTAGAACCACCCTCAAGGTACTTGCAGCAAGCCTTGCAATGGGTCTGGCCTTCGGCACCACCGTAGCGCAAGCACAAGACAAAGGCCTGGTCGGCGTAGCCATGCCTACCAAGAGCTCTACCCGCTGGATCAGCGACGGCAACAGCATGGTTGCCGCTTTGGCAGCCAAAGGCTACAAAGCCGACCTGCAATACGCAGAAGACGACATCCCCAACCAGTTGGCCCAGATCGAAAACATGATCACCAAGGGTGCCAAGGTGCTGGTGATTGCCGCGATCGACGGTACTACCCTGACCAACGTGCTGCAAAAAGCCGCTGACAAGGGCATCAAGATCATTTCTTATGACCGCCTGATCGTCGGTTCCAAAAACGTGGACTACTACGCCACATTCGACAACTTCCAAGTTGGCGTGTTGCAAGCCCAGTCTCTGGAAAAGGCATTGGGTCTGAAAGAAGGCAAAGGCCCGTTCAACATCGAATTGTTCGGTGGCTCTGCCGATGACAACAACGCGTTCTTCTTCTATGACGGCGCCATGTCCGTGCTGGACCCGTACATCAAGTCCGGCAAGCTGGTGGTTCGCTCCAAGCAAACCGGCATGCAAAAAGTGGCAACCCTGCGTTGGGACGGCCAAGTAGCCCAAGCCCGTATGGAAAACTTGTTGAGCGCCTACTACGGCAAAGACAAGGTCCATGCCGTGTTGTCTCCGTATGACGGTCTGTCCATCGGCATCTTGTCTGCGCTCAAGGGCGTGGGCTACGGTGGCACCGGTCAACCCATGCCTTTCGTGAGCGGCCAGGATGCGGAAGTGCCTTCCGTGAAGTCCATCATCCGCAAGGAACAGTACTCCACCATCTTCAAGGACACCCGCGAACTGGCCAAGGTTACTGCCAACATGGTGGATGCAGTCATGTCCGGCAAGCAGCCTGAAATCAACGACACCAAGACCTACAACAACAAGGTCAAGGTTGTTCCTTCCTACCTGCTCAAGCCTGTGGCAGTGGACTTGTCCAACTACAAGCAAGTGTTGGTTGGCAGCGGTTACATCAAAGAAGAGCAGCTGAAGTAATCTTTAGCGGCGATAAAGAGGCCCTGTGCCCCAAAGCACAGGGCTTTTTACATTCTTCTGGTTCAAGAGAACGATCGTTGAGGCACCATGGCTGAACCCATTTTAGAAATGCGTGGAATGCGCAAGACATTCCACGGCGTGACCGCCCTAAGCAATGTGAACCTCACAGTGCAAGAAGGCCAGATCCACGCCATCGTCGGCGAGAACGGCGCCGGCAAATCCACCCTGATGAAAGTGCTGAGCGGTGTCTACCCCTACGGCGACTACGAAGGCACCATCCGCTACCAGGGTGAAGAATGCCGGTTCCGCGGCATTCACGACAGTGAAGAAAAAGGCATCATCATCATCCACCAAGAGCTGGCTCTAGTGCCGCTGCTGTCGATCACTGAGAACATTTTTCTCGGCAACGAACAGGCCAAAGGTGGCGTGATTGACTGGAATACGTCTTACGTCAAAACGCAGGCCTTGCTAAAAAAAGTCGGCTTGAAAGAATCCCCCAACACCCTGATTACCAACTTGGGTGTCGGTAAACAACAGCTGATCGAGATTGCCAAAGCGCTGTCCAAAGAGGTCAAACTTCTGATCCTGGATGAGCCTACCGCCAGTCTGAACGAGACAGACAGCGATGCCTTGTTGGAGTTGCTGCTCGAGCTCAAGCGCCAGGGCATCTCCTGCATCCTGATTTCGCACAAACTCAACGAAATATCCAAGGTGGCAGATGCCATCACAGTGCTGCGGGACGGCGCGACCGTGGCCTCACTGGATTGCCGTGCGGAACCGGTCAGTGAAGACCTGATCATCCGCCATATGGTCGGGCGTGAAATGGCGGATCGCTACCCCAAGCGCACGCCCAATGTGGGCGATACCGTGTTCGAAGTGCGGGACTGGGTGGTGCACCACGCCATTCACCCTGAGCGCAAAGTCATCAAGGGCGTCAACCTGCACGTCAAGCGTGGAGAGATTGTCGGCATTGCCGGCCTCATGGGCGCAGGACGTACCGAATTGGCCATGAGTATCTTCGGCCGTACCTATGGCCAGAACATCAGCGGCAAAGTGCTGCTCAACGGCAAAGAAGTCGATACCAGTACGGTACAAAAAGCCATCGACCAGGGTATTGCGTATGTCACCGAAGACCGCAAAGGTTACGGACTGGTACTGGATGAAACCATTGCCTGGAACACCACGCTGGCAAACCTGTCTGCTGTGTCTACCAAGACGGTGGTCGACGAAGGCAAAGAGTTCAGCGTCGCCCAGGACTTCCGCAAAAAGCTCAACATCCGCAGCCCCAATGTGTTTGCCCGCACCGTCAATTTGTCGGGTGGCAACCAGCAAAAAGTGGTGCTGAGCAAATGGCTGTTTTCCGAGCCTGAAGTGCTCATTCTGGATGAGCCCACCCGCGGCATCGACGTGGGAGCCAAGTATGAGATCTACACCATCATTGCGCAGCTCGCCGCTGAGGGGAAATGCGTGTTGATGATCTCCAGCGAGATGCCCGAGCTCTTGGGCATGTGCGACCGGATCTGTGTATTGAATGAAGGTGCTTTTGTGGCGGAATTTCCAGCCGCAGAAGCGACACAAGAAAAAATTATGCGTTCTATCGTGACGTCAGGAGTGAACTGAAATGGCAAGCACAACCCCGGAAACAAACGCCCCCGCCTCGGGTGGCGGCATGGCTTTCTTGAAAAGCAACCTGCGCGAATACGGCCTGCTGATTTCACTTGTCATCATCATGGTGTTCTTCCAGGTCAAGACAGACGGCACCCTGTTTCAGCCGCTGAACCTGACCAACCTCATCCTGCAAAACAGCTACATCATCGTGATGGCGCTGGGCATGCTGCTCGTCATCGTGGCCGGCCACATTGATCTGTCGGTAGGCTCAGTGTGCGGCTTCGTTGGCGCGGTAGCGGCGGTGCTGATGGTCAACTACAACTGGCACTATGTGCCAGCCGCCATCGTTTGCCTGATTCTGGGTGGCGTCATCGGCGCGGCCCAAGGCTATTGGGTGGCGTTCTACAAGATCCCGTCCTTTATCGTGACGCTTGCCGGCATGCTGGTCTTCAAAGGCCTGGCGCTGGCAGTGCTGGAAGGCGCATCCGTGGGCCCTTTCCCGCCCGAGTTCCAGTTGCTGAGCACCGGCTTTATCCCTGATCCGTTTGCCGGCGAAACCTTGCGGGTTGCGACTCTGGTGATCGGCTTGCTGATTGCCTTGGTAATGCTCATCACCAAAGTGCGTGGCCGAGCAGACCGCGCCGCGCATGGCATAGAGAACGAGCCTGTTCTTTTCTTCGCGATTGCCAATCTCATTTTCATCGGCATGATCGTGGCCTTCAGCTACCAGCTGGCTTCGTACAAGGGCCTGCCCAATGTGCTGGTCGTCATGTTGCTGTTGATGCTGGCTTACGACTTCGTAGCTTCCCGCACGACGATCGGCCGCCGAATTTACGCACTGGGCGGTAACGAGAAAGCCGCAAAACTGTCAGGTATCCGCACAGAGCGCCTTACCTTCTACACCTTCATCAATATGGGTGTGTTGGCTGCGCTGGCCGGTCTGATTTTCGCAGCCCGCTTGAACACAGCCACTCCCAAAGCGGGTCTGGGTTTTGAGCTGGACGTGATTGCTGCCTGCTTTATCGGTGGCGCATCCGCCTCCGGTGGTGTGGGCAAGGTGCTGGGCGCAGTCATCGGCGCTTTCATCATGGGCGTCATGAACAACGGCATGTCCATCATGGGCATCGGTATCGACTATCAGCAGGTCATCAAGGGCCTGGTCTTGTTGGCAGCCGTCTGCTTCGACGTCTACAACAAAAACAAATAAGGACTCACCATGTATTCCGCATCCAACGCCCGCTACAAGGGTGTGTTTCCTGTCGTCCCTACGACCTTCAATGACGCCGGCGAGCTGGACCTGGAAAGCCAGAAGCGCTGTGTCGACTTCATGATCGACGCCGGCTCCACCGGTCTGTGCATCCTGGCCAACTTCTCCGAGCAGTTTGTGTTGGCCGATGCTGAGCGCGAAGTGCTCACCAAAACCATCCTTGCGCATGTGAATGGCCGGGTGCCGGTCATCGTGACCACCACCCATTTCAGCACCCAGGTCACCATCGCGCGCAGCGTACAGGCCCAGCAGCTGGGTGCCTCCATGGTCATGGTCATGCCTCCGTATCACGGTGCCACTATCCGTGTACCGGAAGGCCAGATTTATGAGTACTTCGCCCGCTTGTCGGATGCAATTGATATTCCCATCATGATCCAGGACGCGCCGGTCAGCGGCACGCCTCTGTCGGTGCCTTTCTTGGCCCGCATGGCGCAGGAGATCAAGCAGGTGTCGTACTTCAAGATCGAGACAGCGGGCGCGGCGTCCAAGCTGCGCGAGCTCATCCGCGTGGGTGGAGCCGCCATTGAAGGTCCGTGGGATGGTGAAGAAGCCATCACCCTCATGCCCGATCTGGACGCAGGTGCCACCGGTGCCATGACCGGCGGTGCCTACCCCGACGGTATCCGCAAGATTGTGGATGCCTATGCTGCCGGCCGTCGTGAAGATGCGGCTGCCCACTACCAGCAGTGGCTGCCGCTCATTAACTATGAGAACCGCCAGGGCGGCATACTGACTGCCAAAGCCCTGATGAAGGAAGGTGGCGTCATCGCTTGCGAAGCCGGCCGTCACCCCTTCCCCGCCATGCATCCCGACACACGCTCCGGTTTGATCGACACGGCCAAGCGTCTGGACCCCATGGTGTTGCGCTGGGGCCGGTAAGCCCGTTCATCACCCGATAAGGATTCGCCACCATGTCAGAAAACACCGTTTTCCAACTCCTGGGTCGCCGCTTGCGACTGGCCGTGATCGGTGGTGGCCCCGGCTCCTTTATCGGCGCCATGCATCGCCAGGCCGCGCGCTTGGATGACCGGTACGAATTGGTGGCAGCAGCTCTTTCGTCCGATCCTGAACGATCCAAGTCCAGTGGACGAAGCATCGGGGTACCCGCAGATCGTTGTTACGCAGATGGCACCACGTTGATCGAAGCGGAGGCCCGTCGCGCCGATGGCGCTGAGGTCGTGGCCATCATGACGCCCAATGACAGTCACTTCCGCTTTTCCATGCAGGCGCTGGAACATGGCATGGACGTGATTTGCGACAAACCCATGACCAATACGCTGCAAGAAGCCGAGGCACTGCATGCGAAGGTGCAGAGCAGCGGTCGTGTGTTTTGCCTGACCCACAACTACACCGGCTACCCCATGGTGCGCCAAGCCAAGGCCATGGTGATGGAAGGCTTGTTGGGTGACATCCGTCTGGTGCAAGTGGAATATGTGCAAGGCGGCCGCGCCAAAGCCGGCCCCGGTCGCCGCGCATGGAAAGAAGACCCGGCCCGTGGTGGCCCTTCCCTCGTGATGGGTGATATCGGCACCCACGCCCATAACCTGCTGCGCTTCATTACCGGTCTCGAAGTCGCCGAGGTCGCCGCGGATGTAGGCAGCATCGTGCCCGACCGCGTCACTCATGACTATGCCGGCGCCATGCTGCGCATGAGCAACGGTGCGCGTGGCAGCTTCTGGGTTACGCAGGCTGCAGCGGGTGTGGAAAACGGCCTGCGCATCCGCGTGAGTGGTTCGTTGGGCAGTCTGGAGTGGCATCAGGAACATCCGCAGGTGCTGCAATTCAAACCGCTGGACGCTCCCGCCCAAGTGCGCACCCCGAATGGCCAGGGCACCCTGCCATTGGCAGCCCGTGCCTCGCGCATTGTGGCGGGCCACCCGGAAGGTTTTCATGAGGCGTTTGCCAATCTGTATACCAATGCGGCTGACACGATTGCCGCGCAGCGCAGCGGTCACACGCCTGACCCGCTGAACCAATTTTTCCCGAATGCGACCGACGGCTTGCAAGGCATCCGCTTTGTTGCCGCCGCCAACGAGTCCAGCCGCCACAACGGCGCCTGGACCGCCGTTTAACCCACTTCATCAAACCATGACCACCCAACACAACAACCTGATCAACGGCGAATGGCTCGCCGGCACCGGCTACGCGCCCAACCTGAATCCGTCCAACCTCGCAGACGTGATCGGCGAATACGCCCAAGCCGATGTGAGCCAACTCAACGCTGCGGTAGCCGCTGCCCAAAAGGCCTTCCCGGCTTGGTCTACAGGTGGCATCCAGGCCCGCGCCGACGCGCTCGACAAAATCGGCAATGAAATCCTGGCTCGCAAAGAAGAGCTGGGCACCCTGCTCTCCCGCGAAGAGGGAAAGACACGCGCCGAAGGCATTGGCGAAGCTGCCCGTGCCGGCAACATCTTCAAGTTCTTTGCCGGTGAATGCCTGCGCCTGGCCGGTGAAACATTGCCCTCCGTGCGTCCGGGCATCGGGGTGGAAGTCACCCGCGAGCCTTTGGGCGTGATCGGCCTCATCACCCCCTGGAACTTCCCCATCGCCATCCCCGCCTGGAAGATTGCACCTGCACTGGCCTATGGCAACTGCGTGGTGTTGAAGCCCGCAGACCTGGTGCCAGGCTGTGCTTGGGCGCTGGCAGACATCATCCACCGCAGCGGCATTCCTGCAGGTGTGTTCAACCTCGTCATGGGTTCGGGCCGTGTCATTGGCGACGCCTTGGTCAATCACCCCGGCATCACCGCCGTGAGCTTCACCGGCTCCGTGGGTGTGGGCCAGCGCATTGCCGCCGCCTGTGCTGGTCATATGAAAAAGGTCCAGCTCGAAATGGGCGGCAAGAACCCCCAAGTCGTGCTGGACGATGCTGACCTGAATGTGGCTGTTGAGCTCAGCGTGCAAAGTGCCTTCTACTCCACCGGCCAGCGCTGCACCGCGTCCAGCCGCCTGATCGTGACTGACAAGATTTATCCCGCTTTTATCGAAGCCATGCAAAAACGCATGGCCGCCATCAAGGTGGGTGACGCCTTGGCCGCTGGCATCGACATCGGTCCGGTGTCGTCCCAAGCGCAGCTGGAGCAGGACTTGTCGTATGTGGAAATCGGCAAGCTTGAGGGCGCCACGCTGCTCACCGGTGGCGAACGCCTCACGCGCGACACCGAGGGCTTTTACATGGCCCCGGCCCTGCTGGTGGACAGCACCCCGTCCATGCGTATCAACCGCGAAGAAATCTTCGGTCCGGTGGCCAGCGTGATCCGTGTGAAGGACTACGACGAAGCCTTGGCCGTCGCCAATGACACGCCCTTCGGCTTGTCTGCCGGCATTGCCACTACCAGCCTGAAGTACGCCACCCATTTCAAGCGCCACAGCCAGGCCGGCATGGTGATGGTGAACCTGCCCACCGCAGGGGTGGACTACCACGTGCCCTTCGGCGGACGCAAGGGCAGCAGCTACGGCTCCCGCGAGCAGGGCAAGTACGCTGCCGAGTTCTTCACCACGGTGAAGACGGCTTACACATTGGCATAAGTAGCAAGGCCTGACACATGCGCACCCTCCGACGGATCTTTTTGAGCAGTTTGTTGTTGGTGTCCATGCCGTGGGCCTATGCACAGAACAGCAAGGGCGGTGTGGGCATCCTGATGCCCACAGTCACTTCCCAGCGCTGGGTGGTGGATGGCCTGGCTATGGTGCGTGCCATGGACAAGTTGGGCTACCGCCCCGACCTCAAGTACGCCAACGACGACGTGGCTACACAAGTGGCCCAGACGGAGGAAATGCTCAAGGCTGCTGACATGAAAGTGCTGGTCATCGGCGCCATTGACGGCACCAAGCTGGCCCCGGTGCTCAAGAAGGCCGCCGAGCGCAACATCAAGGTCGTCGCTTATGACCGCCTGATCCGCGACACGCCGCATGTGGACTACTACGCCACCTTTGACAACTTCCAGGTCGGCGTGCTGCAGGGTACCGACATCATCGAGCGGCTGGGTCTGGACAAGGGCAAAGGCCCGTTCACCATCGAGCTGTTCGCCGGTTCTCCGGACGACAACAACGCATACTTTTTCTACGACGGTGCCATGTCGGTGCTCAAACCCTACATCGACAAAGGCAAGCTCGTCGTTGGCTCAGGCCAGATGGGTATGGAGAAGGTGTCCACCCTGCGTTGGAGCGGCTCGGTAGCCCGCGCCCGCCTGGTGCAGATCCTGGACAAGCATTACACCAAGCAGCGCCTGGATGCCTTGCTCTCGCCTTATGACGGCATCAGCATGGAGCTGATTACTGCCATGAAAAAGGCCAACTACGGCCAGGGCGGCCAGCCCTTGCCGGTAGTCACCGGCCAGGACGCCGAGATGCCTACGGTACGCTCCATCATCCGGGGCGAGCAAACCTCCACGGTGTTCAAGGACAACCGCGAGTTGGCCCAGGTCGTCACCACCATGGTGGACGCCATCCTCTCCGGCAAAAAGCCCGCCATCAACGACGAGAAGACCTACAACAACGGCCAGAAAGTTGTACCTGCCTTTTTGCTCAAACCCGCGGTGGTCGATATCAACAACTGGCGTGCCACGCTGGTGAACTCCGGCTACTACAAGGCCGACCAGTTCAGGTAACCGCGCTCGGCCCCCTGCGCCCATAGCCCCCTCCTGCAGGGGGCTTTTTTACGGTGCGTCCGGCAGGACGCTCTCACTAGGAGGTGAAAGACCTCTACTCGCCCTGCAAGGGGAAGGGTTAGCCAATGGCAAGGGCTTCGCGGGCGACTGCGAGTCTGAAGGAAGCCGGATGGCAAAGCGCTGGTTCGACGAACAGGAAGCGGATATGAGGCGCCACAGGGGGGTAAGGAGTCCGAAATCTCTGAAGCCCAAAACTTGCACGGAACTCTGTGGCGTAGATCCGACGGACATAAGCGTGAAAGTGGGTGCGTAATACCCGGAGAGATCTGAGTGTGGTGCCCGTAAGGGCTACCGGCCATCGAAAGGTGACGGGAGGCTCGCTCAGAAGTCAGCAGAGGGCATAGTAGGTGCAACCCAAGGTGATGAGCCACAAGAGGCGGCACCGAAGGCCCGAACAAGTGGAAACGAGAGTAGGAACGAAGTCACTCGATGCCAATCGATGAAGCAGAAGCCCTCGCAAGAGGGGCCCACAGCGAAGGAACCGGACGGAATCTGGGGAGTGCGCACGTGGGTGCTGAGGTGGGTACGGCGTACGTCGAGCAACCGAAATCGGAGAGAGACCGGCTCATGAGCCGAGTCGTGGATCGCGACAACATGCAGCTCGCTTACAGCCGAGTCATGAAGAATCGCGGCGCACCCGGCATTGACGGAATGCGCTGTGAAGACCTCAAGACGTGGCTCAAAGTGAACTGGTCGCAAGTAAAGAAGTCGTTACTGGATGGAACCTACCGCCCCCAAGCGGTACGTCGGGTGGACATACCCAAGCCGCAAGGCGGGGTACGCACGCTCGGAGTGCCCACGGTGGTGGACAGGCTGATTCAGCAGGCGCTACATCAGGCGATGCAACCCCTGTTTGAACCTACCTTCTCGCAAAGCAGCTACGGCTTCAGACCGGGGAAAAGTGCGAAGCAGGCGGTAAGCAAAGCGGCAGAGTACATCCGTGGCGGCAAGCGCTGGGTGGTGGACATGGACCTGGAGAAATTCTTCGACCGTGTCAACCACGACGTGCTGATGGCGCGGGTGGCACGCCAGGTACAGGACAAAACCGTCCTGAGCCTGATACGCAGGTTTCTGGAGGCCGGGATGATGGCCAACGGGGTAGAGACACCACGGTACGAGGGTACACCGCAAGGCGGCCCCCTGTCACCACTACTGTCCAACATCCTGTTGACTGATTTAGACCGGGAGCTAGAGGCACGCAAGCTGCTGTTTTGCAGGTATGCGGATGACTGCAACATCTACGTGAGCAGTCAGCGGGCGGGCCAACGCATCATGGAGGGCATAAAGAGGTTTCTTGCAAACCGGCTCAAGCTCACTGTGAACGAGACCAAAAGTGCGGTTGAGCGGCCATGGAAACGCAAGTTTCTGGGATACAGCGTGACAGCACAACGAGCCAGCAAAATCCGAATAGCCAAGGAAAGCACGCAACGCCTGATGCACGCCGTGCGCACATACTGTGCACAGGGACGGGGCAGGCCACTGCCCCAGACCATCGAAAAGCTAAATCCGGTTTTACGGGGATGGATGAACTACTTCAGCCTGACCCAGAGCCACAAGCCCATCGAAGCACTGGATATGTGGGTACGTAGACGGCTACGCGCCCTGATGTGGAGGCAATGGAAAAGGACAAAGACGCGGGAATCCAAAATGCTCGCACTCGGGCTCGATGCCCAGCGGGCATGGAAGTCCAGCGTCAATGGCCATGGTCCATGGTGGAACGCCGGTGCCAAACACCTGCGCCAAGCTCTCCCGACGAAATACTTCACGCAACTCGGGCTGGTCTCGCTGGTGGCAACCCACCAGCACCTCCAGCGTCCTACTTGAACCGCCGTATGCGGAACCGCACGTACGGTGGTGTGAGAGGGCTGAGGGGGTAACCCCTCACCCTACTCGATGTGCGTCCGGCAGGACGCTCTCACTAGGAGGTGAAAGACCTCTACTCGCCCTGCAAGGGGAAGGGTTAGCCAATGGCAAGGGCTTCGCGGGCGACTGCGAGTCTGAAGGAAGCCGGATGGCAAAGCGCTGGTTCGACGAACAGGAAGCGGATATGAGGCGCCACAGGGGGGTAAGGAGTCCGAAATCTCTGAAGCCCAAAACTTGCACGGAACTCTGTGGCGTAGATCCGACGGACATAAGCGTGAAAGTGGGTGCGTAATACCCGGAGAGATCTGAGTGTGGTGCCCGTAAGGGCTACCGGCCATCGAAAGGTGACGGGAGGCTCGCTCAGAAGTCAGCAGAGGGCATAGTAGGTGCAACCCAAGGTGATGAGCCACAAGAGGCGGCACCGAAGGCCCGAACAAGTGGAAACGAGAGTAGGAACGAAGTCACTCGATGCCAATCGATGAAGCAGAAGCCCTCGCAAGAGGGGCCCACAGCGAAGGAACCGGACGGAATCTGGGGAGTGCGCACGTGGGTGCTGAGGTGGGTACGGCGTACGTCGAGCAACCGAAATCGGAGAGAGACCGGCTCATGAGCCGAGTCGTGGATCGCGACAACATGCAGCTCGCTTACAGCCGAGTCATGAAGAATCGCGGCGCACCCGGCATTGACGGAATGCGCTGTGAAGACCTCAAGACGTGGCTCAAAGTGAACTGGTCGCAAGTAAAGAAGTCGTTACTGGATGGAACCTACCGCCCCCAAGCGGTACGTCGGGTGGACATACCCAAGCCGCAAGGCGGGGTACGCACGCTCGGAGTGCCCACGGTGGTGGACAGGCTGATTCAGCAGGCGCTACATCAGGCGATGCAACCCCTGTTTGAACCTACCTTCTCGCAAAGCAGCTACGGCTTCAGACCGGGGAAAAGTGCGAAGCAGGCGGTAAGCAAAGCGGCAGAGTACATCCGTGGCGGCAAGCGCTGGGTGGTGGACATGGACCTGGAGAAATTCTTCGACCGTGTCAACCACGACGTGCTGATGGCGCGGGTGGCACGCCAGGTACAGGACAAAACCGTCCTGAGCCTGATACGCAGGTTTCTGGAGGCCGGGATGATGGCCAACGGGGTAGAGACACCACGGTACGAGGGTACACCGCAAGGCGGCCCCCTGTCACCACTACTGTCCAACATCCTGTTGACTGATTTAGACCGGGAGCTAGAGGCACGCAAGCTGCTGTTTTGCAGGTATGCGGATGACTGCAACATCTACGTGAGCAGTCAGCGGGCGGGCCAACGCATCATGGAGGGCATAAAGAGGTTTCTTGCAAACCGGCTCAAGCTCACTGTGAACGAGACCAAAAGTGCGGTTGAGCGGCCATGGAAACGCAAGTTTCTGGGATACAGCGTGACAGCACAACGAGCCAGCAAAATCCGAATAGCCAAGGAAAGCACGCAACGCCTGATGCACGCCGTGCGCACATACTGTGCACAGGGACGGGGCAGGCCACTGCCCCAGACCATCGAAAAGCTAAATCCGGTTTTACGGGGATGGATGAACTACTTCAGCCTGACCCAGAGCCACAAGCCCATCGAAGCACTGGATATGTGGGTACGTAGACGGCTACGCGCCCTGATGTGGAGGCAATGGAAAAGGACAAAGACGCGGGAATCCAAAATGCTCGCACTCGGGCTCGATGCCCAGCGGGCATGGAAGTCCAGCGTCAATGGCCATGGTCCATGGTGGAACGCCGGTGCCAAACACCTGCGCCAAGCTCTCCCGACGAAATACTTCACGCAACTCGGGCTGGTCTCGCTGGTGGCAACCCACCAGCACCTCCAGCGTCCTACTTGAACCGCCGTATGCGGAACCGCACGTACGGTGGTGTGAGAGGGCTGAGGGGGTAACCCCTCACCCTACTCGATCCTGTGCCATGCAGGCCTGCTAAGGTTCGCAGTCCGGCCCGGAATACGGGCCTTGCACACAGGAGAGCACACATGGCAATGGATGTAGTCGACTACGAAATTTTTGGTTCCGAGATGCAATACGTCGAGGTGGAACTCGACCCCGGTGAAGCCGCCATCGGCGAGGCCGGTGTGATGATGTACATGCAAGAAGGCATCACCATGGACACCATCTTTGGTGATGGTTCCCAGCAAGGCGGCTTTTTCGGCAAGCTTATGGGCGCAGGCAAGCGCCTGCTGACCGGCGAAGGCCTGTTCACCACGGTTTTCGAAAACAGCGGATCCGGCAAGCAACGCGTGGCCTTTGCAGCACCCTACCCCGGCAAGATCGTGCCCATGGACCTGAGCCAGCTTGGCGGCACCATCATCTGCCAGAAAGATTCCTTCTTGTGCGCCGCCAAAGGCGTGGCGCTTGGCATTGCCTTCCAGAAAAAGCTGGGCGTGGGCTTGTTCGGCGGCGAAGGCTTCATCATGCAAAAGCTCGATGGCGACGGCATGGCTTTTGTGCACGCCGGCGGCACGCTGATGGAGCGCACTCTGGCGCCCGGTGAGACCCTGCGGGTCGATACCGGCTGTGTGGTGGCTTTCCAGCCCACCGTGGACTTTGACATTCAGTTCGTAGGCAAAGTGAAGTCCGCCATCTTCGGCGGTGAAGGTTTGTTCTTTGCCACCCTGCGCGGTCCGGGCAAGGTGTGGCTGCAAAGCCTGCCGCTCTCGCGCCTGGCAAACCGCATCATCCTTTCTGCACCCGCTGCAGGTGGCCGGTCTGCGGACCAAGGCTCCTTGTTGGGCGCGGGCGTGCTCGGCGGCCTGATTGGTGGCGGTAGCAACGACGACTGAGCGCATGCCGAGCAGCAGTAGCGAAGCAGCCGCCCATGGCACATTCACAGGCCGATTCTTTGCCCCCGGTCTGGACGGCGTTGGCGTAGCCGCCATTGCGTTCTGGCAATACGGTCGCTTGCAGGTGCAAGCTGCCGACCAAGCGTGGGAATCTGAGCCGGATGCACGTGTGCAGTCTGGTGGTTTCAATGCCACGCAGCTCGCGCTGGTATGGGCCGGTGCGGAACGCGAATGCCGCTTTTATGTGGATGCCGGTGCCTCGCGCACGGTCTTTGCTGCCGGTTTGCCCGCTCACCTGACACCGCAGCACCAGGCCGCCGGCAACGCAAGCGCCAAGGTGGAGCGGCGCTTCAGGTTGTGGTGGGCCGCTTTGGCGCTTCTTGCACTGGTTCCATTGCTGGCCCTGGTCTTGTTAATCACCCGCGTGGACGACGCTGTGGGCTGGCTGGTGAAGCATATTCCTCACGAGCAGGAAGCCAAGCTGGGCGACTTGGTGCTGGCCCAGACCCGCGCACAAATGCGCGTGATGGAGTCCGGCCCGGCAGTGGACGCAGTACGCCTCATGGGCCAGCGCCTGACCACGGGCTCGGCCTACACCTACCGTTGGCTGGTGGTCGACAAAGCCGAGCTCAATGCCTTTGCAGCGCCCGGCGGCGTGGTGGTGGTCTACAGCGGTTTGCTGCAGGCCGCCAAAACGCCGGAAGAAGCAGCTGGCGTCATCGCCCACGAGGTGGCACATGCCGAGTTGCGTCATGGCCTGCAAGGCCTGGTCAAAGCGCTGGGGGTGCGCGCGGGTGCCGCAGTGCTGCTGGGCGACTGGAGCGGTGCCGCGCTGGGTCAGGCGATGACCGGCTTGTTGGAAATGAAGTTTTCCCGCGAGGCTGAGGAAGCCGCCGATGCCGAAGGTTTGCGCCGTTTGGTGGCTGCCCGCATCAATCCGTCCGGCATGGCCGACTTTATGGACACGCTGGCCAAGCAAAGCCCCGGGGTTGCAGTGCCAGAGCTACTGTCCACCCACCCAGCCTCTGAGGGCCGGGCCACGCGTCTGCGCGAGGCAGCCAAGGCCCATACCGGGCCTTGGGATGTACTGCCCTTGGACTGGGCTGCAGTCCAAGGGTCTTTAAAGACCTCGAGTCCTTAAGGGTTGGCAGCCAGCGTCTTGTAAGACGGGATGTTGTCGAACACATCCTGTGGCTTGGAGAAGTCACTGGCCTTGTTGGCTGCATCCTGCAGGCTCTCAGCCCATGTACGCATACGGGCAATCAAAGCTTTGCGTTCCGCGGATGCTTCGAGGCCGGCGGGTGTCCAATCTGCGGGGGTTGTATCGCCGAAATTCAGCGCATTGGCGAGGATGTGGAAGGTGACCACATAAGCGCGGCCCGCACTTTTGAAATTGACGATGCGGACATCAAATACCAGCAGATCACGTGGTCGGCTTTGCACGCTGCGTACATTGATGGTCATGCAATTGTCATCCCGTCCACGCGCTTTGTTGACGGCAACGATATGGGATCCGCTGCAGGGGCTGCCGGTCACGAACTGATCCATGCTGGCGGAGGACAAGTTAGTGGTGAGTACCTGCACTGCTTGATCCTGGAAATTCGAATCCACGTTCACCAGAACTACGGTACCCCGGTTGATCTCATCGGCATTGTTGATGGCACCCGCGACTTGTGTTGTGACATCTACGATGCGCCAGAGGTCACCACCGGTGTAAATGCTGTAGCCACCTGCGGTGCTCCAGCGCTCCACCAAGGCACCTTTTTCAAAAGGGGCTGGCTTGCCGTCCTTAAAAAACTCGACGGCAGACGCCTGCAGGGAACCGAAAACGAAAAAAGCGGTAAGAAAAATGCGTTTCATAAACAAAGAATAAAAATGAGGGCCTGATGCTATCCGTCAATATCTTTCTGGCCCATCCCCCGTTAGAGTGAAAGCTCTGAGTTTTATAAGTTTTCATGACTGGTTCGCCCGACTCGCTGAACGATGACACCCGCAAGCTGGTGGAAGACCACCAGCCGGTGGTGCGCTCCGTGGCGAACCACGTGGGGCGGCGCCTGCCGCCGAACGTGGACAGGGCGGATCTGGTGCAGGACGGCATGCTCGGGCTGATGGAGGCGCTGCTGCGCTGGACCAAAGAGTCCTCGGGCATGCATTTCGAAAACTACATCGCCCTGCGGGCCCAGGGCGCCATGATTGACGGCCTGCGCGCTGCCGATCCGGTAAGTCGCCAGGTGCGCAAAGACATGCGGCGGGTCGAAGTGGCGCTGCAGCAGCTCAGTCACCGGCTTGGCCGTCCGCCGACCGAAGGCGAGCTGGCCAAGCAGCTTGACATGCCTTTGGCCGACTACCAGCGCTTGCTGCAGGACGCTCAAGGCTACGTGCTGATCTCGCTGCAAGACCTTACCGGCGACAGCGTAGACCAGTATCTCAAGCGCTGCCTGGAAGACAACGCCGACCCCCTGGCCCTGTTGGAGCGCGCTGCCCTGCGCCAGGCGCTGGCTGAATCCATCCAGCTGCTCCCACGCAAAAGCCAGATCCTGCTCACGCTGTATTACGAGCACGAAATGCGCATGCACGAAATTGCCAAACACCTCGGCCTCTCGGAAGCGCGCATCTCGCAAATGCACACCCAGTCCATCGCCCAGCTACGCGCCTCGCTGGCTGACCGCGACATTGAGCGCCTGCTCACCCCGCGCATGCGGCCGCGCGACGAGCCTGACGAGTCGGAGTACAGCGTTCTTAGCAACGGTTGACCTGCCCCTGAAGCCCCCGGGCACGATGCTTGCTGGGTCGCTCCTGCCAATCAACACCCGCAGGAGCACCCCATGAACCGCAACGACGTTACCGAGAAGATCATGACCGTGAAGGTCAGCAAAGGCATCACCTGGGAATCGGTGGCCAAAAAAGTGGGCTTGAGCAAAGAGTGGACTACCGCCGCCTGCCTGGGCCAAATGACGCTGGACGACAAGCAAGCCAAGATCGTGGGCAAGATCTTCGGCCTGACCGTGGAAGAGCAAAAGTGGCTGCAAGTGGTGCCCTACAAAGGCTCGCTACCCACTCCTGTGCCTACCGACCCGCTGATCTACCGCTGGTACGAAATCGTCAATGTGTACGGCACCACCATCAAAGAACTCATCCACGAAGAGTTCGGCGACGGCATCATGAGCGCCATCGACTTCTCCATGGATATCGTGCGCCAGCCCGACCCCAAGGGCGACCGGGTAAACGTAGTGCTGTCGGGCAAGTTCCTGCCCTACAAAACTTACTGATTAAGCAGCGGCCTTCTGGCGGCGCGCACGTACCGCGGCCGCCAAGGTTTCGAGCACCGGCACGGTTTGCGCCCAGCTGATGCAAGCGTCCGTCACGCTCACGCCGTGTTGTAGCGGCTTACCGTCCACGATGTCTTGGCGGCCTTCGTTGAGGTGGCTCTCGATCATCAGGCCGGTAATGCGCGCATCGCCCGCGGCAATCTGTGCTGCCACGTCCTGGGCCACCACGATCTGGCGGGCGTGCTGCTTGCTGCTGTTGGCGTGGCTCACGTCAATCATCACCTGCTCGCGCAGGCCGGCGGCTTTGAGCAGCGCGCAGGCTGCGTCGACATCGGCGGCTGAGTAGTTGGGCGCCTTGCCGCCACGCAGGATCACGTGGCAATCGTTGTTGCCGCGCGTCTCGAAGATGGCGGCCTGGCCCATTTTGGTCATGCCCATGAAAGCGTGCGCGCCTTGCGCGGCCTGAATGGCGTCGGTTGCCACCTTGATGCCGCCATCGGTACCGTTTTTGAAGCCCACCGGGCAGCTCAGGCCGCTGGCCAGCTGGCGGTGGCTCTGGCTCTCGGTGGTGCGCGCACCAATGGCACCCCAGCTCACCAGCTCGCTGATGAACTGCGGCGAGAGCAAATCCAAAAACTCGGTGGCTGCAGGCAAGCCGGTGTCGAGCACGTCCAGCAACAAGCGGCGCGCCATCTCCAGCCCTTGGTTAATGGCAAAGCTGCCGTCCAGGTGCGGGTCGTTGATATAGCCCTTCCAGCCCACGGTGGTGCGCGGCTTCTCAAAGTACACGCGCATCACCACCAGCAGGTCGGCACTCAGCGCATCGGCTTGTGCCTTGAGCAGGCGGGCGTATTCCATGGCCTGGCTGTGGTCGTGGATGGAGCAGGGCCCCACCACCACCACCAGCCGGTCGTCCTGCCCCTGCAGGATGCGCGAGATGGCCGCGCGGCTGCTCTCCACCAGCGCCTCGGCAGCGGCCGGCACGGGCAGCTTTTCTTCCAGCAGCGCGGGGGTGATGAGCGGGCGCACCGCGCCGATGCGCACATCGTCAATACGGGTGGTGTCGTGGGTGGTCAGGGCGGCGATGGTGGAGGTGGTCATACTATGAATTTGATAGCTGCTCGCGCATATTAGGCGGGCGCTGGAGGGTGATTTTGTTTGTATTTTAGGTGTTGATGGGCGTACGCCGAAATGAGTCAGGCATTCATTTGTAGTAGTAGTACCAATTACTTTGATAGTTCTTATCAAAGTTGTGTTTTGAATCAAAACTAACCGTGAATTCTTCATTGCTCAAATAGCCGAATTCATCGTGAAGAATCAGAAGATCAAAGTACATCTTCGCGTAAATGCACTTCTTTCCTTCTGCCATATTCTTTTCCTTTTGTTCATCGGTAAAGAAGAAGAAAGTGACATGGCCAAAAAAGCGCGAGATTTCCCAAAGATCTTTATTCCCAATTCTTTGAATCAGAGCTGCAATGTCAGCGTCAGAAATCTTGTTATCGGTTTCAGCTCTTGCTATTGGTGAAAACGCAGAAAAAACTACAAATGGTTTGTCGGCCCGAATGTTTGAGACAGAGTGCCGCATACAAACTTCCCCAAACTTATTCGCAATGGCATTTGTCTTGACTTCGTCAAAGTTGTACTCCTTGCTAAAGACGGCGACGTGTTGTGGATGTTCCAGAATGATCTGCAATCGACCTCTATGAGGTTCATCGAAGATTACGTTCAACACGACCACATTCCAAGTTGCTTCTATCCACCGTGCAAGCTCATCCATGTGCGTCGACATGCGACTCTTGCCCTGCTTAATTTTTTTGGTTAAACCATACTCTGGGTCGGACGATGTGATCATTTGCAAAGCGAAGCAGTTTCTTTCAAGCAAGCATAACAATCACCACTCGAAGAAACCGATTTGATTTGATAGGTGGTGGAAGCTCGCTGGCTATCGGATTGCAAACAACTCCATGCCTAAATAGTTGGAGGTCTGCCTGGCATACTGCTTTTCAAGGAGGAAAGCGGTATGTCAAAAGAGACAAAGCCACGCAATGACTGGACTCGAGAGCAGGTATTGGCGGGCCTGCATATCTATCTGCAGCTGAACTACGGACAGCTCCATGCGCGCAACCCCAAAATCAAGGAGTTGGGAACTTGGATTGGCCGTACCGCGAACTCGGTCGCACTCAAGCTGTGCAACTTAGCCAGTCTGGACCCCGCAGTGCTTGCGAGTGGTCGCAAAGGTATGGACGGCGCATCCAAGGTCGATAAAGCGGTTTGGAAAGAACTCTTGGCGAATTGGGATGCCATGGTCCTTGAAGCCGCTTCGATCTATGGAAAGTTGGCGGCGGGTCATGGCTTGGAGGTTGCCGACGAGTTGGACCTAGAGTTACCGCCTACGGAACTGGGGCGCACCCGCACGGCCACGGTGCAAGTTCGTGTCAATCAAGCGCGTTTTCGTAAGTCTGTGCTGGTGGGCTACAACAGCACCTGCTGCATCAGCGGTTTGCAGAACGAGCGCCTGCTCATCGCGAGCCACATCGTCCCGTGGAGCGAAGATGCCCACAATCGTTTGAATCCGCAAAACGGCCTGTGTCTTTCCGCGCTGCATGACCGCGCATACGACCAAGGGCTGATTACGGTGCTGCCTGACTGCACCGTGCGCGTGAACACCAAACTTAAATCCAAAAGCGCCGACGCGTTTTTGCAGGAGTCGCTTTTGCGGTTCGACAAGGCGCCCATTCGCATGCCTTCTCGCTTGGCACCTGCGCCTGAATTTTTGGCTTGGCACGCGGGTCACTTTGGATTCATCTGATGGCTTTACAAGACCGGGACTACATGCGAGACCGTAGAGATGGCGACAAGGTGCTGCAGTTCAGGCCAGCGCCGCAGAAGACATCGGTTTTCACCATCGTTCTGTATGTCGTCGCTGCTTTGTATTTGCTATACCAAGCAGCTCTTTGGTGGCAAAACAAACTACCTTCAACAAAGCCTGCAGCCGCATCGTCGGTAGCCGTACCCTCGTCGGGCAACTTGGGTGCAGATGTGCCTCGCGCTCTGGAGCCGCAGCCACAAAGAACTACGCAAACACAACCCAATCAACCGCCCGCGCCTGGCACGGTGAGCAAGTGTGTGCTGAATGGAAAAGTAACTTACTCGGATGCGGCCTGTCCCAAAGATGCTGTTGTGGGCAGTGTGAAGCTGCCCCCACCTGCTCCTGTGGATGCGTTTCAGCAAGCTAGAACGACGCCCGCTCCAACCGCTGTGCTTCAACAGTCAGAACCTCAGCCAACGCTCCACACCCCGTCGCAAGCTGCACCAGCCAAGTCAGCGGAGTGCAAATACTTAGATGAGTTGGTGAAGCAAATCGACATTCGTGCACTGCAGCCCCAAAGCCTGCAGCAGCAGGATTTGCTGCGAGAAGACCGAAAGAAAGCGCGGGATAGGCAATTCTTTTTAGGGTGTTAAATGCTCCGATTTCGATAGCTGCTCGCGCAATATCCACTTGCGCTAGAGCCCGATTTGACTCTTAAACCAGCCCATGCCGCTCCATTACCTCCCGCCACGCCGCCAGCTTGCGCTCAAAGCTCCATGACGCATTAGCCGGGCTGGTGCTGGGGAGCTGGTAAACGGGCACGCCCAGGGTGCGGGTGTGGCGGGCGTGTTTGAAGCTCTCGCCGCCGTTGTGGGCGATGGCCTGTAGCTGCGGCAGGTGCAGTGCGGCGATGTCGTTGGGCACCGCGTTGCGGATGGCACTGTCCAGGCTGCCTTCGCGTTCGCAGCTGGCGTACACGTCCCACACGCCCAGGCCGCTCTCCAGCAGCCAGTTGCTACGATTTTCATAGCTGCTCGCGCATATTTCATGGGCGCCAGACGGCCAAATGGCTTGCAATATCTTCCAGAACTGGTTTTGCGGGTGACCGTAATACTCTTGCGCCTGCAACGAGCGCACACCGGGAAAGCTGCCCAATATCAGCACCTTGGTGGCGGGTGACACCAGCGGCGCCAGGCCGGTCAGGGTGACTGCCGCCATGCGCGTGCCCTGCTTTACTTTTTGGCCAGGGTTTTGCGGGCCTGCTCGATGCCGCCCACGTTCTCGGCTTTGCTAAAGCCCATGCCCTTGAGCGTGTCCAGCGCGATGCCGCTGCGCCGGCCACTCTGGCAGTACAGCAGCACGGTGTCGTCCTTGCCCACGCCCGCCTTGGCAATCTCCTGGGCGATGGCGGTGTGCTCGATGTTGATGGCGCCTTCCACATGCCCGGCGGCAAACTCTTGCGGACTGCGCACGTCAATGATGACGTCTTTGGCCTGGGCCGAGAAAGCCATCAAGGCGAGGGTGATACTGGCGAATAGTGTTTTCATGGAGTTGCTCTCAAGGAATAGGCGGTTTGGGTGCCCCGCCATTGTGGACAATTACAGCACCCCCCGCACCAAGGAGCATCCGGATGAACAAAAACCGCCTCGAAGCCTTTAGCGATGGCGTCATCGCCATCATCATCACCATCATGGTGTTGGAGTTCAAAGTGCCGCACGGCGAGACGCTGGCAGACCTGCTGCCGCTGTGGCCCGTGTTCCTGAGCTACGTGCTGAGCTTTGTGAATGTGGGCATTTACTGGAACAACCACCACCACCTGATGCACGCGGTCAAAAAGGTGAATGGCAGCATCCTCTGGGCCAACCTGAACCTGTTGTTCTGGCTGTCTCTCATGCCCTTTGCCACTGCTTGGATGGGCGAGAACCACTTTGCCGCCACCCCTGTGGTGCTGTACTGCGTGGACCTCTGCCTGTGCGCTGCGGCCTACACCTGGCTGCAGAGCTGCATCATCCGCCACGAGGGCCGCGAGTCGACACTCAGCCACGCGGTGGGCACCGACCGCAAAGGCAAGATTTCGCTGGCCAGCTACGTCGTTTCGATTGGCTTGGCGCTGGCGGGCTACCCGGCTTTGGCCGGCATCTTTGTAGGGTTGGTGGCCTGCATCTGGCTGATCCCCGACCGCCGCATCGAAAAGACGCTTACTGGGGAATAAACCGCAGCCGGTATATCAGCGCGCTCTCAGCAACCATGCGTGGCAGCGGCAGGCCTACTGCGGCCAGCCACGCGCCATGGGCGGTGGGCGGCAGGGCCGCTTGGGCACCGGCGGCCAGCGCGGCATCGTTGAGCGGGCTGCTGGTCCAGTCAGGTGGGGTCGGGTCCAGCCGCTCGATGGTGTAGTGCGCCGCCGGGCGCAGCATGGGCAGGCGCAGGGGCGGCGTGTTGCGGTGGGTGGTGGGCGTGGTGCGGTACACCAGCAGCAGAATTTCGCTGGCACCGGCGTCGCCATGGGCTTGCCAGACCACGCCGTCGCCTGCCTCGCCGAGCCACACCTGGCCGGTGTGCAGGCGGTTGCGCAGCTGCTTGTACATGCCCACCCAGCGGCCCAAGGCCATGCGGTCCTCATCGCTCATGTGGCGCACGTCAGCCTCAATGCCGAGGTGCCCGCTGATCGCAACACCGGCACGGAAGTTCAGGCTCTGGCTGCGGCCGGTGGTGTGCGCGGGCGCGGGGCCGATGTGGGCGCCCAGAATCTCGGGCGGCAAAAACTGCAGCGCGCCGCGCTGGATGGCCACGCGCGAGAGTGCGTCGTTGCAGTCGCTGGTCCAGACGCGGTGGGTGTGGGCGAGCACGCCCATGTCCAGCCGGGCGCCGCCCGAGGCGCAGCTTTCAATTTCGAGCTGCGGGTGGGCGGCGCGCACTCGGTCCACCAGCGCATACAGCGCGTACACAAAGCGGCGGTAGGCCGGGCGGCCCAGCGCGTCGCCGGCGGTGGTGAGGTCGCGGTTCATGTCCCACTTGAGGTAGGCAATGGGCACGTTGCTCAAGAGTGCGTGCAGCTTGGCAAACAGGTAGTCGGCCACCTCAGGGCGGGCTACGTCCAGCACCAGCTGGTTGCGCATGGTGAGCAGGGGGCGGCCCTCCAGCCGCAGCGCCCAGTCGGGGTGGGTGCGAAAGAGCTGGCTGTCGGGGTTGACCATTTCGGGCTCTACCCACAGGCCGAACTCCATGCCCAACTGGTTCACGTGGCGGGCCAGGGGTTGCAGGCCGTCGGGGTATTTGGCTGGGTCGGGCCACCAGTCGCCCAGGGCAGCGCGGTCGCTGTGGCGGCCCTGGAACCAGCCGTCGTCGAGCACAAAGCGCTCCACGCCCACGCTGGCGGCGGCTTCGGCCAGAGCATTGATGTCGTCGCTGCGGTGGTCAAAGTACACCGCTTCCCAGGTGTTGAGGTGCACCGGGCGCGGGCGCATGCGGCCACCGGGCCAGGGCAAGCGGCTGCGCACCGTGGCGTGAAAGTTGGCGGCCAGGCCGTTCAGGCCTTGTACCGAGCAGCTGGCAAACAGGGTGGGTGTTTGCAGGTGTTCGCCTGCGCCCAAGCGCACTTCGCCGGGGGCCAGCCACTCGCCCATTTGCCATTGGTATTGCCCGTCGTGCAGCCACTCGATGGATTGGCGGTGGTTGCCTGACCAAGCCAGGTGCGCGCCATACACCGTACCCGCGTGTTCGGTGCTGCCGGGCGTGGTGACTACGGCACCGGGAAAGCTGTCGTGCGAGGTGCGGCCGCGCCGGTTCTCGCGCAGCCAGGTGCTGCGCGAGAGGGCATCCACCTGCAACTGAAATTCGTTGGCCCATTGGCCGGTGTAAGAGCGCACGGCCTGGGCGTCGCCCGGCAGCGGCACCGTGCCTGCGGCCAGCCACTGCACGTCCAGCACATCATGTCCGTCGTTCACCAGGGTGGTGCTGAGCTGCAGCACATCGTGCGCGTCCAGCGCCATGTGCAGCGTGAGGCGCAGTTGCGCCACGCTGTCAGTGAGGTGGATGGCAATGCGCTTTCCGGTGAGCAGGGTTTCCACCTCGCAGTGGGTGAACTGTTGCGCAAACTGCTGGCCGCTGCGGTGGGCCAGCAAGGCGCTTTGCATGTACCAGCCCACCCCAAAAGTGGGGGCAACGGTCAGCGGCTGGTCGAACTCCATGCTGCTGGGCGGGATGGCCCGGCCGTCGCGCAGCGGAGCCAGGGGCACACAGTTGTCCGGCAGGCGGGGGCCCCAGTAACGCCACAGCGGCGCCTCACCCGGGCGCACCTCCAGCACCACGCTGGTGTGGGTGCCATGTAGGGTGGTGAAGGTGGCAGAAGCCTCGGGTGCGTGGGTGCTCATGAGCCGTAGATGCGGGCGCCGCTCTTGTCGAACAGCAAGGCCTTTGTAGCATCAAAGCGGGCTTCCATGGCCTGGCCGGAGCGCAGCTCGCGGCCGTTTTTGCTCTCGATAACCACCATCACGCCGCCGCTGGAGCGGGCGTAGGTAAAGGTTTCGCCGCCCAGGTGTTCCAGCATGTCGATGGTGACGGGCAGGACGGTATCGCCCTGCTCCTGGAAGTGCTCAGGCCGAACACCTACCGACACCTCGCTGCCGATGGCAGGCAGGTTTTTAGCCAAGGGCAGTTGGATGGTGGTGTTGTCAAAACCGTTAAGGCTGATCTGGCAGCCATTGCCGCAGTTAACTGTGGCGTGGCCGGTGACCTTGCCTTCAAAGAAATTCATGCGCGGCGAGCCGATGAAGCCGGCCACAAAGGTGTTGGCCGGGTTGTCATACAGCTCCAGCGGCGCGCCCACCTGCTCCACCACACCGGCGCGCAGCACCACGATTTTGTCGGCCAGGGTCATGGCTTCCACCTGGTCGTGCGTCACGTAGATGATGGTGCTGCCCAGCTCGCGGTGCAGGCGCGCAATCTCGATGCGCATGTGCACCCGCAGCTCAGCGTCGAGGTTGGAGAGCGGCTCGTCAAACAAAAACACCTGCGGGTCGCGCACGATGGCACGGCCGATGGCCACGCGCTGGCGTTGCCCGCCTGACAGCGCCTTGGGCTTGCGGTCCATCAGGGGCTCCAGGCCCAAAATCTTGGCGGCGGAGTCCACTTTGCTCTTGACCACGTCTTTGGCCACACCTGCGTGCTTGAGGGCAAAGCCCATGTTTTCGCGCACCGTCATGTGGGGGTAGAGCGCGTAGCTCTGGAACACCATGGCAATGCCGCGCTTAGACGGGTCCACATGGTTCATGACCTGGTCGCCGATGCGCAGCTCGCCGCTGGTGATGTCTTCCAGGCCCGAGATGGCGCGCAAGAGCGTGGACTTGCCGCAGCCCGAGGGGCCCACGAACACCACGAATTCGCCGTGTTTGATGTCGAGGTCCACGCCCCGGATGATGTCGATCTCGCCGAATGATTTGCGGACCTGGGTGAGTTTGACGTCTGCCATGTTCTTTTCCTCGTCGACTCGGTTGTTTATGCGGCGCGCAGCGTCACGCGCTGCTCGCCCATGCGGCGGGTGGATACGCGCAAGGTGATGTCACCCACCGCGCCGCTGGTTTCCAGCCAGAAGCCGGTAGTGCCGCCCTTGAGCGTCAGCAAATCGGGGCCCAGCAGCTTGGCTGCGCCGGTGACTTCCACATGCACCACGTCGTCCATAAACGGCAGCAGGCGGCCGGCTTGGTCCAGCGCGCGCACGATGACGCGGGTGGCGTCTTTCTCATGGGCTTGCAATTGCGTGTCGTCCACTTCCACTTGCAAAGTGGTGGGCACCGGGTTGCCCGAGAGCTTGACGGTGGAAACCGCCTTGCCGTTGAGATAGCCCGTCACCGTGGCATCGCGCCACAGCATGCCCCAGGCGCCCAGGTCGTTCATGTTGACGTGGCGGCTGTCAAAAATGACTGGCGCATGCGGCAGGTGCGGGTAGCGCTCGCGGTCAGGCTCGGCGCGCTTGGGCGCAAAGTCGCCCACTTGCAGTTCCACGTAGTCGCAGTTGGTGAGCACGATCAGGGGCAGTACTTCGCAACGGTCTTTCTCGCCACGGGCCCAGTAGGTCACGGGTTGCAGCACCACTTGCTCTGCAGGGCTGCACTGGCTGGTGTAGCCCCAGGCGGCGAACTTGGGTTCGCGGAAGATGTCCATCACGCCGTGGTGGCAGATGCGGTCGCCCGCGCCGAAGTCTTTGTGGGTGTTGTAGTCAAACATGCACCAGCCAATGGCGCCGCTGATGACGGGGTTTTCATACGCCTTGTTCAGTACATCCAGATGCCGGCGCACATGCTCGGCCTGGCGGTCTTCGGGGTCGATGCGCTTGGTGGGGTACATGTGGCCGTTGAACTCGGTCACCAGATACGGCACCTCGTGGGCCAGGCCGGTCACCTGGCGGGGCTGGCGCAGCGGGGTGGGGGCAATGCCCTTCATCCACTCCGGGGGGGCCACGTGGCAGAAGTCGTTCACGGTGTACACGTCTTCCAGCAGCTCGCTGTTTTCGATGTAGCGCACGCCACCGGTCTGGCGGGTTGTGTCCAGGCTGCGGGCCATCGCGTTGGTGCGTGTGTAGAAGTCGTGGTTGTCTTGCGACTCGTTGATGCGTACGCCCCAGATGATGATGGAGGGGTGGTTCCAGTCGCGCTCGACCATGCGGCGCACGTTCTCCACCGACTCGTCCTGCCAAGCCTGGCCGCCAATGTGCTGCCAGCCCGGAATCTCTTCAAACACCAAGAGGCCGATCTCGTCGCAGCGGTCCAGAAAGTAGGTGGACTGCGGGTAGTGCGAGGTGCGCACCAGGTTGCACTTGAGCACGTCTTTCATGACGTCGGCGTCTTTGGCCTGGGCGCGCTGGCCCATGGCGTAGCCCACGTAGGGGAAGCTCTGGTGGCGGTTGAGGCCGCGGATCTTGAGCGGCTTGCCGTTAAGGAAGAAACCTTCGGTTGTGAACCGGGCGGTGCGGAAGCCAAAGCGGGTGCTGTGCTGGTCGCTGCCGGCGCTGGTGTTCAGCGTGACGCGGGCCACGTACAGCACAGGGCTGTCCAGCTCCCACAGCGCGAGGCCGGCCAGTGACTCAAACGAGGCGCTGAACTCTGCGCCAGACACATCCACGGTTTGCTGGTGCAGCACGGCGCCATCCACAGTGCACAGCTCCACCAGTGCGGTGCCGGTGAAGGCC
The DNA here is from genome assembly GCF_002163715.1 of Curvibacter sp. AEP1-3. GTDB lineage: Bacteria > Pseudomonadota > Gammaproteobacteria > Burkholderiales > Burkholderiaceae_C > Allorhodoferax. The sequence goes on from NZ_CP015698.1 coordinate 2,754,727, forward strand.
GCCTGCGTGGGGTTGGCCAGAAAGCCTTTGACGGTGAGGCCCTTGGCGTCGCTCAGTTCGTTAGCGGTTTCGACCTTGATGTTCGCAATCGACACGGCGTCGTTCACTTGCAGCCACACATCGCGGTAGATGCCGGCGTAGGTCAGGTAGTCGATCTGGCCGCCGAAGGGGGGAATCTCGGGGTTCTCGCTGCCGTCCACCTTCACGGTGATGAGGTTGTCGCCTTCTTTCAGCAAGCCAGTTAGGCGGGCGTTGAACGGCGTGTAGCCGTCTTTGTGCGCAGCAACTTGCTGGCCGTTGACCCAGACCACGCTGTTGGCCATGGCGCCGTCAAAGCGCAAGGCCACTTCGCGGCCGGCAAACGCGGGCTGCCAGGCCAGGGTGTACTGGTAGGCAAATTCCTTCTGGAATGCGCATTCGTCGAAGTAGGTCATGTCCAGGTCGACGGCGTTGTGCGGCAGGCGCACGGCCTCGCCGGCAGCGGCCTTGGCGATGAGCTCAGACGAAAAAGAGGTGTGAAAGGTCCAGCCCGAGACGAGCTTGGTAACGGTACGCATGTGAAAAGCCTTATTTGACGGAGCCCAGCATGCCCTGTACGAACTGCCGTTGCATTGCGAAGAAGACGACCAGGGTGGGCAGGGTGGCGAGCATGGCCGCCAGCATGATCACGCCGAAGTCAGGAAAGTAGGCCGAGCCCAGAGAGGACAGCACCAGGGTGATGGTTTTGAGCTCGGGGGACTGCAGCACGATGAGGGGCCAGAGGAAGTTGTTCCACGCCGCCATGAACACGATGATGAAGGCCGCGGCATAGGTAGAGCGCATGACCGGCACATACACAAACAGGAAGATCTGCCATTCCTTGAGTCCGTCCAGGCGCGCGGCTTCGCGCAACTCGGGCGGAAAGGCTTTGGTGCTCTGGCGGAAGTAAAACACGATGTAGGCAGATGCCACCACCGGCAGGATGACGGCGAGGTGGGTGTCCAGCAGATCGAACTGCGCCATCAGGATGAACAGCGGAATCATCAGCGCCGCAAAGGGCACCATCAGTGTGAGCAGCAGGCCGTTGTAAAGGCGTTCGCGGGCCTTGGAGCTGAATACTTCAAAGCCGTAGCCCGCCATGGACGAGACCAGCAGCGTGAAGAAGCCGCCGATGATGGCGATCTTTCCGGAGTTCCAGAAGACCTGGGCCACATCAAAGCTCTTGTTGAGTTTTTCGAAGTTCTCCAGCAGCGCGCTGCCGAAGGTGAACTTGCCCTTGGTCACATCCACCGAGGCGTTGGTGGAGCTGATCACCATCCAGGCAAAGGGGAAGATGGAAACAAAGGCCATGACCCCCAGAAAGAGGTAGACGCTGGCCATGCGGAATTTTTCTGCCCAGTTGGTCATGTCAGTTGCGCTCCCGGGCGGCATAAAACTGGATGGCGGCCAACGCGGCCACCAGCAGCACGATGACGTAAGACACCGTGGCGGCGTAGCCGAAGTTGGGCACAAACTTGAACGACAGGTTGTAGATGTACATGGACAGTGTGAGCGTGTTGTCAGAGAACACGGTGCCCACGGTGGTGATGTTCATGGGTTCATCAAACAACTGCAGCGTGCCGATGGTGGAGGTCACCGTGGTGAACAGGATCACCGGCTTGAGATTCGGGATAGTGATGGAGACAAAGCGGCGGTAGGCCGAGATGCCATCGATACGGGCAGCCTCGTAGATCGACTTGTCGATGTTCTGCATGGCCGCGAGATAGAAGATCATGTTGTAGCCGGTCCAGCGCCAGGTGATGGCGATGATGATGACGACCTTGGACCAGAACGGGTCGTTGAGCCAGGGGATAGGCTCAGCAATAAGGCCCAGCCACGCCAGCGCGTGGTTGACCAGGCCGTCATACGAAAACATGCTTTTGAACACCACCGAGTACGCCACCAGCGAGGTCACGCAGGGCAGGAAAACTGCCGTGCGCAACAGCCCGCGAAAGCGCAGGTTCGGCATGTTGAGGCAGCTGGCCATGACCAGCGCCAGCAACAGCATGATGGGAACCTGAATCACCAGGAAGATGCAGGTGTTCTGCAGCGCCTTCAGGAAGACAGGATCACTGGCCAGACGCACGATGTTGCCGGTGCCTACGAACTCAACCACCGTTCCCTGCCCGGCATGCAGGGACATCCACAGCGACTTGACGATCGGGTAGGCCATGAAGACCCCGATCAGCCCGAGTGCGATGGAAACAAATAGCCAACCGTTGACGTCGAAAAAACGCCGGTAGCTGGTCGTAGGCTTGGGCGCCATGGTGCTCCTTGGGTGCAGTGTTGCCGTGTCTTACTTGATTTGCGAGGCGAGCTGGTTGTGGATGTTTTCCAGCGCCTTCTCGACCGGCATGCCTTGGGCCAGGCCCGGCAGTTGGGCGGCTACAGCAGCGTCACCTTCAGCGGTGTAAATGCCGTAGTTCACGCTAGGCACCTTGCCCATCCAGTCGCTGTATTGCTGCCACACCTTGGCGCCACCGAAGAAGGGGTCGGCTTCAGAGTAAGCCTTGCCGTTACGCGAAGCCAACAAGGAGCCCACCGCACCGCGGGACTGCAGAATGGTTTGGTAGAAGTCCACATCCTTGGCGTAGATTTCGTTCAGGAAGTCGGCTGCAGCAGCCTTCTCTTTGGCGCTGGAGAGCACGTACCAGCTGGAACCGCCCAGGTTGGATGCGTTGGTTGCGCCAGGCACATTCAGGCGGGGAGTGGCGGCCACAGCCCATTTGCCGGACTGGCTGGCTTCTGCCTTCACGGAGCCGGTGATCCACACGCCGGTGATCACGGAGGCGACGTCACCCTTGTTCAGCGCGCCGACCCACTCGCCCCAGCCGGAGGTGGGCTTGTAAACGCCGGTCTTCATGAACTTGACCTGGGTTTCCAGCGCGGCCTTCAGCGCGGGGTTGTTCTTGATGTCGAGCTTGCCGTCTTTGTCAAAGTACCAGCGGCCTGCGGACTGCATCATGATGCGGATGCTGGCGATGTCCTGGGGGTCCATGGCGAACATCTTCTTGCCGGTCTTGGTTTCGACTTGCTTGCCGATTTCCAGGTAACGGTCCCAGGTGATGTTCTGCATGTCCTTGTCGGTGAAGCCGGCCTGCTTGATCAGGTCGCTGCGGTAGTACATGCCGGTAGTGCCGGTGTCAAAAGGCAGACCGTAGACTTTGCCGCCCAAGGTCATCAGGTTGACCTTGTAGTTGGCAAACGCCTTGTGGTCCACCTTGCCGGACAGGGGTTCAAACGCGCCGGGGAAAGAGCGCAGGTACTTGGGGGCGTTGTAGTCTTCCACCAGCACGATGTCGGGCAGGTTCTTGGTCACGCCGGAGGCCAGGGTGGTTTGCAGTTTTTGCTCCACATCGGCTTTGGCCATGTCCACGATCTTGAAGGTCACGCCGGGGTTCTTGGCGGTGTAACGCTTGGCCGCCTCTTGCATGATGGCGATGTTGAAGTTCGGGTCCCAAGCCCAGATGGTGACTTCGCCGGCGTTGGCGGCGTGGCTGGCCATCAGGCCGGTGGTGCCCAGAGCCAGGCCGATCATGGCGGTGGCGGTGCTGCGGAGAGTGAAGCGTTTGGCGAAATTCATAGTCTGTCTTCCTGTTGATATGGGGTCAGGCACGTCATGCGGGGCGAACCGTAGCATGCGTATCTGTTGTCTCCAGAGTCCGGGCCTGCCAAAAAAAGTGGGGCGGGTCAGGCTCTGCCTTTGTGAATGAAACCAGAGTGTGTTGGGGTTGAATCCTGGTACCGGCTGGCGTCCTTTCGTAAATTTAAGCGGTTAAATTTCTGACTGAAACACATGTCGACATTCGTACCGCCACCGGTCCGGAAGGCTTGCAGACCCGCCGGGGAGACATCCGTAAATTTAAAATTTAAGCGGTTAAATTCGACAATTTTTCGAGTATACCTATGGGTATCCGCAAAAAAACCGGCTCCTAGGGTAAGTCCTAGGGATCAAAAAACGTATCAATCGATGCCAATTCACACCAAGTTGCAGTGCCCATGGCTACCCTGAGTGAAGTCGCCCGACTGGCAGGAGTCACCACTGCCACGGTGTCCAATGTGCTGCGCAATACCCAGAAGGTGAAACCAGCCACGGTGCAAAAGGTGCAAGAGGCGATTGCCGCGACCGGCTACCGCCCCAACCTGATGGCACGCGCGCTGGCCGAAGGCAAGTCGTCCATGGTGGCGCTGGTGCTGCCCGACATCAACAACCCCTTCTACCCCGAGTTCGTGCGGGTGGCCGAGCGGGTGGCGCGGCATCGCAACTACTTTCTGATGGTGTGCAACACCGACGAGCGCCCTGACATCGGCCGCGCGTATCTGCACCAGATTGCCGGTACGCTGGCCGACGGCGTGCTGGTGCTGCACACCGGTATCAGCGCGGACGACATCAATGAGCTGAAGACCCGCCGCTCCCCCATCGTGCTGGCGTCCGAAGAGCAGGTGGACCTGGCCAACCGCATTCCCCATGTGGTGGTGAACTTCCACCGCGCGGGCGAAATTGCAGGGCAGCATTTGCTGGACTTGGGCCACCAGCGCATTGGTGCCATCGTGGGTTGCGGCCTGGAGGGCATGCAGCTTGGGCGTCTGGACGGGTTCAAAAGCGCCTTGGCTGCCGCTGGCATGACGCTGGCTGAGCCAATGGTCCGCAATGTGAGCGACACCGTGGCCGGCGGCCATGAGGCCACCGACTCATTGCTGGAGCAGCACCCCGACATCACCGCCATTTTTTGCACCAACGATTTGATGGCCTATGGCGCCAGCCAGGCCCTGGCCGACCGGGGCATCCGCATCCCGCAAGACATTTCGCTCATCGGCATCACTGACATCCAGCTCGCGCGGGACATGCGCCCGGCGCTTACCACCGTAGCCCTCGGCATTGAGCAGGTGGCCACCATCTCCATCAACCTGCTGTTGGACTTGATTGAAAACCCCCAGCACGAACCCACCATCGTGCATGTGCCCGATCCGGTGCTGGTAGTGCGTGCCTCCACCGGCCCTGTGCGCAGCGGCGCCTGAAGTACGGGCCGCGGTGGCGGCCTACAGTGTGTCGATGGGGTTGTGAGCCGTGTCGTCGCCGATGGCGAAGCGGTCCCGGCAGCGGGTGTAGAAGCTTGCGCCGAAGCGACCCACCGGGTGGTAGTCCTGCAGGTGCACGCGCCACTTTTCGGTGTCTATCAAGCCATCGCGTGCGCTCATCCACAGCACCCGGCCAATGAACACATAGCGGCTGGGCGTTTCCAGCGTTTCATGCAGCACGCATTCAAAAGCCACCGGTGCCTCCGCAATGCGCGGCGGGCGCACCGTGTGGGACGGAGCGGCATGCAGGCCCACCGCGTCCAGCTCACTCACCGAGGCTGGGAAGGCATGGCCGCAGGCGTGCATCTGGGCGGCCAGAGGCTCGTCCGTCATGTGCACGACGAACTCGCGCTCGGAGAGGATGTTGGCCGCCGTGTCCTTGAGCTGCCCGTCCTGCAAGCGGTTGATGCTGAGCATGACCACCGGGGGGGCCTCACCCAGCATGTTGAACATCGAAAACGGTGCGGCGTTCACCACGCCCGCTGCGTTCAGGCTGGTGACCAGCGCAATCGGCCGCGGCACGATGAGGCTGGCCATGAGCTTGTAGCGCTGGTAAGCGGTGATCTGTGAAAAGTCGACTTCGGTCATGCGCAACGTGCACGCAAGGGACGTGCCGTTAAACCGGAGCGGAGAAGCCCGCTATCAAAACAGAAGCTACCCGCGCATATACCATGAGCGCTACAGGCACTTTTTACCTAAAAATACCTGCGACGCTGTTCAGGCGGTCGCTGCGGTAAATGCAATCTCCAGCAGATAGTCCGGGCTGGCCATCTCGGCGCTCACGCACACCCGGGCCGGTGCGCAACCCTCTGGGAGCCAAGCTTGCCACGCGGCGTTGAAGGTAGCGCGGTCGCTCATGTGCTTGAGGTAGATGGTGGCAATCAATAAACGGCTTTTGTCACTGCCGGCCAGCGCCAGTGTGCGCTCGGCTTGTGCAAACACAGCCTGCGATTGGCTGGTGATGTCGGTGCCGCTTTCGGGCACTTCCACAAAATAAGCTGTGCCGTTGTGCACCACCGCGTCCGACCATTGGGCGGTGGGGTTGATGCGTTGGATGGGGGAGACTGTCATAGGGAATCCTGTTCAGAGCTTGACGCTTTGGCGCATCCTACTTGAGGCGGCGTTTTCCGCCTTTTGCCGGTTTGGTCGCCTGCGGCAGCGTCATCGTGTCCAGCTGCAGCATGGTGTCCAAGTGGCTCATGAAGTGGTGCAGGTAGGCGGGAGACAGGTCTTGCATCAGACCCAAAGTGCGCAGCACCAGACGGTGCGAGTTGAGCGGGCCGGCATTGGCGGGGCCTTGTTGCAGCGCGTGTTCCACCTGGTCTTGCACTTTCATGCGATGCCACGACTGGCGGAACTGCTGCACGCTTTTCATTTCCACCGTGCGCGGTGGGTTGGATGCAGTTGCCGCGTTTTCAGAGACTGTCGCGGGGCTTTGCAAGCTGCGGTTCAGAGCCTTCAGGGCGTTGAGGCCTTTGCGGGGAATCGCAGTGCGTGGCTGCTCTGGGAGCTGGCGCATGCGCTCTAGCAGGGCGTGCATGGCGTGCGACGCGTCAGTCATGGGTAACTTGCGTACCCTTGGGCACCGGGGCCATCTCCACGCGGCGGTTCAGGGCCCGGCCGCTCTCGTTTTGGTTGGATGCCACGGGCTGCTGTGCGCCAAAAGCCGCAGCAAACACGCGCGAGGCAGGCATGCCCTCTTCAATGAGCGCGCGCGTCACGGTGAGCGAGCGCTGCGCGGAAAGCTCCAGATTGTCGGCAAAGTGCCGGTTGGCTCCTGAAACGGCTACGTTGTCCGTAAAGCCGCTGACCATGAGCATCTCGTCCCGCTCACCCAGGTACACCTGCAGCGGCGGAACCAGGCTTTTGAGCAACTGCCGCCCGTCGGCGCGTAGCTGGTCGGAGTTGACGGCAAACAGCACGCTGCCGCTGATGCCGATGCGCCCGTTATTCAAGGTCACGCGGCCCGATTGCAAGGGGATGGCCAAGGCCTTCTCCAGCGCCATGCGGCGCTGTTCTTCCTGTTGGCGCTTTTTGACTTCGGACTCCAGGTTGGCGACCAGGTCCATCTGGACCACCAGCACACCGACCAGAATCAGCACAAACGCACCCAGCAGGCCGGCCATCAGGTCGCCAAAAGTGGCCCAGACCGGGGCGCTATCGACCCCGCTGTCGTCCATGGTGTCGATGTCCGTCATCACGCAGTCCCTGCGGTAGTGACGGCCTGATTGCGCAGTTTGCGCAGGTCTTCCACCACGGCTTTTTGCGAGCTCAGACTGAGGTCGATCACCTCACGCGCCTGGGCTACGTAGTAGGCTAGCTGTTCGTCACTGCGCTCCATGGATTGGTTGACTGCGGCCTCCACCCCCTGCAGGCTCTGGACCAGCTGCTCGCTGGTACCCACAAACAGTTCCACCGCTTGCTGGAAGCTGCTGCCGAGGTTGGAAAGTTCGGTGGCACTGCCACCCACTTGCGCGGCCAAGTGGTCGGCCTTGTCGGCTTGTAGCGCCAGTGTTTGCGAAAACTGCTCTTGCACTTGCAGCAGCGTGTGGCCGGTGTTGGCGACCAAGGTGTCAATGGCGGCGCGCTGGCCTTGCGTGGTGGCCTCGGCCGATTGCAGCACGCCGTGCAGGCGCTCCATGAGCTGTTGGCGCTCTTGCAGTGCAAGCGTGTCACGTTCGTCCAGCTGGCTCATGCCGGTGCGCAGTTGCAGGGTGAGTTCGCTGATGCGGGCAGCGGCGGCTTCGCTGCGGGCAGCCTCTTCTGCACGCAAGTCGTTCAGTCCAGTGCGCCACAGGGCGGTGAGCTGGTCCATGCGGGCCTGCTGCTGTTCTGTCCAAGTGGCCTCGGCCTGCTGTTGGGCAGCGACCAGCGCTTCAGATTGCGTCAGCACACGGGCCATGCCGGCTATGGCCGCGCTCGCTTGGCTTGCGGTGTGCCCGGTGATGGTGGCCACGTTGGCTTCCAGCGTGCGGGCAAAAGTCTGCTGCTGCGCCTGCGCGTGTTCGCCCGCGCGCTGCCATTCGGTCTGCAGGGTGGCGGTGCTCTCATTCAGGGCGCGTGCCCAGTCGGCCGTAAGGGTGTGGGTGCCTTCGCGGAAGGCGGTTTGCACGCCCTGGAGTTGCGCTTGCAAGGCTTCACGCATCTGCGTGTGTTGTTGGCGCGTCTCGGCCACCAGCTGCTGCAGGGCGGATTCCATGACCGGCACGATGGCTTCGCTGGTTTGCTTCGCACCCGCCAACAGGCTGTCTTGCAGGCTTTGCCCTACGGCAGTGGCTAGGCCGGTGTAAGCGCGGCCGACGTCGGCATGGAATGCTTGCTGCTGGGCTTCCAGCCGTGTGTTCAGGGCCAGGTTGCGTTGCTCGATTTGTTCCATCAACCGGCTGAGCTGTTCTGCCACCGCAGGCAGTGCCTGCACTTGCTGCTGCTGGGCCAGCAGCCCGGCTTCCCGTTGGTGGGCCAGGGTGAAGGGCCGCAGCACCGTGGCAATACGACTGTCCAGCAGGCGGGTGACTTGCAGGCGCTCGCGGCGGCAGAGTGCGGACACCAGACCCAGCAAAGCCGATGTCGCCACCCCCGCCACCGACGTGCCAAAGGACAGGCCCAGACCTTTGATAGGTGCCGCAAGCGCCGCGCGAATGGCTTGCAGGTCGGCAGAGCCCTCCAAGGCAAAGACGGCGCCTTTGAAGGTCATGACCATGCCCAGAAAGGTGCCCAGCATGCCCAGCATGACCAACAGTCCAACGAGGTACGGGGTGAGCGATGGGCCCGGCAGGCCCACCCGCTCACCCTCAATGCGCGCACGCACGCTGGGTTGCAAGGCGGCAGGTACGCGGGCCAACCATGCGCTGAGCGACTCCAGCGGTTCGCCCATGTCAATGAGCGCCTGCCGCAAGGTGTGGGTGGTGGAGCGGTAGCTGGACATTTCCCGCAGGCCCATGGCATAGACCGCGCCAATGAGCAACGTCATGCACAAAGCCAGATAACTGGTGCCTAAAAAGCCCAGAGCGATCCAGCCCACAAAAACAGCCCCTGCGCCAATAGCGGCGGGGATGACGAAACGGTTCATATCTTGAGTCATAAGGTGTCAGGCCCCGGTCTGCCAGGCCTCTACCAGGCCGGTGACGGGTTCCAATCTAAAGTGCAGTTCCGCCACCAGGGCGTCTTGAAAATCTTGCTCGAATGCGGCCATGGAGAGCGCAGCATCCTGGCGATAACGGTGAAAACGCCGCTCCAGCAGTGCGGAGAGCTTGGCCAGCAGTGCCTGGGCGCGTTCACCCAGCATGTCTTCCAGGGTGGTATCCATCTGGGCCAATTGGCTCAGGCGGGGGCTGGTGCGGGCGAGCACTTCGCGGCAATGCTGGCGGAACGGGCCTATGCGCAGCTCCATGCGCCGCTGGATGTCCAGGTAGCGCTGGCGGTAGCTGCCGTAGTCCTCATCTTCTGCCGGTTCGGGCGCCGCTTGGGCAATGCCCGCCACGCGCACCTGCGCAGGCACCGGCCGCACGGGTGGTTGCCGGATGAATCCGGTCAAGTCAACACACAGCTGTTGCAAGGCCTGGCTCAGGTCGGGCTCATGCGCGGTCCGGGATGCAACCACTTTGGTTGCTTTGGTGATGGCGGGCAAGGCGCCACGCAATGCAATGGCATCCAGTGGCCCCAGCCACGCGCTCCAATGGAGTGCCCAGTCCGGCCGGGTGGGTCGGACTTCTATCGCACTCCAGCTTTCCAGCAGACCGATGAGCCCCGGCGTTCCGGAACTCAGCGCCATCTGTAGGTTCGCACTTGATATCCGAATTGACTGGTGCCATTTCAATGAGTTTCGGTTTTCAAATAAGAATCTATTGTTGTCGGTTCTCAAAATTCTACCGAACTTCCTAAAAGCTGAATCCCGAAGTTGCCTGTTGCTGCCGGCCGCTTCTTCAACTAGCTTGCTGTAAATTCATGCTCCAGAGAATTAAGTGGGTACTTGATGGTGTCAACAGGTCAGGTCAACTTGCCGAAACCCTCGAAATAGTTTCGACATTCAATGCGGTTGTACAGCAACTGCCTGCACCCATCAATTTCTGGACCCGCAACAGGGACGACCCCTGCCTGATCAAGAACTTTCTTTACAGTTTTTGGGGAAGTCTTCCATTGCAAAGCGAGATCCCGACAAAACACAAACTGAGACTTAAAGGACTCCACTTCAGTATGGCGAACATACTGTTGATTCCTGGCACCAAATGCGTTGGCGTTAACGCGTAGAAATCTAGTCCGAACAAGCGAATAGGCTACTTCTTGCTTGATATGGAGGAGGGCGGCAACCTGTGGAATTGTGTAGTCTTGGATCTTAGAGATGAAAGTCAAATCAAACCACGCATTGACTTCTTTGTTTGAGACAAGAAGTCCTCCAATGGTTGAAACCCCCTCCACACGACCAATGAGAGGCAGTTTTTTTGAAAATATCTCGATCAAAAAGGTGCCCACCTGATCGTTCTTCCATGACTTAAAACGCAGAATATATTCCACGGAGATGCAATCTTTGATTTCAGAGACATATGTCGGCTGACTATGAATAAACTGCGTCCACGCGTCAATCCATGATGTGGGTATTGACCATGGACAACCTAGCCCCCCCAATTTGAAAGCATCGGGGCAGATCACAGGCAATAGCGCCTGCAAGCGCGACTTCTTGAAGCCCAATCGGTTTGCAGCGTACTGCAACGAGGAATGTGAGATCTGCGCCTTGCAAAAATTGTCAACGTCCGCTCTGTGTACTAGAACAATCACTCGTCCTTTTTCGGTCGTGCGTCGGGATGCGCGGATGCTGAGGGCGTCAATTAGCGCAAGTAGACGGCGTCTAGATATGCCCATTTGCGAACAGGCGTGATTCGCCGGAATCCAGTCCACTCTTTCAAGCAGCGCTTTGTGTAGACGCTTATTTCGCCGTGTGATTCCCTCAGTCCAAAACTCTGCCATGTAGTCTTGAAAGGCTTCTCTGAGAAACTCAAATTCTTCATTACGAAATCCACGGTACAAAGACAAGTAGAAACCGCGAAATGCAACGGGCAATCGCCCAGAGGTGCCTTCCACGGCACTTGCCTTCAAAGAACTCGCAATCCTATTGAATCCAACAGGCCAGTTGAATATAACTTCAGCGGCTGAACTCGTAACGTGCCATGAGATGCGAAGTTGATCAAGATCTGCGATCTTCTGGGGACGTCTACTTTTGGGGAAGCTTGCGTAAGCACCCAAAAACAGGATGATTCGAACACATTGATTCAAACTCAGCCCGTCTAAAAAAAGACCCGTGTTTGGAAGGTAACCCATTGCAAGTCGGTGCAAGTGGTTACTAAGCAGACAGACGTTGGAAGGTGCAGGGGAGGGGACCTCATCTAACAGGGATCGACCGCAGTCACAGAAAAGTAGCTTCGCCCGCTGCCAATGCAGCGATGCATGACATACCGAGCAAGAATCAACCAACCAGCAACAACAAACGGGGCAAGCGTCGGCAAACAACACCTCCCATCCGATATGCCATGTACCTCGGACTTTCAAGCATGCCGGGCAGAAGCGTGAGTGTTTTGAATTGTACGAAGGCAGTTGCCCAGCGACATCTCCCGCAGAATTTGAGTGCGAAGTCGCACCTCTATCTATTGGGTATATGTCAGAAACCTTTTGGAACGAGAGCAGGTTGTCTTCAGCAAGTCTGAGCTGGTAGCCAAAGGGCCCCTCGTCGCTATGCTGTATGGGAGTTCGAAGCAATCCTGAGCCTTGAGTCACTTCGATCAAAGGCATGGTGTGTACTCCGCCATTCCCCTGATAGGGCCCAGATAAATTCTCTTTCGTTTGGCCTGCCTGCGGCCCGCCTTGGAGCGTGGCGCTACCTGATGTGGGCCTGGATGAAATTCCGGCACGTAGGGTGCCTCGGCCGCGGCAGTCAGATCTTCTGCGCTCAGCCCAAGTTCATTTCTCCAATCCCAAAGGATGCGTGGAAAGGGTAGCTCTTCGAGGCTACCTCTCAGAAGCTGGCGGGTCTCATCCGGTGTCTTGTTGAGCCGAACGGCATGGCTCAATGTGAGTGGTGACGAAGCTGCGTACAAAAATATCGCTTCTCGAAGTTGGAGGCAATAGCGCTGATCAGCAAGAATTTTGAGCATCAGCCAGGCGATACTGCCCTGATTCAAACGTCCGCTAGGGATATCGAATTCATCTGCAAACTCTGGAAGAAGTACGTACTCAAGGAACTCCATCAGAAGCAAATGCCAATGAAGAGGAATGCCCCAATCCTGTCGAGAAGCATCGGTAGATGCTGTCCATGGCCGCAACGAACGCATTGTGGCCATTGCCAGTAGTCGACAATGGCCTCGCTCCACTGTTCCAGAAGCGGCTCTAACCTGCATGGCACCAATTTTCAAGCCGCAGCGGCATCTTCGGCATCCCCAGTCCCACCCAATGTCTCTACCGCAACGTGTGCAATGACTGATCATTCGGCAGTTGTGGATATGGCAAACCGTGTATCTGCGCAAGTCCCAATAAACTCGCGAAACACCATCATCCGCGAAGCAAAGAGGGCAAACCCTTCCGCTAGTGGAATTGATCAATGATTTGGGGAACCGTTCGTCGCCAATCCGGAACTCTTCTGCCCGGCTAGAAATTGCGACATCGAACGATCCATGCGCGCGCAAGACATCGCTAGATGTCCCAGTCAATGCTGACAGTAAGTCTATATTCGCATTGATAGTATGAAGACTGGAAAGTGACTTCCGCACTCTTGAGAAGCAGTGGTTCAGCTCTGCAGATCGGGCGACAAATCCGCGCGTGCTTTCGTAGATTTTCATCTCCGTCAAAAGCAGAAATGAAGAAGTAGGTACATCCATGACCGCATCAATTCAAGAGAATTTTCGCGTGTGTTTTTGCTTCACTTCGCCAAAGTATTGATTGATGTCATCCCAAACATCAAAAGGTTCAAAGGGCTTGTTCAACAGGCGAAATGTTCTCATCCCAGAAAATGGATTTAGTTCGTCAGGCGCCCCTGTCCAAATTGCGCGGCGGAAAGAGTTTGCCAAATCTGCGAGCTCAATTCGAACCTTTCCTTCAGCACCGCACCTTGACACAACGTCGTCCAGAATCTTGATGATGTAATCCATGAGGCCATGCGTTGCAAAGTAGAAGCGGCGAGCCATGTTGGGTTCCGACAGATCAATACATTCAATCGGCAACGAGCTTTGCAAAGCATTCAGAACCCCGCGAAACTCCAGCTTATTCTTGCTATCGTAGAAACTGAATGGCGACAAGTACAACGGTGCACCAAACCGGCGGCGCATTTGTGGATTGCTATTGAGAACCAGGATGGATCGCGGTAGTCCACTGAGAATGACAGGTATGCGAAGGGAATCAATCAGGGTCTTGACCCAGTCAGTCACCTTCCGGCATTCGGCCGTACGCCTCCCATCGACAAAGTGTTGAAACTCGTCAATCATCAATAGCTCGACGCCACATGATTTGAACAAGTGCACTATGCGATTGGTCTTAACGGTTGTATTGCCTGATGCGGCAGCGGGGTCTCCCATTGCAAGCAAGATGGTCTCCGCCAGCATCTTTACAGAAGGGGCCGCGGGTGTAGTGACACGCACTACCGGGATCTTCATTCCTGCAGCTGTTCTTACTGCGGGAAACTTAGACGCGTAGTATTCCAATACCGTGGTTTTGCCGCTGCCAGTTTGGGCGACCAGCAACATGCCTTCAGCGACATTGGCTTCCACACCTCGCCGATGACGTCGTGCGATCTCCCGGATAGCCTCAGTGAACTGAGGTGTTTCAATGATTTCATGGCGAAGACTGAACGTCGAAGCAACGGTTGAGTAATTCGCTTGATCTTTTTTGGAGAGTCCAAGACCGGAAAGCAGCTGTAGATTGTTGATTGTTTGCATATGATGGAAGCAGAGAAATCTGCGCAAGCCATGAACTGCGGATCGTCCAAGATTGGAAAATCGCTGTAGCGCGTTGACTGATCTCATTGAAAATGAAGGTCAGGTTCGAACGAGCCAAGTTCTATGGCTTGGCGAGTTAATAGAAAAGTTGGGGCTTAGATGGGCGCGAGTTCACGCTCGCTTTTTGTGAAGATCGGCATGACTTCGTCCGAATCCGCGTCCAGATCTGCATCTGGTTCGAGCTCTGTATCAACAGGTACCCGTGCGGCGTCCAGAGGGTCGTTTGCGCGTGGTGACAGAACAGCCTCACTGTCTAGAAGCTCAAGCGAAGCAACGGTCTTGCGCGTCTTGGTTTTTTTAGCCACGACAGCTGCTTCAACGATGGCTTGAATCTCCGACTTCACCAAAAGCAACTGTTGCTGTGTCCATTTGTCTGTGAAGCGCTTGCGTGTCTGCGCACAAATCATGCGGTGAACATACCGATTCAAGCCTTTCGCATAGGCCAAATCGACAGCAGGAACGTCCACAAACTCTTCCAAATCTGGATGAAACACCGAGATGAAACTCACGTCATGTTCGAAGGCACGAAGCACCAGTTGAGGCCGTTTCCCTTGATGCTTTTCCCGAAGCGCCTGCAAAACAGGTGAGTTGTAGTTCAAATTGTCATACTGGAGGCCGTAGTGAAACAAAGTGCGGCAGCCTTCAAATCCCACCATGGCATTCAACTGATGTGGAAATGCTGGTAGTTCTATGACCGTCCTGCTTGCCTCCATTTGCCATACATGAAGTGGAGTGAAGCCCTTGAGACCGCGGTGCGGTGTCTTGTGATAAACGTCCACAATCCATTTCAGAATGAGATGCGTCAGCACTTCAATATCGATAGCCGCATGCTTCTCACTGTCGTAATCGCCTTTTTCTTCAACATTCGAGAACGTAGTACCGGGTAGCTGGTGAATGAGACTGCGATTCAGTGTCCCAAGGAGCCGCTCAATGGCCCCCTTCATATAGGGCATGGCGATTCCGCAATAGTGAATCGTCATGCCCATCTCAAGAGCAACAGCATCAATTGTGTGGCCGTGAAATTCCATTCCGTTGTCCGATACGAGCGTGTCGATGAGGCCGTGTGCCGGCCAAGGTCCCTCGATGTCCGGAAATTGCGCTAGCAACTCGTCCTTGGGTAAGATGGCTTGGCGCAAACAATAGAGAATTGAAATCTGTGACGGCGCGTGGAAACTCACGTAGAAGCCCACAATCATTCGGGACTTACGATCCACGGCCAACGTCAACCATGGCCTTCCCAAGATAAGCCGAGTTTTTTCACAAATTACGGTGATGTCCAGCGGCGTGTGGTCAATTTCGACGCGTTGAAGTATTCGGTCAACTTGAACGCCTTCATTGGCCACTCGCATTTTCTTTTCAGTCGCAGCGGAGCCGTCTCTGGCGTTAGACACAATCCTGTTGTGCAAGTCCTTAAGCCATCGGTACACCGTGGCATCACTAGGCGGTCGTGAAACTTTCTCAGCCTGAACGCCCTCGTTGATGCGCTCAAACTTGCGTTTGACCGCTTCTACTACAGCTTTGCCAGGCATCTTCTGAGGCGTCAAAAACACCTCAGAAGCCGCTTCATCGAACACACTCTTCTGCATAGGGTCAGCAGAGCGCCCGCGTTTTCCACGGGATTCAACGAGCTTCAGAATGCACTTTGTCGGACTGAACTTCTTCCACCAAGTCCACAAGGTATCGGCCTTTGGAGGGCTGGCGTCGTGAATCTCCGATGCAATTTTTTGAATAATTGGTTCTAAGGTTTCACGCGTTGAGACAAATTTTTTGCCGTCAACTGAAAACGCTTTAAGCGCACCCTTGATGTAACTGATTTTCCGCTTTACATTGACCTGATCCCCGGGCGCCAGGGATCGTAGATCTTTTGGTGCGGTGTAGTAAAAGACATTCTTTGATGGTCCAAGACTGTTTTCATCGATTTCCCAAACTTTTTCGATCCAGCGTTTGTGGACTTCCATTTCCGTCAATACATGGATCTCCCCGGCATCGTCTTCAAAACGAAAGCTACCATTGGCCAATACCCTCTCCAGGGTGAAGCCGTTGCTGTTCGACTTGGTCTTGAAGCGCAGTCCTTTTTTAAATGCAAAACGGATCAAATTGACCTCCCATTTGAGTTTGAGTGTGGACCACGCTGCAATCGGTGATTGGCGCATCGAGATTCATCCGCAGTCCATCCAAATAAATATGTTGATAAACGTGCTGGTTTCCGCCTAGTAGGTGGCTCAGCTCATCAAAACGCCAAGTTGCCTGCGCAGATATCGCCTCCTGCACCTGTTGGTCGACTACGCAATGAGCCACTTTTTTTGAGTGATTCCTGAGGGTGCGCAAGTTCGTGCGCAGTGGCTCCTTGCGAATTTCATCTTCTGTCAGAACACGGAAGGGACGGTCTTGATCAGCGAATCGTTTGGCAATAGCGCGGTACTTGTTTTGAAGAGTTGGGTTATCCAGCAGCGCCTTTGGTTTGACTTCAACAAGGAGCCTTTTGCCGCTCCTGAAGACCAGCAAAAAATCAGGAAAGTAGGTTCGGTGCCTTCCTTCGTGGTCGTAATAGAACTCCTCAGACGGTTGCTCGTAATAGCTGACGATAGACGGGTGAAACTCAAATAGATGAATAGCATCAAGTTCGAGCAATGATTCCCAATGAATCATCGTTTTCATTTTTCTGGAAGGAAACTTGCCACGAAATCGTTTGCCGCTTCGCGTTACTATTTTTCTGACTCTCATAGAGGATTCCTTGTTTCTGAAGGCGTGTTTGATCCTGGCAAGACACGCCATGTTTTGAAGAAATTGTGGTGATTCGGTGGCCGCTAGGCCATTGCAACTCTCTGGCTTTGATCAGTGGTTTGCTGTGACAAGTTGCCTTGGAGTGTCTTGCTGAGGCGCACTCGTTTGCCTACTAGAGGCATCAGAAAAGGCTTCTAGCGCGTTCCCAAGCTTCAATAGAAGAGCTTCGCCTTCCAAGTGACGGGACAAATACTTAGCTAGATTCTTATGCGCGCAAGGGTGCTCAGTAAAAACTCGCTTGTCCGCAGCTTCTGTACTTGTATCCACAGGCATCGCGGGCGCACCGGTGCCTTGAAAGAGGTTCAATTGCATTTTGACTCCATGGGCGTAGACAGGGCATGGCTTTCCCTGGCGCATACGCCATGATTAAATTTTGAAAAAATTGGTTTTTTGGGCGTATGAACACCCATCGCTGGTTGTTAAACCAGGATCAGAAGCGGAGATGTGCGGGGAGTGACTTGACCGTGATGTCGCGTGACGCGATACTTGGAGTGCAAATCGTAAGTCGGGCGCTCAGCGCCCCCAAAACGGGACACGCCGCAGGGTGATGTTCCGTTTTGCGTTTACATTGCTGTTTCCCTTCTGCCTTTGTCTTTGCGCGCAATGCGATCCGGTGTAAATCGTTTGCTTATCGCAAGCTGGCCATCCAACTCCAAGACTTGATGTAGTGCGTCCAGGTGGGCGGGGTGGAGTTTGTCGATCTTCTTCCACAGCGCATTGCAGAAAACATAGGTCTCGGTAGTCACGTCTACCGGCAGTAAGAATCTTCTGTTCGACTCAAGCAGCGCTTGCTTCAATCGATCTTTCTCAACTTCACCGAGTTGAAGTGCCTTTATCAATTTTTCGAAAAAATCTGTACTGGGTTTCCTAGTTCCCAACTCGATGGCGGAAAAATACGCTTGCTCGAAGCCCATGGCGTGCGCAAGGCTTGCTTGGGTTATGCCAGCCTGGAGCCTAACGGACCGCAACTTGATGGAAAAAGGGCTGCTCATCAAAGACCAAAAATTGGATGTACGAACTACAAAGTAGCCGCACTATATATCGCAGCCTTAAAGTTTGCAAGTCATTGATTTATAAGGAGAATATTTCGTTTTCTGCACAATTTTCAACACAAAAGTGAACGGAAAGGCAAGCATCCAATGACTAGAACAATCGGTGTGGTCGATGGTCTCTAGATCGTATTCAGCAAGCGAATAAAGCGGGTTTGCAGCCCGATCAGGGCGGGCGCGTTATGGGCAGTCCGAAGCTTCCATCTGTGTCGTCACGCCGGAGCACTCCACAGGCAATATGGTCTGGCGTGGTCCAGGCATCTTTCGGCGGACGCGAGCCAAATCCATGACCGCGAGGCAAAGCCAAGGCGTAGACGCTGAAGAGGCTTTCAGACATCTGTTTCAAGTCTTCCTCCGACAGCGATACGCTGCGTCACTGAATATACGTTTTGCGAAAAGGCCAAGGAAGGCGCATCTTCCCTCTTTCTGGGTGTGACCGCTACGCAAACACCATTCAAGAATCAGATCGAAAAGGAGCAAGCAGCTACAGACATATGCGTCCTGCATCTTGCGATGTAGGATGTCCGCACTAGGTCAAAGTTCAGACGGCGCGGACACTGGAGCCTTTCTATAGAAGACTTTGGCTTGCGGCGACCGACGGGAGACAAATAATGACGACAACTGGTTCCAGCGTTCCAACCATCTACAAACTAGCTATCGAGCGGTACCGTGGCATCAAGCATTTGTCGTGGCGGCCGGCGCGTGGCGTGAACCTTGTCCTCGGAGGAGGTGATGTCGGCAAGACGACGATACTAGATGCGATTAGTCTGCTGTTGAGTCCGACGAACAGTGCCACGGTGTTCGACAGCGACTACAACCTGCGCGACAACGAAGCAGAGTTCAACATCGAAGCGGTGATGGCCTTTCCATCGGGCGGCGGCATCAATCAACTGACCAAGCCTTCCTGGCCCTGGATCTGGAATGGGCTCGACGCAATCGTGCCTGCTCACGACGAGAACAGCGCGCCAGGTGAAGAGGTCTATGTCTTACGTGTACGCGGCACGGCCGACTTGGAACTTAGCTATGAGATTGTCCAGCCCAGCGGTATGACCGAAGCACTGCCGGTCTCTTTTCGCCGCGCGATCGGTCTGGTCCGCCTAAGTGGCGATGACCGCAACGACCGCGATCTGCGGCTCGTGCAAGGCTCAGCCCTCGATCGACTGCTAACCGACAAGGGACTGCGCTCGCGCATGGCAAGCAATCTTGCTGAAAACAATGTGCGAGACGAGCTATCCGACGATGCACGTAAAGCCTTGGTCGATTTGGACGATGCATTCCGCCGGCGGAGGTTGCCCGATGACCTTGATATCGCCGTCACCGGCGGGCCGGGTCCGTCGATTGCGTCGCTCGTCGGACTGACGGCGAAGCGGGGGACAGTGCAGCTGCCTCTGTCGAGCTGGGGCTCTGGGACCCGGCGATTATCTGCGCTGGCAATCGCCGAGCAAATTCAAGACGGCAACCCAATCACTGTCGTCGATGAAGTCGAACGTGGTCTGGAGCCGTACCGGCAGCGCATCCTGATGGATAGTCTACAGGGCGCCAGTTCCCAAGCATTCATCACGACTCATAGCCCCGCCGTGATCGCGGCCGCGGCGAAGGCTGCACTTTGGTATGTGGACCAGACTGGCAACTTGGGTCAACTCACAGGAGCGAAAGTCGCAAGACTCCGCGCGACTGATCCAGATTCCTTCCTAGCTCGGCTGACGGTTGTCGCCGAAGGTGTTACAGAAGTCGGATTCGTCCGGTCGCTGCTTACTAGGGCGCTAGCATCAGAACTCCAGCCTCTTGGCTTCCATGTGGCCGATGGCGGTGGCCACGATACGACGATCGAACTCCTTGAATCCTTGTCCGCGGGCTGCATGCAGTTTGGCGGCTTCGCTGACGACGAGAACAGGCACCCGACGCGCTGGGCCAAAGTACAGAAGCAACTCGGTCCACTCCTTTTTCGTTGGAACTCGGGCGACATTGAGTCCAACCTCGTGGATGCGCTCGATGATGAACAAGTCGAAGCCTTCATCACCGATCCAGACGATGAAAAGACCGGACGCCGGCTGCGATCCCTGGCGATGCGCCTCAGAATTGAACCGAAGGACTTCTCCAGCATCAAGGCCGCAGCGGGGGGCGAACTCAAGCGATTTATCAAAGAGGCCGCTGGCGGCAAGGTGCCGATAGGCACGCCCGAGGCCGACAAGAAGACGTATAGCAAGCAGGCGCAGGACTGGTTCAAGACAGAGCGCGGTGGTCGCGAGCTTGCCGAAAAGCTGTTCGGCCTAGGCATCTGGCCAACGCTAAAGGTGCACCTTCTACCCTTCTGCAATGCCGTTCGCGCGGTAGCAGGTCTGCAGGCACTGGAAGACCTGTCATCTTGAGCGACTCGAGTGTCCGCGCTGCCATTCGCTCCGACGCGCAGCTTGTCGTCGTAGAAGCTCCTGCAGGATGTGGCAAGACCCATCAAGGCGCAGACTACGCCAATGCTCTGTCTGAAGGACGCAACGCCCAGCGCACGCTCATCCTGACGCATACCCATGCGGCATGCTCTGTCTTCGCGGACCGTGCCAAAGAAGCCGGCTCTCGCGTGGAAATCGCAACGATTGACAGCCTGATTGCCAACATAGCCGGCGCGTATCACGCTGGACTTGGCCTGCCGGCGGATATCGCAGCATGGGTTCGTCAGCGCAAAGATGGCTACGGTGAACTGGCGCTCAGGGTCGCGGCACTGCTTGGGCGCCATCCCATGATCGCGAATGCGATCGCCCGTCGCTACCCTGTCGTGCTCTGTGACGAACACCAAGACTCAAGCGGTGATCAGCATGCCATAGTGATGGCACTGGCCGGACAAGGTTCGCGTGTGCGGATATTTGCCGATCCGATGCAGCGCATCTTTCCTGACAAGCCGGTCAAGGGAGCTTTGCCGCGATACGACTGGAACGGCCTGACTGGCGCAGCACAGGCTTTTGAGCAGCTGGATTTTCCCCACCGCTGGAATCGGGGCGGCTGCCCTGATCTCGGAGCTTGGACCCTTAGAGCGCGTGATACGCTGCAGAACAATGGACGCATCGATCTCAGGTCTGGGCTACCGGACAGGGTCCAGGTAGTATTCGCCGAGAACCAGTCGCAGGTCCGTATGGGCATCCAACTGACCTCTGGGCAGCGAAAGCCGATCGACGACTTTGAGAAGAGCCAGTCTTCGTTGCTCGTTCTCACGCGATACAACGAAACAGCACGGGCAATCCGGGCCATGTTCATGCGCCGCCTGCCGATCTGGGAAGGACACACAAGGGTTGGACTCGATCGGCTGGTTGCGGCCATCCAAGCTGGTACGGGCGATGCCACGACAATCGCCAAGGCAGTTGTCGCTTTCATGGATGATGTCGGCAAAGGCTTTAGTCCATCGGCCTTTGGTGATCGACTCATCCGCGAGGTCGCGGAGGGCTGCACGAAGTCTACTTCCGGCAAACCGGCGCTGATCCAGGAGCTGGCTCGATCGCTGACAGCCGAGCCAAATCATATTGGTGTGTCGAAGTTGCTCCGGCGTCTGCGCGAGATGAAGGAGCAGCAGGCGACTTTCTCTGCGATAGAAATTGATTACAGCAAGGAATTCTGGGAGGCTGTTCGTCTGGGTGACTACGAAAGCCCTGAGGTTGGACTCATCGAAATCACTCACCGTCGTACCTACACGCGCCCTAAGCCTCCCACATGTGCCATTAGTACGATTCACAAAGCCAAGGGCCTCGAATGCGAGAGCGTCATTCTTCTCCCAGTCAATGCCAACACATTCCCGGATCAAGAAGATGCACGGTGCCTGCTGTATGTTGCGTTGAGCCGCGCATCGCATCGTCTGCAGCTAGTGTTGTCACGAGAGAATCCAAGCCCTCTGTTCGTGATCTAGGCGTTGCCTGCAGGGAGGCGCGCCGCCAGGAAACTGATAGCCGATTACCGTGCCAGAGCTTATTACGGCGCTGATGAGATCGACAAGATGTTCCTACAAACTACGTAGCCCATTGATATCGACTCGCAAATCAAACCTCTCCAAATTCCTGCTGAAAAAGTTGAGTTGCGATCTGCCATCGGAGTCTGGTTTCAACCAAGATCCGTCCCTGATCTACTCAACGCTCTGATAGGATGATCAAAAAATGGAGGAGGGAAGGTGGCACTATCAACTGAACTTGCCAAGATTATTGCTTCACTAAGAGACCAAAAGCACCCGTTTGGAGCTGTGCGTGAGGCAATGGCAGCGATTGATAAGGAAGCTGGAAATGGATGGGATAAGCTGCTGGAAAAACTTGGCAATTACTCTGCCGAGGAGCAAGCGACGATAAGCCGCCAGCTTTCTCAGATTATTCAAAGCAAGGCCATAGCTGGGCAAAAAGACTTGCATGTATTCCTTCTTGAGGATGACGAAGTAATACGAATATCGGCTGCGCTCGCTGGCCTCACAGCAACTGGTCCATACAGCCAAGACTTTCCACTCCCCTTGTCGCCAACTCTTTTGGCTGGAAACACCACTGATCTGTTCCTCTCAAAGGTGATTTACAGGGAAAATGCCGATGTATCGCTGATATTTTGTTCGTCAAGAACTGAATATGACAAAATCAGCTATGACATGAATCAGGTGAATGTACATGTTCAGAATACGTTCGCTGGTTATGAACGAATCGTCGCAATAAAAAAATTACCTTATCAAATATTCGATGTGATCAATTTTCGGCCCAGCCTCAAGAGAGTTGAAGTGCTTGTCGATCAACCTCATCGAATGGGTGCCAACGAGAGCTCTGAGGATAGATGTTCAGCTGTATTGGCTATGGTTGCAAGTCGCAATCCAGACCTTCAGACAATGTATGAAAATAACAGTCCGCTCAACCTGTACGGCTGTATCAACTCCATGTATCAGCAGGCTGGCGAAGGGAAAGTAAAACGGTTGGCTTTTCGTGCCCCTTCGCAGTCACAGAAGAAAGAACAATTGAGTTCGGACGACGATTTAAGAACCGAAGAGTTTCACGCTGCTGGAGTGTTGAAAGTTGGCGTAATCACTGTCCACGATATAACGCTCCATTGGGCCAATCTAATCGGCGCCGCGGGAGGAGCGACTGCACGTATTAAAATTAACGTTGGTGGGCTATCAAATGAAGGTGCCTATGTTCGCTCGGCGGAGATAAATTGCGTATCTGACACGGCCTTAGCAGTAGTAGTAAATAAACTTGTTGCGCACAGCAGCTAGCAGATGTTTTCCACGCTATGAGCTACTCTGCAATGGTCATAGAAAAGCTAGAGGCGATTTTTGGTAGAGAAAAACCAGAAGTGCGCATTGCTTCGACCATAGTTGCGTACGTCACTGAGCATGGGGATAGCGTCCACCACATCAATCTCGCGTTTGTAAAGAATCTCTGTAAGCTACCAAATACTGCGCATGTGGATGTATCGGTATTAAAAGCATTGCAGGCCTTGGCAGGCGATGCTATTGGCTATTTAAGTGTGGGTTTCGAGTACGTCGATAACAACGAGGAAATTCACAACATCTCTCGCGCTGAATTTTCCGGAGCAATTTACGACAGCATTGATCCAATCAGTGGCGAACGCGCGGACGACCTTGCTGAGAGGGTGCTAATTTTCTATTTTCCGGATAAGACGTTTCCAATGCGTCTACTTCATACATGACATCAGCTGCAGACGTACGCCGACTTCAAGCTATGGATGACATGCTGGCAGGGTACTTGGCCAGGCTAGCAGTTAATTCATATGAAGATTTTGTGCGCAATCTGTATGACCAGATACACAGATCAATTAACAGTTTAGAGAATTACAAACACTACATTGAACATGAAGGCGAAGATGCCACTACCGCAAGAATAATCATGTTCTTGGAGGGAGCTGGTCTCAAGGCGCGGCAGCAAGCTGCGGGGGGGAATGTCGACATTTATGTAGACGATTTGACGAATAATTTCAAATGGATTGGTGAAGCAAAAAAATATGAGTCCGTCACTAATATCGCGGAAGGGTTCAAACAATTAGTGACGAGATACGCATCCGGCAAAGATAAAAAAGGAAAAGGATACGGTGCTCTGATCGCATATTTGCGGAGGCCAAATACAATTCATCACGTTGATGCATGGAAAGATACCATCGCAAAATTGCCTGAGGCAACCAACGTTCGGTTCTCAGAGTGCCAGCGAATGGCGCCCTTTGCCTTTCTCTCCGAACACGACCACCAAGAGACAAATTGCAGCTATGAGACGTGGCATGTCTGCGTTCAACTTTTGGTTGACCCAAAGGACAAGAGCGGAATTGAATCAAAGGCAGGTAAGAAACGTAGAGCTGCTTAAGCTCTAACTAACATTGCAAACTTCGCTCACGATAACTTGTTGTATCGATCGGCTGAATCAGCCCCGCAAAGGCGACCTCGGCGGGCGCCTCAGATACATCGGAGCAGATGTCCGCTTTCGGACGGGTGCCCTAGGAGTGCGAAGGGGATAAACTGGTCCAATGGAGCTCGAATCTCAGGCCGATACCGTCGTTGACTCGGTGCAGCTTCGTCGTATCGAAGCGACGCATAAGGGCTTTCTTTATCAGCATCTGTACGGTGTCGCGTGCGTGCTGATGTCAGGACGGTCGGGGTGGTCTCGCCTGATGATTGAGTTCAACGAGGACGTTGAACTTCGATATCCAGATCGCCACGTGTATGTGCAGGTCAAGACCCGCAGCCGCCTCGTCAAACCTGGCGATGTGGCGAGTGCTCTGCAGCGGTTTGAGCGATACCGCGAAATTCATGACGCGCAGAGACGCAAGGGGCGCGCGGAGTTCGTACTGGCGCTGAACTCCGATCCTTCCCCTGTACTTTCCGCATGTATTGCCGCTGGTGACATGCCGTCAGACGTCCGCACTGTGTGGCCAGGATATGCGGTAGAAGGCCTGCCACCACCTTGGGCCACCGTCGATGAGGCATTCACTTGGTGCGTCGATCAGGCTGCGACGTTGCCGTTCTTAATGGTGGCGCCCGACGTCCTTGTCCTGAAGCTCGCGGGTCTAATGGTGCGCATTGCGTCAGGGACTGGCGAGTATTCCTCGCACGCAATCACTGCGGAACAGGCCGCGGGAATGCTCGAACAGTTCGTGCATCAGCTGCATGAGTTTCCAGCGCCGCCGCTGAACTACAAACCGCAGGATCAGGAGCCCGCGCTCACAACTAACGAGTCGATCCGCCTCATCGTTGGGTTCTCTGGTGCCGGCAAGACGTCATGGGCGGCGCATGCCGCCATGGGCGACGGGCTATTCAGCACGTACATCGACGTGGCAGACCTTCCAAGCGCGTCGGTGCCAGCCGCTCTCGCGAGGGAACTTGCGGCTCGCTGGCTGCACGGCGATATAGACGCGCTGCGGGCAGTCGAAAGGGTCGCCCTTTCTGGCGTTGAATCGCTGCTCGCTTCGAGCCAGGCGCTAGCCACGCATCACAACACCTACACCGTGGTAATCGACAACGCGCATCGTCTTGCGATTGATGACGCTCGTGCGATTTCAAGCGCTCTTAAGGGGCTGCGGTCGGTGTTTCTCGCCCAGCCTACCAATGAGCTGAACCAACTATGTACAGCACTTGCTGTCGAGCCCGAAACATTGCGGGGCTGGGGCGACGACACAATCGCCGCGGAAGCGAACGCCGCAGGATGCGAATCGTCGCTACCGACGGTGGTGTGGCTCAAGCGTCTGACGGCGGGACTTCCTCTGTACGTACGCAGCGCTATTCAGGTAGCCGCGAACGACTACAGCGGCGACCTGAGCGCCTTCTGCGAAGCGCTCGAGTCCCAGACTCTGGTGTCAGATACGAAGCAGCACACTATCTTGGCGCGGGTCTTCGACGGGCTGGACGCCAAGCTGAAGAGCGTGCTCGAGTGCGCCAGCTTGGCCGACGTCCCACTTGCGGCAGAGGAGTTGGTAACCATCACGCATGCCGCTTTCGGTTTCGATCGCCGAGCAGTGATAGGCAGCCTGCGTGCGCTGCGTTCCAGCGGCCTGTTGCAGGCATATGGCAGTCAACGAAGTAAGACTCATGACGCATTGCGGCCCGTCGCTCTAGAGCACCTAGCCACCGATGTCGGCGCAGAGCGCCGCGCCAAGGAAGCTCTGCTGAAGTTGTTGGAAGTGTCGTTGGAGCATGGTCAGGAGCAGGGGCAGGAGCGACTTCCACTGTTCGTGAGGATGCTTGTAGAACTGCGCCGTATTGGCGAACTTGCTGACTTGGCTACCGAGGAGATCTTCCACGAGCTCGGACCGTTCCCAGCAGTATGGTCACTGCTTGAGGAGGCCGCCGACGACGAGAGCGTTTCGGCCGAAACCCGCTGCGAGTCGATCGATGCGTTGCTTTACTACCGGCAAAGGAACGGGCCTGAGGATGCAGTTGCGCCGTTGTTGGCCAAGATGGAAGCACTGCTTCCTGCTCGATTGGACGATCCTCGCGCTCTGATCGTGTTTCTGCAGAAGAAGGTCCATCACTTGGCTGAGCAGGGTGACGAGCAAGGCGTCCACGACCTGTTGTGCCGGGTTGAAGGCCTTTTGCCTAACAGCGATTCTCATCGACGGATATTCGAGTACAACGCGGCTTTGGCCCTCTGGAAGATTTCACGCTTCGATTTAGCAGATAGAAGGCTCCAGGCCGTAATGAAGGACTACCTCAGAGCCCTACGGCTTGATGTAGAGGCTCTTATGTCGGACCCCAGCCAATATGTGGATCGCGTGCGGAAGGACGATTCCTACGCGGACGGTTGCAAAAAGCTTGCTGATTGTTACGACCTGCTGGCCAGGGTTGTCGAGGCACGTCGTCGACCCGCAGGCGCTATCCGCGCCATCGCCATCCGTTTGTTCGAAATCACAGGTCATTGGGACTCGGCGGCACGCGTGTGCATTGATTTGGTGTGGCAGCACATCGACAAGGGCGAGCCGCAACGCGCTCGCAAACTGTTGGAGCCCTACCTTCTGACGCTGGTCACGAAGTACAGGTTGAATGATCGAGTCATACCAGTGCGCTACCTCTATGCGCACGCGCTCGGAAAGACTGGCGACGTCGAGGCTGCTCGGAAAGAGCTGCGTGCCATTGACCCTTATCTGACCTCACTTCCGCCCATGGAGCAAGCCGACGCACGCAACCTGACGGCATTTCTTCGATGAGTGGCTTCAGACTAAGGGTTGCAGCTTTAGTGGTCGAACTTGTATTCAGCAAGCTTGCCAGTTCTCGCCTCTTCAAGACCCAACATCGTGTCTTGAATCAACCGTATCGGCAATTCAGGGTTGTCCAATACAGCCTTGCCAATTCGAGCCCAGTATTCAATCTGTTTGGGTACAGATCGATGCTCGGCCAATGCAACTATTTTTGCATCGTCAACAAGGCCTTTGGAGAGCTTAATCGGTACGGGCATAGTCGGAATTCTTTGAGCAAGGGCCAACGAATCGTACTAGCAATTTGTGGTTGCTCGTCGTGCTGCTTCGGGCCAGGAGCGGGCGTTGGTCAATGTCCGCTTCTGGGCAGCCGATTTTGAAGTTCGCGTTGTAGCGATTGCCGACAGTCGCCACTGACCGGTTCTGGGTAACCCATGTACACAGTTTTCGAGACTGGCCAGCGGTCGTTCTCGGTGGTCGCGAAAGTGCCAGATGCAGAAACAGGGGGTCGTTATATTTTTTGCGTTGAAAGGCGCAAACTAACTCAGTCGTTGACGGAACTTTCGCTAAACGTGGTTCGCTAATTGGTAACCCCAACAGCTATTTTGGACATTTCGGAGAGAGGAACTACAAGATCAAAGTGAAATCCCTGCAAAGCAGTGACCACACTCGGTTTCCCCCGAAAGTGTCCAAAAATAATTAGTTCGTTATCAACGAGACGTACTGCTTCAACGCTGCCCCTGCGGCTTCGGCCTGACTAGCAGGGTTGGCATTGTCTTGCGCGGCGCGGGTCAACGTCTGAATGCTGCTTTGGGACACAGTTTCCATTTCAAACTCCTTGGCCCACGGGCCTTTCTTAGAAGCGACCATCTTGGCGTCACGCCCCTCTGAACGGGTGTCACGAATCTTTAATATAATATTTCTAGAATTATTGAAGTGATTGCCCGGAGCACCTGGCGACACCCCTCAGATCAATCAATTCAAGGAATACCTATGAAACACCGTGTACTGTTGAATCTCACTGTTTCCACCCTAGTGATCGTCGCTGGTTGGGCGAACAGCGCCCAGGCGGAAACCGTGATGGAGACGATCTCCCATAACCCCAACCTGACCACCGCCGCCAAGCTCATTCAGGACGCCGGCCTGGCTGACTCTCTGGGTGGCGCCGGTCCCGTGACCGTGTTCGCGCCCAGTAACGCAGCGTTCAGCGCCATTCCCGCAGGCAAGCTGGCCGAGCTGGCTGGCAACAAGGAGATGCTCAAGTCTGTCCTGAACTACCACGTGGTCGCCGCCAACCTGACTTCCGACGCCATCAACAACGGACCGCAGAAGACCGCCACCGGTGACAGCATTTCTCTGTACAAAGCCGGCACCTTCCTGACCGTCGAAAGCGCCGTGGTGACCCAGGCTGACCTCAAGGCCTCCAATGGCGTGGTGCAGGTGATCGACACCGTGTTGATGCCTCCCAAGAAGTAAATCCAGGCAACAGACGCCTCGGGCCGACACCACTACCAAGATCAAAGAGGAGACCGATATGGACGCAATACAAACGGTGAAGGCCCTGGGCGCTTTGGCCCATGAAACCCGCCTCTCGGTGTTCAGGATGCTGGTCCAGGCCGGTCCCGAAGGCCTGACACCCGGCGTCATCGCCGAGACGCTGGAAATGCCGGCGCCTCCTCTGTCTTTCCACCTGAAAGAACTGACCCAGGCGGGGCTCATCGTGGCCCGCCCCGAGGGCAGAAAAATCCATTACAGCGCCAACTTCACCGCCATGAATGAACTGGTCGGCTACCTCACCGAGAACTGCTGCGGTGGCCAGGCCTGTGAAGTTGACGCGGCGGGCGCCGCCTGCTGCTAAGGCTGGTTGTTCAGCCTTCAAGAAACCCTTTTCCGAGAGATCACCATGTCCGAAAAAGTCTACAACGTGCTCTTCCTGTGCACAGGCAACTCCGCCCGCAGCATCCTGGCCGAAGTCCAGCTCAACGTCTTTGGCCGCGGCAAGTTCAAAGCCTTCTCTGCAGGTAGCTACCCCAACGGGATCGTGAACCCGTTCGCCATAGAGTTCCTGGAGAGCAATGGTTTTCCCACAGAAGGCTTGCGCAGCAAGTCCTGGAACGAGTTTGCCGTGGAGAGTGCTCCGGTCATGGACTATGTGATCACGGTGTGCGACCAGGCGGCCGGTGAGCAGTGCCCGTACTGGCCCGGTCAGCCCATGTCGGCCCACTGGGGTGTTCCTGACCCTGCGGCCGTCGAGGGGACGGATGACCAGAAACGCCGTGCCTTCCGCGATACCGCAGCTGTCATGCGTCGACGCATCGAGATGTTCACGGCCTTGCCCGCAGCTTCGCTGGATCGCCTCAGCCTCAAATCCAAACTGGACGAAATCGGCAAAACGGCATGAACTGGCGCAAGGAATTTGTGGCCGAGTTCATCGGCACGGCCATGTTGTTGGCCACGGTGGTGGGCTCCGGCATCATGGGAGAGCGGCTGGCTGGCGGCAACGTCGCGGTCGCCTTGCTGGCCAACACCCTGGCCACCGGTGCGGCCCTGATTGCCTTGATCGCCACCTTTGGGCCAACCTCCGGCGCGCACTTCAATCCCTTGGTGACCATCACCGAGGTGGTCATGAAGCGCGCGAGTTGGGGCAAGGCCTCGGTCTACCTGATCGCCCAGGTCCTGGGGGCCATTGCCGGCGTGATGGCCGCCCACTACATGTTCGAGCTGCCGCTGCTGATGGAATCCACCCACATGCGTACCGGCTCGCACCAATGGTGGAGCGAGATTGTCGCGTCGTTCGGTCTGCTGACCATCATCCTCAATGTCGCAAAGACACGGCCTGACTTCGTGCCCGTTGCTGTCGGGGCGTACATCACTGCCGCTTACTGGTTCACCGCGTCCACCTCCTTCGCCAACCCGGCCGTCACCATCGCCCGGTCGCTGACCGACACCTTCTCCGGCATCCGCCCCACCGACGTGGCGGGCTTCATCCTGAGCCAGGTGGTAGGCGCCGCTCTGGCCCTTGCCCTCTTCAAATGGTCGGAAGGGGCTCCCGCTTCGACCACCTCAACCCCCCACCAGTCCGACTGAACCATGTCCATCACGATTTATCACAATCCCGCCTGCGGAACCTCCCGCAACACCCTGGCCCTGATTCGCAACTCCGGCGAGGAGCCTGAAGTCATTGAGTACCTGCAAACACCGCCCAGCAAGGCCACGCTGCAGTCCCTTATTGCCGCCATGGACATCGGCACCCGCGCACTCCTCCGAGAAAAAGGCACACCCTACGAGGAACTGGGCCTGGCCGATCCCAAGTGGACCGATGACCAACTGGTGGACTTCATGCTGGCCCATCCCATTCTGATCAACCGCCCAGTGGTGGTCACTTCCTTGGGTACCCGGCTGTGCCGCCCCAGCGAGGCAGTGCTGGACCTACTGCCCAAGCCGCAGCAAGGCGCGTTCACCAAGGAAGACGGCGAGAAGGTGATCGACCAGAAGGGCCAACGTGTCTGAAACCTCTTTGCCCTCCAGCAACCTGGACGCTGCGTGCTTCCAGATTCCCAGCCAAGCCACTCTGCAGCCCGCCAAGGTATCTACCCACCCGCCACGCATCCTGATGCTCTATGGCTCGCTGCGGGAACGCTCCTACAGCAAGCTCCTGACACTGGAGGCGGCCCGTCTGCTGGAGACCATGGGCGCGCAGGTCAAAATCTTTGATCCCGAAGGCCTGCCGCAACCCGACGGCGCCCCGGAAAGCCACCCCAAGGTGCTGGAACTGCGGGAGCTGGCCACCTGGTCCGAAGGCATGGTCTGGAGTTCCCCTGAGCGCCACGGCGCCATGTCCGGCATCATGAAAAGCCAGATCGACTGGATTCCCTTGTCGCAGGGCGCGGTGCGCCCAACCCAAGGCAAGACACTGGCCCTGATGCAGGTCAACGGCGGTTCGCAGTCCTTCAATGCCGTCAACCAGATGCGCATCCTGGGCCGCTGGATGCGCATGATCACAATCCCTAACCAAAGCTCGGTGGCCAAGGCCTTCGCCGAGTTTGATGAAGCCGGGCGCATGAAACCGTCTGCCTTCTATGACCGCGTGGTGGATGTGATGGAAGAGCTGGTCAAGTTCACGCTGCTGACGCGCGATGTGTCGCCCTACCTGGTGGACCGGTACAGCGAGCGCAAGGAAACGGCTGCAGAGCTGTCCAAGCGGGTGAACCAGCGGGCCATTTAGAAAACCTGATGGCACACGCCGGCCGGACTCGCATTGTTCTGACCCTGGGCACGGCCCAGACCTTGGCGTGGGCGTCGACCTACTACCTGCCTGCCATCCTGGCTGCGCCCATTGCCGCCGAGCTGGGCCTCAGCGTGGCCACGGTGTTTGCGGCCTTCTCGGTTGGGTTGGTCATTTCTGCGTTTTTGGGTACGCATGCCGGTCGTGCCATTGACCGGTTTGGCGGCCGCCCCGTGCTGGCATCGACCAACTTGGTCTTTGCTGCGGGCCTGATCGGCCTGGGTTTGGCCAGTGGCCCCATCGGGCTGTTTGCTGCCTGGATCGTGCTGGGTGCCGGCATGGCGGCGGGACTGTATGAGGCTGCGTTTGCGACGCTGGTGCGGCTCTATGGCCACAACGCCCGCAACATGATCACCGGGATCACCCTGCTTGCGGGGTTCGCCAGCACGGTGGGCTGGCCGTTCTCTGCTGCCATGGAAGCATGGATAGGCTGGAGGGGGACGTGCTTTGCTTGGGCAGGACTACATCTGTTGTTGGCACTGCCCTTGAATCTGTCATTGCCCAGGCTGGTTGACGAACAGGCGATTGAGTCGGTGACAACGCCTCAAACAGGCAACTGGACCGCACCCTCTGCACCTGTGCCTCTCAGCAGCGCCATCTTGCTCTCGGTCGTTATTGCCATCACCTGGTTCATCAGCACGGCCATGGCGGCCCATTTGCCGGCACTGCTTAAAGCCTGTGGTGCCACGGTGGCGGTGGCATTGACTGCTGGGGCGCTGATTGGCCCGGCACAGGTCGCTGGTCGTCTGCTGGAGTTTGGAGTGCTGCGCCGGGTCCATCCTCTGATCAGCGCCCGGATCGCCGCCTGCCTCCACCCAGTGGGGGCTATCAGCTTGGCCCTGTTTGGCGCGCCAGCGGCGATCTTCTTTGCGCTGGTGCATGGCGCCGGCAACGGCATCCTAACGATTGCCAAAGGCACACTGCCGCTGGTCCTGTTCGGCCCCAAGGGCTATGGCGAGCGCCAGGGACTACTTATGGTCCCGGCCAGGCTGGCCCAGGCATTGGCACCTTGGTTGTTTGGTGTCTTCATGGCGCAGTACGGGATCAATGCACTCTGGATCTCCGCTGGTATTGGCCTGGTCGCAGCTGTAGCCCTGTTGCGCCTGGCTCCGGTGAAACCCAGTAGTCACGATATGAAGTGGCCATCATGAACAACTGCGCTGTCGCCACCTGCCGTGCCATAGCGGCGACGGATGGCATCCAACCAGGGCTCTATCGGCGTCCATTGCCCGAAGGACTCATCGCCTTCTCCTCTCCGGCCGGCCGTTCGCTGTTCCGTGAGGCGTTGTTGGCTGGCGGCATGGAGGGCTACTTTCCCCTGGCCGAGCAGTTCCAGACGCAGGTCGAGCCGACCTACTGCGGGATCAGTAGCCTGGTCATGGTGCTCAATGCGCTGGAGGTCGATCCCAAGCGGCTCTGGAAAGGCGTGTGGCGCTGGTTCAGCGAGGACATTGCTGACTGTTGCGACCAGTTGAGCAGCATCCAGGCCGAAGGGATCTCGCTGGAAGGCTTGGCCAGGCTGGCCCATTGCAACGGAGTCACCGTGCAGGTGACGCATGCGGAGCAAACCTCATTGGTGCAATTCAGGGTACTGGTGCAGGCGGTGTGCAGCGATGAAAACAAGCAGGCCTTGATCGCGTCCTACTCTCGGCAGGCACTGGGCCAGACGGGAGAGGGGCATTTTTCACCGATCGGTGGCTATCACGCTGCGAAGGATCTGGTCTTGCTCATGGACGTGGCCAGGTTCAAATATCCGCCGCACTGGGTCCCGCTGTCGCTGCTGTGGTCCGCAATGGAGAGCCTGGACAACGTGACCGGTAAGACCCGTGGTTACCTGAGAGTTGTTCGATAGCAACCTCGCCAATGCATTGCCCGATG
The DNA here is from genome assembly GCF_002163715.1 of Curvibacter sp. AEP1-3. Classification (GTDB taxonomy): domain Bacteria; phylum Pseudomonadota; class Gammaproteobacteria; order Burkholderiales; family Burkholderiaceae_C; genus Allorhodoferax. The sequence goes on from NZ_CP015698.1 coordinate 2,787,936, forward strand.
AACCATCAACGAGACTGGTAGCCAGTGCTTAACAAGTACTCGATGCGCAACTGCTACCCGCAAGCCATCTAAAATATTGCTTGCCGAACTGTTGACAGCAGTCTTTTGGCAAAGTGTTCAGAGCCCTTCGGGGCTCTTTTTTTTGCCCGAGCCGGCCTTTCGCCAAGCGCAGCGCCTCACCCCCCGGATTGGTTGTCGCATCGCCTTTCTGGGGAACTTTGCATATCGAGTGCTATCCTAGGTCGTAGCCAACCGTTCTGCCTGTGTCACCTATCCTCACGCCCACCGTCAAATCTTCTTGTGTCACGACACAGGTTGGTGGTTGCCATGGGGCGCTGACATTGCAGGTGACTATCCATGCGTAAGGGTTTCCTGCGATCCGTGGCGCAACTGCTTATAGGCTGTTTGCTGTTTTCCCAGTTGGCTGTCGCTGCCTATGCCTGCCCCGGTACACCGGCGCAAATGTCCGTGGCGGGTTCAGGTGAAGCTGATGCAGGCAAGGCATCCATGGACGTTGCCAGCCAATCCATGTCCAACTGCGAGGACATGGCGATGGGTGCCCTCGACCCGCAAAACGCCAATCTCTGCGCCGAACATTGCAAGTTTGGGCAGCAAAGCGACCAGGCCTCCACACTGACGGTACCTGCCGCAATCCTTCTGGCGCTGTACTTTGCTCCGCTGGAGCCTGCTCCCAAGGCCAGTCTGCGCCCCGCAGCGGCTACCCCCAGTGCTTTGGTTGCGACCTCTCCGCCGCACACCATACTGCACTGCTGTTTCCGAATTTGATCTTCCTGACGACATTGCGCTGACCGCCTTTGGGTTGTGTCGGCGCATCGGTCGTGCTCACCTGCGCTTGCCAGCCTGAAGCTGGTCTGCCGCACCGAGCCGACATGAAACCACCGTTTCGTTGTCTGGAGATTCCATGTTTTCTGATCCATTTGGGGGGGCACCATCCCGTGGCCGCCATGGCCATTGGGCTTGCCTGTTGGCACTTGGCCTGGCCTTTGTTCATATAGGCAGCTTTGCCCAGCAGGCGTTGTCCATGGACAGGGCTTTGCAACTGGCCCAAAGCCGTTCGCGCCAGCTCACCGCCCAGGAAGCCGCAGCCACTGCCTCCCGTGACATGGCCCTGGCCGCTGGGCAACTGCCCGACCCCACGCTCAAACTCGGCGTTAACAACCTGCCGATCAACGGCGAAGACCGTTTCAGCCTGACGCAGGACTTCATGACCATGCGCTCGGTGGGCGTGATGCAGGAAATCACCCGGAGCGACAAGCTCCATGCCCGCTCCGATCGTTTCAACCGTGAGGCGGAAGCCGCAGAAGCCAGCCGCGCCGTGGCGCTTGCGAACCTGCGGCGGGACACCGCCATGGCATGGCTGGACCGCTATTACCAGGAACGCATGCTGGATCTACTGCGGACCCAACGGACGGAGGCCGGCTTGCAGATCGAGGCCGCCGACGCTGCTTACCGTGGCGGACGTGGAAGCCAAGCGGATGTGTTCGCCGCCCGTTCCATGGTGGCGCAGATGGACGACCGCATCCGCCAGGCAGAGAAACAGATTGGGACGGCCAAGATCAAACTGGCGCGCTGGGTAGGCGACGAAGCCAACCAGGTACTGGACACACCTCCCAGCCTGGAGGCCGTGCACCTTGATCTGGCCAGTCTGGAAGGCCAATTGGCCCACCACCCTCAAATCGCCTTGATGGCCAAGCAGGAAGAGGTAGCGCGCGCCGAAGCGGATATTGCGCAAAGCAACAAACGCCCCGACTGGACCGTAGAGCTGATGTACAGCCAGCGGGGCCCGGCCTACTCGAACATGGTGTCGATCAATGTCTCCGTTCCCCTTCAATGGGACCCAAAGAACCGGCAGGATCGCGAACTCTCTTCCAAGCTGGCCGTTGCTGAGCAGATGCGTGCCCAGCGCGAGGAAGCCACGCGGGAACATGCCGCCGACATCCGTATGTGGTGGCAAGAATGGCAAAGCAACCGTGAGCGTCTGGCGCAGTACGACAGTGCCTTGATACCGCTTGCCACTGAACGCACCCAAGCCGCGATAGCTGCTTACCGGGGCGGCAGCGGCCCGCTCATAGCGGTGCTCGAAGCACGGCGCATGGCCATCGACACCCACATGGATCGTCTGCGCCTGGCGATGGAGACCGCCGCCCTGTGGGCGCAGCTGGAGTACCTGATTCCTGCGGAGCACCCAACAGCCGTTGAGACGCGCGCGCCCGTATTGCCAACCCCAACGACAGCCACGGAGAAATAACATGACACAACTCAAACCATTGCTGATGGGCCTGGTCGGTGCGGGCGTACTCGCCGCGAGCGGTTACGGTCTGTACGCCATAGGCATGCAGCGCGACATGGGTATGGCCACCACCTCCGCCCCGTCGGCCGGGGCCGCCTCCACAGCGAACACCACGCCAGGTGACATCCCCCAAAGCATTGCCGAAGGCGAAGACGCCACTCGCCGCCATATCGAACACGGCATCAAAGCCGGCGATGTGGACCCGGTCACCGGGCGCAAGGTGCTGTACTACCACGACCCCATGGTGCCGGGCAACAAGTTCGACAAGCCCGCCAAGTCTCCCTTCATGGACATGATGCTGGTGCCGGTCTACGCTGACGGGGACGCTGGCAGCGATGGCAGCAAGGTCACGGTCAGCCCCCGCATCCAGCAAAACCTGGGGGTGCGGACCGCCGAAGTCACCGAAGGCATGCTGTCGCCGCAGGTCTCTGCGGTGGGCAACATCGCCTTCAATGAACGCGACCAGGCCTTTGTGCAGGCCCGTGCCACCGGCTACATCGAGCGCCTGCACGTGCGTGCAACCCTGGATCGCGTCAGCAAAGGGCAGCCTCTAGCCGAACTCTATGTGCCCGACTGGATTGCTGCACAGGAGGAATTTCTGTCGGTTCGGCGCATGCAAGGCACAGACCTCGCGCCGCTGGTTGACGGTGCCCGCCAACGCATGCGCCAGGTCGGCATGAGCGATGAGCAGATTCGGCTGGTGGAAAGCAGTGGCAAGACCCAAGCGCGTATCACCCTGACCGCCCCGATCGGTGGCGTGGTGGTGGAGTTGATGGCCCGCGAAGGCATGACGGTGATGCCGGGAGCCACCCTGTTCCGTATCAATGGCCTGAGCAGCGTGTGGGCCAATGCCGAAGTGCCCGAAAGCCAGGCCGCTCTGATTCGCCCTGGCACCAAGGTGCAGGCAAGCAGTGCTGCAGCACCCGGCACCAACCTGCGTGGCACGGTGCAGGCGATAGTGCCCGAAGTGAATGCGGCCACCCGCACGCTCAAGGCCCGCGTGGAGCTGGCCAACCCCGGCAACCTGCTGGTGCCCGGCATGTTCGTCAACATGCAGTTCATGGACATGCGGGCAGAGAAGTCCCTGCTGATCCCCACGGAAGCCGTGATCCAGACCGGTAAGCGCGTGGTGGTCATGCTGGCCGAGGACAAGGGAAAGTTCCGCCCGGTCGAGGTGGAAACCGGCATCGAAAGCAACGGCCAGACCGAGATCAAGCGCGGCCTGCAAATGGGCCAGCGCGTGGTAGTGTCGTCCCAGTTCCTGATCGACTCGGAAGCCAGTCTCAAGGGTGTGGAAGCACGCTTGAACGATGCGCCCAAGCCTAACGCGGCCAACACCGCTCCCCGCCACGAGGGAGAAGCCAAGATTGAAGCCATAGCCAATGACAGCATCACCTTGTCGCATGGCCCAATCCCGTCCCTCAAATGGGGCGCGATGACCATGGATTTCAAGCTGCCTGCCAGCGGCCAGCCGCGCAATCTGGAGCCAGGCGACAAAGTGAACTTCGAGTTCTATATGGATGCCGAAGGCTTGCCACAGATCACCCGCATCAGCGCCATGGCCCTGGAACCCAAAGCAGCCACAGCCAAGCCGGCCGGGAGCAAACCATGATTGCCCGCCTGATCCGCTGGTCTATTGGCAACCGCTTTCTGGTGCTGCTGGCCACGCTGATGGTCAGTGCCTGGGGGGTGTACAGCGTGCTCAAGACCCCGTTGGATGCCTTACCCGACCTATCGGATGTGCAGGTCATCATCCGCACCACGTACCCTGGGCAAGCGCCGCGCATTGTCGAGAACCAGATCACCTACCCGTTGACCACCACCATGCTGTCGGTGCCGGGAGCCAAGACGGTGCGCGGCTACTCGTTCTTTGGCGACTCCTTTGTATACGTGCTGTTTGAGGATGGCACGGACCTGTACTGGGCACGCTCCCGCGTGCTGGAGTACCTGAACCAGGTGCAATCGCGCCTGCCGCCTGGTGCCAAAGCCACACTGGGGCCGGATGCCACCGGCGTAGGCTGGATCTACCAGTATTCACTGGTGGACCGCAGCGGCACGCAGGATGCATCCCAATTACGGTCCCTGCAGGACTGGTTCCTCAAGTACGAACTCAAAACCGTGCCCAATGTGGCGGAGGTGGCCTCGGTGGGGGGCATGGTGCGCCAGTACCAGATCGTGCTGCAGCCGGACAAGCTGGCTGCCTATGGCATCCCGCACAGCAAGGTGGTTGAGGCCATTCAGAAGGGCAACCAGGAGGCCGGGGGCTCGGTGCTGGAGCTGGGCGAAGCCGAATACATGGTGCGTGCCAGCGGCTACCTGCAAAGCCTGGACGATTTCCGCAAAGTGCCGCTGATGACCACCCAAACTGGCGTCTCGGTACGGCTGGGTGACGTGGCCCGCATCCAGCTCGGGCCAGAGATGCGACGTGGCATTGGCGAACTGGACGGTGAAGGCGAAGCCGCGGGCGGTGTGATTGTGATGCGCTCCGGCAAGAACGCCTTGGAAACCATTGCAGCCGTCAAGGCCAAGCTCAAGAGCCTGGAATCCAGCCTGCCCAAGGGGGTGGAGATCGTGCCCGTCTACGACCGTTCCGGCCTGATCGAGCGGGCGGTGGAGAACCTGGGCCACAAGCTATTGGAAGAGTTCGCCGTGGTGGCAGTGGTGTGCTTCATCTTCCTGTTTCACCTGCGTTCGGCCCTGGTCGCCATTGTTTCGCTGCCGCTGGGCATCCTGGCGGCATTCATCGTCATGCACTACCAGGGCGTGAACGCCAACATCATGTCGCTTGGCGGGATTGCCATCGCCATCGGGGCCATGGTGGATGCCGCTGTGGTGATGATCGAAAACGCCCACAAGCATCTGGAGCACTGGAGCCATGACCACCCGGACCAAAAGCTGGACGGTGAAGCCCGCTGGCGGGTCATTGGAGAGTCGGCAGCCGAGGTAGGCCCCGCGCTGTTCTTCTCGCTGCTCATCATCACGCTGTCCTTCATTCCGGTGTTTACGTTGGAAGCACAGGAGGGACGTTTGTTCTCGCCACTGGCATTCACCAAGACCTACGCCATGGCAGCAGCAGCGGCGCTATCGGTCACGCTGATTCCGGTGTTGATGGGCTACCTGATACGAGGCCGCATCCCGGATGAGAAGGCCAACCCGCTGAATCGCTTCCTGATTGCGGTCTACCGTCCGCTGCTGAACGCGGTGTTGGACTGGCCCAAGGCCACGCTGGCGATTGCTGCGCTGCTGCTGGGTTTGAGTCTGTGGCCCTTGCAGCATATCGGGGGGGAGTTCATGCCGCGCCTGGACGAGGGCGATTTGCTCTACATGCCTTCCGCGCTGCCGGGCTTGTCTGCAGGCAAAGCCAGCGAGCTGCTGCAACAGACAGACCGCCTGATCAAAACCGTGCCCGAGGTGTTGAGCGTCTACGGCAAGGCTGGCCGCGCCGAAACCGCTACTGACCCCGCTCCCATGGAGATGTTCGAGACCACCATCCAGTTCAAACCCAAAGACCAATGGCGCCCCGGCATGACACAGGACAAGCTGGTGGACGAGCTGGACCGCATCGTGAAGGTGCCAGGCCTGGCCAACATCTGGGTGCCACCGATCCGCAACCGCATCGACATGCTGGCCACTGGCATCAAAAGCCCGGTGGGGGTCAAGGTCGCCGGAACCGACTTGGCCACCATCGACCGCCTGACCGGTGAAATCGAAAAGGCCCTCAAGGACGTCCCCGGTGTCAGCAGCGCCCTGGCCGAGCGCCTGACCGGCGGGCGCTATGTGGACGTGAACATCAACCGCGATGCCGCCGCCCGCTTTGGCATGAACATCGCGGAAGTGCAGTCCGTCATTACCTCTGCCGTGGCAGGCGACAACATCGGCGAGACGGTGGAGGGACTGCAGCGCTTCCCCATCAATATGCGCTACCCCCGTGAAATCCGTGATTCGTTGGAGAAGCTGCGGGCCTTGCCCATCGTTGCGGAAAACGGTGCCAGACTGGTGCTATCGGATGTGGCCGACATCCGTATCACCGACGGTCCACCCATGCTGCGCAGCGAGAACGCGCGTTTGTCCGGCTGGGTGTATGTGGACATTCGCGGACGGGACTTGCGTTCGGCGGTGCAGGACATGCAAAAGGCAGTGGCCGAGAAGGTGGCTTTGCCTGCTGGGTACTCGGTGTCCTGGTCGGGGCAGTTTGAGTTCCTGGAACGGGCCACGGCCAAGCTCAAGGTGGTAGTGCCGTTCACGCTGCTCATCATCTTTGTGCTGCTGTACCTGACCTTCAAGCGGTTCGATGAAGCTCTGCTCATCATGGGCACGTTGCCCTTCGCGCTGGTGGGCGGCATCTGGCTGCTGTACCTGCTGGGCTACAACCTGTCGGTGGCCGGTGCCGTGGGCTTCATTGCGTTGGCTGGGGTATCGGCAGAGTTCGGAGTCATCATGCTGCTGTACCTCAAGGCGGCCTGGGACGAGCGCATCGAACAAGGCAAGACCAGTGCGGACGATCTGCTGGATGCTATCCGCGAAGGTGCGGTGCTGCGGGTGCGTCCCAAGGCCATGACGGTAGCGGTCATCCTGGCCGGCCTGTTTCCGATCATGTGGGGGACGGGCACCGGCTCCGAGGTTATGCAACGCATTGCCGCGCCCATGGTGGGCGGGATGATCACGGCGCCGTTGCTGTCGATGTTTGTGGTGCCAGCGGTGTACCTGTTGATGCGCCGCCGCTCCCGAGGAATAGAGAGAGTTGGAAACAAGTAGCCTGTCTCGCTGAGCGCGGCAATCACAGCCACCTAGGTGGAAGTTCAACGCCAAATCAGCGTTTCAGCTACAGCGCCTTGCCGCGCAAACGCAGCGCATTGCCAATGACCGATGCCGAACTGAAGCTCATGGCCAACGCGGCGACCATTGGGGACAGCAGCCAACCCGTGAACGGATACAACAGACCTGCCGCCACTGGAATGCCCAATGCGTTGTACAAAAAGGCAAACATCAGGTTTTGCTTCATGTTGCCCACGGTGGCGTTGGACAGCGCAAGCGCGATGGATATGCCTCGCAAATCGCCCTTCACCAGCGTGACCTGGGCGCTGTTCATGGCCACGTCCGTGCCGGTTCCCATGGCAATGCCTACATGGGCTTTCGCCAGGGCTGGCGCGTCGTTGATACCGTCGCCGGCCATGGCCACAATGCGCCCCTCTTTCTGCAACCGTTCGACCAAGGTTAATTTGTCTTGCGGCTTGACCTCGCCATGCACCTCCTCGATACCGAGCTTGGCGCCCACGGCCTTGGCCGTGGTGATGCCGTCACCGGTTGCCATCACGATCCGTAGGCCGGATGCTTTGAGGGCTGTCAGCGCCTCCATCGTGCTGGCTTTGATCGGGTCAGACACTGCCAGCAGTCCAGCCAGCTTGCCGTCAACGGCCAGGTGCATCACGCTGGCACCCTCGGCACGCAAGGCCTCAGCCTGGGTTGTCAGGGCGTCCACGGAAACGCTGATCTGTTGCATCAACGCCGTATTGCCCAGCACCAGGTGGTGTCCACCTACCTGGCCCTGGACGCCAATGCCGGATCCCGATTCGAAGTTCTCTGGCTTGTCCAGCACCAACTGGCGTTCACGCGCTGCCGCCACAATGGCCGCAGCCAAGGGATGCTCACTGCCTTGGTCCAGGCTGGCCGCCAGACGTAGAACTTCGTCGGCTTCAAATCCCCGGCTGGGAACCGCTTTCTCGAATGTGGGGTGACCCTCGGTCAAGGTCCCGGTTTTGTCGATGATGAGGGTATCGACCTTGCGCAGATTCTCAATGGCCGCCGCGTCGCGGAACAGCACGCCATTGGTCGCGCCTTTGCCGGTAGCCACCATGATGGACATCGGGGTCGCCAAGCCCAGCGCACATGGGCAGGCAATGATCAGAACTGCGACCGCATTGATCAGGCCATACACCCAACTGGGTTGGGGACCGAACAGGCCCCAACCTAGGAATGTCAGCACAGCAATGCTCACTACAGCGACAACGAAGTAGCCGGCCACCACGTCAGCCATGCGTTGCATGGGCGCTCTGGACCGTTGGGCCTGGGCCACCATTTGCACGATTTGGGACAGCACGGTGTCAGATCCGACTTTTTCGGACTTCATGATCAGGGCGCCACTAGTGTTGAGGGTTGCGCCTATGACCTTGTCTCCCACCCGCTTGGTGACGGGCAAAGGCTCACCGGTCAGCATGGATTCATCGACCGCGCTGCTGCCTTCGGTGACTACGCCATCCACGGGCACTTTCTCGCCGGGGCGCACTCGCAGCAGGTCGCCCAGGTGGACGTGACCCAGCTCAATATCCTCCTCTGTTCCATCTGCCTTGATGAGCCGTGCCGTTTTGGGGGCCAGGCCCAGGAGGGATTTGATGGCGGCAGAGGTTTGGGAACGGGCCTTGAGTTCCAGCATCTGACCCAGCAGGGTCAGAGAAATGATGACGGCTGCTGCCTCAAAGTACACCGCCACCCGTCCCATGGACACAAAAGACTCCGGAAACACGCCCGGTGCAACGGTGGCCACCACGCTGTAGACAAAGGCAGCACCTGTGCCAAGGCCGATCAGGGTCCACATATTGGGACTGCGATGAACGATGGATTGCGCACCGCGAACAAAAAACGGCCACCCGGCCCACGCCACAATGGGGGTGGCCAGCGCGAATTCCACCCAGCTCTGCACTGCCATGTCCATCCACTGCAGTCGATGCCCAAACATGGCCAGCACGAAAACAATACCGGTCAGCGGCAGCGTCCACCAAAAGCGACGCTGAAAATCCAGCAACTCTGGGTTCACTTCGTCCTCTAATGAGGGCATCACGGGCTCCAGCGTCATCCCGCACTTGGGGCAATTACCTGGGTGATCCTGCCGTATCTCGGAATGCATGGGACAGGTGTAGACCGTTCCGGCCACCACAGGCTGTTCAGCCGTCTTGTCGGTCGACTGCCCCATGTACTGCATGGGATTGGCATCAAACTTTGCTTTGCATTTGGGTCCGCAAAAGAAGAATGTTCGGCCCATGTGCTCTGCGTGGTGGGGCGACTGTGTCGTAACCGTCATTCCGCACACCGGGTCTTTCAACGCGGCGGCCTCACTGGACGGGTCAACCTGTGGACGATCTACTTCGCCATGTCCTGCGTGCATCGAGTGGTTCATCTTGTTGCCCCCTGAAAACCCATGAAGAAAATCCCCGCGGCTCAACTAATGCCTTGAAACCCAACCGTAGACCAGTGCACTAGCTGCATCGCTTACCCATTAGGCGCTTGTCCGAATTACGGCGGTTCAGCGATAGCCCTGGAAAATGCGTGAACTGCCATCCTTCAGGACCAGTAAGACGTCGTAGGGATCTTTGCGACCGTTGTAAACGGGTCCATCCATACCTGGCGAGCCCACCGGCATGCCCGGCACGGACAAACCGATGGCTGCAGGTTTTTCTTTCAGCAGGCGTTGTATTTCCTTGGCCGGCACATGCCCCTCGATGGCATAGCCACCGACCAGAGCCGTGTGGCAGGAACCCAACTGCCTAGGCATGCCCAGCCGTTCACGCACCACATCGTTGCCGTTCTGATTGACCTTAACGGTGAAGCCAGACTTTTCCAGATGGGTAACCCAGTCCTTGCAACACCCGCAGTTGGGGTCTTTCCAGACCTCAATGGAGGTGCCGTGGCTGGCGGCATGTGCGCATGGCAAAGCCAGAACCAAAACGGATGCGAGCAGCATTCGACGCTGCAGTTGTGTCTTAAATGGAGTGCTCATGGCTCAATCCTTTGTAGTGTGAAGGCAGAACATCGTTCCAGCTTTGCCATATGACAAAGCGCCTTATCGGCGCCTTGTCATTTCCGGGAATCGCGTGCAAGCCTCACTTGCGAACTGGCTGTCTTATTTGACGGTCTGGATGTCGGTGACGACCATTTTTCCGCCGTCGTTGATCACAGCGAACTTGACCTTGTCACCGGCCTGCACTTTGTCCAGCAGCGATTTTTCTTTGGCAGTGAAGACCATGGTCATGCCAGGCATCTCCAGGTTCTTGATCTCGCCGTGCTTGATGGTGACCTTGCCGGCTTCCTTGTCTACCTTGCGGATTTCGCCGTCGGTCATCTGGCTCATGTCCATCTTTTTGTCCATCTGTGCATGCGCAACAGTGGGGACCGCAGCCAAAGTCACCATGGCTGTAGCGATGGCGGCGAGTGTTTGAGTGAATCGGTTCATGCTGTGTTCTCCTGGTTCCGTGGGGGTTGATAATTTCAAGGAAATGGACGGGTTTATTGGCCTGCGACTTTGACCTGACCCTTCATGCCGGCCTCAAAGTGGCCAGGCATCAGGCAGGCGAAGTTGACCGCGCCGGCTTTGGTGAACTGCCAGATGATCTCGCCTTGGGCGCCCGGTGCGACGGTCACTTTGCTGGGTTCATCGTGCTCCATATCGGGGAACTTCTTCATCTGCTCCAGATGTTCCAAGAGTTCCTTCTGGGTACCCAGGCTCAGCTCATGTTTTACCTTGCCGGAATTCTTCACTACGAAGCGGATGGTTTCGCCCTTTTTGACCTGGATGTCGGAGGGGGTGTAACGCATGCTGTCGGCCATGTCTACGGTAATCGTGCGATTCACTTTGGAGGCGACGCCGGCTTTGCCGATGGCCGAGTCACCATGGCCGCCGGCGTGGTTGCCATTGGCCAGCGCGCCGGTGGAAAGAGCCACCATAGCGAAGGCAGACAGGATGGGAGCGAAGGATTTGGCAAATTTCATGAAAGGTTCCTTGGTAAAAATGGAGACGGATGGACTTAGTGACCAGAGTGGCTGGTTGGCTTGCGGGCATTGAATACCGTAGCCGGGGTACTCTTGGTAGCGGCTGGCATGCCCGAGCTGATTTCAGAGCGGAAGCGCGCAGGCTCAGACAGCGGGCCGGTGTACTCCTGGGCAACGGTCCCTGCCGGGTATTTGTAGGGCCCTGGATCGCTGTAGTCACCGGGTTTCTGGTCCTTGCGCACCTTGAGGACGCTGAACATGCCACCCATTTCAACGGGGCCATACTGGGCTTGGCCGGTCATCATGGGCGCGGTATTGTCCGGAATGGGCATTTCCATTTCTCCCATGTCGGCCATGCCGCGCTCACCCATGAGCATGTAGTCCGGTGCCACTTTCTGAATCTTCTTGATCAGACCGCGGTGGTCTACGCCCACCATGGTGGGGACGGTATGCCCCATGGCATTCATGGTGTGGTGGCTTTTGTGGCAATGGAAGGCCCAGTCGCCTTCTTCATCGGCGACAAACTCCACCTGGCGCATTTGCCCCACGGCCACATCGGTCGTAACCTCGTACCAACGCGAGGATGGTGGTGTCGGTCCGCCGTCCGTGCCTGTGACCTGGAATTCGTGGCCATGCAGGTGAATGGGGTGGTTGGTCATCGTCAGGTTGCCCACGCGGATGCGCACCCGGTCGTTCTGGCGCACGTTGAGCGTGTCGATGCCAGGAAACACCCGGCTGTTCCATGACCAGATGTTGAAGTCGGTCATGGTGTTGATCTTGGGGGTTTTGGTTCCCGGTTCCACGTCAAACGCATTGAGCAGGAAGCAGAAGTCCCGATCTACTTCACTGATGTGGGGATGCTTTTCCTTGGGGTGGGTGACCCAGAAACCCATCATGCCCATGGCCATTTGCACCATTTCATCGGCATGCGGGTGGTACATGAAGGTTCCCGGACGGCGCGCCACAAACTCGTAGACGTAGGTCTTGCCAACCGGGATGGCCTTCTGGTTCAGGCCACCGACCCCATCCATGCCGTTGGGCAGGCGCTGACCATGCCAGTGCACTGTGGTGTGCTCGGGCAGCTTGTTGGTCACGAAGACACGAACTCGGTCGCCTTCGACGACTTCGATGGTAGGGCCCGGGCTTTGGCCGTTGTAGCCCCACATATTGACCTTGAAGCCGGGAGAAACCTCTCGCTCGACCGGTTCGGCCACCAAGTGAAACTCCTTGACGCCGTTGTTCATGCGCCAAGGCAAGGTCCAGCCATTGAGGGTGACTACAGGGTTGTAGGGACGTCCGGTAGTGGGTACCAGGGGCGGTGCAGTGTTGACCGAGGTTTGAATCACTGGTTCAGGCAAAGCGGCCATGGCAGAGCGTGCCACGGCCAAGCCTGCAACCGTCGTGGCGGCACCCGCAAAGAATCGGCGGCGTGAATTGATGGGTTCCATGGTGTTTCCTTGTTATTTGGCTGCGGCACTTTCGCCGCCGGCGCCGCCCAGGCTGACAAAGCTGGTGGGAGCACCACCCTGCAAGACGAGTTGCAGGTCCGTTTCGGCAATGAGGAAATCGCGCTGGGCGTTGATGGCGCCGATCTGGGCTTGCAGCAACTCATTGGTCTGGGTCAGCAGGTCCCAGACGCTGAGCAGCATGCCGTTGTAGCGAAGCACGACTTCATCGTTGATGAACTGCTGCAAGGTCAGCTCATCTTTGGAGACCTGGGTCGCCTGGTAGCTCGCGTTGTAGATATCGAATGCCAACTGGGCATTGGGGCCAGTTTTCAGGCTCTCGGCGCGTGGCTGTACGTTGCGCAATGCCGACAGACCCTGTTGGAGGGCCGCTGGAGACAGCGCCTGTTGAGGCATGTCGGGCATGGCATCCGCCAGTCCCACCGTTGAGAAGACACCCCACAGCTTGGTGGCCTTGAGCAGCGCGGTTTGGGCTTGTTTAGCCTCAATTTCTGCCTTGAGCGTCTGGAGCTTCGTTTTTCCGAGCTTGGCTTGCCACTGAGCCTGTTCCATCCGGCTCCAGTTGCCAACCCGGACCATGCGGCGTGCCAGTTCAGCAGCCGCTGCAGTGGCCTCTTGCATGTCACGCTGCTGTTTCAGTGTCAGGCTGGCCGCGACGGCGGTAACCCAGGCCTTGCGGGCGTCCGCCGCCACATCCATAACCGTGTCGAAGTCCTCGACCCGACGGCGTACAGCGGGGTCCACTTCCAGCCAGCGCCCCTGTGCAATGCGTTCCCGGTTTTCGACTCCCAACTGGGACAAGGGGCCAATAAGCTCTGGGCGCGTACGCCACGCTTGGCGAACCGCCTCATCGGCGGACTTGATCCAGGTGTCCGGTGGTGTGTAGGGTTGGCTGCTTTGCCCGTTGTCGTTGACCGACTCCCACTTCAAGACATCCGCGTGGCCGCGTTTGAACTGGGAGACTTCGTCGTTGGCCTTGCGCCAATCGATAGAGCCTTGCTCTACCGGCGCTTGGGGCGTTTGCTGGGCCGACACTGAGCCAGCCAGGGCACATAGTGCGAACGCGGCCAGCCACAATGGCTTTCTCCGCACAATCGGAACACGGTGCATGGGGTATCCCTTTGGGGTTGTTGAAATCTGCCTGCACTCTATCGAGCGCCCCCCAACACCAAGCTGTCTTTCAGATTACAAATTTGTTATCTACGACGCCTTACCGCGCAATCGAGGCACACTTGCGCAAAGGACGTTGACTGTGAAGATATTGATCGTCGAAGACGAGCCCAAAACGGGCGAATACCTACGGCAAGGCCTCAAGGAAGCCAGCTTTGTCGTGGACTTGGCGCACAACGGCAACGACGGGCTGCACGCTGCCCTGGAGGGCATGCACGACCTCATCATCCTGGACGTGATGCTGCCGGGCATGAATGGCTGGGAGGTCATGCGCAATTTGCGGCACCAGGGGAACATGGTGCCCGTGATCTTTCTCACGGCCAAGGATCAAGTGGAAGACCGCGTCAAGGGTCTGGAGCTGGGGGCGGATGACTACCTCGTCAAACCGTTTTCCTTCGCGGAACTACTGGCGCGCGTCAGAACCATTCTGCGGCGTGGCAAGTCCGGTGTGGAGGCAACCTCCCTCAAAGTGGCGGATCTGGAGCTCGACCTGCTGCGCAGGCGCGTGAGCCGTGGTGGCAAGCGGATTGACCTCACGTCCAAGGAATTTGGTTTGCTGGAACTCTTGATGCGCCGGCAAGGTGAGGTATTGCCCCGATCCTTGATCGCCTCCCAGGTCTGGGACATGAACTTCGACAGCGATACCAATGTGATTGAGGTCGCCGTGCGCCGGTTGCGCAGCAAGATCGACGATCCGTTTGAACCCAAATTACTCCAGACGGTACGGGGTATGGGTTATGTCCTGGAAATACCAACCACGGCCTCATGACACAGCGCTTTTCACTGACAACGCGGCTCACGCTTTTTTACACCTTGGCATCGGCCACGGTGTTGCTAGGTCTGGGGTGGCTGACCTCGGTGGCCATGAACCGGCACTTCGAGGATCTGGATCGCGCGACGCTGGAAGACAAAATCCACCTGATCCAGGAGGTCAGCGGCAAAGCCACATCCAGGCCAGACCTACAGGCAAACCTCAACGACATTCTGCACAGCCATGAAGGGCTGTTTGTCAGCATCCATCGCAATGGTCAGACCATCTACGCCACCTCCGAACTCAAAATCCCCAACGAAACGGTGAACGTGGGTGAAGATCCGCAAACACAGCCGGTACTGCGTTGGCAAAACGGGGGGCATGAATACCGGGCCTTGGGTGCGCTGCTCCCATCTCCTACGGAAGACTCCGAGGCCATGACGGTGTGGGTCGCGCTGGACACCCAGCACCATGCCCATTTTCAGCGGCAATTCCAGACTACCTTGGTGGCTTACGTGATTTTTGCGACGCTGTTCAGCGGCCTGTTGGGCTGGATTGCAGCCCGTCGCGGCTTGGCACCATTGCGCATCATGAAGAGCCGCGCCCAGGCCGTGACCTCCAACAAAATGGGGGAACGCATGCCGGTGGCGGCGGTGCCGGTAGAGATGGCAGACCTTGCCGTCACCCTGAACGACATGCTGGACCGTCTACAGGAAGACTTTCGCCGGTTGTCGGAGTTTTCGTCAGACTTGGCCCATGAACTCCGCACCCCCATCAGCAACCTGCTGACAGAGACCCAGGTCACGCTGTCCATGGCCAGAACCAACGCGGACTACCAGGACGTGCTGGCCTCCAATTCGGAGGAGCTGCAGCGCCTGGCCCGGATGGTGTCGGACATGCTGTTCTTGGCCAAAACAGAGCATGGTTTGGCGCTACCCAGCCGCGAGCGCATCTCGGTAGCGACAGAGGTCCAGGCACTGTTTGACTTTTACGAGGCCTTGGCTTCAGAAAAAGGGCTGCGGCTGGAGCTGGTGGGAGACGGCAGCATCCATGGAGATCGGCTGATGCTACGTCGCGCACTGAGTAACCTGTTGTACAATGCGTTGCGCTATGCAACCCCGAACTCTGCCGTTGCGATTCACATCCAGACCCATGCTGACAACATCAGCGTGTGCGTGACGAATGAAGGTGTCGACATCAGCCCGGAAATGCAACCACGGCTATTCGACCGTTTCTTCCGCGTCGACAAATCTAGGGCCCACCCTGACAGCGACGGCGCAGGTTTGGGTTTGGCCATTACGCGGGCCATCATGGAGGCTCACGGTGGCCGCATCTCCGTCACGTCCTTGGCTGGACAAACATGTTTTTCCCTAGTATTTCCAGACACTTTCAGTGGGCCAACCAACGTGCCTTCCTCTTAGGGAACTTCACTGCCAAGGTTCACTGGTCAACGCAACAGCCAACCTTCAATGCAAAGGCTTAAATATGAAGCTACTACAATGTTGCCCATGCGCAAATGGCTTGCCGTTTTCTTGTTGTTGGTAATTCCGATGCAGTTCACATGGGCGGCAACGAGTGCCTATTGCCTGCATGAAACAGGTATTGCCACAAAGCATCTCGGGCACCATGGCCATCAACACCAGGCGAAAGCGGGCGAGCTATCTCAATCTGAGAAGCCAAAGTCCAAGGGTTTCGATCTGGACTGTGGCAATTGCCATGCGGGTTGCTCCTTGGCAGTGGCTACCGCTGTAGGTAACTCAGTGCTCCTGGGCATTGGTGTTATTGAGCCAAGCGCTGACCGCGTCTTGGCTTCACTTCCGCTCAAAGCTCCAGATCGCCCTCAGTGGCTCTCCCGGTCTTAACCGGGGGTTAGCTTTCGTTTGGGTGGTTGGCCAGTCGCCTGTTGGCACTGGCGCTAGCAATCCTCGCAAAGCGCATTCAATACCCCGCCGCAGTGCGTCCTCGCACTGCTGGTTGGCGTACTTCAATCTAGGCGCGCCGAATGCATTGGCCCAGCTCACAAGGCTGGGAATACCAACATTCCTGGAACCGTTCCTATGCCTTCAATCGGGCTATTCCGATACCCGCGCCTGGTCTGGCTCTTGTTTGTCGCGCTACTGATAGCGGCAGATCAACTTGCCAAGACTTACTTTGCCAACACCATTCCGCTGGGATCTGGGGTCGAAGTTACCAGTTGGTTCAACCTCGTCCACATTCTCAACACCGGCGCTGCCTTCTCGATCCTGGCGGATGCCGGTGGCTGGCAACGGTACTTCTTCATTGTCATCGCGGCCGTGGTGGTCATTGGGGGCACCTTTGCCTCGCTGATGCGCAGAACAGATCCGTTTGAACGCAAGGTGGGCGCGCTTGTTGTGGCCGGTGGAGGTGGAAATCTCATCGATCGCATCCAGTCAGGTGCGGTGGTCGACTTTTTGGATGTGCACTGGCGAGGACTGCATTGGCCAGCATTCAATCTGGCGGACATCTTTGTCGTGGCGGCTGTAGGGGCCTGGCTACTCCTGAGCCTCAAGGTGCAGTTTCCAGCGAAGCCCAACAAGCAGGTACCGGAGATTGGGGCATGAAGACGCCATGGCGTGTACTGCTCCTGGCCTGGATCGTCTCCGTCATTGCGACCCTAGGTGCGCTCTTCATTGGCGAGGTCATGTTGATGATGCCGTGCACTCTGTGTTGGTACCAGCGGATTTGCATGTTCCCCATGGCCATCATCCTCGGTATAGGTTGCTTCAACGATGACCGCCGCAGTGCGGTCTATGCAATGCCATTTGCCATCGTCGGCAGTGGCATTGCGGCATACCACTGCCTGCTCGTTGCGGACTTGATACCCAAGACCTGGATTCCTTGTAGTGCTGGCGTCTCGTGCGCCGACCAGGAACTGGCCATCCTCGGGGGGCTGCAGATCCCCTGGCTCTCACTCGCAGCTTTTCTGACCATCCTGGTCTTGCTTATTCACTATTTCAAGAAAACATCCAAATGAACTCCAAAAAAATCACTGTTTCCGTGTTGGTTGCAGTCGTACTGAGCTTTTTCGCCTTTGGCATGTACTCCTATCAACAGCGGGTTAATAACTCACAACAAGACAAGGCCAGCCAGGCAGCGCAGCGCTTGGTCCGCATGCATTCCCCAGTCTTGGGGCCGGTAAATGCGCCGGTCAAGATCGTCGAGTTCTTTGACCCGGCTTGCGAGACCTGCCGGGAGTTCTATCCCATCGTCAAAGGACTGCTGAAAAAGTACCCCAACGACGTACGGTTGGTGGTGCGCTACGCGCCGTTTCATAGGAATTCAGACCTCGTGGTCAAGATGCTGGAGGCATCTAAGCTTCAGGGGAAGTACTGGGAAGTCCTGGATGCTGTTTTGGCCGACCAACCTCAATGGGCATCCCATAGTGAGCCCAATTTGTACGTTGCATACCAGTCGGCTGTCCGGGTCGGCGTAGACCTCAATAAGGCCCTGTTTGATGCCCAGTCCCCTGCGGTGACCGCAGCGCTCAAACAGGATGTTGAAGACTTGACTGCGCTGGAGGTGACCAAGACGCCCACGTTTTTTGTGAACGGCAGAAGCTTGCCCAGCTTTGGTGCTGCTCAGTTGGAGTCTTTGGTGGCAGAAGAAGTCGCCAAGTTCAAGAAGTAAGCGGAGCTCTGCGCCATGGACACCCACATTCCACACTTCAGCCCCATTCGCCGTAGCTTTTGCGCTACTGCGGCCTTGGGTATCGCAACTGGATTCGCTTTGAACGGATGCTCACCCCAGCCACCCAAGTTCGAGAGCACCGACATCACCGGTGCGGACTATGCCAAGGACTTTCGTCTCATGGACCACGGCGGAAACATAAGGAGCCTGGCTGACTTCCGCGACAAGATCGTAGTGATCTTCTTTGGTTTCACCCAATGCCCGGACGTCTGTCCGACCTCCATGAGCACGATGTCTGGCGTCAATGAACTTCTGGGAGATCTTGGCAATCGGCTGCAGGTGCTGTTCATTACGGTGGACCCCGAGCGGGACACGCCGCGCTTGCTCAGCGAATACATGCGGAACTTTGACCCGACCTTTCTGGCCCTGCGGCCTGAACCAGCTCAACTCCAAGGACTGGCTGACTCCTTCAAGGTGTACTACCGCAAGGTCCCTGGCAAAACGCCCACCTCGTACACCATGGACCATTCGGCCGGTAAGTACATCTTCGACACCACTGGCAAGGTGCGCCTCTTTTCCAGCTACGGCACAGAGGCCAAAGTCATTGCAAGTGACATCAAGAAGCTTCTTGCCTACAAGTAATGCCGGAGACGTGGATGGATACGAAAGAACAGCCCTGGGCTAGGCCCCCGCGCCGAACCCGACTACTGCACATGTCTGCTGCCCTTTGCCTGGTGATGGGCATCAGCACAGAGGCACTTGGTACAACTGACAAGAAAGTGAAACCCAAGCCGAAAGTTGCCGCGCGGGTTGTACAGCCTCGTGATGGCCTGGCAGAGGCTCGACTGATTGAGGTGTATCGCGAGATTGGGAATGCCAATACCCAGGAAGCGTTGAAGCTGGCCACCTCATTGGTGGCCGACTATCCCCATTTCCAACTGGCGCAGTTGGTGCTGGGCGATCTGCTCTCAGCACGGTCACGTCCCATCCAAGGCATAGGGGATGTGCCTGCTGATCTTGCCCAAGCTGGCGCAAAGAATCTGCAGGCACTCCGAGCGGAGTCTCAACTGCGCATTGCGGCCATCAAGGAGCCGCCTCCCGCCGATCGGATTCCAGCTCAGTTCGTTGCATTGGCAAAGCGCAACAAGCACGCCATCGCGGTGGACACGGCCAAAGCGCGTCTCTACCTGTTCGAAAACACCGAAGCAGGCCCTCGGCTACTGGCCAACTACTACATATCCGTGGGTAAGGCGGGTGTCGGGAAGAACGTGGAAGGTGATCAACGCACACCCTTGGGAGCCTATTTCATCACCAGCAATCTGGACCCCACGAGCTTGAAGGACCTGTATGGGTCTGGAGCGCTTCCGGTGAACTACCCCAACGTACTGGACCTGCGCCGTGGGAAGACCGGGGGCGGTATTTGGCTGCATGGCACCCCGTCAACCCAGTTCACCCGCGCACCCCAGGCGACGGATGGTTGTGTGGCCGTGGCCAATCCCGATCTTTTGCGGATCATCAACACCGTCGAGATCCGTACCACGCCCGTGTTGATCGGCAGCAACTTTCGCTGGGTCCAACCATCTCACCTGGGCGCAGAGAAGAAGTCCTTCACAGAAACGCTCCAGTCCTGGGCTCTGGCCAAAAGACCGGGGCGCGAGGCAGACCTGATGCGGTTTTACGCCAATGACTTCAATGCTGAGGGCAAGGACTTGGCTCGATTCAGTTCCTCACTGCGTTCGGAGATCGTGCAGCGGGGTGATCGCCCCGTGGAACTCAAAGACGTTTCACTGATTCGCTGGACGGACGAGGCGGACACCATGATCGCAACCTTTGACGAACTGGCGGCCGGCGAAAAGACCGGCCGTACCGTGCGCCAGTATTGGCAGTGGCGAAGCAATGCCTGGAAGATCATCTACGAAGGCGTGATCGGATAGCCCCAATTGAAAATCGATTGACTCTGTAGTTGCTACAGGTTGAACAATCTATGCCGATGATTTCATCGGAACTCTCCAGCCATGCCAATACCAGCCAATAGCAACTTCTACAGTACAGACACCTACCTTTGCCTGATCGAGCGCTTCCGGGGTGCCAACCATGAGCCAGATGGACAGCGCTGGCTGCTGCTGGAAGCCGCCCATATCGTGGGACAGACACGCTTCGTTGCGCACTTGCAAGTGCATTGTTTGATGCTCTCGCTGGCCTGGGAAAAACGCATGCCGAAGGAAGTCCTGGGGCAGCTTTTTAGAATTGCACTAGTTCCCTTGGGTCATCTGCTCCGGCGCCTGCCCATTGGCAACTCTGGCCGCGCGGATATCAGTGCATTCAGGGCAATGGATCCCTCAACCGAGGTACACCGAGTCATTGCCGCTGCACGGGCTACAAATTTTTCCCGTTGATAGGCCTTGCATGATTTACTTCAGGTTAGAGGCTGATCAATGAAATTGCTTCGAAAAATTGCGCTATTGATTCTTGTCGAAGCGTGCTTTGTGACGGCTCGGGCCCAAGTCGTCGCCACCGAAGCCTGGGCTCGCCCCAGCGAATCCAATGAAAAGTCCACGCCGGTCTATATGCAGCTCTTGTCTCCCAAAGACACCAAGCTCATTTCAGCTCGCTCGTCGTCCGCAGAAGCTGTAGAAGTGCATGGGGCGGCTCTGGACAAGGGCGGTAAGACGGTGCACCCAGTGGTCGATCTTCAATTGCACGCCGGAAAAACTCTGGAGTTCAAACCGGACGGCTACCACTTGATGCTCGTGGACGTTAAGAAACCGATTCGAGCCGGTTTTGAGGTGCAGATCACGCTGATTTTTCAGAGTGCGGATGGTGCACGTGAAGTCGTGTACGTCCATGCCCCTGTCTCATCGAGCAAACCGAAGTAACCGTGTCAGCCTGCGTGTCCAGACGCGATGATCGGACACGCGCCAGAACAGAGGCAATCCAACCCGAGTTAATTTCTTCCGCGCAGGTTCTGGGGGCTCTTCGACTTTCTTGACCCCAACACTATGAGAACCAGCAGGAAGCCAGCGTGAAGCCATGTGTCTGCAGGCGATTCAGATTGAACGATGGCCACCAGTTGCAGCACACCGATCAACACCAGCAAAAGACGGCCACCCATTTGGATGGCAACCTCCCGCTTCGTGGGTTTTGCTCCCGGTGGCAGGCTGTCCAAAACCGTCTTACTTCCTCTTGACATGTGCTTCCAGCTCCGCAAACGTTGGGCGCTCGGTGGAGAACAGAATCTGGCGACCAAACTCTACCGCCGTCGATGGGTTGTAGCCTTGCATGCTGGCCAGCAGGATGGTCTTGATGCACTGCAGCTCTTTGCCGCCTTCCTCAACTTTCTGCTCCAACAGGCCTGCCAAAGGTTCGGCGAAGGCGTAGGCCAGCAAAATTCCGAGGAATGTTCCTACCAGGGCAGAGCCGATCATGCCTCCCAGCACCGCTGGCGGCTGGCCTACTGAGCCCATGGTGTTCACAACCCCCAACACCGCGGCCACAATCCCGAATGCGGGCAGCCCACCCGCAATGCGCTGGATAGCCGCGACGGCCGCATGCGCCTCCACATGGTGGGCTTCAATGGCACCATCCATAATGTTTTCGATCTCGTGGGCGTTCAAGTTGCCCGACACCATCATGCGCAAGTAGTCGGTGACGAACTCCACGACATGATGGTCGGACCCCACATTGGGGTATTTCTTGAAAATCTCTGACTGCTCGGGTTCTTCAACGTCTTTTTCGATGGCCATGAGGCCTTCTTTGCGGGCCTTTTGAAGGAGGTCAAACAGGAGAGCCATCAGCTCCATGTAACGGTCCTTGGTGTACTTGCTGCCTTTGAAGCAAGATGCCAGTCCTTTGATGGTGGCTTTGATGACCTTCATCTGGTTGTTGGCGACAAACGCGCCCACCGTTGCACCGCCGATCGTTATCAGCTCAAACGGCAACGCCTTGAGCACAACGCTGATGTTGCCCCCGTGAATAATGAACACGCCAAACACGCAAGCGATGCAGATAAGCCATCCGACGATTACAAACATTTCAAAATCCTAGTCTGGAGCAAGTGGTGGCAGCGGGGCCGGAGTGCGGACTCGGTCCGTGGAGAGAGGCGCGAAACGCGCCCCATGGGCAATGCAGAAATGCACAGTAGCCCTCGTTAGGGGGCAATCCATCTGTGGCAGTAGAGAGACACGGGGACGGGCGACCTGCGCCGTGTCTAAGGGGACGGATCAAAATCCAAGGCCACTCAGGTGGCGATGGAGCTTGATGTCAGGAGAGGGCTCGCGGAGGCCGAAGAAGTCCAGCCAAAACCGGCGTTTGTCTGGCGACCGCAAGCGCGCCTATGGCGTGCTGAGGGCGAAACACGGACAGTTTTACGGGTTCATCGCCGATGACCGCAGCGATATCGGCGACAGCGCCGACATGGGCATGAGATGCGGTATCAGCCTCGCCCGTTTTGTGAGCCGTTTGATCAACGTGGTGCTGATAAAACGCATGTGGCTCGCCTAGTGTCTGATAGGAGTCTTCCCGCGCGTGCTGTACCAGACTCAAGGAGCTAAGGACTGCCAGTGACTGCCAAAAAATGACAGCCAATAGGAAAAGAGCGCGGTATTTCCCAGACATCGAAGAAATTCTAGCTTCAATTCCCCAATCCCCCGAACTTTCAGCCGCCCGGTTTCCCGCACTGACCGCAGAACCGTGCTCCCACCATGAGAGTGGCCGCACACTGGGTGCAACGGGCGGGCTGCGTGGACTTTCCGCAGGATTGGCAGAACTTGGCATCTGCTGCATTCAGGGTGTTGCAGGCTGCACAGGCGACTCCACCAAGGATTGGAGGCCTATTTCCATAGCTGTCGCCATGGCCACCATGACGTGGCGCGTGGTGCTCCTCCCGATGATGACCATGGTGGTTGCCACCGTGGCCTCCGCCATGGCCGCCAAATAGTCTGTCAAAAAAGCTCATTGCACTGGTTCCGTTCTTTTACCGAGGGATTGTCTGAATCAGGTCATGCAAACTTCACTTACGAAGCAAGCGCAGCCCGTTGCCAACCACCAACAAGCTCGCGCCCACGTCCGCAAAAACGGCCATCCACATCGTGCCCGCTCCCGTGAGGGTCAAGACCAGAAACACGGCCTTGATACCCAGCGCCAAAACAATGTTCTGTATCAGCAGTGCATGCGTGCTGCGCGACAGTCGGACAAAGCGGGGAAGTTTGCGCAAATCGTCGTCCATCAAGGCCACGTCAGCAGTCTCAATCGCGGTGCCGGTGCCGGCCGCGCCCATAGCAAAGCCAACATCTGCACGGGCCAGGGCGGGAGCATCGTTAATGCCATCTCCCACCATGCCGACTGCGCCACCTTGACCGAGCTTGCTTTCGATCACCTTGAGCTTGTCTTCGGGCAACAGATCGCCCCTGGCTTCGTCAATGCCGACCTGGGCGGCAATGGCCTTGGCGGTATGGGCGTTGTCGCCAGTCAGCATGACCGTCTTGATGCCCAAGTCATGCAGTTCAGCGATGGCCTGGCGGCTGCTTTCCTTGACGGTGTCGGCAACGGCGAACATGCCATGCACTTCCTGGTCGTCGGCCAGCAGAATGACGGTCTTGCCTTGCTCTTCCAACACAGACAGGCGGGCTTCCAATGCGTCGGAGCAACGGCCTTGTTCGTGGATGAGGCGGTGATTGCCCAAATAGAAGAGCTTTCCGTCGATGACGCCCTTGGTGCCGCGTCCGGGCAGTGCTTCAAACCCATCCACATTGCGCAAGGCAACGCCATCGCGCTTGGCTGCTTCTGTGATCGCTTTGGATACGGGATGGTCTGAGCGGCCGGCCAGACTCGCGGCAAGACTGCGCAGTTCGGCTTCGTTCATCGCGCTGAGCGTTACAAAATCAGTCTGTGCAGGCTTGCCATGGGTAATGGTGCCCGTCTTGTCCAGTGCCAACCATTTCAGTTTGCGACCATCTTCCAGATAGACGCCACCTTTGATCAGGATGCCTTGGCGTGCCGCGGCGGCCAGGCCACTCACGATAGTGACGGGGGTAGAGATCACCAAAGCACAAGGGCAGGCAATCACCAGCAATACGAGTGCCTTGTAAATCCACGCGAACCAAATGCCGCCCAGCAGGAGCGGCGGCAGAATAGCAACCGCCAAGGCAATGGCAAACACCACCGGGGTGTAGATACGGGCGAATTGGTCCACAAAGCGCTGGGTGGGTGCACGCGCGCCTTGTGCTTCTTCCACTGCGTGGATGATGCGCGCCAGGGTGCTGTCGTTGGCCGCAGCGGTCACCACGTACTCAAACGAACCAGACTCGTTGATCGTGCCGGCAAACACCTGGTCGCCCTCGGTTTTTTCTACGGGGAGGCTTTCCCCGGTGATGGGCGCCTGGTTGATGGTCGAACGGCCGCCGACGATTTTTCCGTCCAGGGCGATGCGTTCGCCCGGCTTGATACGGACGCGAGCATCTACAGCAACCGATTTGGCGGCCAGGTCTTTCCATGAGCCATCGGCTTGCAGCACCGTTGCGGTTTCCGGCGTCAGTTGCATCAATCCACGAATGGCATTGCGGGCCCGGTCCAGCGACTTGGCCTCGATAAGCTCGGCAATGGTGAACAACACCATCACCATGGCGGCCTCCGGCCACTGCCCCAGGAACAACGCGCCAGTGACAGCAATGCTCATCAGCGCATTGATGTTGAGGTTGCCATTGCGGATGGCAATCCAACCCTTCTTGTAGGTCGTGATACCGCATGCGAGGACTGCGACCAAGGCCAGCACAGCTGCCATCCAGGTGG
Source organism: Curvibacter sp. AEP1-3 (assembly GCF_002163715.1). GTDB lineage: Bacteria > Pseudomonadota > Gammaproteobacteria > Burkholderiales > Burkholderiaceae_C > Allorhodoferax. The sequence goes on from NZ_CP015698.1 coordinate 2,812,828, forward strand.
GCAACCCAGACCATTCGACCGCCTCGGAGGCGATTGCAGCAACCCCAGCCAGTGCCAAGGGCCACCAAGGTTTGGAAGGTTCCGGTGCCGGCTCCTCCAGGTCAGTCGCTCCCGTGGCAACTTCCGGGGTAAAGCCCAGGGAGCGCACGGCAGCCAGGATTGACTCCAGCTCTTTAGGCGCATGGGTCACCGTCAAAACCCGCTGCATCAGGTTGAACTCCAGGCCGCTGACACCGGCCATGCCGCCCAACTTCTTGCGCAGGAGCCCCTCTTCAGTGGGGCAGTCCATCTGCATGATGCGGATCGGCGTCTGAACGCCCCCATCACTGGTGGCGGACTTGGTCAGCGGAACGATGGGCTGGACTGCAGGCGCTTCGCTGCCACAGCAGCTCGTCGCGCAAGAACTTGCTTTGACCGGTTCTTTTACCTGGACCAGCGTCGAGGGGCCGCAGCAAGCGTCTTCATCATGGGCGTGGGCATGCGAGCGACCATGATCATGCTTGTGATCGTGGCCATGTGAATCGTGCTTGTGGGAATCGGACATAGGGGCTTTCCATTGAATATGTCCAAATTACACAACCTGTAGTTACTATAGGGTCAAGACATTTCTGGAGTTTTCATGAAAATCGGTGAATTGGCCCAGGTGGCACAGTGCACGGTGGAGACGGTACGGTATTACGAGAAGGCGGGACTCCTGCCTGAGCCCGCCCGTACACCGGGAAACTTTCGGATGTACGGGCCTGAGCATGTCGAACGGCTGCGGTTCATACGCAATTGCCGGGCCCTGGACATGAGCCAGGAAGAAATTCATACGCTGCTGGATCTGGCAGATCAGCTCGCAGACGGGTGTGGTGCCATCAATGCGGTTTTTGACCAGCACATCGCCCACGTCAATGAACGCATTCGCGAGCTCACCCATCTCAAGCAGCAACTGGGAGCCCTTCGCGAGCGCTGTGTCTCGGAACAAGCCGTAGACGCCTGTGGAATCCTGCAAGGCCTTGCTTCGATGGAGACGGAGGCCAAGGTCGAACGCCATACCCATCTGGGCTGAACTCGCCGTTTTGCCCATCCTGCACCATAGTCACAGCCATTTTCCAGATTGCCACCATCGACATGGACATTTCGGCTGTTGATCGTATCCGCCGGGCTGGCCAGTCGTGAACGTCCGCTATCCGGCGGTGAGCCTGAAGCCATCGAATTCCGCTTTGGGTCGAGGCTGTGTGGAAACGCGCTCCAGTTCTCAAGCGGCAGCAGCTTGGCGGCAACCCAGCAGATCTTGCCGACGAGAATTCCCAGCTGATGCCGCCTGCGCGGTTTTATGGCGCTCCTGTGGCTTCGTATGAGGCTGCAAACGGCAACAAAGGGCTCATGCCCCTGCCAGTCTCATCGCCTTCATCATTCCATCGAACCCCAAGATACTCAGTATCCGCTTGAAGTTGTAGGCCAGTACGTTTAAGCCCATCTCTGCACTGACGTTGGGTAGCCGCCGTGTGAGGAAGTGCGTGTAGCCCATCCAACTCTTGAGCGTACCGAACACATGCTCTACGGTTCTTCGCCTGATGGCCATGGACTTGGGTGAGCGATCCAGGCGGCGTTGCACTGCCTCCAATACCTCCTCATGCTCCCACCGCGAGATGCGCCGGTAGTCGCTGGGTGTGCACTGTGCCTTCAATGGACATTTAGGGCAGGCGCTACTCCAGTAGCGGCGGGTCATCATCCCGTTCTCTTCTCTTGCCATACGGAAGATGGCTCTCTGTCCTGCTGGGCAAAGGTATTCATCGTCTTCCTTGATGTAGATGAAGTCGGCCCTGTCGTAGCGTCCCTCTGCTTTGGCATTCGATGTCGTTGGCTTGGGAAGGACTGCATCAATGCCTGCATCGGCACAAGCTTTGATTTGTCGCCCGCTGAAGTAGCCACGGTCAGCGATGACACGTAGCTTTTTCCTTCCCATGGCTTCACGGGCAGCTTGCGCGATGGGACTGAGCTGGGCCCTGTCACTGCCTGCATTGGTGACCTCGTGCGCAACGATCAGATGGTGTTTGGCGTCCACTGCTACCTGTACGTTGTAGGCCACCATGCCCGATCCTTTGCCACTGGTGGCCATGGATCGTGCATCGGGATCGGTTCTGGATATTTGACCGTCGGGCTGAGTCTTGAGTTGTTCTTTGACGGCATCGAGTTCACGCATTTGCTGGCGTAGCCGTGCGATCTTGTCCTGCAGTCGCTGTGTCTTGGCCTTCAACTCGCTGGGCTGCGTGCGGTCTGCCGTCTCCAGTGCCACCAGGTAGCGTTGGATGCTTTCCTCAATCTGCTGTTGGCGCTTGTCGATCTTCCCGCTGGTGAAGTTGCAGTCGCGCGAGTTGACCGCCTTGAACTTGCTGCCGTCGATGGCCACCAGTGCCTGGCTGAAGAGTTTGAGATCGCGGCACAGCATAACGAAGCGGCTGCATACGTTGCGAATGCCTGCACTGTTGTCGCGGCGGAAGTCCGCAATGGTCTTGAAGTCTGGAGAGAGCCTGCCCGTCAGCCACATGAGTTCCACATTGCGCTGGCATTCACGCTCCAGGCGGCGGCTGGACTGGATGCGGTTGAGGTACCCATAGAGGTAGAGCTTCAACATGACCGCTGGATGGTACGAGGGGCGTCCTGTTGATGCCGGATTGGCGCCTTCAAAGCCCAGGGCCACCATGTCCAGCTCGCCGATGAATGCATCGACCACCCGGACCGTGTTGTCTTCAGCGATGAAGTCGTCCAGGCACTCTGGCAACAACGTCACTTGCTGCCTGTCTTCTCCCACAATGAATCTGGACATATTCAATCCTCCACACGGCTTGATATGTCATAGCAAACACGTGGGAAGATTCAAGGAGTTTTCACACAGCCTCGGTCGAATGCTGACGTTGCACAAACGCCATCGCGGGCAGAGCGATGGCCATATGCTTTTGTACATAGACCGAGCTATGCAGCCTTTCGGTTCTCGTAGTAGGGCCGCTCCCTGTCATCCAGGATGTCGTACAGATCTTGGATGGTGTACCGGTCCGGGCTCAGCCAAGCATCCACATGCTCAGGTTTAATGGGAATAACGCAGCGGTCATGCCCCGCCGCAGCCACCTCTGCAGGTGGCTCATCCGTAATGGCTGCGAATGACAGTAGGTCTTCCTCTCCAGGGGCCGACCACCTGGACCACAAGCAAGCTACCAGCATCACCTGCTGAGGTCTGGGGTTGAATTCGAGAATGACCTTCTCGGGCTCTCCATCGGCCTTTTTCAGCTCCACATGCTCATAGAAGGCACTGATGGCCAGGATGCCGTGGCTGTATCCGAACTGCTCTCGCCAGAAGCCCTCTAGGTTGTCTCTGCGAGCGTTGTAGGTTCCTGGGAACTTGGCGTCAAAGGAGGCGGCCTTGCCCTCGGGGCGGCACTGGTAGCGCATGGGTTTGACTACCTTTCTGCCGCTCTCCATGACGATGACCGGGGCGTAGAAGCCTGGATAGATACGGGCATCCTGGGGCGTCAGCTCAGTGCGCCTGAGGTCTGCCAACTTGCTCTGCGCCCAGGCCATCTTGCTGGTGGCAATGCGCTGGCTCTCGGTGGCTGCCTTGGTGGTTTTGACCAACAGCGTGCGCTCAGCATCTACAAGTCGAGTCCGCTGCTTGAATAGCTCCTGCTCTAGCTTGGTAGCCTGCTGGGCCTGGTACTGCTCCAGCGCGGCCTGGATGTTGCTCTCCTGGGGACTGCCCTTGCCCTGGAAGGCGACCTCTACTACCTTGGGTATCTTGATGCGGTCATCCAGACATCTGAAGCCGTACAGCCGCGCAAAGGCCTCAATGTCGATGTCCGCCCCATTGAGGTCCACATACTCCTCGTATTGCTGTATGAGCTGGGCTGAATAGCACATGCCACCCATGATAGGACAGCAGGCTACATATTGCGGCTCTGGACTTCGTGCGCTTTCTCCCAGGCCATCTTGTGGGGTTCACCTGGAGCGGGCGGAATACCGCCTGCTCCAGGGGTGTTGCGCTGGGCCTGTCTAAGTTCTTCAGGTGTCTCTGGCAAGAGTCTGAATTCTGAGGCTCGGTACACCTTGGTCGCCTCGGGATCGCGGCCCTGCATTTCTTCCTCGGTCCAAGCCTGCTTTGTGGTGCGCCATTTCCCGGCCCAGAAAGTGCGCCAGTAGAAAAGTGGGACCTTACGCATGTGAGTCTCTGGGCGGCCCTGAGAGGGGCGACAACCAAGCAACTGCGGCGTCTGCCGGTGGCATGTGGCGCAACCGATCATCCAGGTAGATGTCCAGGGCGACATCCTCAAGCTGTGCCTGGTCGACGGTTTTCCATCGCTCATGGAGTCTGGCGGCGCACTGGTCAATCCATTCGGAGGGGGTGATTTGGGTTGTGTTTTGCATGCCGTCAATATACTGTATGCATATACAGTTCTCAAGGATTTTTCTTGCTCCCACTGTGCACGTTGGCATGACCAACCGCCAGATCGCACTGCAGACCACGAAGTACATCGCAGGCAGCGGAAGCACTCGCGGGCTTCAATATTTCCTATACTGGCCATATTTACTACGTTGTAAATATGGATATATTGAGAAATATGAAATCAATACAGACTGAATCAAGGCTCCTTGAAGGTCTACTGAGCCAATTCACGCTCCAAGTTGGCGGTATTCCAGGTTCCAGAGCCGAGTTGCACCAGGTCGAATACACCGAGGTCGGCCATCCCTTCGACGCCATGCTGCAGGTCGTCGTTGCTGGCAGCCCTCTGAAGCTGTTCATTGAGGCGAGGACGCGTGTTTTTCCCAAGGATGCCCATGACCATGTCCGTCGTTGGCAGGGATATTCCAGCTCGGCACCAGAGGCTGGCCGGCCCGGCGGTCTTGTCCTAGCAGCCCAAACCATCTCCCCAGGTGCGCGCGAGATTCTGGTCAACAACGGAATTGGATACTTTGCTGAGGGTGGGAGCCTGTGCCTTCCTTTCCAGCCGATCTTCATCCATATCGACAAGCCCAGTAAGCCCCATGCCACTACAGGGGGCCGCGAGTTCAACCTCTTCACGGAGGCACGACTGACGGTCATGCAGGCGATGCTGCGAAAGAGAACGACGCCCTACACCGTCATGGACCTGGCCAGCATCACCGGGACCTCCACTGCAACGATATCCAAGCTCATGACGCAGCTGGAATTGCTGGAGTGGGTGGAGACTGAGGGTAGCGGGCCGAACAAACGCCGCAAGCTGGCCAATCCAGGCGCCGTGCTGGACGCATGGGTGTCGGAAGAAACCGCGCGGCTGCCGCACCGAAAGGAACGCCGTTTTTTCCTAAAGGGCAGGAAGGCCGCGGACATACCTTTGATCGTTGCCGACGCGTTGGCCTCGGCGGAGGAGCCAGCCGCAACATCCTTCCAGTTCACTGGAGAGGCCGCGGCACAGATTCATGCACCATTTCTCACGAGCTGGGCCGTTGCCTCGATGCGTGTGGCCCCAGCCTTGGTGTCTCGACTGCTGACTGAATTACAAGCCGTCGAAGTCGATAGCGGCTACAACCTGCTGATCATTGAAGAGGGCCTGTCTGCACTTCGGCTTTCGGAAGCGCATGGCAACGTGCCATACGCATCGCCAGAGCAGACCTATGTGGACCTGATGTGCGGTAACGGCCGTGCGCCGGATGCAGCCAGGTTTCTGCGTGAGCAGGAGTTAAAGTTCTGACAGAGAAAGGCAACGAACCGTCGCCGGTATGTTGCTCTATGGCGCTCACAAAATGGTCTATTTGTAGAGCGGGTTCAGTTTCCCCTTTGCATTGACGATGCCGGCCTTGCGGGCGTATTCGATCGCCTTCTTTTTGCTCATCTTGTAGGGATTCTTCATCGGCCTCCCATTGATGTCGACAAGCTGGCCGGCGGCGTTAACCGTCGTGTACTCTGAGAAGGCTATGCGTGGCTTCTTGCGAGCGGTGCGTATTGCCTTGTCCTCTGCTGCACGCAGCAGGCGCTTCACCTTCCTGAGTCCTGGCCCAGTTCTGCACACGAGCTCAGGTGTTTGGCCATCCAGATCCGGATGCGGTGCATTCAGCCAGCGCCTTGCCTTCCTGGGTGTTCCGAATGCCTTGAAGGCCAAGGTATCGATGTCCAGTAGCCGCTCATAGTCTGGGCTTCCAAACGCTCGCCCGACTGGCGCCATGCGATCCCAAAGTAGGTCTTCGTCGGCCCCACTCCGCATGACTTCCAGGGATACCGTGGCGCCTGCAGGTGGGGTCAGCATGCCTTTGAGGTCCTGGACAGGTTGGTCCTTGAGGGCCGTCACGATGCGTGCAATTTTGGGGCGGCGGCGTTTGCTGGCTTGGTGCAGGTCGAACTTGGATTGCAGTCCGGCCCACAGGTCAGGGGCGGTTCCTAGTGCCAGGCCAAGGCGGATGGCCATCTCTGCCGAAACACCTGAGGTTCCCCGCAGGATGCGAGACAGGGTATCTCGGCTGACCGCCAGTTTTGCGGCGGCCTCAGTCACGGTGACACTTCCCAAATACTCCCGCAGGACTTTGCCTGGGTGGGGTGGGTTTGCTTTGGGTTTCATAGTGAGCGTCGAGAAGAATTGAAAGCCATTGGCTTTACTCAGCACGATCTAGATCACTTAACTCTGGTTTGTGCTGCTTGCCCTCCGCAGCCTTGATCTTGTCTATGCGCAGCATTTCGTCCAACAGCTCTCCGTGCTTAACTTCTCTTCGGATGAGGAAGCCGACGATCACGATCCCTATCGTCATGACTACATTGACTGTGTTCACCTGGACCTCCTGACCTGATTCCGGGACTAGTCTGGTTATCAAAAATGGCAGTTCACCAACCCAAGAGTTGCCGTGTTCGCGCGACGATCCAGTGTGCCTGGGCAGGGCTCACCCAGTTCTTCTGATGGATGCCCCGCAGCAACTTTGCGAGTACCTCTTCGTGCGGCAAATTCAGTTCAGCCATCTTGCGCACACAGTACGGCACCATTTGCTGTGCGAAGTCCTCGCAGGCCTCATGTGCTTTTGCCACCTCGCTGGGGGTAGCTTCCGGCGCGTAGTACTTGCCCGCCTCTTCCACCACGCTTAGCTTGAACTGGACACCGGCGAGTGCTGACTCTGTCGGTTCAATCGGAAAGTCCGGCGGGATGTTGGGATAGTTACTGCGATCCATTGACATCTGAGTTCCCCAAATGCGTTAACCAGAGTCGAATTTCGAAGATGAAATCGATGGTGAGGCACAGATTCTCCGACTTTGACAGGTTGTTAGTTGGCAAAAATGCAGCCGTATACTGCTGATAGAAGCACAAAAATCATCCACTTGACCGTAGGAAGGGAGACGCATTGTCATGAAAGACTTTGACTTCAAAGGCGTCATTCAAGTCATCACGGATGCCAAGCCATCGCATCTAGCACTTGTCTCGTTCCTGGTCTTGCCCCTTGTCGCCAACTACTGGCTCGAGGCGTTGATTAAACTGTTCCCAACGCCGACGCAGGAGCTCAAGTACACATGGCTTGGTCTTCTCGGTCTAACTTATGTGTTTTGTCTTGGCTGGCTTCTCTTTGACAACCACAAGGCGAACATTCTAAGGACCAGACGCGATCAAATTGCTGGACGAATGATCGCGAATGGTTGGACCAGGATCAATTTTGATAGTGCACGAAAGGCACTGACAAAGAATGCTTCTGACGCAGAAATTATCGCGGTCATTGATGCGTTTCCCAAAACTCTCCGCTTTCTCAGAGTCAAGAAGAAAGATGACAACAAGAATTATGTCCTCGATTCAGAGGGGAAGCACGTCTATGTGCATGGAATCGGTCTCTTAGCGAGCAGCGATGCCGAAGCGGCAGATGATGCCTAACCCCTATCGAAAGAGACATCCAACGGCTACCTCTGATAGCCGCTGTACTTCTACGTTTGGATGAGTCCAGTAGTTCAACTTTAGGAGTACATCGACAACAAGAGCGCTGTCGATCATTGAATCCGATCTGAATCAACAATCAATTCGGTTTTAATGAGAAAGTTCGGTTCTCCAATGAGAACCTACACCATCAAACGTCGATGTTGCCGGCGCGCAAGGCGTTGGTTTCAATGAAGTCGCGGCGGGGTTCGACTTCGTCGCCCATCAGCATGGTGAACACGCGGTCGGCTTCGATGGCGTCGTCGATCTGTACGCGCAGCAGGCGGCGCACGGTCGGGTCCATGGTGGTTTCCCACAGCTGGGCGGGGTTCATTTCACCCAAGCCTTTGTAGCGCTGGCGGCTGGAGGTGCGCTCGGCTTCGCCGATCAGCCATGCCATTGCTTCACGGAAGTCGGAGACCTTCTCTTCCTTCTGCTTCTCGCCTTCGCCGCGCATGACGCGGGCGCCTTCGCTCAGCAGACCACGGAAAGTGTTGGCAGCTTCGGCCAGGGCGGCGTAGTCGGCACCGTGCACAAAGTCCTGGGTGAGCACGCTGCTCTTCACGTTGCCGTGATGGCGGCGACTGATGCGCAAAATGGGCTTGTCGGTGCGGGTATCGAACTCGCCGGCCACTTCGGCGTCAGGCAACTTGGCTTGCAGGGCTGCGGCTGAGACTTCGGCATCTGCCACGGTGTCGAGGTTGAGCACCACGCCATCGGCCACGGAACGCAGGGCCTCTGCATCCATGAAGTTCTTGAGGCGGGCGATCACGGCCTGGGCCAATTGATGTTTGCGGGCCAGTTCCGCCAGCGTGTCACCACTCAACGTGGTGCCATTGGGACCGCCTGTATAGACAGAAGCGTTGACCAATGCGATGCGGAGCAAGTAGCCGTCCAGCTCAGCAGGGCCTTGCAGGTAGAGCTCTTCCTTGCCGGACTTGACTTTGTACAGCGGGGGCTGGGCAATGTAGATGTGGCCGCGCTCCACCAGCTCGGGCATTTGGCGGTAGAAGAAGGTCAAGAGCAGCGTACGGATGTGGGCACCGTCCACGTCCGCGTCGGTCATGATGATGATGCGGTGGTAGCGCAGCTTGGCGACGTTGAAGTCGTCCCCACCGGTGCTGCCGCCAGCCTTGCCGATGCCGGTACCCAGTGCGGTGATCAGTGTCAGGATTTCGTTGCTGGTGAGCAGCTTTTCGTAACGGGCTTTTTCCACGTTCAGGATCTTGCCGCGCAAGGGCAAGATGGCCTGGAACTTCCGGTCGCGACCCTGCTTGGCAGAGCCGCCGGCGGAGTCACCCTCGACGATGTAGATCTCGCACATGGCCGGGTCTTTTTCCTGGCAGTCAGCCAGTTTGCCGGGCAGGCCCATGCCGTCAAGCACGCCCTTGCGCCGTGTCATGTCGCGCGCTTTGCGGGCGGCTTCGCGGGCGCGGGCGGCTTCGATGATCTTGCCGACGATGATCTTGGCATCGTTCGGGCGCTCTTCCAGGTAGTCGGCGAGCAGCTTGCCTACGATGTCCTCTACCGGACCGCGCACTTCGCTGGACACCAACTTGTCTTTGGTCTGGCTGGAGAACTTGGGCTCGGGCACCTTCACCGACAGCACGCAGCACAGGCCTTCGCGCATGTCGTCACCGGTAACTTCGACCTTGGCCTTCTTGGCCATTTCGTTTTGTTCGATGTATTTGCTGATGACGCGGGTCATCGCGGCGCGCAGGCCGGTCAAGTGGGTACCGCCGTCACGCTGGGGGATGTTGTTGGTGAAGCACAGCACTTGCTCATTGAAGCCGCTGTTCCATTGCATGGCCACTTCCACGCCGATGTTGGTGCCCTGGTCGCTCTGGCGGTCGCCCATGGCGTGGAACACGTTGGGGTGCAGAACCGTCTTGCCTTTGTTGACGTAGTTCACAAAGCCCTGCACGCCACCGGCGCCGGCAAAGTCGTCTTCCTTGCCGCTGCGCTCGTCCTTGAGGCGGATGCGTACGCCGTTATTCAGGAAGCTCAGTTCGCGCAGTCGCTTGGACAGGATTTCGTAGTGGAAATCGTTGTTTTCCTTGAAGATTTCGGTGTCGGGCAGGAAGTGCACTTCGGTGCCACGCTTTTCGGTGTCGCCGATGATCTTCATGGGCGAGACTTCGATGCCATTCTGCGTCTCGACGATGCGGTTCTGCACAAAGCCTTTGCTGAATTCAAGCGTGTGGACTTTGCCGTCACGGCGGATGGTGAGGCGTAGCATTTTGGACAGCGCGTTCACGCAGGACACACCCACGCCGTGCAGACCACCGGACACCTTGTAGCTGTTCTGGTTGAACTTGCCGCCAGCGTGCAATTCGGTCAGTGCGATTTCAGCGGCCGAACGCTTGGGTTCGTGCTTGTCGTCGAGCTTGATGCCGGTGGGGATGCCACGGCCGTTGTCGACGACGCTGATGGAGTTGTCGGAGTGGATGGTGACCAGAATGTCGTCGCAATGACCTGCCAGAGACTCGTCGATGGAGTTATCCACCACTTCAAACACCAGATGGTGCAAGCCGGTGCCATCGGACGTGTCGCCGATGTACATGCCGGGGCGCTTGCGCACGGCTTCCAGGCCTTCAAGAATCTGGATAGAGCCTTCGCCATAGGCCTCGGTCGCACCGGCTTGGTTGGTGTCGATGGTGGGCTGGAAGTTGGAACTGTCGGCTCCGCCCTCGCCCGTGTGCACAACGCCATCGGCGTTTTCAGGGGTGGAAACCGACTTGTTTTCTTCAGTCATGGCTAACTTCTCTTCGAAAAATCTCAAACTCTTGAATGACCAAACCCCCGGTGAGCGGGGGTTTGATTGCGCGGGCAGCTACTATTTTTGTAGCATCAGATTCTCATGGGCATCACGACGTACTTGAAGGTCGTGTTATCGGGGATGGTGATCAGGGCAGAACTGTTGCCGTCGGACAGCTCCACTTTCACCATGTCCTGGCTCATATTGCTCAGGGCATCGATCAGGTAGGTTACGTTGAAGCCGATCTCGATGCTGTCGCCGCCGTAGTCGATGTCCAACTCGTCCACCGCTTCTTCCTGCTCGGCGTTGTTGGACGCTACGCGAAGGCTGCCGGGATCAATGTTCAGGCGCACGCCCTTGAACTTGTCACTGGTCAGGATGGCGGTGCGTTGCAGCGTTTTGAGCAACGCTTCGCGGCCCAGGGTGATGCTGTTCTTGTGGTTCTTGGGGATGACGCGGTTGTAGTCGGGGAATTTGCCTTCCACCAACTTGGTCACGAACTCCATGCCGTCGAAAGTGAATTTGGCCTGGTTGTTGGCGAATTGCATCTCAATGGCGCCTTCGGCGTCAGACAACAAGCGTTGCAATTCGATGACCGTTTTGCGGGGCAGGATGACTTCCTGCTTGGGCACTTCCACATCGAGCGTGGCCGAGGCGAATGCCAGGCGGTGGCCATCGGTGGCAACCAGGCTGAGTTGCTTGCCTTCAGCTACAAACAGAATGCCGTTGAGGTAGTAGCGGATGTCGTGGACTGCCATGGCGAAGGACACCTGGCTCAGAAGGTCCTTCAGGGTTTTTTGCGGCACGCTGAACACGGGGCCGAAGCTGGCGCTTTCCTGCACCAGCGGGAAGTCCTCTGCTTGCATGGTCTGGAGCGTGAACTTGCTCTTGCCGCCTTTGAGGATGATTTTGCTTTGGCTGGATTCCAACGACACCGTCTGGTCGCCGGGCATGGTGCGCAGGATGTCGATCAGCTTGCGCGCTCCGATGGTGGTGGTGAAGTTGCCGGTGTCACCACCCAGTTCCGCAGTGGTACGGATTTGAATTTCGAGGTCGCTGGTGGTGAGTTGAAGGGAGGTTCCGGTCTTGCGCAACAGCACGTTGGCAAGAATGGGCAAGGTGTGGCGGCGTTCGACAATACCGGCCACCGATTGCAGAACCGATAAGACCTTGTCTTGCGTTGCCTTCAATACGATCATGTCAACCTCTTTATGAAACTCTGCCAAACATTCAATCCTGCCATTTTCCCTGTTTTTTCAGTGAGTTACGGGGGTAGGCGCTTGTTTTTGCTGTTAACCCTTCAGGGTTTGCTCCAGAACGTGTAACTGTTGGTTCAGTTCAGTGAGCTGCTGGCGTTCACCGCCGATTTTGCGCACTGCATGCAGCACGGTGGTGTGGTCGCGCCCCCCGAACAACTCGCCGATTTCGGGCAGGCTCTTCTGGGTCAGCTCCTTGGCCAGATACATGGCGATCTGGCGCGGCCGGGCAATGCTGGCGGGACGTTTTTTGGAATACATGTCCGCGACCTTGATCTTGTAGTAGTCGGCCACCGTTTTTTGGATGTTTTCCACCGAAATCTGCCGGTTCTGGATGGACAGCAGGTCGCGCAAAGCTTCCCGGGCCAGCTGGATGGAGATTTCCTTTTGGTTGAAGCGCGAATACGCCAGTATTTTGCGCAGTGCGCCTTCCAATTCGCGGACGTTGGAGCGCACGTTCTTGGCCACGAAAAAGGCCACTTCTTCGGGCATTTCAGAGCCCTCGGCATGCGCCTTGTTGATCAGAATCGCCACCCGCATTTCCAGTTCCGGTGGCTCGATGGCCACGGTCAGGCCGGAGTCGAAACGCGACACCAGGCGCTCGTGAATGTCGGCCAGGCCCTTGGGATAGGTGTCGCTGGTCATCACGATGTGGGACTTTTTGGCCAGCAAGGCCTCGAATGCATTGAAGAACTCTTCCTGGGTGCGGTCTTTGTTGGCAAAGAACTGCACATCGTCAATCAAGAGGAGGTCCAGGGAGTGGTAACGCTCCTTGAATTCGTCAAAAGTTTTGCGTTGGTAGGCCTTCACTACGTCCGACACAAATTGTTCTGCATGGATGTAAAGCACCTTGGATCCAGGCTTATCCACAAGCAGTCTGTTTCCTACCGCATGCATCAAGTGGGTCTTGCCCAAGCCCACGCCGCCGTAGATAAACAAGGGGTTGTACAGGTGGCCGGGCATGGTGGCCACGTGCATGGCGGCGGCGCGTGCCATCCGGTTCGCGGTTCCTTCGACCAGACTCTCAAAAGTCAACATGCTGTTGAGCCTGCTCTTGGGCCCGCCGGCTACGCGGTCCTCGCCAACTTCCACTTCCTCAATGGCTGTGGGCACTTCTGCGGCACGGGGAGCCATGGCCGGACGCACGGGCGCTTCACGCGGAGTGATCACTAACTCTACGGAAACAGCTTGTCCGTAAAGCTTCTCCAACATTCCCGCAATGCGCTGGCTGTATTGTGCGCGTACCCAATCAAGTTTGAAGCGGTTAGCCACAAACACGGTAATTTTGGACATGTCCTCGTGAACGAGGGCTGTCAGCGGCTTGATCCACGTGTTGAATTGCTGCTCGGGAAGTTCTTGTGCGAGTTGGTCTACGCAGCTTTGCCAAAGGCTTTGCCCGAGTTCAAAATTGGAGCCGTCGTGGGAGTTGGGATGGGAGCCCTGGGTCATTGTGCGGGTCAGCTTCTGTGGATAGTTGTTGTTTGCTGCGAAGCGGATTCTAATTTATCAATACTTTATCCACATTCCGCTGGCCGCGTTGCACAGTTCGTGCAAAAGAATCTGATTCGTCCCTAAGGTGTTGCCCTGATTGATAAAGTTTGCGATAATCCGCGGTTCCCCTGATTGTGTTCGGGGCGATAAGACCGAAATCTGCGCTGTTAGGCCGTTGGTGGAATGCATCGATGGGTCGCGCAGATACCCACAGAGCCTGTTAGGAAAATTTCATGAAACGCACATACCAACCCTCCAAAATCCGTCGCGCACGTACCCACGGTTTCCTGGTCCGCATGAAGACACGCGGCGGCCGCGCTGTGATCAACGCACGCCGCGCCAAGGGCCGCAAGCGTCTGGCTGTCTAAGACGGCTTCGCTAACCAAAGCTTCCGGCTTTTGGTGAACGCGGAACCACAAACCGGCAGACCGCCTGCCGTCAAGCGCCTTCAAACGCGCGCCCAGTTCCAAGCGGCTCTGGGTGGCACTACGGTTTCAAAAACAGCGCACTTTGCTTTGCATTGCTGCGCTGTTGGTGTTTCTGTGCCTGAAGAAGCTGTGCCGGTGTTTCCCGCTTCCGGGATCTGGCTGGGTGCCATGGTGCCCAAGCGTTGGGCCAAACGTGCTGTAACGCGCAACACCATCAAGCGGCAGGTGTACCACTTGGGCGTTGAGTTTGCTCCGGTGCTCAAGGAAAAAGCGCACCTCATCCGCTTGCGCCGGGACTTTGACCGCAAGCAATTCGTGAGTGCCACCTCTGATGCGCTCAAGGCTGCGGTCCGGCAGGAATTGCTGGATCTGTTCGGTCAAGTTGTTGGCGCCCCTCCCTCACGCAGGCCAGCTCCTCTCCCGGAGTCCCAGGCATGATTCGGGGGTTGCTGATAGGTCTGATCAAAGGCTATCGTTTGTTGTTGAGCCCCTGGTTGGGCTCTGCGTGCCGTTTTAACCCCACATGTTCTGTGTACGCCTTGCAAGCTCTTGAGCGGCACGGTGCGACAATAGGCAGCTATTTGATGGTTGCGCGTCTCGCGCGCTGTCACCCGTGGTGCGCGGGTGGGCACGATCCCGTGCCTGAGAATGCGCCGCGACTGTTCAGTCGCTTGATTCAATCCCCCTCTGAGAAGAAGTCTTCATGAACGATATTCGCCGCACCATTTTGTGGGTGATCTTTGGGTTCTCCATGGTTCTCTTGTGGGACCAGTGGCAGATCCACAATGGAAAGCAAGCCACTTTCTTCCCTAACCCTGCACAAAAAGCGGCCTCAGCTCCGGCTCCCGCGGTGAGTGCTTCGGCCGGCGTACCTGTTGCACCAGTGGCGGCAGGGCAGGCACCGGTCTCCACATCGGCTCCAGCCCTGGCGTCTGAGCGCTTTGAGGTCAGCACCGATGTGCTCAAACTGACGTTTGACACTTTGGGTGGCTCGCTGGTTCGTTCTGAATTCCTGCAGTACCTTGATTCCAACGACAAAACCCGCAATTTCGTGTTGCTGGACGACACCAAAGACCGTTACTACCAAGCCCAGACTGGACTGATCGGTGGCGCTGCGCCTGACAGCTTTCCGACCCATAAGTCGGTCATGGCAGTAACTGGTGACAAGTCGCTCAAAGATGGGCAGGACGAGCTCAAGATTGTTTTCACCTCACAAGACACTGGTGGCATCAAGCTGGTGAAGACTTACACCTTGCGCCGTGGTGCATATGACATTGCGGTCAAGCACGAAGTCGTCAATACCGGTGCAACTGCACTGAACCCCCAGTTGTATTTGCAGCTGGTACGTGACGGCAACAAGCCTGCCGGCGAGTCCTCGTTCTATTCCACCTTCACAGGCCCTGCGGTCTATACCGACCTCAAAAAGTACCAGAAGGTGGAGTTCAGCGCTATCAAAAAAGGGAACGCTGACTTTGAGAAAGAGAGCTCCAATGGCTATATCGCCATGGTGCAGCACTACTTTGCCAGCGCCTGGATCTTGCCAGCGGACGTGAAGCGGACCTTCTCTCTGGATGCCAAAGATGTGGGTGCGACCGTCGCTGATTGCTGCTACCGCGCCACCATGATTACGCCGCTGGAAGCCGTGGCCCCCGGTCAAACCAAGGCCATAGAGGCCAAACTGTTTGTCGGTCCCCAAGAGGAGAAAAAACTCGAGGCTTTGGCACCCGGCATGGAGCTGGTAAAGGACTACGGCTGGTTGACCATTCTGGCTAAGCCCTTGTACTGGTTGCTCGACAAGCTGCACAGCTTCATCCAGAACTGGGGATGGTCCATCGTGGCCTTGGTGCTGCTTTTGAAAATCGCGTTCTACTGGCTCAATGCCAAGGCGTACGCCAGCATGGCCAAGATGAAGGCGGTGAACCCGCGCATCATGGAAATGCGTGAGCGCCTCAAAGACAACCCGCAGCAGATGCAGCAGGAAATGATGAAGATCTACCGCGAGGAAAAGGTCAACCCCATGGGTGGCTGCTTCCCCATCATGATCCAGATTCCTGTGTTCATCGCCTTGTACTGGGTGCTCCTGTCCAGTGTGGAAATGCGCAATGCACCGTGGGTGATGTGGATTCATGACTTGTCATCGCCTGATCCTTATTTCATCCTGCCGGTTGTCATGACCTTGACGACCTTGCTGCAGACGGCGCTCAACCCTGCGCCACCGGACCCTCTGCAAGCCAAGATGATGTGGATCATGCCGTTGGCCTTCAGCGTCATGTTCTTCTTCTTCCCGTCCGGTTTGGTGCTGTACTGGATTACCAACAACATTCTGTCGATTGCGCAGCAGTGGATCATCAACACCCGCATGGGTGTGCCACCCCAGTTCAACCTGCCCAAGTTCAAGTAAAAGGGTCGGTCGCGCGTGCTGTCACGTCACTCTGACCCCATTGCCGCCATCGCCACGGCCTCCGGCCGCGGTGCTGTCGGTATCGTGAGGTTGAGTGGAAAGAGTCTTGGAGCTTTCACGCAGGCGCTGCTGGGCAAAGCCTTGCGGCCGCGAGAAGCGACCTATCTCCCTTTCCCTGACGAAAAAGGCCAGCCTATTGACCATGGGCTGGCCTTGTTTTTTCCGGGCCCCCATTCCTTCACAGGTGAAGACGTACTGGAACTCCAGGCTCATGGCGGGCCTGTGGTGTTGCAGTTGCTGGTCGCCCGCTGTATTGCACTGGCAAACAGTGTGCAAACAGAGGGAGTCTCCGGCGTTCTGTTGCCTGGTTTGCGCATCGCCGAGGCGGGCGAGTTCACCCAACGTGCCTTCCTGAACAACAAGCTCGATCTGGCCCAGGCAGAGGCCATCGCCGATCTCATCGACGCCAGCACGGAAGCGGCAGCACGCAGTGCCAGCCAGTCTTTGTCCGGCGCCTTCTCCAAGGAAATCGGCATCTTGCGGGATGCGCTCATTCACTTGCGCATGCTGGTAGAGGCGACGCTCGATTTCCCCGAAGAGGAAATTGACTTTCTGCAGAAAGCGGACGCGGTGGGGCAGTTGCAACGCTTGCAGCAAGCTCTCCAACAGGTACTGGCCAAAGCGACCCAAGGAGCTTTGCTCCGCGAAGGATTGAAGGTGGTCATTGCCGGACAACCGAATGCCGGCAAGTCGTCTCTCCTGAATGCTTTGGCAGGTGCGGAATTGGCCATCGTGACCCCCATCGCAGGTACTACGCGCGACAAGGTGCAGGAGACTATCCAAATCGAAGGCGTGCCTCTTCACATCATCGACACGGCCGGTTTGCGTGCCAGTGATGACGCCGTGGAAAAAATCGGAATCGAACGTGCCTGGCAGGCTATTGAAGCCGCAGACGCCGTCCTGTTCCTGCATGATTTGACACGTAGTTCTGCTATCGAATACAAAGCTGCTGACGCAGATATAGCGGGCGCTATCGCCGAAAAACTGCCTGCATCTATACCGGTGATCCATATCTGGAACAAGTCTGACGCAGCGACCCCGGAAACTGGTTTGGAGGGCATCGTTCTCTCTGCCAAGACCGGCGTTGGCCTCGATGCATTGAGGCAAAACCTGCTCACAGCGGCAGGGTGGCAACCCGCACAGAGTGGCGCTTTCATGGCCCGCCAACGCCATGTACAGGCCTTGCATCTGGTGGGTCAGCATTTGGACATGGCGTCGGAATTGCTGGCCTCCGGTAGTGCTGCCTTGGACCTGTTGGCAGAGGAACTCCGGCTTGGTCAGAATGCCCTGAACAGCATTACCGGGGAATTCGGCGCGGATGACCTGCTGGGTGTCATCTTTTCAAAATTTTGTATCGGCAAATAGCCTGCACTACACTCTGGCGTCGCACAGGAGTCACTCACCTATGTCACTATTTAGCTGGTTTACTCGGACGAGTTCCAACAACACGCTCGGCACCCGTCACTCAGGTCTCGACCAGATGGATGGAGATCGAGTCTCTGCGCGCCATGGCCGGAGCAAATCAGCTTCAGGCGCGTCATCGGGAATGACGTCTGCCCGCCGCAGTGAGCGGCTTGAGCGGCGAGAGTTGTTGTACGCCGTGGTGCGCGAATCGATGACGGGCGCCGGCATGCTGTCGAGCAGTTACAAGTTCAAGGTGCTGTCATTGGACTCTCGCGGGCGCCAGTATCTGATCATGATGGATATGGCGGCCCGCAATGTGAGCGACCCCGCCCGCTTGGCTGGCATCGAGACTCACATCGCCAAAATTGCCAAAACCCGCCATGACCTTTTGGTGACGGCTGTCTACTGGCGCGTGAATGAGCATGTGAGCTCCAGCCTCTCGCATACGCAGGACGATCATGTCCGTACGCTACCGACACCCCGTCGATTTGAACCTTTACAACCCTCGGAGGTTGCCGCGTTCAAGCAGGCGCTGGCGTCTGTGCCGGCCCCGGCCAAGTTGTCGGCGCCTGGCGAGATCATGAAGTCATCCCGCCGCAATCCGCAGCCATCCCGATTTGCAGATACAGAGATTGACGAACGCCAATCTCCCCTAAGTGGCACCCAGTACGGCGAGTTGAACTGAGGGCGACGCCGATTTCGCAGCTCAGTGACCTGCGAAATCCACCAAGGTGAACAAAGGCAGACCGGCTTCTCGCAGCTTGTCGGATCCGCCTAATTCCGGCAAGTCCACAATGGCGGCACCTTCCATGACGTGCGCACCCAAGCGCTCCAGCAACTTCTTGCCTGCCATCATGGTCCCGCCGGTGGCGATCAGGTCGTCAATCAGCAGCACCCGGTCGCCCTTTTTCACTGCGTCGGTATGGAGCTCCACAGTGGCACTGCCGTATTCCAGCTCATAGGTTTCTTCGACCGTGGTGAAAGGCAACTTGCCTTTCTTGCGGATGGGTACGAAACCGATATTCAATTCGTAGGCCACCACGGCCCCGAGGATGAAACCGCGCGCGTCAAGTCCGGCCACTACGTCCGGTCGCATGGTGGGGTCCATGTAGCGGTGCACAAAGGCGTCAATCAACACCCGGAAAACCTTGGCATCCTGCAGAAGCGGCGTGATGTCACGGAACTGCACGCCTGGCGTAGGCCAGTCGGGGACAGTGCGGATATGGTCACGGAGGTACTGATTGATGCTGAGGTGTTGCATAGGAATTCAAAGAAAAGGCGCCAGAGTGGCGCCGCGCTATTGTGCGCCTAAGCGTCGATAAGATTAAGCACCTTTGAGCAGTTTTTGCTCAGCACTTGCCAACTCGACGGCCTTGCCGCTCAGGACCAGGGTATCACCCGCCATAAGGCGAGTCTGCGCATCGGGTGAGACAGTTTTGCCATCCGCACGCCGCAAACTGACCAAACGTACACCCAAGCGTTCCAGGCCGAAATCACCTATCAACTTCCCGGCAGATTTCGTCCCCATGGGCAGACTCACGGTGGCCAGCCGTTCGTTCTGTAGCTCGTCGACAGAGTTATCATCCGCACCGTGGAAGAAACCGCGCAAGAGGTTGTACCGTGCATCACGCTGATCCTGCACGATGCGGATCACCCGTCGCATAGGCACACCCACCAGTGCAAGCGCATGGCTGGCGAGCATGAGTGAGCCCTCGATGGCCTCGGGAACCACTTCAGTGGCGCCAGCTTCCTGCAGCTTTTCCAGATTCTGGTCATCCTGCGTGCGAACAATGACAGGTACCTGTGGCGCGTGTGAACGGGTATTGGCAAGTACCTTGAGCGCGCCATTGGTATCCAGATAGGTGATGACCACGGCACTGGCACGCGCAAGACCGGCTGCCATCAGGGCTTGCAAGCGGGCTGCGTCTCCGAACACCACGGAATCCCCTGCTGCTGCAGCCTGGCGCACCCGATCCGGGTCAAGGTCCAGCGCCATATAAGGTATCCCTTCGCCCTCCAGCATGCGTGCTAGATTCTGGCCGCAGCGCCCGTAGCCGCAAATGATGACGTGCTGGTTGGCGTTGATGGACTTGCGCGCAATCGTCGTCATTTGCAGGGATTGCTGCAGCCACTCGCTGCTGACCAGTTTCATGACGATACGGTTGGCATTCATGATGATGAAGGGGGTCGCCAGCATCGATATCACCATGCCTGCCAGGATGGGATTCAACAGCTCGGGGGGGACCAAGGCATTTTTCTGGGCCAGTGTCAGCAGCACAAAGCCGAACTCACCGGCTTGTGCAAGATAGAGCCCCGTACGCAAAGACACCCCCGCTGTCGCGCCAAGGCCTCTTGCAATCAGCGCTACCAGGGCGGCCTTGAAGAGGGTAGGTACCACTAGAAGCAGCAAAACCAGTGGCCAGCGCTCCAGGACCAAGCGCCAATCCAGCAGCATCCCGATACTGATAAAGAAAAGCCCCAGCAGTACGTCGTGGAACGGCCGGATGTCGGTTTCCACCTGGTGCTTGTATTCCGTCTCGGAAATCAGCATGCCCGCAATGAAGGCGCCCAAGGCCAAGCTCAAGCCAGCCAACTCCGTGAGCCAGGAGAGGCCCAGCGTGATCAGCAGCAGATTGAGTACAAACAACTCATCGCTCTTGCGGCGCACCACTACCGTCAGCCAGCGGCGCATGACATGCTGCCCGCCTACCAGCAAAACGGTGACTAGCACTGTAGCTTTGAAGGCTGCGAGCGCCAACGCTTCCATCAAGCGCTCCCCGGATGCACTGAGGGCGGGAATCAGCACTAGCAGTGGTACCACGGCCAAATCCTGAAACAGCAAAACGCCCATCACGCGTTTTCCGTGTTCAGACTCCATTTCCAACCGCTCCACCATCAGCTTCACCACAATCGCGGTGCTGCTCATGGCCAGCGCACTGGACAGGGCCAGCGCCGCTTGCCAACCCAGATGCCAAGCGCCTGACAGCCAGATAGACAGGCCGAGCATGAGCCCCGTGGCCAGTAGCATGGTTAGCGCCACCTGCAAAAGCCCTAAGCCGAACACGTGCTGGCGCATCGCCCGTAGACGCGGCAAATTGAACTCCAGCCCGATCACAAACATCAGAAATACGACGCCGAATTCCCCCAAGTGCCGCACGGCCTCGGAGTTTTGGGACAACGCGAGGGCATTGGGACCAATCACCACGCCGACAGCCAGATAGCCCAGCATAGGCGGCAATTTCAATGTGCGGCAGATCACCACTCCCAGCACGGCGGCGAGGAGGTAAAGCAGGGTGATTTCTAAACCGGTCATAGGCGGATACTAGCAAGAGACATGCGCTCTATAAAATGCTCGGATGACAGTACCTTCCCTCATTGCATCCAGCTTTGATGCGCAGCGCGCCATTGCCCTCGCCAACGAAACCTTCGACATCGAAGCTGCAGCCGTTCAGGGGCTGAAAAGCCGTCTTGGTGAAGGCTTTGTGAGGACGGTGGAACGGGTGTTGACGATCTCGGGGCGCGTGGTGGTCATGGGGATGGGCAAAAGCGGTCATGTGGGTCGCAAGATTGCAGCTACTCTTGCATCCACCGGTACCCCCGCCATGTTTGTGCACCCTGCTGAGGCCAGTCACGGTGATCTGGGCATGGTGACGGATGCAGATCTGGTGCTCATGATTTCCAACAGCGGAGAGTCCCAGGAAGTGGCGGCAATTCTTCCGGTACTCAAACGCTTGGGAGTACCGTTGGTCACCATGACAGGCAATGCACGCAGCACCATGGCCCAGCATGCCGATTTCTGGATCGACACCGCGGTGAGTAAAGAGGCCTGCCCCCTGAATCTTGCGCCTACAGCGAGCACGACAGCACAACTGGCCATGGGCGATGCCTTGGCCGTAGCTCTGCTGGACGCCCGGGGCTTCCGCGCAGAGGACTTTGCCCGCTCTCATCCCGGTGGTGCATTGGGTCGCAAACTGCTGACCCATGTGTCGGACGTCATGCGGAGTGGGGATGCCATTCCGCGCGTATGGCCCACTGCGACATTCAGCGAACTGATGCGCGAAATGAGCGCGAAGGGCTTGGGCGCTACCGCGGTAGTGACCGAAGACGGGACTTTGATGGGCATCTTTACCGACGGAGACTTACGCAGGTTGGTGGAGCAAGGGACTGATTTACGCGCTAAGACAGCGATGGATGTTATGCATGCCAATCCTTGCACCATCCCGGCCCATGCTTTGGCGGTTGACGCGGCTGACCTGATGGAAGCCCGCCGCATTACCAGCGTATTGGTGGTAGACGATGCCGGGCGCTTATGCGGTGCCATCAATAGCAATGACTTGATGCGGGCCAAGGTGATTTGATGAAACCACTGCTGAATTTCCCGCCGGATCTGCTGCTGAAAGCGCAGAACATCCGCGTTCTTTTTCTTGATGTGGATGGTGTACTCACAGATGGCGGATTGCACTTTACAGCGGAGGGAGAGACCAGCAAACGTTTCAACACCCTAGATGGCCATGGCCTCAAGTTGCTGCAAAAGGCTGGAATTACGCCCGCGGTGGTGACCGGCCGGGATTCGCCCGCCCTGCGGCTGCGCCTCCAAGCCCTGGGCATCGAACAGGCCCGTTTCGGCACTGAAGACAAGCATCCAGCAGCGCAAGAAATCCTGAACGCATTGGGCTTGGGCTGGGAGCAGGCTGCCGCCATGGGCGACGATTGGCCGGACTTGCCCATGATGTTGCGTTGTGCATTTGCAGCGGCGCCACTGAATGCGCATGTGGAGGTCAGCGGTCGCGCTCACTACATCACTCGTACTGCCGGCGGAAACGGGGCAGTCCGGGAGGTCTGTGATCTGTTGATGGTGGCCAGTGGTCGCTATGTGGATCTTTTAGAGCCGTATCTTTCGTGAAAAATTTTTTCTACGGTGCTTGGGAACGGCTGATGCTGTACCTCCCCGTTCTGGTAATGGGGGTGTTGGCGCTGGGAACCTATTGGTTGGTTCGTAGTACACCGGTAGTTGAGCACAATGCACCTGAACGGGTACGAGGCCATGAACCGGACTACTTCATGCATGGCTTCAGCGTGAAGTCCTTCGATCCTGCGGGCAAGCTCCGATCAGAGGTGATGGGCGATGTGGCCCGCCATTATCCCGACACCCAATGGCTGGAGATAGACGCCATTCGAATCCGATCTTTTGATGCCAAGGGTCGGCTCACTACCGCAACTGCCAACCGCGGTCTGACCAATGAGGACGGCTCTGAAGTGCAACTCATTGGAAATGCGGTCGTGGTGCGCGAAGCGGTACCGGCAAGCAAGAACAATCCGGAACAGGTACGAACCGAATACCGGGGTGAGTTCTTGCATGCCTTCATGGACACTGAGCAAGTGAAGTCGAACAAGCCGGTTGAATTGCGGCGCGGCAAAGATGTCTTCACCGCAGATGCCATGGACTATGACAATGTCCAACAGGTAATTCGGCTTCAAGGTCGCGTTCGTGGCACCTTGATTCCGGCTACACGTTAGGTCAGTTTTCAAGGAAATTTATGCCACCGCTTATTTTCATTACCGGCGCTTCCAGCGGAATCGGCCAGGCTTTGGCCAAACGCTTCTATGACGCAGGCTATTCGCTGGCATTGGTGGCGAGGCGAACCGCCGAGATTGAACGCTGGGCGACAGCAGAACGGTTGGATTTACAGCGCTTCAAGGTCTATAGCGCAGATGTAGCGGATACCGACAGCATTGTGGCTGCGGGTCGTACCTGTTTGAGTGCCCAAGGCGTACCGGACGTAGTCGTCGCCAATGCCGGCATCAGCATCGGTATGGATACGGGCATTCGTGGTGATATTGATGTCATGCAACGGACCTTTGCCACCAATAACATCGGTCTGGCGGCGACCTTCCATCCCTTCATAGCTGCCATGGAACAGCGCGGTTCGGGCCGGCTGGTCGGAATAGGCAGTGTGGCCGGCATCCGTGGCTTGCCCGGGCACGGAGCCTACTGTGCAAGCAAGGCGGCCGTGATTGCCTATTGCGAATCACTGCGCGGAGAACTGCGTGCCAGCGGAGTCAAGGTTGTCACCATTTGCCCCGGTTACATCGACACGCCTTTGACCCGCCAGAACCGGTACTCCATGCCCTTTCTGATGACTGCCGATGCTTTTGCGCAGCGGGCATTTGCCGCTATCACGCAGGGTGTGCGTTATCGTGTGATTCCATGGCAGATGGGTTGGGTGGCCAGGCTATTGCGTGCTTTGCCGGATGCCTTGTTTGACAAAGCTTTGGCGGGGCGCCCCCGCAAGCGTCGCATCGATGAGGCGTAACCGACGCGTGAGACAAGCAAAACAAAAGGGACCCTAAGGTCCCTTTTTTGATCTGCAGAAGCAGTTCCTGGCTTAGTAGCTGGAACGGCCACCGCCGTAGCCGCCGCCACCGGAACGGTCACCGCCGCCACCGTAGCCGCCGCCACCGGAACGGCCACCGCCGCCGAAGCCGCCACCACCGGAACGGCCGCCGCCGCCGTAGCCACCGCCACCACCAGCGCCGCCGCCGAAGCCGCCGGAACGGGGAGGACGTGGCTCCATGGGACGTGCTTCGTTCACGACCAAACCGCGGCCGCCGAACTGTTGACCGTTCATGGCGCTGATAGCAGTTTGTGCTTCAGCATCGCTGCCCATTTCCACAAAGCCGAAGCCCTTGGAGCGACCGGTGTCGCGTTCCATCATGACTTTGGCGCTGGAAACGGAACCGTGCTGGGAAAACGCTTGTTGCAGGTCTTCGTCACGGAAAGAATAAGGCAGGTTGCCTACGTAAAGTTTGTTGCCCATGGATGGACTCCTCAAAATAACTCAAAACGCGATGGAGTCCTTAACCGCAATCAACAAACCATTGAAGACTTAAAGCAGACGCGAAACTGACTAATCACCGCAAACTTGCACACCGATATTTCGGCAATGCCAAACCATTATGCGTTACTTTGTTGAGGAATCCTAGTTTTTCTTGTTTTTTCAGGTTAGCCGGCAGAATCGGCATCGTTTTCGCTGTAATGGCGCCACTGGCGCATGCTGTTGCGCAGGGTCAGCATCTGCTTTTCAAAGCGCGGGCAGGCCTTGCAAGCTGCGAGATGAAAATACAAAGCCACACGATCCACCACCGGCAGGGCGCGATCTTCTCTCGCCACCATCAAGGCGGTCGCTTCTTTGCATGTACGGCGCAGCAGCTTCAAAAGGCACCTGCTTTCTGGAACCAATTCATTTCAAGACATTCCCTGAGCCTCAATCGGGCACGGTGGAGTTGGACGTAGAGATTCGTCGGGGTCAGGTCGAGTTCCTTACAAATTTCTTCGCTAGACAACTCCAGCCACTCGCGCATGAGAAAAAGCCGCCCTTGCGCGGCTGGAAGCTTCTCGGTACAGGCTTCCAGAACTTCAAAGAACTGCCGGCTGCTGGTTTGCTGTTCCGGGTTGCCCCAATCCGCAGGTGTTTCCACAAAGTGCCCATCCGCCTTGAAGTTCAGTAGCTCCAGCGGATCTGTATCTTCATCCTCCGAACTGCCCAATCCCGTGACTTCCCGGCCGTGGTGGCGCAATGCGTCCACGACCTTGTGTTTGAGGATGCCAACCAGCCAGGTTTTGAGTTGCGACCGGTTGTCGAATGCTTGCGGTTTGGCCAGCGCTGCCAGCAGGGTTTCTGAGACAGCATCCTCTGCCCACGCTTCATTGCGCAGTTGCAAGCGGGCGAATTTGTACAGATAGTCGCGAAGTTCTGCGACCTGGTCTTCGTAGCGGGTCATGGCGTGCTCGCGGAGTGTGATGCGCAGTGTACTGGGCGAGTTTTGAATTCTTTTTGCGCGGAGTGTAAGAAAGCACATGGCAGCAGGACTAAACGTCAACCACAGCGCTGGAGCGCACCGCACCGGACGCTGAATGGTTGTTTTCATTGATGCAATTACTTTAGGAGTTTCGACATGAACCAACGTGCCCTGCTTGCCGCTACCGCTGCCACCCTGATGTCCCTCACCCTGGCGTCCGCCCCTGTTGCCGCCCAGGAAAAAGAGAAATGCTTCGGCATCGCCAAGGCCGGTCAAAACGACTGCGCAAACGCTTCCGGTAGCCACTCGTGTGCCGGCCAGTCCAAAGTGGACATGGACAAAGGCGAATGGAAATATGTGGCCAAAGGCACCTGCGAAAAAATGAAGGGCAGCCTGATGGCGCCCAAGATGTAATACCGCATCGATTGCATTTCCAAGTCCGCCCCCACGCATACCCGCTCATGCAAGCACCACATGCCCCGGCGTTGTCCGGCGACATTCAGACCGGTATCGGGTGGCGGCACCCTCAATACGCGCAGCTGCTGCAACAGCAACCTTCGCTGGACTTTCTGGAGGTCCATTCCGAGAATTTTTTTGCCCGCGGTGGCGCCAGCCTGGCTGTGTTGGAACAGGGGCGTGCCCTGTATCCGGTCAGCCTGCACGGCGTGGGCCTCTCATTAGGATCGGCCGCGGGGCTGGACTCTTGGCATCTGGACCAATTGGAGGCACTGGTACGCCGCATCGACCCGGTCAGGGTCAGCGACCATGCCAGCTTTGCCCGCGCGCCATGGGGTTCGGTCGCCATGGTGCATGCTGCCGACCTTCTGCCATTGCCATTCAGTGACGAAGCGCTGGACACGCTTTGTTCCAACGTGCAGCGTGTGCAAGACCGCTTGCAGCGTCGCTTCATGGTGGAAAACCTGTCGGCCTATCTTCAGTGGCGTCCGGTGCCGGGCGAGCAGGAATGGTCTGAGCCGGATTTCCTCAATGCCTTGGCCCGCCGCACAGGCTGCCAGTTGCTGGTCGATGTGAACAACATCTACGTCAATGCCCTGAACGCACAACTGCAGGGCGATGCCCGCGATCCGGTGGCCGCATGCTCTGCCTGGCTGGATGCCATCGACCCCGCTTCGGTGGGCGAGCTGCATGTGGCCGGCCATTGCGAGGTGAATGACGCGCACGGCCACATCGTGATCGATGACCACGGAAGCCGAGTCTCCGACGCGGTGTGGGCGGTCTACCGCCATGCCATCCGGCGCTTTGGCGCGGTGCCTACACTGATGGAGTGGGACACCGACGTGCCAGCCTTGGAAGTGCTGCTGGGTGAAGCCGGCGTGGCGCGCCAGATGGCACAAACCGCCTTGCAGCAAGCCGAGGCGTGCGACGCATGAGCACCCTCGCACAGCAACAACAAGCGTTGGTGGCAGCGCTTTTCGATTGGCCAGCGGAAAATGCTATGAAAAACATAGCTGCCTGCGCAATGGACCCGGGCGCCAGAGGCCTGAAAGCCTATCAATCCAATGCGCATGCGCTGGCAGAACGCGCGCTGCAGGCCGCTTATCCAGTATTAACCCAACTATTAGGCGTGGAAAGCATGGGGGATCTGGCCCGTGCCTACTGGCATGCCCACCCCCCTGTGCGCGGCGATGTGGCGCAATGGGGCGAAAGCCTGGCTGCCTTTATGGCGAGCAGCAGCCAGCTGCAGGACACGCCTTTTCTCCCCGATGTGGCGCGTTTGGAATGGGCCCTGCACAGCATGGCCACGCTGGAAGACGCGACCTCGGACCTGAACACCTTGACGCTATTGAGCACCCAGGACCCCGGCATGTTGTGCTTACGCTTGGCGCCCGGTACCGCTGTGCAGTGCAGTGATTGGCCGGTTGCCACCATCCATGCGGCGCATGGTGAGAACGGCCCCAGCTTTGAAGAGGTCGGTCGTTTGTTGCAAGCCCATGCGGGCGAAGATGCAGTGGTCTGGCGGCAGGGGTTCAAGCCCTGTGTACGTGTGGCCTTGGAGGGGGAGGCTGCGCTCCTTCACGCCCTGCTAGCGCGCCGCAGCTTGGGTCAGGCCTTGGACGACGTGCCCCATCTGGATGTTTCGCAGTGGCTGACCGTAGCTGTTCAAAGCGGCTTGTTGTTGGCGGTGTCTTCCGGCGAGTGATCGCTATGTCCTGTGTTTGAAAAGAGTCTGTATGAAATCTCTATTGGCAACCTCAACCCGCGCCGGTGGCGGGCATTGGCTCACGCGCTTTGCCACGCTTGTGGCAAGCGGTCACCGTGTACTGGACGCATTGCAAGTGCCTGCTGCGTTGCTGGCGCGGCTGTATGTCGCGAGCGCATTTTTCTCTTCCGGCTTGACCAAGCTGCGTGACTGGGACATCACACTGTCCTTGTTCATGGATGAATACCACGTGCCCCTGCTGTCTCCGGAGCTGGCAGCCTGGATGGGCACGGCGGGTGAGCTCGTATTGCCGGTCTTGTTGGTCTTGGGCTTGGGGGGCCGGTTTGCGGCCTTGGGCCTGAGTGTGATCAACGTGATGGCGGTGCTGTCCCTGAGCGAGATTGCGCCCGCAGCGCTACAGCAGCACATCACTTGGGGTGTGTTGCTGCTGACTCTGGCTTTGTATGGTCCGGGCGCATGGGCGGCAGACCGGCTTATTAATAAAAATGGGCGCTAGCGCCCATTAAATATGCGCGGGTAGCTATGAAAAGCATAGCTACCCGCTTTTGCGGTACGACTACCAGTTGGCTTCCCGCTCCGGCGATGCGCTGATTTTGTGAATGGAGAGGTCTGCACCGTCGTATTCCTCTTCCTGGCTCATGCGCAGGCCGACGGTAGCCTTGAGCAGTCCGTAAACCACAAAGCCCGCCGCGGCTGCCCATGCCACGCCCATGGAAGTGCCGATGAGCTGGGCCATGAAGTTGACGCCACCCAAGCCGCCGAATGCAGTGCTACCGAAAATGCCTGCCGCAATGCCACCCCAAGTGCCGCACAGGCCGTGCAGCGGCCACACGCCCAGCACGTCGTCAATCTTCCATTTGTTCTGGGTCAGGGTGAACATGACCACAAAAATGGCGCCGGCCACACCGCCCACCACCAGTGCGCCCAGCGGGTGCATCAGGTCGGAACCGGCGCACACGGCCACCAGGCCAGCCAAGGGGCCGTTGTGCACAAAGCCGGGGTCGTTTTTGCCCATGAGCAGGGCCACCAGCGTGCCGCCCACCATGGCCATGAGCGAGTTCACCGCCACCAGGCCGGACATTTTGTCGAGTAGCTGTGCGCTCATCACATTGAAGCCGAACCAACCCACGATCAAAATCCACGCGCCCAAGGCGAGGAAAGGAATGCTGCTTGGCGGGTGAGCCGACATCGCGCCATCTTTGCGATAGCGGTTGCTCCGTGCACCCAGCAAAAGCACGGCACCCAAAGCGATCCAGCCGCCCACGGCGTGCACCACCACGCTACCGGCAAAGTCGTGAAACTCGTCGCCGGTGAGCGCCTTGATCCAGGCTTGCACGCCGAAGTGCTGGTTCCAGACAATGCCTTCAAAGAAGGGGTAGACCACACCGACGATGACGGCCGTGGCAATGAGCTGCGGCCAGAACTTGGCCCGCTCGGCAATGCCGCCCGAAATGATGGCGGGGATGGCAGCGGCAAAGGTCAGCAGAAAGAAGAACTTCACCAGCTCGTAGCCGTTCTTGGCGGCCAGTTGCTCGGCACCGACAAAGAAGGTGGTGCCGTAGGCCACGGCGTACCCGACCACGAAATACACCACGGTAGACACCGAGAAGTCCACCAGGATTTTGACCAGCGCGTTCACCTGGTTCTTGCGGCGTACGGTGCCGAGTTCCAGAAAGGCAAAACCGGCGTGCATAGCCAGCACCATGATTGCGCCCAACAAAATGAACAAGGCATCCGCGCCCTGTTTTAGTGCTTCCATACGAGTCCTTTGGTCGTTAAATGCTTTTGATTGGTGCAAAACCATTGAAAAATGGCTTTGCGCACCAAAATAAAGCAAAAACCACGCCAGACATTCCAAGCTGGTGCATGGTTATGCGATGGACCCCGAAAAAGGCGTCCCTTGCTATACTCGCTACTCACAGCGCCAATTTGCTCCAGCTTGCGGGCGCTTAATAAATTCAGCTAAACACGGACCCGCCTTTTGGCATTGCAACCCGGCCCGCGTTTAGCGCTGCCGGGTTTTGTTTTTATGCTGATTGCCACGCCCCAAACCATGCGCTTTGATGCCCCTTTGCTGCTGCAAAGCGGGGAGTCCATCCACGGCTATTCCTTGAGTTACGAGACCTACGGCACGCTCAACGCCGACAAGTCCAATGCGGTGCTGGTCTGCCATGCCCTGAACGCTTCGCACCATGTGGCGGGCGTGTACGAGGGTCAGGACAAGTCCGAAGGCTGGTGGGACAACATGATCGGCCCGGGCAAGTCGGTGGATACGGACAAGTTTTTCGTCATCGGCGTCAACAACCTCGGCTCCTGTTTCGGCTCAACCGGCCCCATGCACACTCACCCCGACACGGGCAAGGTCTATGGCGCGGACTTTCCAGTGGTCACCGTCGAAGATTGGGTGAACGCCCAAGCGAAATTGTTGGACGCGTTGGGTATCGAGACCTTGGCCTCGGTCTTGGGTGGCAGCTTGGGCGGAATGCAAGCCCTGAGCTGGACCCTGCAATACCCCGAGCGCATGCGCCACGCGGTGGTGGTGGCCAGTGCACCCAACCTCACGGCCGAGAATATTGCGTTCAACGAAGTGGCGCGCCGCGCCATCGTGACCGATCCCGACTTTCATGGCGGTCATTTTTACGAGCATGGCGTCATCCCCAAGCGAGGCCTGCGCATCGCCCGCATGATCGGCCACATCACGTACCTGAGCGATGACGTGATGAACGAGAAGTTCGGCCGCGAGCTCAAAGACGCCGTGCTGGCCAGCGCTAACGGCTACAAGTACAGCACGCAGGACGTGGAGTTTCAGATAGAGAGCTATCTGCGCTACCAAGGTGACAAGTTTGCGGAGTACTTTGATGCCAACACGTATCTGCTGATCACCCGCGCGCTGGACTACTTTGACCCGGCCAAAGCCTTTGGCGGGGACTTGAGCCAGGCCCTGGCCCGCACCCGCGCCAAGTTTTTGCTGGTGAGCTTTAGGACCGATTGGCGCTTCAGCCCCAAACGCAGCCGCGAGGTGGTGAAGGCCTTGTTGGATAACAAGCGCGAGGTCAGTTACGCTGAAATCGATGCGCCCCACGGACATGATGCTTTTTTGCTCGATGACGCCCGTTACATGAGCGTGATGCGCTCCTATTTTAATAGCATATCCACGGGTTTGGAGGTGGCGGCATGACCGACTTG
Organism: Curvibacter sp. AEP1-3; assembly: GCF_002163715.1. Taxonomy (GTDB): domain Bacteria; phylum Pseudomonadota; class Gammaproteobacteria; order Burkholderiales; family Burkholderiaceae_C; genus Allorhodoferax. The sequence goes on from NZ_CP015698.1 coordinate 2,843,686, forward strand.
AATACCTTGCACGCGATTGCCAGTTTGGTGCCTCAAGGTTCGCGGGTGCTCGACCTTGGTTGCGGCGACGGCGCCATGCTGGACTACCTGCAGCGCGAGCGCGGCTGCAGCGGCTACGGCGTGGAGCTGGACGATGCCAATGTGCTGGCTTGTGTCAAACGCGGCGTGAATGTGCTGCAGCTCAACCTCGACCAGGGGCTTACAGTGTTTGAGGACGCCAGCTTTGATGTGGTGCTCCAGATTGACACCCTGCAGCACTTGCGCAATGCCGAAACCATGTTGATTGAGACGGCCCGTGTCGGACGTGTGGGCATTGTGGCCTTCCCCAACTTTGCCCACTGGCCCAACCGCCTGAGCATCTTACAAGGGCGCATGCCCGTGACCAAGCGGTTGCCCTACCAGTGGTACGACACGCCCAACATCCGCGTGGGCACCCATGCGGACCTGGCTGTTCTGGCGCAGCGCAATGGCTTGCGCGTGTTGGACAGCTTTGGTTTGCAGGATGGTCAGACGGTCCGCTTCCTGCCCAACCTGCGGGCCGGCACTTCTGTGTACAAATTGGCACGTTAAAGCAGTCGACTGCGGGTAAGCCTCCAGCAAGATTCAGGCTGCGCATGGCATGATGGATGCCCCGCGCCGAATCTGTATCAGGAGCCCCATGAACGCCCGCGTTCCATCCTCTGTATTCCATACCGCCCAGGCCCTCGAGCACGTCAGTGCTGCCTGGGACACGGACATCGTCCATCGTTTGGAGGAATACATCCGTATTCCGGCCAAGTCGCCGATGTTTGACGCGCAATGGTCGGAGGCCGGCTTGCTGGACACCGTGGTGCGCAATACCGCCCAGTGGATCGAGGCCCAGAAAGTTCCCGGCCTGCAGCTGGAGGTCATCCGGCTGGAGGGTCGTACTCCGGTCATCTTTTTTGAAATACCTGCCAGTGGTGGTGAGGCAGGCGAGGTAACTGCGTCCGGCGAAACCGTGCTCATGTATGGCCATCTGGATAAGCAGCCGGAATTCTCAGGTTGGCGCAACGACCTTGGGCCTTGGACCCCCAAATACGAGGACGGCAAGCTGTACGGCCGTGGCGGCGCGGACGACGGCTACGCTGCCTATGCGGCGATTGCCGCACTGCAGGCGCTCAAAGACCAGAAGCTGCGTCACCCGCGAGTGGTCGGCCTGATTGAGACCTGTGAGGAAAGTGGCTCTTACGACCTGCTCCACTATGTCGACGCACTCAAGCCCCGCTTGGGTGATGTGGGGCTGGTGGTGTGCCTGGACTCCGGAGCCGGCAATTACGACCAGTTGTGGTTGACCAACAGCCTGCGTGGCATGGCCAGCGGCGTGTTGAAGGTCGAAATCCTGACCGAAGGCATTCACTCGGGAGACGCCAGTGGTCTTGTGCCATCGAGCTTCCGCATCCTGCGCCAGGTGTTGGACCGCCTGGAGGACAGCAAAACCGGCCATCTGTTGCCTGCCAACTTCCACTGCGAAGTCCCTGCCGAGCGCATGCAGCAAGCGCGCGCGACTGCCGGAATATTGGGTGATGAATTATTCAAGCGCTTTCCCTGGGCGCACTATGACTGCGGTGGCGCCACTACCTTCGCGTTGCCCACCACCTCGGACCCGCTGGAGGCCTTGCTCAAGCGCACTTGGCAGCCCACGCTGAGTGTCACCGGGGCAGATGGCTTTCCCGACATCAAAAATGCCGGAAACGTGCTGCGGCCTTACACCGCGTTCAAATTGAGCCTGCGTCTGCCACCTTTGGTGGAGGCGGCTTCTGCCGTCCAGGAGTTGAAGACGCTCTTGGAAGACAATGCGCCTTACCAAGCCAAAGTCACGTTTGAAGGGCTGTCCAGCGCCACCGGCTGGAATGCTCCGGATACCGCGCCCTGGTTCGATGCGGCATTGAATGACGCTTCGAATGCGCACTTCGGAGCGCCCTGTGGCCACATTGGTCAGGGCGGTACGATACCGCTCATGAACATGCTGTCCAAGGGCTTCCCGAAAGCACAGATGATGGTGTGTGGTGTGCTGGGCCCCAAGAGCAATGCCCATGGACCGAATGAGTTTTTGCATGTGCCGTATGCCAAAAAACTCACTGCCGCAGTGGCACAGGTGATTTCCCGTTTTCCTTGAACCGGTAGCAAAGCATGGCTTCTGAATCCACTCTGAGTACCTTCACCGCCAGCGACGGCGAAAACCTCGCCGTCCAGGATTGGCCGTTGGAGCCGGGCGTGACGCCCCGCGGCGTTGTGCTCATCGTCCACGGGCTGGGCGAGCATGCCGGACGCTATGACCATGTCGCGCAACAACTCAATGCCTGGGGCTTTGCAGTGCGCGGCTACGACCAGTGCGGCCACGGCGAAAGCAGCGGCTTGCCCGGTAGTCTGCCCTCCGACACCCGCATGCTGGATGACTTGGCCGACATCATCGACAGTACACGTGCCCGCATGGAACCCGCCACTCCGCTGATTCTGTTGGGACACAGCATGGGCGGTCTGGTGACCGGGCGCTTTGTGTCCTTAGGTCTACGCAAGGTAGAGGCGCTCATCATGTCTTCCCCTGCCCTGAATCCGGGCATGAATGCATTCCAGAAATTCCTGGTTGCGGTGTTGCCGAAAATCGCCCCCAACCTGCGCGTAGGCAATGGCCTGAACCCCACCTTCATTTCGCATGACCCCGCCGTGGTGAAGGCCTACACCACGGACCCGCTGGTGCATGACCGCATCTCCGCCCGACTGGCCCGCTTTTTCTCTACTGAGGGGCCGGCTACCGTTGCCGCCGCCCCGCAATGGAAGGTTCCCACTTTGCTGATGTATGCAGGGGATGATCGTCTGGTGAACCCGCAGGGCAGCCGTGACTTTGTGGCTGTGGCCCCCAAAGACCAGGTGACCTCGGTGTGCTTTGATGCGCTGTACCACGAGATCTTCAACGAGAAAGATGCCACACCGGTGTTTGCCGCCATGCGCAGCTGGCTGGACCGGCGGTTTTGAGCGCAGTCCAGCATTGAACCCGGGGTAACTCCGTTGGCATCCATTCCGTTGAGCTGGAAGAAGTTGCGCTTGCGAATTCGCGAGGGCCTGCCCCTGCGCTACACCATGATGTTGGTGGTGGTGATCGGCGTGACCCTGCCTGCGATTCTGTTGCTCACTCTCGAGCAGCAACTGGCGGAAAAGTCCCAGAAAGCCTTGCTGGCACAGAGTGAAACTGCCCTGATGAAGATCGGCAGTGTGTCTATTGCCGAGCCGATGTGGGTGGTTGATCGCGTGGCTCTGGATGCCGCAGCCGCCCGCTTGCTGGAGAGCCCGCAAGTCGTAGCGGTACGTATCGAGGACGGGCTGGCCAATACCCCGGAGATGGAGCGCATCCGGCCGGACTTTGCCGGCTCGTTGGACAAAGATACGTCCGCCGGCCGACTGACCCGCCGGACGCAAAGTGTGATCCGATCAGGGGAGCCCCTGGGCACACTGGTGGTCTGGTTTGACGCCTCTTACGGCCAGGGCCTGTTGCAGGCGCGGCGCGACCAGATGCTGGTGCTCGTGGCCTTGCAGGTGCTGGCCATTCTGGCGGTGCTGATGCCGGTGCTGGTGTCCCGTGTGCTGCGTCCTATCGAGCGTCTGAAAGAACACGCCAGCGCTTTGCTGGACCACAGTCGGGACGACGGCCCGGGTCAGGTGTTTGTATGGCGCAGGCAGGACGAGCTCGGTCTGTTGGGCCGCCATTTGGGACGTGTGCAAGAGGAATTGCGCGGCCTGTTCACCCAGCTCGGTAACAAGAATGCGCAGCTGCAGCAAATGGCGTTTTACGACCAGCTGACCGGCTTGCCGAACCGCTCGCTGTTTATCGATCTGGTGCAGCGCGAAATGCTGTCTGCACAGCGCAACCAACAGCAATTTGGCATCTTTTTCATCGATCTGGACCGCTTCAAGGCCGTCAATGACTCCATGGGTCACGCGGCCGGCGATGCCTTGCTGATTGAAGTGGCGCGTCGATTGCGCGAGGTGTTACGTGAGGTGGATGTGGTCTGCCGCCAGAGCGGCGATGAGTTTTTGGTGCTGGTGCGTGACATTGAGCACTGGGAGTCTCTGGGCGAAATGGCGCAGCGGGTCTTGCGCTCCATTGAGGCACCGGTGGTGTTGGCCAATGCCCCGGTCAAGGTGTCAGCCAGTATCGGTATTTCTCTCTACCCCGAGGATGGCCAGGACTTTGAGACCCTGGTCAAGCATGCCGATATCGCGGTGTACCAAGCCAAGACGCTGGGGCGCGCCAGGTACAGCTACTTCCACTCCGAGCTGAATTCCCGCCTGCAGGCCAACCTGGAGTTGGAGCAGGAGCTGGCCTATGCAATCGGCCATGACCAGCTGGTGCTGCATTACCAGCCGCAGGTCTGCGCCAAAACCGGCGAGATGGTAGCGGTAGAGGCACTGGTGCGCTGGCAGCACCCGACCCGTGGCCTGCTGTATCCCGCCCAGTTCATCGGGCTGGCAGAAGAGTCAGGGCGAATTGCCGAGATGGGTGTCTGGACTCTCCGGGAGGCCTGCCGCCAGTTGGCGGACTGGTCCGCGCGTGGCATACATATCGGCAACATGGCAGTCAATGTGTCAGCGCTGGAGTTCCGTGACCACCGCTTGCTCGACAGTCTGCAGGCAGCGCTGGACGCCAGCGGCATTCCCCCGCAGCGCCTTGAAATTGAGATCACCGAGAGTGTGCTGATGGCGGAAACCGAAACCAGCCAGCGCATCATCGAACGCTTGCGCCAGATCGGGGTTGGCATTGCGATTGATGACTTCGGTACCGGCTATTCGTCGCTGGCCTATCTCAAGCGCCTGCGACCCAACCAACTCAAGATCGACCGCTCTTTCGTTAACGATACAGCCACCGACAGCGACTCTCGCGCTATTGTCAAAGGCGTGGTGGGACTGGCCGAGGCTTTGAGCCTGAATGTGGTCGCTGAGGGGGTGGAGACCGAAGAGCAACGGGCCTTCCTGCAGGACATCGGCTGTCACACCCTGCAGGGTTATTGGATCGCAAAACCACTGACGGTGGAGGCCTTGGAGCAGTGGCTCCTGAACCGACGAACATAATTTTTACAAGAGAAAAGGGAGAGAAAAAGATGACAACACCAACGCACCATCACCTTCGCGCCAGTGTCCTGACACTGGCTCTTTGGAGTGCCATCGGGACGGTGGCAGTGCAAGCCCATGCGGCGACGGTGAGCAGCAACTTCGAAGCGAAGGCCGCGGTGCAGGGCGTGCCTTTGCAGCTCAATGGCGCGGGTACCCGTTACAAGGCGATTTTCCGTGTGTACGACATGGCGCTGTATACCTCTGCCAAGGGCAACACCCCTGAGGCCATCATTGCGATGCCGGGCCCCAAGCGCCTCAGTTTCGTGGCGCTGCGCGATCTGCCGGGCACGGACCTCGGTATCGCTTTCATCAAAGGCCTGTCCAGCAATTCGCCGGCGGACCAAGTGCAAAAGCACGCTGCATCCAGCACCCGCTTGATCGAGATTTTTTCGGGCAAGCCCAAGCTCACGGCAGGCGATACTTTCGCCATGGAATTTGTGCCCGGCAAAGGCACCACTTTTTACATTCAGGGCCAAGCCCAGGGCGCGCCCATCGGAGACGCCGAGTTTTTTGACATGGTGCTCAAGATCTGGATCGGCCCGGTCCCGGCCGACTTCAAGCTCAAGGACGCGCTGCTCGGCCTTTGACCTGCAGCCACAGCAGGCCAGCTGCGGTGATGACCAGTGGAGGGATGGAGCCGATGTTCAGCCATGTCCAGCCCTGCGTCACCACCAGTGCGCCTGAGGCTAATGAGCTCAGGGCCATCACGGCAAACACGCAGAAGTTGATGGCTGCCTGGGCACGGTCTTTTTCCTCGGGGCGATAAGCCGTCAGCGCCAATGTGGTGCTGCCGGTGAACAAGAAATTCCAGCCCACACCCAGCAGGAACAAAGACAGCACAAATTGCTGCAGTTCCACACCACTCAACGCGATGGCCACACACAACAAATTGAGCGCCACGCCGACGGCCATGATGTGCAAAGTGCCGAACCGCTTGATCAGGTGACCGGTGAAAAACCCCGGTGCAAACATACCGATGACATGCCACTCCAGCACGAAGGCTGCATCGTCAAAACCCAGGCCACATTGCTGCATGGCCAGCGGTGTGGCTGCCATGAGCAGATTCATGACTCCGTAGCCCATGGCGGCGCTCAGGCAAGCCACGACGAATGCAGGCTGCTGCGCGATCTCGCTCAGGGGGCGACCGGTAGAGGTTGCCGCATTCGGCGCCTGGTGTGCCGGAAAACGGACGAACGCCATCAGCACCATGGCCAGCAGCCCCACGCCGGCCAGCACCAGGTAGGCACCCGTGAACGGCACCTCCATGACCGTGCGTGTGCGGGCCGCGAGGTTGGGCCCGGCAATCGCGCCGATGAGGCCGCCCGCCAGCACCAGAGAAACAGCCTTTTCCCGGAATGCAGGCAATGCCAGTTCCGCCGCTGCAAAACGGTAGAGCTGGCCGTTGGCGCTGTAGTAGCCGGCTACGACGGTTGCGGCGACCAGGCCCCAGAACTGATGGGCAGCCACGGCCCACGCGCCGGCCAGCGCGGATGCCACTGCCACTGCCAGCCCGATCTGGAAAGAGGTCCGCCGCCCGAAGCGCGCCTGCGTAGCAGCCACCAGAGGCGTCGCCAAAGCACCGCCCACCACATAGCCCATGACAGGCAAAGTCGCCATCCACCCGTAAGGGGCCATGCTCAAACCCACCAGGCCGTTGATGGCAATAAAGGTGACGTTGTTGGTGAGGAATAGCCCTTGGCACAGAGCGAGTAGCCAAAGGCTGCGGTTCATGGTTGAGTCAGTAAAGTGAGTGCTGCCAATGCAGCGGTTTCGGCCCGCAGAACGCGGGGGCCCAGGGAAGCCGGGGAGAAGCCGGCGGCGATAGCGGCATCTTCCTCATGGACGCTCAAGCCCCCTTCGGGACCAGACAGAAACCAGACCGGTGCTACGCCGGCTGGCAAGGAAGCTACCGGGGCGCTACCGGCGCGCAAAGAGAGCAGCAAACGGTGCGGGGTATCTGATTGCGCGCTCGGGCTTTTGAGCCACTGAGCCAGCGTTTGCATGGGGTGCACCACGGGCACCATGTTGCCACCGCACTGTTCGCAGGCCGCCACCGCTACGCTTTGCCAGTGAGCCACTTTCTTTTCGGCGCGCTCGCCACTGAGCTTGAGCACACTGCGCTCCGTCATCAGGGGCTGGATGCTGGCCACACCGAGTTCGGTGGCCTTCTCCACCAGCCAGTCCATGCGGTCGTTGGCGGGCATGCCCACGGCGAGGTGAATCTGACGCGCTGGCTCCCGGGCCACGGTGCGCCGCTGCCCGACCTGAACCGCCACATCGCTGCGGCCCATGCGGGTGACGGTGGCGTCGAATTCGTCAGCGCTTTGCCCGTCAAACAGGGTAATGCTGTCGCCGGGTTGCAGGCGCAGCACCTGCACATGGCGCGCGGCTCCCGCTGGCAATTCCAGAGCGGTGTCGCTGACCAGCGCCGCAGCGCAGAAAAAACGGGGCATAAAACGGTAAGCCGGAGCTTGCTATAAATTCAGGAGCTGCTCGCGCATATTCCACGAGCACCAGGGCGCAATTTGACTATGAGCGACCGAAGGCGAACACATTCGGCACCTCAATGCCTTCCACCTTTTCCACCAAACGCAGCAAGGGCTTGAGCTGGATGTAGCGGCTGCAGGTGCTGCGGATGTAGTCGATAAAGCGGGGCGTGTCGGCCAGGTATTTGGGCTTGCCATCGCGCAGGGTCAGGCGGGCAAAAATGCCGGCAATCTTGAGGTGGCGTTGCAGGCCCATCCATTCCACGCCACGGTAAAACTCACCGAAGTCGTCGCCGACCGGCAGGCCGGCTTTGCGGGCTTTTTCCCAGTAGCGGATGGTCACGTCCAGGCAGAAGTCCTCGTCCCAGGTCAAAAACGCATCGCGCATCAGGCTCGCAATGTCGTAGGTGATGGGGCCGTAGACGGCATCCTGGAAGTCCAGCACACCAAGGTAGCGCGGATCGGCTTTGGAAGGTATTTCCGCAAGATCGGGCACCATCAGATTGCGCGGCATGAAGTCCCGGTGCACATAGACACTCGGCCAGGACAGGTTGTTCTGGATCAACAAGGCAAATGTGTCGTCCAGCGTCTTGCGCATGAGCGCATCAAGGGTGAAGTTCCGGTGGCGGACTATGTACCACTCAGGAAAAAGCTCCAGCTCGCGGCGCAGCAAAGCCTCGTCATACGGAGGCAGCACACCCGGGGCTGAGGCCAGCTGCCATTGCACCAGGGTGTCGACGGCATGCAGGTACAGGTCCAGTGGAGGCTTTGCCGGGTCTATCGTTTGCATCATCGTGAGCGTGCCCAGGTCGGTGAGCAGCATGAAGCCGTCGGCTTCGTCCCAAGCCAGTATTTTTGGGGCACGCAGGCCCGCGTGGTTCAGCAGGGCGGCAATGTCGACGAAGGGTTTGCAGTTCTCTTTGTCCGGTGGCGCATCCATGATGACCAGACTGCCCCGACCGCTTTGCACCCGGAAATAGCGGCGAAAGCTTGCATCGGCGGAGGCCAAACCCAGCGTCGTCGGCTCCAGCGAAAAACCGGATTGCAGGCTGTTGAACCACGCATGGAAGCGTTGTTCGCGCGCGGTATCAGCCCAGACAATCGGTTGCGGGGCGGGAGCGGCGGGGGCGGTAGGGGAAGGGGGCGTGGCTGAGGACACGGTGTGAGGGCTTGGGGTCATGGATAATCCATTCTACAAACCCACGCTCTGCCGCCTTGTGCGGCCCGGTGTGGATTCCTGATCCAACTCCTGGTTTCTGCCCTTCGCCCCATGCGTTTTCCTTTGCGCGCCCTGCCCCCCCGGGCGCCTGTCTGCCGGCCACCGCTGACCCGCCTTGTGGCTCTGGTGGCCTTGGCATGCGCGCAGATGTCCGTTCAGGCGCAGGAAACCTCGGACGAAGCGCCACTCACGCTCAACAGCTCTCCGCGCTTGCAGGAGGGCATAGGCCAAGCCCAGCTGGATGCCGCGCCGGTTTTCTTGATGGGTGAGCAGATCACCGGTCGTCCTGACCTCGAAACCATCGTCCAGGGCCAGGCGGAAATGCGTAAGCCCGGCACCGTGATCAAGGCCGATCGGTTGGAGTACTTCGCACCGAATGACCGGGCCCGGGCTATGGGTAACGTGCGCATCAACCGCAATGGCAATGTGTTTGAGGGTCCGTCGCTGGACCTCAAGGTGGAAGCCTTCGAGGGGACCTTCGAGTCACCGACCTATCGCTTTCTGCAGAACGATGCACATGGGGATGCATCCAAGGCTGAGTTCATGGATCCGGACCGCACCGTTGTGCGCAATGCCACATATACCACCTGCAGGCGGAAACCTGGCCCGGATTGGGTGCCAGACTGGGTCTTGCGGGCAGCAGATATCGAGTTCGATACCGGCGAAGATGTGGGCATTGCCCATGGCGCCTACCTGCACTTCATGGATGTGCCCATCCTGCCGGTGCCGGCGATCAGCTTTCCTTTGAGTGACGCCCGCAAATCCGGTGTCATGCCGCCCACCATCGGATTGGGCGACGTGAATGGCACAGAACTGAGCGTGCCTTACTACTGGAACATTGCGCCCAACCGGGACGCGACCGTTACCCCTACTGTGATGACGGCGCGGGGCGTGACCGTGGCCGGTGAGTTCCGTTACCTGGAGCCCACCTATTCCGGTGTGCTGCGGGCGAATTACATGCCATCGGACAAACTGCGCAGCGCCGACCGTTGGGGTGCGACGGTGAACCAGACCGGCAATCTCGGAACGGATCTCGGTAATGTGGCCTACACCTTGAACCTGAACCGGGTGAGCGATGACAACTACTGGAGTGATTTCAGCAGCATAGGGTCCCTGACGTCGCGTACCCTGGCCAACGACATGCAAGCAACGTGGGCCCGCTCAGGCTACACCGTGACGGGACGTTCCCTGAAGTGGCAAACCTTGCAGTCCAGCAGTTCGGTGATCACGCCGCCCTATGACCTGACCCAGTTGAATGTGCAGTACAGCCAGCTCAATGACCGCGGCTTTGACTGGTCTGTGCAAGGCGATATGTCGCAGTTTGAGTCGGACAAAAGTCTGACGAAACAACCAAATACTCAGCGTTTGTATGGCTTGGCTCAAGTAAGCCGGCCGTTCATTGCACCGGAGGGCTACATCACGCCCAAGTTGCAGTTGCACACATCGGCATACCAATTTGACTCAACGCTCAGCAATGGCAATCGCTCCGCTGACAGCACGGTACCGACGTTCAGCCTGGATGCGGGGCTGGTATTCGAGCGTGAGACGGCCTGGCGCGACCGCGACCTCGTCCAGACGCTGGAGCCGCGCCTGTTCTATGTGCGCACGCCCTACCGCAATCAAAGCTACCTGCCCAACTACGACACGGCCGCCAGCGATTTCAACTTCGCCAGCATCTTTACCGAGAATGCCTACGTCGGCCACGACAAGATTTCCGACAACAACCTGCTCACCTTTGGGCTGACCACCCGCTTCCTGGACGCACAGACGGGTGAGCAACTGGCCCGCTTCGGGGTCGCCCAGCGCTACCGCTTTGAAGACCAGCTAGTTACCCTGAACTCCACGACCGCGCCGGCTTTGGCGGGTTGGAGCGATGTGATGCTGGGTGCTGGCGTGAATTTCTCCCGCCAGTGGGGTGTTGACTCCACCGTGCAATACAACCCGTTGACGGCCCAGTCCAGCCGCGCCACGGTGGGCGCGCGCTACACGCCGTCACCGTACCGGGTATTCAATGCAGCCTATCGCTTTCAGCGCGACGTCAGCGAGCAGATCGATTTCAGCTGGCAATGGCCTTTGAATGATTTGTGGGGCGATGCGGACCAGTTCTCCGGTACCGGCAAGGGCCTTGGCGAAGGTCGCTACTATGCCGTGGGCCGACTCAACTACAGCTTGAATGAAAGTCGCATGGTCGATACCCTGCTGGGCGTCGAGTACGATGCGGGCTGCTGGCTGGCCCGGGTCGTGGTGGGGCGTGTGCAAACCAGCAGTACGTCCTCGACCAGCAGTATCAAATTCGAGCTGGAGTTCGTCGGCTTTACCCGCTTGGGAGTCAGCCCCTTGCAGACCCTGAAATCCAATATTTCGCGTTACCAGAACTTGCGTGAAACAGGTGGCTCCAACAGCCGCTTCAGTAACTACGATTGAAAACCATGAAATCCAGCGTACGCGCATGGGCCTTTGCGTGCCTCCTGACAGCGGCAACCCCGGCCCTGATGGCCCAGCAGGCCCTTCCGGGTGACTACATCGTTGCCGTGGTGAACTCCGAGCCCATCACCTTTCAGGAGCTGAGCATCGAAGTGCGGCGCGTGTCGCAGCAGTTAACGCAGCAGGGACAGGCAACACCAGCTCCTGAAGAGCTTCGCCGCTTGGTGTTGGAGCGGATGATCAATGACAAGGCCCAGTTGCAGTTGGCCCGGGAACAGGGGATCCGCATGGATGCCACAGCTATCGATCGTGCAGAGCAGAACGTGGCCAGCCAGAACGGCGTGGATGTGCTTGCCCTGCGGCAGAAGCTCGCCAAAGACGGTGTGACCGTGCAGTCTTTCCGCGATGGCCTGCGCGATCAGCTGACCCTCAGCCGCTTGCATGAGCGCGAGGTGGAGTCCTCCATCAAGGTGTCGGATGTTGATGTGGATCGTGCGATTCAGGAGCAACAGGCCAACAACACGGATCCATTCGCCCAGGAACTCAATATTGCGCAAATCCTGATCGTGGTGCCCGAGAAGGCCAATGGCGAAGAAGCTGCAGCCTTGTACGTCAAAGCCCAAAAAGTGTTGCAGCGCGCCCGCGATGGCGAGGACTTTACCAACCTCGTCAAAGAATTTTCCGCAGCGGACCGCAACAATGGAGGACAGATCGGACTGCGCCGTGGTGACCGGTTGCCGCCTTCGTTTGTGACCGCCACCCAAGGCTTGAAAGTGGGCGAGATTGCGGACGTGGTGCGTACCGGTGCGGGTTTCCACATCCTCAAGCTGGTGGAGCGCAAGGCGCCGACCCGCCTGGTCCAGACCATGGTTCAAACGCGTGCACGCCACATTTTGTTGCGCAATTCGCCCCAGCTTCCCCAAGCCCAGGCGATTGCCCGATTGGTCGATGCCCGCCAACAGATCGTAAGCGGAAAGACCGATTTCGCGTCCATGGCCCGCAAGATGTCGCAAGACTCGTCAGCCGAACAGGGTGGGGATTTGGGTTGGGCTTCACCCGGCATGTTTGTGCCTGAGTTTGAAGAGGCTATGAACCGCTTGCAAGACGAAGGCGCTATCAGTCCGCCGGTGGTGTCTCGCTTCGGTGTACACCTGATTCAGTTGGTGGATAAGCGCCGCGTGGAGTTGAGCCCCCAACAGATCCGCGAGTCCGTTCGCGCCCAGTTGCGCCAGAGCCGCTATGAAGAGGCTTACACCGCTTGGGCGCGCGATGTGCGCGCCCGCGCCTTTGTGGAAATGCGTGAGGCCCCGCAATGAAGCATCTGGCGCGCAAGCGTTTCGGCCAGCACTTTTTGTCGGACTCCGGCATCATCGATGCGATCGTCCAAGCCATCAACCCCCAGCCTGGCGATCCGATGGTCGAGATTGGTCCCGGTCTGGCGGCCCTGACACAGCCTTTGGTAGAACGCCTGGGTCGCCTGACCGTGATTGAGCTGGACCGTGATCTGGCAAAGCGTTTGCGCAGTCATCCTCAGCTCCATGTGATTGAGTCAGATGTGCTGAATGTGGATTTCAGCAGCGCCGACATTGCGCCAGCAGCTCCTGAAAATGTAGCAACCTCCGCAGCCGTAGCCCGCAAACTTCGGGTGGTGGGTAATCTGCCCTACAACATCTCAACGCCCATCCTTTTCCATTTGCTGGACTACGTGAAGTGCATTGAAGACCAGCATTTCATGCTGCAAAAGGAAGTGATTGATCGCATGGTGGCCCCGCCTGACAGCTCCGATTTCAGTCGCCTGAGTGTGATGCTGCAATGGCGCTATGCGATGGAGGACGTGCTGTTTGTTCCTCCGGAATGCTTCGATCCCCCGCCCCGGGTCAATAGTGCCGTGGTGCGCATGGTGCCCCTGGCCCAGCCGCCAGTGTTGGATGTGGGGCTGTTTTCGGAAATGGTGCAGGTGGCGTTTAGCCAGCGTCGCAAGTTGCTGCGCCACACACTGGGGGCCTGGCTGGAGCAGAAGGGTTTTTCAGGCCAGTTTGACGTGCAACGTCGCGCCCAGGAGGTTCCGGTGGAAGAGTATGTGGCTTTGGTGCAATCGCTGAAGGCTTAACTACCCGTTAGAGCGCGTTTGCTTTTGGAGCTCCTATGGAAAAAGGCCTGTCACAGACAGGCCTTTTTGCTTCCCTACCGTACTGATCAGGCGGCTGCCAACCAGTATCCCGCGTTAAAGGGGCTGCTCATGCGCAACGCCAGGGGAGACACATCCAACAACTTGTCGGTCGGCATTTTTTCGCCGGTGTCGGTAATCGGCTCTGCAATGGCAATTTCTGCCACGGCTTCGCTGCTTGCCTCGTTCGCCCGTTCTGCTTGGCTGGTTTGTGCAGAACGGGCTACAGAAAAGAATAGAAGCATCGGAAAGGAATTTTCCGGTCTCCCCAGTAGTCCGCGGTGTCACGGAAGATGTCCAAGAGCTGTTCGCGCGCTTCCTTGTCGAATTTGACGTTCGCGGGAATGTGTTCCAGCACCGCCACAAAACCGGGCTGAGGGCCCGACTTGTGCACAGGGTCGGTCAGGTTGTCGTACAGCGCGTCAAAATTCTTGCTGACGGTGGTTGGCAGCATGAATTGCTGGCCGATCATGTCCAGCACGTCCTGTTTGGTCTGGGCGTTAGCCAGGTTGGCGTACAGAAAGTGGTGACCCAGGCCTTGTGCGGCTTCCTGCAGGTCCGACACGCGAAAAGCGCGGATCGATTGAACGATATTCGTTCTGACAGTTCGAAGTGGCGTATCCATCCCCGATTCTCTTTCTCAAAGTACAAAATTCGGCTCAGGGCACGATCTTGCGAAAACTCGCATAGTGATCGGCCGTGTAATAACAGGCTTGAGGTGCAGTGACTTGCTTGCCGCCGCACACAATTCTTCGGGCTCCCCGGTTGGACGCTCCGGGCGTCTTCACGGTGTATTCGCGGTAAAAACCTCGGGGCTGCAAGGGCAGAATCCGCTCCCGGTTACCGAAGACGTCGCCGTCTTTGTCGTAGGGAAAAGGACCACCTTGCAGGACCAGGTTGTAGGTCGTACGGGCTTGGGGAGGCAGGCTGGCAAGTGCAACAGTCGACTCTGCGACAAAAGCCGGAGCTTCTTTGGCAGAGGAGACACCGGCAGACCATGCCACCGTCACAAACAAGCCAGTAAGTACTAACTTGATAACTCCCTTGTGCACCCAGAATCCTTTACGACTACCGCGGGTTAACCCGAAAAAGTAAGCCGCTAGTGTCGCGTATTCGGCACAAAAAAGCAAGGGCTTGCTCAATAAATAAGCAAGCCCTTACACAAATTTTACACGCAGAGTGGGCACTAACTGCCCTGAAAACTCAGCGTGTAGCGTTGGCGTCTGCGACCGTCAGAGCAGTCATGTTGACGATGCGGCGCACGGTCGTGCTCGCCGTCAAAACGTGCACCGGTTTGGCTGCACCCAAGAGCACCGGCCCGATGGCGATGTTGCCACCAGCTGCAGTTTTGAGCAGGTTGTAGGCAATGTTGGCAGCGTCGATATTCGGCAGCACCAACAGGTTGGCATCGCCGTGCAGGGTGCTATTGGGCATCAGCGCCTTGCGGGCTGCGCCATCCAGTGCGACGTCGCCGTGCATCTCGCCGTCCACTTCCAGCCAAGGAGCTTGTTCGCGCAGCAGTTCCAGGGTGCGGCGCATTTTGATGGCGCTGGGTTCGTTGCTGCTGCCGAAGTTGGAGTGGCTGAGCAATGCAGCCTTGGGCTTGAAGCCGAAGCGCATCATTTCTTCGGCGGCCATGACCGTGATTTCGCACAGCTGTTCGGCGGTCGGGTCGTAGTTGACGTGGGTGTCCACCAGAAAGACCTGGCGGTTGGGCAGCATCAGGCCGTTCATGCAGGCATAAATCTGCACGTCCTGCGGGGTGCTGGGGCTGCCGCCGTGGCGTTTGCCGATCACCTGGTCGATGTAATGCAAGTGCGTGGCGGTGGTGCCCCAGGTGCCGCAGATCAGGCCGTCTACATCGCCCTTGTTCAGCAACATGGCCCCAATCAGCGTCAGACGGCGGCGCATTTCAATCTTCGCCATCTGGACTGTGACACCTTTGCGCTCAGTCATGCGGTGGTAGGACTGCCAGAAGTCGCGATAGCGGTGGTCCTGCTCGACGTTGACGACGTTGTAGTCCACGTTTTCTTTCAGGCGCAGACCAAATTTTTCGATGCGCTCGGCAATCACCGCAGGACGTCCGATCAAGGTGGGCAGTGCGAGGCGCTCGTCCACCACGATCTGGGCGGCACGCAGCACGCGCTCGTCTTCGCCCTCGGCGTAGGCCACGCGCTTCTTCAGGGCCTTCTTGGCAGCATTGAAGATGGGCTTCATGGTGGTGCCAGAGGCATACACAAAGCTTTGCAGCTTCTCGCGGTAGGCATCCATGTCCTGGATGGGGCGCAATGCCACGCCGCTGTCTGCAGCTGCCTGCGCCACCGCCGGTGCAATCTTCATCATCAAGCGCGGATCGAAGGGCTTGGGAATCAGGTACTCCGGGCCAAAAGCGAGCTGCTCGCCCACATAGGCGGCGGCCACCACTTCGCTCTGCTCGGCCTGGGCCAGTTCGGCGATCGCGTGGACGGCTGCAATTTCCATCTCCAGGGTGATGGTGGAGGCACCGGCATCCAAAGCACCCCGGAAGATGTAGGGGAAACACAGGACGTTGTTGACCTGGTTGGGGTAATCGGTGCGGCCGGTCGCCATGATGGCGTCGTCGCGCACGGCCTTGACTTCTTCCGGCAGGATTTCGGGCGTGGGGTTGGCCAGCGCAAAGATAAGGGGCTTGTCCGCCATGGACTTGACCATGTCCTGCTTGAGCACGCCGCCAGCGGACAGGCCCAGGAAGATGTCTGCACCCGCAATGACTTCACGCAAAGTGCGGGCATCGGTCTTCTGGGCGAACTGGATCTTGTCCTCGTCCATCAGCTCGGTGCGTCCTTCATAGACCACGCCGGCCAAGTCGGTAACAAAGATGTTTTCACGTGGAATACCCAACTTGACCAGCAAGCCGAGGCAGGCCAATGCCGCAGCACCCGCACCCGAGGTCACGAGCTTGACCTTTTTGGGATCTTTGCCGGCAATTTTCAGGCCGTTCAGGATGGCGGCGCCCACGCAAATGGCGGTACCGTGCTGGTCGTCGTGGAACACCGGGATCTTCATGCGCTCGCGCAACTTGCGCTCCACATAGAAGCAGTCGGGCGCCTTGATGTCTTCGAGGTTGATGCCGCCGAAGGTAGGCTCCAGCGAAGCAATGATGTCGACCAGCTTGTCGAGGTCGTTTTTCTCATCAATCTCGATGTCGAACACATCAATGCCGGCGAACTTCTTGAACAGCACGCCCTTGCCTTCCATCACCGGCTTGGACGCCAACGGACCGATGTCGCCCAGACCCAGCACGGCAGTGCCGTTGGTGATCACGGCCACCAGGTTGCCGCGGCTGGTGTATTTGAAGGCGTTGTTCGGGTCTTTGACGATCTCTTCGCACGGAGCTGCCACACCGGGGGAGTACGCTAGCGCCAGATCATGCTGGTTGATGAGCTGCTTCGTCGCGCTGATCGCTACTTTGCCCGGGGTGGGGAACTCGTGGTACTCCAGCGCCGCTTGCCGCAACTGGGCTTTTTTCTCTGCGGAATTGGAAACAGGGGGGCGTGGCGTGAGCGGCGTGGTCTGGTCTGTCATTCGGCTTCCTCTGTGGCCGGGGCTCTCGCAACACGAGGCGTGCCCCAGCACGGTAATGGGCTTTGCATTGTAGGCTTGGCTCTCTAACTCCCCGCTACAGAGGAGGCCAACTTTATGCGAATGGCGTATGGGGTTATGACCAGTGCTTTGGCGCCCTCACGCCGTAGTGAGCTTGGCCATTTCCATGCGGCGTGCAGTGCTCTTGCCCGCCAGCACAAAGCCCCGTTGCTGACCGGCCGAATCCACAAAACGCCAGGCACCCTCACTGCCTTCAGCCTCCCATTGGCCCGTCGTGGCGGGATGCGCTGCAGCCACCACAATGGGCAAAGCCGGTGTTTTGATGCTGACTGGCATCAAGGGAAACACCACTTCGGTGGGTGTGCCTGCCAGGGTCGCGGCCAGTGCGCGCGCTGCAGTCATTACGGGCATGACGTAAGGGAGGGTGCGTTGACCGGCGCTCTCGTACTGGGCACAGTCGCCCAGGGCGTAGACATCCGCGGCGGAGGTTTCCAAGCGAGTGTTTACAAGGACACCCCGTTCACAGGCCAGACCTGCGGCCAGTGCCAGAGCGGTATCGGCGCGCAAGCCAATGGCGCTGAGTACCAGATCGGCCGGTACGGTGCTGCCATCCGCCAGGGTGGCCAGCAGCTTTCCGTTGGCATCCGCATTCACAGACGCGACCGAGGTGCCGAAGTGCCATTGCACGCCCAGGCCGGACAAAGCGGCCTGCAACTGTTCGCTTGCTTCGGCGGGCAACAAGGCAGCCAATGGGCGCGCAGCGGGGTCCGCCACATGCACTTGCACGCCGGCGAGTGCGAGGTCGTTGGCAAACTCGCAGCCGATCAGGCCGGCACCCATCACTACTACGGTTTTACCTTCGCCACTGCCGGGCACGGTGGCGTCCACACCCAGTGCGGCGTGGAAACCCGCGAAATCATCGAGTGTGTTGATGGAGCGCACGCGGTCGGCAGCGTCGCCCTGCAAGGGAATGCGAATCGGGTGAGCACCGGTAGCGAGTACGAGCTGGCGGTAGCCCAAGGTTTGCGCTGTGTCACCCTGACGCACCGTGAGGGTCTTGGCGCTTGTGTCCAGGCTTTCCGCACGTGAACGGTCCATCAGCGTGACTTGCAGGGTCTCGGCCATTTTGGCGGCGGGGGTCGTCACCAGTTGCTCGGGACCCCGCTTTTGGGCGTAAGCGTTGGAAAGCGTGGGCTTGGCATAGAAGTCCCCGCTGTCTGCGGTCACCAGTACCACCGGAGTGTTGGCGTCGAGCTTGCGGAACTCACGCACCGTGGTCCAACCGGCCACGCCGCTACCGATCACGATGACAGGAGAGCTGCTCATGCGCGGGCTCCTGTGCGGTGGCTGTGGGCAGTCGGGCGGAGTGGGGTCGGTGGGATGTTGCGATTCATCGTGATTTCCTGTGGGTGGGCTTGAGGCCGAATGGCCTAGATCGTAACGACCTCGAAGTCCGCTTTGGCTACGCCACAGTCCGGGCACTCCCAGCTCTCGGGCACATCGGCCCACAAGGTTCCGGGCGCAATGCCGTCTTCGGGGCGGCCGGCAGTTTCGTCATACACAAAGCCGCAAACGATGCAGATATAGGTTTTCATGGTATTCAAAGGTAAAGAATCAAAAGTGTTGCTAGCGCATGTGTGATAAGCGCGAGTAGCTATGAAATTAGTAGCGTAAAGCAGCCTGCTGAAGACAGGCTTAAGCGGTCAGAGTTGCCAGTTGCGCCTTGTAGTGGCTGGCGTGGCGCTCCTCGACGCGGGCCAGCGCGGCGAAGCGTTTCTGGGCTTTCTCCAAGGCCGCTTTGAACTGGGCTGCGTGCACCTTGCTTTCTTCAATCTGCTCGTCCATCTCGGCAACGGCTGCGGCATTGCCTTCAGCTTCTGCCGTGGCACGGAAGCCCGGGTACATCTCGCTGTACTCGTAGGTCTCGCCGTCGATGGCGATTTGCAAGGCCTTGGCCGGCGTCATGGTGGCCTTGGGGTACAGCAAGTCCAGGTGACCGAATGCGTGCATGACTTCCTGGTCGGCGGTTTCTTCAAAGGCGCGGGCCGTCGCTTCATCGCCCATCTCGCGGGAAAGCTTGGCGAAATAGCGGTACTTGATATGCGCCATGGACTCGCCGGCGAAGGCGGCTTCCAGATTGGCAAATGTCTTGATCTCGGGGCGTTGTGCGGTGCTCATGGTCATCTCCTGGGGCGGTGGCTACAGAAACCATTTCTGCGGCATGGAGTGAATGGTAGGCACTGCGCCTCAATAAAGCCAATCGCATTTGACTAATCTATAGATAGAAACTATCTTTCGTAGTCCCAAAGGGGCGGCGTGCCACGCTCTTGTTAGGAAATCAGGAAGCCCGCAGGGTGCCTGCCTGGTTCAATGCCTGGCGCAAGGTGTCGAGTTGCACAGGTTTGCTCAAAAACAAATCCATGCCGGCTTCCATGCAGGCGATACGGTCTTCCGCGTAGGCATTGGCCGTCATGGCAATAACCAACGGTTGCCGGGCCAAGGGCATGGCGCGGAGGGCCTTGGCGGCCGTGATGCCGTCCATCTCCGGCATTTGCATGTCCATCAGCACCACATCGAATTCCGCCTCCCGGAGTCGCTCCAAGGCGAGCAGTCCGTTCTCGGCCTCCATGTGCGGCGGGCAGCCCAACTGTTTGAGCTGGTTACGCGCCAGCAGGCGGTTGAGAGGCTGGTCATCCACCAGCAGGATGCGCAGCCCCGACAAATCCATTTGTGCCGCAGGTGCCGCTTCTACGGCAACTTCTGCCGGTCGCGTCCAGGCCTCGGGCGCAGACAGGCCCAAGGCAGCGGGCGACAAGGTAAAGCTGAATTCAGTCCCGACTCCGGGCGTGCTTTGCACCTGCAAATCGGAGCCCATTTGGACAATCAGCGCTTTGCAAATCACCAAACCCAGACCGGTGCCGCCGAACTTGCGGGAAATGGAACTGTCCCCCTGCTTGAACGGCTCAAACAACTGCGACATCACCTCCGCGCTCATGCCGATACCGGTGTCTTTCACACTGCAACGCAAGCCTTCGGGCGTGCAGAGCAGCGCAATGCGAACCTCACCTTCCGAGGTGAACTTGAGCGCATTGCCCACCAGGTTCATCCAAACCTGCCGCAAGCGGTTCGGGTCGCCGGTCGCATGGTCGGGCACATGGTCATCCATGTCGAGGTGCAAGACCAATCCCTTGGCCTGTGCCTGTGTGCGGAACAGCGCCAGAGTGTCCTGCACCACCTGCCGGGGATTGAAAGGAATGCGCTCCAACTCCATCTGGTGGGCTTCAATCTTGGAGAAGTCCAGGATGTCGTTGATCAGGCTGAGCAGGGCATTTCCCGCCATGAGGATGTTGTCCACATAGCCGGCCTGCTCGTCATTCAGGGGCGTGGATTTCAGGAGCTCGGTCAGGCCGAGTGCGCCGTTCATGGGCGTGCGGATTTCGTGGCTCATCATCGCCAGAAAGCGGCTTTTGGCCACGTTGGCCGACTCGGCCTGCACCAGTGCGGCTTGCAGCTCCGCCGTTCGCTCGCTGACCCGCTGTTCCAGCACCTGGTTGGCTTGGAATAAGGCCAGGCTCTTTTCTTCCAGCAAATGCTCCGCTTGCTTGCGCGCCGATTTCTCGCGGTCCAGCCGCCCCTGCATACGCCTCAGGGCTTCGGCATGAGGATCCAGCGGGGGCGGGGCAGCGGAATCTGTCACGCAGTCAGGCTTTGTTGCGGAGTTCGAAGCGGATAGCCCCATCCGGCAAGTTGACGCGAGTGACGTTGACCGGGTCACCGAAGTGGGTGACCGCACCGGCAATCAGGCCCTCGGCCAGGTCGCCGAAGTGCCGGGGGGAGGCGTAGAGCATGTTCAAGCCGTCCGGCAAACGTTCGCAATCAAAGCTGGGCAGCTGGGCGTCCGGGTAGAGCTTGCGCACTTCGGTATGGATCACCGACTCGATGCCATACAAGAAATCGACCGCCGAAGTAATGCCGCCGAAAAACGCGGGGTACAGCGCATGAAAGCGTCCGAACAGGTGCACACCAAAGGCATGTACCAGCGCCGGCACCGGCAGGCCCGAGCGCTGCGAGAGCGCGACCACCATGCCTACGAGCTCATTGTGGTCGTAAGTGCCGACTGCTGTGTATGCACCGCCGCTGGGGGGCGCACTGTCGTCAATGATGTCGTCCACCATGTCGGCAGAGAACTTGTCCTCCACCATTTCCAGAAACTCGGTAAAGACCATGCCTTTCATGCGCAATCTCCTTTAGGGGGTTTCCGCTTTATAGCCGAGCCCGAGCCAAAATGTGCAGGAAAAAGAGCCCGCATTCACCTTCAATCACACACCCGCCCCGCGTGTAACGCGGCGGGGGTATGCTCGCGCCCCTATGAAAACTTCCTTCTTCGGCACCGCCCTGGTGCTCGGCTTGCTGTCGGCCATCGGCCCGTTTGCCATTGACATGTACCTCCCCGCCCTGCCCTCCATCGGCCAAAGCCTGGGTGCTTCCATGGGTGCGGTGCAGGCCAGCCTGATGGCGTTTTTTATCTCGCTGGGTGTGGGCCAGATCATTTACGGCCCCGTGTCCGACATGGTGGGCCGCAAGGCGCCCCTGTACTTTGGTCTCGTGTTGTTCGCTCTGGGCAGCGTAGGCTGCGCGTTGGCGCCGGACATTGAAACCCTGGTGGTGCTGCGCTTCATCCAGGGGCTGGGCGCCTGCGCCGGAATGGTGATTCCGCGCGCTGTAGTGCGCGACCTGCACACCGGGCATGATGCCGCGCGGCTCATGTCGCTGCTCATGCTGGTGTTCAGCGTGTCGCCCATTCTCGCGCCTCTGGCCGGTAGCGTGCTGATTGAAGTGTTTGGCTGGCGCGCCGTTTTCTGGGCTGTGACCGTGGCAGCCTTGTTGGGCCTGGTGTTGTTGGCCACGAGTCTGCCGGAAACCCGCCCTCCGGAAGACCGCGTCAACAGCAGCTTTGCCAGTGCGTTGGCCGCTTACGGCGTGCTGTTGAAGGACCGGCATTTTCTGGGCCTGGTGTTCATCGGTGCCTTCGGTATCTCCAGCTTCTTTGCCTACTTGGCAAATTCATCGTTTGTGCTGATCGACCATTACGGTCTCACGCCCCGGCAGTACAGCATCGCGTTTGCGGCTAATGCGGCGTCTTTCATCGGCATTTCGCAGTTCACCGGCAAGCTCAGCGCGCGCTTCGGCCTGGTCAAGCTGGTGAAGTTTGCGGTGGTGGGCTACGCGCTGACGATGAGCCTGCTATTAGCGGTCAACCTCAGTGGTATGGAGCGGCTGGATGTGATGCTGGGTATGCTGTTTGTGGGCTACGGTTTCTTGGGCCTGGTGGTGCCGACCACGGCGGTGTTGGCGCTGGATGAACATGGCGAAATTGCCGGCACCGCCTCGGCCCTGATGGGCACCCTGCAGTTTGTGACCGGTGCGGTGGTCATGGCAGTAACGGGTGCCATGGCGGATGGCACGGCCCGCCCCATGGTGGCGGGCATTGCGGGTTCGGCTATCGTTGCGTGGGTGCTGGCCCGCATCACATTGCGCCATGCAGGCCGCGCGGCCGCACAAGACAAGGAGTAAGCCCATGACAGACATCGTCGTTCAACAGCCGGCAGGCACCCCCCAACAACTTTTCATGTTGCACCACGGTGTGGGCGCCACGCCCGAAGGTCTGGTGCCGTTTGGCCGGCGCTTGGCGCAAGAGTTTCCTGAAGCGCTGGTGGTTAGCTTGCAAGGGCCACAGGCCTCTGACCTCGGCCAGGGCTACCAGTGGTTTTCAGTGGTCGGGATAACCGAAGAAAACCGCCCTGAGCGCGTTGCCGCCGCCATGCCCGCGTTTGTGAAAGCCGTGCAGGACTGGCAAGCCCGTGCCGGCGTCAGCCCCGAGGCCACAGCGCTGGTGGGCTTTTCGCAGGGCGCCATCATGGCCTTGGAATCCACCCAGCAAGATGTCTTTTTGGCCGGCCGCGTGCTCGCCTTGTCGGGCCGCTTCGCCCAACTGCCCAAGGCACCGCACGCCCACACCACCCTGCACTTTGTGCATGGCAAGGCTGACAAGGTCATGCATTACGGCTACACCGTGACGGCGGCAGAGCACCTGGTGAGCCTGGGCTCGGATGTGACGGCCGACGTCATCCCCTTCGTAGGCCATGAGGTGAATCAGGATGTGGTGGACACGGCCGTCGAGCGCCTGCTCGGCCACCTGCCCAAGCGCCACTGGGAGGCCGTCCACCAGGCGGCCGAACAGGACGACACCGCCGAGGACTGATCGACCCGTTATCGGACCTTAGCGCATCAAGGCTTCAATAGCATCTGCCTCCACCGGCACGCCGCGGCTGATGAGCTCGCAGCCGGTGTCGGTGACGATGGCGTCGTCTTCGATGCGGATGCCGATGTGGTGGAACTGCTCCGGCACCCCTGGTGCCGGACGCACATAAATGCCGGGCTCAATGGTCAGCACCATGCCGCTGCGCAGAATGCGCGCGGGCCGGTTCACGATCTCATTGCCGGTGAGAGCGTCTTTGCGCACATGCTTGGTGCCCAGCTCGGATGGCTCGGTGTACGAGCCGCAGTCATGCACATCCATGCCCAGCCAGTGGCCGGTGCGGTGCATGTAGAACTGGAAGTAAGCGCGCTTCTCGATCACATCGTCCAGGCTACCCACGGTGTTTTTGTTCAAGAGCCCCAAGTCCAGCATGCCTTGCGAAAGCACGCGCACCGTGGCGTCATGCGGGTCGGTAAAGCGCGCGCCGGCCTTGGTGGCTTCCACAGCGGCCACTTGCGAGGCCAGCACCAGGTCATACAGCGCGCGCTGCGGGCCGGTGAATGTGCCGTTGGCAGGGAAGGTGCGGGTGATGTCGGAGGCGTAGCCGTCCAGCTCGCAGCCCGCGTCAATCAGCACCAGCTCACCATGGCGCACCGGGGCCGCGTCGGCACGGTAGTGCAGCACGCAGGCGTTGGCACCGGCGGCCACGATGGAGCTGTAGGCCGGGTACTGCGAGCCCTGCAGGCGGAACTCATGCAGCAGCTCAGCGTCCAGGTGGTATTCGCGCACGTCTTTGCCTTCGCGCAGCATGCGGGCCGACAGCTGCATGGCGCGGATGTGGGCTTGCGCGCTGATCTGCGCGGCGCGGCGCATCACGTCCTGTTCATAGGCATCCTTGATCAGGCGCATCTCATCCAGCGGACCGCACAGGTCGCGCACCTGCTCGGGCACCAGGGTGCCAAAGCGCACTCGGGCGCGCAGACTGCTGAGCCAGCCGTCGATGCGGGTCTCCAGGCCCTTGTGGGTGGCAAAGGGGTACCAGACGGCATCGGCGCCATCCAGCAGTGCGGGCAGGCGTTGGTCCAGCTCGTCTACTGAATAGGCGGCGTTCACGCCGAGGGTGCCCGGCGCTGCATCCGGCCCGAGGCGAAAGCCGTCCCAGATTTCGCGCTCCAGGTCTTTGGGTTGGCAAAACAGGGTGGTGGTGCCGTCACCCTGGATAACCAGCCAAGCCCGCGGCTCGGCAAAGCCGCTTAGGTAATGGAAGTAGCTGTCATGGCGGAACAAAAAGTCCGCATCCCGGTTGCGCTGCTGCTCCGGGGCCGTGGGCAGCACCGCCACGCCATGCGGGCCGATGTGGGCGGCCAGGCGCACGCGGCGGCCGGCGTAGTCTGCGGTGAGTGCGGAGGTGGAGGGCTGGGTCATGGTGTCTGTGCGTTGAGTTCTGCCAAGCGCTCGGGGGTGCCGACGTCGGTCCAGCGGCCAGTGTAAATCTCGGCGCTTACCCTTGCACCCTGCATGGCCCGGCGCAATAGCGGGGCCAGCGGCGCCTTGATGCCTTGCGGGTTGCCGGCGGGAATGTCGCACCAGGGCTGGGCAAACAGGTCGCGGTGAAACAGGGCAAAGGTGCTGTAGGTGTAGCGGGACGCAGTGCTGTCCGGAGCGGGGTCCACGCAGCGGCCAATGCCATCCGCGCCCACGGTCTCCAACCCGAAGTCCCCTTTCGTGTTGTGCGCCGGGTTGGGCACCAGCCACAGGTGGGCCAACATGCCGCTGCTCGTAAAGCGCTCCAAGGCGCTACGGGTGAACACCATGTCGGGCGCAAACACGTCACCCGCCATGGACCAGAAAACCGTGTCCAGCAGCGGCAGGGCACGGGCAATGCCGCCAGCCGTCTCCAACGCACCACCGAAATCTCGGCCTTCATGAGAGTAATGCAGATGGATGCTGGTGGTTGGTTGCTCTGAATTTGATAGCTGCTTGCGAACATCCATCGGGCGCTGGAGGGCTAAAGCATCTTGAAACGCAGCCTCGATCTGTTCGCCCAACCAGGCCGTGTTCACCATGGCAGACGCAAAGCCCCCTGCGGCCAGCGCCTCCAAGTGGTACTGCATGAGCGGCTTGCCGTGCACCTGCAGCAGGGGCTTAGGGCGGGTGTCGGTCAGCGGGCGCATGCGCTCGCCGCGGCCGGCAGCCAGCACGATGGCGGGGCTGGTGCGTGCGGGCGAGGCGGTGTCAGAAGAGGGGTCAGAGGGCAATAGGTCAGGCATGGTGAGGAAGCATAGCCCACGGACTGGCGCAGTTTTTGCCTGCATGGCGTGTGCGCAGGGGTGTTCAGCGCCGTGTCATGCGGCCCCGCTAGACTGCCTGCATCCCCGTGGACCGCTTTGATCAAAGGAAATCGTTATGCAGCACGTTGTTTTCAACCAGAAAGGTGGCGTTGGCAAGTCCACCATCACCTGCAACCTGGCTGCCATCAGTGCGTCCCAAGGTTTGCGCACCTTGGTGATTGACTTGGACTCCCAGGGCAACTCCAGCCGCTATCTGCTGGGCGCCGACATGGCCGACGAGCTGCCCAACGTGGCCGAGTTTTTTGAGCAGAGTCTCAAGTTCACCGTGCGCGACAAGCCTGCGAGCGACTACATCAGCGAAACCCAGTGGCCCAATCTGGACCTGCTGCCATCCAGCCCGCTGCTCGACGAGCTGCACAGCAAGCTGGAGAGCCGCCACAAGATCTACAAGCTGCGTGACGCCCTGGAGCAGTTGGCCGCCGACTACGACCAGATTTACATCGACACCCCGCCGGCACTCAATTTCTACACCCGCAGCGCGCTGATTGCCGCGCAGGGCTGCCTGATCCCGTTTGACTGCGACGACTTTTCCCGCCGCGCGCTCTACACCCTGCTGGAGAACGTGCAGGAGATCAAGGCCGACCACAACAAGAATCTGGAAGTGGAAGGCATCGTGGTCAACCAGTTCCAGCCGCGCGCCAACCTGCCGCAGCGCCTGGTGCAGGAGCTGATTGACGAAGGCCTGCCGGTCTTGCAGCCTTACCTCGGTGCCTCGGTGAAGATCCGCGAGTCGCACGAGCAGTCCAAACCCATGATTTACCTGGAGCCCGGCCACAAGCTGACGCAGGAGTTTGTGGCTTTGCACGACGCCTTGTTGCCCAAGAGAAAATCAGGCAAAAAGAGCAAGTAGCGCTCGCCCATATTGCGCGAGCAGCTCCTTTTTTCATAGCGTTTACAAACGGGTCGCCAGCGTGCGACCGGCACTGTCGATAATGCGCGCTCCATCTTCGAGCCGCTATGCAAACCACTTCCTGGGGCCCCTGGCCCATGCGCATCCTCAAAACCGGCCTGGTGTTGGCAGTGCTGGGTGCCCTGTTTCTGGCCGCTGCGGTCGCGTTTTTCTCGACCCAGCTGCCGGATACATCTTCCCTCTCCAATTACCAACCCAAGCAACCGCTGCGTGTGCTCACGGCCGATGGTGTGGAGGTAGCCGGTTTCGGGACCGAACGCCGGGTCTACAAACCCATTGACCAGATCCCCAAGCTGATGAAAGACAGCCTGCTGGCCGTGGAAGACTCGCGCTTCTATGGCCATGGCGGGTTGGACCCCATTGGGGTCGCTCGCGCCATCGTGGCCAACCTGACCGGCGGCCGTACCCAGGGGGCGTCCACGATCACCCAACAGGTGGCGCGCACATTCTTCCTGAGCCGCTCGCGGACACTGGAGCGCAAAATCAAAGAAGCGCTGCTGGCCTACAAGATCGAGTCGCAACTCAGCAAAGACCAGATTCTGGAGCTCTACATGAACCAGATCTACCTGGGTGCACGGGCGTACGGCTTTGAGGCGGCGGCACAGGCCTATTTCGGCAAAACGCTTTCTGCGCTCAGTGCGGCCGAGTGCGCCATGCTGGCCGGCCTGCCGCAGAACCCTTACTTTGCCAACCCCATCCAGAATTTCGAGCGCGCACGTACCCGCCAACTGGTGGCCTTGAGCCGCATGCGATCGGAAGGGGTGATCGACGAAGCGCAGTACCAGGCAGCCAAGGCCGAAAAGCTCGCGGTGCGCAAACGCAATGAGGTGGATGTGCACGCGGAGTACGTGGCCGAGATGGTGCGCCAGCAGGTCTATGCCCAGTTCGGTGAGTTGAGCTACACCACAGGCCTCAACGTCACCACCACTTTGCGTGCTGCGGACCAGCAAGTGGCTTACAAGGCACTGCGTCACACGCTGGTGGAACACTCTCTGCGCCAGGTCTGGCGCGGTCCGGAGGGGCAGGAGAACCTCGCTGCCGACTTGAAGGACGAAGATCCGGCCGTGGCCCAGGCGCTGGCCGACTACGACGATGACGAAGACCTGCGCATCGCCATCGTCACACGCGCCAGTGCCAAGGCGGTGAGCGTGGTGCTGGGCTCGGGTGAGGCGATCACCATTGACGGTACCGGCCTGCGCCCCGCGCAGTCCGGCTTGGGTGACTCTGCAGCCGCCAAGCTCAAACTGCGCCGCGGCTCGGTGGTGCGCGTGCTGCAACAGGGCAAGGCCTGGAGCCTGGTGCAGTGGCCCGAGGCCGAAGGGGCTTTCGTGTCCATGGACCCGGCCAATGGCGAGATTCGCGCGCTGGTGGGCGGGTTCGACTTTCACCGCAATCAGTTCAACCACGTGACCCAAGGCTGGCGGCAGCCGGGTTCCAGCTACAAGCCCTTCATTTACTCCGGAGCCATCGAGAGCGGCATGCAGCCCGAGTCGCTTGTCAATGACGCGCCCATGGAAAACGTGGGTGATTGGGCACCCGAAAACGATGACGGCAGTACCGACGGCCCCATTACCCTGCGCCGCGCGCTGGCCCGCTCCAAGAACCTGGTGTCCATCCGCCTGATGCAGCTGCTTTCACCGGTGGGCGCCCGCGAGTGGACCAGCCGCTTCGGCTTCGACCCCGAGCGCCAGCCCGACAACCTGACCCAGGCTTTGGGCACTGGCTCCACCAATCCCTTGCAGATGGCGGGTGCGTATTCTGTGCTGGCCAATGGCGGTTACCGGGTTAATCCAGTGCTGATCCAGAAGATTGCCCGCACGAATGGCGAGGTGGTGTTCGAAGCCAAGCCTCAGGTGCTGGACGAGACCGTGCGCGCCGTACCGCAACGCAATACCTTCATGGTGTCCAGCCTGCTGCAAGAGGTCACTCGTTCAGGCACCGCGGCCAAAGCCCAAGCCACCCTCAAGCGCCCGGACTTGTATGGCAAAACAGGTACCACCAATGACGTGGTGGACGCTTGGTTTGCCGGTTACCAGCCCGGCCTGGTCGCGGTGGTCTGGGTGGGCTATGACACGCCGCGCAGCCTGGGATCGCGCGCCTCCGGTTCTGCACTCGCCCTTCCGGCGTGGATCGACTACATGGCTACCGCCCTCAAGAATGTGCCTGTTCAGGAAGTGCAGCCTCCTGCCGGCGTGGTCCGCGTTGGCGGAGACTGGCGCTACGAGGAATGGGCCAATGGCGGTTTTCTGGAAAGCATAGGCGTAGACGGGCAAGTCATATCGCCGGCACTGACCGTCAAGCCATCCCTAGGTTCGACTCAAGACGCGTTACCTTAAGTGTGATTTATTTCACACTCATTGCATCGAGACTAGTCCATACGGCCTACATGAGTTTTGTGGACTAATTCTTAAAATCGATGTGCAAAGTAGCGCTTTTTACAAACACAGGGTACATATGAAGAAATTTATCATCGTTGCGGCAATGGCTGCCACGTCCTTTTTGTCTGCGCATGCAGCTTCCATTACTGGCCTGGTGAACACTGGTAGTTTTGCAAGCGGTGCGCAAGATATCAACTATGCACTCAACGGCAATTCTTTCGGTTACGTGACCTCCAACGGTAGCTTTCCCCTCAACGGAGCTTGGATTGCAAATACTGCCACTTCGAAATGGATCACACCGGCCTTGAACCAAGGCACTTCCTTCGACCCAAGCGCCAATGGCACTTATTCATGGAAGCTGAGCTTTGACTTGTCGGGCTTTAACGCTGCAACGGCCAATTTTTCCGGCCGATTCGCGGCCGACAATTCTGCTGTGGTCAAACTCAATGGTGTGCAAGTTGGTACAGCAGGTGGATTCAGCAGTTTCTCCAGCTTCAGTGCGAATAGCGGTTTTTACAGTGGGCTCAACACTTTGGAATTCGTGGTGACCAACTTGGCTCAAGGCTCTGGTAACCCCACAGGCTTGCGTGTCGAGTTTCTGCAATCCAATGTGACTCCAGTTCCAGAACCAGAAACCTACGCGATGTTGCTGGCAGGCTTAGGTTTGATGGGCATGATTAGCCGTCGCCGCATGAAGGGCAAGGCTGCTTAAGTTCAGTCCGTGTCAGCAGCAAAAAAGGGAGCCTTGGCTCCCTTTTTTTGTTGGCCATAGAGGAACTCAACGCGAGCCCACCGCCACCTTGCCGAAGACGCTCTGAGCCTCGCGCGGTAGGCAGCGCCAGTAGACGGGGTTGCCTTCCACTTGGCCACCCAATGCTGCGGCGGCGTGCCATCCCCAGCGCGGGTTGTAGAGGAAGGCACGGGCCAGGGCGATCAGGTTGGCATCGCCGGCTTGCAGAATGTCTTCCGCTTGCTGCGGCTCGGTGATCAGTCCTACCGCCGTGGTGACCATGCCGGATGCCTCGCGGATGCGCTTCGCAAACGGCACCTGGTAGTTGGCACCCAGCGCAATTTTTTGCTGGGGCGAGACCCCGCCGCTCGACACGTGGATGAAGTCGCAGCCCAGCGCCTTGAGCTGCTGCGCAAACACCGCGCTTTGCTCGACATCCCACGCACCCTCCACCCAGTCGCTGGCAGAGATGCGTACACCCAGCACACCGCGGAAGGCGCTTCGCAGTGCGGCAAACACTTCCAGCGGAAAGCGCATGCGGTTTTCCAGGCCGCCCCCGTAGGCATCGGTGCGCTGGTTGGCGATGGGCGACAAAAACTCATGCATCAGGTAACCATGGGCCGCATGGAGTTCGATCGCCTCCACACCCAACCGGGCGCTACGAATCGCAGCTTCTACGAACGCGGCTTTGACGCGCTCCATGCCTTCCAGTGTCAGCTCGGCGGGCGGTGGTTCCTGGGGCAACTGGGGAAGTGCTGAAGGACCTACCGGCTCCCACCCGCCCTCTTCACGCGCCAGCAGCTGCCCGCCCTGCCATGGCAGTTTGCTCGACGCTTTGCGACCCGCGTGCGCGAGTTGGATACATACCGCGGTGTGTGGCGCCAACTTGCGCGCGCGGTGCAGTTTGTCGGCCAAGGCGGCCTCGGTGCGGTCGTCCCACAGCCCGAGACAGGCGGGTGTAATGCGGCCTTCAGGCAACACGCCCGTGGCTTCGATGGTGAACATGGCGGCACCGCTATTGAGCAGGTTGCCCCAATGCATCAAATGCCAGTCAGTAGCCTCCCCGTTCATGGCTTGGTATTGGCACATGGGGGCCACCACAATCCGGTTAGGCAAAACGAGGCCGCCATCGGGCGAGGGGAGGGTGGTGGGGGTGAAGAGGAGGCTCATGTCAAAAGCATAGCCCAAGGGCGCCAAGCGCGTGCGCTGCAGGGGTGTAAGGTCCGCCGAAACCCGCACCGGTAAAA
This sequence comes from Curvibacter sp. AEP1-3, assembly GCF_002163715.1. Lineage (GTDB taxonomy): Bacteria > Pseudomonadota > Gammaproteobacteria > Burkholderiales > Burkholderiaceae_C > Allorhodoferax. Next base: position 2,874,566 of record NZ_CP015698.1, read on the forward strand.
TCGCGACAGTTTTACGCTTCCACTCTTTCTTAACCTACCTCCCGGAGTTGCCCTCAATGGCCCCCACCCCCAATACCAAAGACATGGCAAATGCCATCCGCGCACTGTCCATGGACGCTGTGCAACAAGCCAACTCCGGTCACCCCGGCGCCCCCATGGGCATGGCCGACATGGCAGTGGCATTGTGGGGTGAGCACCTGCGCCACAACCCCACCAACCCCCACTGGGCCAACCGCGACCGCTTCATCCTGTCCAACGGCCACGGCTCCATGCTGATCTATGCGTTGCTGCACCTGACCGGCTACAAGCTGCCTATCAACGAACTCAAGAACTTCCGCCAGCTGCACAGCAAAACCGCGGGTCACCCCGAGTTCGGTATCACCCCCGGCGTGGAAACCACCACCGGCCCCTTGGGCCAGGGCATCACCAACGCCGTGGGCTTTGCCTTGGCTGAAAAGCTGCTGGCCAAAGAATTCAACCGCGAAGGCCATGCCATCGTGGACCACCACACCCATGTGTTCATGGGTGACGGTTGCCTGATGGAAGGCATCAGCCACGAAGCCGCCGCACTGGCCGGCGCCTGGAAGCTGGGCAAGCTGATCGCCCTGTATGACGACAACGGCATCTCCATCGACGGCCAGGTCGCTCCTTGGTTCATTGACAACACCGCCCAGCGTTTTGTGGCCTACGGCTGGAACGTGATCGGCCCCGTGGATGGTCACGATGCTGCTGCTGTCTCTGCTGCGATTGCACAAGCCAAGGCCGGCACCGACAACCGCCCCACCCTGATCATCAGCAAGACCCACATCGGCAAAGGCAGCCCCAACCGCGCCAACACCTCCAAGGCCCATGGCGAGCCTTTGGGCGCTGAAGAAATCAAGCTCACCCGCGAAGCTATCGGCTGGAGCCACGCCCCCTTCGTGATCCCTAAAGAGGTTTATGCAGACTGGGACGCTAAGGAAAAAGGCAAGGCTGCAGAAGCGGCGTGGAACGACAAGTTCGCCGCGTACAAAGCCGCTTTCCCTGAGCTGGCCAAAGAGTTCGTGCGCCGCATGAAGGGCGACCTGCCCAAGAACTTCGTGCAGACCGCGGTGGACACCGTGATCGCTGCCCACCAGAAGGGCGAAACCGTGGCCAGCCGCAAGGCCAGCCAGTTGGCGCTGGAGTCTTTCACCGCTGCATTGCCCGAAATGCTGGGGGGCTCTGCCGACTTGACCGGCTCCAACCTGACCAACACCAAGAGCACGCCCAACCTGCGTTTTGACGCACTGACCGGCGACGTGGTGACCAACGAAGCTGGCCAGGGCGGCCGCCACATCAACTACGGTGTGCGCGAGTTCGGCATGGCTGCCATCATGAACGGCGTGGCCCTGCACGGTGGTTACATCCCTTACGGCGGCACTTTCCTGACCTTCAGCGACTACAGCCGCAACGCCATCCGCATGGCGGCTTTGATGAAGCTGCGCGTGGTGCACGTGTTCACCCACGACTCCATCGGTCTGGGCGAAGACGGCCCCACCCACCAGTCCATCGAGCACGCTGCTAGCCTGCGCCTGATCCCCAACCTGGATGTCTGGCGTCCCGCTGACACGGCCGAAACCGCCGTGGCATGGACGGTGGCTTTGCAAAACAAGGCCAAGCCTACTGCGCTGCTTTTGAGCCGCCAGAACATCGCTTACGCCGCCAAGTGCGACTCCGTTGCCGCCCCTGATGCCTCCGGCATCGACTCCATCAGCAAGGGCGCCTACGTGTTGTCCGAGCCGTCCGATGTGGGCATCAAGAAGAAGACCCAGGCGGTGATCATCGCCACCGGTTCCGAAGTACAGCTGGCGATTGCTGCGCAAAAGGTGCTGGCCGAGCGCAAGATCGCCGTGCGCGTGGTCTCCATGCCCTCCACCACCACCTTTGACCTGCAAAGCACCGAGTACAAGTCCAGCGTGTTGCCGGCCGGCGTGCCCCGCATTGCGGTGGAAATGGGCTCCACCGGTGGCTGGTGGAAGTACGGCACAGCCGCCGTTGTCGGTCTGGATACGTACGGTGAATCGGCTCCCGCTCCGGTACTGTTCAAGCACTTCGGCTTCACGCCTGAGAACGTGGCAGACACCGTGGAGGCCGCATTGACCCGCAAAGTTTGAGTTGGCTCAAGCGGCGCGTATTTCTTGATGAAAAGCGCCGCTTACCAAGTGGTTACACCCGCTTATAGTTTCTAGTTGATTTTTATTGAGGTATCCCATGGCAATCAAAGTAGGTATCAATGGTTTCGGTCGCATCGGCCGTATGGTGTTCCGCGCAGCGGTGCAAAACTTCAACGACATCGAAATCGTCGGCATCAACGACCTGTTGGAGCCTGACTACCTGGCCTACATGCTGCAGTACGACAGCGTGCACGGCCGCTTCAAGGGCGAAGTGTCTGTCGACAATGGCGTCCTGATCGTCAACGGCAAGAAGATCCGCCTGACCCAGGAGCGCGACCCCGCGAACCTGAAGTGGTCTGAAGTCGGCGCCGATATCGTGGTCGAGTCCACCGGTTTGTTCCTGACCAAGGAAACCGCCCAGAAGCACATCGACGCGGGTGCCAAGAAGGTCATCCTGTCCGCTCCCTCCAAAGACGACACCCCCATGTTTGTGTACGGCGTGAATGACAAGACCTATGCCGGCCAAGCCATCATCTCCAACGCGTCCTGCACCACCAACTGCCTGGCTCCTTTGGCCAAGGTGATCAATGACAAGTTCGGCATCAAGCGCGGCCTGATGACCACCGTGCACGCTGCCACTGCCACCCAGAAGACCGTGGACGGCCCGTCCAACAAAGACTGGCGCGGCGGCCGCGGCATTCTGGAAAACATCATTCCTTCCAGCACTGGCGCAGCCAAGGCCGTGGGCGTAGTGATTCCTGAGCTGAACAAGAAGCTCACCGGCATGGCTTTCCGCGTGCCTACCAGCGATGTGTCCGTGGTCGACTTGACCGTCGAGCTGAACACCTCTGCCACCATTGCCGAAATCAACGCAGAGTTGAAGGCGCAATCCGAAGGCGCCTTGAAGGGCGTGCTGGGTTACACCGAAGACAAAGTGGTTGCTACCGACTTCCGTGGTGACAGCCGCACTTCCATCTACGACGCAGAAGCCTCCATCGCTTTGGACGGCACCTTCGTCAAGCTGGTGAGCTGGTATGACAACGAATGGGGCTACTCCAACAAAGTGTTGGAAATGGCTCGTGTCGTTTCGAAGTAAAGTTCACCCCCGTGGCGGCTTTGCCGCCTCCCCCTTGCAGGGGGGCGCTACCTGCAGCCCGGCGGAGCCGGTTCTGCGGTAGCCTTGGAGGAACTCCCCCTCATGCAAGCAAAACGCGCCTTCGGGCGCGTTTTTTTATGGGCGGTGGCGGAGCTTTTTTGGCGGAAGCAGATGCGTTATTCGCACTCGGCGCGCAGCGCCTGCAAATCCAGCAGCTCTATACAACCGCGTTGCACCTGCAACACCCCACGGGCCTTGAAGTCGCGCAGGATCTGGTTGGTGGTCTGGCGTGACACACCGATCATCAAGGCCAGTTGTTCCTGGGTGACGGCCAGCACGCGCAAGGTACGGTCGCTTTCTGTGGCCTGGCCGTAACTCAGGGCCATGGTCAGCAGGCGCCGTGCGAGGCGCTGGGGCGCAGGCAACACTGTTTGTTCCTCCATGCTCACAAAGGCTAGGCGTAGCTTGTCTGCCATAAGTACTGCGAGGTCTCGCCAATGCACCGGGTGGCTTCCAAGCCATGCGAGCAACTCTTCATGAGGTACGTGTAGCAATGTGCAAGGTTCGGCCGCATGGGCGTCGTGGGTGCGGGCAGAGCCGTCAAACACCGAAATCTCCCCGAACCATTGGGGCGGCGACAGCAGCACCAACACAGCCTCACGCGCCCCGTCTCCCTCGCCACTGTGCCCGGAGATGCGGATGGTGCCGCGCACCACGGCATAGAGACCGCAGGGCGCGGCGTCCCGCAGAAACAGCTTTTCGCCGGCCTGCAGTTGGCGTACACGGGCCATGTCCAGCAAGCCTTGGGCAAAGTCCGGCGGCAGCTGGGCAAACCAGCGACCGCTGCGCAGCATGGGCAAATGGCTGGAAACGTCGGGCATCAGGGCTTTCACTAGGTGGGGTGTGATGTGTCGGCTACTTGACAGACGGCAAGCATACCTGCACCCATGATCCGCCCAGAGCCAAGGAGACAAACATGAAAAACCTCACCGATCACCTAACCCAATACGCCGCCTATCACCAGGACGGACGCAACGTTGCCACCCACTTTGTAGGAATCCCCATGATCGTGCTGGCGGTCACCATCCTGCTGTCGCGCCCCCAGTGGGCAGCTGCGGGTTTGCACCTTAGCCCGGCCGTTCTGGTGGCGCTGGCTTCTACCTGGTTCTATACACGGCTGGATGCGCGCTTCGGTGTCGTCATGGCAGTCTTGTTGGCGGCCGCGCTGGCGGCCAGCCAGTGGTTTGCCGCGCAGAGCACCAGCGTCTGGCTGGGTTGGGGTATCGGCTTGTTTGTGGTGGGTTGGGCCTTCCAGTTTGTGGGCCATTATTTCGAGGGCAAAAAACCCGCCTTTGTGGATGACCTGATCGGCCTGCTGGTGGGACCCCTGTTTCTGGTGGCCGAGGTGGCCTTCCATCTGAACATGCGCACGGATGTGCGTGATGAAATCCGCCGCCGTCTGGGCACTGCATCCGCACCCGGCGGCCTTGCCGCATGAGCTTTACTGCCGCCCTGCCCAGCCTGTTGCTGGTCGCTCTGGCATTGGTCATGTTCGGCCTCGGGCTGTCATTGACCGTGCAAGACTTCGCGCGCCTGCGCCAGCATCCGCGTTCGGTCTTGCTGGCTTTGGTACTCCAGATGTTGGTATTGCCGGCCTGTGCTGTGGCGCTGATTGTGCTGATGGGTGTCCAGCCCATTTACGCCGTGGGCCTGATGCTGCTGGCGGCCTCTCCCGGTGGAGTGTCTGCCAACTTGTTCAGCCATCTCTTCGGCGGCAATGTGGCCATGAACATCTCGCTCACGGCCATTAACACTGTGCTCTCCATCGTCAGCCTGCCGCTCATTGCCAACTGGGCCATCGCGACCTACCTGCAAAGCGGGCAGGTGGTGCCCCTGCAATTCGGCAAGGTGCTGGAAGTGGTGGCCGTGGTTATGGTGCCGGTGGTCATCGGCATGGTGGTGCGCCACCATCGTCCCGGGTTTAGCGAGCGCATGGGGCCGCCCATGAAAGTGTTCAGCGCGCTGGTCTTGGCCGCCTTTTCGTTGATTGCCATTGTCAAGGAATGGGCAGCGCTCTCGGAGTCGTTCAGCAGTCTGGGACCTGTGGTGCTGTTGTTCAATCTGGTGAGTCTGTTGGCGGGTTACTACCTCTCGCGGGGCGCGGGGCTGGACAAACCCATTGCCACAGCAGTGAGCTTCGAGATTGGAATCCACAACTCGACCCTTGCCATCTTTGTTGCGATGGCTGTCTTGGGCAATTTGCAATTGGCTCTGCCTGCTGCCATCTATTCGGTCAGCATGTACCTCACTGCAACAGCGTTTGGATTTTTGGTGCTGCGCCGGGGCGGGTAAGCTCCCTGCATGCAAACCGGTGTTCTTTATGCGGCCCTGGCCTATCTGGCTTGGGGCCTCTTCCCCATCTATTTCAAACAACTCTCAGTCATCCCCGCCCTGGAGGTGGTGATGCACCGCACCGTCTGGTGCATGGTCTTGCTGCTGGCGGTGTTGGCCGTGCGCCGGCAGTGGGCTTGGCTGGGTGCGGTGTGGCGCATGCCCAAGGTCATGGGCGCATTTGCCCTCTCGGCGGTGCTCCTGGGGATCAATTGGCTGGTGTACGTGTGGGCTGTACAAAACGGCCATGTGCTGGACGCCAGCCTCGGCTACTTCATTCTCCCGCTGGTCAACGTGGGGCTGGGTTTTGTGTTCCTGCAAGAACGCCCTCGCCCCGGGCAATGGCTGGCCGTCGCGGTAGCCGCTGCCGGTGTGCTTTGGCTGGCCTTGCTCTCGGGCCATGTGCCATGGGTGGCATTGGTGCTGGCCGTCACCTTCGGGTTCTACGGCCTGCTACGCAAAGTGGGCGCACTGGGCGCGCTGGAAGGGTTGACGCTGGAGACCCTGGTGCTCGCGCCATTTGCTGGGGGCTTGTTGCTGTGGTGGGGTCTGCACGGGCAGGGTGCATTGGTGCAGGGTAGCGCGGCAGACATCGGATGGCTGCTGTTGGCCGGGCCCTTTACGGCGGTGCCATTGCTGCTGTTTGCAGCCGGCGCGCGCCGCGTGTCAATGGCGACCATGGGCATCCTGCAATACATCTCGCCCAGCTTGCAACTGTTGATCGGTGTGTGGCTGTATGGCGAGCCGTTCGCCTCGGCACGGGCCATCGGTTTTTGCCTGATATGGGCAGCGCTGGTGGTGTACAGCTTGGAGGGCTGGTGGTTCAGTCGCCGCAGTGCGGCGCTTTGAGCACTCAGTAGCCTTCGCGGTACGCTGCCCGCCATTGCCGGCGAATGTGCTCGGTGAGCGGGCTTTCCATACTCAAGAGAGCGGCACTTTCCAGTAGCACCGCAATGACCTTGGGCTCTGGCGAAAAGTGCAGGGTTTGCAGGGACGCTTTGTATAGCGCCTCTGCCGTCTCTGACGTGACCGGCGTAGTGGTCACATAAGCAAACTGCACCTCCCCACGGAAGATGACCGAGTCGCGCACTTTGTTCAGCGTGTCTTCACGCCACATGTCGGCGCGGAGTGCGGGCGGCATATAGAGTTGGCTGACGCGCCAGTAGTCCCAACCGGCGTAGGCGGTCGTGGTGATCAGCAAGCCGGCTACACCGCTCGCCAGTACCGGCAGCCCGGGCCAGTGCAAAAGTGGGCGTCCGCAAAGCATGCCTGCTGCGAGTACGGCAGCTACCTGAAACGGGGCATACCACAGCGGATACTCCAGCAGGCTGTGCACGGCCAACACCATCAGTACGCCCCAGGCCAGCTGGCGGGTGGCAGACACTTCACGCCAAGGGCGCGCCCGCAATGTCAGTACCAAAGCGGCACCACACAGCGCCACCGATGCTGGCACGCCAAGCGTGACGGCAAGATGCAGGGGCAGGTTGTGTGCGTTGTCCAGAATGTCGTTGAAGCGTTCGCCGGCATAAGGGTGCATGAAGTGGGCAAACTTCAGCTCACCCCACCCCCATCCGACCCAGGGCCGCTCGCGGATCAGCTCCAGCACATTGGCCCAGAGTACGGTGCGAGCTTCGCCGCGCCTGGTTTCATTGAAACGGTCCAGCGTACTACTGGGCTCCAAGCCACTAACCGCTTGCAGAAGTAAAGGCAGCACGATATTGGCCGCCAGATACAGGCCCAGTGCCAGCACGCTCCATCGCAGCAGGGGGCGCTGGCCGTGCGTCTCCCATACCAGTGCCAGTCCGGCAATCAGCAGCCATTGCACGGCCCCAGTGCGCGAGCTGCTGGCCGCATTGCCTGCCGCCAAGAGAAGCACCGCGGCAGCAATCAGCCACTGCCGCAGTCTGTGTGCCGGGTACAGGTCGCGTTTTGCCGGCCACTGCGCTATGAACAACAGGCTCAGCAGCCCGATGGAGGTGAGTGACGCAAACTGGTTGCGTTGCCGCAGGTTGGCGAACGCATTGCCAGTGGTGGTGCGGGTGATCCACTCACTTAGCCAGCCCTCTACGGCCCCAAAGTACTGCAGCAGAGCCATGATCGAGCTCAGTAGCGCTGCCACCAGCCATGCCACGGCCACTGTGCGCACCAGTTGGTGCAGCGAGAGCCAACGTCCACCCATCGCCCAAACGAACAGAAAGCCCGCGCTGGCAGCTGCTGTGACGAAGCGTTGCATCATGTCCGGGTTGGGGCCCCAGCTGAAGGGATGCACCCACGGAAAGGCCACGCACAGCGCCAGGCAAATGAGCCAAAAAAATGGCGTGTCTGCAGTTTGAAAACTGGAGAAGCGCTGCGTTGGTTCGAATCGCATTAGGTGACTTTGGCTTCGAGTTCAGTACATAACGCGGTAACTGCTAAAGAAGACACTTGCCCCATCAGACAGATTTGTAGCCAGTTCCTCCGCATAAGGTAAGTGCTTGCGAAGCTGCATTCGAATCCGGCATCCAGAAGTTCCTCTCCCAACTTCTTGGATGAAATGCTGGACGGCAACTGGAGTGTGAATATGGCGGGGGAGCGGGTGGCGTTGTTGACAATTAGTGATGCCTTCAACTTCTGCAACGTGACAAGCAGTGACTCTTCTGCCTTCGCGCTTCCTTTCCAGAAGGTCACAGGTGAAACACGCAACGCGGCGCCCAAGGCCTCCAGCAGGTTGGAGGATCCGCTGAAAGGTACTCCTGAACTTTCAGAGTAATTCTGAAGATTCAGATAGCCGGGGATGGCCTGAGCTTCAAGACTTTTTGACTCCCACAGCTTATCGGGATCATAGAAAACCATGGCGAGCCCAGTGAGTGCTGCCAACCCTTTGCCGCTCACCGAACTAGCTGCACGCGCACGACTCCAATCACACGGAACTACACCCAACGTACTGGTGCCGTCGATATGGAGAAACAAACCATTCGCGTCACACAGATCTTGCAACTGACCCACATCATTCAACTGGCCAGTTGAGGTTTCGCAGTGCACGCACCAAACCCATCGAATATCCGTGTTGGTTTGCAGATGGTCGGTAATGGCTTCAATATCCCATGCCGCACCCCATTCCTGTTGATGATGGATGTAGTCCAAGTCAAAGCCATCGGCGTGTTTGACCAAGCGTTCGCCGAACTCACCGTTGGAAATAATCAGGCCTCTGCTCGCAAGTAGTTTGATGTGAGCGGCAATGACGTCGTTTGCGAGGCTGCCCGAACCGGAAAGAATCTCGACGGCCTTGCAATTTGAAAGTTGCATCAAATCCAACTTGCACTTAGTCAAAAGTGCTTGATACCGGACCGACCGATGTGAGTAAGGCCGCTGTCCAACCGCCTCCAAGACAGAGGGATGAATATTGACAGGTCCGGGAAGAAAACAATATGGAGCTTTTGACGTAGCTTCACTTGCGGACTCCCCAACCGGCAACGCCTTGAGTTGGCGATTGACCGTTTTGCGGGTCATATACATGGGTTGGTAGCGCGCTCCTTCGGTGCCCACTGTCTCGGCAAAGGACTTGAAACCGAGGCGCTCGTACATCGGAATGTTTTCCACCCGTCCCGAAATCAGTGCCCTGTCGAAGCCCTGAGACATGCAGTGCTTGAACAATGCTTGGAACAGTTCCCTGAGTACTCTACTGTGCCGGTGAGTCGGTTGAATTGCCAGCAACCTGATCTCACAAACCGATTCACCTGGTTGCATGTAATCATCGAGATTCGACAGTTTGGAATCCAATGAGAATGGCCGTTGATTGCGCAGTGCCAACATACCGACGATTTCATTCTCTACTTTGGCTATGAAGTAGGTGTTCTCTGCATGAAACTTGTCGACCAATTTGCGATCGGGGTTGGTTTGATGCTGCGGTATTTCCTCAACAAAGGTTGCGTAGTTGAGTTGTGCGATTTGTGTGAATTCAGCGCTTTCGTTTGCAATTTTGATTTCTATGTGCTTTGCCATTTCCCTCATTTCCTAATTTATTTGGCTCACAGTTTCATCAAACTTTCCATCCAACAGCCACCCCGACCGTTAAACTGAAAGACGCAAGGCTAGGCTTTGTTGAACAGCGGGTGCAGTGTGCTGTGTTTGCCGTCGAACACTTCGTGCCCTTCGTCGATCTGCACCGTAATGCCCAGCGGCTTATTCGCGAGTACGTCAGCCAGGTAACTGCCGACCGTGGCTTTGAGGGCCTCCCCCATCTGCTGATGCACCACCGGGCTGCGGCCCTTGGCCATGCGCAGGTTCATATACAAAAAGCCGTAGTCGCCCTTGCCGTCTGCCACGGCGCTGTGGGCGGCCGGATAGGCCAGCACCCGCGTGCCGCCTGTGGGGAATACCTGCTTGCCGCTCTCATCACGCTGGGCGAGCATGGTGTCACACAAGCTGCGGCAGAGACCCGAGATATCGGCTTCACGGTCCAGGTTGGCGGTGTACAAAATGACCAGGTGCGGCATGGCGTCTCTCGGGCTTCGAAAAAGTATTGGTGTCGTTCAGGCAGGCCCCGATGGTAAGGCCTGCAAATGGCCAGGAACTTTCTGCCGGCGCGGCTATCCACCCACCCATGAAACTTCTACGCACACTCACCGTCATGCTGGCTGCGGCCCTGGTTACCACCATTGCTGCCGCTGAAACTCCCACAGAAACCCATAACCGCGAATTGGTCGTTAGCTTTTACCAACAGCTGTTTGGCGACAAAGACATCACTGTCATTGACCGCTACGTTGACGAAGGCTACATCCAGCACAACCCCACCGTGCCCACCGGGCGCGCGGCCATCAAAGAGCTGTTTGGCAAGTATTTTGTCGGTGCGCCCAAGACCAAGGTAGATATCCGCCGCGTTGCGGCCAGTGGCGATCTGGTGTGGCTGCATATCCGAGCCCCCATGCCGAATGGAAGCGTCTCTGCCGTCGTGGACATCTTCCGGGTGCAAGGCGATCGCATCGTCGAACACTGGGATGTCATTCAGCAAGTGCCTGAAAAAGCGGCCAATGACAACACCATGTTCTAAGTACCCCCCCCCCTGGCGCACATGGGTAGTGCGCTGACAGCTATAAAAAATATAGCAAACAAGTCAGGGAGGATTAGCTCAGTGCCTGCAGCGCCAAATGGGCTGGCGTATCCAGGTGCGGGGGCAACTGGTGCTTGGCCTGCAGGTAATGGTGGGTGTAAACGTCCAGCCATGCTTCAAGCGCCTGCGCAGCGCGGGTCTCGCCGGCCAGCTCCAGGCACAGTGCGCCCACTTCGCTGGTGCAGAAGTGGTCTTCGCGGCGCGAGCGGCGCAGGCGGTAGCGTGAGATCTGCTCAGGCTGCAGGCTGAGCACGGGAAAGCGGTCCAGGTACGGGCTCTTGCGGAACATCTTGCGCGCTTCAGGCCACGTGGCGTCCAGCAGGACAAATAGAGGTCTTTTGCCGGCGGGCATTTCAGTAGGGGCAGGCAGCGTGTTCACCACCCGGCCCGGCGTCACAAACTCGCCGGGAAACACTACATACGGCTGCCATTGCGGGTCGGCCAGCAGGGCCAGCAGCGCGGGGTCCACCTCCGTGCGGGCCCAGCCGAAGGCCGAGGTGTCGGGCACCACATCGGCAATCAGCCAGCCGGTGTTGCTGGGCTTGAGGGCTTCAATGTCCGCCATGATCAGGCACACCCCCGCCTGCACCGGCAGTTGCGGGCGCAAGCTGCAAATGCAATGAGCGGGGTTGATGCGGCAGCCCGGACAGCGCTCGCCCTTCATGCCACCACGGGCCAGAAAGGGCTTGCTGCTGCGGGCCAGCCGCTCGGCCCGCAGGCGCGACACGGCATGCGGCGCAGCCATGTCGCGCGTCACAGGCCCACTTTCACAGCGTGATCTTTGGCAAACTTCGCCGCCTGCTGGCTCAAGGAGCCGAGGCAAACATAGAACGCATGGTCAGCACCCATGGCCTCTTTCTGTGCCACTAGCGCCTCCAGTGCCTCCACGCCATGGGTCGCTGCCTTGTAGCGCTTGGCTGCCACCAGCGTGACTTGCCCGGCTTTTTCCAAACGGAAGTCGGCCGCACTCATGGTGCCGGATGTTGATGCGCCTTTTGCGGGCAAACGCGTCACCTCATAGCCCTGCTTGACGAACTTGGCCTCCAATTCCCGGGAGAAGTCCCGCCAGGACAGAGCCGCAATCCGTGCCATCTCTGCTTCCACTGCCGCTGCAGAAGGCGTATTCCATTGCCTCTTGAGTGCCACGCCACCCGTCACCACAAACGGAAACGCCCCTATCACGCCAAACACCACCAAGTCCTTGGGCAATAGCGCTGCGGAGATGGCACAGATCACCGCCACCAGCATAAAGCTGTACCACCACGGATTGCGCAACAGGATTGCAAACAGCGAATTGGGGGCCATCTTGAATTTCATCGGCGTGTCTCTTTACGGTTTGAATGGGGTGGTAGCCCCCGCCATGCGCAGGCGCCTTGCTGCATCTTCGGCCCGCGCGTCGTCAATCTCGCGCAGCACGGCTTGCATGTCCACATCGGCGTGGGCGCGCTCGTAGTGGCCGGTGAGCGGGGTGTCGTTGCTCAGCAAGCCGCCTTGGTACAGGCTCCAGATTTCCGGGCCGAATTCTGTCTGCAGCAGCGCAGGAGCAAACTGGCCAAAAAAGTCCCGCAGGTTGCCCACGTCGCGCATCAGCATGCGCTGGGCGTGGTTGTTGCCGGCAGCGTCCACGGCCTGAGGCAGGTCGATGATGACCGGCTCGTCCGCTCCTGCCTCGCCATCCGCCCCCGGAATGTGCGCCAGCAAGATGTTGAATTCCGACAAGTCACCATGCACCACGCCCGCACACAGCATGCGTACCACCTCGCCGATCAGCGTGGCGTGGTGTTGCAGTGCTTGCGCTTCGGTAAACGCCACGTCGTTCAGCCGGGGTGCGGCGTCGCCATGGGCGTCAGTCACCAGCTCCATCAGGAGCACGCCATCATGAAAGTTGTACGGCTGTGGCACGCGCACTCCGGCAGCGGCCAAGCGGTAGAGCGCATCGACCTCAGCGCTTTGCCACGCGGCTTCCTGCTCTTGCCGACCGAACTTGCTGCCCTTGGCCATGGCCCGGGCGGAGCGCGAATTTTTGACCTTGCGGTTCTCGGTGTAGTCCACGGCCTGGCGGAAGCTGCGGTTGTTCGCCTCTTTGTATATCTTGGCGCACAAGGTGTGCTCGCCCGAGCGCACCACAAACACCATGGCTTCCTTGCCGCTCATGAGCTGGCGCACCACGGTGTCGATCAGACCCTCTTCAAGCAGCGACTCCAGCCTGGGCGGCGCTTTCATCGGCGGGGCAGCGACCAGCCCGCCCGTTGGTTGGATTTGTTGTTTTCGTAATCCCAGATGGATGCACAGCGGGCGCAGCGGTAGCGGGTGACGGTGACCGAATGGCCGTCACGGTCTTCTTTACGGTTCTCGCCTTGCACGAGTTCAGCATGGCCAGGGGCGCGGCGCCAATCGCGCTGGATACCGCGGCAGGATTCGCACAATGCGGCTTCGCGGGCTTCTGCGGCGATTTTGTAGTTATCAGACATGAAAGGGTTTCTTGGGCGTCGCCGTCGTTGAGGGAAGGGGGGATTGTCGCAGCCCGCCGCGAGTCACAGTGGCGCCGCAAATCCGCAGTGCTTCACAGGCTCATAAAGGCAGAGACCGGTGTGTGCTCGTCACGCACCGGTGCGTGCAGCGGAAAGGTCAGTGTGAAGCGCGACCCGCTGCCCGGTTGGGAGCTGACGGTGATGGTGCCGCCCAGCACTGCCACCATGATGTTTTGCGACACCGCCAAGCCCAGACCCGAGCCGCCCTGGCCGAGGCGCGTCGTAAAAAACGGGTCAAATATGCGCGGCAGCGTTTGCGCATCCATTCCCACGCCGTTGTCAGCTACCACTATGCGCACCCGGTCAAATTCCTTGCTGGCAGAGATGCGGACCTCGCGCTCTTCTCGTTCGCCAAAGGCATGCATCAGCGCGTTTTGCAGCAGGTTGGCGATGACTTGCCCCAATGGCCCCGGGTAGCTGTCGCACTCAATGTGGGGCGGCACATCCACCTCCAGCAGCACATTCGACGTCTTGAAGCTGGGCATGAGCGTGTTGACGTTGTCCTCGATCAGCGCCCGCACATCGAATGGGCGCCGCTGCTCCGAGGTCTGGTCCACCGCAACCCGCTTGAAGCTGGAAATCAGGGTGGCAGCGCGCTCGCACGAGCGGGTGATCAGCGCATGCATGGCAATGCTGTTGCTCACATAGTCCAGCAGGTAGGACTTGCGCAAGTCACCCCGCTCCACATGGCGCTGGAGTTCTTCTGCGGCGTCTTGCAGGGTGGTGGCAGTGGTCAGGGCGTTGCCGATTGGGGTGTTCAGCTCATGCGCCACGCCGGCCACCAACGAACCCAGCGAGGCCAGCTTTTCTTGCTGCACTAGTTGGTTGCGGATTTCGTTGAGCCGCTTGATCGCTTCCTTGAGCTCGCGGTTGCGCGCATCCGATTCCGTGAGCGCGTGGTTTTTGACCGATTCAAAAATCTGCGTCAAAAAGAACAAGAGCAGCATGTTCCCCAGCAGCGAGACGAAGGCAAAAAAAGCATTGAAGCGTGCGTCGTACAGCACCGGGGCGCCCCAGCCGGTGTAAGACGTCCAGCCCACGCCCACCAGGCAGGCCATGGCAATGCACAGCCAGACAAAGGTGGCCCGGTTAAAGCCCAACAGCAGAGTGGCGGCCATGGGTGCCAGCCCGAACCACGACACCACGGGCGAAAACAAGCCGCCTGAAAACCAAGTGCTTCCCAGCACCGCTACCAGGCAATTCGTCAGCAAGAACGTGTGTGTCGCCAACTGGAAGCGGCCGCTGTGCTTGAGGTAAGCCAGGTTCAGCAGCAACAGCACCGCATTGGCCGCCATGATGATCATGCCGGGGTGGAAGTTGATCCACCAACTCACGAGGCTGTAGAACAGCGAAAACACCGTCACGATCCAATGGAACACGATCAGCAGGTTGAGCTTGTCACCATCGCGGCCCTCGCCGCTGCTGCGCAATGTGCCCCGCAGGCTGACCCAGAAAGCTTTCATGACGTCGCGCCCTTGGTTCCGGTGATGCTGCGCCACACATTGCCGGCCATCAGCGCACAGAAATCCGCCGCCCGGAACACCTTCAGCAACCAGGGCGTACGCAGCTCCCACACGTCGCACGGTGGTGCTTTGCTGCGGGTGGCTTTCAGAATGCCGTTCACCGCGCGCCGGGCCGCCTCATTGGCACCCTCCATGGTGGCCAGGTCGGTGTAGGTCTTGACGTAGTCACTGGCCAGAAACAGGTTGGGCACCTTGGTGGTCGCGTTAGGGCGGATCTTCCAGGTGTTGCACTGGTTTACCAGCAGGGGTTCCAGGTTGATGACCTTTTGCAGCTTGTCCTGCTCCTCCATCGTCAGGCCTTCGAGCATCGCGTCCGTCATCGCGCCGTCCAGCGGCACGATGCTGCTGTCCAGGTACCAGGCAGACACCATGTCGTCGCGCAGCACCGTCGTTCCGTGGCTGTTGAGTTCCGCCTTAAGCTGGGCCCACACTTCGTCTTTGATTTCATCGGGTGTGCAGTCTTGTGCGGCCTTCTGGTTGAAGTCGCCCGGGCTCTCCCAGTCCGAAATATCCACCGACAACACCGACAGCACATCGCCCTTGCCGCGGCCCTTGAGCTCGTAGTTGGACCAGAACTGCTTCTGCGAAATGCTGGTCAGCGCCCAGTTGCTGTCCGCGTAAATCGTGTGGCCCAGGTGCATCTTGAGCTCGGTGTTCAAGAAGAACTGGATGCCGTTCATCCACTCCACATTGGGCGCGAGTTTGATGATGTTGGCCAGCGTCGGGTCCAGCGCTAGCAAGTCCTTGTTGACCAGCGTGGCAGCACGCTCCACCGGCACGGCCAGCACGTAGTGGTCAGCGCGGGCCACCTCGGTCTGGGCACTGCCGTCCCGACGGAACTCGATGCCTGCCACCTTACCCGCATCCACCTTGAGCGCGGTCACGGTGGTGCCGCGCTGGTATTTCACACCGCTACTCAACAGGTGCTGGTGCCAAGGGGTGAGCCAGGCCTCGTTGGTGGGGCCGTTCAACACGCGGTCGGTGCGCTGGGCGCCGGCTTCCAGCATCAGGTAAATCAGTTGCAAAAAGATGGCGCCCCCCGTGCGGGTGCTGGCAGTGTGGGCTTTGCAGGCCACCAGGCTGCGCGTCAGGCCACCGGCCAGCAGCTTCTGGTAGGCCTGGCTGCGGTTGGCCGCGCCAGTGAAGTCCCACCAGCTGATGTTGTCGTACTCCTGGTCAAAGCGCGCCTGGCAACTGGTCATCAGGCGCCACACGCGGCCCGAAAAGTAGGCGATGTCGTCTTCACTCAGCTCTTCGCTCATGGCCTGAAAGCCGCTGAAGAGCTGCTTCACGTCCTTGAGCGATCGCGGAAAGTTCACCGGCACCAGAATGGGCTTGTTCTCGGCCTGCGAGATCAGCACCGTCAGGGTGCTCACCAGGTTGTCCATCACCGACACGCCGGCACCCATCGGAATGCGCTTCATGGTGTCGGTGACGTGGGCATAAAAGCCGGGGAAGAACCGGAACCCGTGTTCCCCGGGCAGGAAGCGGCCGGGCACCGTCTGGTCTGACCCCGGCACATCCACGCTGCGCGCTTTGCCACCCACGTAGTCCGGGTTGCGTTCGAAGACTTCGACTTCAAAGCCCCGCTCAATCAGTTCATGTGCCGCGCTCATGCCCGCGACACCACCGCCGATGATGATTACCTTTGCCATGTCACCCAGTCCTGACGTTGTTTGGCGAGTAAGGCGAAGCGCCTCCCTGAATTGGAGCCGCGCAGTGCGCACTGGGGCCCCAACGGCGTTCATCATGCATGGACCGTGCCGTTTTGCCTAGTTTGGCTTGTGGTTTTTACGGTTCGCTGCCCGCCGCGCCCATTTTCAAAGTGCTCCGCGCGGAGTGAATTGAATGTGCTATGCTGCGCCCATGTTGTGCCATTTCTGCCCCTCTCCATCCCGCGCCCCGGCGCGCGGGGCAGACCTGCGCAACCCCATTACCACCATTAGCACCACGGCCACCTGAGTCGTGCAGGTGGCCGTTCCGGCTGCCACCTGGTGTTTCCTCCACAGAAGAACCCGGCCCCGGCAGCAGGGCCCGCAACTGTTCCGGAGACACCCATGTACCAAGACCACTTCACCCTTTCCGCTGGCAGCCCTGCCGGTCGCGCAGCCCCGGCAGCGCCAGCGCCCTTGCGCGTCGGCCTCTTGGGGCTGGGCACCGTGGGCGGGGGCACCTTGGCCGTCTTGCTGCGTAACGCGGAGCTGATTGCCGCGCGCGCCGGGCGCCGCATCGAGGTGCGCATGGTTGCCGTGCGCAACCTGCCCCGCGCCGCCGCCACGCTGTTGCGTTTGCTGGGCGAGCAGAGCAGTCCGCGCGTGCAGCTCACCGACGACCCGCAGGCCCTGATCCACAGCCCCGAGGTCGATGTGGTGGTCGAGGTCATGGGCGGCACCACACTGGCCCGCACCCTGGTGCTGCAGGCCATTGCCAAAGGCAAGCACGTGGTCACCGCCAACAAGGCCTTGCTGGCCGAGCACGGCAGTGAGATCTTTGCCGCGTCCCAAGCGCGTGGCGTGGTAGTGGCTTACGGGGGCGCGGTGGCGGTCAGCATCCCCATCATCAAGGCGCTGCGCGAGGGGTTGACTGCCAACCGCATCGAGTGGGTGGCCGGCATCATCAACGGCACTACCAACTTCATCCTCTCCGCCATGCGCGAGCGCGGCTTGAGCTTTGCTGCCGCTCTGGCCGAGGCTCAAGCCCTGGGCTACGCAGAGGCCGACCCCGCCTTCGACGTGCAAGGCATCGACGCTGCCCACAAGCTCACCCTGCTGGCTGCTAACGCCTTTGGTGTGCCGCCGCAATTTGCCGATGTGCAGGTGCACGGCATTACCGATCTGGACGCGGCAGACGTGGCATTTGCCGAGCGCTGGGGCTACCGCGTGAAGTTGCTGGGCATAGCCAAGCGGCGGGGCAATGCACTGGAGCTGCGCGTGCACCCCACGCTCTTGCCTGCCGACCACCTGCTGGCCCAAGTGCACGGCAGCATGAATGCGGTCATGGTCAAGAGCGATGCGGCGGGCATCACCCTGTACTACGGCGCTGGTGCGGGGGCTGAGCAAACCGGCTCAGCCGTCATTGCCGATCTGGTGGACCTGGCCCGCAGCGCCAGCCTGCCACCGGCGCAACGTGTGCCCGCGCTCGGTTTTCAGAGCGGTGCACTGTTGGCCATGCCGGTGGTGGCGGCTGACGATGTGCCAAGCGCCTTCTATGTGCGGCTGGATCTGAGCCGCCCTGATGCCACCGTGCCGCGCGTGCTGCAAGCGCTGGCTTTGGCTGGTGTGCAGGTGCAGCGCATGGAGGTACTGCCCCACCCGGCTGATGCGGTGCAACCCTGCCTGGTGCTGCTCACCCAGCCACTGGCTTTTCGCGATTTGCGCCCGGCGCTTCAAGCGGTTGAGGCCTGGCCCGAAGTGCTGGGTTATGCGAATGTGCTGCGGGTGGAAAGCTTGGTTTAGGCATCAAATAGGCTGCTGGCGCCCGTTGAATATGCGTGGGCAGCTCCTGAAACCATAGCGGATAGCAGGCTCAGCAGTGGCGTCAGGCCTCGCTGCTCAGCCCATTCAGCTGCGCTCGCACGCTGTGAAGCATGCGGTTCAGTTGCGCGCTGTCTTCCGGGCTCAGGTGCCCCATCAGGTCTTGGGCCACTTGCGCTTCCAACGCGCTGAACCAGGCGCTGCGCGTTGCCCCCTCTGGTGTCAGGTACAGGCGCCAGACCCGGCGGTCGCGCTCGTCGGTGCTGCGGCTGAGCAGGCCGTGGTCTTCCAGGTCGCGGATCAGGCGGGCCATCTGGCCCTTGTCGCGGCCCAGCGCCTGCACCAGGGCTTGCTGTGGTGCACCGGGCTGCTGTTGACACAGGCACAGCGCGTGCATGTGCAAGGGCCCCAAGCCCGCCAGGGTGGTGTCCTGCATGCGCGCCTTGAGCAACTGCTGCGCCTGCCCGGAGATCGTCATCAGCGCCACGAAGCCGGAAACGGCGGGATCGTCCACAGGGCTGGACGAGGAGTTGGAAGCGGCCATAGGATTAGATGGTTGACAAGTTCAACCAATATTTTCTATAATGTTGATATTGTCAACTATCAACGAATCCATGCCAACACCCGCAATCAAAAAACTCTTCCCCGGCATCTTCATCCTGCCCACCGTGGCCCTGTTGCTCAGCGCCTTCATGACTTGGGCCAACGCACAAGCCGGTACGCCATTTCTGCCCACATGGGCGCGCAACTTCGCCACCAGCATCGTCTTTCTGCCCGTGATCCTGATGGGCATGGTTCAGATCGAAAAGTTGCTGGCCCGCATAGCTCCCCAGCTGCAGGGCAACATGCTCAAACTGGTGGTGTCCTTGTTGGGCGCTTTGTTCATTGAGAGCTTGTTGGCTGCAGTCATCGCCGTCATCAGCAACCCGCTGGACGCCAGCTGGTTCGGCTTCTGGTGGCGCGCCTTCAGCCGCTCGCTGCCCGTCGGCTTACTGGTGGGCCTGTTCATGGGCTTCTACATGAAGCCCAAAATCGAAGAGATGAAAGCCCGCGCCGCAGCAGCAGCCTGACCGGCCGGGCTACCGGCGCCAATACCCCCACGCTGCTCTCAGTCGTGTGAACTGCCCACAATACCGCGCAACACACACGAAGGAGCAAGCATGGGAACCATGGTCACATTCACCCGCCCCGATGGCAAAACCGTACAGGGCTACCTGGCCGAACCAACAGCGCCACAGTCAACCAGCAACCCACCTGCCGTCGTCGTCATCCAGGAATGGTGGGGCCTGAACGACCAGATCAAAGGCGTGGCCGACCGCCTGGCCACAGCCGGCTATCAGGCCCTGGTGCCAGACCTCTACCGCGGCAAAGCCACCGTCGAGGCCGAAGAAGCCCACCACCTCATGACCGGTCTGGACTTCGGCGACGCCGCCAGCCAGGACATACGCGGTGCGGTGCAGTTCCTCAAAGCCCGTGCCCCCAAGGTCGGCCTCACCGGCTTTTGCATGGGCGGCGCGCTCACCCTGCTGGGAGCAACGCAAGCCCCTGAGCTCGATGCCGCCGCCGTCTGGTACGGCTGCCCGCCGCTGGACTACATCGATGCCAGCAAAATCAAAGCGCCCCTGCTCGGCCACTGGGCCACGCAAGACGAGTTCTTCAAAATTGATGTGGTCGATGGCCTAGAAGCCAAGCTCACCGCCGCTGGCGTGAGCTACGAGTTCCACCGCTACCTGGCCCATCACGCCTTCGCCAACGAGACAGCCGTCGGCACGCACCGCACTCCTGCCACGCAGTACGACCCTGTCTGGGCCCAACAAGCGTGGGACCGTACCCTGCGCTTCTTCGGCAAGCACCTGGGTTGAAGTTACTGCTTCCCTTGTGCCTGCTCAGCGTACGCGGAGGTAGTGGGTCAACGAATTTGGCGCTGATAGAGAATCTGGGTGCGGAGGTTCTCAGCTGCCGGGAGAGCTTGCTTTTGCAATTCGGCCGCCATCTCAGCAGAGCAAATGCTTACCGGCGTTTTGTCCTGTACCGAGCGTTCGACATGGACTCCCGATTTGTTGCGCTGGTATTTGGCTGTGTAGTCAAACACCGCAGAGCGGACCTTGGCAGAGGGCGGCAAAGAAACAAACTTGATGCCAGGAGCCAGGGTAATGTCATAGGTCTCGTAGCTGGAAAAGCCATGGCAGGAGTGGCGTCGATTCGGCTCGATACGTCCCTTGATGTTCGCAAACCCCATAACCGGTAGAGGGGTCGAAACAACGGGCGTCAGGACAAGCGCACCCGACGCGCCGCCTTCCAGCAGATTGGACACTTCGAAATTCAGGCGGAAGCTGTATTGGTCCGACAAACCCGTGGTGTCTCCCTTGAAAAGATTGCCCTTACCTTTCAGTCCATAACTCCCCAAAGCACGCTTCACAAACTCACGTTCCGCGTCATTGTCCAGATCCCGCATGTAGGCGCGTGCATCGGCGGCATACAAGCCACGCAAAGCCACTTCGAGCTCGCCCGATGTGCTGCCGTCCTTCTCGATACGCTGTTTGACAAACACACGTTGTTCAGATTTTTGGTATTGCTGGTCCGGAGTTTTGCCAATGGCGTTGGCGCGGCCTACGTGAATCACAGGCTTGGCGTAGCTCCCCCAAGGCAAGTACCCAAAAGGCACGTCTTTGGCAGTGGCGTCCACGTACTGATTGAGTTCAGGCAGATAGTTCATGACGTGGTTGACCTGGGACACCACCGGGGTCTTGGTCAGGTCATACAGCCCGCCGGAATTGATCAGCACTTGCTCGCTGCGAATCTCGGCAGCGGCAAGCAGCGCCTGCAGCAACGTTGCATGGTCTTTGCAGTCGCCCATCTTGTTGTCCAGCACCACATCCAGATCACGGGGCACCACAGCACCCACGCCAATGCAGTTGCCGCCATAGGTAATGTTGCGCGACACCCATTCGTACAACAGTCGGGCACGCTCTGCAGTTTTCTTTTCATCGCCGACGATGGATTGCATCAGCTCCCGGATGCGTGGAGTCGGCTCCGCTTTGGGTAGCGCCCGGTCACCATAGGCCTTTGCAATAGCCTCGTAACTGTCGAAGGTCGAAACCACCACAGAGGGGCTCTCGTCAATGCGCCAAATACCTTCGTCGCTCTCGTCCCAGCGCATGGGCACCGGGTTGACATAGCGCCATTGCCACGTGCGCATGTCGCCGTCTTCCACTACAGGCATCTGCTGGACCTGGTGGGATTCCATATGGAGCCGCAAGCTCTTGGGTGCACGCAGAGTGATTTGTGCATCTTGGTATTCGCTGTAGGCAGAAAAGCCTTGCGACATGGAGAAATGGCCAGGAAAAATGGGTTCCTTGTCTGCAATGGCATAGCGAATGCCCACCGAGTCGCCCACCGCCAGGTCAGGAAAGACGACCGACAGGCTGGTGCGGTCCGAAAACATGGGAGAAGCACCACTGCGGCCCTGGTTGGTGGTCTTCTGGAAATTGGTGGCCGGCACTTCAATCTTGCGGCCATCCTTTTTGAGCGTATAGGCCTCCAGAATCTCGCCCGTCTGAATGCTGGTGCTGAAAGAGAACGAATACGACTTCATGCTCTCCAGCGCACGCGATTGCAACACCTGGTATAGCGACTCAAAAGTTTGGGTAGATCGACCATCGGCTGCAAGGTCGTAGCGCAGGTGCCATTTCTTCGAGACAACCGGGGCTTTATCGCTGTCAGCTGCCTGGGCCCAAACGCCCTGCAAACCCGCAATGCCCATCGCGGCAACAAGGGCCGCATATCGAACGAATCTCATGTTGTTTACTCCCTTTGATGACCCCGGGGAAGTCCCGAAAAACTGGTCGTGAACATCATATCCAAGGAATCTAGCGCGACTGTCGCACCACCTCAGCCAGCTGCCCCACCAGCTTGGGCATCTGCTCCACCGGCACTTGCGCGTAGCCCAGCAAAAAGCCGCGCCAGGGCTGCACGCGCTGGCCAATGGCTTGGGGGCTCAGGGCGGGGGCGACCACGCCCATTGAGAGGAGTTGCTTGCTCATGGCGGCGTCGTCCGCTTGGGGGTTGCGCAGGCGCAAGGCCAGGTGCATGCCGGCCGAGCCACCGTACACATCGGCCACATCGCCCAGTTGCAGCAACAGCGCGGCCACCAGCGCGTCGCGCCGCTGGCGGTAGAGGCGGCGCATGCGCCGAAGGTGCAGGCTGAACTGCCCGCTCTGCATAAACTCGGCCAGCGCCAGTTGATCCGCCGCGCGCCCGCGTGGCGCAGTGCGGGCCAGCAGGGCACTTAGCGGCTCCACCAGCGCAGCCGGCACCACCACAAAGCCCAGCCGCAGTGCCGGAAACATGGTTTTGCTGAATGTACCCAGGTAGAGCACCGGCGCATCCACCTCCAAGCCCTGCATGCACGAGAGCGGCGGCCCGTCGTGGCGGAACTCGCTGTCGTAGTCGTCTTCAATGATCAAGGCCTGCGCCGCACGCGCGTTGGCAATCAAGTCCAGGCGCCGCTGCAGGCTCATCACGCTGCCGGTGGGGTACTGGTGCGAGGGTGTCACGTAAATCAGTTTGGGCGGGTGGCGCTGCCAGTCGGCGGCAGTGGGTGCCATCCCCTCGCCATCCACCACGATGCCCATGGGCTTGAGCTGGGCAGCCTTGAAGGCGGCCAACGCTCCCAGGTAGCCAGGGCTCTCTATCCACACCTTGTCGCCCGCATCGGCAAAGGCCTGGGCGCACAGGTCCAGGCTGTTTTGCGTGCCATCGGTAATGAACACTTGGCTCGCATCCAGCCGCGCACCACGGGCCACGCGCAGGTGGTTGGCAATGGCTTCGCGCAGCGCGGGCTCGCCGGTGTGGGGCGCGTAGTTCAGTTGCTCGGTGCGCAGGCTCTTCCAGGCGCGGTCCATCAGGCGCCGCCATAGCGTGGCCGGGAATTCCTTGAGCGCCGGCACGCCAGGCGCAAAGGCAGCCGGCGTCTCCGGTGCATCGCGCGTGGGCACGGCCAGTGCGCGGCGCGACAGGCCCACACGCAGCGGTGTGGCCGCAGGCGCCGGCAGGGCTGTGCGTGCTGCGGCGCCTGCTACCACCGTGCCACGCCGGTCGGGCACCACAAAGCCTTCGGTAGCTAGCTGGTCGTAGGCGTAGAGCACCGTGTTGCGCGACACGCCCAGTTCGTTTGCCAGCGTGCGCGTAGCCGGCAGACGCGCACCACCGCCCAGCGTGCCGCTGCGGATGGCACTGCGCAGGCACTCGTGCAACTGCCGCTGGCGCGACCAGCGGGCATGCGCCGGCAAAGCGGTGTATTTGGAGAACAGCAGTTGGTAGTCCACAGCAGGTCCTTCTATTCATGGCACCAAAAAATAGTGCAGTCGTGGATCTTAATTTGGAACCACAAAAAACCTACATTGTGTTCACCTACCGCGCACTATCAACCAACACACCATGACTGCACCCACCCACCAGCCCGCCCCACCCAGCGACCGCACCCGCATCCGCCGCATTGCCGAAAACGCTGATTACCACCGCAGCACCCTGCACGCCGTGCTGGACGCGGCCTATGTGTGCCACGTCGCGTTTGTGGACGACAAAGGCACCCACTGCATCCCCACCGCCTGCTGGCGCGAGGGCGAGCACCTTTACATTCATGGCTCCAACGGCGGGCGGCTCATCAAGCTGCTGGCCAAGGGCACCCAAGCCTGCGTGACGGTGACGCACATCGACGGCCTGGTGCTCGCGCGCTCGGCGTTTAACCATTCGATGAACTACCGCTCGGCCATGGTGTACGGCCACTTTGAAAAGGTGGACGACAAGGCCGCCGCGCTGGACACCTTCATGCGCCACCTGGCCCCAGGCCGCGAGCAGCAAGCCCGCCCCGGCAACGCCAAAGAGCTGGCCGCCACCACGGTGATGCGCATCAGCCTGGAAGAGGCCGCCTGCAAAGTGCGCAGCGGTGGCCCGAATGACGACGCTGAAGATCTGAACCTGCCGGTGTGGGCCGGCGTGCTACCCATGCGCAGCCAACGCACAGCTCCGGTGCCCGACGCGCTGAGCAGCGCGCCCGCACCGGACTACGTGCAACACTGGGCTAACTAGACTTTAGAAGCCAAATAGGCTGCTAGCGCTCATGAAATGTGCGCCAGCAGCTATAAAAAAAGTAGCGCTTACACCTTGGGCGGACGGTGCAAGGCGCAGAGCTTGTTGCCGTCCGGGTCGCGCAGGTAGGCCAGGTAGAGCTTGCCTACCGAGCCCTCGCGCCAGCCGGGCGGGTCTTCGCAGGTGGTGCCGCCGTTGGCTATGCCGGCGGCATGAAACGCAGCCGCCTGCTCGGGCGAATCCATGGTGAAGCCGATCGTGCCGCCGTTCGCTGCGCAAGCAGGCTGGCCATTGAGCGGCTGGGTAATGCCGAAGCTGCCGGTGGGCGTGCGGTAGAAGTAGCGGTCCACCACGCCGTTGTTGTTGTGGATGCCGGGCTTGATGCCCAAGGTGGCCAACAGGGCGTCGTAAAACCGCTTGGACGCTTCGATGTCGTTAACACCAACAATGACGTGGCTGAACATGGGGACTCCTCGTTGTTAGAGCCGCCATGGTAGAGCGTCAGGGCAGGCGAGCTTGTCAATTCAGCGACGGTTCGCTGCGCAGCCGCTCAGTGTCCAGGTCAACAAAGGCCCGCACCCGCTGCGCGCCGGGCAATCGGCCTGAACGCGCGGTGTGCCTGCATCTGCCGGATGAGCTCACTCCGCCACCCGCTTCTTGGCGGTAATGAAGTACAGCAGTGGCCCGAACGAACCCACCGCCAGGCTGAACACCGCCCAGGGTACAAACGGGCGGCCGTTGGCTTGCGCATCGCGCCGCATGAATACCAGCAGCAGGCACATGGTGATCACCAGGTCGGCAAATATCTGCCAGCTGGCCGGGTCGCGGGTGTAAAACGCCAGCCACGCAAACAGCCCGCCGTAGTGCAGCAGCGTGTAGCCGGTCAGGGCACCAAAAACAACGAGTACGAAGATCAACACAGCCTTGTTCATGAGAAATCCTTGTGAGTCATGGTGTCGGCAACCATTGCAGACGGAGCCCAAGTTTGCGCAGCGCCCTGCATGCGCGCAATTACGTCGCAGGTAATTGCGAAAGCGCAGCGCTGTGATTCAATGCCCGCATGGAAACCAGCACCATCCACCCGCATAACGCCCAGCCCGACAGCCTGCAAGCCACCCTGCAAACCGCGCGCAAATCCAAGCGCCTGAGCCAGCTGGAACTGGCCCTGCGCATGGGCGTGAGCCAGCGGCATGTGAGCTTTGTGGAAAGCGGCCGCGCCCAGCCCAGCCGCGAGCTGCTGCTGAACTGGCTGCACGAGTTGCAAGCCCCGCTTGCCCTGCGCAACGTGGCCCTGCAGCAGGCCGGGTTTGCCCCTGTCTACCGCGGCAGCGAGCTGGCCGACGCCGTGCTCGCTCCGGTGCGTGACGCACTGGCCCAGCTGCTCCAAGCGCACGACCCCATGCCCGCCATGGTGATGGACGCCGCCTGGAACGTGCTGCAGATGAACCGCGGCGCCCAGTGGCTGGCCACCACGCTCATGCCCTGGGTGGCTGACCTGCCACCCGGCACGCCCATCAACATGATCGACGCCATGCTGCACCCCGAGGGCATGACCCAACACATCACCAACCTCGAAGAAGTGGCCCCCGCCCTGCTGGCCCACATGCGCGACGACGCCAGTGTGGTGCCCGACATCCTGCCCCGCGTGGAGCAGCTGGCGCAGCAAATGCAGCAGCGCCTGGGCAAGCGGGTGCTTGCAGCGTGGCCGCGCCAAATGGCGCCGGTGCTCACCACCCGCTTTGCCACGCGGCACGGCGAGCTGGCTTTCTTCAGCATGTTTTCCACCTTCGGTACCCCGCAAGACATCACGCTGGCATCCCTGCGGGTGGAGCATGTGTTCCCGGCGGACGAGGCTACGCGGGCGGTGTTGACTGCGCAACTAAGCCAAATGGGCAGCTAGCGCCCGTGGAATGTGCGCGAGCAGCTACGAAAAACGTAGCAAAATGCCTTGCGCGCTTGTGCCGTGCTCAGCCCACGGGCGTGCACAGCTCCACTAAAAAGCCGTTGATATCGGCCACATAAGCAATCGTTTGACCCCAAGGCATCACCTCCACGGGGCGCATGGGCGTAGCCCCGGCGGCTATGGCGCGCTCCAGCGCAGCGGCCACATCGGGCGTGCACAGCGCAATCTCAAAGCAGGGCGCCGTGGGGCTGGCCGCCTGCGGGTTTTTGCCCAGCTGCTGCATCAGGCTGTGGCTGGAAAACGCCAGCGCCGTGCTGCCCGTCTCCAGCTCGCCGTAGTCGCCGCCCTCATGCAGAAAGCGTGTGGTCAGGCCGAAGGCCGACTCGTAGAACTTGAGCGTGGCGGGTACGTCGGGGACGTAGAGGATGGTGTAGCCGAGTTGCATGGGGGCTCCGGGAAAGGGTGTCTTAACTGTCTTTCAACTCAGCAAACTTGGCCGCCATCGTGGGGTTGCCGCGTGTGAGCTTTTTGATCGTCAAGTCGTCGGCCTTGTCATTGGCCAGGCGTAAGTTGTTGGCGGACTTGTGCAGCGCTTCCTTGGTTTTCTCCAGGTCCTTGATGGCTTCGTCAATGCGACGAATAGCTTCTTCAAAGCCCTCAGACGCCAAGCGCCAGTTGCGCCCGAACGCGGTTTTGAATTCATCCAACTGGGTTTCGAACTTGGTGATGTCCACATTCTGCGAGCGCACCAGAGCCAGTTCGGACTTGTATTTCTGCGCGTTCAACGCGGCATTGCGCAAGAGCGTGATCAGCGGCACAAAGAACTGCGGCCGCACCACATACATCTTGGGGTAGCGGTGCGACACATCGACGATGCCGCTGTTGTACAGCTCGCTCTCCGGCTCCAGCAGGGACACCAGCACCGCGTACTCGCAGGCTTTCTCGTTGCGGTCCTTGTCCAGCTCTTTCAAAAAGTCTTCGTTCCGCTTTTTGGTGGCCGTCTCGTCGCTCTCGTTCTTCATCTCAAACATGATGGAAACGATCTCGGTGCCGTGCTCGTCCGCCTCGCGAAAAATGTAGTCGCCCTTGCTGCCGGTGCGGGCGTCGTTGTCTTTTTCAAAATGCGCGCGTTGAAACGCCGCCGCACGAATGCGGTTGAACTCAATCTCGCAGTGCTGCTCCAGCGTCTCGCCCACCATCTTGGTTGAGAGCCGCGCCTTCATGTCCCGCAGGCGCTCTATCTCGCCCTCACGGTCGCGCAGCTGCAAGGCATATTGCTCCTTGATGGCTTTCTCTTCCAGCTGACTCTTGACGGCGATGAGGCTCAGGTCATTCTTCAAGGCATCGCGCTCCTGCGCGACCACGCTCACAGCTTCATTCACCGCCAACTGGCGCGCGGTGTCGCTGGCCGCCAGCTTGGCTTGCAGCGCCTGAATCTCGGCGTCCTTTTTGGCGGCTTCGGCCTGCAGCGCATGGGCCAGCTTGGCCTCGGCCAACTGGGCTGCGCTTAGTTGCGCGCTACGTGCTTGTGCCAGTTCGTTAGCCAGCGCATCGCGCTGCTTTTCTACTGTGCCCAAGGCTTCGGCCACTGCCAGCTTGCGCGCTACCTCGCCCGCGTCCAGCTGGGCCTTGAGCGCCTGAATCTCGGTGTCTTTGGTAGACGCAGCTTTTTGCAGCGCATTGGTTACCTCGGCCTTGGCCAGGGCAATGGCGTCCCGCTTTTCCCGCTCGGCCAATTCGAGGCGCTCATGCAACGCTTGCTCAAACGCGCCATCGCGCACCTGCTTGAGGATGTCGGCATACCCCGCCTCGTCGATCTTGAAGGCTTTGCTGCAG
This sequence comes from Curvibacter sp. AEP1-3, assembly GCF_002163715.1. GTDB lineage: Bacteria > Pseudomonadota > Gammaproteobacteria > Burkholderiales > Burkholderiaceae_C > Allorhodoferax. The sequence continues at coordinate 2,902,633 of NZ_CP015698.1, forward strand.
TGGGGGCAGATGATTTCGTGCATGGGGAGGGGATCTCTTCATAATTTTGTTTGGGCAAATATCTAACTGGGTATATCGGCCCTTAAACCACTACAGTGGATCTTATTTCTTGCCAGTCATCGCCGAGTTCCAGGAAGCAAGATCTAGGCTTTTGTGATTGCATAGCCAACGTTCGACGCCCCCGACAAGGCTCTCTCCATGGTCGCGTAGAACCGTAAACCCGGCCATCGGACCGCCAATTTGCTCAAGTACTGTCACCAAATTGTTTGCCTCGATGCAACGGACTTCGAAACTGGTGTCGATGCCTGATGCGGCCTCTCGTTCGATGTGCTTCCAGCATTGGCTGTGGAAGAGCTGGTCAACTGGGAGTCGCTGACCCGTGAGGTTGTCGTAGGCGGGTGACGTGCGCCACCGGTGCTTAACGCCATTGCGTGAAATACCGACATAGCGGATCTTAGTGTCGCGTCCTGCAACCAGGTAGAGACAAGCGCCTTTTGCGCGCCATGCCTTCTCGTTAACCACTTCGTAGTGAGCTTGCAACCATGGACCGCGACGGGAGTCGCTCTCCGGTACGTTGCGCGTCCAGCGAGAACCCCCAAGCCCGCTAATCCGTAGAACCGGCGTGGCAGCGTGAAAAATTGCCAAAGCTGTTTGAAAGGGGGAGTTGTTTGTGTTCATAAAAAGAATTTTGGGGTTTCAGTCTTAGTTTTTTTAGCCGCGATTCAGTGTCTGCGTATACGTTCGAGTCGGTGAGCTACGGTAATGATTTGCCCATCCGGGCTAAGCACGGCATAAGCGTCAAGATGAGGCTTTAGCGCGGCCGCCAGTTGTCCTGCATATGCCTTCAATCGTTTGTGTCCGGTTTTGTCGAGAAACACCTTTGAAGCGCCCCCGCCCGCCGGTTCTGTGCTGCCGAATTGAATGAGCAAATCAATCAGCAATGGCGGAATGCCTCGTTGCTGGCTGCGTATCGCTGCATGTTTGGATATTTCAGTCATGCATTGACCTGTCCGAGCAGGGCCAAGATGAGTGTCTCTACGTCGACGCCATTCGCTTGCGCCTGAGCGGTAAGAAGCTCGAAGGTATTCGCTGACAGAGATATATGGGATGACGTTGTCTGAATGGGAGTTTTCGAACTTGGGACGAAGCCCTTCCGACCGGCAAGCCATCGCCGAGCCTCTTCGAGGGACACTTGGCTGCGCTTTCCTATCAATTGGGTATTGAGGCGATCTGCAGCTTTTTCACTCGTGGCGTTACGTACGCTTTTCACGTCCATGTTCGCAAGCAAAGCGATCTCTGCGATGGAAAGGCAGTCGGACCATTGCGCGTCTTCATCCATCGCGTAGAACCGCTCGCCGCCGTCAAGCACATGGCGTGTACATGCCATTTCCACGACCCGGATTGCTTTGTGAGGAACCGGTACCTCATCTTCGCCGAGGAAAGCGGTCAAACCATGTAGCCCCGTTAGGAACAGCATTGCGTCCTGCGCGTCTGGATCAAGGGTTCCATCCCCGTCGCCCAGGCCATCGAATGTACGGCCTTCTACGCCGTATTCGAACATGCGGATGACTGTGGCCCACAACGTGGATTGGCGTACATCCGTTGCCAAGGTGGCCGCTAGGCCCCGACCATAAATTCGGTCGATGGAATCAGTAAATCGTCGAAGAAATTCTTCCAGTTCAATTTCAAGTGCAAGTCGGTTGATCATGATGCCTTCATATGATGTATGTGTTGTCACATGGGCGGATGATACACGCATTGTTGGAAAAATGTTACTAATGATGACATGTGAGCTGAATATTTTTCGATTGATGGATTGAGACGGGCTATGAGGACGAAGACAGTTGGCATCACCTGCTCAGTCGCCGCCCGAATTCCCGATCTTCACTTACCGTGATCACTAGTTTTTGAGTCGCCCGAGTAGCCGCCACATAAAACACCCGCGCTGCTTCCTTCTCATCCTCCCCCACCGCAGGCATATGCCCCACGCCGGGTAGAGCAACCACGGGGAACTCCAGGCCTTTGCTGACCTTCATGGTCATCACCTTGATCTTGTTGCTGGTGGGATCGAAGTCTCCATTTCCAAGTCGGTTCTCTACCGGCAGCTTGCGTTGCGCCAGGGTGCGGGCGCACAAATCCCGGGTCTTCCAGTCAGCACACAGCACTGCCATGTCGCCCCACGCAAAGCCCTCATGCTGGGCTTGGGCCAGGTGGTCGGCAATGGCTTCTGCTTCTGCCTGCAGGGTGGGCAGCTTGATGATGAGGGGCTCTTGCCCCTCGCGCCCGCAGCTCACGGGTTTGAGCAGGGGGATGCCGTCGTCGTCTTTGTCGTCTGCGGTCAGCAGGTCGGCTGCCACCAGGCTGGCGGTGTGCAATATCTGGCGGGTGTTGCGGTAGTTGATCTTCAGGATGGTGGTGCGCCCCTGCGCCTGGATGCCCACGCTCTTGAAGCTGAACTGTTTAGAGCGCGCCCGCTCGTAAATGCTTTGCGCGTCGTCGTACAGCACCAGCAGGCTGTTGGCGGTGGGGTCCACCATCTGTGTCACGAGCTTGAGCCATTCGGGCGCGAAGTCGTGGCCCTCGTCGATCATCACCGCTTGGTATTGGCCGCTGGGGATTTGCTGGCGATCTACACCTGCAATGACTCTTTGCACCAGTTCTTCGGCATACCGCTCACTACTCATCTGACCGGGCAGTGTCTGCCCAAAGGCCACCAGCTGCTCGCGGCACCACTTATGAAAATGCCGCACGTGCACGCGGCCGCCCAAGCCTTTGGCCTGCATGACGCTGTGTAGCTTCACGCCCAGCGGCTCGTTAAAGCAGAGAATGAGGATGGGTTTGCTGCTCGCCGTGCTCGCCTTGGCCAAGTACTCCGCGCGGTAGCCCAGGATCATGGTTTTGCCTGAGCCCGCCACGCCGTGGATGACGCGGTGCCCGTCGCCCAGGCTGCGGGCCAGCTGCTCTTGCTGCAGGTCCATCACACGCATGATGTCGGGCAGGGTGGCGGCCTCGTCGTTGTCGTCAAACAGCGTGCCTTGCTGCACGCGCACCTCGGGGAACATGATCCAGCGCACGCGGTCGATCTGCGGCAGGCTCAAAGCGCCGCGCATGCCGTAGGGGAACATGTCCCACAGCCGGCTTTGCAGGTCTTCGGCCTCCAAGGTTTCCGTCATTTCGTCCTGGCAGATCACGCGGTGGGGCTCTATGGCGTGTTGCAGCTCGGCGGCTTCAAACTGCTTGCGGGAAATAAAGGGGAACACCACGCCGTAGCTCCAGGGGCACACCAGCTTGCCTGCGTGCGGGCCGTCGGGTTGCACCAGCTGCGCGTCGCGCTGCAGGGCGTTGACCACGGCGTGGGCGTATTGGCGGGCTTGCTCCAGCGGGTTGATGACGGTCTTGGGCCCGCTGTCGCCCATGATCTCCCAGTCTTGCTTGTTGGCCCGCAAGATGGTGCTGCCCACTTTCCAGTCTTTCACCTCCAGCACCAGAATGCCGCGGCGCGGGTGCAGCACACAAAAGTCGGGGTGGGTGTTGCGCGGGCCCATGGGCACGTCGTACCAGAGCCGGTAATCGTCATCGAGCTTGGCTTCCAGCCGTTCGGCCAGCCGGCGTTCGCCTGTGGTCATGCGTGAAACGCACGCGCCGATTGCCGGAATCAATGTCGCCATGAACTGCCTGCCACCCTGAATGCTTTTTTTAGATGGCCGCCATCATGCCCGCATAAAAGCACACATTCAATTTGATTGGCTTGTGAATTTCACTATTCTGGTGCAGTTAGGGCTCCGGCGAGCCTAGGGTTTAAGACCGCACCCGTCTTAAGTTGAATCCGCTACCATGCAATAAACGCCACCAAAATACGAGCCAAAAATGCCTCTGGCGACCATCAAACATGCGCGAGCAGCTATCAAAATCATAGTAAATGTGATTTTGCTCCTGCCACTGTGGGTGGCTGCGCAGGCGGTGCCGGTGCAGGCGGTGGGTGCGGGCGCCATGGACGTGAGCCCGGCGCTGGCTGTACTGGAGGATGCCGATGGCAGCCTGACCCTGCCGGAGGTGCTGGCCGCAGACCGCGCCGGCCGCATGGTGCCACGGCCCGGTGCGTCCCAAGGCTTGTCGCTGGGCTTTACCCGCTCGGCCTTCTGGCTGCGGCTGGAGGTGCGCAACCCCGGCTCCGCCGTGGCGCACCAGCTGCTGGAGGTGAGCAACGCGCGCATTTCCCATGTGTCTTTCTTTGTGCCTGATGACGCGGGCCGCTACACCGAAACGCGCACCGGTGGCGACCTGCCTTTTGCCACCCGGGCGGTGGCGCACCGGCATCTGGTGTTCCCGCTGCAGGTGGCCCCGCAGGCCACGCAGGTGGTGTACCTGCGGGTGCAGTCCAGCATCGGGCTGATCGTGCCGGTGCAGCTGTGGGCCCGGCCTGACCTTGATGAGCACACCCACACCGACTACATGCTCCACGCCTGGTACTACGGCATGGCCACGGCGATGCTGGTGTTCAATCTGATGCTGTGGGTGGCATTGCGTGACCGCATTTATGGCTACTACGTGGTGTTTGTGGGCGCTACCGCGCTGATGCTGGCCTCCAAGGCCGGGCTGGCTTCCCAGTACTTTTGGCCCGGGGCGCTGGTGTGGAGCAACTTTTCGTATTACACGGCCGCGTCGGTAGGGGCGGCGGCGTTTTGCCTGTTCACCCGCCGCATGCTGGACACCGCCACCGTGCTGCCTCGTGTGCACCGCGCATTGCAGGCGCTGGCGGCGGTGCACCTGCTGGCACCGCTGGTGTATTGGTTTGCCATAACGCCAGTGGCGCGCTTTGCCACGCTGCTGTTTTTGTTGACTGTGCTGGCCGTGACTGCGGTGGGCGCGTGGTGTGCCTTTTTGCGCATGCGCAGCGGGTACTACTTTTTGGGGGCCTTTGGCATGTTGGCGGTGGGTAGCCTGGTGACCACCGCGCGCAGCTTCGGCTGGTTGCCGACCAATGCCTTCACCGTAAACGGCTTTCAGCTGGGCTCCAACCTCGAGATGCTGCTGCTGGCCTTTGCGCTGGCCGACCGCTTTAACCAGATGCGCCGCGAAAAGCACATGGCGCAGCGCGAGTTGGTGTCCACCCAGCAGCAGCTGGTAGACACGCTGCGTGCCTCTGAGCAGGAGCTGGCCCACCGGGTCGAAGAGCGCACCCGCCAGCTGCAAGTGGCCAACGAGCGGCTGGAGGCGCTGAGCATGGTGGACGGCCTGACTGGCATTGCCAACCGCCGCCACTTTGACCAGGTGCTGCACAAAGAGTGGACGCGGCTGGAGCGCACCGCCCAGCCCTTGGCGCTGGTCATGCTGGATGTGGACTGGTTCAAGCGCTACAACGACCACTTCGGCCACCAGGCCGGCGACGAGTGTTTGCGCGCTGTGGCCCAGGCCATCAGCGGCGTGAGCCGCGCCAGCGACCTGGTGGCGCGCTACGGTGGCGAGGAGTTTGTGATCATCGCGCCCGGCACCGATGGCCCGCAGGCCCTGCAAATGGCCCAGCGCGCATGCGATGCCGTGCGCGCCCTGGGCATGCCGCACCCGTTGGCGTATGAATCGGTAGTGACCGTGAGTTGCGGTGTGGCAGTCACCGTGCCCGGCCCGGACGACAGCCTCGAAAACCTGCTGGGCCAAGCCGACGACGCGCTTTACGAAGCCAAGGCCCAGGGCCGCAACCGTGTGGTACTGGCGGAGCCATTGGGTGGGTAACTGGTATTAAAGTGGTTATACAATCAAGACCACTTCCATCCAGCCTCACCCCACCACGTGCCTGCCACCCCCACCAGTCTTGAAGACACCTCTCCGCTGTACCTGCAGCTGGCGCGCCAGCTGGCGGCGGACATTCGTGCTGGCACCTTCCGGGTAGACCAGGCGCTGCCCTCGGAGCGGGTGCTGTGTGAGTCGCTGGGCGTGTCGCGGATCACGGCGCGCAAGGCGATTGACGTGCTGGTGGAGCAGGGCCTGGTGGTGCGCAAACATGGCTCGGGCAACTTCATTGCGCCGCGCATCGAGCAGCCCACCAGCAAGCTCGCCAGTTTTTCGGAAGAGCTGCGCCAGCGCGGCTATGTGCCGGCCAGCCAGTGGATCACCCGCGAAACCGGTGTGGCCACCGTGCCCGAGCGCGAGGCGCTGGGCCTGCAGCGCGGTGCCAAGGTGGCACGCCTGCTGCGCCTGCGCCTGGCCGATGGCGTGCCCATGGCCTACGAGCACAGCGCGCTGCCTTTGAGTGTGCTGCCCCGCCCGCAGGAGCTGGACGGCTCGCTCTACCTGCACCTGGCCCGCAGTGGCGCAGCGCCCGTGCGCGCAGTGCAGCACCTGCGCGCCATCAACGCCGCGGCCGACATGGCTACCCATTTGCAGGTGCCCGAAGGCGCCGCGCTCTTGTGGGTGAGCCGCGTGGCCCACAGTGCAGATGGCAACGCCATCGAATTCACCCAAACCTATTGCCGCAGCGATTACTACGCCTTTGTGGCCGAACTCCGGAGCAGCCTATGACGGCACTTACTTTTCTGCAAGGCCACATCCTCACCCCCACCGGCTTTGTGCACGGCAGCCTGCACATGGGCACCGATGGCCGCATTGTCGGCATCACCGGCGAGCCGGTGAGCGAGGCCCAAGTGCGCGAGAGCAGTGCGCCCATCGTGCTGCCCGGCTTTATCGACCTGCATGTGCATGGCGGTGCGGGGCACGACATCATGGAAGGCGGCGACGCGGCCTGCCACGTAGCGCGCCTGCATGCGCAGCATGGCACCACCTCGCTCTTGGCCACCACCATGACGGCTCCACAAGCCGACCTGGATGCCGCCTTTGCCGCACTCGCACCTATGTGCACCGCGCCTGCGCCAAATGCCGCCCGCGTGCTGGGTGTGCACCTGGAGGGGCCGTACATCAGCGAGGCGCGCTTGGGCGCTCAACCGCCATTCGCCCGGCCCGCGAGCTTTGACGAAATCCACCGCCTGCATGCGCTGGCGCCCATTCGCCTGATCACGCTGGCGCCCGAGGTGGGGGGCAACGAGGCACTGATTGCACAGCTGGTGGCCGAGGGCTTCAAGGTGCAGCTGGGCCACACCACCGGCAGTTACGAGCAGGGTGTGGCTGCGCTGCGCTGCGGGGCCACGGGCTTTACCCATTTGTTCAACGCCATGTCGGCCTTGCACCACCGCGAGCCCGGCATGGTGGGTGCGGCGCTGGCGCATGCCGAGTTTGCAGAAGTCATTCCCGACCTGCTGCACGTGCACCCCGGCGCCATCCACGCGGCGCTGCGCGCCATCCCCAAGCTGTATTGCGTGACCGACTCCACCTCAGCTGCCGGTATGCCCGATGGCGACTACAAGCTCGGCCGCCACACCGTGACCAAGTGCATGGGAGGTGTGCGCCTGGCCGATGGCACGCTGGCCGGCTCGGTGCTCAGCATGGACCAGGCGTTGCGCAACCTCGTCAACACACTGGGCCTGAGCCTGGCGGACGCCAGCAGCCGGGTGTCCACCTTCGCGGCCGACCACATGGGCTTATCCGACCGCGGGCGTTTGCAGACTGGCGCCTGGGCAGATGCGGTAGTGCTCGACCGCAACTTGCAGGTGCAAGCCGTGTGGGTCGAGGGGCGCGGCGTGCTACAAAAGTAGGAGCTGCTCGCGCAGCTGCTACGAGCGCTTGAGGGCTTTGGAGACACTTTCCTTGGCATCGCCTACCGAGGCGCGCACCGCGCCCATGTTCTTCTGGACGTTGCCTTTGACTTCCATGGACTTGTTGCCCAGGGCTTTGCCGACGACCTCTTTGACCTTGCCTTTGGCTTCCTGTGTGCGTCCCTTGATCTGATCTTTGTTGATACCCATGAGTAGCTCCTGAAAAGGTGGGCCGGCTCGTCACCGGCATGCAACGGGGGCTGCATGCTTGCCACAGTAGGCCGCTGCCAACAGGGTGTCGGTGCGCAGGCGCACCCGGGGTGAAAACGGTCTTTTATATTCAGGGGTAATAAAGGTGTTGACTTTTATTTACGTATGGATATAATTCAACGCAGGAACACGGTGCTACCCCCACACACCCCGTTCCACGGAGCCGCCAAGAGAAGTCTTTTGCCGTCGGCATCCGGCCTATTCGACACCTGTCGACCGCGTTGATCTGCAGAGCAGCAGCCAACCGAATCTCTTTTTGCTCAAGCCGGCCTGATAACGTGGCCCGCACCTCTCCCTTTTCATGAATCAGAATTTCGAATCCGCTATCCCCATGGGCAACTACATTGTTTCGCCCGCAACGCAAGAAACCAGCAACGGTCTGTACCGTGCCTCCATCGCCGTTCAGCGCAGCCAGAGCAAGGGCGCTTACTGCCGGGTCTTTAACTTCGACTGCGAGTTTGTCTCCCGTGAAGCTGCCCGCGTGTACGCCATTACCCAAGGCTGGTTAGAAACCGGCAGCGCCAATGCGCAAACCTGCTGAAGCAGGCCGGACGCACCAAGCCACCGACATCACCCCATTCCGCCGCCCGCAAAGGCTGCAAACCCGCGCACCCCAGCCACCCGGGCTGACAGCGCACTCACTGAAAGGCTCACCATGAGCAGCAAAATTTACGTGGGCAACCTGCCCTACTCCGTCACTGACGACAGCCTGCAGAGCAACTTCTCCGAATTCGGCGAAGTCACCTCCGCCAAGGTCATGATGGACCGCGACACCGGCCGTTCCAAGGGCTTCGCCTTTGTGGAAATGAGCACGCCCGCATTTGCCCAAGCCGCCATTGACGGTTTGAACGGCCAATCCGTGGATGGCCGCTCCATCGTGGTCAACCTGGCCCGTCCGCGTGAAGACCGCGGCAGCTCGGATGGCTACCGTGGTGGCCGTAGCAGCTACTAAGCGCTAATCGCCCACAAAAAAGCCGGCTCTGGTAGCCGGCTTTTTTGCGTCTGGCGACGAATTACATCTTGCCGAACTTGGCCTTGGCCGCTGCCATGCAGGTGTCCTTGGCGGTGGAGGCCAGGGCATCGCACTTCTCTTCTGCCACCTTGAGTTCAGCGGCGCGCTTGTCGGCGGCCGCATCGGTGCGGACTTCCTTGTTGTCGGTTTTGGCGTCCGAGTTGGTTTGGCCGGTCTTCATTTGCACGGTGGCGTCGGCCTTGGCGGTAGTGCGCGCGGCCTTGGCCTCTTTCACACATACATCCTTGGGGTTGCCCGACAGGTCATCGCACTTTTGTTTGGCCACGTCATAAGTGGCCTCTGCCTGCTCGGTGCGCACTTTGTATTGCGTTTTGAGCGTGGGCTTGTAGGTGTTGTCCAGCTCGGCCAGCGCTACCGACTCTTTGCCTTTGGCCTCGGCAACACAGATGTCACGCGCATTGCCGGACTGGGAGTTGCAGGCCTTTTTGGCGGTGCTGTATTCGTTCTTGATGCGCGTCTTGCTGGCGTTGAAGTCGGTAGGCGACATCTGCGCCATCGCAGTGCCGGCAAACAGCAAGCAGGCGGCCATAGTGGCGCTGCTCAGCAGGGTGTGGGTAGTTTTCATGGGGAATCCTTAAAGTGAAAACAGTGGCAGGCCATGCAGGCCTGAGAGTCGTCACAGTAAGGGGGAAGGGGCGGCCGGTCTGTTCGTTGGTGGACATACCGGCGCGGGGCTAGTCGGCCGGCAACGCTGCCAGTAGCACCGTCACCACCAGCCCGCCCTCGGCGTGGTTGTGCAGCCTGATTTCGCCGCCATGGGCCTGGATGATGTTGCGCGCTATGCCCAGGCCCAAACCGGTGCCTGTGCGGTTTTGTTGCTGGCCGTGACTGAGGCGCACATGCGGCTCAAACGCGGCTGACATGCTGGCCTGTGCAATGCCGGGGCCGAAGTCGCGCACCTCCACCAGCGCGCGGCTGCCTTGCAGGCTCAGGCGCACCTGCACCCGCTCGCCATAGAGCACTGCGTTGTCCAGCAGGTTGCTCAGGGCGCGCTCCAGCGCCAGCGGTTTACCCAGCACGCTCACCGGCTCTGCCGTGCATTCGATGGTGGCGTCGGGGTGAATGGGGCGTTGTGCCAGGCGGGCGAGCAGGGTGTCCAGCCGCACGGGGGTGAGGTTCTCGTGAATGTCAGTGTCTTTCACGCTTTGCAGCGCGGCTTTGACCATCACATCGAGGTCATCCAGGTCTTCGTGGAACTCGGCGCGCAGGGTGTCGTCGTCCAGCAGTTCGGTGCGCAACTTGAGCCGCATGATGGGCGTTTTGAGCCCGTGCGAAATGCCCAGAAACAGCCGCTCCCGGTCCACCAAATAGCCCTGAATGCGGGCCTGCATTTCATTGAAGGCGCGTGCGGTGCGGCGCAGCTCGGCGGTGCCGGTTTCGGGCACGCTCTCGGGTGCGGTGTCGCTACCAAAGGCATTGGCGGCCGAGGCAATTTTGTTCAGCGGGCGTATGAGCCCGCGCACCAGCAGCACGCTGATCACCAGGGCGGTCAGCAGCGTCACGAGTTGCAAGGCCACGCGGTCCCAGGTGAGGGGGTTGGCGTTCTCCAGAAAGTAGGGGTCGGGCATGGTGGTGGCCAGGTACAGCCAGCGCCCGGGTTCGAACTCGGCCTGGATGACCAGCACCGGTGCGGGGCGCGGGCGCAGCAGCAGGGTGGCTTCCACCCACGAGTCCGGCAGGTCGCGCACCATGCGCCCGTCGTCAGAAACCTGCAGCGTCTCGGGCCAGGCAAAGGCCACGCTGGGGGCTTGGGTGTTGCCCGCCAGGTTGCGGGTGAGGTCGCCCTGCATGGCTTCCACCACGGCGTCCACCAGGCCGTTACCTTCCACCGGCTGCACCGGCACACGCGCTTTGTTTACGTTGATGAAAAAGCGGGTGCCGCCCATGGTGCGCAGCTGCTCAATCAGGATGGGGCGGAACTGCGGCGGGAGGTCGCGGAAGAAGCGTATGGAGCCTGCCGCGTTCAGCGCAATCGCGTGGCCGGCACTCAGGGCTTCGGCCCGCGCACTCTCGCGCAACTGCCTTGCCCACAGCAAGGTACCCACCAGCTGCGCGCTGATGACGCCCAGTGCCATGACCACCACGATGCGGCCTAGCAGGCTGTCGGGCAGGTAGCGCCGCGTCCAGCGGCGGCGCTCAGGGTTCGGCATGGGCGCTCACGTCCGCCGAGAACACATAGCCGCTGCCGCGCACGGTTTTGATCAACACCGGCTGCTTGCCATCGTCATGCAGGCGCTGGCGCAGGCGGCTCACCTGCACATCGAGTGAGCGGTCCAAAGGCCCGAGGTCGCGGCCACGGGTTTGCTCCATCAGGCGGGCGCGGTCCAGAGTTTCGCCTGCATGTTCGGCAAAAAAGCGCAGCAGGTTGAAGTCCATGCTGGTGAGCACCACCGGCTGGCCTTGCGGGTCGGTGAGCACACGCTCCACCACGTCCATGCTGAAGCCGGCGAATTTCAAAAACCGCACAGGCGCACCGGGCGCGCCCAGCTGCATGCGGCGGTGGATGGCCTTGATGCGGGCCAGTAGCTCGCGCGGGTTGTAGGGTTTGGCGATGTAGTCGTCAGCCCCCAGCTCCAGCCCGACGATGCGGTCCGTGTCGTCCGCGCTGGCAGTCAACATGATGATGGGCACCGGCGACTGGCTGCGCACGCTGCGGCACAGGGTGAATCCATCGGTGTCGGGCAGCATCACATCGAGGATGACCAGGCTCAGTTCGTCCTTGAAGCGCTCGAACTCGGCGTTGAAGCTGGCGCCGTCGTGGGCCACGCGGACTTCGTACTGGTGCTTCTCCAGATAGGTCTTGAGCAGGTTGCGGGTTTTTTGGTCGTCGTCAACGACAAGCAGGGTGCGGGTCATGGGCTGGTCGTGCGGGTTAGCGTTCGGCGCTGGGTGCGCGGATCACGGAGGCCAGGCGGCGCTGGGCCTCCTGGGTTTCCATGCGGGGGTCGGTCAGGTAGCGCCACAGGGTCTGGGCCACGGCGTCTTTGATGGCTTCATCGGCCGCCATGCGGTGGGCCAGGCTGGGTACGCGCGCATTGCGCGGGCTGGCAAAGGTTTCCCAGGAGTCGCGGGCGCAGCCGTCGAGTGTCGCGGGATCCATGTCTCGGCGTACCGGCACCGCGCCTTTGAAGCGGTTGTAGGCCAGCTGCGCAGGAATGCCGGTGACCACCTCAGCCATCTTTTCCTGGGCGGCTTCGCGCGGACGGGCGCTGACCAGCATGGCCAGCGTGTCGATGCTGTAGAGGTGCATGTTCTCGGTGCCGGGCACCACGGCACAGCCGAAGTCGCGCACCGGGCTGGCGCCCCAGGCCATGAGCTCGCCCTTGGCCCAATCGCCCATGATCATCATGCCGGCGTTGTCAGCCATGAGCTCGCGGGTGCTCTCGGTCCAGGGGCGTTCCACAGGGGCGTCGGTGGCCAGGGCGCGCAGCCAGCGCAGGCGTTGCAGGGCGCGCTCCACGCGGACGTCCATCCATGCGCTGCTCTTGCGCTGCACGATGAGCTCGCGGTAGAGCGCAGGGCCTGCGTCGCCGAGCAGCACCGTCTCAAACACCGTGGCAATCTGCCAGGGCTCGTCGCTCCAGGCCAGCGGCCGTATGCCTTTGGCTTGCAGCTTGCGGGCCGTCATTTCAAACTCGGCCCAAGTGCGGGGTGGCGTGAGGCCCAGCCTGCCGAACACCTTGCGGTTGTAGAGCAAGGTGTTGATGCGGTGTATGCCCAGCGGTGCGGCAATCACATCGCCTTTGTAAGTGACGAGTTCAAGTACGGTGGGGAACAACACCTGCGACCAGCGCTGGCGCTGCGCCACCGCATTGAGCGGCATCACCAGCCCGATGTCGGCCCAGTCGGTGAGGGTGGTGCCAATCAGCTGCGCCACATCCGGCGGGTCGCCCATGAGCACCCGGCTCTTGAGCACTTTGACTGCGGCCATGCCCCCGCCACCGGGGATGGCAGCGTCTTTCCACTGCACGCCGGCCTGCGCCAGTTGCAGGGCGAGCTGGTCAGCGGCTTTGCGTTCGCTGGCCGAGGTCCACCAGTGCAGCACGTCCATGGGCACGCCCATCTGTTGGGCCTGCGCGCTGTGCAGACATACACAACAGAGCAGCAGGGCAGCGAGGCGGGCGAAACCTTTCATTTCCTGTCGATTTGTAATGTTGTGTATGACTGCCCGTCCGCACCCCGTCCGACGGCCTCTGCAGAGGCCGCGCGGCAGGTAATAAAGCGTAATGCGCAAGTGCGGTACATGGCGGAAAAACGGAATGAAATCAACGACTTATCTTTGTAATCGGGCCCGCCTGATGCGGTTTGATATTACAGGGGTCAAAGCATAACCTCCGCCCCACTGAACGGCTACCGCGATGCACGGAGCCGGCAGTTTCATTCAACAAATGATCAGGAGATTCCATGTCCCATTCCCTTCGCATGGCCGCCGCTGCGGCAGCGCTGGTTTGCAGTAGCTTTGCAGGTGCCGGTACGCTCACCATTGAGAGCTGGCGTGTTGACGACAAAGGTTTGTGGGAAGACGTGCTGCTGCCCGCCTTCTACAAAGCCCACCCCGGCATTACCGTCAAGTTCGCGCCCACTGCACCCCCTGAGTACAACTCTGCCCTGAACGCCCGCCTGACCGCCGGCACTGCAGGTGACCTGGTGACCTGCCGTCCGTTTGACGTGTCCTTGGACCTGTACAAGAAGGGCCATCTGGACAAGCTCAACGGCAATGCAGCCCTGAAGAACTTCCCCGAGTCCGCCCAGGTGGCGTGGCAGACCGATGACGGCAAGGACACCTACTGCGTGCCCATGGCGTCTGTGATCCACGGTTTCTTCTACAACAAGAAGGTGTTTGCCGAGCTGGGCCTGAACCCGCCCGTGACCGAAGCCGACTTCTTCAATGTGCTGGACAAGGTCAAGGCCGCCGGCAAGGTCGCTCCGATTGCCATGGGCACCGCCGACCAGTGGGAAACCCACCAGATCGTGTACACCGGCATCGGCCCGAACTACTGGAAGGGTGAAGAAGGTCGCAAGGCACTGATCGCCGGCAAGAAGAAGTTCACCGACCCCGAGTTTGTGAAAACCTGGGACGTGATGGGCAAATGGGCCAACTACCTGCCCAAGGGCTACCAGGCCCAGACCTATGGCGACTCGCAAAACCTGTTCGGCAGCGGCCGCGCGGCCATCTACCCCGCGGGCTCATGGGACATCTCTTACTTTGAAGGCAACAGCAAAGTGGAATTCGGCGCCTTCAAGCCGCCCGTGGCCAAGGCCGGTGACCCTTGCTACATCTCGGACCACACCGACATCGCCATGGGCGTGAACAGCAAGAGCAAGAACAAGGCAGACGCCCAGGTGTTCCTGAACTGGCTGGCGAGCAAAGAGTTTGCCGACCTGTACACCAACAAGGTGACCGGCTTCTTCTCGCTCTCCAACCACGCGATTGATGTGAAGAACCCTGTGGCCAAGGAAATGATCGGCTGGCGCAACCAGTGCAAGAGCACCATCCGCCTGAACGCCCAGATCATGAGCCGCGGAACCCCGAGCATGGAAAACGAGTTCTGGAACGTGAACTCCCAGGTCATGAACGGAAAGATGGCGCCCAAGGACGCTGCTGCGCAGATCCAGAACGGCTTTGCCAAGTGGTACGCACCTGCCAAGTAAACCGCAGCGTGTGAGTCAGGAGTGCGAGCCGGTGGCTTGCACTCCTTGCGGCGCCCCTCCAGTCGCCGCTCCCCCGTTCTCCTTTGTCTCTTTGACCAACAAGGTCTCTCATGAAACTCGGCTTTTCCTGGCGGGTGCTGGTGTTTATCGCCCCGGCATTGCTGATCTACGCCACCTTCAGTGCCCTGCCGCTGCTGGACACCCTGCGCTTGGGGCTCTACAGCGCGGACGACACCGGCCTGCGCACCTTCACCGGTCTGGCGAACTACAACACCATCCTGAACGACCCGCAGTGGTCGGCCAGCTTCTGGAATGCGATGGCCAACAACCTGAAGTTCTTTGCCATCCACATGCTGGTGCAAAACCCGGTGGGCTTGCTGTTGGCAGCGCTGCTGTCCCTGCGCAATGTGCGCTTTGCAGCCACCTACCGCACCATCTTTTTCCTGCCCACGCTGTTGTCGGTGGTGATCATCGGCTTTGTGTGGCAGCTCATCCTGTCGCCGCTGTGGGGCGTGTCCGAGCGGCTCTTGACCTTGGTGGGGTTGGGTGACTGGTTCGCGCCCTGGCTGGGCCTGGAGAGCTCGGCGCTGATCACCGTGTCGCTGATGTCGGTGTGGCAATACATCGGCGTGCCCATGATGCTGATCTACGCCGCGCTGATTGCGATTCCGGAAGACATCATCGAGGCCGCGGTCGTCGAGGGCGCATCGCCCTGGCGCATTTTCTGGCAGATCCGCCTGCCGCTCATCCTGCCCACGCTGGGGCTGGTGACCATCCTGACCTTCGTGGCCAACTTCAATGCGTTTGATCTGATCTACACGGTCAAGGGCGCGGTGGCGGGCCCCAACTACAGCACCGACATTCTGGGCACGCTGTTCTACCGCACCTTCTTTGGCTACCAGTCGCAAGTGGCCAGCCCGACCATGGGCGCGGCCGTGGCCACCATCATGTTCCTGGTGATTCTGGTGGGCGTGGCGGTGTACTTCCTCGCGGTGCAGCGCAAACTGCAACGCTTTGCAATGTGAGGCCGCACATGGCAAACGCATCCAATTCCAAATCTCTGCCCTTCGCGCCCAGCCGCGTGTTTGTGCACCTGACGCTCATCGGCTATCTGCTGCTGGCGCTGCTGCCCATCTTGCTGGTGTTCATGAACTCGTTCAAGAGTCGTGACGCCATCTTCAACGACCCGCTGGCCTGGCCCACACCCGAGACGTTTTCGCTCATCGGCTACACCAAGGTGCTAGGCCGCTCGGACGTGCTCATGTACTTCGGTAACAGCTTCATCGTCACGATTGCGTCGCTGTTTTTCATCCTGCTCTTCGGGGCCATGGCGGCCTGGGGCTTGTCGGAGTACCGCTTCAAGGGCAACCGTTGGCTGAAGTTCTTTTTTGCCTTCGGCATCATGGTGCCTATCCGCCTGGGTACGGTTTCCATCCTGCAGCTGATGGTGGAGCTGAACCTGGTGAACACCCTCACCGCACTGGTGCTGGTGTACGTGGCGCAGGGCTTGCCGCTGGCCATCATGATCCTGTCGGAGTTCATGGGGCAGGTGCCCGGTGAGCTCAAGGATGCGGCGCGCTGCGACGGCATCGATGAGTTCCGCATCTTCTTCCAGGTGGTGGTGCCGCTGATCCGCCCGGCCATTGCCACGGTGGCGGTATTCACCATGGTGCCGATCTGGAACGACCTGTGGTTCCCGCTCATTCTTGCGCCGTCTGACAAGACGCAGACCATCACCCTGGGCATCCAGCAGTTTGTGGGGCAGTACGCCACCGACTGGAACGCCGTGCTGGCTTCTCTCTCGCTGGCCATCGTGCCGGTGGTCACCCTCTACGCCCTCTTCTCCCGTCAACTGATCCGCGGCATCACCGCGGGCGCCGTCAAGTAAAGCAGACCCACCATGGCAAGCGTTTCCCTCAAAAATATCAGCAAGCGCTACGGCAACAACGAGCCGGTGCTGCACAACATCAACCTCGAGATCGAGCACGGTGAACTGGTGGTGCTGGTCGGCCCCAGCGGCTGCGGCAAGTCCACCTTGTTGCGCGTGCTTTGCGGGCTGGAAGACATCAGCAGCGGCGAGTTGCGCATCGGTGACGACCTGGTCAACGACCTGCCGCCGGCCGAGCGCGGTATTGCCATGGTGTTCCAGAGCTATGCGCTCTACCCCCACATGACGGTGTATCGCAACATGTCTTTCGGGCTCAAGATCCACGGTGCCAACAAGGCGGACATCGACAAACGGGTACGTGATGCCGCCAAGGTGCTGCACATCGACCACCTGCTGGAGCGACTGCCCCGCGAGCTCTCGGGTGGGCAACGCCAGCGCGTGGCTATTGGCCGTGCCATTGTGCGCGAGCCGCGCTTGTTCTTGTTTGACGAGCCGCTCTCGAATCTGGACGCTGCGCTGCGCGCCAAGACACGCATCGAGCTGGCCCGCCTGCACCGCGACCTGGGTGCGACCATGGTCTATGTGACGCACGACCAGGTGGAAGCCATGACCTTGGGCGACAAAATTGTGGTGCTCAGCGAAGGCCATGTGCAGCAGGCCGGCACCCCGCTCACCCTGTACCAGCAGCCTGCCAACCGTTTTGTGGCGACCTTCATCGGCTCGCCCACCATCAACCTGTTGCCGGCCCGTGTAGTGGAGGTGCTCGACGGGGGCGCCCGTCTGTTGTTGGGCAATGGCAGCAAGGTGCTGGCCACGGTGGACAGCAGCCAGCTGCAAGTCGGCGAAAGTGTGGAAGTGGGCCTGCGCCCCGAGCACTGCGAAGTGCTGCCCGCCGGCGTGGCACCAGCGGCCGACGACACCGCCTTGGACGCAGAAATCACGCTGGTGGAGCACCTGGGCGAGTCCAACCTGCTGTACCTCAAGATGGACGACGGGCAAGAGCTGATCGTGCGTGGTGACGGCAATGCCGAAGTGCGTCTGGGTGACTCGGTCATCGTGCGTGCGGCACCTTCAGCTCTGTATCTCTTCCGCGCTGACGGCATGGCTTGCACCCGCCTGAATCCCGGCAACATGCGCTCGGCCCATGCACGCTGAGCTGCTGCCGGCACACATTCACTACGCCATTGGCATTGATGGTGGCGGCACCAGTACCCGCGCGCGGGTGGTGCACCGCAGTGGTGTGGTGGTGGGCGAAGGCAAGGCCGGCGCCTCGGGCCTGACCCAGGGCATTGGCCAGGCGTGGCGCCACATCGAAGAAGCCATTTTGAAAGCTACCGGGGGCAGGTTGCAAGCCGGCTGGCCCGAGCCGGTGCCGGCCAACTGTGCCTTGGGCTTGGGCTTGGCCGGTGCCAACAATGCGGCATGGCACGCCGAGTGTCTTGCCGCCGATCCGGGCTATGCCTGCTTGAGGCTGGAGTCTGATGCGGTCACGGCGCTGCTGGGTGCACACGGCGGACACCCGGGTGCGCTGGTCATCGTAGGCACCGGCGCGGTGGGCCTGGCCTTGCTGCCGGACGGGCAGCGCCGCACCAGCGGTGGTTGGGGCTTCCCCAGTGGGGATGAGGGCAGTGGCGCGGACTTGGGTCTGCAGGCCGTCAACCTCACCCAGCGTGCGCTGGATGGTCGTGCGTTGTCGGGGCCGCTAACCCTAGCGGTGCTGCAAGCCACGGGTGGTACACCCGAGGCCTTGCTGGCCTGGTGTGGTGCCGCTGGACAAGGGGAGTACGCCAGCCTCACGCCCCTGATTTTTTCGCACGAGGCTTCCGACCCTGATGCCGCGAGGCTGCTGGAGCGGGCCCTGCACCAGCTCGAAGCCTTGGCCCGTGCCGTAGACCCTACCCACACGCTGCCCTTGGTAGTAGCCGGCAGCGTAGGCCAACGACTGGCGCCCCGGCTCTGTGCTTTGGTGGGCGCGTGTGTGGTGCCACCGCAGGGTGACGCCATGGACGGTGCCCTGACCCTGTGTTTGCAATGACATGAAAAGAGATTTCCTAATGACAACATTGATGTTGCAAGAGGCCCTGTCCTCGGCGCGCCAGGTGGCGCAACAACTGGCGGGCGATGAAGGTCGCTACGCCGCCCTTGGCCTGGCGTTGCGGGCTTTGCCACCCCAGGGTGCCGTCACCATTGCCCGTGGCAGCTCGGACCACGCGGCTGCCTACTTCGCCTATCTGGTGATGTCGCGCACCGGTCAGCTGGTGACCTCGCTGCCCATGTCGTTGCTAACCCTCTACAAAGCGCCCATGGCGCGGCAGAGGGTGCTGGCAGTGTCCATTTCGCAGTCGGGCCGCAGTCCGGACTTGTTTGAACCCATGCAGGTGTTTGAGAAAGCCGGGGCGACCACGGTGGCGCTGGTGAATGACATCAGCTCGCCCCTGGCGCAAGCGGTGGACTGGGCCATGCCCTTGCACGCCGGCCCCGAGAAAAGTGTGGCGGCCACCAAGAGCTTTATCTGCGGTTTGGTAGCCGGTGCGCGGCTGGCCGCGCACTGGGGTGCCCATGCAGACTTGCTGGAAGCCTTGAAGACGCTGCCTGCAGCGCTGGAAGATGCCTGCCAGCAGGACTGGAGCGCTGCGGTGGAGCCCTTGCGCACCGCCAGTCAGCTCATGGTGATAGGCCGGGGGCCGGGCCTGGCGATTGCGCAGGAGGCGGCCCTCAAGTTCAAGGAAACCTGTGGCATTCAGGCCGAGGCCTTCAGCGGGGCCGAGGTCAAACACGGCCCCATGGCGCTGGTGAACGACAACTACCCCATGCTGATCTTTGCCCTGCGCGGCCCGGCACAGCAAAGCCTGATTGCTTTGGCCGCCGAGATGCGAGGCCGTGGCGCGCGGGTGCTCTTGGCTGCACCGGCCGATGTATCTGAGCGGGACCTCACACTGAGCACCGCGCCGCAGGAGGATCTGGACCCGATTACTGCTATCCAGAGTTTCTATCTGCTGGTGGAGGCGGTTGCCCGTGCGCGCGGGCTGGACCCCGACCAGCCACCCCATCTCTCGAAAGTCACAAGCACCCGATAAACTGGGTGCATGCATGTTCAAACTTTGATGATGGAAGGGGCACCCGCAGTTCAGCTGCAGGGCCCTGCAGGCGATACGGTCACCGTGCTCTTGCGCGGTGCGCAGGTGATTTCGTGGGTGGATGCCACGGGTGTGGAGCGCTTGTACCGCAGCCCGCTCTCGCCGCTGGACGGGCCGCAGCCTGTGCGGGGCGGCGTGCCGGTGATTTTTCCGCAGTTCTCCGGACGTGGCCCCATGGTGCGCCACGGATTTGCACGCACCAGCCTCTGGGAGTGGCTGCCGGCGGATGCGGCTGGGGCCGAGCCTCAGCTGGTCTTCCGCATGCAGCACGCCGCGCACGAGACGCCGCTGTGGCCGCATGACTGTTCATGTACCTTGACTGTGGCCTTGGTGCCGGCCGGTCTGCGCATGACGCTGGCCGTGCACAACACCGGCAATAGCCCCTTGAGCTTTCATGCCGCGCTGCACACCTACCTGGAGGTGGGCGACGTTGCCCGGAGCACGCTGACCGGTGTCTTGCCGCAGGGCGAGGTCTTGTCGCTGGCCGAGCCGATTGACCACTTGTTTGAATCCGTGCCCGGCCCCTTTGCCCTGCGCAGCCCTGCCAGTGCGCTGGACCTGGTCCACGAAGGCTTTACCGACGCTGTGGTCTGGAACCCCGGGCCGCAGGCCGTGATTGCTGACCTGCCTGCCGGGGGCTATGCCCGTTTCCTGTGTGTGGAGGCTGCCTCCGTGGGCGTGCCGGTGCAGTTGGCGCCGGGCGCGCACTGGCAAGGTAGCCAGTGCCTGGTCACCACCGCGTAGGGGTAAGCCCCGCTTTTTTACAATGCCGGCGCACACGGTGCCCGGCACCATCCAACGGAAAACTCCATGACATCCCCTGAATCCACTCCCAAGAGCCCCAAATTGCGCCCTATTCCCAACTTCATTTTTGCCAGCCGCTGGTTGCAGCTGCCCCTGTACCTGGGCCTGATCGCGGCGCAGGGCGTGTACGTGTTTCACTTCTGGGTGGAGCTGGTGCACCTGCTGGAAGCTGCTTTCGGCAGCCAGACCGCCCTGCAGGCGCTTGTGAGCAGCATCGGCTACAAGTCGGATGTGCCGGTCCCTGCGCTGAACGAGACCATCATCATGCTGGTGGTCCTGGCGCTGATTGACGTGGTGATGATCTCCAACCTGCTGATCATGGTGATCGTGGGTGGCTACGAGACCTTTGTGAGCCGCATGGACCTGGACGGTCACCCCGACCAACCAGAGTGGCTCAGCCATGTGAACGCCTCGGTGCTCAAGGTGAAGCTGGCCACCGCCATCATCGGCATCAGCTCCATCCACCTGCTCAAGACCTTTATCAACGCTGCCAATTACGACGAGAAGGTGCTGATTGCCCAGACGGCCATCCACATTACCTTCCTGTTGTCTGCCATTGCCATTGCCTACACCGACAAGCTGCTCAATAGCAGCCACCAGAACACCGGGCATTGATGAAATAGGCTGCTAGCGCCCGTGGATAATGCGCGAGCAGCTACTAAAAATATAGCAATTATCCACTGCTGAAGGGACGGCTTTCCATGATTCACGTGAGTGGTTTGGTCTTTGACTACCTGGGGCACCGCGCCCTGCACGGAGTCTCGGTGGATATCCCGCAGGGCACGGTCACCGCCCTGGTGGGCCCTAACGGCGCCGGCAAGTCCACGCTGATGCGCTGCATTGCCGGGCTGGACATACCGCTGGCCGGCACCATCACGGTGGGTGGTGTGGATGTGCAGGAACATCCGCGCGAGGTGCACACCAAGCTGGGCTACCTCTCGGATTTTTTCGGCCTCTACCAGGACCTCACGGTGGAGCAGTGCCTGCACTATGCGGCCGCGTCGCAGGGTATTGCTGAAAGCCGCGTGCCCAAGCGCGTCAAAGAAGTGGCCCGCTTTCTGAATCTGGAAAACAAGCTGCAAAGCCTGGCCAGCAACCTCTCGCGCGGGCAGCGCCAGCGAGTAGCGATCGGCCAGGCCATCGTGCACATGCCGCAGGTGCTGCTGCTCGACGAGCCCGCAAGTGGTCTGGACCCGGAAGCGCGCGCCGACCTGTCGGCCTTGTTCCGCAACCTGCAGTCCCATGGCATGACGCTGGTGGTGTCCAGCCACATCCTGAGCGAGTTGGATGAGTACTGCACCCACATCCTCTCCATCCGCGACGGGCGGGTCAGCCGCTTTGCCAGCCTGGCGACGACTGCTACCGGCAGCGAAGGCGTGATCAAGGCACTGGTGCAAGTGCAGCTGGCGGCGCCCGCGCCGCAACTGGCCCAAGCGCTGGCCGCCTATGAGGTGGCGCACCTGGATGCCAGTGGCGCCACGCCCACGACGGTCTACTTGCCTGCCGGCGACCTGGCTGCACGCGCGGCATTGCTAGCCAAGCTGACTGCAGCGGGTGTGCCCGTATGTGCCTTTCAGGACGTACGCACCAGCCTGCAGGCCAGCTACGGTCAAGCCGATTCCCACCACTCCTCGGGAGCTGCACGATGAACCCGGAATTCAAGCGCAACCTCTGGTTGGAAATTTCGCCCGCCCGCCTCGCCCTGATGCCCGGCGTGCTGACGCTGATCGCTCTGCTGGCCGTCGCCATGAGCGAACAAAATCCGCGCGACAACCTGTTCATTGCCTGCACGGTGCTGTTTACCGGCCTCACCGTGGGTTGGGGCAGCCTGTTGGTGATGTCCAGCATCAACAACGAAGTGACCGAACGCACCTGGGACCAGCAGCGCCTGAGCGCACTCACCCCCTGGCAGATGGCCTGGGGCAAGCTGTTCGGCAGCACGGCCTACGCCTGGTACGGCGCTCTGCTGTGTGCTGTGGTGGCGGTGCTCGCAGCCTCGACCCTGCCGGGTTTCTTGAGCCGCTGCGTCTGGATGCTGGCAGGTGCTATCGGCGCTGTTGCGCTGCATGCCTGGCTGATGGTCAGCCGCTTGCATACCCTGGACCTGCGCACTGAAAAATCCAGCAGCACGGCAGGCCGTCTGTTCGGCTTGTTCATGGCCTTGCAGACGCTGCCCATGGTGTTCATGGTGCTGCGCAGCCCGACTGACGAGCCTCAAGCCTCCGGTGGCTGGTGGAGTCTGGGGCTGCCGCTGCCCGTGCAGTCTCTGGTGCTGGCCGCCTTGATGCTGGCGCTGGGATTGCTGGCCTTGTGGCGCAGCATGGGCAAGCAGCTGATGGTGCGGTCTACCCCGTGGGCTTGGGCGCTGGGCGTGTTGGCGTTGGGTTGGATGCTGGCCGGCTTCATGCCCGAAGACGCCCGCGATGCCAACCTGATGGTGCCACTGGCCGGCGTGGCGCTGTTGGCCACGTATGCGGCCCTGTTTACCGAGAGCAACAACCGCCTGGTCTGGCAGGCCGTGCTGTTTCACTACGCCCACAGCCCCCGCCGCCGCATGCTGCAAGCCCTGCCCTTGTGGCCGGTGAGTTGGGCCATGGCGGCGCTGTTTGTGTTGCTCTATGG
This sequence comes from Curvibacter sp. AEP1-3, assembly GCF_002163715.1. Classification (GTDB taxonomy): domain Bacteria; phylum Pseudomonadota; class Gammaproteobacteria; order Burkholderiales; family Burkholderiaceae_C; genus Allorhodoferax. The sequence goes on from NZ_CP015698.1 coordinate 2,925,682, forward strand.
CGTGTTGGGCATCAACCCGGACCAGCACCTTGCATCCTTGGGTAGCGTGATGTGGCTGGCCTTGTTGCACTGCTTGCGGGATTGCGGCATCTACCACTTCTTTGCGCTGCGCAACACCACGCGCAAGCCGGCCGGCATGACCCTGCTGACGCTCTTTGTGTTGGGGGTGGTGCTGCCCGGCTTGGTGGCAGGGAGCGCGCCGGAGTTAGCGACCTGGTTTGAACCCTTGTTCGGCCTGCAGCAACTGGTCAAGGGTGGTGCATCGCTGGGTCTGGCGCCTTGGCTGGCCATGGCGGTTCAGCTGGCGGTGGTGGCTGCGCTGGTGGCCTGGCGTTGGGCTGCGGGCGCCAAGCCCGCCCAAACAAGTTAAAGCGCTTTTTGCTGCGTGCTCAGACCACCGGCTGGTGGTCGGCGTCTGGCCGGTGGGCCGGGTCTACATGGGTCATCAAGTTGAGGACCCGGTGGCGCTTGAGCACCGCGTTGCGTGCTGCCACGGCAATGTTGTGCCCCTCTTCGACGGTGAGTTTGGCGTCCACTTCAATGTGGGCGTCGGCTACCACCATGTCGCCCATCTTGCGGGTGCGCACATCGTGCACACCGGCTACACCGGGGGTGGCCATCAGGGTGCTGCGTATGGCTTGTACTTCTTCTTCATCCACCGCGCGGTCCATCAGGTCGTGCAGCGCGTCCCAGCCGAAGCTCCAGCCCATCTTGCCCACCATGAAGCCCACAATCAGCGCCGCAATCGGGTCCAGCAGCGGGTAGCCGGCCATGCTGCCCAGAATGCCCAGGCTCACCACGAGTGATGATGCCGCGTCCGAGCGCGCATGCCACGCGTTGGCGACCAGCAGGCTGGACTTCACGGCTTTGGCCGTGCGCAGCATGTAGCGGAACAAGAGCTCCTTGGTGGCAATAGCGGCCAGCGCCACCCACAGGGAGGTGAAGTGCGCCGGGGCGATGGTGTCGGGGGCTTCCAGCTTCTGAAGCGCGGACCAGATCATGCCGCCACCTACTGCCAGCAGAATGGCGCCCAGGGCCAGGGAAGCCGCCGTCTCGAAGCGTTGGTGGCCGTAGGGGTGGTCAACGTCCGCGTCTTTCTTGGCATGGTGCCCTGCAAACAGCACCACAAAGTCCGACACCAGGTCGGACAGCGAATGGATGCCGTCCGCGATCAGCGCCTGCGATTTGGTGAGCGTTCCCACGATGACTTGGGCACTGGCCAAAAGAACGTTCACGACCACACTCACCCAAGTGCTGCGGGAGGCCGCGGCTGCGCGCTCTGCGGCGCTGTGGGGGGCGTGTTCGGAGTCGTCGTCTTGTTCAGTGAATTGCATGGTCTGCAGTGTGCCTCGGGAAGCTGAAGGCGCCCTTAACTGAGGTGCTTGCCGGCAATGCCGGCCAGCTCAAACATGGTGACCTGCGGCTTGCCGAATACCGCGAGCAGCTTGGCATCGGCGTTGATGCTGCGCTTGTCCTTGGCGTCCTGCAGGCCGTTGGCCTTGATGTAGTCCCACAGCTTTTTCATGACCTGCGGGCGCGCGATCGGCTCGGCACCGATCACTGCAGCCAACTCGGCGCTGGGTTGCTTGCCGCTGGCGGCGGTAGTCTTGCGGGGGGCTTTGGGCTTGGCCTCTTTGACGGCAGCAGCTTTTTTTGCAGGGGCTTTTTTGGCTGCGGTGCCCGCAGTACCTGCGCGAGCAGCTCCTGCTTTTGTAGCGGCTGTGGTTTTTGCAGCTGCTTTGTAGGCCGTTTTGCGGGGTGGGAACTTGGAGGGGGCGAACTCGAAGTTCACCTTGCCTTCGGTCGCATCCCAGGCCAGCATCGCCTTGAAGTTGCGGCGGGTGCGCATGGAGACAAACTTCTCCAACATATCGGTCTTGCCGGTGGCCAGCAGCTTTTGCATCTGCTCGCGCTCGATAGGCTGCTGCAAGATGATCTGGCCGCTCTTGAAGTCGCAGCTCGGGGTAGGCTGGCCATCAGTGGGCACCGATTTTTCGCACACATAGTTCTTGCCGTGCTCAAAGACATTGCCGCCGCACTTGGGGCAGGCGCCCAGCGCGGTTTGTGCGCTGAAATCGATGATCTCGCCGTCTTCCTCGCCGGCCTTGTCGTCGCCGAAGTCGAACTCCAGTTTGTAGTTCTTGGCTTCTTCATCAAACTTGATGACCATCTCGGCCACAAAAGGCCAGCCGGCTTTGGAGCGGAAACCGTCCAGCGGGCCAATGTGCTTATCGCGCAGGAACTGCTCCACTTCGGCCAGCTCAAAAGTGCGGCCTGCGGGAGACTTGCCGAACGAGAAGCCGCATCCTTCGCTGTGACCGTCTGCACCGGTGCAGGTGTAGCGGCGATAGTTTTCCTTCACGATGCCACTACAGTTGGGGCACGGAGCTGCGAGCGTGGCGTAGTCACCGGGGATGGTGTCGCGGTCGTATTCCTTGGCTTTCCGGACCATGTGCTCGGTCATGGCGGCAATCTCGGCCATGAACTTTTCGCGGCTGAGTTTGCCCTGCTCCATTTGGGCGAGCTTGTATTCCCATTCGCCGGTGAGTTCGGCCTTGGTCAGTTCCTGCACATCCAAGCCGCGCAAGAGCGTCATGAGCTGAAAGGACTTGGCGGTGGGAATCAGCTCGCGGCCTTCGCGCAGCATGTACTTTTCGGCGATCAGACCTTCGATGATGCTGGAGCGGGTGGCTGGTGTGCCCAAGCCTTTCTCTTGCATGGCTTCGCGCAGCTCGTCGTCTTCCACGGTTTTGCCGGCACCTTCCATGGCGCCAAGCAGCGTCGCTTCGGAGTAGCGTGCAGGCGGTTTGGTCTTGAGGCCCTTGGGGTCTACCGGGTCGCCCTTGACCTTTTCACCGGGCGCTACGGGCACTAGGTTCTGGCCCTTGTCGCCTTCTTTGGCGTCTTCCACTTCAGCGGCGGCTTCTTTGCCGTAGATGGCCAGCCAGCCCGGCTTGACCAGTACCTTGCCTTCTGTTTTGAAGGCGTGCTGGGCAGCGGTGGTGATGCGGGTGGTAACTTGGTACTCCGCGCTGGGGAAGAACACCGCCATGAAGCGGCGCACGACCAGGTCGTAAAGTTTTTGCTCCGCCTCGCTCAGGCCGCTGGGCGCTTGCAGAGTGGGGATGATGGCAAAGTGATCCGAGACCTTGGCGTTGTCGAACACGCGTTTGGTGGGCTTGATGTAGTTTCCATTCAGTGCGACCAGGGCGTGGGGCGCCAGGTGGCGCATGTCGCTGTCGGCCAGCATCTCGAAGGTCTTTTTCACCACGGGCACATAGTCTTCCGGCAGGGCGCGGGAATCGGTACGCGGGTAGGTCAGGGCCTTGTGGCGCTCGTAGAGGCTCTGGGCAATCTGCAAAGTGGTCTTGGCGGAGAAGCCGAACTTGCCGTTGGCTTCACGTTGCAGGCTGGTCAGGTCAAACAGCAGGGGGGAAGCTTGCGTGGTGGGCTTGCTTTCCTCCGTCACGGTGGCTGGCTGGCCGCGCACGGCGTCTGCAATGGCCTTGGCTTCGGCCAGGGACCAGACGCGGTCGGCCTTCTTTTCAGCGTCGTCCGCATCCTTCTTGTGCGCAGGGTTGAACCACTTGGCGGGGTACTCACCGGCTTGGGCGGCAAAGGTGGCGTGTACTTCCCAATAGTCGCGGCTCACAAACTTGCGGATCAGCTCTTCGCGCTCGACCACCACGGACAAGGTGGGCGTTTGCACCCGGCCCACGGTGGTCAGGAAGAAGCCGCCATCGCGGCTATTGAAAGCCGTCATGGCGCGGGTGCCGTTGATGCCCACCAGCCAGTCGGCCTCCGACCGGCAGCGCGCGGCATCGGCCAGGGGCTGCATCTGGGCATTGGTGCGCAGGTGGTCAAAGCCATCGCGGATGGCTTGGGGCGTCATGGACTGCAGCCACAAGCGGCTCACCGGCTTGCCCAGCGGCTTGGCGCCACCGGCGTACTGCTCGATCAGGCGGAAGATCAGTTCTCCTTCGCGACCCGCGTCACAGGCGTTTACCAGCTTGTCCACGTCTTTGCGTTTGGCCAGCTTGACCACGGCGTTCAGGCGCGTCTTGGTCTTGTCCACGGGCTTGAGGTCGAAGTGCGGCGGGATCACCGGCAGGTGCGCAAAGCTCCACTTGCCACGCTTGACGTCATATTGTTCAGGGGCCTGGATCTCGACCAGGTGGCCTACGGCGCTGGAGACGACATAGGTGTCGCTCTCGAAGTACTCATCATGTTTCTCAAACTTGCCGGCCACCGGTGTGAGTGCACGCACGATGTCTTGGGCGACCGACGGCTTTTCCGCAATAACTAATGTTTTCATCTGACTACAATCCGGTTCTCGCGTGCGCGCAGGCGCGCACTTGCACACGCAGGCACGCACACATGCGCGCCCATACGATTCACCATACCAAATTTTCCATCCGTGGCAAAAACCCCAGTGAAATCCTCCGCCGGCGTATCGACTTCGAACCAGCGCCGCATCCAGACCCGGCGCTCCGGGGTACATGGCAAAGGGGTGTTCGCACTGCAGGACATTGCTGAGGGTGAAACCATCATCGAGTATGTGGGCGAAGTGATCAGCTGGCAGGAGGCCCAGGACCGCCACCCCCACGATCCCAAAGACCCGAACCACACTTTTTACTTCTCGCTGGAAAACGGCAATGTGATTGATGCCCTGTACGGCGGCAATTCCTCCCGCTGGATCAACCATTCCTGTGACGGCAATTGCATCGCCGATGAGGAAGAGGGGCGCGTGTTCATCAAGGCCTTGCGCAATATCAGCGCGGGTGAAGAGCTGAACTATGACTACGGCCTGATTCTGGAAGAGCGCTACACCGCCAAACTCAAGGCCGAGTACCCCTGCTGGTGCGGCAGTGCCAATTGCCGCGGCACCCTTCTTGCCCCCAAAAGATGAGCATGCGCTGGCCCGCTGAAGCGATCTGGGAGGAGGTGTTTGCCGTGCTCCCGGGCTTCAGTGTGGAGATCCTGCCGGAGGTGGATTCCACCAACACCGAACTGATGCGCCGTGCCCGTGCCGGACTCACCGACCCCGTCCTGCTGGTGGGCGAGCGTCAGACCGCAGGCCGCGGCCGCTTGGGCCGCGACTGGAAGAGTGACACCCGGGGCGATGGCGGCACGCTGACTTTTTCACTGGGGCTGCCCTTGCAGCCGCAAGACTGGTCGGGCTTGTCCTTGGCGGTCGGTTTGTCGGTAGTGCAAAGCCTGCACCCGGACCTGCAACTGAAGTGGCCCAACGATGTGTGGTGGCAAGGCCGCAAGTTGGCCGGCATCCTGATAGAGACCGCCAGTGCCGGGGACCAGCGCTACGCGGTGATCGGTATCGGCATCAACATCACTCCCCGCCAGGGCGACGGTTTGCGTACGCCACCTGCCGCCTTGCAGGAGTTGATGCCCGGGCTCGATGCACCCGCGGTATTGCAGAAGGTGGCGGCGCCCTTGGTGCACGCCGTGCAGGTGTTTGCCTCTCAGGGCTTTGCGCCATTGCGTCAGGCTTTCCATGGACGCGACTTGTTGTACGGTCAGCCGGTCGTCTGCACGGATGGTACGCAGGGCATCGCCAAAGGCGTAGATGCGGGTGGCGTGCTGCTGGTGCATACTGACAACGGCCTTGTCAAAATCAATAGCGCGGAGGTGAGTGTGCGCCCCGCATCCCCTTCCTCTCTGTCCTGATCCGTATGTTGCGACTGATTGTTCTGGTGCTGTTACTGGCCAATGGCGTGTACTTTGCATGGAGCCACGACTACCTGAAGATGTATGGCTTCGGCCCGGTAGCTCCGAACGAGCCGCACCGCATGGAACAGCAGATCAAGCCGGAGATGATTCAGCTGCTGAGCGCCGGCGACCTGAAGAAGGCTGAAGCCCAGGTTCAAGCCGATCTGGCCCCCAAGGAATGCCTGCAAGCCGGCCCGTTTGACGATGAACAGGCCGCCAGCTTGCGCAAAGCGCTGGACGCGGCCCTGCCCAGTGGTAGCTGGCAGATCGAGTCTGTGAAAGAGTCGGCGCGCTGGATTGTGTACATGGGCAAATATGCCTCCGCCGACCTGCAGGTCAAGAAGCGCGCAGAACTGGACGGAATGGGCATCAAAGCGGATGCGGTCGGTACTCCTGAGCTGCAACCGGGGCTGGTGCTGGCGGCATTTGATTCAGAAGCTGCTGCGAAGGCTGAATTGGCGAAGCTCGCACCCAAAGGCATTCGCACTGCCAAGGTGGTGCAGGAGCGCGAAGCAGGCACGGCCAATCAGCTCAAGCTGCCTGCCGTGTCTGAGGCCTTGAAAGTCAAGTTGCAAGACATCAAACCCTCGATGGCAGGCCACAGCTTCAAGGCCTGCAGCTAGGTCTCAAGCGCTTTCCACTTCAATCAGGCGCGAGAAGCGCAGTGTGAAGGTGGTGCCCGGCGGAGCGTGGCCGGGGCGGCTGTCGTCGACCGCGATCTCTGCATGGTGCTGGCGGGCGATTTCCTGCACGATGGGAAGGCCCAGACCGGAGCCATCAGCTTCATTGCCCAACGCGCGGTAAAACGGCTGAAACACCAGCTCCCGCTCGGCCAGCGGGATGCCCGGACCGTTGTCTTCCACCTGCAGCACCAGCGCTCCGCTGAAGGGGTCGAGCAATACACGCGCAGTGATGACGCCTGCGCGCTCTTCGGTGGAAGGCGTGTAGTTGATGGCGTTGTCGACCAGGTTGCGCACCATTTCCTTAAGCAAAGTAATGTTGCCCTGGATGGAGACGCCCGGCGTGCCGGCCTCCACCCCTTCGTAGCCCAGGTCGATGGACTTTTCCAGTGCGCGGGGTACGCAGTCTCGCACTACGTCCATGGTGAGCTTGGCCAGGTCGCAGGGCTGGTGGGCCAGCACGGTGCCACTGCTCTCGGCACGGGCGAGTGCCAGCAGCTGGTTCACCGTGTGGGTGGCGCGGATGCTGGAACGGCCGATCTGCCGCAGGGACTGCTTGAGATCGTCTGCGCTCGCACCCTGGCGCTGCGCCAGGTCGGCTTGCATGCGAAGGCCGGCCAGTGGAGTCTTGAGTTGGTGTGCCGCATCGGCCAAAAAGCGCTTCTGCGTGGCAATCGAGTCTTTGAGGCGCATAAGCAGGTCGTTCACCGACGACACCAGCGGCACTACTTCCAAGGGAACGGCCTCTACGTCCAGCGGGCTCAGGTCGTCTGGGCTGCGGGCGCGAATGCGTTCTTCCAGTCTGTTTAGCGGCTTGATTGCTTGCACCAGCGCCAGCCAGACGAGCAGCACGGCCAGCGGAAGGATCACGAACTGCGGCAGCATCACGCCTTTGACAATTTCGGTGGCCAGCACCGAGCGCTTGTCCATGGTTTCGGCCACTTGCACCAAGGCGGGCCGGCCGTCGGGCACATCCACACGCACCCACATATACGCCACGCGCAGGTCGGTGCCCTTGAAATCCACCTCGCGCATGCGGATCTCGCCGGGCGGCAGGCGTTCGTCCTCCGGAGGCAGAGGCAGGTCTTTCTCGCCGCTGAGGTATTCGCCCTTGGTGCCCAGCACCTGGTAATACACGGTGTCCGAGTCGTCGGTGCGCAGCAGCTCGCGCGCCGGCAGCGGCAGCACGAACTGGGCCTTGTTCTTGTTGACGGTGATGAGCTGCGCCAGGGCGCCCGCGTTGTATTCGAGCGCGCGGTCAAATGGCTTGCCGGCAATGCCCTGTGCGACCAGCCAGGTGAGCACCAGGCTGACCGGCCACAGCAGCAGCAGCGGGGTCAGCATCCAGTCGAGGATTTCCCCGAACAGGCTGCGTTGCTCCCGCTGAAAAATCTTCACGAGGGAATCTTCTCCAGGCAGTAGCCCAGTCCACGCACGGTGGCGATGCGGATCGGGCCTTTCTCGATCTTCTTGCGCAGACGGTGGATGTAGACCTCAATGGCGTTGTTACTGACCTCTTCACCCCATTCGCAGAGACGCTCTACCAGCTGGTCTTTGCTGACCAAGCGGCCAGCGCGCTGCAGCAGCACTTCCAGGAGGCCGAGTTCGCGGGCAGAGAGTTCGACCATCTTGCCGTCGATGGTGGCCACACGACCGGCCTGGTCGTAGGTCAGCGGGCCGTGTTTGATACTGCTGCTGGTGGCTCCCATGCCGCGGCGGATCAGGGCGCGCACGCGCGCTTCGAGCTCTTGCAGGCTGAAGGGTTTGGCCATGTAGTCGTCGGCACCGTAGTCCAGGCCTTTGACACGCTCATCCACGCTGTCCGCCGCCGTCAGGATCAGCACTGGCAGCGAGGAACCCCGTGCACGCAGCTTTTTGAGGACTTCCAGTCCGTGCATTTTGGGCAGGCCCAAGTCCAGGATCAGCAGGTCGAACTCTGTGTTGGTCATGAGTGCGGCATCGGCTTCGGTGCCACTGGCCACATGGTCTACCGCAGCACCTGCGCTGCGCAGTGCGCGCAGCAGGCCATCGGCCAGAACTTGATCGTCTTCAGCAATGAGAATGCGCATGTGTGTCTCCGTGCGGGGTGCGGCGCTGCGGCCGCTTGAGTGCCATTCTAGGCGCCTCGTGCGGGCGCCCTTTTGCGGTGACGCAGCATCCGGTCAATGGCTGGCGTAGGCTTCCAGTCCCAGCGTGATGACCGTGGCCACCTCGGGTCCGACCGATTGTTCCAGCTCCGCCTGTGCCTGCTGCACGGCGTCCTGGTAAGCCTGCACCCATGCCAATCCGGCGGCAGTGAAGCAGATGCGTTTGGCGCGGGCGTCGGTTGCATCGCTCTCCCGCTGCACCATGCCCCAGGCTTCGCACTGGGTGACCAGCGTGGCCATGGCTTGTTTGGTCATGCCGGCGCGTGCAGCCAGATCGGTCAGGCGCGTGCCTTGCAGTTCGAGGTGCCGCGTGATGTGGATGTGTGCTGCACCGACCTGCCCGCGCGCGGCCAGGTTGGCCAGACCCAGTGGAACTGTCGGGTGACTGCCCATGAGCTGGAGCACCCGCACATCGAACCGCTCCAGCGCCAGGCGCAGCCAGTGGCCGACATGATTGCTTCGCCAGGTATCTGCATGGGGAGAAGATTGCATGGTCTAAATGGTAACGCAAACTGACTAAAAAATAGCTTGTAGCTATTTGACCGTCCTCATAAACTACTGTTCAAGCATCCAGCCTGTTGTTAAAACCAGATGCAAAAAGTTAGCCCACCAATTGATTTTTTCAGGAGATTTCCATGGACGCACCCGTCAAGAACCCCGCTGCCAACGCTGAGAAGGCCAAGGCCCTGCAAGTCGCTCTGGCCCAGATCGAAAAGCAATTCGGCAAGGGCACCATCATGCGTCTGGGCGAGGGGGAAGTGATTGAAGACATCCAGGTCGTGTCCACCGGTTCTCTGGGCCTGGACATTGCGCTGGGTGTAGGCGGCCTGCCCCGCGGCCGTGTGGTGGAAATCTATGGCCCGGAGTCGTCTGGTAAAACCACCCTGACCCTGCAGGTGGTCGCCGAGATGCAAAAACAAGGAGGCCAATGCGCTTTCGTGGATGCCGAGCACGCGCTGGACATCCAGTACGCCCAGAAGCTGGGCGTGAACCTGCAAGACCTGCTGATCAGCCAGCCCGATACGGGCGAACAGGCCCTGGAAATCGTCGACAGCCTGGTGCGCTCCGGCGCGGTAGATCTGATCATTGTGGACTCGGTAGCTGCGCTGACCCCCAAGGCTGAGTTGGAGGGTGAAATGGGCGACAGCCTGCCCGGCTTGCAAGCCCGTTTGATGAGCCAGGCCTTGCGCAAGCTCACCGCCCACATCAAGAAGACCAATTGCATGGTCATCTTCATCAATCAGATCCGCATGAAGATCGGTGTGATGTTCGGCTCGCCTGAAACCACCACCGGCGGTAACGCGCTGAAGTTCTACGCCTCTGTCCGTCTGGACATCCGCCGTACCGGCACCATCAAAAAGGGCGAGGACTCGATCGGCAACGAGACCAAAGTCAAGGTGGTCAAAAACAAGGTCAGCCCGCCGTTCAAAACTGCGGAGTTCGACATCCTGTTCGGTGAAGGTATCAGTCGCCACGGCGAGATCATCGACATGGGCGTGAACGCCGGTATCCTGGAAAAATCCGGCGCCTGGTACGCCTACCAAGGCGAGAAGATCGGCCAGGGCCGTGACAACGCCCGCGAATTCCTGCGTGAGAACCCTGAGTTGTCTGTGGAGATCGAGAACAAAGTGCGCGCCAACCTTGGCATCCCTTTGTTGCCGGTGGCAGAGCCTGAAGCGAAGGCCAAGGGCAAGAAAGCCGATAAGGCTGACAAAGCAGAGTAATGGTCAAAGTAGCTGCTAGCGCTCATGAAATGTGCGCCAGCAGCTACTGAATTCATAGCAAATCTTTGACTCCCGGATCTGCAGTGGCAACCCAATCGCTATCGCTTACCGCTCGGGCGCTGCGCTTGCTCAGCACCCGCGAGCACTCGCGCGTGGAGCTGGAGCGAAAGCTGCAGCGCTTTGAAGAGGAGCCCGGAACCTTGGCCAAGGCATTGGATGGGTTGGCCGCCAAAGACTTCATCAACGAAGAGCGGGTGGTCGGTTCCGTGCTGTACCGACGTGCCGGGAAACTGGGCACTGCGCGTATCAAGCAGGAGCTGCAAGCCAAGGGGCTGGCTCCGGAGGCTGTGTCCGAGGCGGTGGCCACATTGCGTGAGACCGAGCTGGAAAGGGCCCGCGAGGTGTGGCGCAAAAAGTTCGGAACCCAGCCGCAGGATGCAACAGAGCGCGCCAAGCAGATGCGCTTTCTGGCCGGACGCGGCTTCGGCGGAGACACCATCCACCGGGTAGTCTCCGGCGGAGGTGACGAAGGCGAATACTGAGGCTTAAAGGCCCAGCATCAACTGCAGGTTCTGGACCGCAGCGCCGCTGGCGCCTTTGCCCAGGTTGTCCAAGCGGGCAACCAACACTGCGTGCGCAAAGCCATCCGCCTTCGCATCGTTGGCAAACACGCGCAACTCCAGTTTGTTGGTATCAGCCAAGGCAACGGCGTCGAGCTTGAGGTCGACTGTCACGGGTTCCACCGTCACCCATTCGCTGCCCGCGTAGTGCTTGGTCAATGCTTGGTGCAAGTCTTGCGCACTCGGTTGGCCGGGCAGCGTGTCCAGGTGCAGAGGCAGTTGAACCAGCATCCCCTGAATGAAATTGCCCACGGAGGGCACAAACAAGGGCCGGCGGGTCAGGCCGGTGTACTTCATGATTTCAGGAATGTGTTTGTGCTTCAGTCCCAAGGCATACAGTTCAAACGGAGGCGCAGATCCTTGCTCATAGGCTTCGATCATGGCGCGACCGCCGCCGGAGTAGCCGCTCACCGAGGGCAGACACACTGCAAAGTCAGCAGGTAGCAAGCCCGCATCGACCAAGGGGCGGATCAACGCGATGGCGCCTGTGGCGTAGCAGCCGGGGTTGCTCACTCTTTGCGCTTTGGCGACCGCATCGCGCTGAGTCGCAGCCAGCTCTGGGAAGCCGTACACCCAGGTCGGGTCCACCCGATGCGCGGTAGACGCGTCAATGATGCGGGGGCCGGGCTTGCCGGTTTCCCTTTCCAGCGCGTCAATCATCGCGACCGTGTCTTTGGCGGCATCGTCGTGCAGGCACAAAATCACCATGTCTGCCTTTGCAACCAAGGCGCGTTTGGCTAGCGGATCTTTGCGCAATGCAGGGTCAATACTGAGCAATTCGATCTGCGGCATGGTCTGCAGACGTTCCCTGATTTGCAGTCCGGTGGTGCCGGCTTCGCCGTCGATGAAGATTTTTTTCATGGTGTAAGCAAGGGGCAAATATTGCGCATCAAACTGGTGGATGCGTGGGGCATGAACGACCCGGAATGCACCAGCTGTAAGCGTCGCACAAGTATTGTGCGTCGCAGCATGATACATTCGCGGGTTGATGTGTCCAGTGCCGCGTGGTGATTACATCCTCGTTACCACACGGTGAACATAGTCCTGTCCCAGAGAGAGACGTCATGAAGATTCACGAGTACCAAGGCAAGGAAATCTTGCGCCAATTCGGTGTGCCGGTGCCCCGCGGCATTCCGGCCTTTACAGTGCAAGAAGCGGTGGAAGCCGCTCAGAAACTCGGCGGCCCAGTGTGGGTTGTCAAGGCACAAATCCACGCAGGTGGTCGCGGCAAAGGCGGCGGCGTGAAAGTTGCCAAATCGATTGACGACGTCAAGCGCCTGGCTTCGGAAATCCTGGGCATGCAGCTCAAGACTCACCAGACCGGCCCCGAAGGTCAAAAGGTCCGTCGCCTGTACATCGAAGACGGCGCCGACATCAAAAACGAACTCTACGTTTCCCTGGTAACAGACCGCGCGACACAAAAGGTTGCCTTGATCGCGTCCAGCGAAGGCGGCATGGATATCGAAGAAGTGGCCCATTCCACTCCCGAGAAGATCATCACCGAAATGATCGATCCCCTGACCGGCATTACCACTGAGCAAAGCAAAAAGGTCGCTGCAGCTATCGGATTGACTGGTGCCTCCGTGGATCAGGCAGTGGACATTTTCGCCAAGCTGTACAAGTGCTACATGGACACCGATGCGTCCCTGGTGGAAATCAACCCCCTGAACTGCGACAGCAAGGGCAATGTGATCGCCCTGGACGCGAAGTTCAACTTCGATTCCAACGCCTTGTTCCGTCACCCTGAAATCGTGGCTTACCGCGACTTGGACGAAGAAGACGCAGCCGAAGTGGAAGCCTCCAAGTTCGACCTCGCTTACATCAGCCTCGACGGCAACATTGGCTGCTTGGTGAACGGCGCTGGCTTGGCCATGGCGACCATGGACACCATCAAGTTGTTCGGCGCTGAGCCTGCCAACTTCCTGGACGTGGGTGGCGGTGCCACCCCCGAGAAGGTCACCGAAGCCTTCAAGATCATGTTGAAGAACGACAAGGTCAAGGCCATCTTGGTCAACATCTTTGGCGGCATCATGAAGTGCGACACCATTGCCACTGGCGTGATCACCGCTTGTAAGGCCGTGAACCTGTCCGTGCCCCTCGTTGTTCGCATGAAGGGTACGAACGAAGAGCTGGGCAAGAAAATGCTGGCCGAGTCTGGCCTGCCCATCATCAGCGCCGACAGCATGGCTGAAGCGGCTCAAAAAGTTGTCGCAGCAGTGAAAGGCTAAGGAAACATCATGTCGATCTTTATCAATAAAGACACCAAGGTCATCACCCAAGGCATTACCGGCAAGACAGGCCAGTTCCACACTGAAAAGTGCCAGGAATACGCAAACGGCAAAAACTGCTTTGTAGCGGGCGTGAACCCCAAGAAGGCTGGCGAGTCCATCTTCAATATCCCGATCTACGCATCCGTCAAAGACGCAGCTGCAGAAACCGGCGCTACAGTGTCCGTGATCTATGTGCCGCCAGCCGGCGCTGCGGCTGCTATCTGGGAAGCTGTAGAGGCAGACTTGGATCTGGCGATTTGCATTACTGAAGGCATTCCTGTCAAGGACATGCTGGAAGTGCGCAACAAGATGAAGGCTAAGGAAGCCGCTGGTGGCAAGAAGACCCTGCTGTTGGGACCCAACTGCCCCGGTCTGATTACTCCCGATGAAATCAAGATCGGCATCATGCCCGGTCACATTCACCGCAAAGGCCGTATTGGCGTTGTATCCCGTTCCGGTACGCTGACTTACGAAGCAGTTGCTCAGTTGACTGAAATCGGTCTGGGCCAGTCTTCTGCAGTGGGTATCGGTGGCGACCCGATCAACGGTTTGAAGCACATTGATGTAATGAAAGCATTCAACGATGATCCGGATACCGATGCGGTCATCATGATCGGCGAAATCGGCGGACCCGATGAAGCTGAAGCTGCGCGCTGGTGCAAGCTGAACATGAAGAAGCCTGTGGTTGGCTTCATTGCCGGCGTGACCGCTCCTCCCGGAAAGCGCATGGGCCATGCAGGCGCTTTGATTTCCGGCGGTGCTGACACTGCGGATGCCAAGTTGGCTGTGATGGAAGAGTGTGGTTTCAAAGTGACCCGTAACCCATCTGAAATGGCGAAGTTGTTGAAGGCTTTGCTCTAACTGCCGGTAAGATGGCCCCTCTGTGCGAGGGGTGACTTGTTAAGGCAAGGATGCCCAGTTCGCAAGACTGGGCATTTTTTTTGAATTTGACGGAAGCGCCATGGAAATACTGCAACACGCTGACTTTTGGATCGGTCTGATCAAGATCGTTTGGATCAACATTATTTTGTCCGGGGACAACGCCGTTGTGATTGCTTTGGCAGCCAGGTCTCTGCCTGCGGAACAACAAAAGAAAGCGGTGCTTTTTGGCTCCGGCGCAGCCGTCGTGTTGCGGATCGCATTGACGGTGGTGGCTGCAAAGTTGATGCAGATCTCTTTCCTGCAGATCGTTGGAGGCCTTTTGCTGCTGTGGATTGGCGTTCAGCTTTTGACTGAGGGCGACGATGAAGACCACGCTGACGGTGCAAAAGGCGGCCTGATGGCAGCAGTACGGACCATTTTGATTGCTGATCTCGTGATGAGTCTGGATAACGTAATCGCGGTCGCCGCCGCAGCGCAAGGCAGCATGGTCTTGCTGATCTTGGGCTTGGCCATCAGTATCCCCTTGGTAATTTTCGGCAGCACATTGATGATCAAGTTGATGGAGCGCTTCCCGGTCATCGTCACCTTCGGTGCTGCATTGATCGGCTGGGTCGCCGGCGAGACCATCGTGAGCGACACGGCCCTGAAGGGTGCGCTGGAGTCTTATTCCTGGTTGCATTGGGGGGCTGCAATAGCTGGAGCCCTATTTGTGCTGGGTGCGGGTAAGGTTTTGAACCGTCCCAAGCTTGAAGTGACGCACTAAACCGCTCATCGAGCGCTAACAAACAGGCCACTTGTCGTGCTTTGTCTCCTTTTGTCAAAAAGGCTCCAATAGTGCGTACGAGTGCCTTGTTCAGCTCTCGAGCCTCTGCTAACGTGCTACACAAATGGCCGTTAGCACCTTCTTGCTGGGCTGAGATGGAATAACAGGGGGCAAAGTGGCTGGGAAAAAGGCAAAGAACTCGGAATTCTGGCGAACGGATTGGTTTGCAGGGCTTTTTCTCATTCTGATTGCCACTGTCGTTTACACGGCCACGGACTTTGCCGGTGGCTTGGAGCGCCGGTTCTATGACTTCGCCAGTACGGCCAGCAACCGACAGCCCTCGGACCGTATTGCCATCATTGCCATCGATGACCAGAGCGTGTCCAATCTGGGCCGGTGGCCGTGGCCCCGCACCTACCAGGCAAATTTGATCGATTTGCTTGCACAAGCCAAAGCCAAGACAGTAGTTCAAACCATTTTTTTCTTTGAGCCCCAAAAAGACCCGGGCCTGGTTTACATCCAGAAGCTCAAAGACTTGGTCGGTAATTCTGATCCCGCCCTAGGCAACAACGAAGCGATCGCACGAACTTTTTCGGAAGCTGAGGCAGCGCTGGACACTGACACGGCGCTGGCTAAAAGTCTGCATAACGCAGGCAATGTTGTATTGCCCTCCGTGTTCACCCTTGGGGAGCCTCAAGGGAAAGCAGATAGTCCCTTGCCTCCTTTTGTGTTGTCTCAATCCTTGGATGAGGTTTCTGGTTTCTCTCTGCCGGCAGTGCGCGGTCAGTATCCCATCGATTCACTAGGCAAAGAAGCCGCTGCGGTGGGGCATTTGAACCAATTCAACGATCAGGACGGAGCTGTACGCACAGAGCCTTTGCTGGTGAACTACTTCGGTAAAGCGGTTCCATCGATTGCGCTGCTCGCAGCGATGAAGAGCTTGAATTTGACGCCGGCCGACATCCGCCTGAACGAAGGTGATTCCGTGCAGCTTGGACGTTTGAAGATCAAGACAGACAGCTCGGCCATGATGTCTCCCCAGTTCTACAGGGACCGTGACGGTCGTCCGGCATTTCAGGTGGACTCTTTCTACGATGTAGTCAGCGGGAAGATTCCGCTTGGCAAGTACACCGACAAAATTGTGATCATTGGAGCGACTGCAGCAGGAGTAGGTGTTCAGTTTCCTGTTCCCGGGCATTCTGCCTTGTCGCCTGCGGAAACTATTGCGCACATCACATCGAGCATCCTGAGCGAGCACTTTATTGTCCAGCCGGTTTGGGGTGTTTGGGTGATTCTCGTCTCGATGTTAGTGGTGGCTGTGTATGTGGTTTGGGGCCTGCCGAAGCTTTCTGCTGGAGCAGCAGCGCTGATGACGGTTGGCCTTTTCTTGGTGTTGGTTCTCGCAGAATACGGCTTGCTGGCTGGGGCATCCATCTCGCTCCAGTTACTGTTGCCGGCACTCGTGCTGATAACGGGGCACGTGGGACTAACCACCAAGCGCTTTCTGGTGACAGAGGCGGGCAAGGCGAAGTCAGACGAAGAGTCTGCAGAGACAAACCGCATGATGGGCCTTGCACTCCAAGGACAAGGTCAATTGGACATGGCCTTTGATCGTTTCCGGCGCGTGCCTGCCAGTGAAGCGGTTTTGGGCAATCTCTACAGCCTTGCGCTCGACTTTGAGCGAAAACGTCAATTCAACAAAGCGCACTCGGTGTACGAACACATCGCTGCGACAGATGTGAACTTCAAAGACGTGCAGCAAAAGTTGAATCGTGCAAAGCACCTCTCAGAAACGGTCATTCTGGGCGGTGGCAGTCACCCCGGCGGTACCATACTGTTGGATGGCGCGTCCATGGAAAAGCCCATGCTGGGCCGCTATCAGGTGGAGAAAGAGTTGGGCAAAGGCGCAATGGGCGTTGTCTATCAAGGGAAAGACCCCAAAATCGGTCGGGTAGTCGCTATCAAGACGATGGCCCTGAGCGAGGAGTTTTCCGGAGATGATCTGGTGGATGCTCGCGAACGGTTCTTCCGTGAGGCAGAAACGGCCGGGCGTTTACAGCATCAGAACATTGTCACGATCTTCGATGCAGGTGAAGAGCATGACCTCGCTTATATCGCAATGGAGTTCCTCAAAGGCAGCGATTTGGCTGAACACACCAAACCGGGCAATTTGATGCCTGTATCCACGGTAGTCAGCGTGGTGAGTCGAGTCGCTCAGGCGCTTGACTACGCGCACCGTCAACAAGTCGTGCATCGTGACATCAAGCCCGCGAACATCATGTATGAGCGCGATACTGATACGGTCAAGGTAACGGACTTTGGTATCGCAAGAATCACAGACAGCAGTAAAACGAAGACTGGACTGGTCCTCGGAACTCCCAGCTTTATGTCGCCAGAGCAATTGGCGGGAAAAAAGGTGGATGGTCGGTCTGACCTTTATTCATTGGGGGTCATGCTGTATCAATTGCTGACAGGTGTGTTGCCATTTCGTGGTGAATCCATGGCGGAGTTGATGTACAAAATTGCCAACGAAGAAGCTGCGGATGTCCGCATTCATCGTTCTGACTTGGCAGAGGCACTCGCTATTGTGGTGAACAAAGCCATGGCCAAGCAGCCGGAGCGCCGATACCAAACTGGTGGAGCTTTTTCCGATGATCTCCTGCGTTGCATGCCAGAATTTGAGTCTGTAACTTTCACCACAACGAGCAAACAGGATCCGTCTGCCGCATTTGAGAAGACGGATGCATTTCAGAGATCAGATACGCAAAGCGCAACTTCATTCGAGGCCACGCAAATTTCCCGCGGTCCTGACATAGAAATATAAGAACAATGAATTATCAATTTCATGCGGTAACCGACCCAGGTCGTGCCCGCGATAACAATGAAGATTCCGTTGCGTTTGACGAGGAGGCACTGGTGGCAGTGCTGGCCGATGGAATGGGTGGTTACAACGCCGGTGAGATTGCCAGTGGCATGGCCACCGCATTTATCAAGTCGGAGTTGAGTCGCTGGTTGATTGAAGCGGGCGCGCTAGCTCAACCCAAGGAAATCCGCCGAGCCATGGAGATATGCGTTGATAACGCAAATTTGGCGATTTACAACTCGGCAAACGCCAACCCAGCTTTTGCAGGCATGGGGACCACTCTTGTTTTAGGTGTATTCAAAGAGGGGCGATTGCTGGTAGGGCATATCGGGGATTCCAGGTGCTACAGACTACGTTCAAATTCTTTAGAGCAAATCACCAAGGATCATTCGCTCTTGCAAGAGCAAATTGATGCTGGGCTGATCACTCAGGATCAAGCTGCTGTGTCGCCGATCAAGAACCTAGTCACGAGGGCTTTAGGGGTTGAGCAGGCGGTCATGCTGGAAGTCAATGAGTTCAGTGTGGAGCCGGGTGATTTGTATCTAATGTGCTCAGACGGCTTGTCAGATATGGTGACTGACGAAGTAATCGCTAGAATTGCTGGCGAGGCGTCAGGGCTGGATCAGATTGCGGGACACCTTGTTTCTGCTGCCAATGAAAACGGTGGCAAAGACAATATCTCTGTTCTGATGATTGCCGTGAATGAAGCAGCCGAGAAAAAAGGCTTTATCGCCAGGTTGCTAGGGAAGTAAATTCAAATGTTTTCCAGAAACAATTACAGGAAAAGGAGTCGATCATGCCGAAAATGATCGTGTCGATCGATGAGGTCGTGATCAAAGAAGTGCAAATCACCAAAGACCGTACAACTTTGGGACGCAGGCCTTACAACGATATCGTGATTGATAACTTGGCTGTCAGTGGCGAGCATGCCGTCATCCTGATGGCTGGGGTAGACATTTTTCTGGAAGATCTCAACAGTACCAACGGTACCTACGTAAATGGGAAGGCTGTTAAAAAACAGCAACTGCGCCATGGCGACGGGATCGAGATTGGCAAGTACAAGATCAAGTTCATGGCCGATGGCGTGGCGGACAATTTTGATAAAACCATGGTGGTTCAGGCAAGACCTGCTGTCACTGCTGCGCAGCCATTGAATTCCGGTTTCTCTACAGTTGCAGGCGACTCACAAGGTCATGGTGCATTTCATGCTGCGATCAAAGTGCTTTCTGGCGCTGCCTCAGGCCGTGAAGTACCGTTGACCAAGGTAGTTACTACGATTGGCAAACCGGGTGTTGCTGTCGCTGCGATTACACGCAGACAGCAGGGCTTCGTTGTACATCATGTGGAGGGTGCGGGTAATCCCACTTTGAATGGCGCTCCCATCGGGGCGGATCCTGTGCCGCTCAAAAATGGAGATTTGGTGGAGTTGGCGGGCACGCAAATGCAGTTTGTTCAGCACTGACGTGTAGCTTCGGGCCTCTGGTAGTGATTCTCTAGGTGCTCGTTGACTGTGAACGGAATAAAAAGACATTGGCAGCGAATCGCGGTCACACTCATTCCGCTGATCTTTGCATTACTTCATGCCGTTGGAGTGCTGCAGCTAAGCGTGTTGCAACGACTCGATGACATCATTTACGACACCCGTCTTCGAGCGACGATGCCAAAGTCGATGGACGAGCGCATCGTCATTGTTGATATTGATGAAAAAAGTCTTGCATCAGTAGGTCGCTGGCCTTGGGGAAGAAATAAGCTGGCCGACTTGGTCAATAAGCTGTTCACCGAACACAAAATTGCCATCTTGGGCGTCGATGTGGTCTTTGCAGAACCAGACGACAGTTCCGGTCTTCAACATTTGAAAGAGCTAGCCAACAGCGAACTCAGTGATCAACCTGTCTTTCTGGCAAAGTTACAGGAGTTAAGTCCACGCCTTGATTATGACGGCGTATTTGCCAGTGCTTTAGCGGGAAAACCCATTGTCTTGGGATATTTCTTCACCAATGACCCGCAAGGGCGTTCGAGTGGCGTTTTGCCTTTCCCAGTTTTCCTTGAGGAAGCCCTTGCGGGGCGTACTTTGGAAGCACCGGAATGGACTGCTTACGGCTCCAATATATCGAGCTTGGCAGCTGCAGCCCCAATGGCTGGGCATTTCAATTCATTCACAGATCCGGACGGAGTGGTGCGGTCTGTACCTTTAGTCGCCCATTACAAGAACGCATATTTCGAGTCTCTGTCCCTGGCTATGTTTCGGGCGATCGTAGGAATGCCGAGGATTACCCCTTCGTACTCCAAAGAGACATTTCTTCCCAAGGCATTTCAGGGCGTGGACAAAATGTTGCTGGTACAAGGGGACAAAACCCTTGGAATACCGGTAGACAGACGTGGTGGTGCACTTATTCCATTTCGTGGAGCCGGAAATGCCCAAGGAGGATCCTTTCAATATGTGTCTGCTGCTGATGTTCTAGAAAACCGGGTCGCGACGGGGAAGTTAAAAGACAAAATCGTTTTGCTGGGGACTACGGCATTGGGATTGTTTGACATGCGAGTCACGCCGGTGGGGGAGGCCTATCCCGGGGTTGAGACGCACGCAAATATGCTCTCTGCACTTCTGGATGGCCACGTACTAGTAAAACCTGACTATGCCATGGGCTACGAATTGGTTGTTTTGGTTGTTTCTGGTCTCGTTTTGGCGATTGGTCTCCCTTTACTTTCGGCACTGAGAGCCGTCATTTTGAGCACAGGCGTACTCGTTTGCCTATTGCTCATGAATCTATGGCTCTATCTCGGATACGGACTTGTATTGCCATTGGCGGGCGCTTTAGCAATGACAGTAACCGCTTTTGCATTGAATATGAGTTACGGTTACTTTGTGGAAAGTCGATCCAAGCGGGACCTCGCTAATCTGTTCGGAACGTATGTTCCGCCTGAACTGGTGGACGAGATGGTTCAGGACCCGGACAGCTATAGCATGAAGGCCATGAATCGTGAAATGACCGTCATGTTTTGTGACATGCGTGGTTTCACGAACATGTCTGAAGCCATGGAGCCATTGCAGTTGCAGCAGATGCTGACGGGAGTATTTAGCCGACTAACGTCTGTGATCCGGGCCAATCGGGGCACTATTGATAAATACATGGGTGATTGTGTGATGGCTTTTTGGGGCGCCCCAGTCGAATCTGAGGATCATGCTCAGCTAGCCGTAAAGGCATCTATTGAAATACTACAGGTCGTACGTGAAATTAACCAAGAGCATCATCTGGCGGGGCTTCCTCAGATCGGCATTGGAATTGGAATAAATACGGGCTCTATGTGTGTTGGAGACATGGGATCCGATATACGACGAAGCTACACCGTAATCGGAGATGCTGTGAATCTAGGTTCGCGCCTCGAATCACTTTCAAAAGTATATGGTGTCGACATAGTTGCGAGTGAGATTACCAAAAAAAATACGACCGGAATAATTTGGCAGGAACTAGACAAAGTCAGAGTTAAGGGGAAAGAGCAAGCGGTAAAGATTTGGAGCCCGTTAAGTAATGATGTTCAGGTATCTTCATCCTTATCAGATGAAGTGAAGCTTTGGACACAATTCTTAAAGATGTATCGAAGTCAGCTCTGGGATCAGGCGGATGTGGCATTGTTGAATGTAAGCCGTCTCAGTCCAAACAAGTTTCTATATCGACTCTACGCGGAACGAGTGGCTTCAATGCGGTATCTGCCGTATGACTCCGAGTGGGATGGGGCAACAAATTTTGAAACTAAGTGACTAAAGGCGGATAAGGTGAAAATACGTGTGCTGGGATGCTCGGGCGCTATTGCTAAGCACTGTAGAACCACCTCTTTTCTACTAGATGCTAAAGTGTTAATTGATGCTGGCACAGGAGTCGGAGATCTGACACTTGATGAGATGCAAGAGATTGATCATGTGTTTTTGACGCACTCTCATTTAGATCACATCGCAGCCTTGCCGTTAATGCTGGATGCTGTGGGTGCAAGACGAAACAAGCCGATATCTCTATATGGGCTGCAATCGACTTTAGATGCACTTAAGACCCACATTTTTAATGACGTGATCTGGCCTGACTTCTTGAAAATACCCAGTGCCGAGTCACCCTTTTTGAGGCTGTTCCCCATCGAAGTTGGACAACAGACGCTAGTGGATGGTTTGTTGGTCGAAGCATTACCTGCTCAACATTCAGTACCGGCACTCGGGTACGCCGTTTCAAATAAGGGGCCTTGCTGGGTATTTACCGGGGATACAGGCAAATGCGCGGATTTATGGTCGAGAGTCAACCAGCTCAAGGTCGGAATGCTGGTCATTGAGACAGCGTTCAGCAACAAAGAAATGGAACTTGCTTTGTTGAGCGGACATCTTGCACCCGACTCGATGATTGCGCAGCTTGATCATTTACGGCTCGATAAAGATTTTCCGATCTTCATCACACACACTAAACCAGCGGAAACAGAACTCATCATGAGAGAAATAGAACAGCTAAATGATTCGAGTTCAGCACGGCGGTGCTATGAAATCCACTGGCTTGATGCTGGACAGGAGTTTTTACTGTGAGCGAATCAGGTAAGGAATTAAATATGGGTTCCTCCAACGAGCAAGCATTTTTTGAATCTCAAAAATTGCAGTCCAAGAAAAGGGGAATGACCTTTGAGGCATTGTTCTATCGGCAGCTTCACCAGGTGACAGCTCGGATTCATGATACCGAAAACATTGAGCAAATCATGCTGGAGACGAGTCAGGATATTTGTAAATTATTGAATGCAGACCGTCTTACTCTGTACGCGCTTGGTGCTGATGGTATTTCAATCATCTCAAAAGTAAAGACTGGATTGAATACGAGTAGAGAGCTAAAACTCCCAATCTCACCGCAAAGTATTGCGGGTTATGCCGCTTACAGCAAATCAGCGGTCAACATCAATGATGTCTATGACGAAGAGGCTCTGAGGAGAATACATCCTGCCTTAAACTTTCTAAAGGAGGTAGATAGACGATCTGGCTACCGCACAAAGCAAATGATGGCTGCTCCGATTTTGGAAGGTAGCACTTTGCATGGCGTTCTTCAGGTCATTAATAGCAAGAGTGATGAGCCGTTCGGAGAGCTTGAGGTCGATGGTGTCTCTGAGTTATGCAAAACTTTGGCAACTGCGATCAGACAGCGTTTGAAGCGTTCAGAATCACAGCCTAGGCGTAACATCACAAAGTACGACAATTTGGTTGAATGCGGCCTTTTGTCTGAAAGCGATTTGCAGCAACTTGCGCAGGAGTCCCGAGACGACGGCAATTCACTGGAACACCTCATCATTACTCGTACAGGATTGCAGCCGGGACAAATTGGTCCAAGTTTGGCGCAATTCTTCGGAGTTCCTTACGAATCTTTCAATGCGGGTCGAATAAGGTCTGAAGCTTTGCATGGAGCAATGAAGCGGGATTTTCTCGAAGAGCAGGGCTGGATTCCATTGGAGGAATCTCCTGAGGGTCTGGTGATTATGTGCGTTGATCCGGAGGCTGTAAAAGGCTCCCGCGTTGTACCTCAAGTATTTCCTCGTATCCACAAGTTCGCGTATAGGGTCACTACAAAAACTGAGTTCACGGAAACGCTTTCCCAGATTTTTGGTGCTGAAACTGATAGCAGTACGATCGATCAGCTGCTTGCTGATATGGATGGAGGGCCCATTGATGACGGCAGTAATGATGAGTCACTGGAGTCTGCTGCTGCCGATAATGAATTGGTAAAGTTTGTCAATAAGGTGATTATTGATGCCTATCACCAAAAAGTATCGGATATCCATATCGAGCCAATGCCCGGCAAGTTTAAGACAGGAATCCGTTTTCGAATTGATGGCAGCTTGGTTCCTTATGTCGAGGTGCCTGCTCATTTCCGGCAAGCAATGGTTACACGGCTGAAGATAATGTGTGACTTAGATATATCGGAAAGACGGAAGCCGCAGGATGGAAAGATCAAATTCAAAAAATATGGACCGCTAGATATTGAATTGCGGGTGGCGACGATTCCTTCCGCAGGGGGTGTCGAGGATGTAGTGATGCGGATATTGGCAGCGGGCGAGCCTATCCCACTCGCGAAACTAGGGCTGACTGCCCATAACAAGGCGAGGCTAGAGTCAACTGTCAGTAAGCCTTACGGATTGTTTTATGTCTGTGGTCCTACAGGATCGGGAAAGACCACAACTCTCCATTCCATACTGAAATTTCTAAACACACCAGACACCAAGATCTGGACAGCCGAAGATCCGGTTGAAATTACTCAGAAAGGTTTGCGCCAAGTACAGATTAACAAGAAAGCGGGAATCGACTTCGCGTTAGTTATGCGTGCATTCTTGCGGGCAGACCCTGACATCATCATGGTTGGCGAGTCCCGCGACAAAGAAACTGTGTCAATGGGTGTGGAAGCTTCATTGACAGGTCACATGGTGTTTTCGACCTTGCATACGAACTCTGCACCTGAGTCGATCACCCGCTTGTTGGATATGGGAATGGACCCGTTCAACTTTGCGGATGCCTTGTTGGGAATTCTTGCCCAACGGCTTGCAAAGAAACTCTGCGAATGTAAGGAAGCCTATGTTCCCACTGCAGAAGAGATGCGCCTTTTTTGCAAAGAATATGCAGAAGAGCTGCGTAACACTAAGGAATGGAAAGCGGACTACGAACTTGAGTCAAAAAAGCTGCTAGATCAGTGGACTAACGCTTACAGTGAAGGTGGGCTACTTAAACTCTATCGTGCAGTAGGATGTGAAAAGTGCAACAAAACCGGATACAAGGGGCGTATTGGCTTGCACGAACTGATGGTTGCAGAAGATGATTTGAAAAAGCTCATCCAAGAACGTGCAAGAGTCGCGGAGCTGTTCTCATGTGCAGTTGAGACTGGAATGAGAACACTCAAAATGGATGGCATGGAGAAAGTGCTAATGGGCTGGACGGACTTAAAGATGGTGCGACAAGTTTGTATTAAATGAAAAATCCTGCCCCAAGGGGGCCAAATATGTCGACCAGAATCTGACAAAAATGACATAACATCTCTTTATTGGCCTTGATTTCCTAGAGTCGAAAGTGGCACGATACATGCGTAGCTAAAACCCCAATCATTTACTGGAGATTTCTATGAAGCGCACCATGCAAAAAGGCTTTACTTTGATCGAATTGATGATCGTTGTTGCGATCATTGGTATTCTGGCTGCAGTAGCACTGCCTGCCTATCAGGACTACACAACACGCGCTAAAGTGACCGAGGTCATGTTGGCTGCATCTTCTGCGAAAAACACAATCACCGAAGCCGCCGCGACTTTGACTGCCATGCCATTGGCTGGTAGCGTGACCATCGAGTCACAGACATCGCGCTATGTGTCTGGCGTGACTTACTCTTCTGACATCATCACTGCTACAGCTAGGGGTGATAACAACATCGCCGGCGCGACAATCACATTGACAGGTGTGTATGCTTCTGGTCAGGTTACTTGGACTTGCGGTGGAACAATTCAGGCTAAGTATCGCCCTGCAAGCTGCAAATAATGTAGAGTAGTACTTCCCGAATCTAGAGCTCCCTTTGGGAGCTCTTTTTTTATGCGCAATAAAAATATCTTTGCTGTTACTTGGGCGTTCTTACTTGGCTTGGCTTGGCTTATACCCAACCACTATAGGCCATGGACTAGTTTTCATTCAGATGCCTGGATTGCTTTCGTCGGATTATTCTTATTGGTTCCGGTCATTTTGACAAGAACGGAAGTAATCAACTTACCTTCTTTTTCCGTGCTCGCATTATTGCTTGCCATAGTCCCTTGGATCCATCATTCGGTCGGAATGATCCCCTTTGCTGGACAAGCCTGGGTGGCGTCGGCGTATCTTCAGGGGTTTGGTTTGGCGATAATTGTCGGTGATAATCTGGGAAGACGCTTCAACGTCCTATTGCCCGATGCATTATTCGGCGCCATTCTTCTGGCATCAATCGTCTCTGTGGGATTGTCCCTTGGGAGTTGGGCGGAAGTGATAGATACCGGGCTGGATGATTATTTGAGTATGGGATATTCAGGAGGTCGTCACTATGCAAATTTAGGGCAGCCTAATATGCTTGGGTCGCTCCTACTCTGGGGTGTTGTAGGGTGCTTCTGGGCTTACGTTAGAAAAACGATTGGACTAAAAGTAGCAGTTTTAACAAGTATATTTTTAGTTGTCGGAATTGTTCTAACAAGATCAAGAACTGCATATGTGGCTGGGATTATTGTCGTTTGTCTTCAATTTATTTTTTGGCAAAAGATAAAATCTAAAAAAATCTACTTGCTCACAGCAGTCTGTGTCGGCGGCTATTTGCTCTGGGTTCCCACTCTTAATTGGCTTGATATACATATTTTTCAACGTATTGAAGTGGTGGATTATGTCCGGAGTGCCACCACTGGTGATATCAGGTTGGCTGCGTGGAAAATATTTGTTGATGCCATTACGGATAGCCCTTGGGTCGGCTATGGGTGGACCGAGGTGGCCAACGCACAAATAGCAGTTGCCGATAGGCACCCGAGCTTGGGTGGTATGTTTGGTCATACCCACAATCTTATTCTTGATTTATTTGTTTGGGTTGGAATCCCCCTTGGATTGTTTGTCTTGGGATACGTTCTGAAATGGATTTTTCTTGCATTTCGACATATGGAATCAGAACAGGACTTTCTGTTGTTGATGGTGTTGGTTGTGATTGGCATTCATTCAATGCTGGAATATCCACTGCAGTATGCGATATTCCTGTTGCCTACGGGCTTGTTTGTGGGGGTTGTCTGCAATCGAATTCGCACTGGGTATGTGCTTAAATCAAGCGCTATCTTTCTCGCCTTTATTTCCTTGTGTTTCACCATACAACTGGCCGGTATTGCAAGAGATTATTCAAGAATCGAGGATAGCTATAACAAGTGGCGATTTGATTTCTTTGGTCTGATTTATCCGAATAAGAATACGCCAAATATCCCGGAAGTCTTGTATCTGACGCATTTTCGAAGTTGGTTTGAGATAGTGCGTAATCGCCCAAGTTCCAACATGTCAGAGCTTGAATTAAGCGCGAGAGAGAAGGCCGTGCGTGCTTTTCCGTCGTCTGGTGGAATCTTTGAACTGGCACTTGCCTACGCCCTAAACGAAGATGCAATTAAAGCAAGCTATTGGCTCGCAAGGGTATGTAAACTATCCAGCGAGACTGAGTGCATTAACTTACAACGTGCATGGAGAATGGAAGCGGATAAGCATCCTCAATTGAAGTTAGTTCAATGGCCGAATACCGACGGGCCCTAAGCTAGATGTTCCGGCATTACTGGCTCTTTTGGGTCGCTGTTTCACTTATTCCAAATGTGATAGCTGGCGAAACGGATATATCGAAGGGTTTATTCGCTGGTTATTCAATTGATATCCCAGTTACTGCAGAACGCCGTCTCGGTGACCGGATTGTTCGCGACCTTTACCGCGATCCTGACTACATCGACGACCCTGTCATTTCTGACTACCTCCAAGCAATCTGGCAACCTTTGATGGCGTCTGCCCGCAGTCGCTCCGAAATCACTCCAGAGCTTGATGCCTCATTCGCATGGCAGCTGCTTCAGGGCCGCGACAGGACGGTAAATGCCTTCGCCTTACCAGGCGGCTACTTCGGAGTGCATTTGGGTTTGATCGGCATCGTGTCTTCCCGGGACGAACTAGCCTCGGTGCTTGCGCATGAGCTCAGCCACGTCACCCAGCGGCACATCGCACGTTTGATGAGCAAGCAGTCAGAACAAACACCTTGGTTGGTGGGAGCAATGATCTTGGGTGCACTGGCGGCAAGCAAAAATCCCGGCGGTGCCAATGCGGTCATCGTGGGGGGGCAAGCCGCAGCAGCGCAATCTCAGCTCAATTTTTCTCGCGACATGGAGCGTGAGGCAGATCGCACCGGGTTCGGTGTTGCATCTGATGCGGGCTTCTCTCCTCAAGGCTTTGTGAGCATGTTCGAAAAGCTCCAGCAGAGCAACCGCAACAACGACTCCGGTAACTTTCCATATCTGCGCAGTCACCCTCTCACCACAGAACGAATCGCGGACATGAAGTCGCGTATTCCAGAGGGTGCTTCAACTGCTCCTACAGGCACGCTGGAGCACGCCATGGTGTCTGCACGGGCGCGGCTACTTTCGAACTCCTCAGTAGAAGCCTTGCGGAATTGGTATTCTGAAACCGAGCCTGGCTTGCTTGCAAAGTCGACGAGCTCGCAAAAAGTCGCTTCCCTTTACGGAGCCACGTTGGCCGCGATCAAATTGCGGGACTTTTCGAGGGCGCTCGAGTACTCCAATAGCTTGCAGACGCTTGTGGCGACCGACGCGCCAGCAAAACGTCAATCGCGGTACCTCCGGGCGGAGCTTTTCATGGCAGAGGGTAAGCCAGATGCGGCACTGAGCACCTTGGGATTCAATGCTGCCCCCAAAACACGAGCCGACTTGCTGCTCTGGATACCGCTAAAGGTCGCAACAGGACAAGCTGATGTTGCCGCCGACGCCGCACAGCTCTGGTTGATTGACAACCCTACAGACGCAAGTATGTGGCAACAGCTCGCCAGTGCCCGGGCTTCACAGGGCCGCATGGTTGCAGCTGTGCGTGCTGAAGCGGAAGTCAATATCGCGTATTTCGACTACGCAGCGGCAGTGAGCCGGTTGAAGGCTGCGCAATCGCTCTACAGATCAAGTTCCCAAAATGCTGACCACATCGAAGCCTCCATCGTCGACGTCCGCTTGCGCCAGGTGGAGCAATTACTTCGGGAACAGGCTGTCGAGCGCTGAGTTGATGATCATTCCGGCCACGGTGTACAGGAGTGAGCCAATCAGTGCGGCACTGAAATCGCGCACCTGAAATCCATCCAACAAGCCTGCCGCCCACCAGAACATCAGCGCGTTGATCACGAAAAGAAACAAGCCCAGGGTGATCAATGTGACAGGCAGCGTGAGAATGACCAACACCGGTCGCAGTAGGGTGTTGAACAGACCGATCACCACCGCGGCGATCAAGGCAGAGCCAAAGCTCTGAACTTCCACCCCGGAATACAAATGCGCCACAGCCAGGAGAGCCATGGCGCTTAACAACCATTTGCTAAGTAACTTCATGGCCCCAGCATAGCACCGAGGCCCGGGGCGGCATGGTTAGTGCGCTGAGCGCTCAGCAGTTGCGGAGCGCTTCTGGCTCCACCAGCCGGCACCTAGCACCGCTGCAATTGCCAGCGCATAGAGCGCCCAGCGCGACATGCTCTGCACATCAGTTGCGCCGCTATCAGTACCGAAAACATTCACCAGCCATGGCTCATGAACCACCATCTTTGCGGCAGTGAATGCAAGCACAGCGGCACCCAGTTGTATGATGACCGGGAAACGCTCCACCAGCTTCAGCACCACATTGCTGCCGAACACCACAATCGGCACACTAATCAACAGGCCGATGATGACCAAGTCCATGGCACCGTGTGCCGCACCGGCTACACCCAGCACATTGTCTACGCCCATCAAAGCATCAGCCACGATGATGGTCTTCATGGCACCCCAGAACGTGGTGGCGGACGGGCCGTCATGCTCGTCACCGCCTTGGTCTGCCAGAAGTTTGTAGGCAATCCACAGCAGACCCAAACCGCCAACCAGCATCAAACCGGGAATTTTGAGCAGCCAGACCACACCAAGCGTCATCGCAGAGCGAACCACGATGGCGCCCACGGTGCCCCAGACGATAGCTTTTTGTTTCAAGGCAGGGGGAAGGTTGCGCGCAGCAAGCGCAATCACGATGGCGTTGTCACCGGCCAGCACCAGATCAATCAACACAATGGCCAACAAAGCGGACCACCAGGGGGCGGACATGAATTCCATGAGAGTACCTCGCAACGAACGAAAAAGCCGCTGCAGGTGGAGGAGTGGCAACCACGACCCCGCCTGCAAAAAGGCGTGAATCGAAGGTCTTGCTCGAATGTTCCGACCGAACACCCCGACAGACCGGAAGCTTGTCGCTTCGTATTGACGATCTGCCGAAACGGCTGAGGGCCGCTTGGAGCTACTCCCCTCCGGAGAAGTGGGAAATATAACAACGTAACTTTTAGGCCTATAAAAAAGAGGGTTTTCCGCTCCGGCCGCAAATGCAGGTCATCGCAAGGAGCCGGGCCACGTTTCGGAGTCCCCGGTATATGATGCGCCTCCCCCGAAACCAGAGACATATCCATTGGCAGGCATACACATCACCGATATCGAGTCGGCCATCAACTTCTGGCGAGCGCGTGAACCCTCTCCGGACGGGGTATCCCTGCCCGCGCCCACTCGCGCCTTGGCCGAGGTGTATGCCTTGCTGATCTACTACCACGAGACGGAGGCGGACGAATTCAGCATGCCGCCCAAAGCACTGGCAGCTTGGCAAGCCTGGTATGACTCGACACCCGATACGCCTTGCATCGCGATTTGTTCCACCAGCCAAGGCGATGAGACCTGCAAAGGTTGCGGACGCACCTTTGAAGAAGTGCAACTCTGGCCGGAGATGCGCCCTGCCGAAAAGCGCGCTACCTGGCGCCGCATCACCCTGGATGCCAGCTCATGGCGCTTTAACCGTTATGCCGAGCGGGCAGCAGAATCCAGGTCATTGGGGTGATTTGCTGCTGATTTGATAGCGCCTTGCGCATATTCGATGGGCGCTAGATGCCTATTGGGCTTGAAAGCGGGGGCTTACTTCCAGCGGACAGGTTCAATATCCACGGTGCTGCTACCGTCGCCCAGCATCAATACGCCTTCCTGAACGGTCGCTTGCAATTGCATGCTGCGGGCAGCCAGTTTGGCCAATGCCTGGGATGTCGCCGAGGGGATGCGCCACACCTGCAATTTGTCCAAGCGAATGAGTTTGGTCTCAATCCCCTTCCACCAGATGTCCGCCGAATGCGCGAAAGGATAGAGCAACACGGAGTCGGCTTTGTTGCAGGCCTTGGAAATCGGCTTGTCTTCCGGCTGGCCCACTTCAATCCACAGCCGTTTTTGCCCGGTGAAGTCCGTCAGCGACACATCGGGATCTTCCGGGTCGGACAACCCCGCCCCGAAGGCTAGCGTGCCGTCTCCATTGCAGACGCTTTGCAGCTTATGGGCGTTGAACGCCAGGGCCACCAGACGAACCATCATGCGCTCGTCCGTCTCGCTGGGGTGGCGAGCCAGTGTGAGCGCGTGGTCTGCGTAGTAGCTGTTCTCAATGTCTGCAATCTGCAGATTGGCTTTGTAGATGGTGGATTTGAGTGCCATGGCGTGCCAGTAAGGGGGAGTGGGCGTGGAACACCGCGGAACCGGCTAAGCCGGGCCGCTGGTGTTGTCCCCCTACCAGGGGGAAGCGGCGAATGCCGCTCAGGGGGTCACACGCGTCTAGCGAGTTCAGACGCCTTGCCGGTGTAGCTACCGGGCGTCATGGCCAGCAGGCGCTCTTTCTCGGCCTCGGGAATGTCCAGACCCGCAATAAAGCCTTGCATCAGCTCGCGCGTCATGGCAGCACCCCGGGTGAACTTCTTGAGTTGCTCGTAGGGCTGGGGCAATCCGAAGCGGCGCATCACGGTCTGGATGGGCTCGGCCAACACTTCCCATGAGGAATCAAGGTCCTCGGCGATGGCGGCTTCGTTGATCTCCAGCTTGTTCAAGCCGGTCATCAGCGAGCTGTAGGCCAGCACGGCATAGCCCAAGGCCACGCCCATGTTGCGCAGCACCGTCGAATCGGTCAGGTCGCGCTGCCAACGGGAAATCGGCAGCTTTTCGCTCAGATGGCGCAACAAGGCATTGGCTAAGCCCAGATTGCCCTCGGCGTTTTCAAAGTCAATCGGATTGACCTTGTGCGGCATGGTGGACGAGCCCACTTCGCCGTCCTTGAGCTTTTGTTTGAAGTAACCCAGCGACACATAGCCCCAGATATCGCGGCTCAAGTCGACCAGAATGGTGTTGGTCCGTGCTACCGCATCAAACAGCTCCGCCATGTAATCGTGGGGTTCGATCTGAATGCTGTAGGGCTGGAAAGTCAGGCCCAAGCCCAGCGGTTCGGGGGTCTCCACCACTTTCTTGCTGAAAGCTTCCCAATCAAAGTCGGGCCAGGCGCTCAGGTGGGCGTTGTAGTTGCCAACGGCGCCGTTCATCTTCGCCAGAATTTTTACGTTGGCAATGCGGTCGCAGGCGGCTTGCAGGCGGACGACCACGTTGGCCATTTCCTTGCCCACGGTGGTGGGGCTGGCGGTCTGGCCATGGGTGCGGCTCAGCATGGGCACATCAGCGTAGGCGTGGGCCATGTCCCGCAGCTTGAGGACAATTTTGTCCAAAGCGGGCAGGACGACAACATCCCGCGAAGCGCGCAACTGCAAGGCATGGCTGGTGTTGTTGATGTCTTCGCTGGTGCAGGCAAAGTGAACAAACTCGCCGGCTTTTTCCAGTTCGGGACGGGCTTCGAACTTGGATTTGATCCAATACTCGACGGCTTTTACATCGTGATTGGTCGTCTTTTCAATAGCCTTAATGGCTTCACCGTCGGCTTCCGAGAAGTTTTTCACCAAGCCCAGCAGGTAGGTGCGGGCGCCGGGGGTCAGGGGTTTGAACTCTTCAAAGCCAGCGTCGCTCATGGCGATAAACCAAGCCACTTCCACTTGCACGCGACGGTGCATATAGCCCAGCTCACTGGTCAGGGGGCGCAGGGTAGCAAGTTTGGCGGCGTAACGGCCGTCCAGCGGAGAGAGGGCGGAAATGGCGGAGAAGGTGGAGGGTAGGGAAACCATCTCGCGATGATAACCCCCCCTAAGAACCGTGCTTGCGACTTTCACCGCACACGGCTCACGCGCGACCACTAACTACACAGCTTCCTAGGGTTGCAAGTCCCTCGACTGTTTCGTCAGATTAAAGTCCCTTCGCGTTGGGGACCGGCTTGATAACCTTCAAACCTAGGGCGTGGACACGCCTGTGACAAATCGGGTGTAGCAATACCCGATTGGATAGGGCGTCGCTCCCACCCAGCTGGCGATAAACGATATGGTGATCGTCCATATTTTCATCAGCTATGTCTATCTCTTGCTCACAGAGAGCGCACTTACCATCCTGGTCGAACCATAGCGAGGCTCTTTGAGTACTCCAAATGGTTTCACCCATTCGTTGCACCCGCAGTTTTTCACCATAGGCCACCCATTTGGGGTGAAAAGGGTTGTAATCCCCTCTCACCTTGACATGATGGAGGATCCCCATGTCGGACAAGGAGTACAGCGGGAACGGTATCCTAGATTCTCCACCAAACGGGTCATCCTGCAACCCAGCAAAGCGTTTACGCTGACCACACTGCTTCCAGTAGTGGCCATATACCCACCCTGCTGTTTTGCGGGGATGTCTGCGCAGACCCCAGCGCATCAATCTCCAATAGATTAGGTGATCGACTTTGCTGAAGGTCCGTTTTGAGACCGCACCTTTGTGGTACTGAGCCCAGCCTTTGAGGACTGGATTCAGGCGCTGTATCAGCGTTTCTGTTGGAACCGACAAGGCATCTGCAATGATTTCCTTCACCTTTCCGTAGAACGCTTTCACGTTTTTCTGGTTTGGTTTGATGAGTAGTTTGCCCCCGTATTTGCGGAAGTTCCACCCTAGAAAATCGAAGCCCTGGTCGATATGCACGATGCGCGTCTTTTCCTCAGACAGCGTTAATCCCCGCTCGCGCAGGAATCCAACAATCCAAGGTTGGACGACTGATTCCAGTAACTCTTTAGAGTTGCCGGTTACTACAAAATCATCGGCGTATCTGACCAGATTAACTTTGGCGGCTGTGGCCCCTCGGGTCTTCAGCCTTTTCCGAAGAAATTGCTGCAGACCTGTTTCCAAGCCGTTCAAGGTTGTATTAGCCAGTGTCGGCGAAATGATGCCGCCCTGTGGCGTGCCTTCATTTGTGCGTTGGAGTTGACCCGCGTCTACTACCCCAGATTTCAACCATTTCTTTAGCGTCACTTTGTCCATGTGGACATTCTTCAGCAGCCAGTTGTGGTTGATGTTGTCAAAGAACCCGCAGATGTCCGCGTCCAATACCCATTGAGCAGATGTCTTTTGGGAGAGGGTTGCGAACAGCTGACTCCTTGCGTCATGTGTAGATCGTCCTTTCCTAAAGCCGTAGCTATTCGGATCGGACGCACATTCCACAGCCGGCTCCAGCGCCAGCAGGTGGAGTGCCTGCATCGCTCTGTCTTTCATGGTCGGTATGCCCAATGGCCTTTCCTTCCCGTTAGCCTTTGGGATATAGACCCGCCGCAAGGGGCGAGCCCGATACCCATTGGTGTTCAGACAACCAATCGCATTCCATTTCTTAGTTGGCGTATCCCATAGGACGCAATCGATGCCACTCGTTCGCTTCCCTTGGTTTTCCGTTACTTTCCTGACGGCCAATGCCTTGGCCTGCCAGGATCGGATCAGACCCCGCGTGAGTCTTGCGACCCTACGGAAATCCTTCTCCGTTTCTGCCTGCGCTATGCGCATCTGCGCCTTTCCTACGAACTGCATGACAGCCTTCCAATCAATGGAGTGCCATTCACTTGATTCGTCCGGAGACGCAGCATCGTTGCCGATGTTTTCCATACCATTCTCCAGTTAGGTAAAACCCATTTGAAGAAGGCACTGACCCAGAGGGTCAGATACCCTCTGGGTCATAGTTAAAAGTCGCAACGGCTTTACGCTGTCGCACCCTGAGCAAGTCAGCCAGCTTTCACTGCGAGGCAGGGCCTCTATGCCGTCCATTACAGACGGCCATTTGCTTTTTGCTCAATCCTCTACCCCCTCCACCATGGCCATTGCTTACACGCCGGTTACCAGCACTTTGCAGTGCGGGCAGTGAATGGGGCTTACCTCGTTTCCCTCTGTGCCCATCTGGCTGGCAAGCCAGACGATGGGGTTAGGGACTCTCTATCCGCCGGAAGTCTTAGAGGGGAACGACACGCCATGAATGACTGGCGTATCCTGACTTCGTGCCTTTTGGCCGCAGCTCCTTCCTTTTACAGGAAGAGACAAGCGTTAGCTGCTTAATCGTCACGGCGGTTCAAGCGAGAGTTCACATTACATTTCCCGTACCCTTTACCTCGGCGACCATCTCACTTCTTGCTCGAGAGATTGGGACTGACTTACGCCAATCTTGCGTGCTCGCGCACCGGTCGTTTGGCCGTAGCTCCGCACCTCCGGATTACTCCAGACGTACGTACGGTCGAGGTCACGTCGTTCCAGACGTGGTTTCTTAGGAAACAAGACACAGAGAGCGGTTACGCTCTGTTTGCCACCAAAGCAGCGGCCCACATTTACAAAGATTTACCTTTGAATGTGGCATTTTGACAACGAAAAGCCCACCCGAGGGTAGTCCTACGTTGAGAACCCACCCTTTTCGGGCATGTTCAAGATCACTTTTTGACGGGCAAATAATGATCTTCGGTCACTTACTCCCGAGGGAGAAAGTAGCAGTTTTCCAGAGGAGAAACTGCGCTTTGAAAGGCTGATTAATTCAGCTACAGAAGCGACATCGAGTCGCACCATCCCCCGATTGTAGGTTGTGCGCCACGGACAACCCCGCACACCATAGCGGCAACCCCCGCTGGATAGAATCACCCTTCAAGCAACTGCAAAGTCCTCATGAAACTTATCGGATCCACTTCCAGCCCCTTCGTTCGCAAAGTCCGCGTCGTGATGGCCGAGAAGAAGCTCGATTACGTCCTGATTCAGGAAGACGTCTGGTCGGCTGAAACCCGCATCGCGGACTCCAACCCGCTGGGCAAAGTGCCTTGCCTGATCATGGAAGGCGCGGAAGCGCTGTTCGACTCCCGCGTCATTGTGGAGTACCTCGACACCCTGTCCCCCGTGGGCAAGTTGATTCCTGCTGTCGGCCGTGAGCGCGCCGAGATCAAAACCTGGGAGGCGCTGGCGGATGGCCTGATGGAGGCTGCCGTACTGGCCCGTCTGGAAGCCACATGGACAGGCCGGACCAAGGCT
This sequence comes from Curvibacter sp. AEP1-3, assembly GCF_002163715.1. Taxonomy (GTDB): domain Bacteria; phylum Pseudomonadota; class Gammaproteobacteria; order Burkholderiales; family Burkholderiaceae_C; genus Allorhodoferax. The sequence continues at coordinate 2,961,346 of NZ_CP015698.1, forward strand.
CAACGCAGTCAAGTCTGGATAGACCGCCAAATGCTCAAAGTGAACGATGCCCTTAAAGCGATGGCCCGTGGCTTGGGCGACAAGCCTTTTTGTGCAGGTATCCACCTGAGCCTGGCCGACATCGCGGTGGGCTGCGCTTTGGGCTATCTGGACTTCCGTTTCCCTGAGATTCAATGGCGTGAAGATCACCCCGGCTTGGCCAAGCTCTTTGAGAAGCTGGCGCAGCGCCCCAGCTTCGCGGATACCGTCCCGGCCTAAGCCCTGCGCGGCTTTGCAGACTGAATAGCGCTGCGGGCCGCGTGTTTACAAGGCATTACACAAATACGCTCGCCAAAAGGCGGAGGCTTCACTACAGTTGCCTCACTATGCCGACGTATAAAACTGTCTACAAATGCCGCGAATGCGGGGCCACCAGCTACCAACAGGTGATTGAACGGGCCGCCAGCGGAGCCCTCAAGCCGACCGGTCAGTACAAATGCACGGGTTGCCGCAATGTCTTCGCAAGCCTGCGTGCCTGGTGGGAGCCTCGCCGGCAAGTGGACTTTCAATCCAGCAAACTGACGCCCCTGGAAATTTCCTCCCAGTGAGGCGGTTCAGGCCCAACGGGGAGGCTATGCCTTAGCTGTTCGCCCGTTTTTTCAGCCAGCGCATCACACCGCCGACCACCGGCAATTTCTCGTAGAGCTCTTCAGCAGCATCCCAGTAATCGCGGTGCAAGGTCACCAGACCCGCCTCGTTGAACGCCACATGGGTGGCACCCAGAATCACCTGTTCGGTGTCTGGTGAAAATCGATTGAACCGGAAGCGGAACTCCCAGGTCAAAAAACACTGCGGGCCCTGGACCACCCGCTCCAGCACCACAAACCGCGGTTGATCGAGCGCCACAAACATGTGGCTGAAGATGCGCTGGATGTCGGGGAGCCCGATCACGTCGTTGAATGGATCTTTGAAGCGCGCATCGACGGCATAAATCCTGGACAGCTCCGCTACCGTGTCTGGCGTGATGTGCTCAAAGAAATCCACCATCCGCTGCACGGCAGATTGGTGTGATTCAGCGTTTGATTGCTGGGTGCTCATAGGGTGGCGCGCCGTACCAGCGCAAAAAACAAGCGGTCCGGCAGCAGGCGCAGCAGCTGCATCCACAAGGTAAACCGCCTCGGAAAGTGAATCTCAAACCGGCCCTTGGCCCAGCCCTTCACCATGGCGTCTGCCGCTTGAGCGGGTGTGATCAGTGCGGGCATGTCAAAGGCGTTGTTGGCAGTCAGCGGCGTCTGCACAAAACCGGGACTGATGAGGGACACCCCCAGTCCCTTGTCCCTCAAGTCGAGGTACAAGGTTTCTGCCAGATTGATGAGTGCCGCCTTGGTGGGCCCATAGGCCAGGCTGTTGGGCAGGCCGCGGTAGCCGGCCACACTACCCACCAGGCTGATGTGGCCGTGCCCTTGCACCAGCATTGCCGGGGTAACGGCTTGCAGCACATAGAGCGCACCTAGGTAGTTCACTCGCATGTGGCGCTCCATGTCCGACACGTCCATCTCATATGCGCGCATGGCGTTGTAATGTCCGGCGCAATAGATCACGCAGTCCAAAGGCCCGGCGGCCAGCAACGTGTCGACCGCCGCTTGCACTGCGGCCTGGTCTGAGGCATCCAGCACCAGCGCCCGGCTGCCGGGATGGCGAGTGGCGAAATCCTGCAGTGCAGCTTCCTTTCGGGCCGACACCGTGACCTTGGCGCCCAAGGCGTGCAGTGCTGAGGCGGTGGCCTCCCCGATGCCGCTGGACGCACCAACGATCCACACAGACTTTCCCTGCCAATCCACCATGGGCGGGTTCAGGGGTTGGAAGAAACCTCTGGAGGAACTATTTGCTATATTTTTTGTAGCTGCTCGCGCTGAATCGGCGGGCGCAAAGGTGTTTTTTTGCATACATCAGCGTTTGGTAAACGACAGCGTGACTTCGCCCAGCTTCACCCCGAATTTGCTCATGGTGGCCTTGTTGAGCATGACCTTGTCGGTCATCAGGTACATCCAGTCGTCAAAACGCACCTCGTACACGTTGCCGTCCACCGGCAGGCTCAGGGTGTAAGTCCAGTAAAACGCGTTGCCCCGGGCTTGGCCTTGCGCGGTACCGATCACATCGCCTGCGGTTCCGGTGTACTTGCCGTCGGGCAGCTTGGTGAGGCGCCACACCCGTTTTTGGGTGGTTCCGTCGGAGTAGGTGAAGTCCTCGTCCAGCACGCCCTCGTTGCCCTGCCAGCTGCAGTTCATGACCACGGTAAAGCGCTTCACCACAGCCCCGGAGCGATCGGTGAAAACGCCGTAGGCATCCAGCGTGCCGTTGAAGTATTGCTTGAGGTCCAGCTCCGGCTTTTCAGTGCGGTACTGGTCGATGTTTTGGGAGGCGCAGCCCCCCAGCATCAGGGCGCTACCGGTGGCGGCAGCAAGGAGCAGGCGTCGTTTCATGGGGACCTCCGCAGAACAAGGGTGGTGAGCAATGCTGCTGCGATGGCTTTCAGGGCACAGGGCAGCAGGCAGTAGGCGAATGTGAGGGTGTTCAGCGCCTGGGCATCCCGGGCGCCGGGCGTGTAGCCCAGCCATGCCAATGCCGGCAGTGCCACACCGGCAGCCAGTGCCAGGTTGAGTTTGGTCGCAAAGTTCCACCAGCCGAAGTAGGCGCCCTCGGCCCGGCCTCGGTCCCCCTCACCGGCGATGACACCCGCCAACAGGGCGCCGGGGATAGTGAGGTCGGTGCCGAGTGCCACCCCGGAGAGCGCGCACACCAGCACAAACGGCAGCGTGTCGCCGGCGCCCAGCAGGGAGGCAAACACAAACACGGCAATCGACAACACCATGCCCGCCAGCCAGGTGCGGGCCAGCCCTATGCGCGTCACCAGCTTGAGCCACAGCGGGATTGCCAGTGCTGCGCACACAAAGTAGCTGCCCAGGAATAGCGGCTCGCTCTGGGGCGAGGCTTGCAGCCGGTCTTGCACGAAAAACAAAATCAAAGTCGCCGGCACAGCGCTTGCAATGCCGTTTACGACAAACACAGCCAGCAGGGCGCGAAAGGCAGGGCGGGTGAACGGCAGCCAGATGGAGGCTGCTTCTGTGGGTACCGTCGCATCGGCTTCCACGGGCGCTGCGAGGGGTCGTGGTGCGCGAGTCCAGGCCCACCAACCCGCGATAAGTGCTATGAAAAACAGAGCTGCTGTCGCAGGCAGGCCGAGCGCTACGGGCGCAATGGATGCCAAAACCACGCCAGCCAGACCTAAGCCTTCCCGCCAGGCCACGACCCGGCTGCGGTAGTGCTCGTCCCCGCCCAGCATGGCGCCCCAACTTTGGTGGCTGATGCTCAGGAAGCTGTAGGCGGCATAGGTGAACAGCAGGCACACGGTGGCCCAGACCAGCAGCGCCTGGGTGCCTTGCACCGGCGGGAAGAACAACAGATAAAAACCGGCGCCCAAGAGTGCACAAGCCAACGCTGCGCGTTGGAGCAAGGTGGCAGCACCCCGCAGGTAGAGCTTGTCGCTCCATCGACCCAGCAGCGGGTCTATCAAGGCGTCCAACAAACGCGCAACCAGCAGCACCAAGCCCAAGGCAGCTAGTGGCACACCGAAGGCTTTGGCGTAGTGGTTGGGCAGGATCACATACAAGGGCAAGGCCACAAACGCCAAGGGCAGCCCCATGAGTCCGTATCGCCAACCCTGGCCGGCTGGCAGATGCGACAAGGTGGCGCTCATGGCGCGATGCCGGCCAGTAGCTCCGCGCGCACACGGGGCTCACTGGTGTGATCGGCCAACCAGATACCAAAGAACAAGCGACTGAACTCCGGGTCCTTGATGCCCGGACGGGGCTGGCCATTCAGCCAGAACTTCGCGCCTTGACCGGGCACATGCATGCCGGTGATGCGGTCAGCCGCTTTTACGTCCGCAAAGGCCGCGTTCATGGCGGCCAGCCAGCGGTCCGCGGTGTCTTGGCTGATAGGGCCGCCTCGCCGCATCTCGTCAAGAGAGCGTTGGGCGATGGCACTGCCGCTAAGACTCCGCAGATAGGTCAGCTCCAGGGCAAGCGGGCTTTGCCAATAGGCAGCTGACTTGAACCCGGCCGTCACCCACAGGCGTGCGTCATAGATGTTGAGCCCGAAAAAGCGCATGCGCGTGCTGCCCGCCAGACTGGCGCCCGGCAGCTCGCTGCCGACTTCCGCCGGTGGCGTGCTGCTGCCTTGAGCCGCTGCCTGCAGGGTCAGCACGGGCATAAAGCAGGCGGCACTCAGTGCAAGTAAGGTACGGCGCAGAAGCGGGCGTGACATGCGTGGGCTTTCCATCAAGCGTTAGGACCTGCTCAGTCGGGCTTGCGCAAGGTGTATTGCACGACGTCGATGTTGTCTTCCAGGAAAGCCGCCTCGCAGTAGCAGAGGTAGAACTCCCAGATGCGCATGAAGCGCTCATCGAAGCCTTTGCTGAGCACCTCGGCGCGCTTTTCCAAGAAGGCATCGCGCCAACGCTTGAGGGTCTCCGCATAGTCGTGGCCGAACGAGAGTTCATTCACCACGTCCAGACCCGCAGCCCGCGCTTGGGCGCGGAATTCCTTGGGGCATGGCAGGCAGCCACCGGGGAAGATGTACTGCTGGATGAAGTCAGTGGATGCTATGTAGCGCTCAAACAGCGCGTCATCGATCACGATGCTTTGGATACAGGCGCGACCGCCCGCCTTGAGTTTGTTGGCGATGGTGGCGAAGTAGGTCGGCCAGTATTCACGGCCCACCGCTTCCACCATCTCAATGGAACAAATGGCGTCGAATGGAGCGTCCTGGATGTCGCGGTAGTCCTGAAGCCGCAAGTCTGCTTTGTCCTGCACGCCCAGTTTGCGCATGCGGTCTTCGGCAAACGCCAGTTGTTCGATGCTCAAGGTCACGCCGGTAATTCCGGCTTGAAACTCCGTGGTTGCCATCTCAGCCAAGGCTCCCCAACCGCAGCCGATTTCCAGCACACGGTCGCCCGCTTCTACGCCCGCTTCCTGCAAGGCCCGGCGGACTTTGGCTTTCTGCGCCAGTGCCATGGGCTGGTTCAGGTTGGAGCTGAACAAGGCCGACGAGTAGTTCATCGTGTCATCCAGCCACAGGCTGTAAAACGCGTTGCCCAAGTCGTAGTGCGCGTGGATGTTTTTCTGGCTGTTGGCTTTGGTGTTCCGGTTCAGCAGGTGCTTGATCCGGTACAGCAGGCGCCCGGCCCAGCTGCCGTAAATCACGCCTTCGACCTCGGCCCGATTCTTCACCAGCACCCGAAGCAGTTCGGTGAGGTTGGGGGTAGACCAGTCGCCAGCGATAAAGCTCTCGGCAAAACCGATATCACCGGACTTGAGGGCTGCGCCGCACACCTTCCAGTTATGCAGCACCAGGCTGGCGTGCGGGGTGGCCTCACCGCCGAAGCGGTGGGCGCTGCCGTCAGGCAGTTGCACGGTCAGGCTCCCGTGGCGGAGTTTTTGCAGCAGCTTGAATACGGTGCGGGCTGCAGCCGGGGTGCCAGCAGGCAGAGTGGTTGCAGCCGGTGTCGTGGAAGGCATGCCGGGGTTCATGGTGTTGGAGTTCATGGCAGTCTCGGGCGTCAAGGTTCAGGGTGTGTCTGCGTGAGGTTGGGGCGTGCCGGCACGGGTGGTCAACAAAGCCGGGGGCACGGGCTTGCGGAAGAACGGTACTTTTTTGATCCACAACTTGAGGGCTTGCCAGTGGATGCGCGCCACGACGCCCAGCGTCATGGCCGGGTAGTGCCAGAGTGCATGGCGTTGGCTTGCGGCAGTCAACGTTTCGAGTTTGCCGCTCACGCTGGTTTCTATCAGCGGGCCGCTTGCATCGTCGTAGTCAATGCGGGCAACAGTGCGGCGGAGGTCGGCGGTGAGCATGAAGCGGAAGCGGTAGCCGCCCTCCACAGGGCAAAACGGCGAAACGTGAAACACTTTGTCTGCGTGCAGTTCATGCCCGAAGCGGGGGTGGTCCAGCAGGTAACAGTGCCGCTCGCCGAAAGTGTTGTTCACCTCCACAAGAATCGCGCGCAAGCTGCCATCTGGACGGTGGCAGTACCAAAAGCTGACTGGCTTGAAAGTAAAGCCCAAGACCCGTGGATAGCAGTGCAACCAGACCTCGCCGGTGGCATCAGTAATGCCTTCCTGTGCGAGCAATTGGTCCAACCAAGCCAATGCGCCGCCTTGTGCCAAGGAGCGTCCATCGCCGTGGTCAGCGTCATAAAAGCTCAGCGCTGCAAAGCGGTTGCGTGCAAGGTATCCGCCGGTTTGTTGGGCCATGCTGCGCATGGGCAGCATCAAAAAATAGGTACCGTAGGCAAAGGCATTGCGCACCGGCTTGAGCCGGGTATGGCGCACTTCGCCAAAGCCGATCAGCGGTATGGCTACTGGCGAGGTGGCGGGCGCAAGACCGGGTTGCATGGCGATATCCGTCAAACCGTTTCCAGGCCCAGTCGCGCCTTTAGTCGGCGAGCGACGTCCAGTCCGGATTTGAGGCCGTCTTCATGGAAGCCGTAACCGGTCCATGCGCCGCAGAAGTAGGTATGTTGCTGACCTTGCAGTGCGGGCACTTTGTGTTGTGCCTGAATGGCCGCGAGATCGAACACCGGATGGGCATAGTCAAAGCTGCCGTGGATCAAGGCGGGGTCAATGTCGCTCACAGGGTTCAGCGAGACGACCACGCTTTGCGCGAACGGCAGCGGCTGCAACATGTTGAGCAAATAGTGCAGACAGACCCGTGCGCTGTCCTGGCCTGCGTCTGCACTGCGTTCGTAGTTCCATGCGGCCCAGGCACGGCGGGCTTGTGGCAAGACACGTGTGTCCGTGTGCAGCACCGCGCGGTTGGGTTGGTAGCGGATGGCGCCCAGCGTTTCCCGCTCGGCGGAGCTGGCGTCGCCAAGCAGGGCCAAGCTCTGGTCGGAGTGGCAGGCCAGTACGACCTCGTCAAATCGTTCGGTTTGCCCGTTGATGGTCAGTGCGACACCCTGTTCATCCCGGGTGATGTGTTGCACCGGGGTGTTGAGTCGCTTGTCGGCAATCTTGGAAATGATTTTCTCGACATAGTGCCGTGCGCCTCCGGTCACCGTCCACCACTGGGGCCGGTTGCTCACCTGGATCAAGCCATGGTTGTGGCAGAAGCGGATCATGGTGGCTACCGGGAATTGGAGCATCTGGTCGGTCGGACAGCTCCAGATACAACCCAACATGGGCAGGAAATACCAATCCCGGAATTCGACCGAGAGTTTGTGCTGCACCAGAAACTCAGAGAGGGGCTGCATCAGCTCTTTCTCGGCATTGCGCACGGCAATGTCGGTGGCCAATGCGTTGAACCGGAGCACGTCCCGCAGCATGCGAAGGAAGCGCGGATTCACCAGATTGCTGCGCTGAGCGAACACGGTGTCCAGTGAAGAGCCACTCCATTCCAGCGCACCAGACCCTTTGGCCCCGGGTACCTGGACCGAGAAGGACATGTCGGACTTGGCGGTATCCACACCCAGCTCGGCAAATAGCGCGATCAGATTAGGATAGGTGCGCTCATTGAAGACTAGAAAGCCTGTGTCTACGCCGTGGGTCACCGGGCCGGCGGGGCCGGGCAAAGTGACATCCACCGTGTGCGTATGCCCACCGAAATAGTCGCCCGCTTCCAGTAAGGTGATGTTTGCGAGGCCGTGCATGCGGTGAGCTACGGCGAGGCCCGAAATGCCGGAGCCGACGATGGCAATCTTCATGCGGCGCTCCTGGGAGCAGTGGAGACGGTGACTGGATAACAGCGCATACGGCAAGGATTAAACGTTTCGGTAATTTTGTGACTGATTGGTAATATATCGCAATGCTTGGTTTTTGTGTGGGTTTTTCTAATACTTTGCCCGCCAAGCAAAAAGCCCTTATGACTGAAATGTGTCAAGTAATTGACACACGTCAGGACTAAAATTTGGCCAGTTTTGAAAGGTTGTCATGCTCTACCCCGAACTCTTTAAACAGTTGGAATCTGTGCGCTGGGACATGGATAAAGACATCCCTTGGGATAGCTTTGACCCTGCCATGCTCTCTGACGAGCAGGCTGCCACGATCAAAATGAATGCGATCACCGAATGGGCAGCGTTGCCGGCTACCGAAATGTTCCTGCGGGACAACCGGGGCGACAGCGATTTTTCGGCCTTCATGTCGATTTGGTTCTTCGAAGAGCAAAAGCACTCCTTGGTATTGATGGAGTACCTTCGCCGTTTCCGGCCCGACATGGTGCCCACCGAAGAAGAACTGCACGCCATCCGTTTTGAGTTTGATCCTGCGCCCGCGCTGGAAACGCTGATGCTTCACTTCTGCGGCGAGATTCGCCTTAATCATTGGTACCGTCGTGCGAGTGATTGGCATACCGAGCCAGTTATCAAGGCCATCTATACCAAGCTCAGCCAGGATGAGGCGCGCCACGGCGGCGCCTATTTGAAGTACATGAAGCGCGCTATTGGCAAGTTCGGCGTCGAAGCCAAGTCAGCGTTCGCCAAAGTGGGTGTGTTGATGGCCAGTGCGCGCCGCACGGCACAGGCGCTTCACCCCACCAATTTGCACGTTAACAAATCCCTGTTTCCCCGGGACACCATCCAGAGCCGACTTCCCAACCCCGAATGGCTGGAGCACTGGCTGGACAAGCAAATCAATTTCGACGCCGTGTGGGAAACCAAGGTGGTGGAGCGCATCCTGCACAACATGAGTCTGCTCATGGAGCGCAGCTTCACCACCGTGCAGGAGCTGAACAAGTTCCGCAAAGAATTGTCCAAAGACCTGGCGGGCGCGCCCGTTGCGTCACCAGGGGCGGTCTGACTTCGGAAGGGCAGTGAGCGGCAATAGCCGCTCCAAATTCAGTTGCACCTTCACATCGCGGTGTGGCACGCTGGCCACAATGCGGTGTTCCCGCATGCTGGTGTCGCGAATAGCGGGTTCCACCGTGGGCACGCCGCTTTTGTTGAGAAGCACTGCCACCCGGGGCGTCGTGGTGTTTTGTCCGCGTTGAATGACTACACCGACTTCATTGGTCGCCAAGCGCACAAACGAGCCCGGTTGATAGATACCCACCGCCTTTATGAGGGCAGCTCCTGCCTCGTCAATGGCTTGGTTCTCGTCGAAGTAACAGGCCTGCATGGCCGCGGCCGGAGCTATCGGCAGGCGTGAGGCCCGAGGCGCCAATCGCGCAGCAAACATGTCGGCGCGCCGGATCAGACGTGCCAAGCGGTCGCCGGGCGTGCGCGGCGCCAAGGGGCCGGGCGCTGCAGTGTGATGTTGGTGGACTGCCGTCAGCCACACCGGCTCCTGAATACCCATCTGTTTGAGCAACAGTGCGGATCGCGCGGCATGTTGTTCAATCTGCAGTTGTTGCGCTTGGTTGGGCGGTTCCAGTTGCTGAGCGAGCTTGTCCTGCATGTCCGTCATGCTGTAGTTCATGGTCAGCGCAGCCATGCCGACCAAGGACTGCTCCTGTTCCGGCCAGTTCAGCACATCTTTGGCGGCCAACATACACATTACGCTGACCAACATGGCGTGGGTCGCGCTGTACATGCGCAGCTCAGTGGAGGACAGGTAAATCAAGGCGAACAGCGTGCCGTCAGGGTTGCGCTGGGTGTGCCTTACCAACTGCCGTTGCAGGCGTTCCAAGCGGTCCCGGAAGCTGGCTTCGTGGGTGTCGCGCAGCAGTGCATTGCAAATCGCCTGCAGGTCCAGCCAGTCCATGCGATCGTCCTGCGCGGCCTGGCGTTCGGTCAATGTGTCACTGGAAATCTGGGTTTCAGCAATCTCGCCCAAGGGTTTGTCGTCCCGTACCAGACCATACAAGTGGTCCACATAAGCGCGGTGATGGGCCTCGGAGTCTGCGACGTCGATGAATAGTCCGCCCCCTCTGTGTGAGATTTCATCCAGGTCGCGCCGTGAGGGAATGACATAGCCTTTGCAGGCCAAAAGGATTCCTTCCTTGTCCATGAGCGGGAAAGGGAGGGGGGATCCGATACGTATCGATTCGATATTGACGGCGACGAGGTGCATAAGGCTGCGCGATTATGCAGCTTCCATCGGCGCTTGGCGCCCACTCTTGAATTGGGTGGTGAAACAGGTGGAACTGATAGGATCGCTGCATGAAAGATGCAGTTCCTCTCCCCGCTTTCCTCGACAAAATTACGCGTGTTGAAGACCTGTCAGAGGCGCTCGCCAAGCTACCCAAGCCGTGGGTGTTTACGAATGGGGTGTTTGATGTTCTGCACCGGGGTCACGTCCTGTATCTCGCCCAAGCACGTGCTTTGGGAGGCAGCCTAATCGTTGCGCTCAATACCGATGCCTCGGTACGTCGACTCGGCAAGGGGGATGACCGCCCGCTCAATGCGGAAGCGGATCGTGCGGTGGTGATGGCCAGCCAAGGCGCCGTGGATCTGGTGACCTGGTTTCCCGAAGACACGCCGGAAGCCCTGATTGCGCACATACGCCCCGACATTCTGGTCAAAGGCGGCGACTACGATATGTCCAAACTGCCGGAAACCAAGTTGGTAGAGAGCTGGGGTGGATTCGCCCGCGCACTGCCTTTTGTATCCGGTTACTCGACAACCGGCCTGGTTAAAAAAATCCGGGCTACAACCGCGGGTTAGCAAAACGCATCTCAGGCGCCGAAAACCTGGTGCCAAAGCACCATACCCGCATTTTGTTGCTCAATGGCTTCTTCGGTTGGCACCTGTGTAGGGGCTTCATCCAATCGGGCTTGGTGCTGTAGTTGACGCAGCTGGCGATAGGTTTGTGCGGCCTCCTCTCCCACCGGGGCTGGCAACAAGCCTACCGCCTGAGCACGTTGTAGCAAGGCAATGTTTCCAACGTTGTCTAGCAAAGTTGGGTGCAAGCGCCCCGCACTGAGCACCAGGTACTGCACAGTAAATTCGATATCCACCATGCCACCCGGGCTGTGCTTGACGTCAAACCATTCCGGGCCCGTGGTGTGGCTGCTGCGCACCTTGTCGCGCATGCTGTGAATTTCGTCGCGCAAGGCGATCGGGTCGCGCTGACTGCACAGCACTGCGTGGCGCACCTCTTCAAAACGCCGCGCAAGTTCCGGTGACCCAAAAACACAGCGTGCTCGGGTAATGGCTTGATGCTCCCAGGTCCAAGCCGTATTGCTACCGCGCTGTTGCTGGTAGTTGGCGTAAGCCTCGAAGCTGGTAACCAGCAGGCCTGAATTGCCGTTGGGGCGAAGGGCTGTATCGATCTCATAAAGATCACCCTCTCCCGTATTTACGGTCAACCAGTTGATCAGCTTGCGTACCAAGGTCGAATAGACCTCCGGCGCCCGTTCATCTTCGTCGTCGTAAACAAACACAATGTCAAGGTCACTGCCGTACCCCAGTTCCTTGCCGCCCAGCTTGCCGTAGGCAATGATGCCGAAGCGCGGAACCTCAGTGTGGCGCGTCTTGAGGCGGCTCCAACACCAGCGGGTGGTCGTGCTCAGCACGGATTGGGCTAAGGCACTCAGGTCATCCGCAACCTGCTCAACGGTGATACGTCCCTCCACATCGCGTGCAAGCGTTCTGAACACCTCTGCATGGTGGGCGCGACGCAACAGGTTCAACAGGCTTTCGTCATCATCTTCTCCGCTACCTTGGAGTGCCTGAAGGCGGCGTTCCAAATCGGCTTCAAAGACAGCCGGATCGAAGCGCTCGTCCAGAATGCGGCTGTCTGCTAGCTCGTCGATGACGCCCGGGTGTTTGAGCAGGTACCGCGCAGGCCACCGCGCTGCGCCCAGCATCCGCAATAGGCGCTCATGGACTTGCGGTCGCTCCAACAACATAGCGAGGTAGCTTTCCCGCCGAAGCAAGGGCTCCATCCAATCGGCCAGCCTCACGGCAGCGTCTTCCGTCGTTCTGCCGTCTTGCACCCACTGAGCCGTACGATGCACCAAGCGCGCAAGACGCTGACGCGACTCCTCTTTCAGTGCAAGCACTCTGGGGTGCGCGCGCCAAGCAGCAATACGCTCTTTGAAGCTGCCGCTCAAAGCGTCCAAGGTGGCATCGAAGTCGTATACCTCGGCTTTATTTTTTCCGGTGCAACCTTTGCATTGAGGCTCGCCACCACCCAGTAGCGCATCGAATTCCTGCGCCACCATCTCGCGATGCCGGTCCAGCTCTCGCAGCAGGGCACTGCTGTCCGGGAGCTCCATAGATCGGGCTATCCAGAGCAGGTCGGATTCTTCTGTCGGCAAAACATGGGTTTGCTGGTCATCCAGGTACTGGATACGGTGCTCCACTTGGCGCAGAAACAGGTAGGCTTCTGACAGCCCGGTGGCACTGCTTTGCGGCATCAGGCCGGCTTGCACCAGGCGCTGCAGAGCGCTGACAGTCGGCCGGGTACGCAGGTCCGGGTACTGACCGCCGCGTACCACCTGGAGCAACTGGACGGTAAATTCGATTTCCCGGATGCCCCCGCGGGACAGTTTGACGTCGTTGCTGCGCTCAGGCCGGCCGGCACTGCGCTTGGCAGCGTGCTCCCTGATCTGGCGGTGCAGGATCCGCAATGAATCAAAAACGTTGTAGTCGAGGTAGCGCCGGAACACAAAGGGCACCACCACCCCCCGCAACTGCAACGCAGTAGCTGAGCCTACGGCCGCTGCCGGCGCGACGACCCGGCTTTTTAACCAGGCAAACCGTTCCCATTCCCGGCCTTGTACGTGGAAATACTCTTCCAGTGCGCCCAGTGATACCGCTGAGGGGCCGGAGTTGCCATTGGGACGCAACGCGAGGTCAACGCGGAAGACGAAGCCATGGTCCGTGCTGTCTCCCACTAGGGCATACATGGCCCGCACCATCTTCCCGAAGAATTCCTGGTTTGAGATGCGCCCGCGCCCTTGCGGGTCACCGCTGGTCTCTCCGTCCTGGTCATACACATAAATCAGGTCGATATCACTGGAGACATTGAGTTCGCGAGCGCCTAGCTTTCCCATGCCAATGACCAAAAATTGCGCGGGGCTGCCATTTGCGGTTTGGGGTGTTCCATACTGACTGGCCAGCTGCGAGAAGCTGGCCGCGTACGCCTGATCCAGTGCCCATTCGGCCAGGCTCGTCATGACGCCTGTGACCTGGGAAACATCCGCGGCGCCGCCGCAATCGAGGCAGACCAAACGTTCCAATGTGAGCTGCCGGGTAATGCGCAGCGATGTACCCAAGTCATGCCCTGCACTTTGCAGGGCTTTTGTGAGGTGGGAAAGGTCCGCCTTGGTGGGCAGGCCTGCGGGCAGCATGGCTAGCTCGGTGGCATAACGCCGCCGTATGCGCTGGGCAAAACGGGAGCCGTCCGACACAGCGGAATTCTCAAGGCGGGTCATAATTCCTGACTAAGTCCCCATAGCACGATGAACGATTTGATTTCCGCCCCCTCACTCCGTCTCCGGGTGTTTGCAATCCTTGCAAAATGGGCGTTGCGTGTGCTGGCTATGGCGTGGCTGGCCGTTGGCTTGCTGTGGTGCGGACTTCATTTTGTCATTGTGCCGCGAATCGCAGATTTCCGCCCATGGGTGGAAACGCAGGCCACGCAAGCTTTGGGGTTGCAGGTCCGTATCGGGGAATTGCAAGCCCGGTCCAATGGTGTCATCCCTTCCATCGAATTGTTGCGCGTCACGGTCTTTGACCGTGAGGGGCGTGAAGCCTTGCTGTTGCCCAGCGTGTCTGCCGCTTTGTCGCCGCGTTCGATTTTGGGGCTGGGCTTCGAACAGCTGCATGTCGATAGTCCACAACTCGATATCCGCCGGACCCTGGACGGCAAATGGTGGATTGCGGGATTGGAGATGGTGACTTCCCCGGCCGAGGAGGGTGCGGGAGCCGACTGGCTGTTCTCTCAAGCTGAAGTCGCTTTGGTGAATGGCAGCGTGACCTGGACAGATGAAACGCGCTCGGTCGAGCCAGTCACTTTCCAGCGCGTCAATCTGGTCGTGCGTAACCGCTTGCGTACCCACTCCATGCGATTGGATGCCGACCCTCCGGAACACTGGGGTGCCCGACTGAGTGTGCAGGGCGTTTTCCGCCAGCCGCTGTTGTCCCGGCATGCGGGTCAGTGGACGGAGTGGGACGGGCAGGCGTATGCGGACTTCTCGCGCGTAGACCTGGCAGAACTGGGACGCTATGTGGATTTGGGTGTTCAGCTCGCGCGGGGCAGTGGTGTGTTTCGTGCCTGGGTCGACGTGGTGCGTGGCACGCCCACCGGGGCTGTCGCCGATGTGAGCTTGAGCCATGTGAATGTGACGACAGGGCCCTCGCTGGAGCCGCTGGCACTGGCTTCCGTGTCCGGCAGATTGGGCGCCAGGGCCTTGGATGGCGGTAGCGAATTCAGCACGGAGTCATTGCAGTTTGTCACGCAAGACGGCCTGCATTGGCCTGGCGGCAATGTGCGCCTGCAACTGTTCGCCCCAAGCAATAAAGTGCCTGAACACGGCACATTGACGGCAGACCGGTTGGACCTGGCGGCCTTGGCCCAGATTGCAGGCCGGTTGCCGCTGGAGCCCCAAGCCCACGCGCTGTTGCAAAGGCTTGACCCCAAAGGCGTCGTGGATGGCCTGGAGGCCAGCTGGCAAGGCCCCGTCGAAGCGCCACACACCTACAAGGCCAAGGGCAAAGTCAGTCAGTTGAGTTTGCCCTCCTGCCACTGTGAGGTAGACAGTCGCCCCGGGGTGCAAGGCCTGGACGCTGAATTTGACATGGACCAGACGGGCGGCAAGGCAACGCTCGCCTTGCGCCGTGGCATGGTGGATGCCTACGGTGTTTTTGAAGACCCTGTCGTGTTTTTTGACCAGCTCACCGGCGATCTCCAGTGGAAGGTGGACGGGCCGCGTCTTGTTGTGAACGGTAGTAATGTGCGGTTTTCAAATGCCGATGGGCAGGGAGAGCTGAAGTTCAGCTGGCAAAGCGCGGTGGCCGGCAATGGCATGGCGGGCCCCGGTAGCTTGGATTTGCAAGGCACCCTAGCCAGGGCGGATGGCGCCCGTGTGCACCGTTATTTGCCGCTGGCCATGGAGAAAAATTCGCTTGAATATCTGCGTGCTTCACTGTTGGGCGGTGTGGCGAGCAACGTGCAATTCAAGGTCAAAGGGGACCTTGCGAAGTTCCCGTATCGCACGGGGCAATCCGGCGAGTTCCGCATTGCTGCATCCGTGCAGAACGGCAGTTTTGCCTTTGCCCCTGCCTTTGTATTGCCCAAGGACAGCCTCCCGTGGCCGGTGCTGAACCAGTTGCAGGGCGAGATGGTGCTGGACCGGGACGTTCTGCAAGTCAAAATCAACCGTGGTGTCGTGGGGGCAACAGGCTTGCAGATCGGCAAAGCGGAGGCCCAAGTCACCCGCTTGTACGACGCATCGCAGGTGAGCGTAACGGCCGAGGCCAAGGGCCCTTTGCCCGATCTGCTGACGGTGGTGAACACTTCACCCTTGGGCCCCCTGATGGACAAAGCCCTGGCACAGACTACCGCTACTGGCGTGGCGGATTACAAATTGAAGCTCGGTTTTCCGGTGTCGGACGTCAACAAGGTGACCGTACAAGGCAGCATCGTGCTAGGCGGCAATGACTTGCAAATCATTCCGGATACCCCCAAGTTCAGCCGGGCACGCGGGACGATTAACTTCACCGAGTCCGGCTTCAGTCTGGCCGGTGCACAGGCCAGAGCTTTGGGTGGAGACATCAGGGTGGAGGGCGGCTTGTCCTTTGTGGTCGCACCTGCCACTACCGTTGCAGCACGTGCAGCGCCCAACCAATTGAGGTTTTCCGGGGCGGCGACGGCTGAAGGCTTGCGGCAATCCCGGGAGCTGGGTGCCGCAGGTCGTTTGGCGCAATTTGCCACGGGTAGCGCTCCTTACACCGCCAGTTTGGGGTTCCGCTCTGGTGTACCGGAGTTGCAGATCAACTCCACCCTGGCAGGCATGGGCCTGAACTTGCCTGCGCCTTTGGGTAAAACAGCAGAGATGGCATTGCCAGTGCGTTTCGAGTCCGCGCTGATACGCCCTCTGGCTGGTGGGCTGCCGAATAATCGCTTACGTGACCGCTTGCAGCTAGAGGTGGGCAAGTTGGCTTCGTTCACCTTTGTGCGGGACCTTTCCGGCGTCGAGCCCAGGGTGCTAAGCGGCGCTATCGGGGTGGGGTTGGCGGCCGACGAATCCGCTCCTTTGCCGGAAGAGGGCGTGGTGGCCAACATGAATATTCCGCGCCTCGATGCGGATGCGTGGTCTGCGGTGCTCGACACATTGAGCATGGATGTGCCTGCCAGTGCGGGCGCCAAACCTGCCGCTATTGGCGGGCTGGCCACTAGCGGCTACATGCCCACCGTGCTGGTGCTCCGTGCGAAAGAATTGTTAGTTTCCGGGCGGCAGATCAATAACGTGGTGGTGGGCGGTGGTCGCGAGGGTCCTCTATGGCGTGCCAACCTGGATGCCACGGAGCTCAGCGGCTATATGGAATACCGCCAGCCGTCTGGCGCGAATGCGGGGCGCTTGTATGCGCGCTTGGCCCGCCTCTCCATTGGCCAGAGCAGTGCTCAGGATGTGGAGTCCCTGCTGGATGAACAGCCCTCTGCCATTCCGGCACTTGACATCGAGGTGAATGACTTTGTGCTCCGGGGCAAAAAGCTGGGCCGCATCGACATAGAGGCGGTCAATCTGGGGAGCGCCAACACCCGGGAGTGGCGCCTGAACCGATTCAACATCCAGACGCCGGAGGCTCAGCTCACGGCGAGCGGCAATTGGGCCAGCATCAATGCGTCTGCCGCCCCGGTGGGCAAAAGCGTACGCGAGCGCCGCCGCACCGTGCTGAACTTCAAGCTGGATATCAATGACTCGGGCGAGCTGCTCACTAGGTTGGGGATGCCGGGCGTGGTGCGCAAAGGCAATGGCAAGGTGGAAGGACAGGTGGCGTGGGCGGGCTCGCCGATCACGGTCGACTACCCGAGCATGAGCGGCAAGTTCAATGTGAATGTGGAAACCGGCCAGTTTTTGAAAGCTGAGCCCGGCATCGCCAAGTTGCTGGGCGTGTTGAGCCTGCAAAGCCTGCCGCGCCGTTTGACCCTGGATTTCCGGGATGTATTCAGCGAGGGCTTTGCGTTTGATTACTTCCGGGGCGATATTGCGGTTGAGCAGGGCATTGCCAAAACCAGCAACTTGCAGATGAAGGGCGTGAACGCTGCGGTGTTGATGGACGGCCAGGCCGACATTGCCAAGGAAACCCAAAATCTGCGGGTGGTGGTGGTGCCTGAAATCAATGCCGGCAGTGCCTCCCTGATTGCCTCAGCGATCAACCCGGTGGTGGGCTTGAGCACCTTTCTGGCCCAACTGTTGTTGCGTGGGCCGCTGGTCAATGCAGCGACCCAAGAATTCGTTGTGGACGGCACTTGGCTGGACCCGAAAGTGACCCAGGTGCCCCGCAAGCCTTGAGAGCGCAAAGCTGCTTTGTTAATCGGAGAAATATATGAAAGTTGCTGCCATTCAGATGGTGTCCACCGGTGATCTGCAAGACAACCTCCATGTCGCGCGCTCCCTGCTTGGGCAGGCGGCAGAGGCGGGGGCGGAGTTGGCAGTGTTGCCCGAGTACTTCTGCCTGATCGGTCCGAAGGACTCCGACAAACTGGGCATTCAGGAGCCCTATGGCTCAGGCCCCATCCAAGAGTTTGTGGCAAACGCCGCGCGGGATCTTGGGCTGTGGATTGTGGCCGGCACCCTGCCCCTGACAGCGAGCCAGCCTGACCATGTGTTCAACAGTTCGCTCGCCTACAACCCGCAAGGCGAGTGCTTGGCCCGTTACGACAAGATTCACCTGTTCCGATACAGCAACGGCACCGAGAGTTACGACGAATCCCGCGTGCTCGAGCGCGGCAGCACCCCCACCGCGTTTACTTTGCCTTCCAAAGATGGACACACTTGGTCGGTGGGCATGAGCGTGTGCTACGACATGCGTTTTGCTGAGCTGTACCGCGAGTACGCCAAGCGGGGTGTGGACTTGTTGCTGGCGCCCAGCGCCTTTACCCACACGACGGGCGAAGCCCACTGGGAAGTGCTCTTGCGGGCCCGCGCGATTGAAAATTTGTCCTTTGTGGCGGCAGCAGCCCAAGGCGGCGTGCACCCCAGCGGGCGGCGTACCTGGGGCCAGAGTCTGCTAATCGACCCTTGGGGCAAAGTGCTGGCTCAGCAGGCGCAAGGCCCGGGGGTGGTGCTGGCGGATCTGGACTACCGCCAACTGCAACATTGCAGGGCACAGCTGCCCGCTCTGCAGCACCGGGTTCTGGCGTGAATGCTATGAATTTAGGAGCTGCTTGCGCTTGCTTGACGGGCGCTAGTGGCTGTTTTTGTCCTTATCTTCGTCTTGCGGCAGTTCGCCGTTCTCCCGGCCCGAAAACATGGTCCACCAAATGATGCCTACAAATATCAGGCCCGCGCCCAAGGCTTCCAGCAATAGCAAGGTCATGAGTCGTGTCCTGATGTGGGGGTGTTGGCTGGGGATTGTAGGGACGCTGGCCGCCTGCGGCAGTGTCCCCATGGCCACTAGGGCTCCTGTGGAGTCGCCCCGCTCGCCAGCGGTCAGTGCACCGGCTGTGGCGAATACCCCCGCAGTGGTGCAAGCGCGCAGCCGCTGGGTGCCGGTGCCCTGGGAGGCATTGCCCGGATGGGGCAGTGACAGCCTGTTTGAAGCCTGGAACGCCTGGTTGAAAAGCTGCGAGAAGCCGCAGCCTCCGTTGGCTGCCCTGTGCGGCGATGTGCGCCGCTTGAGCATCGGCAGCGCGCAGGAGCAAATGGAATGGATGCAGTCACGCCTGCAGCCGCACCGGGTGGAAACACCCCAAGGCGAGGCTACCGGTTTGCTGACCAGCTATTACGAACCCATCATTGAAGCCAGCCGCAATCCGGCGCCCGGATTCACCGTTCCCCTCTACCAATTGCCCGCGGGGTTGGCCACCCGCAAGCCGTGGTTTACACGTCAGGAAATGGATACCTTGCCCGAAGCACAGGCAGCCTTGCGCGGCAAAGCCATTGCTTACATGGCAGACCCGGTGGATGCGCTGGTGCTGCAGATTCAAGGGTCCGGCCGGGTGCGAATTACGCAGCCCGACGGGAGTCAACGCTGGGTCCGGCTGGCGTACGCCGGCACCAACGACCAGCCCTACCGGAGTGTGGGGCGCTGGTTGTTGGACCAGGGCCTGATCAAGGATGCCTCCTGGCCCGGCATCAAGGCCTGGTTGGCCCAGAACCCGCAGCGTCAGCAAGAATTGCTCTGGGCCAATCCGCGCGTGGTGTTTTTCAAGGAGGAAGTGCTGGGTGATCTGGATGCAGCCTTCGGCCCCCGCGGTGCACAAGGCGTGGCGCTGACGCCCGGCCGCTCAATTGCGGTGGATCCGGGCAGCATTCCTTACGGTGCACCTGTGTGGCTGGCGTCCAACGGGAATCAAACAAATTTGCAAAAACTGGTTTTGGCGCAAGATACCGGCAGTGCTATTACGGGGGCCGTGCGTGCGGATTACTTTGCGGGCTGGGGGCCTGAGGCTGCAGAGCTTGCAGGGCGCATGCGTCAACCCTTGCAAATGTGGATTTTGTGGCCCAAATAAGCCAGAAACCGTTAGTATGGATACATTGAATCTGTGAGATTCGGAAATCAAGGACGGGCCCCATGAGCAAAGAGATGCGTGACATTGATGAGCGTACCAATCTGGCCGCCAACAGCATGTTTGAGTTGCTGTTGTTCCGTTTGGGTGAGGCCCCCGGTACGCAGCGACGTGAGCTGTTCGGCATCAATGTGTTCAAGGTGCGCGAAATTCTGGTGATGCCCGAGATCACTGCCATGGTCAATTCGCCACCCTCCGTCATGGGCGTGGCCAATATCCGCGGCCAGATGATCACCGTGATCAACCTGCCTCAAGTGGTCGGTTGCAAGCCCACCAAGGGCTTGGGCATTCTGTTGGTGACCGAGTTTGCTCGGACGACGCAGGCTTTCGCGGTTGAAGAAGTCAACGAGATCGTCCGCTTGGAATGGAAGCAGGTACTTTCCGCCGAAAACACCGGTGGCGGACTGGTCACCAGCATCGCGCGATTGGACGGCAACGCAGAAAACACCCGCTTGGCCCAAGTGCTGGACGTGGAGCAGATCCTGCGCGATGTGATGCCGCAGGAAGTCAAGGAAGAGGCCCCGAGCACCGCGCCCAAGTTGCGTTTGGAGCCCGGCCAGATCATTCTGGCGGCCGACGATTCGGCGGTGGCCCGCATGATGATTGAAAAGGGTCTTAAGGGTATGGATGTGCCCTATGTCATGACCAAGACCGGCAAGGAAGCCTGGGAGAAGTTGCAATCCCTGAACGCGCAAGCGACCGGCGAAGGCAAGTCCATCAAAGACAAGGTGGCTTTGGTGCTGACGGACCTGGAAATGCCGGAGATGGATGGGTTCACTCTGACCCGCAATATCAAGCAGGACGGGCGCTTCAGCACCATCCCTGTGATCATTCACTCTTCATTGACGGGTGCGACCAACGAGGGCCACGTCAAGAGCGTGGGGGCGGATGCTTACATCGCCAAGTTCGTGGAAGAAGAACTTGCTGCCACCATCCGCGAGGTGCTGCACCGCTGAAGTCAGCAAAGCGTGCTTACATCCTGCACTGCACGAGTGCAGCGCCTTCTGTGAGCACAAACTCGCGGAAGGCCTGATTGACACCACTCAGGCTGGAGTCGCGCCGGTGCAGCAGGCACCAATCTAGCATTTTGGGCATGTCCTCCATTTGCAGGACGGCGAGTTTCCCTGCTTCAAACTCCACTTGAAAAGTGTGCGCCGACAGAAAGCTGATACCCATGCCGGCAATCACCGCCTGCTTGATGGTCTCGTTACCGGACAGCTCCATGGACAGGCGTACTTGCAGGGACTGAGCCTGAATCAGGTGTTCGAAAAAGTGACGCGTTGCAGAACCAGGCTCCCGGAAGATGAACGGCTCATTGCGCAAGGCATCCCAGTGCACACGCCGCTTTTTGGCTAAGGGATGATTTGCCGACGCGACGATGCAGTGCGGATTTTGTGCGAAGGTTTCGGCTTCCACGTCAGCCTCTGAGGGCGGGTAGCCCGCAATCGCAACATCGAGTTGATGGTCTTGCAGCATGGCGAGAATCGTCTCCCGGCGATCCACCGTGAGTTTGAATTTCACTCCGGGCCAGCGCTCTGCGAATGCCATCAAAAGCGCCGGGGCAAAGTAATGCGCGGAGGACACCACGCCCAGATGCAGCAAGCCGCCATGCCCACCCTCTGCAGGGTGGAATGCACCCATCGACTCTTCAGCCAACAAGACCTGATTCAGTATCCGCCGGCACTGGCGCAGCATTTCCTCGCCCGCTTGGCTTAGGCTCACTTTGCGGCCTGTTTTGACCAGCAGCTGCAGCCCCACTTCCGTTTCCAGTTGCTGGATTTGCATGGAAACGGCAGGTTGCGTGACATTCATGACTTCAGCGGCCCGTGAATAACTCAAGTGCGTTGCAACCGCTTCAAACAAACGGAGCTGACGCAATGTCAAATTCCGGAGCCGGTGTTGCGTGTATTCGGGCTGCGTCTCCTTGCCAGTGAGGCGCTGGTTACGGGATATCCCTAGGGAACGCTTCTTGGTAGCGGTGACTTTGACAGGCGCTTTCATCGGTACTTTCCCTAGGAAAAAATCAGTTTGGGTGCTTCTTGTCACTGAAGGCGTCTTGCCATGGCGACATACACGGGGCACATCCATAGACGCATAAGAATAACTGATCGAATTTATAAAAATGTCTGCGTTGTGCCTATGGCTCGCACTGTCTACAGTCACGCCAATTCTTCGTAACTGCACTGCCCATGACAACACGCATTTCTCCCGTTCCGTTTCCCGTGTGGAGTGAGGACCACGCTGCCAGGCTGGATCAGCCCAACCTTCTGCTGTACCGCTCCAACCTGCTGGGCTCCGACCTGCGCATCACCAACTACGGTGGTGGCAACACGTCGGCCAAGATCAGCCAGAAGGATCCGCTCACCGGTCAGGATGTGCAGGTGCTGTGGGTCAAGGGCTCGGGCGGTGATGTGGGTTCCATGAAGCTCGATGGCTTCTCCACCCTGTATATGGACAAGCTCAATGCCTTGCAAGGCATCTACCGCGGACCCGAGCATGAAGACGAGATGGTGGGCTACCTGCCGCATTGCACTTTCAATCTGAATCCGCGCGCTGCCAGCATCGACACTCCCTTGCATGCATACCTGCCATTTGCCCATGTGGATCACATGCATCCTGATTCGGTCATCGCCATTGCGGCCATGGCGAACAGCGAAGCAATTACCCAGCAAGCTTTCGGTGGAACCATTGGTTGGTTGCCCTGGCGCCGTCCCGGCTATGAGCTGGGCTTGCAGCTGCAACGCTATGTGGCGGCGCACCCCGGCCTGAAGGGTCTGGTACTTGGCGGTCACGGGCTATTCACTTGGGGCGATGACTCCCGCAGCTGCTACGAGAACACCGTGGCGGTGATTGCGCAGGCGCAGACTTGGTTGGCCGAACAAGCGCAGGCCCGCAATGCGGTGCCATTCGGTGGTTCCAAGGTCACCGGTTTGGATACAACGACGCAGGATGCAGTGCTGGCCAAACTGCTGCCGGTTCTGCGGGGTCAGGCTTCGCAAAGCGGGCACAAGCTTCTGCATGTAGACCGCCAGCCGGTCGTGATGGAATTTGTGAATAGCCAGCAGTTGGAAGCACTGGCTGCCTTGGGCACCTCCTGCCCCGACCACTTTTTGCGCACCAAAATCAAGCCTTTGATTCTTGAAGAATCGGTTTACACGCTCAATGGCGCGGAGTTGTCCGCAGCGATTGCCGGCAAACTCGCCGACTACCGCGCGGATTACACCGGCTACTACGAGCGCTGCAAGCGTGCCAACAGTCCGGCCCTGCGTGATCCCAATCCGGTCATCATTTTGCTGCCGCGCATCGGCATGGTGTCCATCGCCAAAGACAAGGCCACGGCCCGCATTGCCGGCGAGTTTTACGTGAACGCCATCAACGTGATGCGCGATGCCAATGCCATCGACACTTATGTGGGTCTCCCTGAACAGGAGGCATTTGACATCGAGTACTGGCTACTTGAAGAAGCGAAGCTGCAACGCATGCCCAAGGCCAAACCTTTGGTCGGCAAGGTGGCGCTGGTTACCGGCGGCGCCGGAGGTATTGGCCGCGCGATTGTGGAGCGACAGTTGCAAGAAGGCGTGTGCGCCGTATTGCTGGACATTGATGCTGTGGCGCTCGAGTCCACGGTGGCGGAACTCTCCAAGAAGTTCGGCAAGGATGTGGTGCGTGGGGTTGTCTGCGATGTCACCAGCGAAGAGTCGGTGATTGCAGCCTATGCACGCACCGCGATTGAATATGGCGGAGTCGACATACTGGTCTCCAACGCAGGGATCGCCTCGGCATCACCGTTGGAAGACACCACCCTGGCGCTCTGGAACCGCAACCAGAGCATCTTGGCGACTGGCTATTTCCTAGTGGGGCGCGAAGCCTTCCGTTTGATGAAGGCGCAAGCGGTGGGTGGCTCCATGGTTTTCATCGCCAGCAAAAACGGCATGGTGGCGAGTAACCAGGCGGTGGCCTACTGTGCAGCCAAGGCCGCTGAAATTCAGCTGTCGCGCAGCTTTGCCCTCGAAGGTGCGCCCTTGGGCATCCGCTGCAATGTGGTCAACCCTGACGCAGTGATCCGCGGCAGCAAAATTTGGACGGGTACCTGGAGCCAGGAACGCGCTGCGGCCAACAAGGTGAGCGAAGAAGAGCTCGAAGCCTTCTACCGCGACCGGTCCATGCTCAAACGCAGTGTCTTCCCCGAAGACATTGCCGAGGCCACCTACTTTCTGGCTAGCGAATTGGCAGCCAAATCTACCGGCAACATTCTCAATGTGGATGCAGGCAACCTGGCCTCCTTCCCACGCTGAATCTGCACGCAAACGAAAAGAACACCATGACACAACAGATCAATGCCCAGTTGCTGGCTGAGCACAACGCGCAGGCCGCGGCCCGCGTGAATCTCGACTTTGAGACCCTTGGTGAGCAACTGGCTCGCCGCAATGTGGACATCGAAGTTCTCAAGGATCAGGTGGCCAGGTTCGCCGTGGCCGTCCCCTCATGGGGTGTGGGCACAGGCGGTACCCGGTTTGCCCGCTTCCCCGGCTTGGGCGAGCCACGCCATGTATTCGACAAGATCCAGGACTGTGGAGTTATTCAGCAACTGGTACGGTGCACACCCACGGTCTCTCCTCATTTCCCATGGGACAAGGTGAGCGATTACCAAGAGCTGCGCCAGCATGCTGAGGCCCATGGGGTGGGCTTTGACGCCGTCAACTCCAACACCTTCTCGGATCAGAAAGACCAGCCGCTTTCCTACAAGTTCGGCAGCCTAACCCACGCCGATGCAGGTGTGCGCGCACAAGCCGTGGCACACAACCTAGAGTGCATCGACATCGGCAAGCAGTTGGGCAGCAAAGCCCTCACCGTGTGGATCGGTGACGGCTCCAACTTCCCCGGCCAGAGTCACTTCCGCCGCCAGTTTGAGCGATATCTGGATAGCAATCGCCAGATTTACGACGCACTGCCCAGCGACTGGCGCATGTTCCTTGAACACAAAATGTTCGAGCCTGCTTTCTATTCCACCGTGATTCAGGATTGGGGCTCCAGCCTCCTTGCTGCTCAAACTTTGGGCCCCAAGGCGCGTTGTCTGGTGGACCTGGGCCATCACGCTCCCAATACCAACATCGAGATGATCGTGGCCCGCTTGGTGCATGCCCAAAAGCTCGCCGGTTTCCACTTCAATGACAGCAAATACGGCGACGACGACCTGGACAGCGGCAGCATCAACCCCTTCCAGCTCTTCTTGGTGTTCAACGAATTGGTAGATGCCGCACAAATCGGAGCGGCAGAGTTTGACCCTGCCTACATGCTGGACCAATCCCACAACGTGACTGACCCGATCGAGAGCCTGATGACCAGTGCAGTCACCGTGCAGCGCTGCTATGCGCAGGCTCTGTTGGTCGACCGCACCGCGTTGACGGCCTACCAGGATGGCAACGATGTGCTGATGGCCGCCCAGACCCTGAAGCAGGCCTTCCACACCGACGTCACCCCTCTGCTGCAAAAGATCCGCATGGAAGCCGGCGGCGCCGCCGACCCGGTCATGGCCTACCGCGCCAGCGGATACCGCAAGCAGATGGCGACCATCCGACCCGCCAGCGGCCCGAGCAGCGGTATTGTTTGAGCGAGATTGCATGGGCAATGTCGCACTCCCCATCGAATCCGGTTCACACCCCCCAAGGGGGGTCTGTGCAGCCGGTATCGAGACCGGCCTTAGTGCCAAATTTTTCTACTAACAATTCCAGGAGACAAGCATGAAGAAACAACTCAAGACACTGCTGACCATCGCACTGAGTGCGGCCCTGGTCAGCCCGGCATTCGCAGCAGACAAGATCGCCCTCGTGGTGAAGAGTTTGGGCAACGGCTTCTTTGACGCCGCCAACCAAGGCGCTCAGGAAGCCGCCAAGGAACTCAAGAACGTCGAGATCATTTACACCGGTCCTGCCAAGGCTACTGCCGAAGGCCAGATCGAAATCGTGAATTCACTGATCGCCCAAAAAGTATCTGCCATCGTGATCTCTGCGAACGATCCCGACGCACTGGCCCCCGTGCTTAAGCGCGCCATGGACCGCGGTATCAAGGTTTTGTCCTTTGACTCCGGCGTCCGCAAGGATGGCCGCATGATGCACCTGAACCCCTCCAGCAACCCCTTGATCGGCGAGAAGCTGGTGAAGATGACCGCTGACGCGATAGGCTCGACTGGCGAGGTTGCGGTGCTCTCCGCCACTGCCCAAGCAACCAACCAGAACATCTGGATTGACGAAGCCAAGAAAGTGCTCGCGCAGCCT
The DNA here is from genome assembly GCF_002163715.1 of Curvibacter sp. AEP1-3. Classification (GTDB taxonomy): domain Bacteria; phylum Pseudomonadota; class Gammaproteobacteria; order Burkholderiales; family Burkholderiaceae_C; genus Allorhodoferax. Next base: position 2,987,276 of record NZ_CP015698.1, read on the forward strand.
GCCTACAAGGGTCTGAAGCTGGTCAGCGTGGTCTATGGCGATGACCAGACCGACAAGAGCTATCGTGAAGCCCAAGGTCTGTTCAAAAGCTATCCCAACCTGAAGGCCATCATTGCCCCTACCACCGTAGGCGTAGCCGCTGCTGCGAAGGCTGTGCAGGACGAGAAGAAGGTCGGCTCCATTTACGTAACCGGCTTGGGCCTGCCTTCTGAAATGGCCGGTCACGTGAAGAGCGGTGCCGTGAAGTCCTTTGCCATCTGGAACCCGATTGATCTGGGCTACTCCTCCATCATGGCGGCCAGCCAGTTCATCTCCGGCAAAGTGACCGGTAAGGCCGGCGACAAGGTGTCCTTGGGCCGCGTAGGCACCGTGACCTTGGATGCGAATGGCGAAGCCGCAATGTCGGAGCCCTTCACGTACGATGCCTCCAACGTGGAGAAGTTCGCGAAGTTCTTTTAAACATCCCCAGGCTGCAGTGCTGCGCACTTTCGCCAGCCCCCTTGCAGGGGGCAACACCAGCAGCCCGGCGGAGCCGGTTCTGCGGTGTTTCTGGTGAAGGTGCGCTCCGGCTGACGGAGTCGTTGAACGAACAAGTTCGTGGGGCATCGCTCTCGGGTAGATGCCCTTTTTTTTGAAAAGTTGGATTTCGCACAATGTCTGATGTATTGCTGAGTCTGCAGGGCATCCACAAGCGCTATGGGGCGACCCATGCTTTGCGCGGCGTGGATCTGGAGTTGCAGGCCGGAGAGGTGCTGGCCCTTGTGGGCGAAAACGGCGCCGGCAAGTCCACGCTGGTCAAAATGTTGACGGGAGTGGTGCCGGTGGACGAAGGGGTGATCCGACTACGGGGCGTCCCGCAGACATTCGCCAACGCCCAGGCATCGCAGGCCGCGGGCATTCTGGCGGTGCACCAGGAAACGGTGATGTTCGAAGAACTCAGCGTGGCCGAAAACATTTACGTGGGGCGCCACCTGATGCGTGGCCCTTTTATCGACTGGTCGGCAATGAACATCCAGGCACAGTTGGTGTTGGACCAGATTGGAGCCCGTTTCAAGGCGACTACCCTGGTCAAGGACCTGAGCTTGGCCGAGCGGCATCTGGTCGAAATTGCGCGGGCCTTGTCCCAAAAGGCATCGGTGGTGATTCTGGACGAACCGACCGCCGCACTCTCGCAGGCGGAGATCCGGGACTTCTACGGCATCGTGTGCCAGCTGCGTGACCAAGGTGTGGGTGTGATTTTCATCACCCACAAGTTCGATGAGATTTTTGCGGTGGCGGACCGCTACGTGGTGCTGCGCGACGGCGCGGCCGTGGGTTCCGGCGCCATTGCGGCTGTGACGGAGCAAGAACTGGTCAAGCTCATGGCAGGGCGCGCCATCGACCAGATTTACCCGCAGATCGCGTCCACTCCCGGTGATGTGGTGATGACCGTCAAGAACCTGTCGCACCCCACGGAATTCAGCAACATTGCCTTTGAGTTGCGGCGTGGAGAAATTCTGGGGTTTTATGGTCTGGTGGGTTCCGGTCGCAGCGAGGCGATGCTGGCCATCATGGGCTTGAACCCCGCCGCCAGCGGTGAATTCACAGTGCAGGGCCAGAAGCTCGATGCGCGGCGCCCCGGTGACGCGATTTCAGCCGGCATCGCCTATGTCCCTGAAGAGCGCCAACGCCAGGGGGGCATTCTCGGGTTTTCGGTGGAGCACAACATCAGCCTTGCCGGCCTGAGCCGTTTCGCCCGTGGTATTTGGTTGTCGAAAATTCGCGAGTCGGCTTTGTGCCAGCGGATGATTGAGCGGCTGCGGATCAAGACCCATTCGCCGGACACTTTGTTGTCCGGCCTCTCCGGTGGAAACCAACAGAAGGTGGTGATCGCCAAGTGGCTGGGGCTGGACCCGCGCATCGTCATTCTGGATGAGCCCACCAAGGGCATCGACGTGGGGGCCAAGCAGGCCGTCTATCACCTCATTGCCGAAATGGTGGAGCAGGGGCTGGCCGTCATTCTGGTGTCCAGCGAGTTGCCGGAGGTCATGAACCTGGCTCACCGGACGATCGTGATGCGCCGCGGTGAACAGGTGGCAGAGTTTGACAAGGCACAGGTCCAGGCGGAGGCCATCGTGGCAGCGGCCTCGGGTCTGAATCAACAGGTAATGCAGCCGGTTGCGGCGCCTCAATGTGAAGAGGTGGTGGCATGAGTGCCCTGAAATCCATACGGCGTGAATGGCTGCTGCTGGCCATCATTGCTGCCATTGCGCTGGCTGTGGGTGTGCGTGCGCCGGTTTTCCTGACTTGGCGCAATGGCATGGACATTGCCAACGATTCCGCCATCCTTGCCATCCTGGTGATGGGGCAGATGCTGGTGTTGCTGACCCGTGGCATCGACCTCTCAGTCGCCTCCAATCTGGCGCTCACCGGTATGGTGTGTGCCCTGGTTGGCAAGGCGTGGCCGGGCGCTTCAGCACCGGTATTGATCGCTTTGGCACTGGCGATTGGCGCATTTCTGGGGTCCGTGAACGGTTGGTTGATTACCCGCTTCGGCTTGCCGCCCATTGTGGTGACCTTGGGGACTTTGTCTGCCTATCGAGGCGCCATCTTCGTGGCGAGCAAGGGCGCTTGGGTCTCTGATCAGGATATCCACCAAGTCATCAAAGGTCTGCCGCGTGAGGTCTGGCTCGGGCTGCCTGCACTCGTGTGGTTTGCCGTGGTGGTGGTGGTGCTGGCCACGGTGTTCTTGAAGCTGCGCCGCGAGGGGCGCGAGATCTATGCCTTGGGGGGCAATCCACTGGCTGCTGCCTATGTGGGAATTTCTCCGCGCAAGTGCCTGATGCGGGTCTATACCCTGTCGGGCATGTTGGCGGGCCTGGCCGGTTTGCTGTGGGTGGGGCGCTACTCCATCGCCTACACCGAATTGGCGGCCGGCTATGAGTTGACAGTGGTGGCGGCCTGCGTCATCGGTGGCGTCAGCATCGGTGGCGGAGTTGGCACGGTCGCCGGAGCTGCATTGGGAGTCCTGTTCATCGGCGTGGTCAACGGGGCTTTGCCGGTGATCCAGGTGTCACCGTTCTGGCAACAAGCGATTGCGGGTGCGGTCATCCTGATCTCGGTGACCGTCAATGCGCGTGCGGAGCGGCGTAGTGGCCGGCAGATTCTGGAGCGCAAAAGCAGCACAACACATCCTCAAGGAGCAGCGGCATGAAGGCCTGGAATACATGGGAGCGGGTGTTGCTCGCGTTGCTGGTGTTGTTGCTGGCGGTCTTCGGCTTTGCGCAGCCCGGCTTCATGACGCCGGATGCCTTGGCAGATAGCACGTTTAACTTCAGTGAGAAAGGCATTCTGGCGCTGGCCTTGGCCCTGCTCATCATCGCAGGGGAGATCGACTTGTCGATTGCAGCCATTCTGGCACTCTGTTCGCTTGCAATGGGCTACGCCATGAAAGCAGGTGCCGGGCCCGTGGGCATGACGTTGGCAGCGTTGATGACCGGCGCAGTCGCCGGCGCAGTGAATGGTGTGCTGGTCACCCGCTACAAGCTGCCTTCGATTGTGGTCACCATCGGCACGCTGTCGCTGTACCGGGGTCTGGCACTCGTGGCTTTGGGGGATCAGGCCATTTCCGGCTATCCCGAGGTGTTCTCCACCCTGGGCAATAGCTACGTGGGTGAAATCATCGGTGTACGCTGGCTCATCATCCCGATTGAATTCGCCATTCTTGTGGTCTTTGCGCTGGCTGTGGGCGTGACCCTGCATCGTACGGTCGCGGGACGCAGGCTCTACGCCATTGGCGCCAATCCTGTCGCCGCACGTTTCTCGGGTATCGAGGTGGACCGCTACCGCTTGGCCTTGTTTGTGTTTTCCGGTCTGATGGCAGCCCTGGCAGCCATCATGCTGACCGGTCGCATCGGCAGTACCCGCCCCAACATCGCCATGGGATGGGAGCTTGATGCCATCACCATGGTGATCCTAGGCGGGGTCGCCATTGAGGGCGGGCGCGGCAGCATCGTGGGCACCATGCTGGCTGTGTTGCTCTTGGGCTTGTTCACCTTTGCCATGGGCATGGCCAACGTCACGGGCATTGTGATGTCCATGGTGATCGGAGTCCTGTTGATCGTCTCCATGGTGCTGCCGCGCCTGCTGCAAGGCCGGAGGGTACCGGCATGAGTCTGGCACAACCCACCGAGAAGTACGCGTTCCGCATGTTCCTGAATCCGGGTTGTGTCGCGGAGTACAAAAAGCGCCATGACGAGATTTGGCCGGAGCTGGTTACGCTGCTTCAAGCCACCGGCATCTCGGACTACAGCATCTATCTGGACGAGCAGCACCTGGTGCTTTTTGCCGTACTGCGCCGCACCGCGGGGCACACCATGGCGGATTTGCCTCGTCACCCGGTGATGCAGCGCTGGTGGGCCCATATGGCAGACATCATGCGTGCCAACCCGGATGGTTCACCGGTTGCCGAGCCCTTGCCCTGCCTGTTTCATTTGGACTGAAAGGCACAGCGTGAAAGACGAACTGACGCTGGTCATCGACATCGGTAAAAGCCATGCCAAGCTGCTGATGTTCAACGATGCCGGTGAGGTGGTGGAACGCCACGGGCGCGACAACCGCAGCGTCCCCTCGGCCTTGGGCTATCCGGCTCTGGATGTGCAGGGGCTGGAGGACTGGATGTCGCACACCCTGGGCGCTTCGCCCAACACCGTGCGTTGTAGCCGTGTGATGACGTCAACCCATGGCGCAGCGCTGGTGGGGCTGGATGAGACCGGCTTGGCATGGGCGCCGCTGGATTACGAGTTTGATGCGCTGGCAAAGCACCCTGTATGGGCGCGCGAATTTGAGGACGCTGCAGATGCCTTCGCGCAGACGCTGTCGCCCGATCTGCCCGCAGGCTTGAACGCGGCCAGGCAGCTGTTCTATGTGCAGCACGCGCACCCGCAAGCCTGGCAGCGCACCCGCCATCTCCTGCCGTACCCGCAGTACTGGGCGTGGCGCTTGTGTGGTGAGCGGGCGAGCGAGGTGTCTTCGCTGGGGTGCCACACGCATCTGTGGCTGCCGCAGGCGGGTGAATTTTCTCAACTGGCAAGTCGCCAAGGGTGGGCCGCATTGTTTGCGCCGGTGCGTTCGGCTTGGGAAGTACTGGGTACAGTGAGGCCACAGGTGTCTCAGACATGGGGCTTGCCGCCGCACTGTGTGGTGCATGCAGGAGTGCACGACAGCAATGCCTGCCTCGCCCGCTATTTGGAGTCACTGAACCGTGATGCCACTACCAGCACGGCGTTGACCGTGGTCTCCTCCGGAACCTGGACGGTGCTGATGGCCCCCGGAGCGTCCACCCAGGGTTTGCAGGCCGAGCGCGACATGCTGGCGAATGTGGACGTACTGGGCCGCGCCACGCCGACCGCACGCTTCATGGGCGGGCGGGAGTTTGAATGTCTGTTGGCCGGCGCAGACCCGGAAGCGGGCAGCCTCGAAGATCTGCAATCCCTCATCTCCGGGGCGGTCATGGCTTTGCCTTCATTTGCGGCACATGGCGGGCCGTTCCGTGGGCGTGAAGGCAGTATCCGGTGTGGCTCGAAAGCCTTTGCGGATGCAGGCAGTGCCGGACTTGCTGCGGGTCAACGCGCTGCCCTGGCGGCCCTGTACTGCGCGCAGACGACAGCTTGGCTCGTGGAGCGTCTGTGGAGCGGGAGCGCACTGCCACGCACCGTGTTGGTAGAAGGGCCGCTGGCCCGAAATGCTTTGTACCTCGGAGCGTTGCAGGGGCTCATGCCCGCAGCCCGATGCCTGGTCAGCCTCGACCCGGTGGAGGGAACGGCGCGGGGTGCGTGGATGCTCTCGAGGTGGGGGCAGTCGACTGCGGCCGATGTGATGCCTGTTGAAGCGCTGTCTGTCGCAGGCTTGGGTGAGTACCACGCAGCATGGCAGCGCGCGCTGGTCTGAGTTCGCTGGTTCGGACTGTCAGCGCAAACTGACCTTGAGCTGAACCTCCGTTCGGGTCACGCCACTCTGGATCTGCGCGCCACGCAGGCTCTGTTGGTTGTTCTGCAGGTTTTGCTCGGTCTCTGCCACTGTCATCCACTCGCCCAAGGGGAGCAGCATGCTGCTGCCGGTGCTGGACTGTGCCGGTGGGGCATTCACTGCGCCGGCTTGGGGAAACAGGGGGCGCAGAGCTTGCTGGGTATTGAGTTCGACCTCGACCACATCGCCACCCTCCCAGCGCGGCAGCGCGCTAAAGCCCGTTCCCGCCTCGATCAGCACGGTCCCTTGGGTGGTCACGATTTGCCCGTTGCGCACAAAGCTTTGCAGCAAGCGCAATGGCGTTTGCGTTTGCACCGCGATGCGTGCATGCCGGCCATTCAGGATAAGAATTTGTTGCACCGCCGTGCCACTGCTACGGCCTTGCGACAGGCCGCCTGTGACCCTGCCACCTTGCAGGTCTACGCCCGCCTGCTGGCCATCTTCGGATTGCACCTGCCTCACTTCGAGGAGCAGATTGCGCAAGGGCAAGGGAGTTGCATTTGCTCCTGAATTGATAGCTGCTTGCGCATATACAGCGGGCGCAAGGTCCCAAAACAGTGCCAAAACCAGCCAATGTCTGCGGTTCATGGGCGTCCTTTCATTGTGGCGCCTGTGGGCGGCGCTTGTAACTGACTCAAGGGCAGCGCACTGCTGGCCTTGACCTCACCCAGCGAGAAACTGGTGTGCAGGTCTTTGACGTTGGGCAGGTTGATCAGCACCTCGCGCGCAAACTGGCTGAAACTGTTCAGGTCGCGGCTGACCACCTGCAGCTCAAAAGTACCGGTGCCGCTGATGTAGTGACAGCTGATGACCTCTGGGATCCGCCGTATCGCCTCTTCGAGTTCGTGCAGCACATCGCCGCTGTTGCGGTTGGCGTCCAGGCGCACAAAGGCCAGCACCCCCAGCCCGATTTTTTGGCGGTTGATCTCTGCCCGGTAACCGGTGATGAAGCCGCTGTCCTCCAGCGCCTTCACCCGCCGCCAGCAGGGCGCCGCACTCAGGCCCACGCGGGTGGCGAGTTCGGCGTTGCTGAGGCGCCCATCGTTTTGCAGCTCGCTCAGGATGGCCAGGTCATAACGGTCAAGTGTTTCCATAAAACGCATTATGGAGAAAGAATCGTTCTTTGGGAGGTGGTTTTCAGGCAAAGAAAGCAAACACCTATCTGAGTTGCGGGCATACACTTTGCCGAACAAAAACACGGAGACAAGCACCATGAATGCACCCCTCAACCGGGACCTGCCCGCGCACATCCGCACGGCGTTGGATTCCGTCACCCTCGATGACAAATACGCCCTCGACCACGGCCGCGCTTTCATGAGTGGCGTGCAGGCACTGGTCAAGCTGCCCATGCTGCAGCGCGTGCGCGACCAGCGCGCCGGCAAGAATACGGCCGGCTTTATCAGCGGCTACCGTGGCTCGCCCTTGGGCACCTATGACCAGTCGCTGGTCAAGGCAGAAAAATACCTGGAGGCCCACCACATCAAGTTCCAGCCGGGCGTGAATGAGGAGCTGGCTGCCACCGCCTTGTGGGGTACTCAGCAGCTGGGCTTTGCACCACCCGGCACTAACAAATACGACGGCGTGTTCGGCATCTGGTACGGCAAAGGCCCCGGTGTGGACCGCTGCTCCGACGTGTTCAAGCACGCCAACATGGCCGGCACCACGCCCTGGGGCGGTGTGATCGCCGTGGCGGGGGATGACCACATCTCCAAAAGCTCCACTGCCGCCCACCAGAGCGACCATATCTTCAAGGCCTGCGGATTCCCGGTGTTCTTCCCGGCCAATGTGCAGGAGATTCTGGACCTCGGTCTGCACGCCTTTGCCATGAGCCGTTTTTCCGGCGTGTGGGCGGGCATGAAGACGATCCAGGAAATTGTGGAGTCCAGCGCCACTGTCACCATCGATCCCGAGCGCGTCCTCACCCGCATGCCGGCCGACTTTGAGCTACCACACGGTGGTCTGCACATTCGCTGGCCCGACCATGCGCTGGACCAGGAAGCCCGCCTGTTTGATTACAAGTGGTATGCCGCGCTGGCCTATATCCGCGCCAACCGGCTGAACCACAACGTGATCGAAGGACCGCACGACCGCTTCGGCATTATTTCGAGCGGCAAGGCGTACAACGATACCCGCCAGGCGCTGCTCGACTTAGGGCTGGACGATGACACCTGCCGCCGCATCGGCATCCGCCTGCACAAAGTGGGTGTGGTGTGGCCGCTGGAGGCGCAGCTGACCCGCGAATTCGCCACCGGCTTGCAGGAGATTCTGGTGGTGGAAGAAAAGCGCCAGGTCATCGAATACCAGCTCAAAGAAGAGCTCTACAACTGGCGCGCGGACGTGCGCCCCACCGTGTTGGGCAAGTTCAACGAGGTGGAAACGCCCGACCACTACGGCGCCGGTGGCGAGTGGTCCATGCCCAACCCGAGCGCTAATACTTTGCTCCGCGCGAATGCGGATTTGTCGCCAGCCATCATCGCCCGTGCGATCGCCCAGCGCATCAAAAAGCTGGGGCTGGATGCCGACACCAGCGCCCGCATCGATGCCCAGATGGCGATTCTGGAAGCCAAAGAGCGGGCCATGCACGTCATTGACTTGGGCAACTCCGGTGCAGCGGCTGCGGTTCGCCAGCCTTGGTTCTGCTCAGGCTGCCCGCACAACACCAGCACGAAAGTGCCGGAAGGTTCGCGTGCGATGGCCGGTATCGGCTGCCATTTCATGACTATTTGGATGGACCGCAGCACCGATGGTTTTACCCAGATGGGTGGCGAGGGCGTGCCATGGGTCGGGCAGCAGCCGTTCACCAACGACAAACACATCTTCGCCAACCTGGGCGATGGCACCTACTTCCACAGCGGCTTGCTGGCCATCCGCCAGAGCATAGCGGCCGGCGTCAACATCACCTACAAAATCCTCTACAACGATGCGGTGGCCATGACCGGTGGCCAGCAGGTGGGTGAGCGGCCGGAAGGGCACTCTGTGGTGCAGATAGCGCAGAGCATGCGTGCGGAAGGCGCTATCAAAATCATAGTGGTGACAGACGAGCCTGAAAAATACGATGCAGTCGAGGGGCTGCCCGAGGGCATTGCCATTGAGCACCGTGATGAGCTGGACCGCATCCAGCGCGAGTTCCGCGACATCAAAGGCACCACCGTCATCATTTATGACCAGACTTGTGCCACCGAAAAGCGCCGCCGCCGCAAGCGCGGCACCATGGTGGACCCCGCCAAGCGCGTAGTCATCAACGAACTGGTGTGCGAAGGCTGTGGCGATTGCGGCGTGCAAAGCAACTGCATGAGTGTGGAGCCGCTGGAGACCCCCTTCGGGCGCAAACGCCAGATCAACCAGAGCACCTGCAACAAAGATATTTCTTGCGTCAAAGGCTTTTGCCCCAGCTTTGTGACGGTGGAAGGCGGTAGCCTGAAGAAGCCGGTCAAGCTGCAAACCGATGCCAGCGGCTGGCCGGCGTTGCCGGACCCTCAGCTTCCCGACCTTGCAACGGTGCAGGGCGGTGTGTGGGGCACCATCGTGGCAGGCGTGGGCGGCACGGGCGTGATCACCATCGGACAGCTGCTAGGCGTAGCGGCCCACCTGGAGGGGAAAGGTATCGTCACCCAGGACGCCGGTGGCTTGGCGCAAAAGGGGGGTGCCACATGGAGCCATGTGTTGATTGGCGCGTCCCAGGACGCGATCCGCACCACGCGGGTCGGTACGGCTTCCGCAGATTTGGTGCTTGGCTGTGATCCGGTCGTGGTGGCTGGCAAAGAAACGCTCATCCGCATGCGGCCCGGTCGCACCCATGTGGCGTTGAACGCCAACACGGTGCCTACCGCCGGCTTTGTGAAGAATGCCGACTGGACCAACCCGGGCGACCAGTGCGTGAGCGACATCACCCGCACCGTGGGCGAAAGCCATGTCGGGCTGTTTGATGCCGATGCGGTGGCCACCAAGGTCATGGGCGACAGCATCTACACCAACCCCATGATGTTGGGCTATGCGTGGCAAAAGGGCTGGATTCCTTTGGGACTGGCATCCTTGATGCGCGCTATCGAGCTGAATGCAGTTGCAGTGGGGAACAACAAGGCCGCTTTTGAGTGGGGCCGCCGCGCCGCCGTGGATTGGCCCGCCGTCCAACGTGCCATCAACCTAGGGCAAGTGATTGCATTCACGCCGCGCATCAAAGAAACGCTGGACGTCATGGTGCAGCAGCGTGTGGAGTTTCTGACCGGCTATCAAAACGCGGCCTACGCCCGCACCTATACGGACTTTGTGATGCACGTGCGTGCCAAGGAGGCTGCGCTGGGCAGTGACAAGCTGCCTTTGACTGAAGCGGTCGCACGCTACCTCTTCAAACTCATGGCCTACAAAGATGAGTACGAAGTCGCGCGATTGCATACCGACACCGCGTTCAAAAACCGCGTTGGCGCCATGTTCGAAGGCGACTTCAAGCTGGCCTACCATCTCGCACCGCCCTTGTGGGCACGCAAAAACGCCCAGGGCGAGCTGCAGAAGGCGCGTTTTGGCAGCTGGATGGGCTTAGCATTCCGGGCGCTGACGCCACTGAAGGTACTGCGGGGTACCGCTTTGGATGTGTTCGGTTACACGGAAGAGCGCCGCGAAGAGCGGGCCCTGATCGTTGAATACCGCGAGGCTATCAAGAGCATGTTGCCCTCATTGAACCTCGGCAACCTTAGCGCCGCCGTCGCGTTTGCCAAAGTCCCCGAGCACATCCGCGGCTATGGCCATGTCAAGGCCCGGCACCTGAGGTCGGCCAAAGTCCAGTGGGCTGAGCTGTTGGCGCGCTACCGCACTCTGGATCAAGCCCAACAAGCCCGGGCTGCTTAGGGCCATGCCCGCCCTTCACGGGCGGGCCTTTTCCCCCGCTTACAATGACCGGTTGTCTGGCCAGAGGCCGGTCCGCGTGCGCGCGGGCATGCCCGCAGCCGCAAACGTTTTTGTTTTGTTCCCTTTTGTGGAGTTTGCCTGTGTTCATTTCTTCTGCTTTTGCCCAAACCGCTCCCGCCGCTGCCGGAGGTGATATGCAATCCTCCTTGATGAGCATGTTGCCTTTGGTGCTGATGTTTGTGGTGCTGTACTTTGTGATGATCCGCCCCCAAATGAAAAAGCAGAAAGAGCATCGCGCCATGATTGATGCGCTGGCCAAGGGCGATGAAGTCGTGACCGCTGGTGGCGTGCTCGGCAAGGTCAGCAAGTTGGGCGACAGCTATGTGGGTCTGGAAGTGGCCAGTGGCGTTGAAGTTCAGGTGCAGCGCAGCGCGGTAGTGCAAGTGCTGCCCAAGGGCTCCATCAAGTAAGTCGTCAACCCGAAGCAAAGCGCGATCATGAACCGTTATCCGGTGTGGAAGTACGCGATCATTCTGGTCGCGCTGGTGGTCAGTGGCTTGTATGCCCTGCCCAATTTGTTCGGCGAGTCACCCGCGGTTCAAGTCTCTGCGGCCAAATCGTCCGTGAAGGTCGACACCGCAGTTCTGGCCAAGGTTGAACAAACCTTGAAGGACGCCGGCTTGACCGCAGACGCGGTGGCTTTGGAAGGCACTTCCGTCAAGGCCCGCTTTGCTGATACTGATACCCAGCTCAAAGCCAAAGACGCCATCCAGAAGGCGATCAACCCGGATGCGACCGATCCGGCCTATATCGTGGCCTTGAACCTGTTGTCCCGTTCCCCCGCATGGCTGACTGCATTGCATGCATCTCCCATGTATCTGGGGCTGGACCTGCGCGGTGGCGTGCATTTCATGCTCCAGGTGGACATGCAGGCAGCGCTGACCAAGCGTGCTGAATCCCTCGCCGGGGATATCCGCACCGTATTGCGTGAGAAAAATGTGCGTCACAGTGGTATTTCCCGCAATGCACAAACGGTGGAAGTGCGTTTCCGTGACGCTGCTACGGCGGATGCCGCCAAGCGCATCATCCAGGACCAATTCGCCGATCTGGAAACTGTGTCCTCCACGGACGGCGCCGAAGTGAAGCTGGTAGCCAGCATCAAGCCGGTGTCTGCCAAGACGATTCAAGAACAGGCGCTCAAGCAGAACATCACCACGCTGCACAACCGTATCAATGAGCTGGGCGTGGCCGAGCCGGTGATTCAGCAGCAGGGCCTGGACCGCATCGTGGTGCAGTTGCCCGGTGTGCAAGACACTGCCAAGGCCAAAGACATTCTGGGCCGGACAGCAACGCTGGAAGTCCGGCTAGTGGACGAGGGTACCGAGGCGCGCTCTGCCGAAACCGGAACCGGCCCGGTGCCTTTTGGCTCGGAACGCTATCTGGATCGCGAAGGGCGCCCTGTGATCGTCAAGAAACAGGTGATCCTCACCGGTGAGAACCTGACGGATGCTCAACCCGGCTTCGATAGCCAGACCCAGGAACCCACAGTCAACCTGTCCTTGGATGCCAAGGGTGCGCGCATTTTCCGTGACGTCACCCGCGAGAACATCAACAAGCGCATGGCCATCCTTTTGTTCGAAAAGGGCAAGGGCGAGGTGGTAACCGCTCCAGTCATCCGCTCTGAAATCAGCGGCGGGCGTGTACAGATTTCCGGTCGCATGACGACCATAGAGGCGGCTGACACTGCCCTGTTGCTTCGCGCCGGCTCATTGGCGGCGCCCATGGAAATCATTGAAGAGCGCACCATTGGTCCGAGCTTAGGTGCTGAAAACATTGCCAAGGGCTTCCAGAGCGTTTCTTGGGGCTTTACCGCCGTGGCCATTTTCATGTGCGTCTATTACATGCTGTTCGGCATGATCTCCAGCGTCGCGCTGGCGTTCAACTTGCTGCTGTTGGTGGCGGTCTTGTCCATGTTGCAAGCCACCTTGACCCTGCCGGGTATGGCCGCGATGGCGTTGGTGCTGGGTATGGCGATTGACGCAAACGTGCTGATCAACGAGCGGGTGCGCGAAGAGTTGCGCAATGGCGCGTCGCCACAAGCTGCCATCCACGCCGGTTACGACCGCGCATGGGCCACCATCATCGACTCCAACGTCACTACGCTGATTGCCGGCTTGGCCTTGCTGGCATTCGGTTCCGGTCCGGTACGTGGTTTTGCAGTGGTTCACTGTTTGGGTATTTTGACGAGCATGTTCTCCGGCGTCTTCTTCTCGCGTGGCGTGGTGAATTTGTGGTACGGTCGCCAAAAGAAGTTGAAAACGGTTTCCATCGGTACCGTTTGGCGTCCTGATGCTGGGCAGCAGGTCACCACCAACTAAAGGGAAAAGTCATGGAATTCTTCAAAATCCGCCGTGACATTCCGTTTATGCGGAATGCTTTGATTTTCAATCTGGTCTCGTTCGTCACCTTTGTGGCGGCCGTGTTTTTCCTGTTTTCGCGCGGGTTGCATTTGTCGGTGGAGTTCACCGGCGGCACCTTGATGGAAGTCAGTTATTCCCAGCCGGCTAATCTGGACAACATTCGGAGCACCGTAGCGAGCTTGGGCATCAATGACGTCCAGGTTCAGAATTTCGGTACTGCACAGGATGTGTTGATCCGCATGCCGGTGCAAAAGGGCAGCACTTCTGGCCAGCAAAGCGACAAGGTGTTGTCCGCCCTGAAATCGTCAGATGCCAGCGCGACCTTGCGCCGCACGGAATTTGTGGGCCCCCAGGTGGGTGATGAACTCGCGGCTGACGGCTTGAAGGCTCTGGCCTTTGTGGTGGTGGGCATCATGATCTACCTTGCCATCCGTTTCGAGTGGAAGTTTGCGGTGGCAGCCATCATCGCCAACTTGCATGATGTGATCATCATTCTTGGCTTCTTTGCGTTCTTTCAGTGGGAATTTTCCTTGCCCGTATTGGCGGCCGTATTGGCGGTCCTGGGTTATTCCGTGAACGAATCGGTGGTGATCTTTGACCGTATCCGCGAGAACTTCCGTCGCTACCGGAAGATGAACACGGAACAGATCATCGATAACGCCATCACTTCAACCATCAGCCGTACCATCATCACCCATGGCTCTACTCAATTGATGGTGCTGTCCATGCTGGTATTCGGCGGTGCCACCTTGCATTACTTCGCCTTGGCATTGACTATCGGGATTTTGTTCGGCATTTATTCCTCGGTCTTCGTTGCGGCAGCTATTGCGATGTGGCTGGGCATTCAACGCGAAGACTTGGTAAAGGGAGGCGTTAAAAAGGATGCTGACCCCAACGATCCGAATGCGGGTGCTACTGTCTAAAGACAACTGAACACGACGATGGCTACCGGTCCCACGCTTTCCCCCCGTTTGCAGCTTACGCGCGCACTGCGTGAGCGATTTCTTGCTGAGGCCGGCAAGGCACTGCTGGAGATCAGTGGGGCGGTCCAGGAGCGTTTGACCACGCTGATGGATGAGCTGACCAATGCCCGTGAGTCTCAGTTGCGCCGGGATATCTGGATGGCCTACAAGCAAAGTCGGCCGGTATGGATAGATGGAACCACCAAAGTCTGGCGTGAGTGCCTGGAGCCGCCCAAGCAGAAGAAGGCATCGGGCTTGGAGTCTGCAGGTTTGGAGCTGGTAGGCACCGAAGTGGTGGAGAACAAGATTCTCGCCTCACGCATGGTGTTGGCGGTGAACGAAAAAGTATTGCCCCAGTTGGATGACTTGCGCATCCGCATCAAGTACCTTGAGGGGACTGAGGATCTGGAAGGGCACGATCTATTGCGGCCCGAAGTTCTGGTCCTCCTGCTCGTCGAACAGTGGGCGAAGTCCGGGATGCCCGGAGAGTCATGGCCAATGGTCACCGAGGTGGTGCAGCGCCTTCTGATTGAGCGCTTGATCGTGGCCTACAAAAATGCCAACGATTTGCTGATCAGCAAAGGTGTGATGCCGACCATTGAGTTGAAAGACCGCGTCAAGTCACCCACCAAGTCTGCATCGCCGCGACCGCGTGCCCCGGTACCCGGTGTCGACGCCCCCCCTCCAGAACATGGCTCCAGTGGCTATGGGGACATGGGCTATGGCGATGCGGGATATCCGCAAGGCCAGTTCGCCCAAGGCCAATACCCCCAGCAGGGTGGTGGCTACGGAGCGACCGGGTTCTCCTCTCCGACTGGGCGCGCAGGTTTGCAGCAGGGTTATGCGGCGCCTCAAGGGGGCGGTGCAGCTTCAGGGCATGGTGGTGTAGAGCAAGTGAGTTCGGCTCCACGCTCTGGCGGAGGCTTTTTCAGTGGTCGCTTGGGTTGGGGCGGAGCTTCGTCAGGTGGTGCAACAGCAGGCGGCATGGCGAGTGGACCTGCATCCGGACCGCAAGGAGTCAGTACTTCGACCCCCACGCCCTTCTGGCGTCAGTCGTCCGGTGCGAGTAGCACCCCCGGGCAGGCCTATGGAGCCGCTGAAGAGACTCGTATGCTGACTGCTACAACGCCATTGGCACGTGCGAGGAGTCGAGCGCAAGGTGTCATCGGACAAATCCGTAAATTGTTTGTGGCACATGGCGGTGGCGACTTTGTGGGCACCGAGCATCACGCGCCGTCTCCAGCCTTGGCGGCTGCCATGGCTTATCAGCCGGCTGGTGGGATAGGGTACGCCGCTGGTGGCACGATGTACGAAGATTACAGTCCTGCGGGCGTTGCGAAAGTTGCAGGCGACTTGCGTGAGAAGTCTGCCGAACTGAAGAAAAAAGCAGAAACCAAAGGTGAGAAAGCGACCATTGAGATCGTGGCGCTCATGTTTCAGGCCATTCTCGCTGAGGAGCGCATTCCGCCCGGAATCCGCGTCTGGTTTGCCCGTTTGCAGATGCCGGTTCTGCGCGTGGCCTTGGAAGACCCTGACTTTTTTGGTACAGCAACCCACCCGGCCCGTATGCTGATTGATCGCATGGGTTCCTGCGTTATGGGTTTTGACGCTGCAGGCGTGCATGGAAGTGCCATGGAAGCCGAGATCAAGCGTATTGTTCAGGTGATCGAACAATATCCGGAGACGGGCAAAAAGGTCTACCAGATTGTTTTTGACGAGTTTCAGAAATTTTTGTCCAAGTTCCTGACAGAAAAGGGTCCCGCACAAAAGGTGGTCGGTGTTGCTCAGCAAGTCGAACAGAAGGAAACGCTGGCAATCCAATACACGATCGAGATGCGGAACATGCTCAAGGACATGCCTGTCCGTGACGAGATCCGTGACTTCCTATTCAAGGTGTGGGCCGAGGTTCTGGCTGTGGCCGCAGTACGCAAAGGTCCGCAACATGCGGACACGCTGGTGTTAAAGAAGTCAGCGACGGATCTTGTATGGGCGGCCAGTGCCAAGCCCAACCGTGCAGACCGGGCCAAAGTGATTCAGGATTTACCAAATCTGTTGCTCCGTTTACGTTCCGGAATGACCTTGCTGGCCATGGCTCCGTCTGAGCAAGAAGCTCATGTGAAGCGGATCAGCGATACCTTGGCGGATGCTTTCATGTCGAAGACACAGGCTATTCCGCAAGCGAAAATTGACGCCATGGCCCAGCGTCTTGGCAACCTGGAAGACTTCGTGTCTGAGGACGGCATGGGAGACTTGCCGTTGGATGCCGAAAGTATCGAAATGATGTTGGGTATCGATGCCTCGGCGATCGAGGTAGTGGCCAATGGTGGCTCCAAACCAACCGCAGCCATGATGGCTTGGGCCCAAGAACTCCAGCTCGGAACCTGGTACACACTGGATCACAACAACCAGATTACCCAGGTGCAATTTGCTTGGCGCAGCGATCGCAAACACCTCAACCTGTTTGCCTCGACCTCGGGAAAAAGTTTCCTGATTCAGGGCGGGCGTTTGGCGGCGTACTTGCAAGCCGGTCTACTTTTGCCCCAAGAAGAAGAGGCACTCACCGTACGCGCTACGCGCGATGCGTTGGCCAAACTCGAAGCCAATCCTGAACGTTTGCTTGCCTGAGGATCTCTTTTCGTTCGGCGTTTAGTGCACGATTCGGATTTCGTGGTTCTCGCAGAGCTCATCCAGTACCAAGGCATCGGGTTCCTGCCCGAATGTCCAGAACACCATGAGGATGATGATCTTCAAGTCATCCAAGCTGATCGGGGCGCTGGTAATAGCCATGCTGCGGTCCATAACTACTTCCCGGATGTGCGCCGGCAAGACACCCGAACTCTCCATAAAGCTCAAATATCCCAAACACACGGGACCCAGCTGGTTCTGCTCTTGCACTGAATACACCCGGGCGCTGCGGCTGGATGGAAGGTGCAGCCAGGTGCTGTGCAGCACGGTAGGCGAATCGGTCGCAGCTGGTCGGGCAAATCTTGCCGCACTGCCCAGACCCGACAACCAGTCGAGGGCTTCAGAGATTTCACCCTCGTCAAAGCCTACCGCATTGAGTTTTCGTTGCAGGTGCGCCGGCTCCGGGCAACCGTCTTCTGCGTAATAGTTTTCGTAAACAAAGGCGAGGACTTCGAACATGGAAGCCAATATATCCCAGAAAAACCGCGCGGGATGAGCAGGTCTGAACTGCCCGTCTTTTCTCCGGATCAGTGAGGGCTGGGTCCGATTCAGGCTGTTCCGAGACGCTGGAACTTGCTACCGGGCAACCGCGCAACAAAACCGGCTAGCTCGAGGCCCATCAAGAGAGCTTGCAGCGTAGCGGTATCCATTCCGCTGCGGTTTTGAAGTACGTCAAGGCTGGTAGGTTCGAACCCCAAAGCGTCCAGCAAACCGTTCTCTAGGGAAGAGAGGGAGGTCGCGGCAGATGGGCTGACTTCGCTGGTACCATTGGTTGACGTCGACGGGGCCCGCGCATTTGTCATCAAATTCAGTTCATCCAGGATGTCTTGCGCAGATTCCACTAATTTTGCGCCTTGTTTGATCAGCGCATGGCAACCCCGTGCTTGGGTGGAATGGATGGACCCCGGAATGGCGAATACTTCTTTACCCTGTTCGACGGCCATGCGAGCCGTGATCAATGAACCGGATTTCAGGGCTGCCTCGACGACCAAAGTACCCTTGCAGAGGCCGGAAATAATGCGGTTGCGTTTGGGGAAGTTGGCCGATAAGGGTGGGGTTCCCAGCGGATACTCGCTCAGAAGAACTCCGCGTGCGGCAATCCGATGGGCCAATTCCAAATGGGCTTTGGGGTAGACCCGGTCCAATCCTGTGCCCACCACTGCAATGGTGGCGAGCTCATCCTTGAAGCTGCCCTCTAATGCGCCTTCGTGGGCAGCACCATCGATACCTAATGCCAAGCCTGACACCACAGTCAACCCGGCTTGTCCAAGGGCTGCGCTGAACTGTCTGGCGTTCTGAATGCCCTGTGGCGTGGGGTTTCGGCTGCCCACGACCGCAACGCCTCGCTGTGCACACCGTGCGAAACCGGAAGCCAGGTCCTGTACCTGCCCCATTGCATACAGTATCAGAGGCGGATCTTCGGTGTCAAGCAGCGCGAGTGGGTAATCGTTATCGCCCAAAGTCAACACGCGCCGCTGATCGGGAGCTGCCTGTAGCCAATGCCGGGTAAGGTCAACCAGCTCATCGAGGCCCTGCGGTACTTGTAAAAGGGCCTCAGCCTGCCGCTCAGTGACACAAACCCGGAGTTCAGACTCCGTGGCCTCAAAGATGGAGTTCGGGAGTCCGAAATGCTGAAGCAGACTGCGGGCGGTGACGTTACCGACGCCGCTGGTCAACTCAAGGCGCAGCCAGCTGCGCAGCTCCTCCGCATCTATGCCGGGGCGCATCCTGCTGGAAGTTCAGCGGGGATTGATCAGGCGGTCACCCACGCGCACGCCATCGATGATTTCGAGGATCAGTGCATAAGACACGCGCTCATAGGTACTGAAAACCATGAGCAGCCCGTTGCGCTCGTCAGGCAACTTCATCAGCGGTTTGGTCGGGTCTGACTTGTCCACGATACGGGCACCATCTTTCTGGATTGCAAGGACATGCCCGCTTTCAATGCCATCCCGCTTACCCAGATTAATCGCAACGACCTGATTTTGGGATGCATTGACGATGGACGTGCTGCCATACACAGACACGATGCGACCTGCGATCCGGCCCTCGGGCGCGCGGGGCGTGTAGCTTGCAAACTGTTTGGGGGGCTCAGGCAACAGCCGGTCACCCACACGCATCTCTTCCTTGGCAGAAATGATGTCGATGGTGGCGGGAACGACCGCACTGAGGGTGCTGCCCTCCGGCCCGTTCACATCAGTAGTGCTTTCGCCTCGGGCCAAAGTCGCCTTGCCCACGTACTGGGCTTCATAGGCCAGGATTTCGCCGGTACCGGGGTCTTTCAAAGGCGTCGCATTGCGGAATACGCGGAACAGTTGCTCCCTGTTCTGGTTGTCCAGCAAAGGAGACTCTGTGCCACGCGCATATGCGCGATCGCCCCGCGCTAGAAGTACGCGCTCTTCCTGCGTCGCCACAATGCGGGCGGCGGCGCTCAGGCCCGCGGCGTCCACGATCATGGGCTCTGCGAGGAAGGCCTCAATGACGCTGGTGCGCAGGGTGGGCAACGCGAAGTCTGGCAGGGTTTCGTAACGGGTCCGCGGGCTGACGCGCACGGTCTCCGGGGCCGCGGCGCTCTCTCCAACCGGATTGGCCAGCTTCAGAGTGGCGACGCCATTGGCGCGCTCCAAAATCAAAATCTGGCCGGGGTAAATGCGGTGGGGGTTCTTGATTTCATCCAGATTCATGCCCCACAGCTCAGGCCAGCGCCACGGGCTCTTGAGGAACAAGGAGGAGATGCCCCACAGTGTGTCGCCACTTTTGACGGTGTAGCGGTCCGGGGCATTGGCGGCCAGCTCACTCAGTGGCACCCCTTTTTGGGCGACTGCAGTGGCCGTTTGGCGCTGCCCGCTGGTGATCGGGAAATTCTGCGCCCACGTGGCGGAAGTCGCCAGCGCGCCCGCCAGTGCAGCCAAGGCGGCAATTGCCAAGCGGGATTTCGCCATCAGGTGTGTCGTCATAGAGTACGAATCAGAGTGTGAACTTGATAATTTACGCGCGATTTTGCGCTCAAGCCCTTGATTCAGCAACGTTTTTGGGCTCGCTGTAATGCAAGCAAGCGTAAAAGTGGCGAAAATACCCACATCTCCAAGGCTGCATTCATGGCTCTACTTCCCATTCTCTGTTACCCCGACACCCGTCTTCACACTGTGGCCAAGCCGGTCAGCCACGTGGATGACCGTATCCGCACCCTGACAGCGGACATGCTTGAAACCATGTACGACGCCAAAGGCATTGGCCTCGCGGCTACCCAGATCGACGTGCATGAGCGCGTGATCGTGATCGACGTGTCCGAGGACCGCGACCAACCCATGGTCCTGATCAACCCGGAACTCGTTTGGACCAGCCCGACCACCCACCTTAACGAAGAGGGCTGTCTGTCAGTCCCCGGCATTTATGACGGAGTGACGCGCTTTGACGCCGTGCATTGCAAGGCGCTGGACGCAAATGGCCAAAGTCGTGTCATTGAAGCGGATGGCCTGTTGGCGGTTTGCATTCAGCACGAAATGGACCATTTGATGGGCAAAGTGTTCGTGGAGTACCTCTCGCCACTGAAGCGTAACCGCATCAAAACCAAAATGATCAAAGCCAAGCGCGAGGAAGCGCGCTAAGTGCCGGCGCTGCAGCGCCCTTTGCGCATCATTTTTGCCGGGACTCCCGAGTTCGCCCGTCTTGCACTGGCCGAATTGCATGCTGCCGGGCACACCATTGCCCTCGTGATGAGTCAGCCCGACCGGCCGGCCGGTCGGGGCATGAAACTCCAGGCTTCCGCAGTCAAGCAGTTTGCGCTTGAGCATTCCATACCGGTGGCGCAGCCGCGCAGTCTGCGGCTGAATGGCAAATTTCCTGAAGATGCTGCGGCGGCACGACAGGCCATCGCTGATGCGCAAGCCGACGTCATGGTGGTGGCCGCTTACGGCTTGATTCTTCCCCAATGGGTGCTGGATGACTTGGCCGCGCCACATGCGGATGGACGAGTACGTTTTGGGTGCCTGAATATCCATGGCTCATTGCTTCCCCGCTGGCGCGGCGCGGCCCCCATCCACCGGGCGATCGAGCTGGGTGATCCGGAGACTGGCGTCACCATCATGCAGATGGACGCGGGTCTCGACACCGGTGACATGTTGCTCAAGGAGTCACTACCGATTGCGGCAGATGACACCACCGCCACACTGCACGACAAAGTGGCCGGGCTGGGGGCCCAAATGATTGTGCAAACCCTGGATCTGGCCTCCCAAGGCGCGCTGCAGCCCCGGCGCCAGCCGGACGAGGGAGTGACCTACGCCCACAAAATCGAAAAAGAAGAAGCACCCATCCGTTGGTCGGATGACGCAAGCAGCATCGTGCGCCGCATCCGGGCATTTAATCCTTTTCCCGGCGCCACGGCCGTGATGCAAGGCGAAACACTCAAGGTGTGGGGTGCCAAAGTCGGGAACGGTGCTACCTCTGAAGAGTATGGACGCATTGTGGCCGTTGCGCCCGAAGGTATTGCGGTGGCTGCTATGAATTCCATAGTGATCATCACGGAGCTGCAGCGTCCGGGCGGCAAGCGCATGGCGGTGTCAGACTTCTTGCGCGGCATGCCGTTGGAGGTGGGTGCGCAGTTTGAGTTGCAGGCCTCTGCAGCGCCGGCCACCTGATGTTTTTTCTCGCCGAGAACCGCCGGCACCCGGAATTTCGCCGGGGCTTTGCCGACATGGCGGGCGTGGCCCCCGGCATTGCGGCCTGGGGTTTGATGACCGGTGTGGCCATGGTCAAGTCCGGGCTGAGCCCCGTGGAAGCGCTGCTCATGGCCACTACGGTCTTTGCTGGTAGTTCACAGTTGGCGGCCATGCCGCTGATTCAGGCGGGCGCTCCCATGTGGGTGATTCTGGCGACCGGGTTTTGTGTGAATCTTCGGTTTGTGGTGTTCAGTGCGCATTTGCGGCCCTACCTGATGCACTTGCCGCGCTGGCAACGTCTGGTGACGGGTTACCTGTCTGCTGATTTGACCTACGTGCTATTCACCAAGCACTATCCCCACCCCGGCGTCAACGCGGACGAGCGCGCAGCGCAGATGGCCTATCTGGCAGGCAACGGAGGCATCAACTGGGCGAGCTGGGTCACGAGCAGTGTGGTGGGCGTGATTCTGGCCAAATTTGTTCCCACTTCGTGGGGCTTGGGTTTTGCCGGCATTCTGGCTTTGGTAGGCATGTTGGCATCGTTGGCCAACACCCGCATGCGTTGGGTATCTGCCGGGGTGGCAGGGTCGGCGGCGGTGGCCGCCTTTGCCTTGCCGCTCAAGCTCAATATTCTGGTCGCCATTGCTGCCGCTGTGACGGTGTGTTTGCTCCTGGAAGCGCGCATTTCTGCAGCTACCGAAGAACGGCGGGTGGCCTGATGGCAAACTGGTTTGCGAACACCGATGTATGGACGGTGCTCACCATCCTGGGGCTGGCCTGTGTGACCGTGGTCGCGCGCTCGTTTTTCTTCATTTTTGACAAAGACTGGGTTATGCCGACGTGGGCGCAACGGGGGCTTCAATACGCACCGATTGCAGCCTTGTCTGCGGTCATCGTGCCGGAGATCGTGATGTTGCAAGGCCAGATGATTCACACCCTGAAAGATGCCCGCCTCTATGCGGTCGCAGGCGGTCTGGCTTATTTTTTCTGGCGGCGCGGTCAAGGGCAGGCGGTATTGGGCACCATTCTGTCGGGGATGGCGGTGTACCTGCCGCTGCACGTAGGGCTGGGCTGGTAGAGCTCGGCTGGTAGTGCGCAGGGCTGATCGGCCCCACACAGACAAGCGCGGTACGTTGCCGTTACGTTGTCGATACGCAGGGTGCGGTACAGAGCGCACTCCTACAATGCGGGCTGTTGCCGCTCCATGCGGACTCTGAGCCTGTTTTTCCATTTCCATTCTTCCGAGGTTGACCCCATGCAAGTGATCCGTTTCTCCGATCTGGTGGCCCAAGGCCAAGTGGCCGGCAAGCGCGTGTTTATCCGCGCGGACCTGAACGTTCCCCAGAACGACGCAGGCCACATCACCGAGGACACCCGCATCCGCGCCAGCATTCCCTGCATCGAAATGGCCCTGAAAGCCGGTGCCGCCGTGATGGTGACCAGCCATTTGGGTCGCCCCACCGAGGGCGAGTTCAAGCCCGAAGACTCTTTGGCACCCGTCGCCCAGCGCATGGGCGAGCTGATGGGCCGTGAGATTCCGGTGCTGGCGAACTGGACCGACGGTGTAACGGTTGCTCCCGGCCAGCTGGTGATGCTGGAAAACTGCCGCGTCAACAAGGGTGAGAAAAAGAACAATGAAGAACTCGCCAAGAAAATGGCAGCGCTGTGCGACATCTTTGTGCACGATGCCTTCGGCACCGCCCACCGGGCAGAAGCCTCGACCTACGGCATCGCCCAGTTCGCGCCCATTGCCTGCGCCGGCCCCCTGCTGGCTGCTGAAATGGATGCCATCTCCAAAGCCCTGCTGGCGCCCAAGCGCCCTCTGGTGGCCATCGTGGCCGGCTCCAAAGTGTCCACCAAGCTCACCATTCTCAAAAGCCTGGCCGCCAATGTGGACCAGCTCATCGTGGGCGGCGGCATTGCCAACACCTTCATGCTGGCGGCAGGTCTGAAAATCGGGAAGAGCCTGGCTGAGCCTGATTTGCTGGCCGAAGCCACCGCTGTGATCGAAGCCATGAAGGCGCGTGGCGCTGCGGTGCCCATCCCGACCGACGTGGTGACTGCCAAAACCTTTGCGGCCGATGCGCCCGCCACCATCAAGGCCGCGACCGAGGTGGCAGACGACGACCTGATTCTGGACATCGGCCCCCAAACCGCCCAAGCCCTGGCCGAGCAACTCAAGAAGGCCGGCACCATTGTGTGGAACGGCCCGGTCGGCGTGTTTGAGTTCGCGGCCTTTGAGAACGGTACCAAAGTGATCGCGCACGCTATTGCCGAGAGCAGCGCCTTCAGCATTGCCGGTGGTGGTGACACACTGGCCGCGATTGCCAAATACGGCATCGAAAAGCAGGTGGGTTACATCTCCACCGGCGGCGGTGCTTTCCTTGAAGTTCTGGAAGGCAAAACCCTGCCGGCCTTTGAAATTCTGGGCAAGCGTGCAGCGGGCTGATTGCTCCTAAATATGTAGCTGCCAGCGCATACAAATCGGGCGCAAAAGGCACTTTTGGTATGTAATCAAAAGTGCCTTTTTCTTTAGGGCTCTCCATGCCATTCAGGCCGCAGTGGCGGCTGGCGTGCCCTGCATCACCGTGCTGCGTATCTGGCCGGGCCCGCTGGCTTTGGCCAGCGCGAGTTGGGCGCTGACTTCTTGCAAAAAGCCGTCAACCTGTCCCGCCGCTGCATGGGTGCGTGTCACCAGCCCGATGCTCACGGTGATGTGTTGCATGGCGGTATGGCCCGGCTGCAGCTGGCCCAGATCGCGCACGCGCTCGGCCATGTCATTGGCCAGCTTGCGGACGTCGGCAGGCGAGGTGTCCGGCAGCAGGCATGCAAATTCCTCCCCGGCAAACCGGGCCACCAGGTCAGCCGGTCGTCGCAACACACCTTTGAGTGCCACGGCGATCAGACGCAGGCAATCATCACCAGCCTGATGTCCATAGCGCGCGTTGTAGGCGCTGAAATGGTCCACGTCCAACAGAATCAAGGAAAGCGGTAAGCCGCTGCGCGTGGAGCGCCCCCACTCGGATGCCAGCTGCTGGTCGAAATAGCGCCGGTTGAACACACCTGACAGGCCGTCCAGAAGCACCAGCTTTTTGAGCATGTCGGCCTGGAACTTGAGTGTGAGGTGGGTATGCACCCTGGCGCGCACTACGGCAGGGTTGATGGGCTTGGCAATAAAGTCCACCGCCCCCAGGCTCAGACCATGGGTTTCCTGTCCTGGGTCGGCGCGGGCTGTCACAAAAATCACCGGTATGGCGGCAGTCGCCGGGTTGGCCTTGAGCGCCTTGCACACTGAGAAGCCGTCCATCCCCGGCATCAGCACATCCAGCAGCACCAGGTCCGGCGGATCACTGCGACAAAGTGCCAAAGCCTGCTCGCCACTGGTGGCCATGTAGAGCTGGTAGTCGTCGCACAGGGTCTGCACCAGCAATTCTATGGGCAGGGGTTGGTCGTCTACTACCAGAACCTTGGGCTTGCCGTGGGTGCTGTCCAGCAGGGCAGCAGTGTGGGTGGCAGCGGCGTTCATGGTTTGGGCAGGTGGGTGAATGAAGACGAAAAGGGCACCATTCCATCATGGGTTGTCAGACAAGCCGCTTGGTACTTACCCGCCACTGCAAAAACATCTTGTGCCCTGCATGTAACCGGGATACATACAAGCATGTGAAAATAGGTAACTACCTCTAGGAGACAGACATATGCCGCGCCGCGCCACCAAAATTGTTGCCACCCTCGGACCCGCCTCCAGCGATGCCGCCATTCTGGAGCAGATGATCCGCGCCGGCGTGAACGTGGTTCGTCTGAATTTCAGCCACGGCAAAGCCCAGGACCACATCGACCGCGCCCGTTTGGTCCGTGAAGCAGCACAGCGTGCCGGCCGCGAAGTAGCCATCATGGCCGACCTGCAAGGCCCCAAGATCCGCGTCGGCAAGTTTGCTGAAGGCAAGGTGTTTCTGGAGCAGGGTCAGAAGTTTGTTCTGGATGCCGGCCGTACCGAACTGGGTGATATTGATGCCGTCGGCTTGGACTACAAGTCCCTCCCCCAGGAAGTGAAGGCCGGCGATGTTTTGTTACTCAATGACGGCTTGATCGTCATCACTGTGGACGCTGTGATCGGCGACCAGGTGCACACCACCGTCAAGCTCGGTGGCGAGTTGTCTAACAACAAGGGCATCAACAAGCAGGGTGGCGGATTGACCGCTCCCGCCCTGACCGGCAAAGACATGGAAGACATCCGCACTGCGATGAGTTTCCAGGCAGACTATGTGGCGGTGAGCTTTCCCAAAAACGCCACCGATATGGAAATGGCGCGCCAGTTGTGCAATGTGGCAGCGGCTGAATACAACCATAAGCCCGGTCTGATCGCAAAGATTGAACGCGCCGAGGCGATTCCAAAGCTGGAAGAAATTCTCCTCGCCTCCGACGGCATCATGGTTGCCCGAGGTGACCTCGCGGTGGAAGTTGGCAACGCTGCCGTGCCTGCGCTGCAAAAGCGCATGATCAAGCTGGCCCGCGAGCACGACAAAGTGGTGATTACCGCCACCCAGATGATGGAGTCCATGATCACCAATCCGGTGCCTACCCGCGCCGAGGTGAGCGACGTGGCTAACGCGGTGCTGGATGGCACGGACGCCGTCATGTTGTCCGCTGAAACTGCGGCCGGCAAATATCCGCTGGAAACCGTGATCGAGATGGCCAAGATCTGTCTGGCTGCCGAAAGCAGTGAGATGGTCAAGCTGGATGCGGACTTCACCGGAAAGACTTTTACCCGCATTGACCAGTCGATTGCCATGGGCGC
The DNA here is from genome assembly GCF_002163715.1 of Curvibacter sp. AEP1-3. Taxonomy (GTDB): domain Bacteria; phylum Pseudomonadota; class Gammaproteobacteria; order Burkholderiales; family Burkholderiaceae_C; genus Allorhodoferax. Next base: position 3,013,644 of record NZ_CP015698.1, read on the forward strand.
TTTGTTCACTGCTCACCACCTGGGTGCCAAAGCCATTGTGGCGATGACAGACAGCGGAAGCACCGCTTTGTGGATGAGCCGTCACCTGATCCATGTGCCGATTTACGCGCTGACTCCCAAGGTCAGCACCCAGCGCAAGATGACGCTGTATCGCAATGTGCGTCCCTTGTTGATGGGCACCAGCGCCGACCGCGACACCGCATTGATGGATGCCGAAAAGCACCTCAAGACCCGCAGCATTGTGCAAAAGGGCGACATTTACGCCATTACTTGTGGCGAACCCATGGGTGCTCCGGGTGGTACCAACATGCTCAAGATCTGCGCAGTCAGCTGATTGCAGCTTGGCTATCACAAAAAAGGGAGCTGTGGCTCCCTTTTTTGTGCCCGCGTGAGGCCTGATTAGGCGGGTTAACCCTCGGCGGTTAGAATCCGGCAACGGTACAAGTTACCAAGCGGTTACATGAATTGGCCGCTGCAGGTTATTAACTTCCTGGGGATAGAAAAATGGCACTCGTTTCCATGCGCGAGCTTTTGGACCACGCTGCAACGCATAACTATGCGATTCCAGCGTTCAACGTCAACAACCTGGAGCAGGTTCAGGCCATCATGGAGGCGGCCAAAGAAACCGGCGCTCCTGTGATCATGCAAGCCAGCGCCGGCGCCCGCAAATATGCCGGTGAGCACTTTCTCAAGCACCTGATTCAGGCCGCTGTGGAAAGCTACCCCACCATCCCCGTGGTGATGCACCAGGACCATGGCCAAAGCCCTGCCGTGTGCCAAGGCGCCATCGACCTAGGCTTCAGCTCCGTTATGATGGACGGCTCCTTGGAGGCTGACGGCAAAACGATCGCCAGTTTTGAGTACAACGTCGAAGTCACCCGCAAGGTGGTCGACATGGCCCACAAGCTGGGCGTGACGGTGGAAGGTGAGCTGGGCTGCCTCGGCTCCCTGGAGACCATGAAGGGCGACAAGGAAGACGGCCACGGGACCGATGCTGTCATGACCCGCGAACAACTTCTGACAGACCCTGAAGAAGCCGCTGAGTTCGTCAAGCTGACCCAGCTGGACGCCTTGGCCATTGCCATTGGCACCAGCCACGGCGCTTACAAGTTCACCCGCCAGCCTACAGGCGACATTCTGGCTATTGAACGCATCAAGGAAATCCACGCCCGTATTCCCAACACCCATTTGGTGATGCACGGCTCCAGTGCAGTACCCCAAGACCTGTTGGCAGCCATCAACCAATATGGCGGCAAGATGGCCCAGACTTGGGGCGTGCCGGTGGAAGAGGTGCAGCGCGCTATTCCTTTTGGTGTCCGTAAAGTCAACATCGACACCGACATCCGCATGGCTATGACCGCTGCTGTGCGCAAGTTCATGTTCGAGAACCCTGAAAAGTTCGATGCCCGCGAGTGGCTCAAGCCCGCCCGTGAGGCAGCCAAGCAGCTGTGCAAGCAGCGTTACATCGAGTTCGGTTGCGAAGGTCGAGCTGCCAGCATCAAGGGCCATAGCCTGCAAGTCGTCGCAGGGCAATACGCCCGCGGTGAGTTGGCGCAAGTGGTGCAGGACATGGCTGTGGCTTGAAGTCCTCAAGTTCGATCTAGCAATGGCCGCTTGTGCGGCCATTTTTTATGAGGTCGAGGGAGTTAGACTCCCCGCACTTTTCTATAAATGCGGGGAGACAATATGCGACGTGGGTTCGTAGGGTTCATGCTCGGGACGTTGATTTTTTTGGTTGGATGCGAGACCGCTAAACCACGATACTTTTCGCCTCCGAACGACTATGTTCCCCTTGCAAAGATAAGTGTAGAAAGTCGTTTTAAAGCCGTTGAGATTACAAGCCAAAGCATTGGTGAAGAAGTAAATAGATGTGTTCCCCCACTCAATGCGTCCAGCAAAAATGTCCAGCAATTGGCTGGAAAGCTGCCCTTACCAACGGGCACGATGACTGCTCTCGGGCATGCCAGCTCAGCCCATCAGTTCTTGGTTCGTGGAACTTCGTCAATATGCTTACGTCAGAGCGACGCTCGGCATTTCATCCTTGCATCAGATTCATTGCTGGATACTGTGAATCCAGTCGGAGTACCGCCAGATGTGCAGGAAGAGTGGTACCGGAATATCGCGCTGAAGCTGGCACAGAATGGCTCGGTCAAGGTGATTTATGTCTTCGGTAGTGGTGGCAATGCAAGCGCTGTGTCGTATTGGTTTGGTACCGGTCAATCTGACAACAGTACGCTCTACTACAGCCAGGAGTTCAAGAAGGCAGGATCATGGGACGCCAATGCTTATGGCCTTGTTTTTAGACACATCAATCTCGCCTCCATCTCCGAAACAAAACGCAACGGCGTAGGGAGAAAGAGCGATTTCGTCCCTGTGAGTCGATAGCCCAGCATTTGCGCAACCAACGAACTTGCGATAATCCAAGGCTTCGCCTTCCATTCCGGGGCGAAGCCTTTTTACTTTTGTGGACGCCATGACTTCAGCTTTGCACACCTCCGCCTTGTCCCTTCCCTTGCTCGCCCGTGGCAAGGTGCGCGATAACTATGCTGTGGGTGAAGACCGCATCCTGATGGTGGCCAGCGACCGTTTGTCTGCGTTTGACGTGATCATGGGCGAGCCTATTCCCGGCAAGGGCGCGCTTCTGACCCAGATGGCCTTGTTTTGGTTTGAGAAGCTGGGCAAGAACGGGGCTGACGTCTGTCCTAACCATCTGACTGGCGATGCGCCTGAAAGCGCTGTAACACCTGCCGAAGCGGCGCAGGTCGCGGGTCGTTCCATGCTGGTCAAGCGCCTCAAGCCCCTGCCTGTCGAAGCCGTGGTGAGGGGTTATCTGGCAGGTAGCGGCTGGAAGGAATACCAGCACAACGGCGCGGTTTGCGGTGTGCCATTGCCCGCCGGCCTGCAAAACGCCAGCAAGTTGCCTGAGCCGATTTACACCCCGGCCGCCAAGGCGGCAGTCGGTGACCATGACGAGAACATCACTTTCGAGAAAACCGTGGAGATGATCGGATTGGATTTGGCTACCCGCATCCGCGATATCAGCATCCAGATTTACAAGGTGGCCGCTGAGTTCGCCTTGACCAAGGGCATCATCATTGCCGACACCAAGTTCGAATTTGGTTTGGACAAAGACGGTACCCTGACCCTGATGGATGAAGTGCTGACACCGGACTCCAGCCGCTACTGGCCGGTGGAAAGTTACCAAGTCGGTACCAACCCGCCCAGCTACGACAAGCAGTTCGTGCGCGACTGGCTGGAGCAAGCTCTGGTGGATGGCAAGCCCTGGGACAAAACCCCCCCGGCACCCCGCGTGCCCCGCGAGGTGATTGAGAAGACGGCCGACAAGTACCGCGAAGCCCTGCAGCGCTTGACGACCTGATCGCTGCTCAAGCTGCTACGACGGAAACGCCCCTTTGAGCGATGTTCAAGGTGACATCGTCTTGGGGGGACCAGTGGCCTTGGGCATCCGAGGCCACGACGAAGATGGGCCCTAACGCGGTCTCTACCGTCAACTCCTGAAAGCTCCCCAAGTAGGCCGCTTTGCTTACGGTGCCTTGCAGGCCCGAGCTGTGTCCGGGATGGACGGACCAAGCTTCGGGGCGAATCGCCACTTTTACCGGGCCTGCGTTCAAGCGACGCGGTGTTGAGAGCGTCAAGGGGCCCAATTCCACAGAGCCGTTTTCCAGGCATTGGCCATTGAGCAAGACTGCTTCGCCCATGAAGCCTGCAACAAATTCAGTTTGCGGGTTCTCGTAAAGTTCGCGTGGGCTTCCGGCCTGTGCAATCTGCCCTCCGTTCATCACAATGATCTGGTCGCTGACGGCCAAGGCTTCGCTCTGGTCATGGGTCACGTAAGCCACCGTCAGTTTCAGCCGCTGTTGCAGTGCCCTGATTTCTTCGCGCATGGACCGGCGCAAGCGTGCGTCCAGGTTGGACAGCGGCTCATCAAACAAGAGCACAGAGGGCTCCAGCACCAGCGCACGTGCCAATGCCACGCGTTGCTGTTGCCCCCCAGACAGTTCTGCGGGGTAACGGCTCTCGTACCCCCCCAGGCCTACGATGGCCATGGCTGAGCGGGCACGTTCGCTCACCTCCTGTTTGGGTACGCCGCTCACGTTAAGTCCGTAGGACACGTTCTCCAGCACCGACATGTGGGGGAACAATGCATAGCTCTGAAAGACCATGCTTACGTTGCGCTCCGCCGGCCCCAGGTGGGTGACATCGCGGCCGTCAATGAAGATTTGGCCGCTGGAGGGCGACTCCAGCCCGGCGATCATGCGCAGGGTGGTGGTCTTGCCACAGCCGGACGGGCCGAGGATGGTGGTCAGCGTCCCTTTGGGAACATGAAAGTCGATCGCGTTGACCACCAGAGGGCTTTGGGCGCCGCCGTAGCGCTTGGAGACCTGACGGAAAGAAATGCCTGTGTTGTTCATGGAAGTCGTCATCCGTAATTATTTCAATGGGCAGTTGCAGCGTTGCGGCGGCCGAGTTTGCGTTCACCCACTAGGGCTTGGACCAAGAGGGTGCTGCAGGACATGAGCAGGATCAGCACCGTGCAATACGCCAACGCCACACCGTAGTCACCATTGCCTACGCGGCCGATGATGTAAGTGGTGGACAGCTCGTACTGCGCCGTAACCAGGAAGATCACGGCAGACACGGTGGTGATGGAGCGTACAAACGAATACACCAGTGCTGCTACCAGCGCCGATTTGATGAGGGGCAATACCACCAGGCGTAAGGTAGTGAGGGTGTTGGCGCGCAGCATCAGAGACGCTTCGTCCAGTGAGCGATCCAATTGCTTGAAGGCGGCAGTCCCTGCACGTACCCCTACAGGCAGGTTGCGGAACACAAAGCACAAGACGATGATCAGCCCGGTACCCGTCAGCTCCACAGGCGGTACGTTGAACGCCAAGATGTAGCTGACACCAAGCACCGTGCCCGGAACTGCAAAAGTCAAAAGTGCAGAAAATTCGAAACTGGCCTTGCCCCGGAACTCCGCGCGCGCCAGCAACCAGGCAATCAGCAGGCCGAGGCCCGCGCACAAAGGTGCCGCCATGGCTGCCAGCGACACGGTGGTGAACAGCGAGTTCCAGGCAGTACCTGCCCAGACCACACCGTAATCTCCCCATTGCACATCAAAGGCAGTGCGGAAGTGATTTAGCGTGAGCGTGTAGTCACGCCCCCAAGTCTGGACGAAACCACCGGCGAAGGCAAAGAGGTACACAACCAGTGTGAACACCAGCCAGGGACCTGCCACACCCAGGCATAGCTTGCGGATACCTGCGGGGAGGGGCATGGGCAAACCTGCATCGCCCTTGCCGGCAACCGTGGTGAAACTGCCTTTGCCAAGAACCCTGCGCTGGATGAAGAAGACTGCAAGGGCAAACACCGTCAGGATCAGCGACAAGGCCGCGGCCATTCCCGGGTCCAGGGACGCTCCCACAATGGCAAAGAAGATTTCTGTCGACAGTACGGCGAACTGCCCGCCGACCACGATCGGGTTCCCGAAGTCCGCCATGCTCTCGATGAATCCCACCAAAAATGCATTGGCCAAGCCCGGCTTGAGCAAAGGCAGGGTGACGGTCCAAAAAGTCTGCATGCGACTGGCGCGCAGGGTCTGGGAGGCTTCCTCCATGGAAGGGCTCACGCCTTGCACCACACCGCGCATGATCATGAAGGCAATAGGGGTGAAGGCGAACAACTGCGCCAGCCAGACACCGAAGAAACCATAAAACCAGCGCGTGGGCTCAATGCCAAAAGCCCATTCCAGATATTGATTGAAGAGCCCGGCACGCCCAAATAACAAAATCAGCCCCAAGCCCACTACAAACGGCGGTGTGATGATGGGCAACATGGCCAGAATGTTGAGCGGCTTGGCTAATGCTTTTGCTTCCCGCTCTGCCCAGAGTGCGATCAAGGTGCCCAGGAATGTGGTCCCGGCGGCTGTGAGCAGTGCGAGACCCAGAGTGTTCCAAGCTACACCGCAACGGCCTTGGCCACTGATACATCCGAGGCCCCAGATGCGGGCAGTGCCGATCCGGTCCCACAGGGCGCTGATGGAGAATAGTCCCTCGTCATTGAGCACGCTGCCAATCAAGGACTTGAGAACCGGGTACACCACAAACAGCGCCAGCAAGGCGGTACAACACAACACGGCACCGGCTACGAAGGCGTCACCCTTGAATCCTCCTAGACGTGCTACGCCGATGGAGAGCAGTGCCAGCAGGCTCACTATCAACACCATGGCGCCCCACCCCATGCCCGGCTGGGTGTAGTCCGTGGCGCCTGCCAATGCAGTGAGCCAATCCCAAGTCCACCCCACCATACCGATGGCAAATCCGCTGAAGACCAGCCCTGCCAGACCCAGGCCAGCGCCACTGCACAACAACAGACCCTGGCGGCGCGGTGTATGAGTGAATACAGCGGAGGCTGCCAGTAGTAGTCCCGCCATGCCCACCCCCAGCCAGGGGCGGGCATGGCTGCTCATTTGAGTCCAGCCGTTGGCACTGGCAGCGGCGCCCCACAGGCCGGGCAGGGCCTCCAAGAGGCTCCCTCGTTGAAGAAAATACCAGGGCAGCAGCACAAAGGCCGCAGCGCCAAGGGCGGCCCAAAGGGCAATGACGCGGCGGGTTCGCCACGGGTGAAAAGTGTTCATGTCATCCAGCGTGAGGCAGGGCCCGGCCTGCTGCAGAACGCAGCGGCGGGCGGGTTAGCAGGGAATGCGGGATTAGCGGGACTGGCCGTTCACATCGCGTTCCCAGCGCTGAATCAGGCGCTTGCGCTCTGCGGACTGGCCGTACTTGGCATAGTCGTAGTCGATCATCTTGATCTTGCGGAAGTCCGGTACGCGGGGGTCCACCTTGGTTTCCCGGTTGGAGGGCAGCTGGAACTGCAGCGTGGCAGCGCCCAGAGCCTGTGCGCCCGGCGTCAAAGCCCAGTCATAAAACTTCTTCGCCGCTTCCAGGTTGCGCGCACCGCGCACGATGGACATCGAGCCGATCTCCGCTCCTGTGCCATCGGACGGTGTGATGGTCTCCAGGGGGAAGCCTTGGGCCTTTTCACCGGGGCCGTCGTGCACAAAGCTGATGGAAATTGCGGCTTCGCCACGTGCCACGGCCTTGATGGGGCCTACGCCGGAGCGTTGATAGGTGGCAATGTTTTTGTGCAGCTTGGCAAGATAGTCAAATGCTTTGTCTTCTCCCATCAGTTGCACGAGAGTGGCAATCATGGTGTATGCCGTACCGCTGGAGGACGGGTTGGCGGATTGGATTTCGCCTTTGTACTCAGGCTTGATCAGATCAGCCCACGTCTTCGGGATGGGCAGCTTCTTCTTGGCAATCAGTTCGGTGTTGTATCCAAAACCCAAAGGTCCGGAATAAATGCCTACCGTCTTGTAGCCGGACTGTGCGGCCTGCTTTTGCGCCCAGTCGTACAACTTTGGCAGCAGCGGCGACTTGTATTCCTGAGTCAAGTTTTGTTCGGCAGCCACCAGGTGCGGGTCTCCAGTGCCCCCGAAAAAGATGTCTGTCTTGGGGTTTGCTTTTTCGGCCATGAGTTGGGCGACGGCTTCGCCTGAGCCCTTGAGTGTCATGTTGACCTTGATGCCTTGGCTCTTCTCGAAGGTGACGGCAATCATGCTGCACCATGGCGCTTGGCCCGAGCAGATGATGTTGACCTCGCTGCCGGATTGGGCATAAACGCTGGCTTGAGAGAGCGCGATACATGCAGCGGCGATCAGGTGGGTTTTCTTCATGAAAGTCTCCTTTAGTGTTGAAACAAGGGTTCTGGTGAGATTGGAAAAATGGAGGGCAACAGCACGCTGACCCCCTGTGCTGACAAAAACAAGCTGACCGGGGCGCCGCAGGCATAGGCTGCGCCTTGTGACGGAATGAGCACCAATATCTCGCCCAAAGTGGTGTGCACCCACACCTCCGTAGAGGGACCTAGAAAGGCACTCCGTAAAACCTTGCCCGGTAATCCGGCCGAACTGGCCGGTGCGATACGCCAGGCGTGCGGACGCACGACGATACGCACCGCGCCACGACGCAGCCCGGGGTCAGGACCGAACTGCAAGGGGCCCAGATGTACAACACCACGGGCGTCCACCTCGGCGTCAAATGTGGCAGCGTCACCCATGAAGGCGGCAACGAACTCTGACAGGGGACGTTCATAAAGATCCCGCGGTGAGCCGATTTGCGCAATCCTGCCCTCTTGCATGACGACGACGCGGTCACTGACCGACATGGCTTCTGCATGGTCGTGGGTGACATACAGCACTGTCAGATCCAGCCTCTGTTGCAGGGAGCGGATGTCTTCACGGATATGGCGTCGCAAGTTGCTGTCGAGGTTGGAGAGAGGCTCATCCAGCAACAAGATACGGGGCTGCAATGCGAGTGCGCGAGCCAGTGCGGTGCGTTGTTGCTGACCGCCGGACAACTCATGCGGCATGCGATCTTCCAAGCCTTGCAGACCGACCAGCGTCAGGGCCTGGGTACAACGCTCGCGTTGGCTCGCCGCAGACAGGCCTTGCATGCGCAAGCCATAGCAGACGTTTTCTTCCACGCTCTGGTAGGGAAACAGGGCGTAGCTCTGAAACACCAGACTGAGGTCCCGTTGTTCGGCGCTCTTGGAAGTAACGTCTTCCCCGTGAAAGATCAGCTGCCCCTCGTCGGGTGTGTCCAGTCCGGCTACCAAGCGCAGCAGCGTGGTTTTGCCGCATCCGGAGGGGCCAAGTAGAGTCGTCAACCGGCGATCCGGGATATGCACATCCACCCCGTGCAGCGCCTTGTAGCCATTGGCATAGGTCTTGGTCACCCCGCGGATTTCCAGACCGGGCCTCATGCCGGCATCCTCAATGCGGCATCCGACAGGGACGCATGCAGCATCGATGGGGCGGGTACTGCGGAGTCTTGCGCCATGGCATGCGCAGGCCGAGGCCAGCGGACTACGGCATCGACGCCCACTACCGCGCCCTGTTGGATACGGTTGTAGAGGTCCAGCGTCGCGTGCATGGACACAGCGATTTGCTTGCAGATCGACAGGCCCAAGCCCACTCCGGTGCCTCCGCTGGCGGATTCGAAGGGCTGGAACAGGCGCTCCCGGACTGCCTCGTCCAACCCTCCAGCGTTGTCCCAGACCAGAAGCTCCATCTCGTCCGGCAGATGGCGTATGACTACGCCCAGACTGGCTCCCGCCGTGGACTGGCGAATCGCATTGGCTAACAGATTGCGCAGCAATTCACCGATAAGCCAGCTGTCGCTCATGAGCCGCACGGGTTCGGCGTCCAAAGATACTTCCAACTGCTTGCGTGCGATCAAGGGGGCAAACTCGACCAGAATTTCGCTGGCAAGGTGATGCATATCCACCAAGCTCCACTGGGCGTGCCGGACCTTTTGTTCCACTTTCGCCTGCGACAGCAATTGATTCGCCAGATGGCTTGCGCGATCCAGCGTACGCAGCATTTTGGGCAGGGTGTCAGAGGCCGGAAGCTCCCCGGAGGTGACACCTTGCACTTGGGTTTTCAGCACCGCCAACGGTGTGCGCAACTGGTGAGAGGCTTCCGCAATGAAGCGCTGCTGTTGCTCCAAGGCATCCCGTTGTTGTTGCCATTGCACATTCAGGGCACGCACGATGGGTTCCAATTCTACGGCCGGCGTATGTCCCAAGGGCGTTGTTTCCTCGGGTTGACGGCTGGCTACGGTGGTCGTTAGTTCTTGTAGTGGCCGCAGACAATGCCCCGCCAGCCACCACAGAGTTGGTGCACCCGCCAGCGCAATGCACACAGAAATCCACGGTGTAGTGGATCCGATGGCGCCGAGCGCTCCCCCCAGTCCGGTGCAGATCACGAACATCAGCAATAGCTGCTTCCGCATGGATTGGGCGGCTTTGCCGTTGGTCTGGGTCATGCCGGATCCTTGCTGTCGTGGCCCAGTTCGTCCACCAGAAGGTAGCCGATACCGCGCATCGTCAATAAGGCGGCACCACTGCCTGCTAAGCGTTTGCGCAAACGGTGCGCAAGCAGGTCGATGGCATCGCTTTGATGGCTGGCATCGTCACCGAAGATGGCCTGATACAAGTCATCTTTGGATACCGGGCGGCCCGGCTTGGTGATCAAGGCGCGCAACATCGCGCTTTCCCGAGGGGCAATGTCCAAAGGGCGCCCAGATCGCAAGAACAGTCCCTGGTTCATGTCGAGCTGCAAGTGCCCGCAACGGAAGTCTTCGATGCCCTGGCTACGTCGCATCAGGGCACGCAGGCGAGCCACCAGTTCCTCGGTGTCGAAAGGTTTGGTCAGGTAGTCATCGGCGCCGAGGGTCAGTCCGGTGACCCGCTCGCCGATGGAGGCGCGGGCCGTGACTACCAGCACCGGCAGGCGCAATCCAAGGTCGCGCATGCGTTGCAATACGTCCAGACCGTCCAGCCCTGGCAGGCTCAGGTCCAAGATGACCGCGTCGAAGTTCCGTTTGCGCATCCATGCCAGCGCTTCATGCCCGTCGGCACAGCACACCGGCTTGAACCCGCGCGATGCGAGTACACGCCCCAAGGCATCCACCAGATCCAGATCGTCTTCAACCAACAACACATCCATGCCGGTATCGTGCTGTCAGGGGGCTAGCCCCGCAATGGGGTTAGCGCGCAGGTTGAATGAAAGAAACTTGAAATGTGGCAGGCTTCCACTGAAGCGGCCATCGGCCCTGAAACAAAAAACCGCCATCTGGCGGTTTGTGTGTGGCAAGCGCGGTGTCAGTTCAGTGCCATGCTCAGCTTGCGGCGGTAACTGGCCACCAGCTGCGCTTGCGGGTCTTGCTCGGCCACCACTTTGCCTAGCACCTCGATGCCACCTGCTGTTTTGCCGGCTGCTGCCGGGTCCGCTTTGGGCTTGGGCGGGGTGAGCAACTCGAGAATCGTCACAAAGGTTTTGCGGGGCACTTCGTTGTTCCATGCCTTGTCACGCATGATGATTTCCAGCAGCTCATCCATGGAGCCGGTCCAGTCGCCGCCCACCATGAGCACTCGGGCCTTGGCAAGACGGGTGTCGAAGTCCCGCTTGTTGGATGCAATCACTTCGTCAAACTGCGCAGGGGTCCACAGGCCTTTGTCGTCGGTCAGCACGAACTTGATGGCATCCAGAAACTGCGCCAAGGCTTCGAAGCGCTGCTGCTTGGGGATGTAGGCCAGCGTCGGGGCCAAAGCGGCCTCGGCGTCTTCGATCATGTCGTTTTCGATGAGCAGTTTGACGTAGTCATAGCGGGCGTCATCGTTGCCGGGGTTCAGGGTCAGCGCTTCATGCAGCTTTTGCAGGGCCGCGCGTGGGTCACCTGCTTGGGCCAAAGATTGGGCATCTTCCACATCGGCTTCTGCTTCCAGCACTTCTTCGGAGGGCACGTGCTTGTCCAGAAACTCCTTGAGCTTGCTTTCAGGCACTGCGCCCATGAAGCCATCAGCAGGCTTGCCGTTGATCATCAACACGCAAGTAGGAATGCTCCGGATGCCGAAAGCCTGGGCGAGCTGTTGCTCCTGGTCAGAGTCGATTTTCACCAGCTTGAAGCGGCCGCCGTAGTCGGCTTCCACCTTTTCCAGCAGCGGGCCCAGTGTTTTGCAAGGCCCGCACCAAGGCGCCCAGAAATCGACCAGAACGGGCACCTGGTGGGAGGCGGCGATGACTTCGGTTTCGAAGTTTTCTAGGGTGACGTCGATCATGGGAAGGTAGCTCGGGGTGAAAAAGTAAAATTCAACAATGAAATCAATTCAAATCGGCGTCGTCATGGGTTCCAACTCGGATTGGGACACCATGCAACACGCAGTCCAGATTCTCCAACAGTTTGGTATCGGCTTTGAGGCGCGCGTCATTTCCGCCCACCGCATGCCCGACGACATGTTCCGCTACGCTGAGGCCGCCGTAGGCCGGGGCCTCAAAGCCATCATCGCCGGTGCTGGCGGCGCGGCCCACCTGCCGGGCATGCTGGCAGCCAAAACCACGGTGCCAGTGCTGGGTGTGCCGGTGCAGAGCAAGGCGCTCTCAGGGGTCGACTCCTTGCACAGCATCGTGCAAATGCCCAAGGGCATTCCGGTCGCCACGTTTGCTATTGGCAACGCCGGTGCGGCGAACGCGGCCTTGTTTGCGGTGGCGCTCCTGGCCAACGAAAACCCCGACCTGCGCATGGAGCTGGACGCATTCCGCGTCGACCAGACCCAGACCGCCCGCAACATGACCCTGCCGGTGACCGGCAGCGACGCCTGATGGCCGCACAGGCAGTGGGTGGTTCCAAGATGATGCTGGGCGGACCCAAGGAAATGACGCTGGGCGTGATGGGCGGTGGCCAGCTGGGTCGCATGTTTGCCCATGCTGCGCAACAAATGGGGTTTTTCACTGCGGTGCTGGACCCGGATGCCACCAGCCCGGCAGGCCGCATCAGCCACCACCATGTGCAGACGGCCTACACCGATGCAGAGGGGCTGGCACGATTGGCCGCCGTGTCTGCCGCCATCACCACCGAGTTTGAGAATGTTCCGGCCGAGGCCCTGAACCAGCTGGCACAAAGCCGGCCTGTGGCGCCCAGCGGGGCCGCAGTGGCGATTGCCCAAGACCGCGCGGCTGAAAAGGCGCACTTTGTGCAATGTGGCGTGCCATGCGCGCCCTACGCGGTGATTGAAACAAGGGAGCAATTGGCCGCCATTGACGCCAACTTGCTCCCCGGGATTCTGAAAACCGCCCGCATGGGCTACGACGGCAAAGGCCAGGTTCGCGTGAAGACGCCTGCCGAGTTGGCCGCCGCGTGGGCCGACCTGAAACAGGTGCCCTGCGTGCTGGAAAAGATGCTGCCCCTGCAGTGGGAGTGCAGCGTCATCGTGGCGCGCGGTGCCGATGGCGCCTGCGTGAACCTGCCGGTGCAGCGCAATCTGCACCGCGACGGCATTCTGGCGGTGACCGAGGTTTATGAAGGAAATGTGCCTCCAGCGCTCGCCGAACGTGCGGTGGGTGCTGCGAAATCGATAGCAAGCGGCGTGAACTACGTCGGTGTGCTGTGCGTGGAATTCTTCGTGCTGGACGAATCCCACCCCGCCGCCGCAGGCTTGGGTGGCTTGGTGGTCAACGAGATGGCGCCGCGCCCCCACAACAGCGGCCACTACAGCATGGACGCCTGCGATGTGTCGCAGTTCCATCTGCAGGTGCGCACGCTGGCGGGCTTGCCCTTGGTGCAACCGCGCCAGCACAGCCCGTCCATCATGCTCAATCTGTTGGGTGACATTTGGCCTGAGGATGGTCGTAACGGCGGTGTGCCCGATTGGGCTGCCGTGCTGGCTTTGCCCGGCACCCATTTGCATCTGTACGGCAAGCTGGACGCCAAAAAGGGCCGCAAGATGGGCCACCTCAACGTCACGGGCGCAACCATTGAGCAGGTGCGAGCTACCGCTCTGGAAGCGGCGCGCATCCTCGGCATTGCCGCGTTCTGAATGCCTGTCAGCGAGTCGCCCCGCGCATGATTGTCTCTGCCTACCAATTCGCTGACGGGGTGGAGCTTGCTCCTGATTCCATAGCTGCTGCCGCAGACGCGGTGCGCGCTGGAGGTCTGATGGGCTTGCCAACCGAGACGGTGTATGGCCTGGGGGCGGATGCGTCTGACCCGGTGGCCGTGGGCAAGATATTCAATGCCAAAGGCCGGCCGTCAGACCACCCCTTGATCGTTCACGTCGCTGCGTTTGACGGCGGCATGGGCGGCGTGGCGCACTACTGCGCCCGCGTGCCGGCGTTTGCGCAGCAGCTCATGTCGGCCTTCTGGCCCGGCCCGCTCACCCTCATCCTGCCGCGCAAAGAGGGCGTGGGCGAGGCCGCAGCCGGTGGCCAGAACAGCATAGGCCTGCGCTGCCCGGCCCACCCGGTAGCCCAGGCGGTATTGGCAGCCCTGCGCAAGCCTTCAGACGGCGGGCGCGAAGTCTGGGGCATTGCCGCGCCCAGCGCCAACAAGTTCGGCCGCGTCAGCCCCACAACGGCGGCCCATGTGCATAGCGAATTCGGGGACGACTTGCTGATCCTGGATGGTGGCCCCTGCGAAGTGGGCATCGAGTCCACCATCATCGACTGCACCAGAGGGGCACCGGTTCTCTTGCGTCCGGGCTCCATCACGGCGCAGCAGGTGGAAGATGCCTGCGGACGCAAGCTGCTATCAAAAGAAGAGCTGCTCGCGCAGAGCCAACAGGCGCCAAGGGCCTCCGGGACCCTGGAGTCGCACTACGCGCCCAGCGCGAGCGTGCGCCTGATGGACGCCAAAGCCTTGCAAGCCGCCCTGGACTTGCTGAGCAGCGCCACCCCGCCGGACAAGCGGCCCACCATTGCGCTCTACCACCGCAGCCCGCTGCATGTGCGATCGCCCTTGGTGACCGCCCACCGCATGCCGTCGCATGCCCAGCCGGCAGCGCATGAGCTGTTTTCCAAACTGCGGGAGATGGACGCGCAGGGCGTCAAGCTCATCTGGGTCGAAGCCCCGCCCGATAGCCCCGAGTGGGACGGTGTGCGTGACCGCCTGACCCGCGCAGCTGCCTGAAGCGGGCCACTGCCGGCACGCTTGCCGACCATCAGCCGGTTTTCTTACTGATCCCGCCCCGCCCAGTCCACCAGCGCATCCAGCGCGGGCCGGGCGTCGTTGGCATTGGCGTGGTTGATGAAGGCGACCAGCACATAGCGCTTGCCACTGACGGCGTGCACATAGCCGGCCAGCGTCACCACACCGGTCAGGGTTCCGGTTTTGAGGTGGGCGGTGCCACTGGTGCGGGTTTTGATGCGCTTGAGGGTGCCATCCACGCCGGTAATCGGCAGGGACGACATCAGCTCCGGCATGAAGGGCGCTGCATAGGTGGCCTGCAGCAGGCGGCCCATGGCCTGCGCGGTGATGCGCTCCTGGCGCGAAAGGCCTGAACCGTTGTCCATGACCGGTGCGTCGTCCGTGCCGATGCGGTCCTTCCACCAGCGTTGCACCAGAGCGCGGCTGGCGGCAAAGCTGCCCGGGGGCAGGTTGGCGTCAGCCAGCACATCGGCAGGCAGGCCTTGGGCATTGCCCGCGACCCGACCCAGTGTCAGAAACACCTGCTGCGCCATGACGTTGTTGCTGAACTTGTTGATGTCGCGGATCACCTCCGCCAGCGTGGCCGAGTTCACCACCAGCGCGGGTTTGCCGGACAGCACCCCGGCGGGCACCGTGCCATTGCGCACCGTGCCTAGCACCTTGCCACCCATGCTCTCCCACAGGCCTTGTGCGGCACGTCCGGGATAGGACTTGGGGTCTGCGTAGGCGATGGGCCATACCTTCTCGCCACAGCTTGCGGGGTAGCTGCCTCCGAAGCGGAAGCGCAGCGGATCGGCAAAGTCGCCCTTCAGCGCTCCACGGTAGTCGCCGCAATCGGCAGCGGCAGTATTGAGTGGCACGGTGGCGGGCAGGCTCACACCTGCCAATGGTGGGTCGTACTGCACCTGGGCCACTTTGGCGCCGAGGTCCGGGGTAAATGTCATCACTACTGACTTGAAGTTGATCAGCAGGGCGTCCGGTGCCACGTTGTAGGGGCGCAGGGGCTCGCCGTCGAATTTGGCGGGGTCGGGCTCCGGCAGGTCGAAGGCGCTGCGGTCCAACACGATGTCGCCCGCAATGGTTTTGATGCCCATGCCCTGTACCCTGCGCAGCAGCAGCCACAGGCGCTCCATCACCAGCCTAGGGTCGCCCAAGCCTTTGACGTAGAGGTTGCCGTTGAGCACGCCGTTTTGCACAGTGCCGTCCACATACACCGGGGTGACCCAGGTGTAGGCCGGGCCCAGCAGGTCGAGGGCGGCAATGGTGGTCACCAGCTTCATGGTGGACGCGGGGTTCATGGGGCTGGTGCTACGGTGGGCGAGCCGTGGCGCGGCACCCCCTTGGGCATCCACCACCAGAAACGACACGGCATCCCGCGGCACCTTGGCGCGTGCCAGTGCAGCGTCGACCTCGGGGGGCAGGGTTTGAGCAGTGACGGAGGTGCTCAAAAGCAAGGCCCACAGGCTGAGAGCAGCCCATGTTGCGCGACGGGAATCAGGGGAAAGGAAGCGACGAAGATGCATGCGGGCATTATCCGGCCGGCCCCAGCAGGGATAATTCAGGGATGAACCTGTTGGCCCTGGATACCGGAACCGAATTTCTCTCGATCGCGCTGCGTACCGATGGAGCGGAAGGCACGCGTGTGGTGGAGCACCACAGCGCCGGTGGCGCCAAGGCCTCTACGGATTTGATTGCGGCGATCCTCCAGATGCTGGCCGACGCGGGTGTGGGCTTGGGCCAACTGGATGCCATTTGCTTCGGCAGCGGACCCGGCTCGTTCACCGGTTTGCGCACCGCCTGCTCCGTGGTGCAGGGCCTGGCTTTTGGCGCCGGTGTGCCCGTGCTGGCGGTGGACTCGCTCTTGGCCGTCGCGGAAGATGCCCGTTTCCGGGCAGCGCCGGATGCGTCCACTTTGCAGGTCACAGCTTTGCTCGATGCGCGCATGGACGAGATGTACACGGCGCATTACAGCTACACACTCGGGCAATGGGAGACCCTGCAAGCCAGCACCTTGCTGCGGCCGCAGGATTTGGGCGTCCCGGGCGTTGAGGCCGGTGTGCCACACGTGCTGGCCGGCAATGTGTTTACCGTCTACGCGGACCGGTTGCCGGCGCAAGCCCTGCCATCGGCGCAGGTGGTGCAGGCTTTACCCATGGCCGCTGCCATGTTGCGGCTGGCCCCTGCGATGTTGTCAGCAGGGCTGGCGGTGGATGCGGCGATGGCCATGCCTAGCTACATCCGTGACAAGGTGGCTAAAACCACCGCGGAGCGCGAAGCCGAAAAGGCGGCAGCCCAGGCGGTGGCTGCAGCATGAGTTCTTATGCCAGTCTTCCGATGGCTGATGTGACCCACGAAGCCGCGTTCGAGCCTTTGCTGGCGGACAGTCTGGATCGGGTGCTCCATGTGGAGCAGCGGGCCTACTCGCACCCTTGGAGCCGAGCCAACTTCATCGACGCACTACACAGCGGTTACCAGGCTCAAATGCTGACCGCCAATGGTCAGCTATTGGGTTACTTTGTGGCGATGAAGGGCGTGGATGAGGTGCATTTGCTCAACATCACTGTGGCGCCCGAATTTCAGCGCCAGGGTTGGGCCCGCGTGTTATTGGACGCACTGGCCATCTGGTCGCGGGGCCAGGGTGCGCAATGGCTGTGGCTGGAAGTGCGGGTGAGCAATCAGCGAGCATTGCAGATTTACGAAACCCATGGCTACCGCCGCGTCGGTCAACGCAAGGGCTATTACCCCGCCCACAACGGCCAGCGCGAAGATGCGGTGGTCATGAGCCTGGCACTGGAGCACTGAACACCATGGCACTGCAACTCGACGAACGTCAACGCGCCATGCTGCTGGAAATTGGTGTGCGTGTCTGGCTGCCAGGCACAGATTTCGCCACGGTGGCAGGCAACGAGCCGGCTGAGCATGCCCCTGCGCTGCCTACGCGCACTGCGATGCCTGCTGCAGTGCGTCCTGCACCGGTGGTGGAACAGCGCCCCGCAGCGCCGGTGCCTTTGGCGAGCCGCCCTGTACCCGTGCAGGCCGCCCCTGTGGCCGCGACTGCACCCGCAAACGCATCCATTCAACCATCAGCCTTGGCCGCTTTGGACTGGAACGGTCTGGCCGATACCGCGGCAGCTTGCGAGTCCTGCGGGCTGTGTGCCGGCCGCAAGCACGCGACCTTGCAACCCGCGCAGCAAACGCAAGCGGACTGGATGGTGGTGGGCGACCCGCCTGAGGAAGACGAAGACAGCGTCGCCCAAGCCTTTGTGGAGGCGCCGGGGTTGTTGCTGGACAACATGCTCAAGGCCGTGGGTGCCAGCCGTACCGGCAGTGGCGCGCAAGGTGCCTATGCCACCAATGTGGTGAAGTGCCGTCCACCGCACGGGCGCAACCCGCAGCCTGCTGACCTGGCCCAATGTGCTGCCTACCTGCAGCGCGAAATCGAGCTGCTGCAGCCCAAAGTGATCTTTGCAGTGGGTCGCTTTGCCATTCAGACACTGCTGTCCGAACATGGCGCACTAGCAACCCAGCCGCTGGGCAAGCTGCGCGGTTCTGTCTACCGGTACCGGGGCATCCCGGTGGTGGTGAGTTACCAACCCAAGCTGCTGCTGCGCAACAGCGCCGACAAGGCCAAGGCCTGGGCCGATTTGTGCCTGGCCATGGACGCTCTATCCGCCCCTTAAAGCCCTTTTCTTAAAATAGCCCCATGACCTTTCTTGACCAGTTGCGCACCGCCGAGCGCCAAAACGGCTCCTTGTTGTGCGTGGGCCTGGACCCGGAACCCGCGAAGTTCCCCGAGCATCTGCGGGGCGATGCCAGCAAAATTTACGACTTTTGCGCCGCCATCGTGGACGCCACCGCCGACCTGGTGAATTCCTTCAAACCCCAGATTGCCTACTTCGCCGCCCATGGTGCCGAGGCGCAGCTGGAAAAGCTGATGGAGCACATGCGCCGCACCGCGCCCCAAGTGCCCATCATCCTGGACGCCAAGCGCGGAGACATCGGCAGCACCGCCGAGCAATACGCTAAAGAGGCCTTCGAGCGCTACGGTGCCGATGCGGTCACGCTCTCGCCTTTCATGGGCTTTGACTCGGTGGCGCCCTACCTCAAGTACCACGGCAAGGGCGCTTTTCTGCTGTGCCGCACTTCCAACGCCGGCGGCGACGACTTTCAGTCGCAGCATCTGCGTGATGTGCCGGGACAACCACGTTTGTACGAACACATTGCAGCCTTGGCTCAAGGCCCCTGGAACCTCAATGGCCAGCTGGGTCTGGTGGTGGGGGCCACTTACCCCGCGGAAATTGAGCGAGTCCGTGCATTGGCGCCTACCGTGCCTCTGCTGATACCCGGCGTGGGTGCTCAGGGCGGTGATGCGGTGGCCACTGTCAAAGCGGGCTGGAAGTCCGTAAAAGGCACAACTACTGCGCCCATCGCGGTGAACTCATCCCGCGCCATTCTCTACGCCTCTGCAGGCCCGGATTTCGCCTCTGCTGCCCGCCAAGAGGCCTCGCGGACCCGGGAGTTGTTACAAAACGCAGCCGCGGCCTGAAGCCTGTCTGTTCGGTAAGCGTTTGTAAGACCTTTTGGCGTCAACCGACTTCGTCCGTAACCTTCGGTTCTTGGTAGTCGTTCGCTTGTCGTTGAGCACGATCGTGCCAAAGAGGTCTGTATGGAAACCCACGTTTTGCCGAGCTTGCCCCAAGAAAAGGCGAGCGAATTTTCGTCATCCGGAACTGGTGCGCTGGTAGGTGCATTGGTGGCCAGTGCTGCACTCAGCGCATGCGGTGGTGGCGGAGGGGATAGCAGCGCGTCGCAAACCAATTACGTCCCCGTGGCGGCTGGACGGACCGTCAGTCTGCAAACTTCATCGTACACAGCACTGTCTAGCGTGACTGATGCACAAGCTGCGCGGTTTTTGCTGCAGGCCGGTTTTGCTGCCACAGACTCCGACATGGCCTCTGTGCGCAATCTCGGGTATGCCGGTTGGATTCGGGCTGAGATTGCCAAGTCGTCCGGCATCAGTGGCTGGGATTGGCTCAATAGCCAGGGCTACGGCAACGTGTACAGCACGGCCAATTACTATGACGACACCAGACCCGGCGACTACATGATCTGGAGCCAGCTGATGGCGGCCCCGGACCCTATGCGCAAACGCGCTGCTTTGGCTTTGTCCGAATTGTTTGTAGTGTCGCTCTCCAGTTTGGATTTCAGTTGGCGCAGCCACGGCATTGCGCACTACTGGGACACCCTGGTTACTCACGCGTTCGGCAATTTCCGGGATTTGTTGGAGGCGATCACGCTCAACGTGGCGATGGGCTACTACCTGAACACCAAGGGCAACCTCAAAGAGAACACCACTACCGGTCGCCAGCCCGATGAGAACTATGCCCGGGAGGTGATGCAGCTGTTCACCATCGGTCTCAATCTCTTGAACCCGGATGGAACTTTGAAGCTGGATGCCAACGGAAAAGCACAGGAAACCTATGGGGCCAGCGACGTCAGCAATCTGGCGCGGGTGTTCACCGGTTATGACGTGGACATGAGCCAGAACGTCAACACCGTGATTGCGCAAACCGGCGGAGGCACGCGGACGATTCCAAGTACGACCTATGTGCGTTTGCCGATGAAGTTCAATGCGAACAACCATTCGAACTTGGAAGTGAATTTCCTGGGGGTAACGATTCCGGCCAATACCTCCGGTGCGGCAGCCTTGAAAACGGCACTGGACACGTTATTCAATCATCCCAACACTGCGCCATTTGTTTGCAAGCAACTGATTCAGCGACTCGTGACCAGCAACCCCAGCCCTGCCTATGTGGGGCGTGTAGCTGCTGTTTTTGCTAACAACGGCAAAGGAGTAAGGGGTGACTTGGCCTACGTGTTTGCGGCCATCCTATTGGATAACGAAGCGCGGGATGCCAGCGGCTTGACGGGTAACGAGTACGGCAAGCTGCGCGAACCCATGCTCCGTCTGGTGCAGTGGGTACGGACCTTTGGTGCTGGCTCAAAGAGCGGTGCCTGGAAGATTGATGATCGCAGTTCTCCGGGCGGCGCCTTGGCCCAAAGTCCCCTGCGTTCACCCTCTGTCTTTAACTTCTTCCGGCCGGGTTATGTTCCTCCGTCCACCGTCGCACCTCCCGCAACAGGATTAAGTAGCGGCAAGGTGGCACCCGAATTCCAGATCGTCAATGAAACCAGCGTTGGCGGTTACCTCAATTACATGATGCAGGTGATCGACTCCGGCATCAATTCGGGCGATATCAAGGCAGCTTATACAAGTGAATTGGCCTTGGTGTTGAACCCCGCATCATTGGTCGACCGTTTGAGCTTGTTGCTGGCCGGCGGGCAATTGTCGGGTAGCACCAAAACCATCATTGTTAACGCGCTGCTGGCCGTCAATGTGACAGCCAGCAGCAGTGATTCAGTCAAACGCAACCGGGTTTGCGCTGCTGTGCTGATGGTGATGGCATGCGCTGAATATCTAGTGCAAAAGTAAGGCGAATGGCGATGATGAATCACGATTTGCAAAGTCCCCAGCGTCGCGCCTTTTTGCGCCGCTCAGGTCAATTGGCTTTGACGGGCACCGCATTGCCTTTCGCACTCAACCTGGCGGCCATGGGCGAAGCAGCAGCTTTCAATGCCCCGGCGGGTGACTACAAGGCCTTGGTATGCGTGTTTCTATTTGGTGGTAACGACTATGCCAACACCCTGATTCCTTACGACGACACAAACTACAACCTGTACAGCACCATTCGTGGTGGCGGTGCCGGGCAAACGGCGGGTGGCATCGCCTTGGCGAAATCAGCCTTGACTGCGACCTTGTTGAGTCCCTCGGTGGGGCCTACGGATAGTCAAGGCCAGCTCAATCGCCAGTTTGCACTCAACCCTGCAATGACTGGCTTGGCCGGCCTGTTCAACAGCGGCAAGATGGCCGTACAGCTCAACGTAGGGCCCTTGGTCAAACCGCTGACTCGTACCCAGTACAACAGCAGCGACCGCACAACCTATCCGCGTCCACCGCAGCTGTTTTCACACAACGACCAGCAAAGTATCTGGCAGTCGTCATCACCCGAGGGCTCCACAGTGGGTTGGGGTGGCAATATGGGCGATCTGGTGTTGAGCAATAGTCTCAATACCTCGTCGGTATTCACCTGCATGTCAGTGTCGGGGAATGCGGTGTTCTTGTCGGGTGACACGGCGCTGCAATACCAGGTGAGCACCAGCGGTGCCATCAAAATTCAGCCGGCCACCAACACGTCGTTGTACGGAAATTCGGCGGTGCCTGGTGCCATCTACAACCTACTGCACAACCAGACCAGCGCACACAAGATGGAGAACGAGTACCTGGCAGTTACCAAGCGTGCTCTGGATGCAGAGTCTTCTGTGAGTACTGCATTGGCTTTGACTCCGCCTACTACGACGTTTCCGACGGATTCTTTGGGACAGCAACTCAAGATGGTGGCGCGCCTCATCAACGGCCGCAGCACGCTTGGGGTGCGCCGCCAGGTCTTCTTCGTGTCCATGGGTGGTTTCGATTTGCATGACAACCTGATCCGGGACCACGGGGGACTCCTGGGCAAGGTCAGTGCTGCCATGACCGCGTTCTACAACGCTACTGTCGAGATGGGTGTGGATAGCAAAGTGACCACATTCACCGCGTCCGACTTCGGGCGCACCCTGGCATCCAATGGCGATGGATCCGACCACGGGTGGGGTAGCCACCACTTCGTGGTGGGTGGTGCGGTGAACGGAAAACGTTTCTATGGCGAGGCGCCTCCCATCAACGTAACGGATGGCAGCGGCTCACCTCGGGTGTACTCGGCGGCGGAACAGTGGCACGTGGGTCAAGGACGCCTGCTGCCCCGCACCTCTGTGGACCAGTACGCCGCCACGATGGCCAAATGGTTCGGGGTGACTGACACGGAGATGCCACAGGTGCTGGCCAACA
Organism: Curvibacter sp. AEP1-3; assembly: GCF_002163715.1. Taxonomy (GTDB): domain Bacteria; phylum Pseudomonadota; class Gammaproteobacteria; order Burkholderiales; family Burkholderiaceae_C; genus Allorhodoferax. The sequence continues at coordinate 3,036,153 of NZ_CP015698.1, forward strand.
TCAATAACTTCGGCACACCGGCCGGCCGCGCAGACTACCCATGGGACATGGGTTTCATGGCCTGATGCTATGAAGTCAGGAGCTGCTCGCGCATATTTGATGCGCGCTACAGGCTGATATGTTGCTGATTTCAGGCGGTGGGCTTCTCGATGCCCAACTCTGCCAACTCCGCATCCGTGAACACCCGTGAGCGGGTGTGAAATGCTTTTCCTTCCGGTCCTTCCAGTGAGAACGTGCCGCCATGGCCCTCGATCACGTCGATGATGAGCTGAGTGTGTTTCCAGTATTCGTACTGTGCCCGGCCTATGTAGAAGGGGCTGCCGCCTACGTCGCCCAAGTACACATCGCCCGCACCCATGGTGATTTCTCCGGGTAGGTAACAGTTGGCAGCGCTGTTATCGCAGCAGCCACCGCTTTGGTGGAACATCAAATCGGGGCCATGCTTGGTTTTGAGAAAGGCCACCAGCTCCAGGGCCGCGGGGGTGGCTACTACTTTGTCGACCATGGTTTGTCTCCTTGTCGGAAGATTGCTCAGCTTGCTGTTTTGGCGCTCGCAGCTTCGGGGACTGTGTGGGCCGCCACCTCATACTGGGGTACCAGAAATCGGCGTCCGCCCACACAGTCCCCGAAGCAGGGTCGTTTGAGTGCAGCCGTCGTAAATCATTCAACGTCTGCGTCAGTCCGACTGGATTTTCGTGTCGAGCACCAAGAGCCAAACGGCTACGCCAAGGGTGACCACCGATTTGAGTGCCTCGAAACTTCGTTTTCTGGTACTCCAGTATCAGGTGGGCGCCCTTGGGGTAGCCGCTTGGCGACCCCTCCGGCGAGAAGGGGCTTAAGTCACCGCTTTAGAAGAAGCCCAGCTTGTTCTCGGAGTACGACACCAACAAGTTCTTGGTCTGCTGGTAGTGGTCCAGCATCATCTTGTGGGTTTCGCGGCCGATGCCGGATTCCTTGTAGCCGCCGAAAGCTGCGTGTGCAGGGTAGGCGTGGTAGCAGTTGGTCCAGACGCGGCCAGCCTTGATGGCACGACCCATGCGGTAGGCCACGTTGCCATTGCGGCTCCACACGCCGGCGCCCAGACCGTAGAGCGTGTCATTGGCAATGGCCAATGCTTCGGCTTCGTCCTTGAAGGTGGTCACGGCCAGCACGGGACCGAAAATTTCTTCCTGGAAGATGCGCATCTTGTTGTGGCCCTTGAACAGGGTGGGCTGCACGTAGTAGCCGCCTTCCAAGTCGCCACCCAAATGGGCTTGGCCGCCGCCTGCCAGCAGCTCTGCGCCTTCTTGCTTGCCCAAGTCCAAGTAGCTCAGGATCTTGGTCAGCTGCTCTTTGGAGGCCTGCGCGCCCATCATGCTGTCAGTGTCCAGCGGGTTCATGTGCTTGATGGCGGCCACGCGCTTCAACACGCGTTCCATGAACTTGTCGTAGATCGATTCCTGAATCAGCGCGCGGGATGGGCAGGTGCAAACTTCGCCTTGGTTGAAGGCAAACAGCACCAAGCCTTCGATGGCTTTGTCCAGGAAGGCGTCGTCCTTGTCCATCACGTCCGCAAAGAACACGTTGGGGCTCTTGCCGCCCAGTTCCAGCGTGGCGGGAATCAGGTTGTTGGCAGCGGCTTGTGCAATCACGCGGCCGGTGGTGGTGGAGCCGGTGAAGGCGATCTTGGCAATACGCTTGCTGGTGGCCAGAGGCATGCCGGCTTCGCGACCGTAACCGTTGACGATGTTCAGCACGCCGGGCGGCAGCAGGTCGGCAATCAGCTCAGCCAAGATCAAGATGGAGATGGGAGTGGACTCGGCGGGTTTGAGCACCACGCAGTTGCCGGCGCCCAAGGCAGGCGCCAGTTTCCAGGCCGCCATCAGGATGGGGAAGTTCCAGGGAATGATTTGGCCCACCACGCCCAGGGGTTCCTGGATGTGATACGCCACGGTGTTCTCGTCGATGTTGGACAAGGCGCCTTCTTGCGCACGCACGCAGCCTGCGAAGTAACGGAAGTGGTCTACGGTGAGGGGGATGTCGGCGTTCAGGGTCTCGCGGATGGCTTTGCCATTGTCCACGGTTTCTGCGTAGGCCAGCAGTTCCAGGTTTTGCTCGATGCGGTCGGCAATCTTGAGCAGGATGTTGGCGCGGGTGGCTGCGTCGGTTTTGCCCCATGCATCAGAAGCAGCGTGCGCGGCGTCCAGCGCGAGCTCAATGTCTTCAGCGGTGGAGCGGGCGGCTTGGGTGTAGACCTTGCCGCTCACCGGCGTGATGACGTCGAAGTACTGCCCCTTGACCGGCGCTACCCATTTGCCGCCGATGAAGTTGTTGTACTGGGATTTGTAGGTAATCTTCGCGCCAGCGGCGCCGGGTGCTGCGTAAATAGCCATGGTTGTCGTCCTCTTGTGATTGGTTTGGTTTCCCGCAGAGTCACTCTGCCGGGTGGCCTGTACTCTCAAAAGGCGTGCCATGCGTTTCGGTCGGCTCAATGTATTGATTTCATTGAACTTTTTGCAAATGTTGATCTGCCGCAAGCTGTCCGCAAGCCAGGCCTGTCAAGCTTTGCCACAGTGACAGTTGTCACAAAATGGAACAGTCGGACAGATGCGGGGCTGCGCGGCATTGCCCGCCGCGCAAGCTACCCCCATACTGGGCCCAAAGCGGGGCGATATGACCCCGCGCAGGAGACAACGTGCGATCACCATCCCCCTTGCTGGCCTTGCGACAGGCCCGGCAGCAACTATTGGAAACCGGGCAATGCCCTGAGGGCGTTGTCGATGCGCGCCTGGCCCGTTCCTGGCACCGCAGTGTGGCTGCAGGCTTGGCGCCCACTGCCCGCGTGGCCCCTGAACATGCCAGCAGCCACCATTTGCGCCATGTGTTGGCCAGCAACCATGCCTTGTTGGCGCATTCCCGGCCGGTCATGGAGTACGTGTTCGATCAAGTCCGTCAAAGCCAGAGCGTGGTGGTGCTCGCCGACTCCGCCGGCATGTTGATGCACACCTTGGGTGACCCGTACTTTGTGGATAAAGCCGAGCGCGTGGCGCTCACCAGCGGCGCTTCGTGGGCCGAGGCCCACCGGGGCACCAACGCGATTGGTACGGCGTTGGCAGAGCGAAGTGCGGTGGAAATCCATGGCTCTGAGCATTTTCTGGAGCGCAATGGTTTCTTGACCTGCGCGGCCTCGCCTATTTTGTCGGCCACTGGCGAGCTGACCGGCATTCTGGATATCTCCGGCGACCACCGCAACGGCCATGCCCACACCTTGGGGCTGGTGAGCACCGCAGCCCGCATGATTGAAAACCGCCTGATGGTGGCCACCTGCAAACGCAACATCCGTCTGCACCTGCATGTGCAGCCTGAGGGGATCGGCAGCGTGGCTGAGGGCATCATCGCGCTCTCAGACGACGGATGGATCGTTGGTGCCAACCGCGTGGGGCTGGCCCTGCTGCGCTTGAACGCGGGGGATATTGGCGCGACCACCATGGAGCGCGTGCTCGATGTGCGGCTGGACGATTTGCTGTCGCGCCACAAGCGCCGTCCCCAGCAGCCTCAGCAATTGCGTTTGCACAACGGCGCCGTGCTGTTTGCCCAAGTGCAGGTGGATGCATCCGTACTGCCCGCCATCAGCCAGTCCAACGCCGTGCGCGCAGCCAGTGCCGCAGCAGCTACGCCTGCAGCCGGTGCCGATGCCCTGGCCGCGTTGGACACCGGCGACGCCCGCTGGCGCAGCGCCGCCGACAAGGCCCGCCGCATCGTCGGCAAGCCGATACCGCTGCTGATTCAGGGCGAATCCGGCGTGGGCAAAGAGATGTTTGCCCGCGCCCTGCACGCCAGCGGCCCGCGCCGCGAAGGGCCCTTCGTGGCCATCAACTGCGGCGCCATACCCGAGAGCCTGATCGAATCCGAGCTCTTCGGCTACGTGGCCGGCGCCTTCACGGGTGCGCGCAAAGAGGGTAGCCCCGGCCGCTTGCGCGAGGCCCATGGCGGCACGCTTTTCCTGGATGAAATCGGCGACATGCCCTTGGCCATGCAAACCCGCTTGCTCCGTGTGCTGCAAGAGCGCACGGTGACACCTGTGGGCGCCGGAAAGTCCGTGGCAGTGGATTTCGCGCTCATCAGCGCCACCCACTGCAAGCTGGCGGAAGCCTCTGAGAAGGGCGCCTTCCGCCAGGACCTGTACTACCGCATCAACGGCCTCACGGTTACGCTCCCGGCCTTGCGAGAACGCAGCGATCTGGTGCCCTTGACCGAGCGCTTGCTGGCTGACCTGAGCCCGGACGTGCCAGTGCAGGTGGCACCGGACTTGATGCAGCGCTTGACCAGCTACCCCTGGCCCGGCAACCTGCGCCAATACGCCAGCGTATTGCGCACCGCCTGCGCCATGTTGCAAGACGGGGAAGATACGCTCGACTGGACGCACATGCCGGACGATTTGTTGGAGGCCTTGCAGGCGCCTTCGCTGGCGGAGCGGATTGTGGACACCCAATCAGCGCAGACCCCAGCACCCTATGCTCCGGATGCACAGCCCGCTGAGGTGCGGACCCCTCAAAGCCTGCAGGCCTTGTCCCAAGCCGCTATCCAGCAAGCCTTGGAGGCCACCCGTGGCAACGTGTCCCTCGCCGCCCGGCAACTGGGCATCAGCAGGCAGACGCTGTATCGCAAGCTGAGTGCTGCCAGTGCTTGATTTGCTATTAAATTAGTAGCTGCTCGCGCACATTCTATGTGCGCCAGAGCCTGATTTGACCCAAATATCAGTCTTCCAGCAGCGGCCTCAAATACTTGCCCGTATGGCTGGCCGGGTTGGCAGCAATGTCTTCCGGCGTGCCCACACCGACCACGGTGCCGCCACCCGCGCCGCCTTCGGGGCCGATGTCGATCAGCCAGTCGGCAGTTTTGATGACGTCCAGGTTGTGTTCGATGATGACGATGGTGTTGCCCGCGTCGCGCAGCTGGTGCAGCACTTTGAGCAGCAGTGCGATGTCGGCAAAGTGCAGGCCGGTGGTGGGCTCGTCGAGGATGTAAAGTGTGCGGCCGGTGTCTTTTTTGGACAGCTCCAGGGCCAGCTTCACGCGCTGTGCCTCGCCACCGGACAGCGTGGTGGCGGCTTGCCCGAGGCGGATGTAAGACAGGCCCACGTCCAGCAAGGTTTGCAGCTTGCGCGCGATGGTGGGCACGGCCTGCAGGAACTCGTAGGCGGCTTCCACCGTCATGTCCAGGATCTGCGCGATGTTCTTGCCCTTGTAGAGCACTTCCAGTGTTTCGCGGTTGTAGCGCTGGCCGGCGCACACGTCGCAGGGCACATACACGTCGGGCAGAAAGTGCATCTCCACCTTCACCATGCCGTCGCCCTGGCAGGCCTCGCAGCGGCCACCGGCGACGTTGAAGCTGAAGCGCCCCGGGCCGTAGCCGCGTTCGCGCGCCGTGGGCACCTCGGCCATCAGCTCGCGGATGGGGGTGAACAGGCCGGTGTAGGTGGCCGGGTTGGAACGCGGTGTGCGGCCAATGGGCGACTGGTCGACGTTGATGACCTTGTCGAAATACTGGATGCCTTCAATGCTCTCGTGGGCTGCGGGCTCGTCGTGTGCGCGGTAGAGCTGGCGTGCCACGGCGGCGTAGAGCGTGTCGTTCACCAGTGTAGATTTACCTGAGCCGGACACGCCGGTTACGCAGGTGAGCAGGCCCACGGGGAAGTCCACATTCACACCCTTGAGGTTGTGCCCCGTGGCACCGGTAATGCGGATGGCCTGCAACGTGCCCTGGGTGGCGATGTGCTGCGCCTGCCGCTCGGCCCAGGCCAAAGCTGCCTTGCTGGGTGCGCCTTTGCCGGCACCTTTGGCGACCGGCTTGGCTTCTTCCACCACCGGCAGCCAAGGCGTGCGGCGCTTGGGCACTTCGATACGCAGTGTTTTGGCGAGGTATTGACCGGTCAGTGAGTCAGGGTTGGCTTTAACTTCGTCAAACGTGCCCTGGGCAATCACCCGCCCGCCATGCACGCCGGCGCCCAGGCCCATGTCGATCACATGGTCGGCGGCGCGCATCATGTCTTCGTCGTGCTCCACCACTAGTACGCTGTTGCCAATATCGCGCAGGTGCTGCAGGGTGCCGATCAGCCGGTCGTTGTCACGCTGGTGCAGGCCGATGCTGGGCTCATCGAGCACGTACATCACACCGGTCAGGCCGGAACCGATCTGGCTGGCCAGGCGGATGCGCTGGCTCTCACCGCCGCTGAGCGTTTCGGCACTGCGGTCCAGGCTCAGATAGTTCAGGCCCACGTCGTTCAGGAACTTCAGCCGCAAGCCGATCTCGCGGATGACCTTGGCGGCAATTTCCCCACGTGCCCCTGGCATCTGCAATGTGTTGAAGTAGGCAAAGCTTTCGCGCAGGGTGACGTGGCTGATCTCATAAATGGCGCGGGCTTGGTCGCCCTCGCCGATCTTGACGTGACGCGCTTCCTTGCGCAGGCGCGATCCGAAGCAGTCGGGGCAGGGCTGGGTGCTGCGCAGGCGGCCCAGGTCTTCGCGCACTACGGCTGAGTCGGTCTCGCGGTAGCGCCGCTGCATGTTGGGGATGATGCCTTCGAAGGGGTGCTTCTTGGTGACCTTTTTGCCCTGAGAGGCGCCCGAGTCCATGATGTAGCTGAACTTGATCTCTTCGTCGCCTGAGCCGTGCAGGATGGCGTGCTGCACGTTCTCCGGCAAGCTTTCAAACGCCGCTTCAATGTCAAACGCGTAGTGTTTGGCCAGGCTCTCCAGCATGCTGAAGTAGTAGCCGTTACGCCGGTCCCAGCCCTTGATGGCGCCACTCGCCAGGCTTAGGGTGGGGAAGGCGACCACGCGAGCGGGATCAAAAAACTCGTGGTTACCCAGGCCATCGCAGGTAGGGCAAGCGCCCACGGGAGAGTTGAACGAGAACAGGCGGGGCTCCAACTCGGCAATCGAGTAATTGCACACCGGGCAGGCGAACTTGGCGTTAAACAGGTGCTCGGCCCCGCTGTCCATCTCCAGCGCAATCGCACGACCACCCGCCAGACGCAACGCGGCTTCAAAGCTCTCGGCCAGACGTTGTTTAAGGTCTGCGCGCACCTTGATGCGGTCGACCACCACATCGATGTCGTGCTTCTCGGTTTTCTTGAGTTTGGGCAGGTTCTCGGCTTCCACTGCTTCGCCGTTAATGCGAAAGCGCACGTAGCCCTGGGCCTGCATGTCGGCAAATACCTCCAGAAACTCGCCTTTCTTCTCGCGTGCTACCGGGGCGAGGATCATGAGTTTGGTTTCTTCCGGCAAGGCCAACACCGCATCCACCATCTGGCTCACGGTTTGGCTTTGCAGCGGCAGGTCGTGGTCCGGGCAGAACGGTGTACCCGCGCGAGCAAACAGCAGACGCAGATAGTCATGGATTTCGGTGACTGTGCCGACCGTGGAGCGGGGGTTGTGACTGGTGGCTTTTTGCTCGATGCTGATGGCCGGTGACAGGCCCTCAATCATGTCCACATCGGGCTTGTCCATCAGTTGCAAAAACTGGCGCGCGTAGGTGGACAGGCTTTCCACATAGCGGCGCTGACCCTCGGCATACAGCGTGTCAAATGCCAGACTCGATTTGCCAGAACCCGACAGGCCGGTAATCACCACCAACTGGTTGCGCGGGATATCGAGGTCGATGTTCTTCAGGTTGTGGGTACGCGCACCCCGCACGCTGATGGTTTGCTGCTGCAGCGCCCGGGCGAGGTACTTGCCATCCTCGTGATGCACAAGGTCCTTGCTGTCGTGAGTGGAAGAGTTCAAGTTCGTGGCCGCCGGAAGAGTAACCCGCCATGATAGACAATGTCGGGTTGCGGTGTCGCCTCCCCGGTTTTCACCGTCCTTTATGCCTGAGAGTGACTGCCGTGTCTGCCCCCTCCGCCCCATCTGCCCTTGATACCGTGATGACGCCCCAAGAGAGGCGCTCCAGCGCCTCGCTGGCCCTGATTTTTGCGTTGCGCATGCTGGGTCTCTTTCTCGTGTTGCCGGTATTTGCACTGGAGGCCCGCAAGTACCCCGGTGGGGACGATGCCGCGCTGGTCGGCATGGCCATGGGCATTTATGGCCTGACGCAAGGCATCTTGCAGATCCCGTTTGGTGTGGCATCCGACAAGTTTGGCCGCAAGCCGGTGATGGTGGTCGGGCTGTTGATTTTTGCGGCCGGCAGTGCCATTGCTGCTTGGGCGCCTAGCCTGCATTGGCTGGTGGCAGGGCGGGCGCTGCAAGGGGCGGGCGCTATTTCCGCCGCAGTCACCGCTTTGTTGGCCGACCAGACTCGCGACGTCGTGCGCACCAAAGCCATGGCCTTGGTGGGGGCGAGCATCGGGCTGATGTTTGCCCTGTCGCTGGTGCTGTCGCCTTTGCTGGCATCTTTCATCGGGCTGCATGGCTTGTTTGCGATGACGTCTGCACTGGCTGTGGGTGGCATCGCGGTGGTGATCTGGTGGGTACCGCCTGAACCGGAAAAACAGGTGGATCAGGCCCGGGGTGGCGTGCTCTCAGTGTTGCGACATCCGGCCCTGTTGCGGCTGGACTTCGGGGTGTTTGTGCTTCATGCGGTGCAGCTGTCCATGTGGGTGGCATTGCCTGCCATGTTGGTGCAAGCCGGGTTGGCGCGGGACCAGCACTGGCAGGTGTATTTGCCGGCGGTGCTGGCTTCATTTTTCGTCATGGGTGCCACACTCTTCCCGCTGGAGAAAAAAGGCTATCTGCGCGCTGTGTTTTTGTCGGCTATTGCCTTGATTGCCTTGGTGCAGCTGGCGCTCTGGGCGCTTGTCCACACCGTGGCAGGTGTTTGGCCGATGGCGCTGGTGTTGTTTGTGTTCTTTTGTGGTTTCAATGTGCTGGAGGCCAGTCAGCCCAGCCTGGCTTCCCGCGTAGCACCTGCGGCTTCACGTGGCGCCGCACTGGGGGTTTACAACACCTTGCAGTCTTTGGGCTTCTTTGCGGGCGGTGCTTTCGGGGGCTGGCTGGTTAAGTCCGCCGGTGCGCAAGCCTTGTTTCTTGTAAGCACCTTAGCCATGTTGGCCTGGTTGGGGGTTGCCTGGGGGATGGACGCTCCGGCGTCAAAGACAGGTCTAAAGGCAGGATAATCAGCGACTAATCTGGAGAAAACCATGGCATCCGTCAACAAAGTCATTCTGGTCGGTAATTGCGGCCGCGATCCTGAAATCCGCTATCTGCCGTCCGGTCAGGCGGTGGCGAACGTCAGCGTAGCTACCAGTAGCCGCCGTAAAGATCGCAATACCGGCGAGACCGTGGAAGACACCCAGTGGCACCGGGTCACTTTTTATGACCGTCTGGCCGAAATTGCCGGTGAGTACGTCAAGAAAGGCCGCCCCATTTACGTGGAAGGCCGCTTGAAATATGGCAAGTACACCGACCAGTCCGGTGTGGAAAAGAGCACGGTGGACATTGTGGCGACCGAGTTGCAATTGTTGGGTGGCCGCGAGGGCATGGGCGGCCCCTCTGATGGTGGCGATGAAGGCGGTGCACCACCACCCCGCCGGATGGCGCCTCCTCCCCGTGCTGCCGCACCGGCACCTGCGCCCCGTCAGGCCCCTGCACCGCGCCCGGCCAGCGGCTTTGATGACATGGACGACGATATTCCGTTCTGACAGTTTTTTTGCACCTGCCGGTCTCTCAAGACCTGTTTGGTTCAGGCATAAAAAAGCGACCCGAGGGTCGCTTTTTTGCGGGCCGGTGAACTTAGAAAGTGCGACCCTTGGTTACGGTTTCCTTCAGGATCTTCCAGGCGCCACCCACGTATTCCATGGAGAGTGTTTTTTCCACTGTGTCACGGTAGTCTTCCGAGCCATATTCTTGGGTGAAGGAGACTTCGGTGGTTTTGCCGTCGCACTGGGCAGGGGTAATGTTCTTCAATACCGTCGAAATTCCACCTTGCTTACCGACGCGCTTCTTGCGCAGGCTTTCCCATTGACTGCGGCTCAAGCCCTGGGCTGGTACAAAACCGTCCGCGTAGGCAGAGAAGTAGCCATTGATGTCTTTGCCATTCCAAGCCGCGATCCATTTTTCGACAGAAGGAGCTACCGCGTCACACAGCGCCTTGCTTGATAGCACTGCAGGTGCGGGTGCCGGGGCAGGTACTGGAGCTGGTGCTGGTGCAATCGGTGCAGTGGCCAAAGTCGGCTTCGGCAGACTGGATTTGTCCAGTACCACCTGCGGTGCAAGGTCGGACACACATTGCATGGCATCGTCGTTGGCATCGGTGCCGGCTGGTTGGTCCGGTGCCTGGGTTTCCAAGGGGCGCAGTTTGAGAGCAGACAGCAGGGTGCCGTTCGCAGCCAAAACGCGTGCCTTTGCCAGCGAAAGGTCATATTCCGCGTTGACCAAGGCACGACGTGCCTGGAAATATTCGTTCTCGGTATCCAACAAATCCAGCAAGGAGCGCTGGCCAATGTCGAACTGCTGACGATAGGCTTCGCGCGCTTTCGAGGTGGACAACTCATGTTGGCTCAAAAAGCCGATCTGGCTCTCCAATTTGCTCACGTCGTTGTAGGCAATCAAGGCGGTTTGACGAACGTCGCGGCACACCTTGTCGCGCAAGTCGTAGGTTGCGTTGAGTTTGTCGACGTACTGACGTATGCGTGCCTGATCAGAGCCGCCTTTGTACAAGTTGTAGTTCAGCACCAATTGCAGGGCTGAGTCGCGATAATCGCCCGTTACCGCCGAGCGGTTGGTTTCGAAGCTCTGAGAAGCTCTGAATTCCAGAGTCGGATAGTTCGCGGCCTTGCGAAGCTCTGCATCTGCGCGGTAGGCGCGGATATTGGACACGGCGCCTAGAAACTCAGGGTTGCCTCGAACTGTGTTTGCAACGTAGTTTTCCCGGCCTGGCAGGAAGGCAGAGAGATTCGGCGCTGTAGAGAGTTCCTTGCTGGGCATCTCGCCTACCAGGCGTTGGTAGCGAGCGGTGACATCATGCAGGTTGCTGGCTTCTGTTAACCAATTGGACTCAGCCAAAGCCAGACGTCCTGCGGCCTGTTCCAGATCAACCCGCCGGCCTACGCCAGCTTTGACGCGGGCCTCCAAACGTGAGTAGACGTCGGCATGGTTAGCGTAGTTCTCTTTTGCAAGCTCCACCAGTTCGCGGTAACGCTGAACGTCGAGGTAGGCACGGGCGGCTTCCAGCCCGATGTTGTCGCTGGTTGCCAGAAGATCGTAGTAAGCAGCCATCCGGGAATGTCCCAGGCGACGAACGTCACTCATCGTCGCAAACCCATCGAACAATGTCTGGCGCAATTGGAGTGTCGCGGTTGAGTTGGAATATCCCTTGTCTGATTTCATTCCCGGGGAAAAGGTCGATTTCTCACCGGCTGTGGCTTCCAGGTCGATCCGGGGGCGCCATCCGCCTTCAGCAACTGCTTGTTCGTTGGCAGAAGCCAATAGGTTTTTGTGCTTTACTTTGACTTCGGGGTTCTCAAGAATGGCCTTCTCGACAGCCGCTTGCAGCTGGTTGACCGACTGTGCGTGGCTGATGCCGGCAATAAAGAGCGCGGCAGTGGCTATAGCGAGTGGAGTACGAGTGATCATTCTTGTATGCTGTTGAGAGACTGGTTTTCTTGAGCGGTGGCTCGATAAACCACCCCAAGTCCGTGTGTTTGGCGGTTCAAAGTGCCCGAATTTTAGGCGTTCTCGTGATTTTTTCGTCATCAGTGCTGTGACAAATTGCCGCTTTTCCACTATTTCCGTGTGAAAAACATCACCTTTGCCAAATTAATGCGTTTCGAGTCCAGGGCAGGTTGTATCGCCGGCCGGACTTGTTTCTCGTTGCTTTTGGCAATGGCATGTTGGGTATTTGCGGCGACGAACTTCGATGCACTGCAGTCTACGTTTGTGCAGCGCTGGGGGGCAGCAGCGCAACCCAAGTTTGAAGCTTGGCGCAAATTAGTGAATGGTTTGACCGATGTTTCAGATCAAGAGCGGATAAAGCGCGTCAACACATTCATCAATCAACAAGTGCTATTTGGTGAAGACGGCGCAATCTGGGGGCAAGTGGATTATTGGGCGACTCCGCTTGAAACGCTTGGCCGTTCTGCAGGTGATTGTGAGGACTTCGCGATTGCCAAGTATTTTACGTTGCTCCAGGTCGGAGTGCAGCCGGACAAGTTGCGCCTGATATATGTGCGAGCCAAAACTGGGACTTCTGAAGCGACGCAAGCCCACATGGTGCTCGCCTATTACACGGCGCCGGACGCTGAGCCTTTGGTGATGGACAACCTGATTGGTGATATTCGGCCTGCTTCCAGAAGACCAGATCTGGTCCCCATTTTCAGCTTTAACGGGTCAGGTGTTTTTGCCGGTGTTGGCGGTGGTGGAACCGCCGCGGGAGGCACCGGGCGATTGTCCCGTTGGGAAGACTTGCTGAGGCGAGCCAAAGCCGAAGGCTTTGAATAATTTGAGGTAAGGAAATCGTATGTCCATGTATAGACAACTTTGGTTGGCCATTATCGCAAGCATGCTGCTGGCCCTTGGGGGAGGGCTACTTGCCTCTTTGCTCTCTGCCCGTGGCTATCTGGAGTCGCAACTGGCAATCAAAAATACTGACAACGCCGTTGCCCTAGCCCTGTCATTGAGTCAAAGTAATCCGGATCCGGTGACGGTTGATCTGGTGACGGCGTCTTTGTTTGATAGTGGTCATTACCAACTGGTGCGCATCGTCGATCCCCGCGGCAATGTGATTTCCCAGAGGGAAGCCCCTGAGGGCGGACTGGATGCTCCCGCCTGGTTCGTAAAGTTGATGCCGATCCACTCGGAGCCTGGCCAGGCTCAAATCAGCGATGGGTGGAAACAGTTCGGAACCGTAACGCTGATCAGCCATAGTCGATTTGCATATGGAGCTCTTTGGAAGAGTGCCTATGAAATGACGCTGGCACTTTCCCTCGCTGGGCTAGTTGGTGGATATCTTGGTAGTCTGGTGCTGAGTCGATTGCGCAAACCTTTGAAATCGGTCATTGATCAAGCAGTGGCGATTACTCAGCGCCGGTTTGTCACTATTGACGTGCCGCGTGTGCCGGAGCTACGGCAACTCGCTGTTGCCATGAACGAAACAGTAGGTCGCCTGAAAGCCATGTTTGAGGATGAGGCTGGGCGCTTGGAGCAAGTGCGACAGGAGGCCAATTTCGATCAAATGACAGGGTTGACTAATCGTGCACACTTCATGGCCCGACTGAGGCATGCTTTGGAAGCAGAGGATTCGGTGGGTGGAACTCTGTTCATGCTGCGGTTGAATGATTTAGCAAGCATCAACAGGCGCCTTGGAAGGGAGTCCGCAGACTCGCTATTGAAGCTAACCGCCAAAATTCTCATCAGTAGTTTTCCCGATACCGGTAGGTCAGTCGTTGCACGGCTCAATGGCGCCGATTTTGCAGTCTTCACTCGTGAAAGCGTGGATGGTTCAGTGATTGCCGTTCGGCTTCTGGAGGCTCTGGGCCAAGAGGCGGCGCCATACATGGATGGCAATCTCAGCGGTTTCATAGGCTTTGGGAGATTTAGTCGTAACGATGATTTAGGCAGCCTCTTGGCGAGGGTGGATGCTGCACTAGCCGCGGCTGAAACTCAGTCACATAGCGCTGTGCACGAAGCCGTTTATTCGGATTCCGATGAACTGCCTCGATCCTCTGAGCAATGGGCTAAATTGATTGGTAGGGCTTTGGAGAACCGCTGGGTGCGACTGATTGCGTTTCCGGTGATGACTCTTTCCGGTGGCCTTTCCCATAAAGAGTGCCCATTGCGGTTGATGTTTGACGAGTCAGGAGAGTGGTTGCCCGCAGGTAGATTTTTGCCGATCGCAGAGCGACTTAAGCTGACCCCAGCTTTGGATTTGATGGCGGTTTCACTCGGGCTCGATGAACTTGAGAAAGAACCTGATTTGCCAGGATTGGCGATCAATTTGTCCGCGAGTTCTTTAGAGAGTGCGGACTTTCTCAACAAACTACTTGAGATCTTGAAGCAGCGCAGCACACTTGCTAACCGTTTGTGGCTGGAAGTTCCTGAGGAGGGTGCGTTGAAGCACCTCGAAAGCTTCAGGCAACTTTGCTTTGCGCTGAAAAAGCGTGGTTGCCGCATTGGGCTTGAGCATTTCGGCCATCGCTTCAGCCAAATCGGACAACTTCATGATTTGGGCTTGGATTACTTGAAGGTCGATTCAAGTTTTGTGCGTGGAGTTAATGCGAATGCCGGTAACGAAGCATTCCTAAAGGGTTTGTGCAGCATTGCGCACAATATAGGCCTGCAGGTGATCGCAGAAGGTGTGAGCACATCGGCAGAATGCAATGCTCTCAAAGCTATCGGTTTTGATGCGGCTACTGGACCTGGTATTCAATCTTAAGAAGGCCCGCTCTTCACATTTTTGAAGTGAAGAGCGGATCCCCCTTTAGTAGTGTTTAGTCCAACAAGAGGGTACCGTTTCGGATCAGCGTTTGTAAAAGAAGCGACTCGTTGCCGCTTGTGGTGCCTACCGCGGTGTACAAGTTGACGTTGTCTAAAACAATTCGTTGATCTTCAGCTGCCGCCGAGTAAGTTCCGCCAGCAAAGCCGCCGGTGCTACTGATGCGAATTTCAGTGTTAGCTCCATTAATGTTGATATCAATGTAGTTCAGCAAGTTAGAAATCGCTACATCCGTAGCTGCACTACCGCTATTGCCAGATGACGTGTGCTCGCCGACAAGAAGCTCTCTTAAGTCGAGAACATCTCCTCCGCTAAGAGACACATTGCTATAGCCCCCGCCATAGTTGAAGTCTGTGACATGGTCTACAGCTGGTGAGCCCGCTGTCCCTCCGTCATTGAGTCTCCATGCGAAAGTGTCAGAGCCTGTACCACCGGTCAATATGTCATTTTCTTTGCCGCCGACGATGAAGTCATTCCCGTCAAGCCCGCTAATGGTGTTTGCCGCGCTATTGCCTTCAAGCCGGTTAGCGGATGCATTACCTGTGAGGTTAATTGCCCCGCCGTCATAGGCAACCAGATTTTCGAGGTTAGTTGCGAGGACGTAAGTTGTGCTGAGGTTTGTTGAGACGTAAGTGGAATCAAGTTGGACAGTGTCAGTGCCAGAGCCTGCCGCTTCGACGATAGTGTCCAATGTGTCACTCAGTCGGTAGAAATCATCCCCAACCCCACCGGTTAGCGTGTCTGTACCTGCCCCGCCGATCAACAGATCGTTGCCGGTGCCCCCGTTCAATACATCGTTTCCGGCGCCGCCTTCCAATGTGTCAGCTGCATCGCCGCCGTTCAGCGTGTCATTGCCATTGCCGCCTATCAAATAGTCACGGCCAGCGCCGCCAGTCAACGTATCGTTCCCTGTTCCCCCATCCAAAATGGAGCCGGTCCGCAGCTGCCAAGTCGACGTGGTGCCATCGTAGACAAGGTCTTGAATTCTTGTGTCAGCGATTGTGGGCGCTGACTCATTGGTAAACATGGCTGTGTTTGTCAGCGACATTACTTGCCAAGTACCGGAGCTGCTCGATTTGTATTCAATCCGCAGCCGCGAGTTTCCGCCTTGTTCCCAATAAAGGAGCTCTAAGGATTGAAGTCCGCCGGCCAAGTCACCCAATTGCACATTGTTAAAAATGCGTGTCGTTGGGCCTTGGTTACCGTCGTACTCAAGCAACGTGTGGCCGTCTACGTTCAACCGGAAACCATCGTCCGCAGTAACGCGGAAATCATACGAGCCTGGTTGTGTGTAGAACTTGCCGGAAATTCGAATTGCTGCGTCGGTTGTCGTTCCAAGCCCCGAGGTGCCGTTGGTATTCCCCACACCAGTTTGAACCAACCCAGTAGATAGGTCTTGATCCAAGAAGTTACTTAGCGCGCGAGTTGTAGAGTTTGCGTTTCCATCATTGGCAAGTAAGGCACTGCCTGCTGCTCTGTTTTGGTTTGAGCCCAGTGACGAATTGACTGTGGGGTTGAAGCCGTAGTCAATATTCCGCGCTTTGAAGCTCACATCGGCAACATTCGCATTTGCAGTGGTGGACGTGCCAACAATGCTTGCTCCGCCAGCCAATGCATTTCGACCATCAATAATGGTGTACATGTCCTCAACGGAGTTCAAATTACCTGCAGCAAGGTGAACACCAAAAGTGGCGGTTCCGTCGTCACTGTGGGTTCGACCCGTAGTGGTCGCCGTTTCGTTATATCCGTAGTACTCGCCGTTGAAGCCGGTTGCAGATCCCGTGAGTGGTACAACGGTAGGCGGAGGTGCCACGGTATCTTGAGCTCCGTTTACGTTGATGGTGAGCGTAGCGCTATCTGACTGCCCCGTTCCATCACTGACGGTGTAAGTGAAAACATCCTGTGCAATCTGTCCGGCGATTAAATTTTGAACAGCAGAGCTGGAGTTGTTCAGGACGTAGTCATATCGCCCATCTGAGTAAAGCGTCAACGTTCCATAGGTGCCTACAAGTGCAGTTCCAATAGTGCCTGAAGTACCTGTTCCAATTTCGAGTCCTGTACGGACAGCGGTCACGGTAAGGGTGTTTCCATCCAAGTCCGTGTCTTTGCCCGCAGCGTTCCCGGCGCTCTGTATTACACCGTTGGCTGCGGTGACATTTAACGTTGTTACTGCGGCATCCTCAGTCACCGAATTGGAGTCATTCCCTGCGACGGGCGGATGATCATTGTCCAAAATAGTGGCGCTACCTGTGGCGCTGCCATTTGTAGTGGTGCCTGAGGTGCGGGTTGCAGTGAGTGTGAACGTTTCGTCTGCTTCTGAAAGGCCGTCATTTGTGATGGGGGTGCGCACCAGCACGGAGGTCGTGCCTGCAGCGATGGTTGCAGTCGTGGCGTTGGACCAAGTGGTACCACCATCGGTCGACACCTGCAGGTTGGTGGCGGTGGCGCTGCCGTAGTCGGTACCGGTTCCGGTGGCGGAGCCGTTGGTCAAGGCCAAGTTGACCGAGGTTGCAGTCGTTGAGGCGTTGTTCAGGCTGACCGTGAACTGTGCAAAACCGGCGTTCTCTGCCACGGTTGGGCTCGAGACCGACAGGGTTGGCGTGTCGTTGTCGGTGCCTCCTGTTCCGGTGCCATCGTCACGGATGGTGCCCACACCCAGGTTGTCGGTGATCGTGGCATTGGTGGGCGTCACCAAGTTCACATTGAAGGTTTCTGCGCCTTCAAAGATTGCAGGGGCATCGTTGGCGATATTGACCGTAATGGTTTGAGTCGTCACGCCGGGGGCGAAGGTCAACGTACCAGTGGTCGATGTGTAGTCCGAGCCAGCGGTGGCGGTGCCATCGCTTGTGTTGTATCCCACGGTGACGGTCTGGCCGGAAGCGGCCGAGAGGGTCACGGTGAAAGTGGCAGTGCCTGCAGCTTCGTTGACGGTGATGTCATTGACCGACAAGCTCGGCGTTGCATCATCGTCGGTGATGGTGGCAGTGCCGTTAGCAGATGCATTGGTCGTGGTACCTGCAGTACGCGTTGCTGTCAGTGTGAAATTCTCATTGACCTCATCGAGCGCATCGTTGGTGATGGGGGTGCGCACCAGCACGGAGGTCGTGCCTGCAGCGATGGTTGCAGTCGTGGCGTTGGACCAAGTGGTACCACCATCGGTCGACACCTGCAGGTTGGTGGCGGTGGCGCTGCCGTAGTCGGTACCGGTTCCGGTGGCGGAGCCGTTGGTCAAGGCCAAGTTGACCGAGGTTGCAGTCGTTGAGGCGTTGTTCAGGCTGACCGTGAACTGTGCAAAACCGGCGTTCTCTGCCACGGTTGGGCTCGAGACCGACAGGGTTGGCGTGTCGTTGTCGGTGCCTCCTGTTCCGGTGCCATCGTCACGGATGGTGCCCACACCCAGGTTGTCGGTGATGACAGCGCCGACGGCGTTGGAGAGGTTGATATTGAAAGACTCAGCGCCTTCAAAGACCGTGTCGTTGTTGATGGAGACGGTGATGGTCTGGGTGGCGACGTTGGCGGCGAAGTTCAATGTGCCTGCGACGGCGGTGTAGTCGTTGCCTGCGCCGGAGGTGGCGGAGTCATTGGCGCTGGCGTACTGGACGGAGGCGGCCTGGGTGAGGTCGCCTGCGCGGGTGACGGTGAAGGTGACGGTGCCGGCGGCCTCATTGATGATCACATCGTTGATGGAGAAGCCTGGTCGGTCATCGTTGGCAGTGCCGCCACCGGGCAGGGTGCGGCCATCGTCGACGATGGTGCCGGTAGCACTGGAAGTGCCCAAGGTAGCGCCGGAGACATTGGAGAGGGAGACGGTGAAGTCTTCGCTGATCTCGTAGGTCGTATCGTTGGTGATGTTGACCGTAATGGTCTTGGTCGTCTCATTGGCCGCAAAGGTCAGAGAGCCGTTGGTTGCGGTGTAGTCCTGACCGGCAGTGGCAGAGCCATTGGCGGTTGCGAAATCGACGGTGACAGGCAGGTTGGTCGAGCCGGTCTTGGTGACGGTGAAGGTGACGGTGCCGGCGGCCTCATCGATGACCACATTGGAGCCGATGGAGACAGAAGGACGGTCATCGTTGGAGGTACCGCCGCCGGGGAGGGTGCGGCCATCGTCGACGATGGTG
The DNA here is from genome assembly GCF_002163715.1 of Curvibacter sp. AEP1-3. Classification (GTDB taxonomy): domain Bacteria; phylum Pseudomonadota; class Gammaproteobacteria; order Burkholderiales; family Burkholderiaceae_C; genus Allorhodoferax. The sequence goes on from NZ_CP015698.1 coordinate 3,054,680, forward strand.
GCGACTTGAGAGTTGTCACCGATGGTGGCGTTGGTGGGCGTGCTGATTTGCAGGCTGAAAGTCTCGGCACCTTCGAAGACCGTGTCATTGGTGATGGGCACGGTGATGGTCTTGGAGGTCTCGTTGGCTGCAAAAGTCAGAGTACCTGCGGTCGCGGTGTAGTCGCTGCCGGCGGCGGCGGAGCCGTCCACGGTAGTGAATGCCACGGAGGAAGCCAGATTGGTGGAGCCGGTCTTGGTGACCGTGAAAGTGATGGTGCCTGCGGCCTCATCGACGATGAAGTCTGATCCCACGTTGAAGACCGGGCGGTCGTCGTTGGCGGTACCACCGCCGGGCAGAGTGCGCCCGTCATCGACGATGGTGCCCACGCCTTGGCTGTCGGTGATGACAGCGCCGACGGCGTTGGAGAGGTTGATATTGAAAGACTCAGCGCCTTCAAAGACCGTGTCGTTGTTGATGGAGACGGTGATGGTCTGGGTGGCGACGTTGGCGGCGAAGTTCAATGTGCCTGCGACGGCGGTGTAGTCGTTGCCTGCGCCGGAGGTGGCGGAGTCATTGGCGCTGGCGTACTGGACGGAGGCGGCCTGGGTGAGGTCGCCTGCGCGGGTGACGGTGAAGGTGACGGTGCCGGCGGCCTCATTGATGATCACATCGTTGATGGAGAGTGTTGGCGTGTCGTTGTCAACAATGGTGCCAATGCCTGTCACTCCCCCCATCGTCAATGGAACAGTTTCATTCTGCTCATACAAAAGATCGTCGATCGCCGCAATTGAGACGGTAAAGCTACTGACACCACTAGGAACAGTCACAGTGCCTGTCGCGGAGTTATAAGTTACACCGTTACTGAATATGGGAGTGCCATAGTCCGACGAGGTTGCAGTGCCGCTTCCAAGTGAAAAGGAATAAGTAGTCGAAGTAATCGTGCTTCCAGATAGCGAAACACTGTAGACCAAGGTATTGCCCTCAGTTTGGGTCGGGCTCGATACGCTGCTGACAGTGGGTGCCGGCGCCGTTGTTAGTTGGGTGCCGAATGGGGGGAATTCCTCCGAACTACTGTCTGCAGCTCTGTCAATGGATAAGGGCGTTACTGTTTCATTGATACGTATTACTCGCACAAAACTGTGCGAGTCACTCGCATCTCCCCCACTTAAACCGGCAGCTGTCGGATCCAGTTCAGCAGAAAGATCACCTCCAGATGCAATGACTCTGGCGATGGCTGCAGGACTGCTGTTGAGGTCTTTGAGTGCTGCGTTGGTTGCATCTTCTGGAGCGAAGCCCAATAAATTGGCATCAATTAGCAGTTCGCGACCCGACTCAAGGCTGATTTCCCGTCCGTTCGGGAGTGCAAGCTCCAAGCGCGTCCCGTCTTCGGTAAGAACAATTTGGCCTTCCTGTATCTCATCACCCAATTTGATGGCGCGTTTGCTACCGTCAGGTGAAACCACCCATGCATTACCTTGCAGGATGACAACAACGCCGCGGGCTTGGGCAGAAATTTGGGAAGTAGCCATGTAAAAACTCCAGAGACAGCAAAACTAGCTGATCAATGTAGTGCTTTACCGGCTCCTCGCCTATTGGACTTAAGTACAGGGTGTGTGACGGATTACTGAATTCCGTGCACTTTCAAGGCAAGCTGCAGTCGGTCTGTGACCCCTAGCTTTTCGAACACGGCACTTAAATGCGCCTTGACGGTGCGTTCAGTAATGTCGCATTGCTCTGCTATAGCCAAGTTCGATGCGCCATGGGCTGCCATTTTGGCGACTTCGCGTTCCCGGACGGTGAGTTCAGCATCCCAAGCCCCCGGCGTGGAACGTATTGAAGGTTTCGCGCGGTTTGCCGTTTGGATCAATTGCTGCATCAAATGCTGGCCTATCCAGACGTGGCCGGCCATGGTGACCTGGTGGACCTGCAGGAGCGTCTCCGGATCCGAAAATGCATGGCAATAACCTGCGCATCCAAGGTCCAAGGCTGCTATCGCTTCTTCATCTTTCGGGTATGAGCTTGCGGCCACAATGCGCATTTGCTTGTCATGCAAAAGATCGTTCCATTCAGTCGAGGCCCATGGGGGTACATCACCCACCTTCAGATCCAACCAAATGACGTCGCCATTTCTCCGGGCTAGCTGCTTGAGAGCTGCAAAACTTTCCAGCTCAACAGCGGACTTGATCTTTAGCGCGTCCCGCCAGTGCTTCAATAACCCTTTGTCTTTGCTAACCAGCAAAGGCGCCGTATTCCTTCTCATCGCTCTGACATCGCCTTTGACTTTGCGCGCAGGATGGGCTTCATCAGATATGCCAGCACGGATTTTTTGCCTGTCAGGATGTCGACTTCCGCCACCATGCCAGGAATGATGGGCAATTTTTGTTGACCGATCGTGGTGGAAAGGGTTCTTACGCGGACCACAAAGAACGCATTCCCCTTCTCATCGACAACACTGTCAGCGCCAATTTGCTCCAACGTGGCCTCCAAACCGCCATACACCGCAAAGTCATAGGCAGTAAACTTGACAAGCGCTTTTTGGCCGGGGCGCAAAAATGCAATATCTCGTGGCAAGACGCGTGCTTCCAATAGCAAAGCATCGTCAGATGGCACTAATTCGATGAGATCTTTGCCGGGTTGAACTACGCCGCCCACAGTGTTCACACGCAGCTGTTTGACCGTTCCGTTGACCGGTGACCTGATCTCGGTCTGTTTAACCCGGTCCTCGAGCGCGGTGCTGCCTTCAGAGAGGGCATTCAGCTTGGCATTGGTTTCGCTCAACTCGGAGCGCGCGATATTTCTGAAAGTCAGTTCTACTTCTTGGATTTTTCGGTTCGATTCGGCAACCGCCGACTCCAACCTGGGGATATCGGAGTTGGCACTGTCTCGCTCACCACGGTAGCGGGCAACATCGCGTTCCAATCTCAAAAGCTCTACGTCTGAGATGGCTCCTGTTTTTACCAAGGGGCGGGTCAGCTCCAGCTCTTTAGCCGTCAGGGTGTAGCTCTGCGAAGCCTGCTCGCGTCGGGCTTTCACCGAGATCAACTCCTGGGAGCGCTGTGAAGATTGCTGTCGTGCAACCCCGACCGTCGCATCCAATTCGGCCCGACGTGACTCATACAGTGCACGTTCTTGCTCCACAATTTCTGGCGCCTGTTTCAACACTTCTTCGGGCGGCACGAAGCGTGACCCTTCGGCCAGTGCACGGAGGCGGGCGCCTTTGGCCAGCAGAGAAAGGTACTGGGATTGGTTTTCCCGCAGCGAGGAAACCATCCGCGTCGGATCCACTTTCACAAGCAAATCACCGGTCTTTACCACTTGCCCTTCGCGCGCAAGGATTTCAGAGATGATGCCGCCATCCAAGCTCTGCAATATTTGAATCTGGCGCGATGGGATGACCTTGCCTTCACCGCGAGTGACCTCGTCCAATTCAGCAAAAGCAGACCAAATCAACAGCACCAGCACCGTCAGGGCGCTCAACCACACCAAAATGCGGGCGCCTTGGGGTGTTTGCTCTGCGATGGCCCAGTCGGCATTGGCGTCGAAGTCGCTGTCCAATTCTTTCTGTTTGCCTGTAACCGCAAGCATCAACTTGTCCAGGAAGCGTGAGCTTGTTCCGTAAAACTTGTCCCAAAGAGTAGGTGTTGTCCGGGTGGCTTGTGGATCGGGGTTCATCATGACGCCCTCCCGATACGTCCGCTTTGAAGCGCTTCCACAACTTGTGCCTTGGGCCCATCTGCGACGATCTGACCGTTATCGATCACGATCAGGCGGTCAATCAGCTCCAGTAAGGAAGTCCGATGGGTGACCAGAATCATGGTTTTGCCGGTGGTGAAACGCCGCAATCGGCTCTTGAGTGCATCTTCACTCTGGTGGTCCATGGCACTGCTGGGCTCGTCGAGAAGCAACATGGGAGAGTCATTCAACACTGCGCGGGCGATGCCGACCGCTTGACGCTGGCCTCCTGACAAGGATTCGCCTCGTTCACCGATGGCCATGTCGAATCCTTTGGGATGGCGGTTGGCAAATTCCGTCACACCCGCAATCTCTGCCGCAGCCAGAATGTCCTGGTCATCGGCAAAGGGCGCTCCCAGTGCAATGTTCTCTTTCAACGTACCGTAAAAGAGGCTGACGTCCTGGGACACAAAGCCTGCAGCACGGCGCAGTTCTGCGGGGTCGATCTGCCGCGAATCGATACCGTCAATCAGGATGGCTCCCTCTGTCGGTTGGTGCAGGCCCAGTATCAGGCGCTGAATCGTGGATTTTCCTGAACCCACCCGTCCGATAAAGGCTACTTTTTCACCCGCATGGATCTTGAAGGACACCTTGCTCAGTACAGCTTGTTGCTGGCCCGGGTAGGTAAAGCTGACGTTCTTGAACTCAATCGTTCCCTGAAAACCAGCCCGATGCAGGTATGAGGTTTCTTCTGAACGCTCCGGTTCTTGCTTCATGTGAGTGTCGACGGAAGCCAACCCACTCTTGGCACTGTGATATTGGAGAAGCAGACCTGCGACTTGTCCGAACGGTGCCATGGCACGACCGGCCAGCATCGATGCAGCAATGATGGCGCCCATGCTGATCTGATTGTTCATGAGGAGGTACACGCCGACGATGACGCTGGTAACCGACACCAGCTGCTGCATGGCTTGTGCAAAGTTCATCGTGCCGTTGGACAGCAGCTTCAGTTTTGTGCCCGTTTGAGCGAGGAATATGGTGCTCTGCTCCCATTTGCGTTGGAAGCTACTTTCCGCCACCATGAATTTGATGGTTTCAATGCCCACCAGGCTCTCCACCAGTGTGGCGTTGCGCTGGGAGGTTGCCCGGGACGAGACTTCCACCAGCTCTTGCATCTTTCGCTGTGTGGCCAGTGACACAACCAAAAGCAGGACGATGCAAACCAGAGGCGGCAGCGTTAACCAAGGCGAAATCCAGATCAGTGCCAGAAAAAACACCAGCACAAAGGGCAGGTCCACTAGCGTGGTGATGCTCGCAGATGCGACAAAGTCTCTGACGGATTCAAACGCCCGCAGATTCGCTGCAAAAGATCCTACGGAAGCAGGCCGGTCCGACATCTTGAGGCCCAGTACGCGTTCCATGATGCGTGCAGACAATGTCACATCAATCCGCTTGCCCGCTGTGTCCAGGATGTAGGCTCGCATGGTGCGCAGCACCGTATCAAACACCATCATCAGCATCACACCAATGGCCAGAACCCACAACGTCTCCTCGGCCCTGTTCGGCACCACGCGGTCGTAGACCGTCATCGAGAACATGGGCATGGCCAGCGCAAACATATTGATTAGCAGTGCGGCGATCAAGCTGTCTCGGTAGAGGCGCCAGTTCTGGAAAACAACCCCCCAGAACCAGTGTTTGGATTTCAGTTCACCGGTGGCAGGCGTGCGAGGGTCAAACTTGAAAACCGGACGCACGAAGAACACCACGCCGGCAAACAGGGATTCCAAAGCCTCTTTGCTGATCACATCACCGGACTCGCCGCTTTCCGGAAAACGCACTCGCGCTTGGCCGTCCTCCGTCCATTCCAGTAGCAGGCAAGCCTGTTTGTCCTGCAGCAACAAGATGACGGGCAGTAAGCCAGGGCGCAAATCGCTGAGCTTGCGTCTGGCAAGGCGCGCCGTCAGACCAGCCCGTGCCGCAGCGCGTGGCAAGAGGGCTGGCGTGACCAGGTTGTTTTCCAGCGGAAGTCCGGCAGACAAGGCTTCTTGCGTGGTGGATATGCCGTAAATGCGGGAAATCGAGACCAAGCTGTCCAGCAAGGGGTCGAAATGGGTCCCGTGTTCACCGATCCGCCAATGAGCGGGTTTTGGAGTTGCAGGGCCGGAGGGAGGCAGGCTGTCTGTCATTTAAATAATACGTTGATCGCCACCAAGCAGATTCAGTGCACCCTGCATCCGGTTGCGCAGACCTTTGCGTTTGCTGATCTTTTGTTGAGCCGCCGCAGGCAAGTCCGTATGCCGGATGACGTTTTTGATAATCAAGGTATCGATCAAGTCCTCCAGCACCCGCACAAATTCAGCATCAGCCTCTCCAAATCCGCTTCCACTGGAGGTGTGTCCCAGAAACGCCTGGATATCGGGGTGCTCATCGCTCAGCAGCTCGCCGCCGGGCCTTTCCGCGCGGGAGAGGGAGGCAATCGATCCATCCTCGTTACGCAACACATGGAACATGGCAAGCCGCTTTCAATTGGGACATAGGGTTGGGTATGCCAACCCGGATGGCATTGAATGCTAGCACCGCATGATGAAAACAAGGTGCCAAAAATGCCATGTTTTCCATGAATATTTGTTGTAATTGCGCAGTTCAGGTCGCCGGCAAGGCTGATGCGTTGTGGATGATCCCTCCACCAAGGCATACATCCCCGTCATACAACACCGCGGATTGACCGGGCGTCACTGCCCATTGCGCTTGGGGAAATTGCAGGGCAAATGCATCGGCGCCTAGGGGTTCGAATCCGCATGGTGCATCAGCTTGGCGATACCGCGTTTTGGCGGCCGCTGTCATGGGGATGGGTGCTTCGCTACTAACCCAAGAGGCGTTCAGGGCTTCCAGGCGTTCCGATTGCAACCAAGGGTGATCGTGCCCCTGTACGACCCATAGCGTGTTGTTCGGCAAATCTTTGCGCGCAACAAACCACGGCGTGTGTTCGCCACCACCTCGCTGAGCACCTCTGGCTTTGATGCCGCCTATGCCCAGGCCTTGGCGTTGGCCCAATGTGTAGAACGACAGGCCCACGTGTTCCCCGATGGTGTGGCCTTTGGGGTTCTTGATGGGCCCCGGCTCCTTGGAGATATAGCGGTTCAAAAACTCGCGGAACGGCCGCTCCCCAATGAAGCAGATGCCCGTGGAGTCCTTCTTCTTGGCATTGGGCAGGCCAATGTCGTCGGCGATACGGCGTACCTCGGTTTTATGGAGCTCCCCCACAGGAAAAAGTGTTTTGGACAGCTGAGCCTGGTTCAACCGGTGCAAAAAATAGCTCTGGTCCTTGGCCGGGTCCAAGCCTTTGAGTAACTCGTGCTTGCCGCTGGAAGCATTGAGGCGAACTCTTGCGTAGTGTCCGGTAGCAATCTTTTCGGCGCCCAAACGCATGGCATGGTCCAAAAATGCCTTGAATTTGATTTCGGCATTGCAAAGAATGTCGGGGTTCGGGGTGCGGCCTGCCTGGTATTCGTGCAGGAACTCCGCAAACACGCGGTCACGGTATTCGGCCGCAAAGTTGACGTGCTCGATTTCAATGCCCAGCACATCGGCGACGGCTGCGGCATCGACGAAGTCGATATTGGAGGAGCAGTATTCGCTGTCGTCGTCATCTTCCCAGTTCTTCATGAAGATGCCGACCACCTCATGCCCTTGCTGTTTCAAAAGATGGGCGGTAACAGCCGAATCCACGCCACCGCTCAGGCCCACGACAATACGTTGCTTACTCATGCCCTGATTTTAGTCCCCGTTGCAGGTGTCAGCATGGAGTGTCAAATTTGCCCCTCGCGCCCGCGGAATATGCGCAAGCAGCTATTATTTTTGTAGCGTTTGCAAAGATGCCCAAACGCTGGGATCGGTGTGAATCACATCCAGCGGGTAGCGTTGGCCGCGCAGATAGTCTTCCATGCACTGGAGCAACAAGGGACTGCGATGCCGGTCCTTGCTAGTGCGGATTTCATCCGGCGTCAGCCACAGGGCCCGCACGATACCGTGGTCCAGCGCCTTGCCTTCGATTCGTTCGCCAACGGTGCCGCAAAAAGCAAAGCGCAGGTAGGTAATGTCTTGCGGGCCGTCCGGCAGCTCGCGCACGAACCGCGAAAGGTAGATCCCTACCAGTGCGCCGGGTACAAAGGGGTAAGCCGTTTCTTCCAGTACCTCGCGTGCGCAGCCTTGGACGGGAGACTCACCCGGGTCCAGGTGACCGGCGGGGTTGTTGAGTCGCAGGCCTTCGGGGGTGTGCTCCTCCACCAGAAGAAAGCGGCCGTTCTGCTCAATCACTGCCGCCACCGTGGCACTGGGTTTCCATCGTTCGGTCATGGATGATTATGTGTATTTAGCGCAAAAGTCTTTGCCGAAAGCCGCAACTTTAGCCCTATGGAATGCAGGGAAACTCATGTAAGCTAACAGACAGCTTGAATCCAACTCTATAGGAGTGCCCCATGCACATAGGCGTACCCGCTGAAACACTGGCGGGAGAGACCCGAGTTGCCGTGACCCCGGAGACAGTGAAGAAACTGAAATCCCAGGGGCACACGGTGCGTGTTCAATCCGGAGCCGGTCTTGCCGCGAGCGTGACTGACGAGGCCTATGTCGCCGCCGGTGCAGAGATTACCGACGCAGCAGGTGCCTTGGGAAGCGAGCTGGTACTCAAGGTACGCACCCCCGTGGACGCGGAGGCAGCAATGATGACCCCTGGTGCCACGCTGGTAGGCATGCTCAATCCGTTCGATGCAGAGGGCCTGCAGCGTCTGGCTGCTGCCCAGCTCAATGCCTATGCGTTAGAAGCGGCACCCCGTACCACCCGTGCGCAAAGCATGGACGTGCTCTCCAGCCAAGCCAACATCGCCGGCTACAAAGCCGTGATGATGGCGGCTGACAAGTACCAACGCTTTTTCCCCATGTTGATGACGGCTGCCGGCACTGTCAAAGCGGCACGCGTTGTCATCCTCGGCGTTGGTGTGGCCGGTTTGCAGGCCATCGCCACTGCCAAGCGCTTGGGCGCAGTGATTGAAGCCTCGGATGTGCGCCCCAGCGTCAAAGAACAGGTCGAATCTCTCGGGGCCAAGTTCATCGACGTGCCTTATGAGACGGATGAAGAGAAAGAAGCCGCTGTCGGCGTGGGCGGATACGCCAAGCCCATGCCCCAGAGCTGGCTGGACCGCCAGAAGGCGGAGGTTGCCAAGCGCGTGGCGCAGGCTGATGTGGTTATCAGCACCGCGCTGATTCCCGGTCGCGCAGCCCCCACGTTGATTACCGAGGACATGGTCAAGTCCATGAAGCCCGGTTCGGTGATTGTGGATATTGCTGCGGGCAAGGGCCCGAACGGTGGCGGTAACTGCCCCCTGTCCGAGGCCGACAAAACCGTCGTCAAACACGGCGTGACCCTGATCGGTGAAACCAATTTGCCTGCGCTGGTAGCGGCGGATGCTTCGTCGCTCTATGCGCGCAACGTGCTGGACTTCCTGAAGTTGATCATCAACAAGGAAGGTGCCTTGCACGTGGACCTGGAAGACGACATCGTGGCAGCCTGCCTGGTGACCCAAGGCGGCGAAGTGCGTCGCAAGTAAACCGCGCACACCACCCTACGCCCCTCAGTTCATTTACCTACCCTTTCAAGGAGCGACACCATGGAAATGGTTTCCCCCACCATCCTGAACCTGATCATTTTTGTGCTGGCCATTTACGTGGGTTACCACGTGGTCTGGACCGTGACCCCTGCACTGCACACGCCGCTGATGGCCGTGACCAACGCCATTTCTGCCATCGTCATCGTCGGCGCCATGCTGGCCGCTGCGCTGACGGAAACCACCTTGGGCAAATCCATGGGCGTGCTGGCTGTGGCCTTGGCGGCCGTCAATGTGTTCGGCGGTTTCATGGTAACCCGCCGCATGCTGGAAATGTTCAAAAAGAAAGAAAAGAAAGCCCCCAACTCAGGAGCCAAAGAATGAGCCTGAATCTCGTCACCCTGTTGTATCTCTTTGCCAGCGTCTGCTTTATCCAGGCGCTCAAGGGTCTGTCCCATCCCACTACCTCGATCCGGGGCAATGTCTTTGGTATGGTGGGTATGGCAGTGGCCGTGTTCACCACCGGCGCTCTGATTTTCAAGCTCGCAGGCCAGCTCGGTCAGGACGGCATGACAGGCATGGCCTGGGTGTTGGGCGCCTTGCTGGTAGGCGGCACTGCCGGTACCGTAATGGCCAAGCGCGTGGAGATGACCAAGATGCCGGAGCTGGTGGCCTTCATGCATAGCATGATCGGTTTGGCAGCAGTATTCATTGCGGTGGCTGCAGTGGCCGAACCTTGGGCCTTCAGTATTGCTGAAAAAGGGGGAGCCATTCCCGGTGGCAACCGGATTGAATTGGCCTTGGGCGCGTTCATCGGCGCGGTGACCTTCAGCGGCTCCGTGATTGCCTTCGGCAAGTTGTCCGGCAAGTACAAGTTCCGCCTGTTCCAGGGCGCCCCGGTCACCTTCCCCGGCCAGCACAAGCTCAATCTGGTGCTGGGCCTAGCGTCGGTCTTCTTTGTGTTCGGCTTCTGGCATTCCCAGAGTCCCATGGACTTCGCCCTGATTCTGGCGCTGGGCTTTGTGATGGGTGTGCTCATCATCATTCCCATCGGCGGCGCGGACATGCCGGTGGTCGTCTCCATGCTCAACAGCTATTCCGGCTGGGCGGCTGCAGGCATCGGTTTCAGTTTGAACAACAGCATGCTCATCATTGCCGGCTCACTGGTCGGGTCCAGCGGCGCCATCCTGAGTTACATCATGTGCAAGGCGATGAACCGCTCGTTCTTCAACGTGATTCTGGGCGGCTTCGGTGGTGACGCGTCTTCGGGCCCGGCGGGTGCTGCGGTGCAACGCACCGTCAAAAGCGGCAGCGCGGATGACGCAGCCTTTGTGTTGGGCAATGCCGAGACGGTGGTGATCGTGCCCGGCTACGGCTTGGCAGTGGCCCGCGCTCAACACGCCGTCAAAGAACTGGCTGCCAAGCTCACCGAAAAGGGCATTACCGTCAAGTACGCCATTCACCCGGTTGCAGGGCGTATGCCCGGCCACATGAACGTACTGTTGGCCGAAGCCGAAGTGCCTTACGACCAGGTGTTTGAGATGGAAGACATCAACGGCGAGTTCGGCCAGGCCGATGTCGCCATCATCCTGGGCGCCAACGACGTGGTGAACCCTGCAGCCCACACCAAGGGCAGCCCGATTTACGGCATGCCTATCCTCGAGGCCTACAAGGCCAAGACCATCATCGTGAACAAGCGCTCCATGGCCGCGGGCTATGCCGGTCTGGACAATGAGTTGTTCTACATGGACAAGACCATGATGGTGTTCGGTGACGCCAAGAAGGTCGTTGAAGATATGGGCAAAGCCATCGAATAGAGGCGTACGCCTAAGGACAGCCCGCCTAAGGTAAACACCGTGGGCGGGCTGGTTGGCCTGCATGAAAATGGCAGGCTGCATAAAAATAGACCGGAGACACAAGACATGACTGATCGCGTTTGGCTTGGCAGCTACCCACAAGGTGTGCCTGCTGACATCGACCCTGCCAAATACTCCTCTTTGGTGGCCTTGTTGGAAGAAAGCTTTCGCAAGTACGAAAGCCGCGTGGCCTACAACTTCATGGGCAAGGACCTTAGCTTCGGCCAAACCGACAGCCTGAGCCTGGCGGTTGCGGCGTATCTGCAGGGTCTGGGTCTGGTCAAGGGTGACCGCGTCGCCATCATGATGCCCAACGTGCCTCAATACCCGATTGCGGTGGCTGCCATCCTTCGTGCCGGGTTTGTGGTGGTGAATGTGAACCCCTTGTACACCGCCCGGGAGTTGGAACATCAACTCAAGGACTCCGGCTCCAAGGCCATCATCATCATTGAGAACTTCGCTCACACCCTGGAAAAGTGCATTGCCGCCACGCCAGTCAAGCATGTGGTGCTGTGCTCCATGGGTGACCGACTGGGTCTGCTCAAAGGCACCCTTGTGAATTACGTGGTGCGCAACGTCAAGAAGATGGTGCCTGCCTACAACCTGCCTCATGCGGTACGGTTTAACGAGGCGGTGGCCCGCGGCACCAAGGCTCCTTTCAAGAAGCCCGACATCAAGGCGGATGACGTAGCGGTATTGCAGTACACCGGCGGCACCACTGGTGTGTCCAAGGGAGCAGTGCTCTTGCACCGCAACGTGATCGCCAATACGTTGCAGTCCGAGGCTTGGTACGCACCCGCCATGGCCAAGGTGCCGGCGGAGCAGCAACCCACCACGGTGTGTGCGCTGCCGCTGTACCACGTGTTCGCCTTTACGGTCGGCATGATGCTGTCCATGCGCACGGGCGGCAAACTGATCCTGATCCCGAACCCGCGTGATATTCCCGGCGTACTGAAAGAGCTGTCCAAGCACACCATCCACAGCTTTCCCGCTGTCAACACCTTGTTCAATGGTTTGGCGAATCACCCCGACTTCAATACCGTGGACTGGAGCCACCTGAAAGTGGCGGTGGGTGGTGGCACCGCGGTGCAGAGTGGTGTGGCCAAGTTGTGGTTTGAGAAGACCGGTTGCCCCATCTGTGAGGGCTATGGGCTGAGCGAAACTTCGCCTACGGTGAGCTGCAACCCCATCACTTCCAACGAATACACCGGCACCATCGGCGTGCCCTTGCCCAGCACCTACATGAAGCTGCTGGACGACGACGGTGTGGAAGTGGCGGAAGGCCAGAGCGGCGAGATCGCCATCAAGGGCCCTCAGGTCATGGCGGGTTACTGGCAGCGTCCGGATGAAACCGCCAAGGTCATGACGCCGGATGGCTACTTCAAGACCGGCGACATCGGCGTGGTGGATGCCCGTGGCTTCTTCAAAATTGTGGATCGCAAGAAGGACATGATTCTGGTCAGCGGCTTCAACGTGTTCCCTACCGAACTCGAAGACGTGGTCACCCAGATGCCTGGCGTCTTGGAGTGCGCATGCGTGGGCGTGGTCGATGCCAAGTCCGGCGAGGCCGTCAAGCTGGTAATCGTCAAGAAAGACCCCAACCTCAGCGAAGAAGATGTGCGCAACTTCTGCAAAGAGAACCTGACCGGCTACAAACAGCCCAAGGTCGTGGAGTTCCGCGCCGATTTGCCGAAAACCCCGGTCGGCAAGATCCTGCGGCGCGAATTGCGCGAGAAATAAGCGTTGTTCCCTCCTCCTGGAGGAAAACCTCGGCAGCAACGGCGGCCTTCGGGCCGCTTTTGCTTTGTGGCTTGCTAAGCTCCGTGTTTTGCATCTGATTCCTATGCCATGAGCGCTGAAACTCCCATTGCCATCCTGAGCGCCCTCGCTGAAGAACAAGAGGGCCTGCTCGAGCACTTGCAAGATGCCCGGCGAGTGGATCATGGGGGGCGTGTTTTCTGGACCGGCCGCTTGCAGGGCTTGCCTGTGGTGTTGGCGCTGTCCCGCATCGGCAAAGTGGCCGCCGCGACGACGGCTACCGGTTTAATCACCCACTTCTGCGCTTCCCGGGTTCTGTTTACCGGCGTCGCCGGCGGGGTAGGGCCTGTAGTCCGGGTGGGCGATGTGGTGGTGGGCAGCCACTATGTGCAGCATGATATGGACGCCTCGCCGCTGTTCCCCCGCTTTGAGATCCCGCTGTGCGGGCAGGCACTTTTTGCAGCGGATCCTCCGCTTTTGGCGACTGCCTGTGAGGCCTTCAATCGCGTGCAGCCGGCGTTGCGTACAGCGCGCTACCCGGCAAAGCTGCACACGGGCTTGATTGCCAGTGGCGACCGGTTTGTAAGCAGCACTGCCGAAGTCAGCGCATTGCTGAGCGCACTGGCTTCCTCAGGCTATTGCCCATTGGCGGTAGAGATGGAGGGCGCCGCCGTAGCCCAAGTGTGCGCAGACTATGGCGTGCCTTTCGTGGCGATGCGCACCATTTCAGACCGGGCGGATGACACCGCACATGTGGATTTCCCGCAGTTCGTGCGGGAAACGGCGAGCCTTTACGCCCGTGCCTTTGTGCTGGAGATGCTTGAGTTGCTATCGAAAAGATAGCTGTCCGCGCATATGTGTCGGGCGATAGGGCCTCAAAAGAGTGCTAACGCAGCCAACCGCGTTTGTAGAAGTACCACATGGGCACCAAGGCACTGGAGATCATCAGGGCTACCGTGTACGGGTAGCTCCACCCTCCCAGGAACTCCAGTTCCGGGAACTTGAGGTTCATGCCATACACGCTGGCAACGAGGGTCGGAGGCAGCAAGGCTACGCTGGCCACCGAGAAGATCTTGATGATCTTGTTCTGGTTGATGTTGATGAAACCTACCGTCGCATCCATCAAAAAGTTGATCTTGTCGAACAGGAATGCGGTGTGCGAGTCCAGCGAGTCAATGTCTCGCAAAATCTGCCGAGCCTGTTCGAACTGCTCGGCGTTGAGCATCTTGCTGCGCATCATGAAGCTGACCGCACGGCGCGTATCCATCACGTTGCGGCGGATGCGGCCACTCAAATCCTCGTGGCGGGCAATCGCGCCCAGCGCTTCGCCGGCGATGGCATCGGTCACGTTGCCCGAAAGGACCTTTTTGCTGACTTTTTCCAGCTCGTCGTAGATGCCTTCCAGCGTGTCGGCGGAGTACTCGGCGTCCGCATCGAACAGCTTGAGCAGCACTTCCTTGGCGTCTTCGATCAGCCCGGGTGCACGGCGGGCGCGCATGCGCAGGAGCCGGAATACGGGAACGTCTTCATCGTGAATGGAGAAGAGCACGCCTTTACTTTTGAGATTGTCATTGACGAGGTTCAAGATGAACGCAGCCCGGACGGTGCGGGGTTCGTCGTCGTCCGCAATCAAAAAGTCGCTGCGGATGTGCACGTCGCCGTTGTCTTCGGCGTAGAAGCGGGCGGATTCCTCGATGTCCTCGTCCATCGCGTCATCCGGGATGGACAGGCCGTAGTACTGTTTGACCCAGCGCTTTTCTTCGAGCGTGGGGGATTCCAGATCGACCCAGATCGGCTGGAACTTGGAAAGCTCTTCAAGCGACTCGATTTCTTCTTGAAAGAGTCGGCCATTGGCGAGCGTAAAGATATTGAGCATGGCTCACTCCCAAAATGGTTGGCTGCAGGCGGGTGTTGGGTGCTTTCAACCCCGGCGCAGTGGTGGGAGTTGAAAGCTACCGACTAGGGTAGGTTTCCAAGGAGCGTTCTCCGGTAATTCAGAAGTGGAAATTATCGCACCGCCCCGGGTGATAGAGTGGCTGCCCACCATCCCGGTTCCCCATTTTGTTACTCCCCATGCCCATTACTTTGAGTTCGAAGCGTGAACGCTGGCTGCTGATCACGCTTGCCGGCATCCAGTTCACCAACATCCTGGACTTCATGATCATGATGCCCTTGGGGCCAGCTTTGACCGCGCTCTTCCACATCAGCGATGCCCAGTTTGGGATGCTGGTCTCGGCCTATACCTTGGCAGGCGGGGCTTCTGGACTGCTTGCATCCACCTACATCGATCGCTTTGACCGCAAGCGCTTGCTATTGGTGTTGTACGGGTTGTTCGCCTTGTCTACTTTTGCTTGCGGTGTAGCGCCGACCTATGAAACGTTGTTGTTGGCCCGGGTCAGCGCCGGCATCTTTGGGGGCGTGCTGTCGGCGTTGAGCCAGACCATTGTGGGCGACGTGATTCCCTTCGAGCGAAGAGGTCATGCCATGGGCATCGTCATGACCTCGTTTTCTGTTTCTACCGTCGCAGGCGTTCCGCTGGGCTTGTTCTTGGCAGCGCATTTCGGGTGGCATATCCCGTTCCTGCTGATTGCGGGGGTGTGCGTTCTGTTTGCTGTGTTTGCTTTCCTGACTCTTCCCGCGCTGAATGCGCACTTGCAGGCCCATGCGCCGGTATCGGCGTGGTCTCGGATCTCCGAGGTCTTGAAAGACCGCAATCACTTGCGCGCATTTGTTTTCTCCGCCTTGCTTATGTTCTCCGGCTTTACCGTGATTCCTTACATCACCATCTTCATGCAGTCCAATGTGGGATTGCGTGCGGATCAGGTGCCTTATGTGTACCTGTGCGGTGGTGTGGCGACGCTGATTACTGCGCGCTGGTTCGGAAACCTCGCGGATAGCTGGGGCAAGTTCCAGACTTTCAGGGCTATCGCTCTGGTGTTTTTGCTGCCCCTGATCGGCCTCACCCTGTTGGGTCCGGTCGGCATGTGGGGCGCATTGGCGGTATCGACCCTATTTTTCGTGTGTGGAAGCGGACGCATGATTCCTGGTATGGCCATGCTCACCTCTGCGGCCAACCCGGCACTGCGCGGCACCTTCATGACCCTGAATGCCTCGGTGCAGTCAGCCGCCATGGGGCTTGCAGCTCTGGTGGGTGGCGCCATCATCAGCCGCGACGCGGCTGGCTTGGTTCAAAACTATTGGGGCTCTGCCTTGATCGGCGCTGTTGCCAGCGTTTTGGCGGTGGTTGTTGCCGGAAGGCTGAACCTGCATCAAGCAGCTGGAAAATCGTGAAATTCGAAGTCATTTCATTGCTGCAGTGCATTACAAAAAAGACTTTGCAATTGGCCTGATTCGGGCGCATAGTGGATTCATAAACATCGCAAATCGTTTAACAAGTTTGAGCGCCGACTGCTACTTTTGCAGAAGGCATTTTCAACCCTGAGAGCAACTGGAGGCTATTTATGAATTTGACGATCAGCGGTCATCACCTGGAAGTTACCCCGGCCCTGCGTAGTTATGTCACGACCAAGCTCGATCGCATCATGCGCCACTTCGATCAAGTGGTAGACGTCAAGGTGCTACTCACCGTTGAAAAGCAAAAGGAGAAGGAACGACGGCAGCGTGCCGAGTGCAACATTCATGTCAAAGGAAGTGACATGTTTGCCGAAAGCGCCCATGCCGACTTGTATGCTGCTGTGGATGATCTGGTCGACAAGCTCGATCGCCAAGTGGTTCGTCACAAGGACCGTTTGCAAAATCACCACCATGAGGCCCCCAAGCGCTTGATGTAGTGTTGCAATAGAGACGACAACACTAAAACCGCCCTGACACGGGCGGTTTTTTTATGTGCATAATCCGCTCCTTACCATGAACCGCCTAGCGTCTATCCTTCCTCCTTCGCAAGTACTTGCGCAAGTTGATGTCACCAGCAAAAAGCGTGCATTTGAAGAGGCAGGCCTGCTGTTCGAGAACCTGCACGGTCTGAGCCGCGCGCTCGTGACCGACAGTCTTTTTTCCCGTGAACGTTTGGGTTCCACAGGGTTGGGGCATGGCGTAGCTATCCCCCATGGCCGTATCAAGGGCCTGAAGTCACCGATGGCCGCAGTGTTCCAGTTGGCACACCCCATCGGCTTTGATTCACCGGACGATGTTCCTGTGAGTCTGCTGATATTCCTTCTGGTGCCCGAAGCAGCGACCCAGAAACACTTGGAAATCCTCTCTGAAATCGCTGAGCTCTTGAGTGATTCCGCTCTCCGTGAGCAAATCACTACCTGCGCAGACGCGGCCCTATTGCACTCCCTGATTGCCGGCTGGCAGTCCGCCAGAGCGGCTTAAGTCCTTTCCCACCTTCAGGTGCCGCATTGAAACCCACCGCAGTCAGTGCAGACGCACTCTTTGAGGAATTCAGGGGGCATTTGCGCTGGGAGTGGGTTGCCGGTCTAGGTGCCTCTGAACGTCGGTTCGATGAGGTTGCCATCAAGGCAGCCCGGTCCGGTGCCGATCTGGTGGGTTATCTGAACTACATCCACCCGTACCGCGTCCAGATTCTCGGTGAGCGTGAGATAACGTACATCACCAACGCCACCCCCGAAGATTGCGCCCGCCGCATTTCCCGCATCGTGACATTGGAGCCGCCAGTGCTTGTACTGGCAGATGGGCAAGTTGCTCCGCAGGCCCTGTTGGCCATGTGCGAGCGAGCACAAATCCCCATGTTTGCGACCAAGGAGTCGTCTGCCTTCGTTATTGACGTACTTCGGGCCTATCTGTCCAAACACTTTGCGGACCGCATGTCTATGCACGGGGTGTTCATGGACATCTTGGGGCTGGGGGTGTTAATTACCGGTGAATCCGGTCTTGGCAAGAGTGAGCTCGGTCTGGAGCTGATTTCACGCGGCAACGGCTTGGTGGCCGACGATGCCGTAGACCTCTATCGCATCAATCAGACCACGATCGAGGGGCGTTGCCCGGAGTTGCTGCAGAACCTGCTGGAAGTGCGCGGCATCGGTTTGCTCGATATCCGCGGGATATTTGGTGAAACGGCGGTGCGCCGCAAAATGCGCTTGAAATTGATCGTGCATCTCGTGCGGCGGGAAACCCTGGAGCGGGATTACGAACGCATTCCCTATGAACCTTTGACGCAGGATGTGCTGGGCATACCGGTGCGCAAGGTGGTGATTCAAGTGGTGGCTGGCCGCAACATTGCGGTACTGGTGGAGGCCGCTGTCCGCAACACGATCCTGCAGTTGCGCGGGATTGACACTTACCAAGAATTCGTGGAGCGCCACCGCAAGGCGATGGCCCAAGGCGGCTAATTGCTACTGTTGCGGTGAGGGCACGCGCCCTTGGTGCAGTTGGCGTACAAACTCAGGGCGTGGTCGGAAATCGCAAATCCCTTGGCTTTTGCTACGGCATGTTGGCGTTTTTCGATTTCTGCGTCGTAAAACTCTTCCACCCGTCCGCAGTCCAGACACACCAGATGGTCGTGGTGCTGGCCTTCGTTCAGTTCGTACACCGCTTTGCCGCTCTCAAAGTGGCTGCGGCTCAAAATGCTCGCCTGCTCGAATTGGGTCAAGACCCGGTAGACGGTGGCCAAGCCCACATCGGAGCGTTCCTGCAACAAAACGCGGAACACATCTTCCGCCGTCATGTGGCGCTGGGTGCCGCGTTGAAAGACTTCCAGAATTTTCAGGCGGGGGACCGTGGCCTTGAGGCCCGTGTTTTTCAATTCTTCGATATTGCTCATCAGCACATTCCTGGCATGGTCATCAAACAGGCCGACAGGGGCCAACCGCTACAATGACACGATCATATCGCCCTTCAATTTTCATGCTCCTTACCTCTTGCCGTAGTCTCCGTTCAGCCGCATTGGCTCTGGTTGTGGCAACCCTTGCCGCGTGCGGTTCCGTCAGCACCACAGGAGAAAAAGTCGCGGGGGTGATGACGCCATACAAAATCGACATCGTTCAGGGCAACGTGGTCACCCGCGAGCAATTGGCTGTCTTGCGAGTGGGCATGCCCCGTGCCATCGCGCAGGATGTACTCGGCACCCCCTTGCTCACCAGCGTGTTCCATGCAGACCGTTGGGACTATGTGTTCACCCTCAAACGCCAGGGCAGTGAGCCTCAGGCACGCAAGGTGACCGTGTTTTTTACCAACGAAGTGATCAGCAAGATTGAAGCGGACGAGCTGCCCAGCGAAACGGAGTTTGTGTCAACCTTGCGTTCTAAAACGGTGCTGGGCCCGGTGCCTTCGTTGACAGCTTCTGAAGAAGCGCTCAAAAAATTCCCGGCGCCGAAAAAGGCGGAGGCACCCGTATCCGGCAACACCGCACCAGCGGCTGCTACCTCCTACCCGCCGCTGGAACCCGGCGGCCTCTGATCTTTCTTTTCTCTTTTGACCATGACCCACACCATTGCCATTGCTGGCGCTTCAGGCCGCATGGGCCAGATGTTGATTGATGCTGTTCGTGCTGCGGACGATTGCTCGCTGGCCGGCGCGCTGGATATTGCCGGCAGTCCTTCCCTGGGTCTGGACGCAGGCGCCTTCTCTGGACAAGCTACTGGTGTGTTGATCACTGCAGATGTGCGCGAAGGCCTGAAGAACAGCCAGGCGCTCATTGACTTCACCCGCCCGGAAGGCACGCTGGCCCACTTGCAGGTGTGCCGCGAATTGGGTGTTGCGGCCGTGATCGGAACCACCGGATTTACCGACGAGCAAAAAGCCGAAATCGCCGAGATTGCCAAGTCCATCCCCATCATGATGGCGCCCAACATGAGCGTTGGGGTGAACGTGACCTTGAAGCTGCTGGAGATGGCGGCCAAGGCGCTTGCCACCGGCTATGACATTGAAATCGTGGAAGCCCACCACCGTCACAAAGTGGATGCGCCTTCTGGCACCGCACTCAAGATGGGTGAAGTGATTGCCGACGCCTTGGGCCGCGACTTGAAGGAATGTGCTGTCTACGAGCGCTACGGCGTGACTGGCGAACGCGACCCTTCCAGCATCGGCTTCGCCACCATTCGCGGAGGCGATATCGTGGGTGACCACACCGTGCTATTTGCAGGCACCGGCGAGCGGATTGAGATCAGCCACAAGTCGTCGAGTCGCGCCACGTATGCCCAGGGCAGCTTGCGCGCTGTGCGTTTCCTGGCCGGTCGTGCGCCGGGGCTGTATGACATGTTTGACGTCCTGAATTTGAAATGAGCCCGCTACAGCTGCTTTTCCAGGGAGATGCGGTTCATACCGCCGTGGCGTTGATATTGCTCTGCATGTCCATCGCCGCTTGGTTTGTGATTTTCTGGAAAAGCTGGTTGCTGCAGCGCGCGCTGACGGACGTGTCGCGCAGCACAGCGGCCTTTTGGCAAGCGGCGGATGTGAATGCCGCTTTGGCGGCGCTGCCCGCATTTGACCGGGAGGGCCTGGTCTTGCCCCTGGTCCAAGCCACGCAGACCCAAGGTGCTGGGACGCTGGCAGCTGCCGGTGACAGGGGCCAACAACTCACCCGCGTCCTGCGTGACGCGTTGCACGGCGTGTTGCAACGCTTACAGTCCGGTCAGGTATTGCTGGCTACTGTGGGATCGACTGCCCCCTTCGTGGGACTGTTGGGCACGGTATGGGGCATCTACCATGCGCTGATCAGTATTACGGGTGGCGGGCAAGTCAGCATCGACAAAATCTCCGGCCCGGTGGGCGAGGCGCTGATCATGACAGCGGCTGGCTTGGCAGTGGCGATTCCCGCTGTGTTGGCCTACAACGTGTTCGGCCGTATGGTCGCCCGTCTGGAGGCCGATCTCGAGGGCTTTGCCCTGGACCTGCGCGAACTGCTGCTGAGCAGCTCCAAGGCGGACTGAATGGCATTCGGCCGTTTGGAACGCCCGTCCGGCGCGCAGCCGTTGAGCGACATCAATATGACGCCGCTGATTGACGTGATGCTGGTGTTGCTGGTGATCTTCATCATCACTGCCCCCCTGATGGTGAGCGCCGTGAAGGTGGATTTGCCTCAGGCGCAGGGTACGCAAGCGGCGGATGCTCCCAAATTTATAGCAGTCACCATTGATCCTGCAGGGCAGACCTATGTGAACGATGCGCCCATGGACAAACCCGCTTTGGCCAACGCTTTGACCGACGCTGCCAAGCGCAACCCGAATACCGAAGTCCGTCTGCGTGCTGACTCCACCGTGCCTTACGGCCGCGTGGTGGAGGTCATGGGTTTGGCTCAAAAAGCGGGCTTGAGCCAGATTGGATTTGTGGCCGAACCTGATGCGTCCGCCTCCCCCTGAACCCCGTGCGCGGTGCAGCGCCTAAAATCGCACCAAGCCTCTCTTCACGGCAGCGTGACCGCTGCCCACTCCCCATGCAAGACAAGTACCAGCACCTCGACGTAGAACAAGCCGCGCAAGCCCATTGGGCGCTGCCTTTGTGGAATGGCGATACCGCCTACCGTGTCACCGAAAACGCCGTGGGCGTGGACGGCAAGCCCAAGAAGAAGTTCTACGCCTGCTCTATGCTGCCGTACCCCAGCGGGAAGCTGCACATGGGCCATGTGCGCAACTACACCATCAACGACATGCTGGCCCGTTACCTGCGCATGAACGGCCACAACGTGCTCATGCCCATGGGCTGGGACGCCTTCGGCCTGCCTGCCGAAAACGCGGCGCTCAAGAACAAGGTGCCACCCGCCAAGTGGACCTACGAGAACATCGCTTACATGAAGGGCCAGATGCAGGCCATGGGCCTGGCCATCGACTGGAGCCGTGAAGTCGCCACCTGCGATCCGAGCTACTACCAATGGAACCAATGGTTGTTCTTGAAGATGCTGGAAAAAGGCATTGCCTATCGCAAGACCCAGGTCGTGAACTGGGACCCGGTGGACCAGACGGTGCTGGCCAACGAGCAGGTGATTGACGGCAAAGGCTGGCGCACCGGTGCGGTGGTCGAGAAGCGCGAGATCCCCGGCTACTACCTCAAGATCACTGACTACGCGCAAGAGCTGCTGGACCACGTGCAGATGGGCAACGACAAGGCCACGCTCACCGGCTGGCCCGACCGCGTGCGCCTGATGCAGGAAAACTGGATCGGCAAGTCCGAAGGTGTGCGCTTTGCCTTCACTCATGACATAAAGGATTCGACTGGGGCATTGATCGGCGACGGCCGCATGTACGTGTTCACCACCCGTGCAGACACGGTGATGGGTGTGACCTTCTGCGCCGTGGCGCCTGAGCACCCTCTGGCTGCACACGCTGCAGCCTCCAACCCCGCGCTGGCGGCCTTCATTGAAGAGTGCAAGACCGGTGGCACAACAGAGGCCGAGCTAGCCACGCAAGAGAAGAAGGGCGTGAACACCGGCTTGTTCGTGACCCACCCGCTAACCGGCACCCACGTGCCAGTGTGGGTAGGCAACTATGTGTTGATGGGCTATGGCGATGGCGCCGTGATGGGCGTGCCGGCGCACGACGAGCGCGACTTTGCTTTTGCGTTGAAGTACGGCATCGAGATTAAGCAAGTCATTCGAAACTTAATTGAAGGTTCAGCTGCGCTCAAGAAGCGAATTGAGGTGGGTGCGGCTGGTGTTGAGTACTACTCGTTTGATGAAAAGCAGTGGAAAGAATGGTACGCGTCCAAGTCTCCTGACGAGGTAGAAGTGTGTAACTCTGGGGAGTTGAATGGCTTGGCTCCCAAGGAGGCCGTGAGCCAAGTTGCTGAAATGTTGGTTGCCAAAGGCCTGGGTGAAAAGAAAATCACATGGCGCCTTCGCGACTGGGGCGTGAGCCGCCAGCGCTATTGGGGCACGCCCATCCCGATCATCCATTGCGATGAACATGGCGCCGTGCCGGTGCCCGAGAAAGACCTGCCCGTGGTGCTGCCGCAGGACTGCGTGCCCGATGGCTCCGGCAACCCGCTGCACAAGCACGAAGGTTTCCACGCCGGTGTAGTTTGCCCCGTGTGCGGCAAGGCCGCGCGGCGCGAGACCGACACCATGGACACCTTTGTGGACTCGTCCTGGTATTTCATGCGCTATTGCGATCCGAAGAACCCGGACGCCATGGTGGCCGGCGGCGCAGACTACTGGATGCCGATGGATCAGTACATCGGCGGTATCGAACACGCCATCCTGCACTTGCTGTACGCCCGCTTCTGGACCAAGGTCATGCGCGACCTGGGCCTGGTGAAGGTGGACGAGCCCTTCACCAAGCTGCTGACCCAAGGCATGGTGCTCAACCACATCTACAGCCGCCGCACTGCCAAGGGCGGCAAGGAATACTTCTGGCCCAAGGATGTGGAGCACGTGCACGACGCCGCGGGCAAGGTAGTGGGTGCCAAGCTCATCGTCGAAGTCGAGAGTGCCGATGGCATGCTGCCGGTGGGCACTGCCATCGACTACGAGGGCGTGGGCACCATGTCCAAGTCCAAGAACAACGGTGTGGACCCGCAGGAGCTGATCGCCAAGTACGGCGCAGACACCGCCCGTATCTACACCATGTTCACCTCGCCGCCCGAGGCTACGCTGGAGTGGAACGACTCGGCGGTGGAGGGTAGCTACCGCTTCCTGCGCCGTGTCTGGAACTTTGGCTACAAGCTGTCTGCTATGGATTCTGTAGCTGCTCGCGCAAGCGTGGCGGGCGCCAAGAGCCTGAATGATGTGGAATTTGGCAAGGAAGCCAAGGCGCTCCGGCTGGAAATGCACACCGTGCTCAAGCAGGTGGACTTTGATTACCAGCGCATGCAATACAACACGGTGGTGTCGGGTGCGATGAAGATGATCAACGCGCTGGAAGGCTTCAAGGCCATGGACAGCGCCGGTGCACAAGTGGCCCTGATCGAAGGTTTCGGTATCCTGCTGCGTTGCCTGTACCCCGCTACGCCACACCTCTCGCACGCCTTGTGGTCCGAGCTGGGCTATGCCTCCGCCCTCGGCGATCTGCTGGATGCGCCTTGGCCCCAGGTGGACGCGGCGGCCCTGGTGCAAGACGAGATCGAACTGGTGCTGCAAATCAACGGCAAGCTGCGCGGTGCCGTGCGCGTGCCTGCAGGCGCTGACAAGGCCGCCATCGAAGCCGCTGCGCTGGCCAGTGAGGTGTTTGTGAGCCATGCCGCAGGCGCGCCTGCCAAGAAGGTCATCGTGGTGCCGGGCCGCTTGGTCAACATCGTCGTCTGAGTACCATGCTGACCCGCCGCCATCTTGTAGCCCTGCCTGCTGCCGCCTTGCTGGGGGGCTGCGGCTTCAAGCTGCGCGGCAAGCAGAACTTTGCGTTTGAAACGATTGCGGTGACTCCCGAAAAGGGGGCCGCGGTCGCGTCCGAGCTGAGCCGCTACCTGGGCAGCATGGTGCGCCCGGTGGCGCCTGCGGCGGGAGGCGCTTTGCCGGATGTGATTGTTGACATCCTGGGCGAGACCCGTGAAAAGGTGATCGTGGCGCTGAACGCCTCGGGCCAGGTGCGGGAGTACCAGCTGCGCATCAAGGTGCGCTTTCGCATGCGGAGCTCCAAGGGGCGCGACCTGATCGAGCCCACAGACATCCTGCAGGAGCGGGATATCAGCTTCAACGAGTCTGCCGTGCTGGCCAAAGAGGCGGAAGAGGCGCTGCTCTACCGCGACATGCAGTCCGACATCGTGCAGCAGTTGCTGCGCCGGATTGCGGCGGTCAAGACGCTGGAGCCCTGAGCCATGGCCTTGGATCGGGTGGACCAGACCTTGCTGGAGCTGCTGCAGCGCGACGGGCGCATGAGCGCGCAGGCCTTGTCGGAAGTGGTCAATCTCTCGGCCCGAGCCACCCTGAACCGCATTCACAAGCTGGAGGACGATGGGCATATCGAAGGCTACCGTGCCTTGTTGGCGCGCCAGTCCATCGGCGAGCATGTGTCGGTGTTTGCAGAGATCGCGCTCAAGGACCAGCGTCAGGCGACGGTACAGCGCTTCGAGCAGGCCATGGTGGCCTGTCCGGAAGTCATTGCCTGTTACTTGGTGAGTGGTCGCTACGACTACCTGGTGCGCCTGGCCTGCCGCGATCTGGCGCACTACCGGGACCTGACCAACACCTGGATTGACGACGTGGGGCTGGGAATCGACAAGGTGGTTACCAGCACCGAGTTGCAAACCGTCAAGGAGTTCGCCGGTTTTCCATTGATGGTCCGTACCACCCGATAACCGTTTGCACGTAGGTAAACGGGTTGCTTCCGATTCGGAAGTAATTCTGCGGGTGTGCAGCGCTTTGCGCGCTTTGCTGTGTGGAGTTCGTCGTTTCATGCCTCTGTGCCTCTCCTAGACTAGAAGCACCAGCCGGCTGTGCAGTAGATGCGGATTCCGCATCCTGTGGCGCTCGGCCTCGAGGAGAACCCCATGACCCGCTATATCGACGTTCACGACATGCAAGCCCTGGTGCACCTGCACGGACTGGCTCCCATGATGTCGGAGATGGCCCAGACCATCCGTGAAGACTTTTTGCGCTGGGACGATTTTGACAAATCCCCCCGCACCGCCAACCACAGCACAAACGGCGTGATTGAGCTGATGCCGGTCTCTGACAACGCGCTCTACGCGTTCAAGTACGTGAACGGCCACCCCAAGAACCCTTTGCAAGGACTGTCTACCGTGATGGCCTTTGGCGTGCTGGCAGATGTGGCTACCGGTTACCCCGAACTGCTGAGCGAGCTCACCATCACCACCGCGCTGCGCACCGCCGCTACTTCCGCCATGGCGGCTAAGGTCTTGGCCCGTCCGGACAGCCAAACCATGGCCCTGATCGGCAATGGGTCGCAGAGCGAGTTCCAGGCTATTGCCTTTATGACGCAGCTGGGCATTACGACGTTGCGCGTGTTTGATGTGGATGCCAAAGCCACCGACAAACTGGTCGCCAATCTGCGCCCTTACATCGATGCGGGCAAGCTGCACATCGTGCGTTGCGCTTCCACCCGGGAGGCCGTGCGCGGCGCCGACATCGTCACCACCGTCACGGCGGACAAGACCAATGCAACCATCCTGAGCGCCGACATGATCGAACCGGGCATGCACCTCAACGCCGTGGGTGGAGATTGTCCCGGCAAGACCGAATTGGAAGCAGCCATCCTGAACCGCGCCAAAGTGTTTGTGGAGTTTGAACCCCAGACCCGTGTGGAAGGCGAGCTGCAGCAGATGCCTGCTGAGTTTGAGACCCATCCCCTCTGGAAGGTGCTGGCCGGCACAGCGGTAGGGCGCGACAACGCCGCGCAAGTGACCTTGTTCGACTCGGTGGGTTTTGCGCTGGAAGACCTGTCGGCCCTACGCTATGTGCATGCCTTGTCCCAGAAGCTGGGCGTGGGCAGCACGGTGCAGCTGGTGCCGGAGATGGCGGACCCCAAGGACCTGTTTGCCTGCGCCACGGCGGCCCGTCCTGTTTTGCGCAAAGCAGCATGAACGATCAAGTCCTGCACATCATCGGCGCGGCCGTCGGTGAAGGGGCCAGTGATGGCGGTTGCAAATGGGGCGCTGCTGCGCTCAAAGACCACGGTATGGCGAGGGCGCTCGCGGCCACCGGGCGTACGGTGACCTGGGGCGACACCATCAGCGCGCAGCCTATGCTGGCCACCAGCCGGTTGCATGCGATTGAGGTATTTTCGGACCACCTGTCCATGGCCGTGCAGCAAGTTCTGCGACATGGCCAGCAGCCGCTGGTCGTGGGTGGCGACCACTCCTGCGCCGTCGGCACCTGGAGTGCGGTGGCAGACCATTTGCGCCCGAAAGGCGCTTTGGGGCTGATCTGGATCGATGCCCACTTGGATGCTCACACGCCGGATACCTCAGACACCCAGGCCCCGCATGGCATGCCCTTGGCAGCACTGTTGGGTCATGGCGCGCCGGGCATGACCGGGCTTTTCGGTTGGAGTGGAAAACTGCGTCCGGAGCATGTGGCCATCATCGGTGCCCGCAGTTATGAGCCCGCCGAGCAGGCACTGCTGGCGCGCTTGGGCGTGCGGGTGATGTACATGCCGGAAGTACTGGAGCGCGGATTCGCCGCTTGCTTTGCCGAGGCGCAGGCCATTGCGCAAAGCGGCACCGCGGGCTGGGGCATCAGTTTTGATCTCGATGGCCTGGACCCGCGGGACGCCCCGGGCACCGGCACACCGGTGGAGCAGGGCATTCGCTTGGCGGATGCTTTGGCTGTGCTCGCGGGTTGCCAGCAGCAAGCCGGCTTTGTGGCCATGGAACTCACGGAGTACAACCCTTTGCGCGACTTTGGTGGCCGCACCGCCCAGGCTGCTACCGATCTGGTGTGCGCCGTCTTGGCGCCCGAGCGCGCGACTATGGAACTGGCAGCTTGAACTGCCGGTGAAGCGTGGGGGCCTTAAACTCAAGCCCCTATGCAACTCGCCGCGAATCAACTCAGCAACCACCTGCAGCGCGGGTTTAAGAGCCTGTACACGGTGCATGGCGATGAGCCTTTGCTGCAGCAGGAAGCGCTGGACGCCATTCGTGCCCACGCTCGCACGTTGGGCTATACCGAGCGGACCTCGCACACGGTCGCCGGGGCCCACTTCGACTGGAGCGAGGTGCTGGCCGCGGGTGGCTCCCTGAGTTTGTTTGCAGATAAACAGATTGTCGAAATCCGCATTCCCAGTGGCAAACCCGGCAAGGATGGCAGCGTCGCTTTGCAGCAGCTGGCCGAGGGTTCGCAGGGCAATGATTCCACCTTGATCATCGTGCTCCTGCCCCGGCTGGACAAGATGACAAAATCCGGCGCCTGGTTTTCTGCGCTGGAGAGCTATGGCATCACCATCCAGGTGGATCCGGTGGAGCGCAACGCCTTGCCGCAATGGATTGCCCAGCGTCTGGGTGCGCAGGGCCAACGGGTGGCGGCCGGAGAAGAGGGGCAGCGCACTTTACAGTTTTTTGCGGATCGGGTGGAAGGCAACCTGTTGGCCGCGCACCAGGAAATCCAGAAACTGGGTTTGCTGTTTCCCGCCGATGCCCATGACGGCGTGCTGAGCCTGGAGCAGGTGGAAAGTGCCGTGCTCAATGTGGCGCGTTACGACGTGTTCAAGTTGTCAGAAGCGGTGCTCGCCGGCCAGGCCGGGCGGATGCAACGCATGCTTGATGGTTTGCAGGCCGAGGGAGAAGCCGAAGTGCTGGTGCACTACACCCTGGCAGAAGACATCCGCGCGCTCAAGCGCGTGAAAGACGCCATGGGCCAAGGCCGCCCCCTGCCGATGGCGTTGCGCGAAAACCGTATCTGGGGCGCCAAAGAGCGACTGTTTGAACGGGTGTTGCCCAAGTTGTCCGAGCGCACCTTGGCGGAGCTGTTGCAGTCCGCCCATGTGGTGGACGGCATTGTCAAAGGCCTGAAGCAGCCGGACTGGCCCAGCTCCGGCTGGCAGGCGCTGCACCGGCTTGCCTTGCAGGTATGTGCACTATGCGCCGGGCAAACCAAGGCAGCATCCGCAGGCGGTCCACGCCGCTAAGGGACCGATCGGAGACGCATGTGACTGATGCCACCCCTGCCCAGCGGCACGTGCAGCGCCACAACCAGATCTCCATTCGCCTGCATTACCGGCTTGATGCCGATTGGCACCGCTTGGAGGCCCAGCAGTGGAATGAGCGTGGATTCTGTTTTTTCCATACCCATGCGTTGCAGGCCGGCCCGGTCGCCTTCAAACGCAGCCTGCAGCACTTCGAGGGCGAGATCGTCTGGACGCGCACTTGTCAGGACAAAGCGCAAGTGACAGAGATGCTCCTCAACGAGGCCATCCATCGCCAGGCAGACCGCTTGTCTACCCAGCCCGACATGCAGCAACGCTTGCTGCGGCTGATGCGCGTGCAGGGCATGGTGGACGCAAAGCAGCGGGTGTTGGCCTCGCTCGGGGGAATGCCGGAAGACTCCAAGTGGCAGCAACAAATTCAGCAGCGCATGCAAGAAGCGCTGTTTCAATCCGGAGTGCGTGTGGCCTCCCCCGTGTGGACCTCAGTGGTGACCGATGCACTGGCCTTAGGCGGTGTGGTGCAGGATCTGGAGCGATGGTCTGGCACCTTGGGTGGCAGTTGAGTTGCTTTCAACCAGCGTCATCGTTCAATGACGGCGCCGCGTGCGTTCTATCGCTGATGGCGGCCGATGAAGGAAAGTGGACGGTTCGCTCAATCCACAGTTTGAACCGGATGGATTCACTCGACTGAGCCTTGGATAGCCATTGGAGCAAGGCATCGGCACGAATATGCATGCTCTTTCCATCGGGGCCTGAACTGGTGCGTTCCGGCTCAATGCGTCCCACGGTGGCGTCTTTGGGTAGGTGTGGCAATACTCGGCGAATGTCTTTGACCTTGAGCCACCGGTGTCCGTCTTCGTCCTCTTCGATGGAGATCGGGATGCTTTTGTACGCGTAGTGCCGCCCTTGAACACTCGCATAGGCATGCGCCCGCATGGCCCCGTAGCCCCCGGTAAACCCGTCGATCAACACACGCGAGAGGAGCGCGCCCGACAAGGGAGCGGCAAGCACAATGCCAAGAAGCCCGGCCAGGTACCCACCCACGACAAGGCTACCTATCGCGAGGGCTATGCAGAGGGCCGCTGATTTCATCGTGTTTGCATGGAGCGTTGATGAATTCTAGAGAAAGCGATTGGAAATGCCCCGCGCCCGGACATCTGCGAAAATCATGGCATGAACGCGACCAACACCACCGAATACACCCTGGCCCTCGGTTCTCAAGCAAAAGTGGCATCCGCGCTGATGGCACGTGCGCCGGCAGCTATGAAAAACAGAGCGCTTCGACGCTTGGCCGAGCTGCTGCGCGAGAACACCCAAGCTCTGCAGGTGGACAACGCCAAGGATATTGAGCGGGCCGTGGCAAATGGCCTTTCCGCTCCGATGGTGGATCGCCTCAAGCTCACGCCCAAAGTACTGGAAACCTGCGCCGAAGGCTGCGAGCAACTGGCCGCCATGGCCGATGTGATCGGCGAAATCATCGGCATGAAGCAGCAGCCCAGCGGCATTCGTGTGGGCCAGATGCGCGTGCCGATCGGCGTGTTCGGCATGATTTTCGAGAGCCGCCCGAATGTGACTATTGAGGCTGCCAGCCTGTCCATCAAGAGTGGCAATGCCTGCATCTTGCGGGGTGGCTCGGAAGCCATTGACTCCAACAAGGCGCTGGCCAAGTTGGTGCAGCAGGCGCTGCTTGAGAGCGGTTTGCCCCCTGACGCCGTGCAGCTGGTGCAAACCACCGACCGCGAGGTGGTGGGGCAGTTGATTGCCATGCCGCAGTTTGTGGATGTGATCATCCCCCGCGGTGGCAAGGGCCTGATCGAACGCATCAGCCGCGATGCCAAGGTGCCAGTCATCAAGCACCTGGACGGCAACTGCCACACCTATGTGGACGACCCTTGCGATATCGCCATGGCCGTCAAGGTGGCGGACAACGCCAAGACAAACAAATACAGCCCCTGCAATGCGACGGAGGGTCTGCTGGTGGCACGGGGTGTGGCCGCTGAGTTCCTGCCCTTGATCGGCAAGGTCTACGCGGACAAGGGTGTGGAGATGCGCTGCGACGCGGAAGGACGCGCCATCCTTGCCGCAGTGGCAGGCGCCAAGGTGAATGATGCAACCGAGCAGGACTGGTACGAGGAGTACCTCGCCCCCATCGTCAGCGTGAAAGTGGTGGCCGGTGTGGATGAAGCCATTGCACATATCAATCGCTATGGCAGCCACCATACCGACGCCATCCTCACGACCAACCACGTACACGCCCAGCGCTTCTTGCGCGAGGTGGATTCCGCCAGCGTCATGGTGAATGCCAGCACCCGTTTTGCCGATGGCTTTGAATACGGGCTGGGCGCGGAGATCGGCATCAGCACCGACAAATTCCATGCACGTGGTCCGGTGGGCATTGAGGGGCTCACGTCTCTGAAGTACGTGGTTCTGGGTGAGGGTGAAGTGCGGAAGTGAAGTGGGAGCAAGCCTTCTACTTCCTCTACTGACAAACCCTAAACGTGGATTTTTTCCTTGTTTTAACGATTTTCCGGGTGTAACTTAGGCGACGAGCAAGACGCTTTAATAAAACATGCGCCTGACGAGCGCTGTTGGAACCGGAAAGTTAAAAACGTGAGCATCTCGCTTCTCTCCAAACTGGAGAAAATTACCGCTACCCGTGACTTCGTCGCTATCGAACACAGTTTGCTGCGGGCCATAGGCTCCACCGTTCATGTCGAGGATCTGTCCTTGTGGACGCTGGATGCGAACCATGAGGTCACCAAAGCGCTTCACTACTACCGTCAGATTGAAGTCCTCGCGGGCAGTATGGGACGGGACACAGAGCAGGTGGATACCGTTTACGCCAACATTGAGGTCCCTGCCGACGTGCGCAGCTTGGCACAGACGGTAGTACTCAGCCTCAAGCCTGCTGCCCGAAAAACGGAGACCGGCGGTCTGCAGATGTTCCCCCTCATCGGCTCACACGGCCTGAGTGGCTTGATCAGCATGCGCCTGAGTCAGCCGATGGGTGAGCATGACCAGGAGCTGATCAACGGCATATTGCGGGTTTATTCCAACTACCACGCCCTTTTGGACGAAAGCCAGCGGGACCGGTTGACCGGTCTCTACAACCGCCATGCCATGGACCTGAATATCGACCGGATGTGGTCGGTGCTGGGCCGGGAGTCCACGCAATCGGATGCCCGGCGCAACAGCGTGGTGCAGATGTATGCCTTGGCGGTGATTGATATTGATCACTTCAAAAAGGTCAACGACCAGTACGGACACATCCTTGGGGATGAGATTCTGCTATTGGTGTCCCGACTGATTTCCAGCTGCTTTCGCAAAAGCGATCCGGTCTACCGGTATGGCGGCGAAGAGTTCCTGGTGGTGGCCGGTGCGGAGTCGCCGCAGGCCATGCACACCCTGTTTGAGCGGGTGCGCAGCAAGGTGGAGGGACATTACTTCCCGCAAGTTGAAAGCGTGACGGTGAGCGTGGGCTACGCCATCATCGATCCCGCCTTGTCTCCCTCGGAAAACATCGGCCGGGCTGACCGGGCTTTGTACTGCGCCAAAGAAATGGGGCGCAATCAGGTGCAATCGTTCAGCGATTTGTTACAACGGGGACTGATCAAAGACATGCGCTACGGATCCACTGAGCTATTTTAGGGGTGCCGGGCGCTTGCAAAAACCTTGGGCAACCCCAAGTAACAAGGCGCTTCTAGAATGAAGCCCGACCTCCCACAAAGAAAGCCCACAGCGCATGGTTCCGCATCTCATCACTGCCCTGACAGGCCCCATCAATGAATTGGAGCAGCGGGTGCTGGACTCCATGCCGGCCATTGAGCGCTGGTTCCGCCTCGAATGGATGGAACACACCCCCCCGTTTTATACGGCCGTGGATGTGCGCAATGCCGGTTTCAAGCTGGCGCCGGTAGACACCAACTTTTTCCCCGGCGGCTGGAACAACCTTACGCCTGCCATGCTGCCGCTGGCCGTGCAAGCGGCCCAAGCAGCGATTGAAAAAATCTGCCCCGAAGCCCGCAACCTGCTGATCGTTCCCGAGAACAACAGCCGTAGCACTTTTTATTTGATGAATCTGGCGCAGTTGCGCCGGATATTCAATATGGCCGGTCTGAATGTGCGCATAGGCTCCATCAGCCCCGACATCAAGAAAAGCACCACGATCGAGCTGCCCGACGGGGAGTCCATCACCCTGGAGCCGGTGGTGCGGACCAAAGGCCGCTTGGGCCTCAAAGATTTCGATCCCTGCACCATTCTGCTGAACAACGACTTGCGTGCCGGCGTACCCGGCATTCTGGAAGACCTGCACGAACAGTATTTGTTGCCGCCCCTGCATGCCAGCTGGACCACGCGCCGCAAGAGCACGCACTTTCGTTGCTATGAGGAAGTGGCCAAGCGCTTCGGCAAACTGATCGGCGTGGACCATTGGCTGATTACGCCCATGTTTGAGAAGTACGGCGTGGCGGACTTGCGAACCCCTGAGGGTCTGGCCGCCTTGGCCAGCCGCATCGACGGCATGCTGACCAAGGTCAAGAAGAAGTACAAGGAATACGGCATCAAGGAGAAGCCCTTCCTCGTCATCAAGGCGGACAACCGCACTAGCGGAAACACCATTTTGTCGGTGCGGGACACCAAGGACCTGGAAGCCAAGCTGCGCAAAATGGGTGCGGGCGTGGAAGATGCCCCCGATCCCTTGGAGCTGATTCTTCAGGAAGGCGTGCTCACCAACGAGCGGGTTAACGACGCGGTGGCTGAGCCGGTGGTGTATTTGATGGACCGGTATGTGGTGGGCGGCTTTTACCGCATGCATGCCGAGCGCGGAGTGGATGAAAACCTCAGCGCTCCGGGCTCCAGCTATGTGCCATTGGCTTTTGCGGAGAGTACGCACTTACCTCAGCCGGGTGTGCGCCCCGGTGCAAGTGCCCCTAACCGGTTTTATATGTACGGCGTGATCGGCCGCTTGGCCATGTTGGCAGCCAGTTACGAACTGGAAGCCACCGACCCGGACGCAGAACGCTACGACTGAGTGCCGTCAAGCCCTGTGACAGGCAGGGCATGGGTCCAGTTGTTGCGCTGCAACAAGAGCGCGAAAACCCTGCGATTAGAGAATTAGCCCCTTGCAGCCATCTTTGCGGGGAGCAAAATAGCGGTCCCTCAAGGAACGGAACCCGGCGTCCATCGCAGGCCGGGTGTTTTTGTGTCTGCATCCAAATCGTCTCTCACGGCACTTACGCTCGGTGCCATCGGCGTTGTATACGGCGACATCGGCACCAGCGTGCTGTACGCACTGAAAGAGGTCTTCGGCTCCGGTCATGTGCCTTTTACGGAAGCCAATGTTTACGGCATCCTCTCGATATTCTTCTGGACCCTGACGGTCATCGTCTCTATCAAATACGTGGTGCTGGTGCTGCGCGCCGACAACCACGGTGAAGGCGGACTAGTGGCCATGCTGGCTTTGGCGTCGCAATCTGTCAAAGACAAGCCCCGCTTGCGCCGGGGACTGCTGCTCATCGGCATCTTCGGCACCTGCCTGTTTTATGGGGATGGAGTCATTACCCCGGCTATCTCGGTTTTGTCCGCGGTCGAAGGTCTGGAAGTGATTTCTCCGGGCTTCAAGCGCTTCGTGATTCCTCTCACTTTGGTCATCTTGTTCTGCCTGTTTGCGGTGCAAAAGCGCGGCACGG
Source organism: Curvibacter sp. AEP1-3 (assembly GCF_002163715.1). Lineage (GTDB taxonomy): Bacteria > Pseudomonadota > Gammaproteobacteria > Burkholderiales > Burkholderiaceae_C > Allorhodoferax. The sequence continues at coordinate 3,088,687 of NZ_CP015698.1, forward strand.
CAGGGATTGGCAAATTTTTCGGACCGATCACGGTGGTTTGGTTTGTTGCGATCGCCGTGTTGGGTGTGAGCCATATCGTCGATCAACCACGCATTCTGTGGGCCATCAGTCCCTTTTATGCCCTGGACTTCATTTGGAACAACCCGGGAACCACTTTCATCATTCTGGGCGCCGTGGTGTTGTGTGTGACGGGCGGCGAAGCGCTGTATGCCGACATGGGCCACTTCGGCAAGAAGCCCATCCGTATTGCCTGGTTCAGTGTGGTCATGCCCGCATTGACCCTGAACTATTTTGGCCAAGGTGCGCTTCTGTTGGACCACCCTGAGGCCGTCAAGAACCCTTTCTATCTGATGGCTCCTGACTGGGCATTGTTGCCTCTGGTCGGACTGGCCACCATGGCCACCGTCATCGCATCCCAAGCCCTGATTTCCGGTGCTTTCTCGGTCACCAAACAGGTCATTCAGTTAGGATATCTGCCGCGTTTGCAGGTCACCCACACCAGCGTCAAAGACACCGGCCAGATTTATCTGCCCTTTGTGAACTGGGGGCTGTTCGTGGCGATTGTGTTGGCGGTGGTGATGTTCAAGTCCTCCAGCAACCTGGCTGCGGCTTACGGCATTGCGGTCTGCACCGACATGCTGATCACCACCATCCTGACGTTCTACGTCATTCGATATGGCTGGAAGTACCCCCTGTGGCTGTGCATTGCCGCCACCGGCTTCTTCTTCGTGGTGGACTTTGCGTTCTGGGCATCCAACATGTTCAAGCTGTTCGACGGTGGCTGGTTCCCATTGGCCATCGGTGGCGCGATCTTCACGTTGATGATGACCTGGAAGGACGGCCGCCGTTTGCTGAATGAAAAGCTGCGTGCCGACTCTCTGGATCTGGAAAGCTTTTTGGAAGCGGTGTTTGTCAGCCCGCCGGCCCGGGTCGAGGGAACGGCGGTGTTCCTGACGGCGGACAAGGGCAGCGTGCCCAACGCGCTGCTCCACAACCTCAAGCACAACAAGGTGCTGCACACCAACAACTTGTTTGTGACGGTGCGCAACCATGAAGTGCCTTGGATCGGGCTGGACAAGCGCTTGCAGATCGAGTCTTTGGGTCACGACTGCTGGCAGGTCACTATCAACTACGGCTTCAAGAACGACCCGGATGTGCCCAAGGCGCTGGAGCAGATGCGCGGCCGGGGTTGCGCACTGGATGCCATGTCGACCAGCTACTTCCTGTCGCGTGACACCGTGGTGCCCACCCTGGGTGAAGGTATGGCGCCGTGGCGCGAGAAGCTGTTTGCGCAGATGCACCACAACGCCAGCGCAGCAGCCGACTTCCTCAACCTGCCCAATAACTCGGTGGTGGAGCTGGGCTCCAAGATCGAAATTTAGAAAGTAGTGCCCCCACGCTCCGCCACTGCGCGGAGCGTTGCCCGCATCGCTGACAATGCGGGCATGCGATTTTTCAAAGACCTGAGTCTCTCGGCTTTCACCGCCGGATTTGTGGCAGTGCTGGTGGGCTTTACCAGCTCCGTGGCGATCGTCTTCCAAGCAGCGCTGGCCTTGGGCGCAACGCCTGAGATGGTCGCTTCCTGGATGTGGGCGCTGGGCATCGGCATGGGGCTGTGCTCTTTACTCCCATCCTTGTGGTGGAAGAAGCCGGTCATGGTCGCCTGGAGTACGCCGGGCGCAGCCGTGCTGGCCACCGCCGCGACCGCAGGCGGCTTCAACATGGCGGATGGCGTGGGTGCTTTCATGTTGTGTGCCGTGCTCATCACAGTGGCCGGTGCCACTGGCTGGTTTGAACGGGTGATGAACCGTATTCCCTTGGCACTGGCCTCCGCCTTGCTGGCGGGTGTGCTGGCCCGCTTCGGCCTGCAAGGCTTTGCCGCAGCGCAAACGGCCTTGCCCTTGGTGGCTCTGATGTTCGCAAGCTACTTGCTGGGCAAGCGTTTTTTGCCCCGCTATGCAGTTCCGCTCACTTTGTTGCTTGCTATTATTTATGTAGCTGCTCGCGCACAGTTCACGGGCGCTACCATTCATTTTGGCTTGACGATGCCAGTGTTCGTGGCGCCGGCCTTTTCACTGGCAGCGTTCATCAGCATGTCCTTGCCGCTGTTTGTGGTGACCATGGCCTCCCAGAACTTGCCCGGCGTGGCTGCCATCCAGGCTGCCGGCTTTGCCGACCGCCATGCACAGGGTGGTGACGCAGGGATTCCGATCTCCAAAGTCATCACCTTGACAGGCTTAATGACCCTGGTGCTGGCACCTTTCGGAGCCTTCGCTTTGAATCTGAGTGCCATTACGGCGGCCATCTGCATGGGGCCGGAAGCCCACGCGAATCCTGCGCGCCGCTATACGGCGGCGGCTTCATGCGGAGCCATTTATGTGGTGATTGGTCTTTTTGGCGCCGCAATCACCGGCATATTGACTGCGTTCCCCAAAGAACTGGTGGCTGCAATTGCCGGTTTGGCCCTGTTGGGCACCATTGGCGGCGCCATGCACGCCGCCCTGCAGGACGAGCGCAATCGCGAAGCCGCCCTCATTACTTTTCTGGTCACGCTCAGCGGAGTGGTAATAGCCGGCGTCGGCTCAGCCTTTTGGGGCGTGGTGGCAGGGGTGTTGGCGCTTTTGGTGCAACATGTAGCCCGCGCTCCGCAATCCAAGAACTGATTGACTGATCGAGCCACAGCAGGGCTTTGCCCGACACCCCATTTTGCAGAAAGACACCATGCACATTCTTTTCGTAGCCGACCCGCTGGAGTCGTTCAAGATCTACAAGGACACCACCTTCTCCATGATGCGTGAGGCTCAGAGGCGAGGCCATCGCATCAGCGCCTGCGAACCCAAGGACATCATGTGGCAGCGAGGCGGTGTGGTGACGGCGTATGTGCGCGACATCGCGCTCACCGGTGCCCCGGATGTGTGGTTTACCTCCGCCCAGAGCAAACCCGATGAGCGGCCCCTGGCGCTGAACGACTTCGACTGCGTGGTCATGCGCAAGGACCCGCCTTTTGACAGCGAGTTCTTTTACGCAACTCACCTGCTGGAGCAGGCAGAGCGCGAAGGTGCCAAGGTTTTCAACAAACCCCGTGCGCTGCGCGACCATCCCGAAAAATTGGCGATTCTGGAGTTTCCCCAGTTCATAGGCCCCACCCTGGTGACCCGGGACGCGGATGATGTGCGACGCTTTCACGCGGAACACCGTGACATCATCTTGAAGCCCTTGGATGGCATGGGCGGCATGGGCATCTTCCGTGTGAAGGAAGATGGTCTGAACCTGGGCGGCATCATCGAGACGCTCAACAAGGATGGGGCTCAGACCTTGATGGTGCAAAAGTTTCTGCCGGCCATCAGTGAAGGCGACAAGCGGGTGCTGGTGATTGGCGGCAAGCCCGTCCCGTTCTGTCTGGCGCGCATTCCGCAGGGTGGCGAGGTGCGTGGCAACCTGGCTGCGGGCGGGAAGGGTGTGGCGCAAGCGATCACCCACAGTGACCTTGCGATTGCAGAAGCCTTGGGGCCCATTCTCGCTGCACGTGGCTTGCTGCTGGTGGGCCTGGACATCATCGGCGACAGCCTCACTGAGATCAACGTCACCAGCCCGACCTGCTTCCAGGAAATCACGGACCAGACCGGTTTTGATGTCCCTTCCATGTTCCTCGACGCCTTGGAAGCGGCACAGGCAGCGACCTGAGCCTGCAGAAACCGCAGGAGCGAACTGGGGCATCGGGCACTTCTTCACAGTTCGTGACTTTTTAGTGCCCTAAATTGATCTTGCCTCGTTGCATTCACCGGTGAAGCACGCAGAATCACCTCTACATGGTCCGCAGCCACGATTGGCACTGCGGCATGACAACTGGAGATGTATTCCTATGAACTTTCGTAGAACCCTTTTCGGGGCTGGTCTGTTGTTGGCCGGTGTCGCCAACGCTCAGGTACTGGGCACCATCACTGCGTCCAGCACGAACGTCAAGGTGGGCGAGCCTGTCACCATCACGGCCAACATCGATGTCATCAAATCGAATTACTGCGGATTCGTCGTGGACTTCGGTGATGGCACGTTCAAGGATGCCGTGAGCGACATGAACACCCCCGTACCATTGGTCATCACCCGCACCTTTGACAAGCCTGGTTCATACCATGTGACCTTGGGCGGGAAGAATGTGCAGAACCACCCTAATTGCGGCGGTCCGGAGCGTGCCGTTGATATTTCGGTGACGGGTACGGCTAAAGCCGCAGCCCCCGCCAAACCGGGCGATGTTTGTGAGAAGCCTTGGAAGCTGTCCGGCAAACTCAATGCCAAAACCGGTGCTTTCACTTGTGCAGCCAAGCCCGGCACCGCACTGCCTGCAGCCAAGCCTGTCTGCAGTGGCGACCTGAGCTACTTCGAAAACACCAAGAAGGGCCAATACGGCTGCAAGCCCTGAAGTCCGTTGACCGTTAACCCGCAGCGGAGGCTGCCAGGGCTGCGGCTTTGGCAGCCTCTTCTGCTTCCCGCTGTGCTGCAGCAGCCGCGGCCGCTGCAATCAGGGTAGCTTTGCAAACGGTGCGTGTGAGCGGTATGCCATCCACGAAGGCCTGTAACTCGCCGGACTCCATGGCGACCCAAGCCTCGTTGGTAGTGAGCGGTTCGGTCACCACGATCACCTGCCGGTCCTCGGGACCATTCAGGTCCGAGAGATCGACGGTCATGTCTTCGTCCTTGAGCTGCACCTCCGGGAAAGGGTGCTGGCGCAATACATAGCAGAGCTTGGTGCTGGCGTGTGCCCACAGGGCTTGACCATTGCTCAACAGAAAGTTGAACGTACCGTGCTTTGCAATCTGGGGAACCAGTTCCGCCAGCGTGCGCGTGAGTTCTTCGACTGTCGGTACCCTCACGTGGGATTTGTTCAACTCCTGTAGCAGCCAGCAAAACGCCAGCTCGCTATCGGTGTTGCCCACCGGCTTGAAGCTGCCATGGAGCCTCGGGTTGAATTCTTTCAGGTCGCCGTTGTGGGCGAAGACCCAGTAGCGCCCCCAAAGTTCACGGGTAAACGGGTGGCAGTTTTCGAGGGTGACGGCGCCAACGGTGGCCTTGCGCACATGGGCTACGACGTTATGACTTTTGATCGGGTAGGACTTGAGCATCTTCGCAATCGGCGAGGTCGATGCACTTTCCTTGTCCACAAAATGCCGTGCCGCCTTGCCGGGCTGGTCGCCCTCGCTCTCAAAGAAGGCGATGCCCCAACCATCCGAATGGTGGTCGGTGCAGCCGCCCCGCTGCGAAAAGCCGGTGAAGCTCAGCGTCAGGCTGGCCGGCAAATGGCTGTTCATTCCAAGCAATTGGCACATGGAAACAGTTTACTCCGCGGGGTGCATAAACGGACAGGGCTGGTCGGATGGAATGTGCATTTGCTTATGTGCGCGGCTCTGACCAGAGCTTCCCGCCGGTAGACCAGTTTTCGCGCTTGACCTCAGTGATGATGATGTCCACCGCCTCAGGTGAACAGCCCAGGGTTTCGGCCGTAACTCGCGTCACTTCTTCCACCAGCTTTTTCTTTTGCTCGGGGGAGCGGCCTTCAAACATTTCAACGTGGTAGGTGGGCATGGTCTTCCTTGTAGCGGGGGCGTTATGACGTAGATATGGCATGCAGATTAGACTGCTGGGATCTTTATTTTCCTCCGACTCTTCCCTTGCAGTTTTTGTTCCCTTCCGACCCGTCAGCCCGCGCCCGTAGAGTATTGCTTCTGGTGTTTGTGCTGCATGCCGTGCTGGGGGGGCTGCTGGGCCTGTCCGTGGACGAGGCGCATTACCTTCTGTACGCCGCCCACCCCGCCTTGAGTTACTTCGACCATCCACCTTTAGTGGGTTGGGTGCAGATGCCTTTGGTGGCTCTGGATGCACCGGTCGCCGTGCTCCGCTTGGTTCCAGGCGTTTGCTGGTTGCTCACGGTGTGGGGCGTGCACCGATTGACGCTGCGGCTTTTTGCGGGCCAGGCGATGGCACCGCAAGCTGCATTGGCTGCGGTGTCAGCACTCGCGCTGGCGCCTTTGCTGCATGTGCTGGGCATAGGCCTGTTGCCTGATACCTTGTTGATGGCGCTCACCGTGGCCCTGATGCAGCAGACGTGGACCTTGATGCAGCCCGCAGCTATCACCCGCGTTGCACCTTGGGTGGTGATGGGCGTGTTGTTGGGCTTGTCAGGCTTGGCCAAGTACACCGCTGTCTTTACTGCGGTTGCGATTGCGGTATGCGTCGTCGTTACCCAAGGGTTGCGGGTGTTGCGCCTGCCTGCGCTGTGGTTCGGCCTCGTGATTGCCGCACTGCTGATTGCACCGGTGCTGGTGTGGAATGCCCAGAACCAGTGGATTTCATTTACCTACCAACTCGCGCACGGCAAGGGCAGTGTGTGGCAGGTATCGCACGTACTGCGGTTTCTCTTTACGCAACTGATGGCCTTTGGCCCGCTCTTGCTGTTCGCAGCGCCGGGTTGGCGCAGTGCTCCGACACCTTTGCGCCCCTTGGTCTGGCTGTTCGTCATTCCCTTTGTAATCTTCACCTACATGTCCGGTGGAGGGACTGCCTTACCGCACTGGACCGCACCCTCTTGGGTGGCGCTGGCACCTTTTGCGGGTTGGGGTTTGGCTTGTGCGTGGCGCAGGGGCATGCGATGGGTGATGGCAGGTTTGGCCTCTTTGCAGTTCTTGGCAAGTGCTTGCTTGCTGGGGCTGATGAGCAGCGCGGGCTGGCCGGTCATTGCCGGTAGCGATGCTGTTGTGGCGCCGCGGCCTAACCCCTTTGCGGACTTGCATGGCTGGGACCTGGCTGGTGCCCGCGCCCAGACGCTGGCGGAGCAACGGGGCTTGCCGCGAGTCGCCGTGCAGAACTGGACGCTGGGCAGTCGCCTGGGTTGGTACGCCCGCCCTTTACCGGTATTCGTTCTGGAGGAAGGGGATTCCCAGTTCAAACTGTGGGTAGGGGACTTGTCCGCAGGCGAGGGGGCTTTGCTGGTTGATTGGTCCCATATGGCCTACGAGCCTCCTGTGGGAGCATATGGTTTTGCGTCCTGCACCTTGCTGGAGAGTCTGCCGGTGCAGCACTGGGGCCAGCCCCTGGCGAGCTTCCGCTTCTACGACTGCCGCGGTTGGTCCGGCGCCACGCCGCAGCCACGGCTTACACTCGCGCCCAATTCCTGAAACCCCATGTCGCTACTGTCTGCCCCCACCACGCCCCACGCCCTCGCCAGCCCGGTATCCGCCAGCAGCTGGTGGTGGCCTTTGGTGATCTTCGTTTTGGGCACACCACTATGGCTGCAGCTGTGGGAGCCCACGCTTTTCATCACCATCAACCAGTGGTGCGCGCCCTTGGCCGCCGAGTTCTGGACCGGCTTGTCCCTCCTGGGCAATGGCTGGGGTTTGCTGGCGGTAACGGCCCCGCTGCTGGTATTCGCTCCTCGCTTGATGGTGGCCTGGCTGTGTGCGGCACCTTTTGCAGTGCTGTTCGCGCGCACCGGCAAGTTCTTTATTGAAAGCCCGCGCCCGGCAGCGGTAGTCGACAACGCGCAGATGCGCGTGGTCGGTGAGCTGCTGCACAACGTGTCCATGCCCTCCGGCCATACCTTGACGGCTTTTGCTGTCGCCTCGGGCATCTACTACGCCCTCACCGTGGCCCAACGCAGGCGCCACTGGTGGTTGCTGGTGTTGGCTGCCGGCACCGGTCTGTCCCGCATTGCAGTGGGTGCCCATTGGCCGGGTGATGTGGCGGTGGGTGCCAGTCTGGGCCTGCTCGCAGGTTTGCTGGGGCACCAAGTTTGGATCCGCTTGCCTTCAACGCAGTTTGCGCCTACGGCATGGGGTGTGCGCATCGCCGCGGTGCTGGTGGCCTTGTCCATCTTTCATTTGGTCACCGAGGATCTTGATTTTGCGGAAAACCATAGAACTCAGATGGTACTCACCGTGGTGGCAGTCACCAGTTTGCTGGTTTACCTCTGGCGATTGCTCGCATCGACGTTTCAAAAGAAATAGGCTGCTAGCGCAGGCTGAATAAGCGCGAGTAGCTATCGATTTCATAGCTAATGCCCCTTTGGAAAATGGGACTACTGATGAAAGTCCGTTTTTTTCTGTCATGATCCGCTCACCTTTAGGGGAGTAGCATTCCCGGCGCGCAGGTGCCGGGGTTGCGTGTTTCGTCAGTACGTCGCGGGTGGTTTCATTGCCCCGGCCGGAACATGCAGAGGCGCCACATGGCGCTCTCCCGCAAGACCTACAGGGAATGTTTCAACCATTTCGAGGTCTTGCATATGCAAACAATCGCACCGCTGTGGCTATGGGCCACCTTCATCGGCATCGTACTGGTGTCACTCTTCGTCGACTTCGTCGTCCTCAAAAAGCAGGGCGCCCATGACATCGGCGTCAAAGAGGCGCTTAACTGGTCCCTGATCTGGATTGCCTTGAGCTTCTTGTTCAACGGCTTGTTCTGGTGGGCTGTCAAAGACACGACTGGTTCTACTGAGATCGCCAACACCAAGTCGCTGGAGTTCCTGACCGGCTACCTCATCGAGAAGTCACTGGCGGTGGACAACATCTTTGTGTTCCTGCTGATCTTCACCTACTTCGCGGTGCCCACGCACTACCAGAAGCGGGTGCTGATGATCGGCATCATCGGTGCCATCGTGTTGCGCACCATCATGATTCTGGTGGGCGGCTGGTTGTTGGCTGAGTTCCACTGGATTTTGTATGTGTTCGGCGCTTTCCTGATCCTCACCGGCGTGAAGATGTGGTGGGCGGCAGGCCAGGAACCCAGTCTGGATGACAACCCAGCCTTGAAGCTGCTGCGCAAGATCCTGCCCGTGAGCAAGAACTACGACGGCGAAAATTTCTGGACCGTGGAAAACGGCAAGAAGATCGCAACCCCCTTGTTCATGGTGATCTGCTTGGTGGCCCTGACGGACGTGATCTTTGCGGTGGACTCCATTCCCGCGATCTTCGCGATCACCAGTGACCCCTTCATCGTGCTGACCAGCAATGTGTTTGCGATTCTGGGTCTGCGTGCCATGTACTTCCTGCTGGCTGCGGTGGCGAACAAGTTCCACTTGTTGAACTATGGTCTGGCCGTCATTCTGGTGTTCATCGGTACCAAGATGTGCCTGATCGATATCTACAAGATCCCCGTGGGTGCATCCCTGGGTGTGGTGGTGGGCATTCTGGCCGTCACCATGTGGTTGAGCGTTCGCACCAGCAAGGTGGAAGAACGCGCATGAGTGATCACCACACGCAGGCCGACCGCCTGCGGGCCGCAGCGGCAGCGCTGCAGGATCAACCCCTGAGCTTGCAGCAACTGTTCCGCCTGCATGGGCGGGCGGGGCCGGGGGCTTTGCTCGTGGTCCTGTCTGTGCCTTGCCTGCTGCCGGTACCTGGTGCCGGCGTATTCATGTCCATGGGTATGGCGATGGTGGCGTGGATGATCTGGCGCTACTACCCGCGCTTGGTCATGCCGCGCAAGGTGGGGCGCTTTCAGCTCTCGCCACCCATGGCGCGCCGGGCTTTGAATACGCTGGCCTGGTTGTATGAAAAAGCCTCCCGTGTCATGCGGGCCCGGCTGCGCTGGTGGGTGCAGCCCGGTCACCGGGTCTGGCTCGCTCCCTTCGTCGCCGCCATGGCGATGATCATTTTTTTGCCCATTCCGTTCGGTAATGTGGTGCCGGCAGCGGCCTTGCTGCTCATCGGACTGGGGCTCGTGTTTGAGGACGGACTGGCGATGTTGACCGGTGTCCTCGTGGGTTTGGCGCTGGTTGCGGTATTGGCCGGTCTGGCAGGCGGTGCTGCTCACTGGGCGCCAGAGCTGTGGGCCGCTTGGCCTCTGCGCCCACAGTAAACCGCTGCAGAATTTCAGTGCCCTGCCAACCTCAGTGCCAAGGTGCTGAGGGCCCGGTAGGCATCGCCACTGGGCGCATCCCATGTCTGCACCACGACGGCTTGCCGTTCAATCGCGGCCACATCGCCTCGCGCGGCCGGTCCTGTCAAGGCACCGGCAGGCCCCAGGCGCGTAATGTTGTCCACCGCGTTTCGCAGCAGGTTGGCGCGCAGTTGAGGCAGCAAGTGCGTGGGCACACCGGTGCGGGTCCACGCAGCTTCCGCGACGGACTGCAGCACCGGCAGAAAGTTGGTCGCAAATACCGCTGCTGCGTGGTACAGCACCTTGTCTTCAGCGGCCACCCGGAAGCACTGGCCGCCAATGGTTTGGAAGGCAGGCTCCAACACAGCGCAGGCAGTCGCCTCGCCCTCGAGTGCGCATGCTGTGCCCGCAAACTGCTGCACCGCTGCCGCTACGTTGGCAAAACTCAGGATGCAGTGCGCGCTGGCCGTACGCCAACCCAACTCGGCCAAGGGCTGCAAGCTGCCGGCGTTCTGGGCGCCGCTGCAATGAAAGACGATGGGGCCGGTGGCCCCGGATGCTTGTGTGGCAGCCAGTGCATGGGCGACATCTGCGATCCGTGCGTCCTGCACTGCCACCATCCACACATCGGCCGGACGCATGGCCTGAAGGGTTGCTACGGCGGTACCAGCGCCTATCGCGGCGCAGGCCTCTTGTGCACTCGTCAGGCTGCTGGTCAGCACGTCCTGAATCTCGAACACGCCATGCCGTGCCCACACGGTGGCCAATGTGCGGCCTACCCGGCCGGCACCAATCAGGTTCAGGGTTGTCACGCGCGCTTCACTCCAGGAACGGTGGGCGCCGCTACCATGGCGCCATGAAAAAAATTCTGGTTACAGGCGGCACCGGTGCCGTCGGCAAATACATTGTGGACGATCTGGTGCAGCACGGATACACCGTGGGCGTGCTCGATCTGGCAGCCCCCGCCCGCAGCGACGTGACGCACCATGCTGTGGACGTGCTGCAGCTGGATGCGGTGCTGCAGGCCATGGCCGGTTATGACGCCGTCATGCATGTGGCCGGCATTCCGCACCCGCTCAACGATCCCGCCAAGCGGGTGTTTGACGTGAACGTGAACGGCTCCTTCAACGTGCTGGAAGCCGCCGCCCAGCATGGCATTGCCAAAGTGGTGTTCACTTCCAGCGAATCGACCATGGGCTTTGCCTTTGCCGCGCACCGGCTGGCGCCCCTGTACATCCCGGTGGACGAGGCCCACCCTGCCCGCCCGCAGGACCCCTACGGCCTGAGCAAAGTGGTGAGCGAACAAATCTGCAAGACCTACACCGAGCGCTATGGCATGCGCACCGTGTGTTTGCGCATGCCCTGGGTATGGCTGCCGTACGAAGCGCAGCGCCCCTTCTACCGCTCGCTGGTTGCCGAATATCCCCACTGGTACAAAAACATCTGGACCTTTGTGGACGCACGGGATGTGGCCACCGCGCACCGCCTGGCGCTGGAAGTCGATCTGGACCACAAACACGAAGCGTTTTTCATCACCGGACCGCACAACTGGACGGGCCGCGACGGTCGCGAATTGATGGCCGAGTTCTGGCCGGAGGTCACGCAGTTCGCCCCGGACTTTGCTGGCACAGATCCCATGATTTCGCATGCGAAAGCCGCACGCCTGTTGGGCTACAAGCCGCTTTATGGCGTACAGGAAGTGTTGGACAGTTCGTCCTTGTAGTCGGCGATGCGGCAATGATCAGACGATCAACGGGTCCTGTTCCATGGCTTCTATCTGGTCTTCCAGCATCTGTATCTGGCCCTTCCAGTAGTCGCTGCTGCCGAACCACGGAAAGTTGGCCGGAAAGGTCGGGTCGCTCCAGCGCCGGGCCAACCACGCGCTGTAGTGGATCAGGCGCAATGTGCGCAGCGGCTCGATCAGCGCCAGCTCGGCCCGGTCGAACTCGCGGAATTGTTCGTAGCCGTCCACCAGCATGCCGAGCTGGCGGGTTTGCTGCTGCCGGTCGCCGCTGAGCAACATCCAGAGGTCTTGCACCGCCGGGCCGGTGCGCGCGTCGTCCAGGTCCACAAAATGCGGGCCGGGGCCCGCGCTGGCAGCCACGTCGGTCGGCGTCCAGAGAATGTTGCCGGGGTGGCAGTCGCCGTGCAGGCGTAGCTGGCATATACCGCTCGAATTTGCCTTTTTTTGGCCTGTAGCCCCGGCCATATCTGCGCGAGAAGCTATCAAATCGATAGCTTGCTCGCAGCGCTCGCTCCACAGGGTTTGCACATCCAGCGGCACCATCTGGTTCGCCAGAAGCCATTGCATGGGCTCAATGGCAAAGGTTTGCACATCCAAGGCCGGGCGGTGCACAAACGGGCGCTTGGCCCCCACGGCATGGATTCGCGCCAGAAAGCGGCCAATCCATTCCAGCACCTCGCCATCGTCCAGTTCAGGCGGGCGGCCACCACGGCGGGGGCTCACCGAAAAGGCAAAGCCGCCGAAGTGGTGAAGAGAACGTGGCCCCCACGCTCCACCGCTGCGCGGGTCGCTGCCCCCCGAGGGGGCGAATTCGCCTTGGGGCGGCCCGGCGGCGAATTGACCACTAAGCACCATCGGCCCCACCACAGGAATTTCGGCGGCCATCAGTTCCGCCGCAAAGTCGTGCTCCTCCTGGATCTGGGCATCGCTCCAGCGCTCAGGCCGGTAGAACTTGGCGACCACCGGGGCGCCGTCTTCCAGTTGCACTTGGTAGACGCGGTTTTCGTAGGACGAGAGAGCGGTCAGGCGACCGTCGCCACGCAGGCCCACGCTGTCCAGCGCGTCAAGCACCAGGTCGGGAGTGAGGGATTCAAAGGGGTGGAGGGCGGAGCCCGCGGTGCTGTGCATGGGGCTATTGTCGTCCTCCTGCTCATCCGCGGCGCGGCGAAATGGCTTGCAGTGTGACAATGCCGCCATGCAATCTCTGCCACCCCATGCGCCCAAGCGGGTCGACGTCTTGGTCTACCCCGGATTCAAGGGCATCGAGGCCATAGGCGCCATGAGCGTATTCGAGTACGCCAACATCCACCTGGTGCAACAAGGCCGCCCGGCCGGGTATGTGCTGCGCATCGTGTCCAGCGCATCAGGCTCCGTGGCCTCCGACATGCACATGCAGCTGGACGCGCAGGCGCTGCGTGAAGAGGATCTGCCCCACACCGCCCTGATCGTCGGGGCGCGCGGTATCGAACAGGCGCTGGAAGCCAATCCCGCACTCGTGGCGTGGACCGCCGCGGTGGCGCCGCGCCTGGAGCGTCTTGTGGCCTTGTGTTCCGGGTGCTTCTTCCTTGCCAAAGCCGGCGTGCTGGACGGCCTGTTGGCCACCACCCACTGGAGTGTCGCGTCCCTGTTGCAAGAGCGCTTTCCGGCGGTGGATGTACAGGCCGATGCCATCTACCTGCGTCAAGGCCGTATCTGGACCTCCGCCGGTGTGACCGCCGGCATTGATCTGGCGCTGGCTTTGGTGGAGGAAGACCATGGCCGCAGTCTGGCGCTGCAAGTTGCGCGCGATCTGGTGGTTTACCTCAAGCGCCCTGGTGGCCAGTCGCAGTTCAGCGTGCACCTCACCAGCCAGAGTACCGGTCATGCCGGCATCCGCGATGCGCAGGACTGGGTGCTCTCGCATCTTTCCCAACCCTTGGATGTCGCGGCGCTGGCAGCCCGCGCCGCCATGAGCGAGCGCAACTTCAGAAGGGTGTTTGCCAAAGAAGTGGGCAGCAGCCCTGTGCAATTCATTGAGGCAGCCCGATTGGAGGCCGCCAGACGCATGCTGGAAGAGGGCGACTTGCCGCTCAAGACGATTGCCGCGCGCGTGGGCTTCGCTTCGGAACAGCCTTTGCGCAAGTTGTTCCTCAAGCACTTGGGGGTGAGCCCCCAAGCCTACCGGGAGCGCTTTGCCAGCGCACTCCCGGCATCTGCATGAGCGGGTATTAGTAAATCACCACGCCGCGGATCGATTCGCCGCGCTTCATCAGGTCGAAGCCCTTGTTGATGTCTTCCAGGGGCATGGTGTGGGTGATCAGGCTGTCGATGTTGATCTTGCCTTCCATGTACCAGTCCACGATCTTGGGCACATCGGTGCGGCCGCGTGCGCCACCAAAGGCAGAGCCCTTCCATTCCCGGCCGGTGACCAACTGGAAGGGGCGGGTAGAGATTTCGGCTCCGGCTTCGGCCACGCCGATGATGATGCTCTGACCCCAGCCCTTGTGGGTGCACTCCAGCGCCTGGCGCATGACCTTGGTGTTGCCGATGCACTCGAAGCTGTAATCGGCGCCGCCGTCGGTGAGCTGCACAATCGCGTCCACGATGTTGCCGCCAGCGGCCTCAATGTCCTTGGGGTTCAGGAAGTGGGTCATGCCAAAGCTGCGGGCCATGGCCTCGCGGGCAGGGTTCAGGTCCACACCGATGATCTTGTCCGCGCCCACCATCTTCAAGCCCTGGATCACGTTCAGGCCGATGCCGCCCAGGCCGAACACGACCGCGTTGGCACCGGCTTCCACCTTGGCGGTAAAGATCACTGCACCGATACCGGTGGTCACGCCGCAGCCGATGTAGCAAACCTTGTCAAAGGGAGCGTCGTCACGGATTTTGGCCAAGCTGATTTCAGGCGCTACGGTGTAGTTGCTGAAGGTGCTGGTACCCATGTAGTGAAAGATGGGCTCGCCATTCAGGCTGAAGCGGCTGGTGGCATCGGGCATCAGACCCTTGCCCTGGGTACCGCGAATCAGCTGGCATAGGTTGGTCTTGCGGCTCAAGCAGAACTTGCACTGGCGGCATTCTGGCGTGTAGAGCGGAATGACATGATCGCCTTTTTTGAGGCTGGTCACGCCCGGACCCACGTCCACCACAATGCCGGCGCCTTCGTGCCCCAGAATGGCGGGGAAGATGCCTTCCGGGTCGGCACCGCTCAGGGTGTAGTAGTCGGTGTGGCAGATGCCGGTGGCCTTGATTTCGACGAGCACTTCGCCGAACTTGGGGCCTTGCAGGTCTACGGTTTCAATGGTCAGGGGTTGGCCTGCTTTCCAGGCGACGGCGGCACGTGTTTGCATGAGTGTCTCGGTGTGGGTAGGGAATGCACATGCGCGTGAGCGCGCGGCGGGCTGTCCCGATGGTAGGGGCATTCAGGCAGTTGCACAGAATGCGGGCGCTTTGGCCGTGCTGCTTGTCCGGCCCGGACAGCAATTTGGCCGCCCAAGCGTCTTTAGCCTAGCGGGCCGAGGTCGTCTCCGTAGCCCGAAGGGCTGTCACCGTGGGCGTCGGAGTCGGAGTCCGAATAGCCGCCCCCCTCATGTGCTCCACCTTTTTCACCCAAGTGTTCGAAGGGCAGCGCTTGCTTCACCAGGATGATGGTGCAAGGGGCTTCCATGGCCACCTTGATGGGCACGGTGGCGACAAAGCGCTGTGTCATCAGGCCGTGGGTAGCAGCGCCCATGACGATGACGCTGACGTTGTTTCCGCGGGCATAGTCCAGCAGCGCTTGGGCGACGTCACTGCTCTCCAGCACGTGGCAAGAAATCTGGTGGCCCGGGTAATCCAAGGGCTGCGCCCACTGGCGCAAGGTGTTCAGGTAGCGGCGGTGCACCTGTGTTTCGCTGCGGTCTTCGTCAGAGGCGCTGGTCTGACTGCCGGAGATGACCGTGACACAGGCAAGCCGCGCACCGGGGCGGGTGCCCAGTGATCGGGCTACGGCCTGCCGCAGGCTGTAGAGGGTGGCGTCAGTCGCGTCTTTGTGGGGGACTGCCACCATGACGATGGGTACTTCATCCACCTGCTGAGCCGGCAACGGGCTGGGCTGGTAGTGCATGCCCGCTGCCTTGATCCAACGTTTGAAGTGGGTGCTGAAGGGGGTCCCCTCCACGTTGGTGCCCCGGCGCGTGACGTGCACTTGCGTAGGGTGCGACAGATCAAAGGCCAGATGGGCGGCCGAAGGGTAGCGCTTGGCGGCTTCGGGTTCCAGACAGCGCAGCACGACCTCTTGCAGCCATGCGGGTACGTCCGAGCGGCGTTTGCGTGGCGGTACCGGGTCCATCCACAGGCGCTGGCGCAAGCCGGCGCTGGTTTGTGGCTCGCCGAAGGGCAACTCTTCGGTGCATAGCTGGTAGAGCATGACCCCGATGGCAAATACATCGCTGCGCGGGTCGCCCCGAACGCCCACCACCTGCTCCGGGGCGATCCATGCCGGTGAGCCCACCGCCTTGCGCAATTGCTCGGCCAGCAGATCCGGAAAGTGGGCGTGGCAGGACAGGCCGAAGTCCAGCAAGACGGCACTGCCATCCTCGCGGATAAGCACATTGGCGGGTTTGAGATCCAGGTGCACGGTATTCTGCTGGTGCAGTGCATGGGCCGCTCGCGCCACTGCCGCTCCGAGGCGGGTGACCTCAGCAATGTCCAAAGGTTGGGGCGCGTCCAGCCAGTGCTGCAGCGTGCGCCCTTGCACATATTCCATCACCAGGTAGGGCACATGCAGAAGGTCGCCGGCCGCCACAAATCGCGGTGTGTGCGGCCCGCTCAGAGCCTGCATGATCTGGCACTCCACTTCGAAACTGACGATGTTCTCAGCCCCATCCCCCGCGGTCATGCGGGGCACTTTCATCGCCATCTCGAAACCAGGGCCCGGCCGGCCATCGGCATACACCACCTGGTAAATGTGGGCCATGCCGCCGGAGTGGATGCAGGCCTTGACGAGGAAGCCATCCAGTACTTCGCCTGGCTCCAGCAGTTTCATCGCCCTTCCTCCAAACGCTGGGCGAAGAACTCGGGCAGTCCTGCGCGGCGGATCGCGGTGGCTGCCGTGTAATGGTCGTAGGGCACCCGGTGGTAGGTGAGTTGTTGGCGTTCGGTGTCGAGCAATGCGTACATGGCCTGCGTTTTGCCATCGCGCGGTTGGCCGACTGAGCCGACGGTACTCAGCCACTGCCGGTGTTTGGGGACGGGTACGGCGACTCCGGACTGCGGTGTGAATTTCATCAGTCCGTCCGTGCCCCGGTAATACAGGGTTTGCAAATGGACATGTCCGCCGAACACGTAGCGCACATCCGGGAAGGCACTGGCGGCATTCAGGCTCTCAGAAGCACTGCGTTCGTCGTACACATAGCGCCAGAGCTCGGGCGCATCCACGCTGGCATGCACCAACAACACGGTGTCCATGTGGTGGGTGAGGGGCAGGGCGGCTATCCATTCCCGTTGGCTGTCGTTGAGTTGCCGGTGTGTCCAGCCGGCGGTACTGTCGCCGATGGTCTTGGGCACTGCAGGTGGATTTACGGCCATGTCGTCATGGTTGCCTTTGAGCACAACAGCACCTTCTTCGGTGAGCAGCATGATGCGCTCCAACACCTCTGCCGGTTGCGCACCGTAGCCCACCATGTCCCCCAGAAAAGCGAAGCGCTGCGTCCTTTGCGCGCGTGCGTGAGCCAGGCAGGCATCCAGAGCCTGCAGGTTGCCGTGAATATCGGACAACAAAGCCAATCTCATCCCGTCTCCATCTCTGTTCTTGTCGTCATCGTTGCATCATGCCTTGCCGGGCTGACGGCAAGTTTGCAGAATGGAGGTGCTTGGCCAATTGATGCAGGTCAATGTCTGCCCTGCATGTCGGCCGTAAAGTGATTCCATGCGCAAAGTCAAACTGCACAAACTCGTGATCGGTCGCCGTGGGCTCATCTATTCATTGGGCCTGTGCATGCTGATTCTGGGGATAGGCGGTTTGGGCTTTTGGGCTTTGGAGCCCCGGGCTGAGACTTACAGCGATGGCCTGTGGCTGGCTTTCACGACCGCCGCTACGGTGGGTTACGGGGATATCGTGCCCAGTACACATGCTTCACGGTTTTTTGCTGTCGTGGTGGTACTGATGGGACTGGCGGTACTGTCGCTGGTAACCGCCTCGGTGGCGGCCATGCTGGTGGAGGTGGAAGAGCGTGCGGTGGACAGTGAGTTGCTACGCGAGATCCACGCCTTGCGGCTTGAAGTGCGTCATTTGCGCGATGAAGTTCACATCCTGCGGGCAGATGGCCCTAATGAAAAAGCCGGCACACCTTAGGGCATGCCGGCTTCTTTGACTGACGGTGTTTTGGCACCGTGCAGTGATTCGCTATTAGACGATCGTGATGGTCACTTCGATGTTGCCGCGTGTTGCGTTGGAGTACGGGCATACCTCGTGAGCCTTGGCGACCAGGGCTTCTGCAGCGGCTTTGTCCATGCCGGGAATGCTGACTTCCAGAGCCACTTCAATGCCGAAGCCCTGGGGAATCTGGCCGATGCCCACCGACGCGTTGATGCTGGTGTCTGCGGGCAGGGCAATCTTCTGGGTGCCGGCCACAAACTTCATGGCGCCAATGAAGCAAGCGCTGTAGCCGGAGGCAAACAACTGCTCAGGGTTCACGCCGGCACCAGGGCCGCCCATTTCCTTGGGAACGGCCAACTTCAGGTCGAGCAGGCCATCGGAGGTACGGGTCGTACCGTCACGGCCGCCAGTGGATTTGGCGTGGGCGGTGTAAATCACTTTTTCGATCTTGTTGACCATGGTGCTTCCTTCAAAAAATGCTGCGTCTGCAGCGGGTGGGTAATTGAAAAACTAGTTGTGTCCGGAGGTAATCCGGTCACGCAGGGTTTGGATCTGGCCGGTTAGCGACATCAACTCCGAGACCGGGCAGGCGCTGGCCGCAACGACGCAGGCCGGAATGCTGATGGCGCGCGCTTTCAGGGCACGGCCTTCGACGCTGAGAAAGACTTCCACTTTCCGTTCATCCTGCGCGCTGCGTTGGCGACTCAACAAGCCGCCCGCTTCCATGCGTTTGAGCAGGGGGGTGAGCGTGCCTGAATCAAGGAACAAGCGCTCCCCCAGCGCAGAGACACTCATGCCATCGGTTTCCCACAGCACCAGCATGACCAGATATTGGGGGTAGGTGAGTTGCAGGGCTTCCAGCAAGGGCTTGTACAGCTTGGTCATCGCCAGCGATGCCGAATACAGCGCAAAGCACAGCTGGTTGTCCAGCCGCAATGCGGCGTCGTTGGCAGGGAGTGTGCGTTTGCTTGTCATGGAGTGAATTATAGCGAACAATTAAATTGCGTGCAATTTAATTTAAGAAGCCATGGTCGCCTCGGGGACAAGGGTAAATCGGGTCTTGGCAGCGTGCGGCGCAATGGCTAACGTCAAGCCTCACACGGGTACAAGGGGCAAAGCACATGTGGGACTACATCATCATCGGCGGCGGATCGGCAGGCTGCGTGTTGGCGGGGCGCCTGAGCGAAGACCCTGACATACAGGTTGCCTTGCTGGAGGCCGGGCCGGCCGACAAAAGCGTGCTTATCCACTGCCCGGCCGGAATCGCGGCGCTGGCCCGTAACGGACAGGCCAACTGGGCCTTGAATACCACCGTACAAGCCGGTCTGAATGGGCGCAGGGGCTACCAACCTCGAGGCAAAGTCCTGGGCGGCTCCAGCTCTGTGAATGCCATGATCTACATCCGTGGCCAGAAAGAGGACTATGACCATTGGGCCTCCGAAGGCAACCCCGGCTGGAGTTATGACGAGCTATTGCCCTATTTCAAGAAGGCTGAAGACAACACCCGTGGCGCGGATGCTTTCCATGGAGAAGGTGGTCCGTTGCATGTGCAGGACCTGACCAGCCCGACGGATCTGGGCCCCGCTTTTATTCGTGCCGGGGTGGAGGCAGGTTATTCGCACAACCCGGACTTCAACGGAGCGGTTCAAGAAGGTATGGGCATGTACCAGGTGACCCACAAGCACGGTGAGCGTTTCAGTGCTGCCAAGGCCTATCTCACTCCCCACCTTGGTCGTCCGAACTTGCATGTGTTTACCGGTGCACATACCACCCGCATCCTGACGGAGCGTAAGCGGGCGGTCGGCGTGGAATTCATGCACGAAGGTGAAACCAAACAACTACGTGCCAGCCGCGAAGTATTGCTGTGCGCCGGTGCATTCCAATCTCCCCAGATCTTGCTGCTGTCGGGCATAGGACCGCACCAGCAATTGCTGGAGCATCGCATTCCGACGGTGCACGACCTGCCCGGCGTGGGTCAGCACCTGCATGACCACATCGACATTGTGCAAATGGTGCATGCGCCCAAGCTCACCCAAAGCGTAGGCGTGACTCCCGGCGGAATTGCGCGTCTGATCGGTGCCACCCTAGAGTGGCGCAAGCAGCGTACGGGGCTGTTGACCACCAATTTCGCGGAGGCTGGTGGTTTTGTGAAGAGCCAAAGCTCCGAGCTCACGCCTGATTTGCAGTTCCACTTTGTGATCGCCAAACTGGTGGACCACGGTCGTGGCACGGTGTTCGGCCACGGATATTCCTGCCATGTGTGCCTATTGCGACCGCTGAGCCGAGGCAGTGTGACGCTGGAAAGCAAGGACCCGTTCGCCGCTCCCCTCATAGATCCGAACTTTCTGGGGGTACGGGACGATGTGGAACGACTGATGCGGGGATTTCGCATCATGCGCAATGTCTTGCAGCAGCCTGCCTTGGCACAGCTGGGAGGCCGGGAAGTGCCCGCCTCGGCCAACGCGACCAGCGACCTGGCCATCGAGCAATTCATCCGAGACTATGCTGACACGGTCTATCACCCGGTGGGCAGTTGCCGCATGGGGCCTGGTGAGCTGGATGTGGTGGACCACGAATTGCGGGTACACGGAATGGAGGGCCTGCGGGTGGTGGATGCGTCCATCATGCCCCGCATCGTCAGTGGTAACACAAATGCTCCGACCATCATGATTGCGGAAAAGGCGGCGGACATGATCAAGTCAGCCCGCAGCGGTACACATTGAGAGGGTGCCGCGTGCACAGTCAGGTCAACGAGTCTCGGCGCGCAGATAGTCCTGGGCAAGCTTGCGTATGTTGATCCGCTTGAGCCCCTCATTCAGGGATAAACGCATGGAATCGGCATAAGCGGTGCGGTTAAAGCACACAAAAAGCGGGAGCTTGGGCATGGTGCTGCGGCTGGACATTTCCAAGCCCTTTAGCTTGTGTTTCGCGGCAAGATGCTCGAACACCTGCTGGTCGATCGACACATAGTCCACCCGCTTTGCCTCCAGTTTCTTGAGGCTGAATAGGTCGCTGGGCGCGACGTCAGCGGTGACCAGTCCGCGCTCTATCAAACTGTTGATCTCCGGACCATTGTCATATCCATCCACCACGCCGATGCGCTTGCCGTGCAAGTCAGTCCCGTCACGCCAAGGAGCCTGGCTCCCTTTGCGTTGCGCCAAACCGAACTGAAAGCTGCCGATGGCATCAGAAACCACCCCGTTCGCCTCAGCACACTCGGATTGGGACGCCGAATAAAAGCCCAAGGGACCATAAGCGCGACCCTCCATCGCCAGTTTGATGGCGCGTCGCCACGGGTACACCTTGACGCTTACCGTGTGCCCTTGCGTGGCATAGGCCTGCCTGATCACAACAGACAAAAAACCCTGCTGTGAAATGTGCCCCGAATAGGGTGGCCAATCCAGCGTCACCAAAGGCAGGTCTGCAGACCATACTGCTCCAGCACCCAGAGCAAACACCCCCGGCAGCATGGCCCGGCACAGGCGATGCAAACGTGTCATCGCTATTTTGCAAAGCGCTTGCGAGTAAGCGCCAAAGCAACCCAGAAAGAGACGACTGCAAAGGCTACCAATACACCGATGTGGCGTAGTGCATCCGTAGGCCACTGGTCCATGAACAAGGGGCGCACCAAGGCAACCGCGTTGGACAGGGGCAGCCAGTCAGCCACCATGCGCACAACCAAGGGCAGTTGCTCAAGCGGAAAAAATACTCCGCTCAAAAACATCATGGGTGTGAGGAACAGTGTGAAGTAATAGGTGAAAAAGTCATAGCCCTTGGCCAGCGCGTTGAAGATCAGCGCGATGCAACTGAAGGTAATGCCCACACCCAACAAAATGGGCCAGGCCACTAACAACTTGGGGCTGTGGCTGATGCCAAGCACCAGCATCACGCCCATGATGGCGGTGACGGTGAACAGCGACTTGAAGGCCGCCCACAGCATTTCGGCCAGCACCACGTTGTCCAGGCTCACGGGCGCGTTCATGATGCCGTCCCAGGTTTTTTGCACATGCATGCGGCTGAAGGCGGAGTACAAGGCTTCAAACGAGGCAGACTGCATGGCGCTCATGCAGATGGAGCCGCTGGCCAGAAACAGGATGTAGGGCACCTGCTGCCCGTTCACCGTGATCTGCCCGACCAGCGCGCCCATGCCGTAGCCGAAGGCGACCAGCCACATCAAGGGCTCGGCAATATTGCCCACCAGGCTGGGAATGGCCAGCTTGCGCCAGACCAGCAGGTTGCGCAAAAACACCGGCCAAAAGCGTATGGACAGTTCGGGCGCGCGCCAGATGCTCTGGGGCTTGAAAAGTGGGGCGGTTGTGGGGGTGCTCATATCAGGCGTCCTCCCGGATCTGGCGTCCGGTCAATTTCAAAAACAGGTCTTCCAGATTGGCCGGGCGGTGCAGGGTGCGTAACTGGGGGTACCCCCCAAGCGCCTGCAGCAGAGGCGCGGAATCCTGGGTGTAGAAGAAGACGGTTTCGCCGCTGACTTCCACGCGGGCCGCCAAGTTGCGCAAGGCGCTGTCGACCAGCGCCTGAGCGCCTACGCCGAACACTTCGACCACATCGGGCTCAAGGTGGGCAGCAATCAGGTCGCGTGGGGTGCCTTCGGCAATCTTCTTGCCATGGTCCAACACCAGCAGGCGGTTGCACAAGCGCTCGGCCTCGTCCATGAAGTGGGTGGTCAGCAGGATCGATTTGCCTTGTTGCAATAAGACCTGCAGCCGCTCCCACATGAGGTGGCGGGCTTGCGGGTCCAGCCCGGTGGTGGGCTCGTCGAGCAGCAGCAGCTTGGGGTCATTCACCAGTGCGCGGGCTAGGCTCAAGCGCCGCCGCATGCCGCCGGATAATTCGCCGGGCTTTGCATTGGCTTTGTGGGTCAGCGCCGCAAACTCCAACAGCTGCGGAATGCGAGCCTTGATCGCGGCATCCTTCATGCCGAAGTAGCGGCCATAGACCAGCAGGTTCTCCGCGCAGGTGAAGTCCGGGTCCAGGGTGTCGAACTGGGTGACGACGCCCAGTTGCGCCTTGATGGCCATGGCCTCATGGGGCATTTGCAAGCCCATGGCCGTGATGGTGCCGCCGTCGGGCAGCGTGTGGCCCAGGCACATGCGTATGGTGGTGGTTTTGCCTGCACCGTTGGGGCCGATGACGCCCAGGCACTCGCCCGGGGCGATGTGAAAAGACAGGTCTTTGACGACTTCGGCATCGCCGTAGCGCTTGCGCAGGTGCTCGACCTGGAAAAAGGTGGGGTTGGAGCTTGTCATCATTGAAATGCCACTTCCGCAAAACTGCGCAGCTTGCGGCTGTGCAACTGGTCTATACCCTGAGAACGCAACAGCTCCAAGGCGCGGATGCCGATGCGCAAGTGCTGGTCCACCCGCTCACGGTAGAAGTGGTTGGCCATGCCGGGCAGTTTGATCTCGCCGTGCAGTGGTTTGTCGCTCACGCATAACAAAGTGCCATAAGGTACCCGGAAGCGAAAGCCATTGGCGGCGATGGTGGCGCTTTCCATATCCAGCGCCACGGCGCGGCTTTGGCTGAAGCGGCGCTGGGGCTGGTTGTCGGGCAGCAGCTCCCAGTTGCGGTTGTCGGTGCTGGCCACGGTGCCGGTGCGCATGATGCTCTTGAGCGCGCTTCCGCTGACCTGCGTCACATCGGCCACGGCTTGCTCCAGTGCGACCTGAATTTCTGCGAGGGCTGGAATCGGCACCCACAGCGGCAGCTCTTCGTCCAGCACATGGTCTTCGCGCACATAGCCATGGGCCAGCACATAGTCGCCTAGTTGCTGGCTGTTGCGCAGGCCGGCGCAGTGGCCCAGCATGATCCAGGCATGCGGGCGCAGCACGGCAATGTGATCCGTGATGTTCTTGGCGTTGGCCGGGCCCACGCCGATGTTCACCATGGTGATGCCAGCGTTGTCGGCGCGCACCAGGTGGTAGCCTGGCATTTGGGGCAGGCGGGGCGGCTCTTTCCCAAGAGCGTCTGCTGCCTCGGCAGGCAGACCGACCCGGCGGGTAACCATGTTGCCGGGCTCCACAAAGGCGATGTATTCGCTGTCCGGGTCTTGCATGGCTTTGCGGCCCAGCGCGATGAACTCGTCAATATAGAACTGGTAGTTGGTGAAAAGCACAAAGTTCTGGAAGTGCTCCGGGCCGGTACCGGTGTAGTGGCGCAGGCGGTGCAGCGAATAGTCCATGCGCGGCGCGGTAAACAGCGACAACGGCAGCGGCTCGCCCGGGCGGGGCTGGTAGGTGCCGTTGGCAATGCCGTCGTCCATCGCGGCCAGGTCGGGCAGGTCGAACACATCGCGCATCAGGGTGCGGCGCTCGGCGCTCATCTGGCCTTCCACATGGTCGTGTTCGGCGAAGGAAAAATGCACCGGAATCGGCTGGTTGCTGGTGGCCACCTCGATCTCGCCGCCATGGTTTTGCAGCAGCAAGCGGAACTGCTCCAGGTAGTAGCGGTGGTACAGGTCAGGCCGCGTGAGCGTGGTCTCGAAACGGCCGGGGCCGGCCACAAAGCCGTAGCTCAGGCAGGCAATGTCGGCGGCGGCCTTGCGCGACACGGTGTCGGTGTGGATGCGCACCAGCGGATAGCAGGCGCGTACATGGCCGCCCAATTCTTCACCGGCCACAAAACGCTGCATGGCCTGGCGCAAATGGCTGATGCTCTGGTCGTAAATGGCATGCACCTGGGCCAGGGCGGCGGCCGGGTCGGTAAAGCGGGCGGGGGCGATGAAGGGGGGCAGGCTGGTCATGCCCCCATTGTGCCGCTGGAATACGTCAGTGAACCGAAGGACTGCGTGGAGTAAAGTGTGGGCAACAGAACACAAGCGCACCCCGGTGACCGACCCCAAAGACTCCCGTTTCTCAGAAACCGGCTTCCCCTCCTTGCAGTGGGAGGACGAGGATTTGGACACGCGCCCCCTGCCACTCAATGAGCGCCCCTTGCAGGCGCAGATTGACCACGAAATGGCCATCATTGCGGAGCATCACATCCGTATTGCCCTCGCGATTGAGAAATTCTGGGGCCACAGGGATTGTGTGGAATACATCCGCACCCTTATCCTGAACGGCGGCTATTCAGACGGAGCAACCAAGCGGGTCGGCTTCAAATCGGAAGTGATTTCGGCCCTGATCAATCTGACGGCGCTGCACCGGATCGAGTAGCGCAGGCCTCGCAGATGCAGGCTTTGCCCTGCGCCTGCGCGGGGATGCGGCTCAGCAGTTCCGCACTGAAATCCACTTGGGTGCACCAGCACGGGCCCTGCGGCTGCCTGGTCAACTTTTCAATTTCCATGGCGCAGCGGTTTCCCTGGCCGCACACAGGGCACACTTCGGGGTTGACGTTGGCAGCGGGTGTTTCAGACATGAAGCTCGCAGTGTAGCCAGACCCCAACCGCACCTCACAGGAGAACGCCTTGGCAGTGGAAATCGAACGCAAGTTTCGGGTGACGGGCGATGCTTGGCGCAACGACAGTGGCGTGTTGTACCGGCAGGGCTACCTCAATCGGGACAAGGTGCGCACCGTGCGCATCCGCATTGCGGGTAGTGCCGCTTTTCTCACGATCAAGGGCAAAAGCACCGGGGCGACCCGGGCTGAGTTTGAGTATCCGGTGCCCATGGACGATGCGCAGGCCCTGCTGGCCCTGTGTGATGGTCCATTGATAGAGAAAACCCGCTATATCGTGCTGCATGCAGGTCACCGTTGGGAAGTGGACGAGTTTGCCGGTGACAACGCTGGTTTGGTTGTGGCGGAGCTGGAGTTGTCAGCGGAAGACGAGGCCTTTGAGCGCCCCGCATGGTTGGGCGAAGAAGTCACCCACGACGCGCGCTACTTCAACTCCAATCTGGCTACTCAACCGTTCTGCACATGGGGCGCGTAAAAGTCCGGTAAAGCAGGGGTGGCCTCCATGCTTTATCCACACATGCATTGCACATTCTTGGCACCGGTCAGCGTGCCGGCTTGTAGGACACTGAAACCAAGGAAAACCATGCGCCCACCACTGCTCTCCCTTGCCTGCCTCGCTGCCCTTGCGTGGGGCGGACTGGCCTTCGCCCAGCAGAACTCCACCCAACAGCCCCCGCCCAAACCGCCGGAGGGCCAAAGCGGCCCGCAGGAGCACCGCGGCCCGCCGCCCGAAGCGCTGGCCGCCTGCAAATCTCTGGCAGCGGGAGCCGCGTGCAACTTCACATCACCCCGCGGCGCAGAAATCGGTACCTGTTTTGCGCCTGAGGGCAAGCCCTTGGCGTGCCGGCCCAAGCACGGCCCGGGTGGCCCGGGCGGACAGCAAGGCCCCGCCAACGGAAATGCCAGCAAGCCCAAGCAGATGAACTGAGTAAGAGTGAAAAAGGCTGCTGGCGCTCATTGAATATGCGCGAGCAGCTCCTGTTTTTGTAGCAATTTACACTGGCAGGTATGCAAGTCAGTTCTGCTGCACAGCGTTCCCGCACCGAATACACCCAGCGCATGAACCGGGTGATGGACTACATTGACAGTCACTTGGATGGCGACATCGATCTAGCGGCCTTGGCCGACGTGGCGCACTTCTCACCGTTCCATTTCCACAGGCTGTTTGCGGCTTGGATGGGGGCTACCTTGGGTGACTACGTGCGCCGCAGACGCTTGGAAGTAGCCGCTTTGCAATTGGCCGGCAACACGCGCATCTCCGTGCTGGAGGTGGCTTTGGGCGTGGGATTTGGTTCAGGCGAGGCCTTTGCCCGAGCATTCAAGCTGCGTTTCGGTCAGTCGCCCTCTCTATGGCGAGCCGCTACGCCGCAGCGCTGGGCGGCAGAGTTGAGAGGGGCGCGCAAACTGCATCAGGCCGAGAGCAATTTGGATCAGGCAGGGCACAGCGCCAACGGGCACCATGACGCCATGTCTGACTCTCAGTCCTTTTCCTCCATGCAAGTCACACTCACCACCCTGCCTGCCGTGCGCGTGGCCTATATGCGCCATGTCGGGCCCTATGGTGTGTCGGTCAACCAGTTCTGGACCGGCACCTTTCTGCCTTGGTGTTTTGCGCAGGGGCTGTTGCCCGGCGCCTCATGTTTTGGACGCGGCCTGGACGACCCGCACATCACTGCCCCCGAGCATTGCCGCTACGACGCCATGGTGCAGGTGCCGGATGATTTTGTGGCTCGTAGCCCGGCGTCCATGGCTACCTTGCCGGGCGGTCGCTATGCGATTGCCCCTTTCGAGGGCACGGTGCCTCATCTGACTGTGGCATGGACGGAGCTACTTCGGGACTGGCTGCCTGCCAGCGGCATGAAGTTGGATGGCCGCCCTTTGTTCGAACACATGCCGCCGGATGCCCGCTATGACGCTGTGACAGGTGTCATGCAGTGCGAGCTGTGCATTCCGGTGCAGCCTTTGTAGGCGGGACGGAAACGCCTATTCGTCTACCGGTACGTACAGGTCGGACTTCATCGCATCGATCACCACATTGGTGGTCATGCGAATGACCTGTGGCACCTCGGCCATCAGCCGGGCGGAGAGGGCGTCGTACTCTTTCACGCTTTTGCTCAGGATGACCATCACCAGGTCTACCGCACCGGTCACGTAAAAAAGCTGCTGCACCTCGGGTTCTTTTTGCACCCAGGCGCGGATGCGGGGCAGGGCCTCGTAGTTGTCCTTGAGCTCGATGCCGGCGATGAACTGCATGCGCTGGCCAACGACCTGCGGGTCCACGATGGCAACCTCCGCCGTAATCACCTTCTCGGCCCGCAGCCGGCGCAGGCGGCGTTGCACCGCAGATGCGGACAGGCCGACCGCCTCGGCAATCACTTCTGCATTGACCTGGCAATCGCGTTGCACGAACTCCAGAATCTTGCGGTCAAAGGGGTCCAAGGGCGTTTCCATCACTTGATTGTAGGTAAAAGGGGGTGTTGAGCTTGTACGGCGCGAAAGCGCTTGCTTACGCAGTTTTTCCGCGTTCAATGTGGCGAATACGCCGCCTGGCGCCATTTCTTTTGAGGAAACTTGAGCTTCCTTTGCGTCCCAAAAACACGTTTTTGCGCGCCTAACGCGAGGTGCCGGGTGGTGGGTGGCTATAGGCAGCATATTGTTGTGTTTGGCCACCCAATGTGCTTCCTCCGGTGCAGGATGTCGTTCCCGTGATGGGATTTGGTTTGCCGGGTGACCGGTGTTGTCTGGAGTAACGAAGAATGAAGCGTCAGTTTGTGAAAGCATTGTTGGGTGGTCTGTTCTTGGCGGCTGGTTTGGCCCAAGCCCAAGACGTGGTGCGTATCGGTACCTTGTCGGACTACCCCCCGTTTGAGTACAAGGATGCGTCCGGCCAGCTCAAGGGCATGGAAATTGAGCTGGGCAACGCGATGTGCAAGCACATGCAAGCCAAATGCGAATACGTGACCATGGACTTTGATGCCCTGATCCCTGCACTCAAAGCCAAGAAGATCGATGCGGTGCTGGCCCAGATGTCCATCACCGATGAGCGCAAAAAAGTGGTGGACTTCACCGATCTGTTCACCCTGGCACCCGTGCAGTACGTGGCCAAAGTGGGCTCCGGCATCAGTGAAGACCCTGCCACCCTGCGCGGCAAGACGGTGGGCGTGTACAGCGGCTCCAACAGCGAGACCTACTTCAAGAAGCGCCAGCCCAAGGCCAAGTCCGGCATTGCCACCAAGTCTTACCCCAACCAGGACGCTATTTGGCTGGACCTGGAAGCTGGTCGCTTGAACACTACCTTGACCGACACCACCGTTGCTTACGAGTGGCTGGAGAAAACCGGCAAGGCCAAGGGCTTCGACTTCGCCGGCAAGCCGGTGAACGACGTAGAAATCTTCGGCGAAGGCACTGGCATCGCAGTGCGCAAGGGCGACGCCCTGAAGGCTCGCTTCAATGCCGCCATCAAGAAGGTGCTGACCGATGGCACCTTTTCTGCCGAGAACAAAAAGGTGTTCCCGTTTAGCATTGCGCCTGCCAGCAAGTGATTGACAGGCCGCTACCGCCCCGTGCGGGCGGTAGCGGCGCTTTTCCGGAGTCGAGATGGAAGTTTTGCAGGCCTACACGGGCCAGCTGCTGCAAGGTGCGCTGATGACCGTGCAACTGGCCTGCGCCGCCCTGGTGTGCGGGTTGGCTTTTGGCTTGTTGCTGGCGGCCTGCCAGCTCAGCCGGCATGCCTGGCTGCGCCGCCCGGTGGCCGTGATCACCGGCGTGCTGCGCGGGGTGCCCGAGTTTCTGGTGGTGCTGGTCTGCTACTTCGGGCTGTCCAACCTCATCAATAACCACTTTGACAGCGCGTTTGACATCAGTCCGTTTTTTGCGGGCGTAGTGTCACTGGCGCTGGTCTTGGGGGCGTATTCCTCTGAAGTGTTCCGCGGCAGCTTTGTGGCGCTGGAGCGCGGGCAGTTGGAAGCCGCCCGCTCGCTGGGCCTGAGCCCGGTGCAAACCTTTTTTCTGGTGCGCTTGCCGCAGGCCTGGCGCATTGCGATTCCCAGTCTGGGCAACCTCTGGCAATCCTTGCTCAAAGATACCTCGCTGGTGTCGGTGGTCGGCTTGGAAGACTTGCTGAAAAAGTCCAACATGGCGGCGCAGGCGTCGCATCAGCCGTTCCTGTTTTTGATGGCGGCTGCCGTGATGTATTTTTGCCTGCTGGCGATTTCTGACCCGCTGGTCTCCGCACTGGAGCGGCGGGCGCAGCGCCCCTACCAGGACCACCGTAGTTAGCCATGGACGCCTGGTTTACCGACATCCTCGTCCTGCTGCAGGACAACCGCGCCGAACTGTGGGAAGGCCTGGTCCTCACCTTGCAGCTGTGGGCGGCTTCCGGAGCCGCCGGTTTGGTGCTGGCGCTCGGCTTGGCTCTGGGCGCAACGCATGGCGGGCCGGTGCTGAAGCGGCTGGTGCGTGTGTACAGCGCGGCCTTTCGCGGTACGCCGCTGCTGGTGCAAATGTTCCTGCTCTATTACGGGCTCAGCCAGTTTGAGTGGGTGCGCGCCTCCGTTGCGTGGGTGGTGCTGGAAGACGCGTTTTACTGCGGGCTCATGGCCCTGACCCTCAACATTGCCGCCTACATGGCCGAAGACATCCGCGCCGGCATTCTGGCCGTGCCGGCGGGGCAGCAAGAATCTGCTCGCGCCTTTGGCATGCCGTCCGGCACTTTGCTGCTCCGTATCGTGCTGCCGCAGGCTTTGCGCATCGCCACCCCTGCCTTGGGCAACGAGGTGGTGTCCTTGCTCAAAGCCACAGCGCTAGTGAGCACTATCACCGTGTTTGACCTGACGGGCGTGGCCCGCCGCCTGTCCACCGAGTCGTACACCACGGATGCGCTGGTCGTTGCTGGCGTGGTCTATGGCGCATTGACCTTGCTGATTTCGGCGGGGGTGCATTTTCTGGAGCGCCGCCGCAAAAGCCGCGCGGCCTGAGCTGCTTGTCTGCACCAAAGCACAGCAGATTGCCGCCGCCGCGCAGGCGCTTTGTCTAAGCTCAATCTCGAATTTTTGAATGATCCAAATGATGCTGAATCCCCTGAATAGTTTTCTCGCCCACGACCGCCTGATGGTGCTGGACGGCGCCCTGGCCACCGAGCTGGAGCGCCGTGGCGCCAACCTGAATGACGCGCTGTGGTCCGCCAAGTTGCTGATCGAGCGGCCCGAGCTCATTCGCGCGGTGCATGCGGACTACTTTGCCGCCGGGGCCGATGTGGCCACCACCGCCAGCTACCAGGCCACCTTTGAAGCCTTTACCCGCCGTGGCATGAGCCGCACGGAGGCCGCGGACTTGATGCGCCTGTCGGTGACTCTGGCCTGCGAGGCGCGCGATGCCTTCTGGGCCGAGCCTGCCAACCGCGTGGGCCGCCTACGCCCGCTGGTGGCCGCGTCGGTAGGCCCTTACGGCGCCATGCTGGCCGATGGCTCGGAGTACCGCGGTCACTACGGCCTGAGCCGTGCCGCGCTGGCCGACTTCCACCGCGAGCGCATGCAAGTGCTGGCTGCATCGGGCGCTGACCTGCTGGCCTGCGAGACGATTCCCTGCCTGGACGAAGCCTTGGCGATTGCCGATGTGCTCGGAGAACAAAACAACATTGCTGCGTGGATCAGCTTTTCCTGCAAAGACGGCGAACACAACGTCCAGGGCGAGCGCTTGGCTGACTGCGTGGCTGCGCTGGAGGCAAGCCCGCACATTGTGGCTATCGGCGTGAACTGCACGGCGCCTGAGCATGTGGCCAGCTTGGTCGAGCAGGCAAAGGCCCGCACCACCAAGCCGGTGCTGGTCTACCCGAACTCTGGTGAGCATTACGACGCCCAAGGCAAGGTCTGGACCGGTGCCTGCAACCCAGCGGATGCTTACGCGGAAATGGCTGCACGCTGGCAAGCCAAAGGGGCCCGCATGATCGGTGGCTGTTGCCGCACCGGTCCGGACGACATCCGCGCAGTGCGCCACATGGCAGCCACCTGAGGCGCCCAGATGTGAAATGGGCCTCTGACGCCCACGGAGTATGCGCGAGCAGCTATTAAAACCGTAGCGTCTTTGGGCTTTGCTGCCGCTCACTGCGCTGCCGGCGGCAGCGACATCACCCACTGCGCCATCTGCCGCGCATGCTCCTCGCTGAGCTGCGGGTGTCGAGGCATCAGGGCCCGGCCCCACTCGCCGGCGCCCCCGTTGCGTATCTTGCCCGCCAGGTAGTCCACCGCATCGGGTCGGCCCTGGTAGCGGGCAGCGACTTGGTTGAATGCGGGGCCGACATAGCGCCTGTCTACCCCGTGGCAGCGAATGCAGTCGGTAGCGTTGACGGCGGCCAATCCGGCTGCCAGCGTGGCGGGGGTAGCCGGAGAAGCTGTCGCTACGACGGTGCTGGCGTTCGCTGTTGTGACAGCAGAACTTTGACTCGCTTTGCCTTCGCTGCTGCCCGCCTGCAACGTACGCCACCCCACCATCAGCATGCCTGCAACGACCACCATTACTGCCACGATAAGTGCCGCTGCAAGCCAACGCGGCCGTTGAGGTGGGGTGTCGTCTTCCGGGTGCATGTT
Source organism: Curvibacter sp. AEP1-3 (assembly GCF_002163715.1). Taxonomy (GTDB): domain Bacteria; phylum Pseudomonadota; class Gammaproteobacteria; order Burkholderiales; family Burkholderiaceae_C; genus Allorhodoferax. Next base: position 3,120,623 of record NZ_CP015698.1, read on the forward strand.
GAAGGTCTCTGGAGATGGGGTGCCAGAGTGTGGCGCGAAAGCCATTGCATGGTGGGGTGCGGGCCTTTATTGCAGTCTCTTCCATCAACAAAAACGGCACCCTCTGGTGCCGTTTTTCTGGAAGGCTGGCTTACGCCGCTTTTACCTTCAAGCGCCATGCATGCAACAGCGGCTCGGTGTAGCCGCTGGGCTGCGCCAAGCCCTCGAACACCAGCTCGGTAGCAGCCTGGTACGCCGCGCCCTGGAAGTTGCCCACCATGGGGGTGTACAGCTTGTCGCCAGCGTTTTGCTTGTCCACCTTGGCGGCCATGCGGGCAAAGGTTTCTTCCACCTGGGCTTTGGTGACGACGCCGTGGTGGAGCCAGTTGGCCATGTGCTGGCTGCTGATGCGCAGGGTGGCGCGGTCTTCCATCAGGCCGATGTCGTTGATGTCGGGCACCTTGGAGCAGCCCACGCCCTGGTCCACCCAGCGCACAACGTAGCCCAGAATGCCCTGGGCGTTGTTGTCCAGCTCGGCTTGCTTTTCGGCGTCGGTCCAGTTGGGCGTGGCGGTCACCGGGATTTGCAGCAGGTTGTCGAGGATGCCAGCGCGGGCCTTCTCGTAGTTGGTTTTTTCCAGTTCCTTTTGCACGTCACTGACCAGCAGCTGGTGGTAGTGCAGGGCGTGCAGGGTGGCGCCGGTGGGGCTGGGCACCCAGGCGGTGTTGGCACCGGCTTTTGGGTGGCCTATTTTCTGCTCCATCATCGCCTTCATCAGGTCGGGCATGGCCCACATGCCCTTGCCGATCTGCGCCTTGCCGCGCAGGCCGCTGGACAAGCCCACCAGCACATTGTTCTTCTCATACGCCGCAATCCAGGCGCTGCTCTTCATGTCCGCCTTGCGGATCATGGGGCCGGCTTGCATCGCGGTGTGCATTTCGTCGCCGGTGCGGTCCAGGAAGCCGGTGTTGATGAAGGCCACGCGGCTTTGGGCGGCGGCAATACAGGCCTTCAGGTTCACGCTGGTGCGGCGCTCTTCGTCCATGATGCCGAGCTTGACGGTGCTGTCCGGCAGGCCCAGCATCTGTTCCACGCGGGTGAACAGCTCGGCCGCAAACGCCACCTCTGCGGGGCCGTGCATTTTGGGTTTGACGATGTAGACCGAGCCCTTGCGCGAGTTGCGGATGGCGTCCTTCTTGGTCTTCTTCAGGTCATGCAGGGCGATGGTGGTGGTGACCACCGCGTCCATGATGCCTTCGGGGATTTCTTTAGTGCTGCCATCGGCCGCGGTGTAGGTGATGGCCGGATTAGTCATCAGGTGGCCCACGTTGCGCACAAACATGAGGCTGCGGCCATGCAGTTTGACTTCCTTCTTGCCGTCGGGCGCGGTGTACACGCGGTCGCCGTTGAGGCCACGAGTCAGCGTCTTGCCACCCTTCTCAAAGCTCTCCACCAAGGTGCCTTGCAGGATCCCCAGCCAGTTGCCGTAGGCCAGCACCTTGTCTTCGGCGTCCACCACGGCCACGGAGTCTTCCAGGTCCAGTATGGTGGACAGGGCGGCTTCCACCACCAAATCGCTCACACCGGCTGCGTCGGTCTTGCCGATGGGCGTAGCGCGGTTGATGATGATGTCCAGGTGCAGGCCGTTGTGAATCACCAGCACGCTGCTGGGGCTCTTGGCGGTGCCTTGGAAGCCCACGAACTGGTCCTTGTCGGCCAACTTGGAGGTGGAGCCGTCCTTCAGGGTGACGACCAAGTCACCGCCCTTGATGGCGTAGCCGGTAGAGCCTACGTGGGAGCCCTTCTTCAGCGGTGCGCAGCGGTCCAGTACGTGGCGTGCGTATTCAATGACCTTCTTGCCGCGCTTGGGGTTGTAGCCTTTCGGTCCGACTTTTTCGCAGCCCTTGTCTTCGCCAATGACGTCGGTGCCATACAGCGCGTCGTACAGGCTGCCCCAGCGGGCGTTGGCTGCGTTCAGTGCGTAGCGGGCGTTGAGCACGGGCACCACCAGCTGCGGGCCGGCTTGGGTGGCCAGCTCTGCGTCGACGTTCTTGGTGGTGATCTTTACCTTCTTGGGGCTCTCGACCAGGTAGCCGATTTTTTCAAGGAATGCCTTGTAGGCAGGCATGTCGGCAATGGGGCCGGGGTTGGCTTGGTGCCAGGTGTCCAGCTCGGTTTGCAGGCGGTCGCGCTCGGCCAGCAGGGCGATGTTCTTGGGGGCCAGGTCGGCCACGATGGCGTCGAACCCCTTCCAGAACGCCTCGGGCGCAATGCCGGTGCCGGGCAATACTTTTTCCTGGATGAAGCTGTGCAGGCTGGTCGCGACTTGAAGGCGGTGCTCAGCAGTGCGGGGGGTAGTTGTCGTCATGGTGGGCCTTTCAAAGGAAGGGGCGGTCAACAAAGAGAAAACGGGTCGCGCGAGGGGGAATGCCCTCAGGCTATGGATGTACTGTATTCCATCCTTTGCAGATTACTATATGGAAGAATATCAATCGATTTGTGACTTTTCAGGATGTAGTTCATGCCCATACGCCATCTGGTGCTGCTGAAATTCAAAGCCGACACGGCGCCTGCACAGGTCCAAGCCATAGAAGCCGCGTTCGCCGCGTTGGCAAGCAAGATCAGCGCCGTGCAGAGCCTGGAGTGGGGCACCAATAACAGCCCTGAGGGCCTGGCCAAAGGCTTTACCCACTGCTTCAACCTCACTTTCGCGGATGAGGCCGGCCGCGCAGGCTACCTGCCACACCCCGATCACTTGGCGTTTGTGGAGATTTTGAAACCCACGTTGGACGACGTGCTGGTGTTGGATTGCGCCGTGTAATTTGTGAAGATACCCGCCATGACAAGCGCTAACCCGACCTACCCCTCCGAGCAAAGCGGGCCCGAAGCCCGAACCCTTCCCCTCGCGGGCATCCGCGTCGTCGAATTCACCCACATGGTCATGGGCCCTACCTGCGGCATGACGCTGGGGGACTTGGGGGCTGAGGTCATCAAGGTCGAGCCACTGGCGGGTGACAGCACCCGCAAGTTGCTGGGCAGCGGCGCGGGCTTTTACCCGCTGTTCAACCGCAACAAGAAGAGCATTGCGGTGGACCTCAAAAGTCCGCAGGGCCGCGAGATCGTGCTCAAGCTCATCGCCACGGCCGATATCGTGAGCGAGAACTTCAAAACCGAGACCATGCAAAAGCTGGGCTTGGACTACGCCTCTCTGAGCAAGCTGGACCCGCGCCTCATCTACGTGAGCCACAAAGGCTTTCTGCCCGGCCCTTATGACCACCGCACCGCGCTGGACGAGGTGGTGCAAATGATGGGCGGCCTGGCCTACATGACCGGGCGCCCCGGCGACCCGCTGCGTGCAGGCAGCAGCGTGAACGACATCATGGGCGGCATCTTCGGCGCAGTGGGCGCCATGGCCGCACTCATGCAGCGCCAGCAAACCGGCAAGGGCCAGGAGGTGCAAAGCGCGCTGTTTGAAAACAACATCTTCTTGGTGGCCCAGCACATGATGCAGTTCGCCGTGACCGGCAAAGCCGCCGCGCCCATGCCCGAGCGCATCTCGCCTTGGGGCATTTACGACGTGTTCAGCGTGAAGGACAACGAGCAAATTTTTCTGGCCGTGGTGGGCGACGGGCAGTGGAAGACCTTTTGTGAAGCCTTTGGCTACGCCGACCTGTTTGCCGACCCGCGCGTCACCACCAATAACGACCGCGTGCTGGCGCGCAGCTGGCTGATTCCCGAGCTACGCACGCGCTTGGCGCAGTTCAGTCGGGCTGAACTCTCGCAGCGTTTTGAGCAGGTGGGCCTGCCGTTCGCGCCCATCACTGATCCGCAGCATTTGTTTGACGACCCGCACCTGCAAGCCACCGGCGGCTTGGCCCCCATGGAGCTGCCCGACGGCCGCCAGACCCAAGTGCCCTTGTTGCCACTGACGCTGGGTGGTGAGCGCCTGGGCCTTCGCTTGGACCCGCCCAAGTTGGGCGAGCACACCGACGCGCTGCTGCAGAGCTTGGGGTACACCGCAGACGATGTGGCTGCACTCCATGCGCAAGGCGTTGTGCTATGAAAAATATAGCTGCTTGCGCATATTCCACGAGCGCTAACTGGCGAAAATGGCTGAAGGGGAGCGCGTTTTGCTCCGTGTCCCCCGCCCGCTACGCGGGCTCCTCCTTGACCTACGCAAAACGCACTCCCCTTCAGCCCATGCGTGGATGCCGAGATTCCACCCGGAGCTAACCATGGACAAGCTCAAGCAACTCGAATCTTTCGTCTCGGTCGCCACCCGTGGCAGCCTGACCGCAGCCGCCAATGCCGAAGGCGTGGCCCCCGCCATCATGGGCCGTCGGCTGGATGCGCTGGAGGAGCGCCTGGGCGTGAAGCTGCTGATCCGCACCACCCGTCGCATCACCCTTACGCACGAGGGCAGTGCGTTTCTGGAAGACTGCCAGCGCATCATCGCGGACGTGACCAACGCAGAGGCCAGCGTGAGCGCCGGGGGCGTGAAGGCGGCGGGCCATTTGCGCATCACGGCGCCGGCGGGTTTCGGCCGTCGCCATGTCGCGCCGCTGGTGCCCAAGTTCCGCGAGCTGCACCCCGACGTGACGATTTCGCTCAATCTCAGCGACCGCGTGGTGGACATTGCGGGGGAGGGTTTTGACTGCGCCGTGCGCGTGGGCGACATGCCCGATTCGTCTCTCGTGAGCGTGCGCATGGCCGACAACCGGCGCTTGTGCGTGGCTACACCTGCCTACCTCAAGCGTCATGGCACCCCCAAAACGCCGGCGGATTTAAGTCGCTTCCACTGCCTTACGCTGTCCAGCGACGCATCCCAAACCCGGGGCTGGGCCTTCAAGCTGCCCGCGGCCAAGGGCGAGCGCGCAGACGCGGGCGAGGTGATCTACCTCAAGCCCGCCGGCCCGCTGGACTGCAGCGACGGGCAGGTGTTGCACGACTGGTGTCTTGGGGGTTACGGCATCGCATGGCGCAGCACCTGGGAAGTGGAGAACGAAATCGCCGCCGGCCGTTTGGTCGCGGTGCTGGAAGACTATGCCGCTCCGCCCAACGGCATTTATGCCGTCTTCCCCCAACGCAAACACATGCCCCTGCGTGTGCGCTTGTGGATCGACTTCATCAAGGAGCGCTACAGCGCGCCGGAGTATTGGAACAAAGCTTGAAAGAGTTCAGATTGCTATTTAATTAATAGCTGCTTGCGCATATTCCATGGGCGCTAGTGGCCAAAACAAGCAAAAAGCCGGTCCACCTGGGTAGAACCGGCTTCTTCATGGGCGAGACGGGCGGATTACTGGGCGTCGTCTTCCGAAGGCACGTCAAACTCGTCGTCCAGGCTGTCACTCTCCATCATGGCGATCTCGGCGCACTGCACTCCGTTGAGCTGGTGGCGGTAGGCCAGAAAAGCGTGACGGGCGTTGGCTTCGTCGTCGCCTTCGTCATCGGCTGCGGCAGCGGCCAGATGGTGTTTGGCGGCGGCCTGGAAGTGGTGTGCTGCCATGCGGTGGTAGTCGCCAATGGTCTCAAAGTCTTCGTCCACCAGATCGTCTGCCACGGCGTCGGCCACGGGGGAAGTGTCTTGGGTCATTCAGGGCTCGCTTTTCTGTGAAACACGGCAACATGCCGCCTGCACAGCGTGCGCCCCTGTCGTGAACCCTGTGTGACAGGCGCGTGAGGCTTTTGCGACGCTGAGTGGTTTAGACCAGACCCCAGTCGCGTGCGCCCTTGAACCCGGGAAATATGGTTTTGAGTTGGCTGTCGCTCAGGCCCCATTGGCGCTGGAAGATGCCGCCCAGCACGCTGCGGTATTCATTCAGCACCGCGTAGTCACGGTTCTGGAACAGGGTGGCCGCCGTCATCTGCACTTGCTCGCCGACCACTTGCTTGCCGCGCACCGCGCCACCCAGCACCCACATCACGCTGCCATGGCCGTGGTCCGTGCCGCGATTGCCGTTCTGGCGGAAGGTGCGGCCGAACTCGCTCATGACGACCACCACGGTGTTGCGCCAGGCGCTGCCCATTTCTTGTGAAAAAGCCGCCAGGCCTTGGCCCAGCTCGTCCAAGCGGCTGGCCAGATAGCCGGTGGCGCCGCCTTGGGCCACATGGGTATCCCAGCCGCCCACATCCACAAAGCCCAGTGCGTATTGCTCGCGCATCAGGCGGGCAATGCGGCGGGCTTCCAGTTCAAAGCCCTTGGCGGTGATGGCGCCGCGGCTGGCGGCATCCATCTCGGCCGACATTTCGCGCATCACCTGGTCGCGCACCGCAAAGCCGCTTTGTACCGTGCCCTCCAGGCCCGTGCCTTTGTACATGGCAGCAATGATGCTGCTCTGGCGTGTGTCTACCGACGGCTTGCTCAGGTTGCGCAGGCTGGTGTTGGGCACCCGCAGGCCCCCTTGCATGGCGATGGGCAGTTGGTCGGTAAACGCCATGGGCGCGGCAGGTTTCGGGCCTTGCAGCTGCGTGGCCAGCCGGTTCAAAAAGCCCGAGCCGTATTGAATGCTGCCGTTGTTGAGCTGGCCCAGTTCGATGCTGTCCTGCGTTTCGAAATGGCTGCGCGAGAGGTCGTCGGTACCGCTGAAAGGCACAAAGGCCAATTCGCCTTGCTGGTAGAGCGGATAGAGCGATTCGCGCAGAGCCGGGTGCAGGCCCCAGTCGGCAGAGAGCGGCAGGGCGCTGGCCAGGTCGGCAGAGGGCTTGGCAATCGCAATCTCGGGCCGCACTTCGTAATAGAAGCTGCTGCTGGTGGGCACCAGCAGGCTGGCCGCGTCCATGCCGCCGCGAAGGAAGACGAACAAAAACTTGGGCGCCCCGGTACTTGCCACCGCCGTGGCGGCATGCAGGTGCACGCCGGGAATGCCCAGCGCTGCAGCCGCTGCGGTGGTGTGCAAGGCTTGGCGTAAAAAGTGACGACGTTGCATGGCGGACTCCGGTAGGGTGGCCTTGAGCGGGATGGCGCTTAGCGGCGCATGGATTCGGGTGCTGCGAGCAGGAAGGTGTTCCATTCCTGTGGCGAATTGGCCTGGTCCAGCGCAGCGCGCGTGGCCGGGCTCAGGCTGCCCTGAATCGCCTGGTAATACAGTGCGTTGGCCAGCTGGGGGAATGCAGGCTTTTCAGTGGCTTGCGGGCCATCCGTCTTGAAGAGGCCGGCACTGCCGGAGCCGATCGCCTTGGCAATCTCAAAGCGGGTAGTCAGCTGGCCCGCGCTGTCCCAGCCTGAGGCCACCATGGGGTAGCCGTCCGGCGTCTGGCGGCCATAGAGCGGCTCGCCCATGCGGTTGATCCAGTTCAGCATGGGGCCGACATTGAGGATGACCTTGTCGTCATACGCCAGCCGCACCGAGGACACCACGTAACGCACCGGGTCCTTGAATTTGGCGGGCGGTGCGTTCACAAACTCAGGTGCAGTGAACAGGGTCTCCAATACTTTGGCGATCTGGCCATCGGTCGCTTTCCAGGTGGCCGCCATGCGGTCGATCAGGGCTTGGGGCGGGTTGTCCGAAAGCCAGTAGGTGGCGAGCTTGCGGCTGACGAAGCGTGCGGTGGACGGGTGGCGGGCCAGCGTGTCCAGCGCGGCGTCTACTTCGGCCAGGCCCTCGCCGGTCACGGGGTTGCCCAGCAGGGTTTTGGGGCCCATGTCGTGGCGCTGCGGGTTGAACTCAAACACGCCGCGGCGCACATAGAGGCGGTTGAGCTCTTTGCGCAGGTTGGGGTTACCGGTGTTCATGTTCACACCGACGCCAGTGAGTACGCGGGCCAGTTCCTGCACATCTTTCTGGGTGTAGCCACCATCCACCCCCAGGGTGTGCAGTTCCATGAGCTCTCGCGCAAAGTTTTCGTTGATGCGGCCTGCGGCGTTCTGGTCGTTGTCCAAGTAGCGCAGCATGGTCGGGTGGTAGGTCACTGCACCCAGCAGATCGCGGAAGCGCCCCAGGGCGTGCGGCCGCAGAGCGCTGTTCTCATAGTCCCCCAGCATGGCGCGCAGGTTGTGCTTGTAGAGGTGCACATTGAAGTGGTTGAGCCAGAACCAGGTCATCTGCTCCTGAACCTGGGCTGGGCTGTAAAGCGCGCGCAGCAGGTGGCGGGTGGCGGATTCGCGGGCCAGGCGGTTGAGCTCCTGCTGGTAGGCCTGCTGGGCGGTTTTCTTTTCGGCGTCGTCTTTGAGCGCGTCAGAGTCTTTGCGCTGCTGCTCCATTTTGAGGACAAGATCCGTCAAGCTGGTCTGGCTGATGGTCATGCTGCGTACAGCTTCGCGCGCGGGCTCGGGCAATACAGCGTCTCGGGGCTGGAGTTGCTGCTGCAACCAGGCGACTTGCCCCTGCTGTTCCAACTGGCGGGCAGTGTGGCTGTTGGCGCCCCAGGTCACGCGGTTCAGCCACTGGTAGCTCTGCTGGGTGGCAGGTGCTGCTGCGCTGTTGGACGCGGCGGGTGGCAGCGGGGCACAGGCCTGCAGGCCGGCCAGTGCTGCGCACAGCCACAGATGGGCGAGGGAACGGGCGGAGGGGAGCATGCGTTTCATGCAGCGCATGGTAGCGCTGCACCCCGCGCCGCACCAACTGTTACTTTTGTAAAGCTGTCAGGCTTTACCGAATTCAGCGCCCAATTCACCGGCGCGTTTGTGCGCGGCAAACAGGGCTTTGGCAAACAGGTCTTTGACGCCACTCTCGTCCATGGACGTGATGGCCGCATACGTGGTGCCGCCCTTGGAGGTGACTTTGGCGCGCAGGGTTTCTGGCGGCTCGGTCGATGCGCGGGCCAGCTCGCCCGCGCCAATGAAAGTGGCCACGGCCAGCTGGTAGGCTTGCTCGCGCTCCAAGCCCAGCTTGGCACCGGCCTCGGTCATGGCTTCCATGAAATAGAACATATAGGCCGGGCCGGACCCGCTGATGGCAGTGACTGCGTCGAGTTGTGCCTCAGCTGTGAGCCACACGGTGGCACCGGTGGTGGCAATGACTTCGTTGGCCCAGTCTTTGTCCGCCTGGGTGACGGCCGGGCGGCCGTACAGCGCGGTGATGCCCTTGCCGATGAGCGCGGGCGTGTTGGGCATGGTGCGGATGATGCGTTCGCTACCCAGCCACTGGGCGATGCTCTGGCTGGTGATGCCAGCCGCAACGCTCAGGTGCAAGGCATTCTGATTGTGGGCACGCACGGCAGCAGCAGCTTCATTGAAGGTTTGGGGTTTCACGGCCCAGACGATCATGTCGGCGCCTGCCAAGAACGCTCCGGCTTCTGCCTGTGGTGCGAGGCCAAAGTCCTTGGCCAAGCGCGCGCGTGCTTCGTCCCAGGGTTCCACCACGTCAATGTCGGCGGCCGAGAAGCCTTGACGGAGCAGCCCGCCGATGATGGCGCTGGCCATATTGCCGCCGCCTATGAATGCAATGCGCTTGCCCATTGTGTGTCCTGTGCGTTGAGAAGTCAGAGCGCCCGAGTTTAGAGGGTCGTCTGGCGCACCGCGTGCTCCCAGCGCTCCATCAGCTCCTTGGCGCGTGCAGGGGGCAGGGTGGGCAGGAAGTGGCGCTCGGCCTTCCACAGATCGGTCAGCTCGTCAGTGCTTCGGTACACGCCGGTGGTCAGGCCGGCCAGGTAGGCGGCTCCCAACGCGGTGGTCTCGGTAACCGCGGGGCGCACCACCGGGATGCCCAGCAAATCGGCCTGGAACTGCATCAACAAATCGTTCACACAGGCGCCACCATCCACCCGTAGTTCAGACACCGCCGCAGCACCCGCACTCACGGCATCGCGGCTCATGGCTTGCAGCAGTGCAGCACTTTGAAATGCTATGCTTTCGAGAGCGGCCCGCGCAATGTGGGCGAGCGTTGAGCCACGGGTAAGGCCTGTAATTGAGCCGCGTGCATCGGGCTTCCAGTAGGGTGCGCCCAGGCCGGTAAAGGCGGGCACCACAATCACCCCACCCGAGTCCGGCACGCTTTGCGCCAGGCTTTGCACTTCGCCGCTGCCTTGGATGGCATGCAGCCCGTCGCGTAGCCATTGCACTACGGCGCCACCTACAAACACACTGCCTTCCAGCGCGAACTGGGGCGTGGCGTTGGTTTGCGCGGCGCTGGTGGTGATGAGTCCGTTTTGCGAGGTTTGGAAGGTTCCACCGGTGTGCATCAGCATGAAGCAGCCTGTGCCGTAGGTGTTCTTCACCATGCCGGCCTTGAAGCAAGCCTGGCCGAACAGCGCGCTTTGCTGGTCACCCGCCACACCGCCGATGGGAATGGCGTGGCCCAGCAGGCCGGGCGCCACTTCACCGAACAAGGAGGCCGAGGGTTGCACAGCTGGCATCAGGCTGGCTGGTATGTCCAGTGCGGCCAGCAGGTCTTCGTCCCACAGGTTGGTGTGCACGTTGAACAGCATGGTGCGCGAGGCATTGCTCCCATCCGTCACGTGGACTTTGCCCTCGGTCAGTTGCCAGATGAGCCAGCTGTCGATGGTGCCGAAGGCCAGCTCACCGTTGGCGGCCTGTGCGCGCGCGCCGGGCACGTTGTCCAGCAGCCATTTGAGTTTGGTACCCGAGAAGTAGGCATCCACCAGCAGGCCGGTTTTGGTCTGGATAGTGTCGGCAAGCCCGCGCGCACGCAGGTCGGCACAGGTTGGCTCCGCACGTCGGTCCTGCCAGACGATGGCGTGGTGGATAGGCACACCGGTCGTGCGATTCCACACTACCGTGGTTTCGCGCTGGTTGGTAATTCCCACGGCCTTGACCTGCGCGGCAGTGATGCCGGCTTTGGCCAGGGCATCGCGCGCGGTGGCGAGTTGGATGCGCCAAATCTCCTGGGCGTCGTGCTCTACCCAACCGGGTTGCGGGTAAATCTGTTGCAGTTCCAGCTGGGCCATGGCCACGGTGTGGCCGGTTTCGTCAAACACGATGCTGCGTGAGCTGGAGGTGCCCTGGTCCAAGGCGAGCAGGTAGGTCATGGTTGTCTCCTTCTTGTGGATGGTGTCAGTCTGCAATCACCAGGCGGGCGCCCGCTTCTTCCAGCAGGGCAGGGAAGGGAGCAGGCGGCATGGAGTCGGTGAACAGGCGGTCAATCTGGGCTAGTTGGCCGACTTCGACCATGGCCGGGCGGTTGAACTTGCTGGTGTCGGCCGCTACCCAGACCTCGCGCGCATGGCTGATGATGGTCTGGGCTACTTTCACCTCGCGGTAGTCGTAGTCGCGCAGGGTGCCATCGGCTTCGATGCCGGAGATGCCGATGACGGCAATGTCCACCTTGAACTGGCGGATGAAGTCCACTGCCGCCTCGCCCACGATGCCCTGGTCGCGCCCGCGCACAACGCCTCCCACTACGATGACCTCTGATTGGCTATTCGCGCTCAGGATGCTGGCGACGTTGAGGTTGTTGGTGATGACACGTAAACCCGTGTGTTCCAGCAGTGCCCGTGCCACGGCTTCGGTGGTCGTGCCTATGTTCAAGATCAGGGAGCAATCGTTGGGAATGGAAGCAGCAATGGCGCGGGCGATGCGGTTTTTCTCGGGTGCGTTGAGTTGCACCCGTTGCAGGTGGGCTATGTTCTCCACCGTGGAGCTGGGAACCCTTACGCCGCCGTGGAAACGGGTCAGCAAGCCCTCGTCCGCCAGTTTTTGTACGTCGCGACGCACGGTTTGCAAGGTCACACCCAGAGACTCTGCCAAGCGCTCTACGGTGACAGAGCCCTGTTCTTGCACGGTGTGAAGCAGTTGAAGTTGGCGAGGGTTGGCGGACATGGGGGTGGATCCTTACGGCGTACGCACTATAAACGAACCAAAACGAATCATATAAGTGACAAAAAGAAAAATAACGAATACGATTACTGACTGCACTCTATTTCACCAGACCTCATGACACCCTACGCCCCCCCCTTGCCCACCCGCCGGGAAGACCTGTTGAATCGCTTGGCTGAGCCCAAGGTGTACGACATTGCGGTGGTGGGTGGAGGCGCAACCGGCTTGGGGGTTGCGCTGGATGCTGCGGCTCGCGGCTTCAGTGTGGTGTTGATCGAGTCGCACGACTTTGCCAAAGGTACGTCCTCCCGCGCAACAAAACTTTTGCATGGAGGAGTGCGTTATCTGGCCCAAGGCAACATTTCCCTGGTGCGCGAGGCCCTGCACGAGCGGACGACATTGCTGCGCAATGCCCCGCACTTAGCTCAACCATTGGCCTTTGTCATGCCCTCCTATAAATGGTGGGAAACGCCGTTTTACGGCGCAGGGCTGACTGCGTATGACCTGTTGGCGGGGAAGGCGGGTCTGGGTAAAACCGAGTTTCTGGGTGTCAACGAAACCAGGAAACTGATTCCGCAAGTTGCAAGCGAAGCCCTCAAAGGCGGCGTCAAGTACTGGGATGGTCAATTTGATGACGCGCGGTTGGCACTGTCTTTGGCGCGTACTGCAGCCGCCAAAGGTGCTTTGGTCGTGAATTACTGCAAAGCAACCCAGCTGCAGTATGAAGCTGGCAAGGTGTGTGGCGTCTTGTGTGAGGACACCATCGGGGGGCGCAAGTTCTCGATTCAATCGCGCTGCGTCGTCAATGCAACCGGGGTTTGGGTGGACGCTTTGCGTGAGAAAGACGGGGAGGCCAATCCCCACGACGGCAGAAGCAAGACCAAACCCATGGTGGCACCCAGCCAAGGCGTGCACATTGTGGTGGATCGGGAGTTTTTGGGGGGAGACACCGCGCTGATGGTCCCGAAAACCCAGGATGGACGCGTACTTTTTGCGGTGCCGTGGCTCGGAAAAGTCATTTTGGGTACTACCGATACCCCGCGTCATGATCTGGACCGGGAGCCGAGGCCCTTCAAGGAAGAGATCGCCTTCATATTAGAAGAGTCCGCCCGCTATCTTAAAAAAGCACCCACCGCAGAGGACATACGGAGCATCTGGGTGGGCTTGCGCCCACTGGTCAAGCCCCAAGTGGATGATGGCGAAAACACCAAAGCCATCAGCCGGGAACACACGGTGCTGGTGAGTCGGAGTGGTTTGGTGACGGTCACCGGCGGAAAGTGGACGACTTATAGGGCCATGGCAGAGGACGTGCTTGCCAAGTGTGCAGAAAAGAACCTGCTGGAAACCCGTGCGGCTGGTGCTACCGTGCATTTGCGCCTCCAAGGTGCCGACGGCGAGGGCGTTCGACAAAGCGCTATGTCCATGCCGCAAGGGGCGCACTCCTACGGGTTGGACTATCCGGCGGTGCATGCGCTACCCGGTAAAGGGGTAGAGCTAGCGCCGGGCCTGACCGAGGCCATGGTCCGTTTCGCAGCGCGTTATGAATACGCGATGACGGTAGAAGATGTGCTCGCTCGCAGGGCGCGTGTATTGTTTTTGGATGCCCGGCTTGCAGCCCGTTTGGCGCCCGAAGTGGCCAGAATTCTTGTGGAGGAGACAGGTTTGCCTCCCAAAGAGGCTGAATTTATCGCTTTGGCGGCTCAATACACGGAAATTCCTGCATAAAAGTAGTTGACGTCAGAATTGAAGGCTGGCACAATAGTGGGCTTCGCTTGAAAAAGCTGAAGGTTCTGCCCAAATAGAAGTCGTGCAAGTGGTTTGCGCGGTGGATAGCGGGCCCAAGACTGACTTGGTTTTGTAGTTGCCAGTGTGGCAAAGCAGCTCCAGGTGCAAGTTGGGAATAATGAAATGATCCAAACTGAATCTCGACTGGAAGTTGCCGACAACACCGGCGCGAAATCCGTTCTCTGCATCAAGGTGCTGGGCGGGTCTAAGCGTCGCTATGCAAGCGTCGGCGACATCATCAAAGTTTCCATCAAAGAAGCTGCTCCCCGTGGACGCGTCAAAAAAGGCGAAGTCTATAGCGCTGTAGTGGTTCGTACTGCCAAGGGCATCCGCCGTGGCGACGGTTCTTTGGTGAAATTCGACGGCAACGCAGCTGTGTTGCTCAACGCCAAGTTGGAGCCTATCGGCACCCGCATCTTCGGACCAGTGACCCGCGAACTGCGCACTGAAAAGTTCATGAAGATCGTGTCCCTGGCTCCTGAAGTTTTGTAAGGACCCGCCATGAACAAGATTCGCAAAGGCGACGAAGTCATCGTTATCGCAGGTCGCGATAAGGGTAAGCGCGGAGTGATCTCCTTGCGCGCTGACGACTCTCACGTAGTCGTCGAGGGCATCAACTTGGTGAAGAAGCACACCAAGCCAAACCCTATGAAGGGCACAACCGGCGGCATCGTTGAAAAGACCATGCCTATTCACCAGTCCAACGTTGCCATCTTCAATGCGGCAACCGGCAAGGCTGACCGTGTTGGTATCAAGGTGCTGGCTGACGGCAAACGCGTTCGCGTTTACAAGTCCAGCGGCGAAGAAATCAAGGTGGCATAAACATGGCACGTCTACAACAACACTACCGCGAAAAAGTGGCGCCTGAGTTGACAGCCAAGTTTGGCTACACCTCGCCCATGCAAGTGCCACGTTTGACCAAGATCACTCTGAACATGGGTGTGAGCGAAGCCGTAGCTGACAAAAAGGTGATGGATCACGCAGTGTCCGACCTGACCAAGATCGCTGGCCAGAAGCCCGTGGTGACCAAATCCAAGAAAGCTATCGCTGGTTTCAAGATCCGCGAAGGCCAGGCAATCGGTTGCATGGTGACTTTGCGCGGCGTGCAGATGTACGAATTCCTCGATCGTTTCGTGACTGTGGCTCTGCCCCGCGTCCGTGACTTCCGTGGTATTTCTGGTCGCGCTTTTGATGGCCGTGGTAACTACAACATCGGCGTCAAAGAGCAGATCATTTTCCCTGAGATTGAATATGACAAGGTTGATGCCTTGCGCGGCCTCAATATCAGCATCACCACAACGGCAAAGACCGACGAAGAGTGCAAGGCACTGCTCGCTGGCTTCCGTTTCCCGTTCAAGAACTGAGGTGACCTGTGGCTAAAATGGCTTTAATCGAGCGCGAGCTCAAACGTGACAAGTTGGCTGCCAAGTACGCTAAAAAATACGCGGAACTGAAGGCAATCGCAGGTGATGCAAAGCGTTCTGACGAAGAGCGCGCAGCAGCCCGTCTGGGTCTGCAAAAGCTGCCTCGCAACGCAAACCCCACTCGCCAGCGTAACCGCTGCTCCATCACGGGTCGTCCCCGTGGAACGTTCCAGCACTTCGGTCTGGGTCGTGCGAAGATTCGTGAAATGGCTTTTGCCGGAGAAATTCCTGGCATTACCAAGGCCAGCTGGTAAGCGATAGGAGAACCGAACATGAGTATGAGTGATCCCATCGCCGATCTGTTGACACGCATCCGCAATGCACAGATGGTTGCTAAAACAACCGTGTCCGTGCCTTCTTCCAAAGTGAAGATTGCAATTGCGCAAGTGTTGAAAGAAGAAGGCTATATCGACGGCTTCAAGGTTTCCACTGAAGACGGCAAGTCTGAGCTGCAAATTGCTTTGAAATATTACGCCGGTCGCCCTGTGATCGAGCGTATTGAGCGCGTAAGCCGTCCTGGCCTGCGTGTTTACCGCGGCAGCGATGCAATCCCTCAAGTCCAAAACGGCTTGGGCGTTGCTATCGTGACTACACCCAAGGGTGTTATGACTGATCGCAAAGCGCGCGCTTCCGGTGTCGGTGGCGAAGTGCTGTGCTACGTCGCTTAACGCTACAGGAGTAAGAAACAATGTCCCGCGTAGGCAAACTCCCCGTCACCGTACCTGCTGGTGTTGAAGTGTCCATTAAGGCTGATCAGATCAGCGTAAAGGGCACTGGCGGCACTCTGCAACTGGCTCAAAACAGCCTGGTGAACATCCAGAACGAAGCTGGCAAGCTCAGCTTTCAACCTGCTAACGATTCCCGTGAAGCTGACGCAATGACTGGCACTATTCGCCAGTTGGTCAACAACATGGTGGTTGGCGTAACCAAGGGCTTTGAGCGCAAGCTGAGCCTGATTGGTGTGGGTTACAAGGCGCAAGCTACAGGCACCAAGTTGAACTTGGCTGTCGGTTACTCGCACCCTGTGAACCTCGAAATGCCTGCTGGCATTTCTGTGGCCACTCCCACTCCTACTGAAATCTTGATCAAAGGTGCTGACCGCCAACGCGTAGGTCAGATCGCCGCTGAGATCCGTGCGATTCGTCCTCCTGAGCCTTACAAGGGCAAGGGCATCCGTTATTCGGATGAGAAGATCACGATCAAAGAAACGAAGAAGAAATAAGGAGCTGCAACATGTTGACCAAAAAAGAGCAGCGTCTTCGTCGGGCACGTCAGACCCGAATCCGCATTGCAACGCAAGGCGTAGCACGTTTGACCGTTACACGCACAAACTTGCACATCTACGCCAGCGTTATCTCCGGCGACGGCGGCAAAGTCATTGCCTGCGCATCGACTGCTGAAGCAGAAGTTCGCAAGTCCCTGGGTGCAACTGGCAAAGGCGGCAACGTCGCTGCAGCACAGATCATCGGTAAGCGCGTAGCTGAAAAAGCGAAAGCTGCCGGTATCGAAAAAGTGGCGTTTGACCGCTCCGGTTTCGCCTACCACGGTCGCGTCAAGGCGCTGGCAGATGCCGCGCGTGAAGCTGGCTTGCAGTTCTAAGCAGATCGGAAATTAAGATGGCTAAAGTTCAAGCAAAAATGCAAGGTAAGGCCGAGGGTCCTGAGGACGGTCTGCGCGAGAAAATGATCGCGATCAACCGCGTGACCAAAGTCGTGAAGGGTGGCCGTATTCTCGGTTTCGCCGCTCTGACTGTGGTTGGTGACGGTGACGGTCGCATCGGCATGGGCAAAGGTAAATCCAAGGAAGTTCCTGCAGCAGTGCAGAAAGCCATGGAAGAAGCCCGCCGCAACATGATCAAAGTCACTTTGAAGAACGGTTCCATTCACCACAAGGTGATGGGTCACCACGGTGCAGCTAGCGTCATGATGGCGCCAGCACCAAAGGGTACCGGCATTATTGCTGGTGGTCCTATGCGCGCTGTTTTCGAAGTTCTGGGCATTACAGACATCGTGGCAAAGAGCCATGGTTCTTCCAACCCTTACAACATGGTTCGTGCGACCTTGGATGCTCTGTCAGTGTCTACGACACCTGCAGAAGTTGCAGCCAAGCGTGGCAAGACTGTTGAAGAGATCTTCGCTTAATCGAGGACTTCAAAATGACAACACAACAAACTGTGAAGATCCAATTGGTGCGTAGCCCGATTGGAACGAAAGAGTCCCACCGCGCCACCGTGCGTGGCTTGGGTCTGCGCAAGCTCAACAGTGTGAGCGAATTGCAGGACACACCTGCAGTGCGCGGCATGATTAACAAGATCAGCTACCTGGTCAAGGTGCTCTAAGAGGTTGATGATGGAACTGAATAACATCAAGCCCGCTGAAGGCGCCAAGCACGCCAAGCGTCGTGTCGGCCGTGGTATCGGATCCGGTTTGGGCAAGACAGCCGGCCGTGGTCACAAAGGTCAAAAGTCTCGCTCCGGCGGCTACCATAAAGTCGGCTTTGAAGGCGGTCAGATGCCTATGCATCGTCGTCTGCCAAAGCGCGGTTTCAAGTCGCACTTGCTCAAGTTCAATGCTGAGATCACGTTGACTGCCTTAGAAGCTTTGGGTTTGGCTGAGGTCAACCTCGTTGCCCTTAAGCAAGCAGGTGCAGTTGGTGAGCTGGCCAAGGTAGTGAAAGTTATCAATACTGGTGCGATCACTAAAGCGGTGAAGCTGAGCGGTATCGGTGCAACTGCTGGTGCCAAGGCTGCTATTGAAGCCGCTGGCGGCGCAGTAGCCTAATTAGTTTTACGAAAGTAAACGAGTGGCTACAACTGCAGCTCAAACAGCCAAAGCAGGCAAGTTCGGCGACCTGCGTCGCCGGCTTGTTTTCTTGTTGTTGGCGCTGGTCGTCTATCGCTTGGGGGCGCATATCCCGGTCCCAGGTATTGACCCCGCACAACTGCAACAACTGTTTAAGGGTCAACAGGGTGGCATATTGAGCTTGTTCAATATGTTCTCAGGTGGCGCCTTGTCTCGCTTCACGATCTTTGCGCTGGGCATCATGCCCTACATCTCTGCTTCGATCATCATGCAGCTGTTGACCTATGTGTTGCCAGCTTTTGAGCAGTTGAAGAAAGAGGGCGAAGGCGGCCGTCGCAAGATAACGCAATACACCCGTTACGGTACCTTGGGATTGGCTTTGTTCCAGTCTTTGGGAATTGCTGTAGCGTTGGAGGCATCTGCAGGTTTGGTGATCTCTCCCGGCTTTGGTTTTCGCATGACTACCATCGTGACTCTGACAGCAGGGACCATGTTTCTGATGTGGTTGGGTGAGCAGATTACAGAGCGGGGATTGGGTAACGGAATCTCCATTCTTATCTTCGGCGGGATCGCGGCTGGATTGCCGAATGCTGTCGGGGGATTGCTGGAGCTGGTGCGCACTGGCTCGATGAGTATCATCGTGGCTTTGCTGATTGTGGTCGTCGTTGCGCTGGTCACGTACTTTGTCGTGTTCGTGGAGCGGGGACAACGTAAGATTCTTGTGAACTATGCCCGTCGTCAAGTAGGTAATAAGGTGTATGGTGGGCAATCTTCCCATCTGCCTTTGAAACTGAACATGGCCGGCGTGATTCCTCCGATCTTTGCGTCTTCCATCATTCTGTTGCCTGCAACGATTGCAAATTGGTTCAGCACTGGCGATTCAATGCGGTGGTTGAAAGACATTGCCAGCACGCTTAGTCCGGGTCAACCTGTTTATGTGATGCTGTATGCGGCAGCTATCGTCTTCTTCTGCTTTTTCTACACGGCCTTGGTATTCAACAGCCGCGAAACGGCTGACAACCTGAAGAAGAGTGGCGCATTCATCCCCGGCATTCGGCCAGGTGACCAGACTGCCAAATACATTGACAAGATTTTGGTTCGCTTGACGCTTGCTGGAGCAATTTACATCACGTTCGTGTGTTTGTTGCCTGAGTTCTTGATCTTGAAGTACAACGTTCCGTTCTACTTCGGGGGAACTTCGTTGCTGATTATTGTTGTGGTCACCATGGATTTCATGGCTCAAGTCCAGAATTACATGATGTCTCAGCAGTATGAATCGCTGCTCAAGAAGGCGAATTTCAAGGCTTCTTGATACAAGTAAGTCATCGAGGGAATGTGTGTGTGGCTTGGTTACCAGGCGGCGCGACATTCAGATAGCAAGTTAGAGCGCTTGTTCCGCGCGAATCAAAGTCGGAACTGGGCGAAGAGTTTTAGGAGAAGAAAATGAAAGTTTCGGCTTCGGTCAAGAAAATTTGCCGCAACTGCAAAATCATCCGACGCAAAGGCGTTGTGCGCGTGATCTGTACAGATCCACGCCACAAGCAGCGTCAGGGTTAATTGCAAGAGTTTTAGAGGACGAAAATGGCACGTATCGCTGGCATCAACATTCCGCCGCACCAACATTCCGAAATCGGCTTGACAGCTATTTTCGGTATCGGACGCACCCGCGCACGCAAGATCTGCGAAGCCTGTGGCATCGCATACTCGAAGAAAGTCAAAGACTTGACTGACTCCGATCTTGAGAAAATCCGCGACCAAATCGCTCAGTTTACAATTGAGGGTGATTTGCGCCGTGAGACCACCATGAACATCAAGCGTTTGATGGACATTGGTTGCTACCGCGGGTTCCGTCACCGCCGCGGCCTGCCGATGCGTGGTCAACGTACTCGCACGAACGCACGTACACGCAAAGGCCCTCGTAAGGCAGCTGCGTCTTTGAAGAAATAATAGGGATTGAGAGACCACTATGGCAAAGGCTCCCGCTAATAACGCAGCACAGCGCGTTCGCAAGAAGGTTCGCAAGAACGTTGCCGACGGCATCGCTCACGTGCACGCTTCGTTTAATAACACGATCATTACCATCACCGATCGCCAGGGCAATGCGTTGTCTTGGGCATCGTCCGGTGGTCAAGGTTTCAAGGGCTCCCGCAAGTCCACTCCGTTTGCTGCCCAGGTAGCATCTGAAGTGGCTGGCCGCGCAGCTCTGGAACAAGGCATCAAGAACCTCGACGTTGAGATCAAGGGCCCCGGCCCCGGTCGCGAGTCTTCGGTTCGCGCCTTGGCTGCACTGGGTATCCGCATCAACATGATCGCAGATGTAACCCCCGTGCCGCACAACGGTTGCCGCCCTCAAAAGCGCCGCCGTATTTAATTTAAACCAAGCCCACCGCCACCAACTTTTGTTGGTGGCTCGCGCGTTTCTACGCGTCAGATGACATAAAAGGAAGATCAAGTGGCACGTTACCTAGGCCCCAAGGCCAAACTTTCCCGCCGCGAAGGCACCGACCTGTTTTTGAAGAGCGCACGCCGCTCTATCGCTGACAAGGCAAAATTTGACTCCAAGCCAGGCCAGCACGGCCGCACCTCTGGTGCCCGTACGTCTGACTACGGTCTGCAATTGCGTGAAAAGCAAAAAGTAAAGCGCATGTACGGTGTGTTGGAGCGCCAGTTCCGTCGCTATTTTGCTGAAGCTGATCGTCGTCGTGGTAATACCGGCGCTAACTTGATGGTTCTGTTGGAATCCCGTCTGGACAACGTTGTGTATCGCATGGGTTTTGGCTCCACACGTGCAGAAGCCCGTCAGTTGGTTTCTCACAAAGCGATCACTGTCAACGGCAACCCCGTGAACATTCCTTCCTATATGGTGAAGGCCGGTGACGTTATCGCTGTTCGCGAGAAGTCCAAGAAACAGAATCGTATTGTTGAAGCCCTGCAATTGGCCCAACAAGTTGGTTTGCCCGCATGGGTTGAGGTGAGCGTTGAAAAGGCCGAAGGTACCTTCAAGACTGTTCCTGATCGTGACCAATTCGGTGCTGACATCAACGAATCTTTGATCGTTGAATTGTATTCCCGCTAATCGTTTCGGGTTTTTGTAATCGTTCCTTTGCTGCGGGGCACTGCGGCAAAGGTACTTCACCAGCCTTACCGATGTAACGAGTCGGGGGTATTGAGAGGAAGTTTGCATGCAAAACAATTTGTTGAAGCCTAAGTCGATCAGCGTTGAGCAACTTGGCCCGAATCGCGCCAAAGTGGCTCTGGAGCCTTTTGAGCGTGGATATGGACACACACTTGGGAACGCTTTGCGTCGGGTTTTGTTGTCCTCTATGCCTGGCTTCGCTGCGACTGAGGTGACAATTGCCGGCGTGTTGCATGAGTACTCTTCTATCGACGGTGTCCAAGAAGATGTAGTTAACATCTTGTTGAACCTTAAGGGCGTAGTCTTTAAGTTGCACAACCGCGAAGAAGTGACGTTGAGCCTGCGTAAGGACACCGAGGGTGTCGTTACTGCTGCTGACATTCAAACGCCTCATGACGTTGAGATCATCAATCCTGAGCACGTGATTGCAAACTTGTCGCATGGCGGTAAGTTAGATATGCAGATCAAGGTTGAAAAAGGTCGTGGCTACGTGCCTGGCAGCATGCGCCGTTACGCTGACGAGCCAAACAAGTCAATTGGCCGGATTGTGCTCGACGCTTCGTTCTCTCCGGTTCGCCGTGTGAGCTACACCGTCGAGAGCGCACGTGTTGAACAGCGTACTGACTTGGACAAGCTGGTTGTTGAGATTGAGACTAACGGTGCAGTGACAGCAGAAGATGCAGTTCGCGCTTCCGCCAAAATCTTGGTTGAACAGTTGGCAGTGTTTGCACAGTTGGAAGGTAGCGAGTTGGATGCGTTCACCGCACCTGCACCACGTGGCAATACGCAATTCGATCCGATTCTGTTGCGTCCAGTAGATGAGTTGGAACTCACAGTCCGTTCTGCGAACTGCTTGAAGGCCGAGAACATCTACTACATCGGTGATTTGATTCAGCGAACAGAAAATGAGCTGCTGAAGACTCCTAATCTGGGTCGCAAGTCTCTCAACGAAATCAAGGAAGTGTTGGCCTCCCGCGGGCTGACTTTGGGAATGAAGCTGGAGAGCTGGCCCCCTGCTTCTTTGGAAAAACGTTAACTCGTATCTGAACCCTGTACAGGGTTCCGTGCCACGGGCAGTACCTGATACGGCTGCCTGTCAATAAAACTGAAGGAAATTAATATGCGTCACGGACACGGTCTTCGTAAACTTAACCGCACTAGCTCACACCGTTTGGCTATGTTGCGCAACATGATGAATTCGTTGATCGAACACGAAGTCATCAAAACCACTGTACCCAAGGCCAAGGAATTGCGCCGTGTAGTGGAGCCCATGATCACTTTGGCTAAAGAAGCTACCGTGGCAAACCGCCGTCTTGCATTCGATCGTCTGCGTGATCGTGACAGCGTCACCAAGTTGTTCGATGTCTTGGGTCCTCGCTTCAAGGCGCGCCCAGGCGGCTACACACGTATTTTGAAAATGGGTTTCCGTGTTGGTGACAACGCGCCCATGGCATTGGTGGAATTGGTTGAGCGTTCTGAAGAAGTTTCTGCAACTTCTGAAGAAGTGAAGGCTTAATAGGTTATAATTCAAGTCTTGACGCGGAGTGGAGCAGCCTGGTAGCTCGTTGGGCTCATAACCCAAAGGTCGTTAGTTCAAATCTAGCCTCCGCAACCAATAGACACGTGGGATTCCACGACAGCAAAGGCTCACTTCGGTGGGCCTTTTTTGTTTTGTGTCGAGGTTTGTGGCGAGGTATGTGTCGTCACAGAACATCGGTTATTTGCTTGTGACCATTGGGCAGATTCATGTCCGCATATCTAAGTTAAACGTAACTTAGCTCCTCGACGACACAGCGCTCAATAGTCATCATTAAAAAAAGAAGATTTCGACATCTTTGGCTCGGTTCCAAGGTCGGTTCTGGGCCAGATGCGAGCGCCGGCGAACGACAGCTTCGTGACCAGACTGTTGGAGGAGCTGCCGCGGCTTTAATCGCTGGAAATGGCAAATAGAGTCTGCTAGCAGTCAGTCGAAGTCGTCCTTTGAGCACTTCCTCCTAACCAATACTGACATCTACTCGCCCCAGCATTGGTCTCGCATTCAACGGTAAGCAAAGGGATCGTCTCAAGATTGAACAGCAGCGCTGTTCAAGGATTTCCTGCTACATCGGCAAAAGAATTGACGGCGAGGTCTATAAACGCTCTGACTTTGGGGGTTAGGTAGCGAGCGCTAGCGAACACTGCATGCACAGGAGCTGAAGGCAGTTGCCAATCAGCCAACACGGGATGCAAAGTGCCCGCTGCAACCGATGGTGCGGCCAGGAGCCAAGGAAGTTGGCCTATACCCAGACCATCGATGGTGGCGTCTCGCACCGCGAAGCTGTTGTTGACGTTCAGGCGGGCCGCAGGTTCGATGCGCTGTGTCTCGTCACCCCTAGTGAAGGTCCAGACCAAACGCTGGCGGGAGCCCGAGAAACGAATCGGTGCATGCAAGTTCAGGTCTTGTGGCTGTAGTGGCGTAGGTTGTCGCAGCAGATAACCAGGCGCAGCGAATAGCCCGTAGTGCAGGTCGCCTAGCTTGCGCGCAGCGAGTGTCGAGTCGGTGAGAGGGCCCACCCGAATCGCGAGGTCGAAGCCTTCGTGCACGATGTCTACGACGCGTCCCGTCATCTCCAAGTCCACGTTCGCACTGGCGTGGCGGATCAGGTAGTCGCGCACCCAGCGGTTTACCGCAAGCATCCCGAATTCCACACCGCAGGTCAGACGCAACGTGCCGCGCGGTTCGCCGTGCGCATGTTGCACGGCAAGCCGTGCATCCTCGGCAGCCCCCAGGATACCGACAGCGCGTTCAAAGAACTCTCTTCCAACCTCGGTAAGTGAGAGTGAGCGGGTAGTGCGCTCAAGCAGGCGCGCACCCAAGTCAGCCTCAAGTTGGCTGACCACACGCGATACATGGGCCTTCTGGCTAAGTAGCTGTTCAGCTGCGCGTGTGAAGCTGCCGGTCTGCACAACCTTCACAAAAGTATCGAGGTGGCTCAATTCCATTGTTGATATTTTAAGCAACAGAAAGTCACATTTCAAAACATTTATCAAATTTAAGAAACGGTGGAGACTCAGCCCCGTTCCCTTTTCAACCCTTTTTTGGAGTTCACCATGAGTCTCAGAGACCCCAACGTTGTTAACCCGAAAGCCAGCAAGCGCGTGGCCATCGTCATCGCTAACCCCGCGGTATCCACTACCACCGGTTGGCCGGTAGGCTTTTGGTGGAGCGAGCTCACCCACCCGTACTACGTGTTCACCGAGGCCGGCTATGCGGTCGAGGTTTTCAGCCCCGTCGGCGGCAAGTGTGAAGCCGACGGTATGAGCGACCCCAACGATGCAAGCGGCTACAGCAAGACCGACTTGATCAGCCAGGGTTTCATCCACACGCCTGAATTGAAGGCGTTGGTGAACAACACGAAGAAGGTGGCTGACATTGATTTAGCAGTATTCGATGCCATCGTGGTGGCTGGTGGTCAGGCTCCGATGTTCAGCTTTGAACAGGCGACCGACCTGCATGCGAAGTTCGCCGAATTCCACAGTGCGGGCAAGGTCGCGGCAGCGCTTTGCCACGGCGTCGCTGTGCTGGCCTACGCCAAGGGCGCGGACGGTGAGTTGATCGCCAAGGGTAAGACCGTGACCGGCTTTGCCAACTGCGAGGAAGACTTCGCGGATAACGCGGTCTGGAGCTACGGGATGCTGCCGCGCGACAAACATGTGATGCCCTGGCGCATCGAGGATCGCCTAAAGGAAATCGGCGCCAATTACGTGCAGGCTGGTCTGTGGCGTGGCTTCGCTGTGCGGGACGGCAACCTGATCACAGGGCAGCAGAACTTCTCTGGCGAAGAGACGGCGCGTCTGGTGGTCGAGGCGCTGGGCCGATAAGGCGGCCATCTGCGGTTCGCATCTGCACAAATCCATCGACATTCAACATTTGGAAACTCACCATGGACAAGCGTCATTTCCTTTCCATCTCCGCCATCGCTCTTACTGGCATGTGCACACTGATCGCCCCTCCCAGCGCTGTTGCTGCCGGCGCCCCAGCCAGCAAAGGCAAAGTGTTGCTGGTGGCCGCCAACCCAAGTAAGGCGAGCATCGGCTGGCCGCTGGGTGTGTGGGCAGCGGAAATCAGCCATCCCTATGACGAACTGGTGCACGCTGGCTACAGCGTGGAAATCGTCAGCCCCGAGGGTGGTGATCTGTTCATCGACCCCTATTCCGACCCGCGCCACGAAAGCGGCTATTCCGCGCACGACATCGTCAGCCTGGGCTTTTTGACCTCCCCCAAGACTGCGCCCCTGCTCAAGGGCACAAAACCGTTGGCTCAGGTCAAGCCATCGGACTATGCGGCCATCGTCGTCGCCGGTGGGCAGTCCCCGATGTACACATTCCGTGGCAACGAGGCGCTGGAAAAAACGATTGTCAGCTTCTATGAGGCGGGCAAACCCACGGCCGCGCTTTGCCATGGCGTTGCCGCCCTGGTGGACACCAAACTGTCCAATGGCAAATATCTGATAGCTGGCAAGAAGGTCACCGGCTTCTCTCTGGCCGAAGACAAGTTTGTGGAAAAAGCGGTGAGCGCCCAGTTGTTCAACTGGTATGTGGAGCCCGCCATGAAGGAGCGCGGTGCAACCTATGTTCAGGGCGGCATGTGGGCCGACTATGTAGTCGCCGACGGCAACCTCATCACCGGTCAACAACAAAACAGTGGCCGCAGCGTGGCGCGCTTGGTAATGGCGCAATTGCAAAAGGGTGCTGCCAAATGATGAGCGCCTTGGCCGGTTCACAACATCAAACCCCAATGCCCGGCGACCAGCAGGCAGCCACCACCATCCTGGTCTGCGGCGCCACCGGCAACATTGGCCGACCGCTGGTACAAGCCCTGCAAAGGGCCCACGTTGGTACGGTGTTGGCTGCCTCTCCCAAAGGTGAGGCGGTGGCCGGGGCTGCAGGGCGGGTGCTTGACCTGCTCTCCTCGACCTCGGTAGAGACTGCTATGGCGGGTGTTCAGCGATTGTTCCTTCTTACGCCGGCGAACCCCATGATGGAGGCCATGACTGCCAACGCCGTGTCTGCCGCCAAGGCCGCTGGTGTGCAGCACATTGTGCGCATTTCCGGAGCAGGTGCTGACCCGGGGTCCGAAATTGCCATAGCTCGCCTGCAAGGACGCTGCGACCAGATTGTCATTGACTCGGGCATCGCACATACCTTGCTGCGCCCGAAGAACTTCATGCAGAACTTCGCCACCTTCCTGCGTGACATGGTGCGCGCAGGTCGAGTGTATTCCTCCCAAGGCGAAGGCAAGATTCCGTTTGTGGACGCCCGCGACATTGCCGCCGCTGCAGCTCAGGTGCTGACCCATCCGCAGCTTCACGGCGCTAAGGCTTATACGTTGACCGGCCCAGAAGCCATCACCAATGCCCAGGCGCTAGCGCTTATTGAGGCCGACACCGGGCGTGCCGTGCAACTGGTAATGGTGAGCGAAGAGCAGGCTGTTTCCGGTATGCGTCAGGCCGGTATGCCTGAGAAGCTGATAGAGGCCATGTCCAGTCTGAATCGCATCATTGCCGCAGGCTGGGTGGCCGATGTTAGCGACGATCTACCGCGCCTGCTGGGGCGGCCAACCACCCGCTTTGCCGACTTTGTGCGTGACCACCGGGACACTTGGTTATGAGCCAATCAAACGAAGAGACGCAGGTCGACGAGCCGGTGACTGTCATAATCCGGCGCCGGGTCAAAACCGGCGCTGAGACCGCCTACGAAGCCTGGTTGCAAGCCCTCCAAACCGATGCGCGTCAGTTGCCGGGTTACTTGGGCGTGACCACACAAAGACCAGCGCCCGGTGGCTCACGCGAGTACGTGAGCGCGGTGCGCTTCGACTCGCTGGCGAATCTACAGGCCTTTGAGCGCAGCGATCTGCGGCACGAGCACCTGGCGCAGCTGGGCGATTGGGTCGAGGGCGACGCCGCCTGGGAGTCGATGACCGGGCTGGAGTTCTGGTTCTCGCCACCGCCTGGCACGGTGGTGCCCCAGCCCTCGCGCCCGCGCATGGCGTTGGTGATGGTGGCGATGGTGTTCGCCCTAGTGCTGGTGATCGGCAGCGCGGTCAACGCGGTATTCGCGCAACTGCCGTTTGAAACGCCGTACCCGCTGCGGCTGCTGGTGACCATCGCCATCGAGGTGGTGCTGATGACTTGGTGGCTGATGCCGCTGGTCACGCGCCGGTTGTCGCGCTGGATTTACCCGCAGCGACACACAACATAAATCTCATAGCAAGGAGCAAGATATGAGAATTGCCATCATCGGAGCCGGCAACGTCGGCATGGCGCTGGGCCAAGCCCTGACCCGGCGCGGCGAAACCGTGGTCTTCGGCGTGCCGGAGCCGCAGAAATACAAGGTAGCCGTTGCGGTGCTGGGCGAGCGGGCGCGCCTGACCGGCACGGCCGATGCGATCGCCGGGGCCGACCTGATCATCCTCGCGGTGCCGCACACGGCCACGGCCGGCATCGCGCAGAGCGTGGCCGACTGGCAGGGCAGGGTGCTGGTGGACGCCACCAACCCGCTGGCGCCGGGGCTGGCCGGGTTGACCCTGGGAACCACCACCTCGGGCGCCGAGGTGCTAGCGCAGCAGGCTAGGGGCGCGCGCGTTGTAAAAGCCTTTAATTGCACCGGCGCCGAGAACATGGCCGAGGCGGGCTATGCCGGTGGCTTGCCCATGATGCCGGTCTGCGGCGATGACGCCGATGCGCGACAGCACGTGATGGCGCTGGCCACTTTGATTGGCTTCGAAGCGGTGGACATGGGACCGCTGATGGCCGCGCGCTACTTGGAGCCGTTCGCCATGACCTGGATCCACCTAGCGTTCCGCCAAGGCATGGGCCGACGTTTTGCCTTCGGGTTACTGCGTCGTGGCTGAAAGGCAAACGATGACATTCCGTGACGATCTGCCCCGACATGCCAACGGCCGCACGGCGACTTGGTTCGAATTGTTCTTCGACTTGGTGTTCGTGGTCGCGGTGGCGCAGCTCTCAGGCGCATACGCGCATCACTATGACTTGGCCGGGGCGCTGGTATTCGCGCTGGCCTTCTTGGCCATGTGGTGGTGCTGGCTGGGCCACACCTTTCACGCGACACGGTTCGACGACGACAGCAGCCGTCGGCGTGGGCTGGGTTTCCTGCAGATCGTGACGGTGGCGCTGATCGGCTACGGCGTGTCGGATCCACTGGGTGATCGTGCTTGGGCGTTTGGCAGCGGCATCGCGGCCTTCAAAGCGCTGCTTGCGCTGGCCTACCGGGGTGAGCGGCACTGGCGTGGGGCTTTCGGACTGATCCGCGTTTACACCACGCTTTACGCGCTGCAGGCGCTGCTGTGGCTGGCGGGCTCGGTATCCGAGCCGCTGCGCTGGGCGACTTGGGGTCTCGCGCTTGGGCTGGACTTGGCATCGCCCTGGTTGGTGGCGAGGCACACCGCGGCGGTGCCGCCCCACCCCGAGCACCTGCCCGAGCGCTTCGGACTATTCACCATCATCCTGCTCGGAGAAGGCATGGCCGCAGTGGTGCACGCACTGGACCACGTCGAGAAACTGAACCCGTCCTCGGTAGTCGCGGCTCTGGTCGGTGCGACGCTGAGTTTTGGGCTGTGGATGCTGTACTTCCGCCGCGTCAAGGGCCAAGACGAGCGCCACATCACCGACGCGGTAGGCGGCCAGCGCCTGCGGCTCTGGGCCTACGGCCATGTTCCTCTCTACATGGGCATCGCGAGTCTAGCGGCCGGCACTG
The DNA here is from genome assembly GCF_002163715.1 of Curvibacter sp. AEP1-3. Classification (GTDB taxonomy): domain Bacteria; phylum Pseudomonadota; class Gammaproteobacteria; order Burkholderiales; family Burkholderiaceae_C; genus Allorhodoferax. Next base: position 3,149,216 of record NZ_CP015698.1, read on the forward strand.
TGGCGCTAGCAGCGCCAGGGGCACTTACTCCCACGTCAGCTTTGATTTATCTTGGTGGTCTGACGCTGACGCTGATTGGCATGCTCGTACTTAAACAGGCTGGACAAAACACCGACCACGACTAAAGCCTGACACAAGGGATGACTAGGTGTAGCTGGCTACTTTCTTGCCTCTTGCCAGAGGCAGGTTGATCCCTTTTAGTCAAAACGCGACTGGTAGAGCAGCGCACTGCCCCAATCAATGATTCTCGTAGCCCAAAGCAGTGCCTGCTGTTTGGCAGGTTACCGGCCTTGTTGATCTCCGACTGAAAGACAACCGCCTTGGCATTCCGACCTTGCGTAGGTTCACCTCGTGGACCTACGTCGGCTGTCCGCTTACAAAACATGATTCTTGTCTGCGAAAAGACCGTTTAGGGTCGACAGCCGCTGAGGGCCAATAGCAAGTGCTCGTCAATGTCCGCTTACGAGCATCGAAATTGATGCAATGAAATTCCGCATTGGGTCGATAGCCGCTAAGGGCCATTTACCATCATCGAGCAATGACGGCTTTAGAGCAATGTGACTTAGCAGCTGAATTTAGCCGGTGTTTGAAGGGTCGAAACTTCAGCTAGTGGGTACGCAGAGTCACTTGTAGTCTTAGGCACGAGCTACCGCTACGGGCCAAATCTTAAAACCACTCAGCAATTGACCCCCTGCCTTAGCGGATTGAGTTAGTCATCAGACCGCCTTCCGATGTGCCGACGACATGAAGCAAACATGTCACGAAGTCAGGTATCGAGGACGATAGGCACTGCAACTTGAGCCGCAATGAGCTGCTCAATTGGCGTGTACAGATCAACGTCCACCCCAGGCGTTTGGATGGATACGATGAGGCTGTATCGTGCAGGCAAGCCGTATCTCTCCTGCGCCTGCCGAGTTCGCCACCAGCCGTTGGCGGGATACACCCCGATGAAGCCACGACTCGCCAGCTCTGCCGCGCTGCCCCGCCAGATGTCGTGATGCAACGAACCACGATGACGAAGCCCCTCTCCCAGCAACCATTCGGGGTCAGCAGGCGCAGCGACGCGCCCCTCCTCCTCTCGTACCGTGGCTGCATTGATCCGCGCCTGAAAGTTCTCGACTGACTCCAAGGGACGCCGAACTGCAAAGCGTAGTCGGTGGGACGGGTAGTGATACTTTGAGGTGCTGCCGCGAGCGGATGGATTGGGTTCGATGAAGTAGGAAAGCGTCACCCGCATTTCAACTTGGGTGTCCTGTAGAGCCTCTAGTTGTTCAAGAGGCCACGGCAACGCATGAAAGTTCATCTCCCTGGTCTTGATGGCGCTGCCATCTTTGACATACGGGTTGAGCTGATCTTCAAGCACGAGGGACAGCGAATTCCCCGCACTCCAAAGTGCACGATCCAGATTCGGAACACCCCATCCACAGTGCTTGATGAGCGCCAAGTTTTCCTGCTTGGTCCGCTGCGCACCCTGAGCCGGGAACATTTGCAGCATGGCTTCAGTCCATTCAGCCGAACTCACAATCAGCGCACGTACTGTCTCTGGACGTAGCTGCGGATAGGCAGCCATGATCTGCGCGGCCATGCGGGCGCACAACGCCGAGGCGGCGCTTGTGGCGTTTGTTGTCCAGAACAGCCTAGTCAACGGTTGATTGTTGGTTGTAAGCAGCTCCAGGCTACCAAAATTGTCCGCCGCAACGCCATCTGACGCGGCGTTACCGCCTTCAAACACAACATCAGGCTTCAGGGGCCAAGCTCTATTTGTCCATTGAGAAGAGGTAGTCGTGAACGGACTCAATGCGCCCTCAGGCGCAATCGGCGTGAACGCGGCAGCGTTCGGCTCATTCAAGTTGACCTTGGTACTGAACGCGCCAACAGTCAGTGCGTTCCAAGATTGGCCGGGATCATGGATTTGGTTGACGGACAAGCTCGCCGGATACTGCATCCAGTGATTCCGGTCGTCGATGTTGCCGGCTGAGAGAACAAAAAGCCGGGGGAACGCGCCTTCGCCCAGTGCGTCAGATGCAAGCGCGTCTACTGTGGAAGACCACGAAGAAGGCCGGCCAAAATCGCGGTAATCGGTAGCCGTAACCGCCGACGTGAATACTCTCTTGCGCTCGCCGAAATGCGCCTCAGGCAGAGTGACGGCATCGATAAACAGTCGCGCATGATGCTTGTCATCTCCCGCATTTGCCCCCTGATTCGGAGTCAGCTTGACGGACTCCAGGCGGTGGCCGATCTGAACAGGTTCGTTTGAGGCCAAGTACTCGTGCAGGTCGCCATAGGCGGCCAGCCCTGCAAGACCAGTGCCATGATTTGCTTGGTCGTGTGCCCCCCAAGCGGCATTGACGGTGTGAAGGTCTGCATGATCCATCAATGGCTCAAGCAGTGGGTGAGCTCGATTGACTCCCGAATCAAGGAGGCAGACACGCGGCACGTCGTTGGTGTCGAGTGGAATCTGAAGCCGCGCCGCGAGGTCAGTAGCCCATTGGCGCTGCTCTGGAATGGTCAGCCCAACAAAGAAGGCTGCCGTATCTTTCGCTCGACGCAATTCCGCTACGCAATTCAACAGCATCACGGACTGCGCCAGTTGCCGTTGGGAGCCGTACATCATTACGACTGAGCGCTCTGGAAATTCAACGACAGCATCACTCACTTGGCATTCAGCCATCGCCGCGATGCGCCGGAAATCATGGAGGTAGTGGCCTGCATTACCCTTTGCACGGCGCAGCCAAACTTCCCACCAGAACGGCTCGTCCTGATTAGCAGGCAGCAGCTCCGGGGCATCCGTCCACAGGCCTGACATCACAGAGCTCCGAATGCTGCCTATGGTGTTCAAAAGCTTTTTGTTGTCGCGGGCAACGCCCGCCTCAGTCTTTCGCTCGTTTAGGTAATCGACAATTAACTTCTCAAAGTGCTGAAGCTGTCCATCTGGAACAAAGACATTAGCGACTACTGCCTTGCCATCGACCTCTTGGACACTCAGCAACTCAATGCCTTTGTGCTTGGCTTCAGAGGCAAGCTTTTCGAACGCCAATTCAGCGTCTGGCCGAGACAAAAATTGGATCTGGATGCCTAGCCCAGCTTCCAAGCCGATCTCCACCTGACGCTCCTTGACCAACGCAGCCAGCGGCTTCAGCTCCTGAAGTTGCGCGTTTAGCGCTCCGCCATGCTGAGCCCGATTCAATTCGGGAATGACAGGTTTCGCACCACCGGTGGCCTTATGGGCGGTGTACGGCTTCGCTTCAGAAGTTTTTTCTAATACGAGATGATGGCGCTTATGGTTGGCTTGATCCGGCATTGTTTGACAGGTGCTTATTGTTTTGAGCCAGCTTTGTACTTATGAGGCGGCGTTCCCCTAACGCGCGCTCAAGCTCGGCCCGTTGCACTTTGGGTTGGTCATGCATGATTGCATCCTTGACGGACTCATCGACAGCACGGCAAATTTCTGCGTAGCTCAACCCCTGCACCTGCTCTACCAGCCCATTTTTTTTGAACGGTTTAGGAGCGAAAGTGCCAAGGCGCGATCTGATTAGATCAAGCGCTTGCGATGGCGTTGGAAGGTGGTATTCCAGAACATCATCGAAACGCCGGAAAAGGGCGTAGTCAAGGACCTCTGGGTGGTTGGTCGCGGCGACGATCAGGCTATTCGATTGATCGTGTTCGATCATCTGAAGGAAGCTGTTAAGCACACGCCGTATTTCACCAACATCGTTAGTAGAACCACGCTGCGAACCGATGGCATCAAACTCATCGAAAAAGTAGACACCGCGAATATCGGCAATCGCATCAAAGACTTGACGTAGCTTTGCGGCGGTCTCGCCCATGAACTTTGTTATGAGCGAATCAAGGCGGACGAGGAACAGCGGGATTCCTAACTCGCCTGCCAGGGCTGATGCCGTCATTGTCTTGCCTGTACCGGGCGGTCCAACCAACAGAAGCTTTCTACGAGGTGATAGCCCATGCTCTCTGATCCGCGTGAGCAAGCGCTGCTCTTTGATGATCCGAGCAAGCTGTTTAGAAGCTTGGTCATCCAGCACCATGTCACTCAGTCGGTTAGCGGGGTAAGTCACCGTCAACAGGCTAGCAAGTTCACTGCGCGGCTTGCTGCCGCTATGCAAGGCGCCGGCTATTGGCACCAATTTACCCGAACCGTCTTGCCCAAGGCGGTTCTTGGCAGAATCGATCAAGGCACGCAGTTCCTCGGCTAGCTTTCCATGGCCTAGCTTGGCTTCATGCGCGGCAACCTGCATCGCGACAGATAAGAAATGTCCGTCGTCGCGACTGATATGCGACTTGATAAGCGCTTTGAGTTGTTCCGAACTGGCCACGATTGCCTCATTGCTTCGACTGGGGCCGAAAAGATTTGATTGATGTGCTGCTACAACCGATTGTCGCTTAAGGCGACACTTCAATCAATATCAACACCATCGCCATGGTAGAGCTTCGTCGACGCAGTCACCGTTGAATGACACGCTTGGAAGGCTATCGCACCAATGACCTCAAGGCTTAGGTCGTCGCGGAGGGTCTCAGCACCTCTTACTCCAGACGGTGTGCCAACCATGAACTGCATGGGCCAGTCAGTGACCAGCGAGCGACCTACAGCGTGAGTTCGATCGTGTCGGATGACCAGCAGCAATCGCTGCATGGGCGGCATCCGCAGGCACGCCCCTTCTGTAACAGATCAGACGTCTGCTTTGGTGCAACTATTCCAGGAGTGTGGAGGACTGCTTTTGGTCCGCAGCAGATGTTGAACCTAATCTGACTCATCAGAGTCGATGTACTCCAATAAATCCTCAACTCGGCATCCAAAGTACTGACAGAGTTTGTCGATGGTCTCTGTGCCGGTGCCATACCCTTTCTGATTCAGGATTTTGGACAGGGTCATTCTGTTGAGACCAGTCGTAGTTGCAACTTCATTGATCGTCACCCTCCGACCCTCAGCGAACTGCTTTTTCTCAATCATTTCCCCAAGTTTGAATCGAATCATGATGCGTTGATTGAGAAAAGGATAAATATTTTTATCAAAAGAGTTGCAAACTAAGCTTTAAGGTGTATTATTTGCATCAAGTGATCATTATTTTAATCACTTGATGCATTAAACAACACAGGAGTTTAGCAACTATGGAATCTACGTACCTAACCACTGAAGAGTTATCTGAAAAGATCAAATACGACGCGAGAACAATTCGAGAGCGGTTGAAGGACAGCGTACTTCACGAGGGGGTTCACTATGTAAGGCCCTTTGGTGGTCGAAAGATCTTGTATGTCTGGGAGCGCATAGAACGGGACATGAAGATGAGTTCGACTAACAGCCCCGTCGGTGCAAGTGCAATCCCGATGGCTAACGGAGGTGTTCTTCGTGGCTAAAGTAACCGTCAGAAAAGAAACTGGAAAGTTAGTGATCGACTTTACTTTCCGAAGTGTTCGATGCCGAGAGCAGACAGCCTTAGACAATACCCCCACGAACAAGAAGCGGGTTCAGGTGGTTATCGATGAGATAAAGAAGGCACAAAAAGCTGGAACTTTCCGTTATGAAAACTTCTTCCCAAATAGCCCGATGGCAGCGCGATTCACTAGTCAAGCAGATAGCTCTGCAAAAAGTGAATCGGCCATAAATTTGGCGACGAGAGAGCAAGAAGTTGGCCCCAAGTTCCAAGACTTCGCCAACCAATGGGTCGACGAACACAGCATTGAATGGCGTCGCAGTCATATCAAGTCACTGCTCTCTACGCTGAACGGCCGCCTCATTCCCACCTTCGGGGAAAAGATGGTCGGCAGTATCACCAAGTCTGATGTACTTGCATTCCGCGCTTCACTCGCCAAAGTTAAGGGACGCGGAGACAAGGAAGGACTCTCGGCCAAACGGATCAATGAAATCATTGGTCTGTTACGTCAAATCTTGAACGAAGCCGCCGACCGCTTCGAGTTTACGTCACCGATGACGAACATCAAGAAGCTGCGACAGCCTCGGGTGGATGTGGATCCTTTCAGTCTGGTCGACGTCCAGCGCATCCTCGCCACGGCCCGAGCTGATTACAAGGACTACTTCACCACGCGCTTCTTCACCGGCATGCGTACCGGGGAAGTGCATGGCTTGAAATGGAAGTACGTGGACTTCGATCTGCGCATCATCCGTGTCCGCGAGACCTTCGTGCTGGGTGAGGATGACTACACCAAGACGGATGGCAGCCAACGTGACATCCAGATGAGCCAGCCAGTCTTTGATGCTCTGAAGAGCCAGTATGAGATCACCGGCAAGGTGTCTGAATACGTGTTCTGCAGTCTCACGGGTCAGCCCATCGACAACAAGAACTTTAGTGACCGGATCTGGTATCCCTTGCTCCGCCACCTAGATCTCAAAAAGCGCCGTCCGTATCAAATGCGGCATACGGCCGCCACCCTCTGGCTCGCCTCGGGAGAAGCACCGGAGTGGATTGCCCGACAGCTGGGACACACCAGCACCGAGATGCTGTTCAGGGTCTACAGCCGCTATGTGCCCAACCTGACTCGTCAGGATGGTTCTGCGATGGAACGTCTTTTGGCGAGCCAGTTGTCGCAGGGACCACTGATTGAGCAAGGTGGCACTGGCAAATACATCCCTGCGATGGAAGCTGCACCGCAAGCGGTTCCTAAGCCCCGCGGCTTGCCCGCACGGCGGTCGGTTTTCAGGGGCGGGGAGGGCGGTCGTGGCGAAGATGGAGCAGCAGTGCCTGCCGTCAACCAACCACCGCCTATTGCCTGGGCGATGGCGAGCTTCGCCATGAAGCCGCCGCTGGCGTACCGCGCAGGCATCCAGTCAGCGCGCTGAACTAGCACCACCACTACCAAGACCAGAACCCCGGCTTTGAAGCCCAAAGCCGGGGCAGGGCGGAGCTTTGTCCGCATAAGCCCGAATGTCTGCGATTAAGGCCCCGCACAACCAATAGAACCCGAAAGAACCCCGTCATGCATTCCACACAACGCCGCTTCAACAACACTGCAATCGAAGCATCAACCTCACCATCCTCAGAACCCAAAAGCACTTGTGGTTATGAGAGCACGCAGGCCACCCCCTTGCAGTCCATCCCAGCTGCAGGAACTCAAAGTCTGCGAACGCTGGCCCCTCAAAGCGTGATCGCCGAAGTAGTGAGTGGCCTGCATAACCTCCACCTTCGCACCTTTCTGGAAGCCGTTCTCCACGAACCGCTAATCCACGGATTGATTACCTTGCCCTTGGTGCGTACTGGGGAGCCAATCCAGTTCCCCATCCAAGTCATACGTCGCACCGCGAACACCTATGCGATGGACTACGCCCGTACTGCCCAAGAAAAAGACCTGCTCACCGTGGCAGCCGTTCTCTGGGGCGTGCGATCCCTCTTGCACTTGTCCATCTACGGGGACACGGATCTGCAGGATGTCTTCTGCACCCTGATTCGTTCACCGCTGCACCAACTCGATGACCGCACCTGCCAAGTTTCCTTGATCCTGCGGGGGCTGATCGGTCTGGGCGATGAAGAGAGCGCCGACGAATCGTTAAGCCATCTGCAGTCCGCCCTGAACAAACGTATCAAGGGCATGCATGCCTGCAAAGCCTGGCTGCTCCCATCCATCCAAGCCGCCATAGAGCGTCAGACCGTACGCGGAGTACTGCACTTTGCACAACGTACAGCAGCGCAGTAAGTCCACCGGCATGAAGCGCACATCAAGCAAACCCAACCCCAGTTCCCCAACGACCAAGGAGTACGCATGAGCACCATCGACCGTTCCAACTACCCCGGCATTCCGGAAGACTTCCCTATCGAGGCCTTGCCATTTGCCTTGCCCGGCGCACAACTCAAGCTTAGTGTGGTCAAGCAAGGCGAGCGTTTCTACGCAACGGGTACATCACCCCAAGAGGTGCAAGAAGACTACGAGTCCATGTTGGACTTGGCCAACCAGGTGGTGGCCTATGTGCATCAGAAAGACCTCTCCACCAAGGAAGCACTGGATGCCTTCCTGAATCAAGAGTCCATGGTGATGCAGATGCACTACGGAATCCGACCACGTCACGCAGAGTGGGTGATGAAGCAAGTACGCGTCCTGCTCAAGGACACCGGCCATCCCGCTTCGGCTGATAGCTCCAACAACCCATCCCCTCAAGTCTGAAAGGAGTCACTCCCTGATGCAGAAATTCAAAAGCTTCAGCTTCCACAACCCCAGCGTGGACCTCAGCCAGATCGAGGACTTCCGGTTCAAGAGTGGTTCCAGAGAAGCCACCCCGGACTACGGTAAGCCGGTTCGGATCTTCCAGACCCAGGGTCTGCAGATCGTCGGTGTGCCGCCAGAACTGAACCGCATCCTTCCCACCCACGTCATCAACCGGGCCGATGGTGTCAAAACCGCCGTCTCCTGCCACTTCGAAACCGAACAAGGTTTCTATCTGCTGCGGGTTCGGTTGGTATGCCACATGGCCATGCCCGCTTAAGGAGGACTGTCATGCCAAGAATCCTCCTCAAAGTGAAGCGAACGGAAGCCATTCCCCGAGCTCGACACGGCAGCAATGGTGTCGGTGGTCTCACCCGATCACTGCGATTCCGCATGCTTCAACCACTGTCCTACACCACCCAGATCACTATGCACAACGCGGTAAAGCTGCCTCAAAGCGCCATTGCCTGGCCATTGGGGAAGCGTGTGTACTGGCGTCTCAACACCGCCCGAAACCTGCAGCTCAGTCCTAACCCGAAAGGGGCATTCCGGTATGGCAAGTACCAGAGTTCGCGAGTGAAGAGGCTGGGGTACTGGAATCCCCAAAGCACTTCCAGACCTGCGTCACACCAAGCAGCCATTGCACGCCACCGGATTCGCATCCAACAACGAACCCGACAAGCCAACTTTCAACGTAACCCGCGGAGGAAATCATGAGCCGTTCGACTTACACGCTGAACCAACACTCGCCGGCATCCTTGCGAGCACTTCAAGCGCTAAAGACAAAAGGCACTGCGAAGCAAACCGATTCAGGGCAGAAGGAGCTGGGTGGCACTACATCGCTGCTGGTTCTCTTTGCGTTGGTATTGGTGATCCCTGTCCTGATGCTGATCAGGCTCGACTCCAGAGTCGATCGCTGGATGGCTAACGACGGTAAGCCAGTGCTCTCGATGGGAACCGTCCAAAGCATTCAGTTCGTGGGTCGCCTAGGAGGACTGGATACCCAGATCAATACAGACCAGCGAACTCTGTTGGTGGCGGGTGCTGCAGCACTCCCGAAGGGAACGTCACTGGAATGGCGACGCAGTGAGCTCTACGGAGATCTGTGTGTTGTCGGAACTGACCGCTGCTGGGACTTGCTGGAGATCGATCGGACAGAAGGAAACGCTTCAGCAGTCCATCAGATCCCTATAGCACGCTGAAACCAGGCCACGTCCCTTGCTCCTGCGTCCACTGCTGAGATATTCATCAATGCGATAACGCAGCTGAGAAAAGGAGCAAGAGACGGTGGCTTTTTTTGCTTAAACAAAGAACCAAACTAAGCTCACCAAGAGCCCATTTGAAATCCTATGAAAATTCAAATCGCTTCCGATCTCCACCTCGATCTGCTCCCCAAGCTTGAAGGTGCAAAGCCCAGCCTTACTGAGCAAACCGACGCTGACGTCTTGGTGCTCGCCGGAGACATCCATGATGGGTACCAGGGTATCCGTAGCTTCAGCAACTGGAAGGCGGGCCAAGAGATCATCTATGTAGCCGGTAACCATGAGTACTACGGTCATGTATACAAAGCCAAGCAAGGTCAGATGCAGGTCTGTGCAGCCGATGCCGGTGTGCACTTCCTGGAACGTAATGCGATCGTGATCAAGGGAGTCCGGTTTCTGGGGGCCACGCTATGGACAGACTACAGGCTCTTTGAACCTCAGTACGCACAGCTTCTTGCCATGCAGGAAGCCAAGGACCGATTGAACGACCATCGCCTCATTCGTCTGGACAAGGGAGCGTTCTCTCCTGTGGATGCCCTGGCTATTCACACGGCTACAAGACGCTGGCTCAAAGAGGAACTGGAGAAGCCCTTTGATGGAAAAACTGTGGTGGTGACTCACCATGCTCCTCATCCCAACTCGGTCCATCAGAAATACAAAGATGACTTGTTGAGCGCTGCGTTTGCGAGTGATGTCAGTGAACTCCTTCAAGGGGCATACCTGTGGATTCATGGTCATGTGCACGACAGCTTTGACTACCAGGTGGGGCGGTGCCGGGTAGTTGCGAATCCTGCAGGGTATGTCTTGAATCGGCGATCCATCAGGAGGATGGAAGATGCTCAGCTGGAGAACAAACTGTTCAACCCCAGCTTAGTGGTGGAGGTCTGACGAAGCGGATCAGGCTTCAGGGCATGACCTAGCGTTTGAAGCAAGCAATCAATGCCACCTCAGGTGAAGTGTGCTTCGGCTCTCTAAGCAGAGTCCACGGGACAAGATTCAGGCTACTTATGCTCAAGCTACCCGAGAGCTAAATTCTTTCTGTCTATGTCTGTACGCCTGGCTTGAAGAAATTGATTGCTTACTTGCTGACCCGGCCGCGCGAGAGTTTCTCTCTAGAGCGTACTTTGGGAACGCTGGTGACCGTGGGCCATTCCAGCAACTCCTGAATCGTGACGGAGAGAGCTCCCGAAAAGACATAAAGCATGGTCAGGGTGGGGTTGGCTTTACCAGCTTCTACCCGACTCATGTAGGTCCTGAACACACCGCAACGCTCTGCAAACTCTTCCTGGGTGATGCCGCGTTCCGCACGCAATTCGCGTACTCGCAATCCCAAGGCTTGTTGAACATTGATGGTCGTCTTTGGCACCCATGAAGTCTGGGTTTGGTATATTTATTGATACACACACTAATTCGTACCTTGAGGAGGATTTATGAGCGAAGCAGACAACGCCAGCGTCTCTGTGTATTGCGGTCAATGTGGGCACAAGAATGCGCCAGGCTTCAATTTCTGTCAGTCCTGCGGTAGACCGGGCAGCCAGGCAGAAATGCAGCCGATGGCTGCAAATACTGAGGGCGCACAAGTACAGCCCTCAATGACCTTGCTAAAGGCCACCGCGATCTATGTAGCTGCAGTCCTGTTGCATGTTCTCCTGATAAAGGCCTTTCCAGAGGGGATTGTTCTGGGCTATCTGATCTGTGGATTTGTAATGACCCGTATCGTGATGCGCGGTCTGATCGAGTGGCATCCCAACTACAACACACTGGATAACGTGGTGAGCGCCAAGATGAGCATGTTTGCGCTTTGGCCCATTCAGATGCCGTCGCTCTTGTTCAAGCTGATGTTCAACAAGGTAATGTGAAACCGGGTCGTGCGACACACCACCAATCCCGATGAAAGAACGGACTTCACCATGAACTACAGAACGCCAATCCTTCTGTTGCCTGCGCTTTTGTTAACGGCTTGCTTCAGTCAGCCACCAACAGCCGATGATGTCGCCAAGCTGGTGCAAAAAAGATGGAACAGCTACCCAGACTACAAGATATCCAAAGTCAAAATCACTGAATTGAACTGTGCCAATCGAGAAGGAAAGTACCTCTGTGAATTCATGGAGGATATCGAAGGTACGACCCAGAAGTTCAAGATGGAGAACCTAAAGACTTACATCTTGGATGTTCCCTACAGCAAAAAGTCCAAAAGCACCATGAGCTTGTCCAAGGGTGACAAGGGATGGATCATGGAGCGTATTTAGGTGGCTATGCTCCTGTCCATAGTCTGAGAAAAGGCTTCATTGGGAGTTTTGTGCTCAAGGAAGGAGTTGGGCGTAACAGCGACTCAAGTCTAGTTTGTCATTTGTGCCTACGAGCACTTGCAAACCATCTCTGAGATTTGTAGACTTGTGTCCGCTCGGGCAAGCAACACCCGACCGCATTGTTCGAAAGACCTTGCATAGCCGATACGCAAACGCGGCGGCTCCCGTTAAGCTTTATCAAGTATCCGGGGATTTGCTTCTAACCCAAGTACATTCCTGTGAACCATAAACGCATTCAAGCTCTGCGCGCTCGCGCCTATCAACTTCAAAACTGCCTTTGCTACTACTGTGGCCTCCCCATGTGGGAGAAGGACTGTCAATTATTTCGACGAGAGCAAGGACTAACGCCTAAGCAAGCGCTGTTATTGAAATCTACGGCCGAGCATCTCAAGGCGCGTCAGGATGGCGGAAGAGACTCATGTTCGAACATTGCTGCTGCGTGCCTCTATTGCAATCGGAAACGTCATGCTGGCCGCAGTAAATGCGCTCCTGATAGTGCCTCGTACAAACGTGTGATTCAGGAAAAAGTCTCAAAAGGCAAGTGGCATCCCCTTGCGGCTACTTTGAAACTTCAACTTATGGGCAACCAACAAGAAAACCCAGAATGGCGACATTGAGTGTCGCCCTTTCCACCTTGGCAAATTGATTAAGATTCCTCAAAATCAATATCAAGGGAGTGAAAATGGCGCGACGCAAGAAGTCCACGGGTGCTGATGTTTTTTTTGATCTGACAGCCAAGATACCGTGGTGGTTGAGCCTGGGCATTGCCGCAGGTGGCTACTTTGTGTTGCACAAGATCGCGACGACGCCTGCGACACCTATCGTTCCCGGAAAGATGCCTGATGTCATGTCGGGGATTTTCCTAAAGGGTCTTGCAACCGGCGGTCAATACATAGTTCCCATTCTGTTTGTCTGTGCAGCAATAGCCTCTCTGGTTCGCTCAACGTTAACTAGAAGTGCAGACAAGCCAGAGAGCTTCCAGCAGACGATTCCAACAGCTGTTCGTGAAGCTTCGAAACCTTCGATAGCCTGCCCTGAATGTGGAGGTGCCATGGTCCATCGCAGCGCCAAGCGCGGCGCTAATGCCGGCAACATGTTTTGGGGGTGTGCAAGCTATCCCCGCTGCAAAGGCACACGCGCGCTCCAGTGACAAGCGCTAGGGCTTTTCCGGTTCAGGAGTGGCGCTCCACAGGAGCGGGAAGGTTGTTTACGGGTGCTTCGGACTGGAGGCTGCGAATCGCCGGAGAACAATTTGAGCTTAAGGTTGCGGGCGCAGTAGTTCGGGACTCCATCCAAGCGTTGGAGACCATAAGGGTCAAGCCTGGTTGGTTCTGGTCAAGCTTAGAACTGCCGGACGACGCTGGTAAGGTCCTGTCACTTGGTGGCATTTCGAACGGCGAGGTAAAGAGGCTGCAGTTTGTCTTGAATGCAGCGATTGCTCAGTTACGGCGCAGTGAGCGTATTGCAGCTGTCCTCAAGGATTTCCAAGGCAGTATGACGCCTGTCCTTGAGTGGGCTTCAGCGTGCACCAAGGCATTGAGGACGCAGCTCAAGATGCGCGGCTGGATCACCAGGGAGGTATTGCAAGTTCAATTGCATGCCAAGCCAAGCATCTCCAAAGACATCCTCGAAACCCCGGAGGTGATTGCGCATCTCCGTAAAGAGCCTGCAATCATCCAAGAAGCGATTCAGCTGTGGCAAGACGATCTGTATGCCTACGGTAAGCGCTTGAACCAGCAGCATCAAGCTAATCAGCTCGAGTCACAAGCTGACTTCTTCCAAAGGGTAGAAAAGTCACCTTTGACTCAAGAGCAAGTGCAAGCGGTCATCAACTTTGACAATCGAGTGTTGTTGGTGGCTTCCGCAGGTTCCGGAAAAACCTCCACCATGGTGGCCAAGGCAGGGTATGCCTTGCACAACGGTTACTTCTTGCCGGAGCAAATGCTCCTACTGGCCTTCAACAACGATGCTGCCAAAGAACTGTCTCAGCGTATCAAAGCCCGGCTTCAGCCTTTGGGTCTGCCAGCTGAGCGTGTCGTTGCAAAGACATTCCATGCATTCGGCCTTGATGTCATTGGTCAGGAAACTGGAAAGAAGCCCTCACTGGCGCCTTGGCTAGAGGGCGGTCAAGACCTCGAGCATTTGCTGAAACTGATTGATGAACGCAAAGACGCGGATATCGTCTTCCGCACCCAGTGGGATCTCTTTCGGATAGTGCTGGGCCAAGACCTGCCCAAGTTCGGCAAGGAGATGGAGTCTCCAGATGGATGGAATGCTCAAACCAAAGAAGAAGGCTTCTGGACGCTCAACAATGAAGTCGTCAAAAGTCGCGGTGAACAGCTGATTGCCAATTGGTTGTTCTACAACGGGGTGAAGTATGTCTATGAGGCCGCCTATGAGGTGGACACAGCCGATGCACAACATCGGCAGTACCGCCCGGACTTCTACCTCACAGATGCCAACGCCTATCTAGAGCATTGGGCTTTGGATGACAACGGAGAGCCTCCGCCGGAGTTCGTAGGCTACAAGGAAGGCATGGTTTGGAAGAAGCAGCTCCACGTCCAACATGGGACTACCTTGTTGGAAACCACCATGGCGGACCTTTGGTCAGGTCAAGCTTTCCGGTATCTAGAAACAGAACTCAAAAAGTTGGGGCTAGTTCTGGATCCGAACCCTGAGCGTCCCGCGCCCGGACGCAAACCGATTGAGAACCCCCGGCTTGCCAGAACCTTCCGTTCATTCCTGACCCATGCCAAAAGCAATCGTCTAAGTATTCAAGACTTGCGCAAGCGTTTGGAGGGCGGAGTGGTGGGGGTGTTCCGCTTCCGACACAAGCTGTTCCTGGACCTGTACGAGACGATCTCAACCCTTTGGGAAAACGAGCTCCAATCCTCCGGCTGCATTGACTTTGAAGACATGCTCAACATGGCTGCAGACTGTGTGGAGCAGGGTAGATGGGACAGTCCTTACCAATTGGTCATGGTCGATGAGTTTCAGGATGCCAGCCAAGCTCGATCGCGCCTCGTAGCATCTTTAGTACATGGTCCTCACAGGCACCTGTTTGCGGTTGGAGATGACTGGCAGAGCATTAACCGGTTTGCAGGTGCTGACCTGTCGGTTATGACGAACTTCGAAACGCGCTTTGGTCCCACAGTGACCATGAAGCTGGAGACGACCTTCCGCTGCCCTCAGTCTCTTTGCGACATCAGTAGTGCCTTTGTGCGGAAGAACCCCAAACAGCTTGCCAAAGTGGTTCGCTCTCAACAACCTGCTCTCAAGGATCCGGTGAAGATTGTTCGTGTTGCTGATGAACACAGTATCAGATCCGCCATCGCGAAGCGGATAGAGGAAATCGCGAGCACGGATCCCAAAGGTAAGAAGCACAAGATCTTGGTACTGGGGCGCTACAAGAAAGAAAGCGTCTACCTTCCCGCCAATGTTGATACCAGTCGTATTGATCTGGAGTTCATAACTGTGCATTCCTCCAAAGGGCTGGAGGCGGATCACATCATTCTTCCTAGAGTGACATCCGAGACTCTTGGTTTCCCCAGCAAGGTAGCTGACGATCCAGTGTTGCAGCTTGCCATGCCATCGGGCGATGATTATCAGTACGCAGAGGAGCGGAGACTTTTTTATGTGGCACTCACGCGTGCACGTCAGACAGTCACGCTGGTCACAATCGAGCGTAAAGAATCGCTGTTCATCGCGGAGCTAGTGAGAGAGCAGGGCATCTCTATCGAGGACCAAGCTGGCAATCAGGTTGCAAGTGAAATGTGCCCTAGATGCGGTGATGGATTCCTCACGCAGAAGAAGGGCAAGTACGGTCCGTTCATTGCTTGTACTAGATACCCACGTTGTGAATTCACGCGAAACATCGCTAGGTCATGAGTCGGCTTACGACCCGCTGCGGACGATTGCTAACTTGGAAAGCGGACACTCATCGTCTGAATTCACCGGCGCTGCATGGCTTCATCGCGCAGCGTCCAGTGGAATGATGGGTTCGACCTAACCGGCAATTTCATTGAGCCGTGCCTCGGTGAATTTCCATGCCCCGGGTATTCGGTCGGTAGTACCGGCTGCCTTGGCGCGGTTTGTCCAAATATGCTCTTCGTAAAGAATGGTGTCACCGCGTCCGGCGGCCGCAGCTTTCAACCACTCGGCAATTTCAGTTGGGGTAGCAAGGTACATGCGCGGTAGTGCATCAACGGCGACGCCACGGAATTGAACGAGACAGAACACGGTTTTCTTGGAATGTTTGCCCAACCATTTATCGGCTGCGCCGTGGTAGTCCGCGTTGGCGATATACGATTGCGTTAGCCCCCACCCGCCGTCTTGGCTTCCCTTGACCGAAACTTTCAGTATTCGTTCACCATTCACGGCAACAAGGTCGTACTCCGGCTGATTTGCTCCGTACTGGACCGATACATCCCACCCGCATCGCGCGAACTGAGCTGCCGCGAATGCCTCTGCTGCTGTAGCAACTTGCCAGGAGGTAATCATGAGCGAATAAAGGCCGAACGTTGGACGTAACGGGCGCCGGAGCGCAGCGGAGGGAACCAAACTGCGGAGCAGTTTGGCGTCCCGTTGACGGACTTGTTAGCCATCTGCGTTGGGTGAATGGTCGCGGTGGGCATCTTGCATGTGAGCGGCAATATTCATCTTTCGCTTGCCACACAACGGACAGCGTTCCGTGGTGAGCTCGTAGAGTACCCGATAGCTATTGCCACTGAGCCGTTCCTTAAGAAAATGGCGGTACAGATATTCTGTTACGGCCGGAGACATTTCGCTTCCGCGGCATGAGAGCACGGAAGTGGAAATGAACTTATCGGACAGGTGTTTAACCGGATTGGCGACACCTGATACTCGGTAGAGGCGTACAAGATCAGCGGCGCCGTCACAAAACGCGTCGCGATAAGTTGTTGCGTTCGGTGCATGGCCCACGTTCAGTGCGCTGATGGCGGGCCCCTGGTGTGCTTTGCAGTATTCCAAGAGCGCCACCTCTTGTTCGTGCTGTTTTCCGCTAAGGGGCATTGGGAAATGGCTAACGCAATTTAGACGGCAAAAACCGGTGGATACATCCGGAATCCACCGATACATCATTTGGAGAAAACGCCGGAAAGCCGCTTGAACATCAGGTCAGCGGCCTGTATTCTGTATGGATATGCAGGTATAAATATCCCACGAAACCCGGCACTCCCTCGTTGCAATCAACCCGCCTTCTGGACCAGGTGCGTAAGCGGGTTCGTTATTTGCACTATAGCCTTAAAACCGAAAAGGCTTACCTGTACTGGGTTCGGTTTTTTGTCCGCTGAATTCTGGTCGCGTGGACAGAAGTGACTGCTTTGCGATGAGGTGGCGGAAGACTGCTCCTGGCCCAAAGCTGCCAAGCCTATTCGATAAAGATTCCAGCCTTAGCTCAACAAAGCTGGCACAAACCAACTTTTTAGTCAGTTGGTTGAAATCAGCGATCTCAGCGCCTGTGGTTGATAGCGGTGCGGCGCTGTGATCGCGTAGAACCGCTCTTTGAGTTCCTTTAGCGCTCCAACTACTTTCAATTGGCCATTGCGCAATTCGTCTTGGACGACCACCTCTGGCAACAATGCGAGCCATCCACTGTCACGGGTCAGCAGTCGCAGCATCGCCATGTCATCTACTTCCGCGCGCACTTTCGGAGTTACACCCGCGGAGACACACAGGGCATCAAACTGAGCCCTGACCGCATGTCTGGGGCCGGGTAATGCGATCTCCACGTCTTGAAGATCCTTGGGGCCCTTGATGGTGCGTTTTCCCCAAACATCGGTAGCACCCACCACAGACATCACTTGACTGGCCAAGAGCCTGCAATGCAGTGGTCTGTCCGGGCTGGTGGGGACAGCTTCATTGGCCAGGACAACGTCCAACTCATGTTGCATGAGCCTGTCCAAAAGTCCTTCTAAAAGCCCTGACTCTAAAGTAAGCGTCAGGTTTGGATCTGAAAGCAATGGACGTAACCAGTTTTCTTGGTAATTGCGCGAAAGGGTCGAAACGCTTCCGATCCGCAGCTTGCTTTGACCGGGGTTTTGCCCATTGAGTCGACCCATCAACTCAGTACCCAAGTCGAATATCCGGTCCGCGTAGCCGTACACCAATTTGCCCGTATCAGTGAGTGTTAGTCGACGGCCCTCCCGGCTGAAAAGCGGTTCTCCAATTCGGTCTTCAAGCTGCCGAATTTGCGCGGAAAGCGCAGACTGGGACACATGCATCTCTGCAGCCACCTTGGAGAGATGGCCCACTTTTGCCACTCGCCAGAAGTAATGCAAGTGATGGAAGTTCAGGCGGCTCAGCCCCAGATGTTCTGTTTTTTGATTGTTTTCGTTCATTTATATCTATTTTACAGAACGAGAAGAAGTGAGCAATATCCGCCCATTACTGAAATGAACCGAACATGAATCTCTCACCTCAAGTCCTCCTTCTGCTCATTTCACTGCCTACTCTTTTGATGCTGGCAGGCGCCGCTTATGCACTTTTTATGGATCGACCAATCGCCGATCGCTGGACGTTCGTGAAGGGCGTGAGCATCCTCGCTGCTGGAGTCACCCTAATGAACCTATGCGCGCTTCTCTTTGGGAGTGAAAGCTTTTTTACAAAAGTTTCTCAAGTTACCTCACTCCTTGGTTTGACACTGACTGCCGCTTGGGTGGCCTGCTTGGTTCAATTGCTGGGTAGTGTCATTCTGTTTTTCTCAGAACGCTACCTGCAGGGCGAGCCGCGGCAAAAGTCCTACATCGTGGGCGTCGCTGCTGTTCTAGGCAGTGTGCAGTTGCTCCTTATCGCGGACAACTGGTGGCTATTGATCGCTGCATGGTCACTAACCGGTATTGCTTTGGATGGCCTCCTGCGCTTTTATCCTGAACGTCCCTTCGCCATTCTTGCGGCTTATAAAAAGAAGCTCTCCGACAGGCTCGCGGACATCTTGCTCATCTTGGCGGCGGGCCTTGCTCAGGTAGAGGTCGGTACCAGCTCGATCTCGGCATTCCTTCAGTTTGTTAGCGCAAATGAATCGGATGTATTCATTCATTTCATCGCTGTGCTCGTTGTTCTGGCTGTCGCCATTCGCTTGGCACTCCTGCCACTGCATGGTTGGCTGATCCAAGTGATGGAGGCCCCAACACCGGTGTCTGCACTCTTGCACGCAGGCGTCGTCAATCTGGGGGGCTTTGTACTGATCAAGTTTGCGCCGCTCTTGGAGTCGTCGGATGCAGCCAGATGGACACTCATCACCCTGGGTTTGTTCAGCGCCTTTGTGGCCGGATTCGTCATGCTCACCCGAGTCAGTATCAAAGTACGCCTCGCCTGGTCTACGCTTGCCCAAATGGGCTTCATGGCAGCCGAATGCGGTTTGGGACTCTACGAACTGGCCATGCTGCACCTGATGGGTCACTCCATCTACAAGGCTCACGCTTTCTTGATGGCTGGCGGAGCCGTGAGCGTCTCAAGAGTCAAGGAGCTGCGGCAGCAAACTTCGAGCTACTCCACATGGAGTTTGATCTGTGCCCCGTTGTTCTCAAGCTTGGTCGTGTTGTCCGGAGTACAGATGCTTTCTGGTTCCACCGGTACCAGCTGGCCCTGGTGGTGGAGTGCAATCCTGGCCCTCGCATGGGCCCCCCTCTTTTGGGTGAAGTCTTCTACCGCGAAAGGTCAAAGAGTTGCATTACTCCTTTGCAGAGCTTCTTTGATTGCGGCGGTCCTAACGGTGCTTGCATGGGGAGCCCACTACGTCCCATTCGGTGTGGAAAGTATCCCAACATCTAACGGGAGTGGCGTAGCGCTCGGTGTCATGTTGTTGATTTACGCAGGACTGGCGGTGCTCCAGTCGGGTGCCAAGAGCGCCAATGTGGAACGTGTACGTCGTATTGGATATGCCGGTCTGTATTTGGATGATTGGTACACCCGACTAGTCATGGTGGCTTTCCCGCCAGTGCTGACACCCAAGTCCTCAAGCCTTTGAACGAATAGACATTAAATAGGCGTATCAACATGACTGCCATCACCATCCAAGAAACAAGCCAGATTCAGGCTGTGCCATCAGGAAACGACTTTGCGCAACGGGTTGAAACAGCGTGTCAGAGTGCATGTGACTCCATAGCGCCAGTGTGGCCCCTTGATCGATCAATTGCGGTCAACCCCCACTGGGGACGCATTAGCAGTGACGTCAGGACGGTTGCTGCCAGACTTGCAGTGCTCGGTGGCATTCAAGTCTTTCCCTCTCGCAAGTACATACAGAATGCGTGGAGCACCGGCCGAATCACCCCTGAGGATTTGTCCAAATCCATCGCTCAAAAAGACGGTCAAGCAAGCGCCATTCACTGCGTCGCTGACTTGAAGCAAGAGCCCAACATTCAGCGTCAGTCGCTGCTCATCGACTTGCTCGAAATGCATCTGGATGGCGAGTCGCGCTTTTCATGGAGACACGCGGTTACCCACCAAATCAGCCAGACCTGTGCAGCGTACTTTGATACGCAGCAGGCTGATTGGAAACCAAAGACTGCTTCTGGTTTATATGGTTTCTGGCGTGAGACCATCTCTCATGACCGGGGAATCGGGGTACTCATGGGCTTACCTGACTTCTCGGAATGCTTGGAGCAACTCCCCAGTACCGCATTGCAAGCTGAGCAATGGGCTCTTAGGAAATTCGGACTTGACCAAGGTGTATGGGCTGACTACTTGGAAGCACTTTTACTCACCGTGAATGGATGGGCGTCCTGGTGTTCTTACTTGAGCTGGCAAGCCAAACTCGAAGGCACAACGAATGATGCGCTCCGTGAATTGTTGGCCATTCGCTTGGCATGGGGGGCGATTCTTTTGGATAGCTGCAGCCCTGTCCATGCAGAAGCAGTGTTCAAGAAGCTCCGCAGTGACTGGAATCAGGCACCCGAGAAAATAGCAGCGGCAAAAGTTGAACTTGAAGTCGATGAGATTTGGCAGCTCGCGCTGGAGTTGGGCTATCAGCGAGAGTTGGCATCCTCTTTGTCGGGCAATGGTCGAGCTAGCCTTGCAACGCCGAATGTTACTGGTGTGAAGGCGCAGGCAGTTTTTTGTATCGATGTGCGTAGCGAGCGCATCCGCAGGGCCATTGAGACAGTGGATCCCTCAATTCGCACCAAAGGATTCGCCGGCTTCTTTGGACTGCCCATTGCGTACAAGCATTTAGGAAGCAGTAGTTCCAGACCTCAACTTCCCGGACTCTTGCCACCAAGTCTTACGGTGAGCGACGAGATCGTATTCCCGGATGGTGTCAGCCTGCAGAGCGAGCGTCAAAGCTTAGAAAGCCTGCGAACTCTCAGTTTCCTTAAGGCGGAGCAGTGGGAATCTCTTTCGCGCTGGCCGGGTTCGAGCTTCTCATTCGTGGAGTCCTTTGGCATGGCCTTTGCCGGCAAGCTGAGTGGTTGGCTGCGGACGAAGGTTGAACACCGCACTCAAGATGACTACGCAGGCATTCCTATGCGGCTGCGTCCCGTGTGTCGGCCTGAACTGCAAAACGTCAGCGTGGAACAGCGCGTTGCAATTTGCGCTCAGGTGCTCACGGCGATGGGTTTGAAGTCAGGCTTTGCGCCTTTGGTACTCCTGGTGGGCCATGGAAGTCAGTCCGCCAACAACCCGCATGCTGCTGGCTTGGACTGTGGAGCTTGTGGTGGGCAAACCGGCGAAGTCAATGCACGAGTGTTGGCTCGTTTGCTGAATGAATCAGACGTCCGAGCTGGCCTGTTGGCAAAAGGTATTGAGATCCCCTCTGCGAACCGCTTTGTCGCAGCCTTGCACAACACGACGACTGACGAGCTGGAGTGGTTCGACACAGATCTTTTGACGGACGGTGTTCGGACGGGGCTGGCCGATGTGCAGAAATCCTTCAGGACTGCTCAGCAGTTTGTACGCATGGAGCGGGCACCCTCGTTAGGAATTGACCCCTTGAAGTCCCCAGCAGAACTCTTGAATATCTTCAAGCAGCGGGCCAGTGATGGTGCACAAACACGTCCTGAGTGGGCATTGGCGGGGAACGCATCTTTTCTGATGGGGCCGCGGGCCCTTAGTCAAGACTCCCGGCTGGGTGGAAGGGCCTTCTTGCACGACTACGAATGGCGCAATGACACGGATGGCAGCGTGCTCGAGCTCTTGATGACAGCTCCGATGCTGGTCACCAACTGGATCAACTGGCAGTACCACGCTTCTCTTTGTGAGCCCCGCTTGTATGGGAGTGGCAATAAGGTGTTGCACAACGTCGTAGGAGGCAATATTGGCGTTTTCGAGGGCAACGGAGGGGACCTCCGCCAGGGACTTTCGAAGCAATCCTTGCACGACGGCACGAACTACCTCCACGAGCCATTGCGACTCACCGTTGTTATTTGCGCGCCGCAGAGCAAGATCTTTGAGATTGTTCAGAAGCACGAGGTTTTGCAGAACCTGATTTACAACGGGTGGATGCACCTCTGGCAAATGGACGGTGGCCAGATCTTCAAACTAAGCGCTTCGGGTTGGACGCCGGCGTTAGGAGCTATGAAATGAGCTCCCGCTTCAAGGGGCAAAAAATTGCCTTCTTGACCCAGCACGGAAAAGAGACGGTGTTGAAGCCAGCAATGGACTCTGCGCTGGGATGCGATGTTCAACATGTCTCGGGGTTCGATACAGACCTTCTAGGTACCTTTACCCGTGACATTGATCGCGCTGGCTCGCAAACCAATGCTTTAAGGAAGAAAGCCCGCAAAGGCATGGAACTATCTGGCCTCTCAATCGGCGTCGCAAGTGAGGGCTCTTTCGGTCCTGATCCGTTTACCGGAATGCTGACCTGGAACGTCGAGCAGGTGATCCTTATAGATGATGAAAGAGGTCTCGAGGTAACGGGATCAGCCCAGATGGTTGCCCGGTGTGGAGAGCTACTGGCTGAGACGTGGGAGCAGGCAAGCGCATTCGCATTGGCCCATGGCTTCCCATCTCACCAGATGGTGATCCGATCTCAAAAGAAGAACGTATGCACCTTTTACAAAGGCATCTATGACTGGACCACTCTGGAAACACGCTTTAAAGAAGCGCATAAAGCATCCGCGGATGGCAAGGTATGGATGGAGTCTGATTTGCGCGCTTTCGCAAATCCAACGCGTATGGAGAACATCCGGCGTGCGACTGTAGATCTGCTGAAGCGCTTGAAATCCGAGTGCCCGACTTGCTCCATGCCTGGCTTTTGGCGTACCCAGAACCTTCCCGGTTTGCCATGCCGTGGTTGTGGTGCACCCACGCACCTGCCCCGCGGAGAGGTCTGGAAATGCGTCTGGTGCACACACTCAGACACTACTTTCAAGCCATCTACAGATACAGCAGAGCCCAAGTTTTGCCAAGTTTGTAATCCGTGAATTGGATTGCTGTCGGAATCACTTCATTAACCCTCACCGAATATTCGCTATGGATCCCAAAATCAATCGCCGGTCTGCCAACGTAACAGAGGGTGTGACCCGAGCGCCAAACCGCTCCATGTATTACGCCATGGGCTATGAGTCGGGCGATTTCAAAAAGCCCATGATCGGTATTGCCAACGGGCAGTCCACCATCACACCTTGCAACTCAGGGTTGCAGAAGTTGGCAGACGCTGCGCAGCTGGGCATAGAAGAAGCAGGTGGCAAAGTTCAGATGTTTGGCGTACCCACGATCTCGGATGGGATTGCGATGGGGACTGAGGGAATGAAGTACAGCCTCGCCTCCAGGGAAGTCATCGCGGACTGCATTGAGACTTGTGTGGGAGCTCAGTGGATGGATGGCGTTCTTGTCATTGGCGGTTGTGACAAAAACATGCCGGGCGGAATGATGGGGATGCTTCGCGCTAATGTTCCATCTATCTATGTATACGGTGGACCCACGCTACCGGGGCGCTACAAAGGCAAAGACTTGAACATCGTGAGTGTCTTTGAAGCCGTTGGCCAGTACAGCGCAGGTCAGCTATCGGATGAGGACTTCCATCAGATCGAGCGACGTGCAATCCCTACCAGCGGATCTTGTGGAGGTATGTACACCGCCAACACCATGAGTGCAGCCTTTGAGGCCCTGGGTATGAGTTTGCTTAATTCCTCCACGATGGCGAATGCCTATGAAGAGATTGAAGCTGCTTCACGCAGGGCGGGCAGGGTACTGCTTGAAGCCGTTAAGAATGACCTCAAGCCACGGGATATCGTCACCAAAAAGTCTATCGAGAACGCAGTTGCCGTCATCCTGGCAACTGGAGGCTCTACCAATGCGGTGCTCCATTTCTTGGCCATCGCACATGCAGCTGGGGTTCCATGGACCATGGATGACTTCGAGCGCATGCGAAAGAAGATTCCTGTCATTTGTGACCTGAAGCCCTCAGGAGAATACCTCGCGGTCGATTTACATCAGGCCGGGGGCATTCCCCAAGTGATGAGGATTCTGCTCGACGCAGGTTTGCTCCATGGGGATTGCATGACCATCACTGGTGAGACCGTCGAACAAGCCCTTCAAAGCGTCCCTGCGCAATCATCTGACCCACGCAAGGTTATCCGACGCATTGATGAGGCACTCTATCCGCAAGGACACCTTGCCATCCTCAAAGGGAATTTGGCAGAGGAAGGCAGTGTCGCCAAGATCACCGGCATCAAGAAACTCACGATTAAGGGACCTGCGAAGGTATTCGACGACGAGCAGTCCGCACTCCAAGCCATCATGTCCAGACAGATTCATCCTGGCGACATCATGGTGCTTCGTTATCTGGGACCCAAGGGAGGTCCAGGAATGCCTGAAATGCTGGCACCCACCAGTGCCTTGATTGGCCAGGGCTTAGGGGACTCGGTGGGATTGATTACAGATGGCCGGTTTTCTGGCGGAACTTGGGGTATGGTGGTCGGCCACGTAGCCCCAGAGGCATTTGTCGGGGGAAACATCGCCCTGGTGAAAGAGAATGATCTGATCACTATCGATGCCGTAAACCTCGCGTTGACGCTGCATGTGTCAGATGAAGAGTTGGCTATGAGGCGGAGTAAATGGGTTGCTCCGGCGCCTCGCTACACGCGCGGTGTGTTGGGGAAGTTTTCAAAAGGTGCATCCAGCGCGAGTACAGGAGCTGTATTGGACTTGGATTGAACGCTTGACTGAGGATTGCATCCAACGAGCCACTACGGTAAGCGCCTAGACACCTGCTGGTCTCCTCGTTGCCAAAAACCAGTGACCGATTTTTCTAGCTACCCGAGGGAATTGGACCCTACTAGATTTCCATTTTCGAAAACATAAAGCAGAGATAAGGCAATGTTGAAAGCTGGCCCCGAGGCGACTATCGACCCTAAGCGGTCCTCCACAGTCCTGGATTAGCTACCCAAAAGCGGACATCCGATCTGTTACAAATGAGGCGGGCTTGTCGAGGTCGCCTGTGCAGCGGAAGCGGTCGTTTGCGAATGCCGGCCTACCGGAAGCCAAGCTGTGCGCAAATCCGTTATCAGTCACAGACTATTTAGTCACCACGAGTTCAGACACTTAAAAATATTAACCGAATGGGTGACGCCTCGTCTAAAAAACGAGTCATTACCATTGCGATTTGCTTACGCCAAACCACATGAAGTTTTCTGCCGTTTCGAAGCTCGCTTGGAATAGAAAGTCTTTCAAGATCGTTTCATTGATTACAGCAGTGATCTTTGGTTATCCATTGCTCCTCGAAAGCGCGAATTACGCAATTCCTGAAAGGGCGGAGCTAACTGTGATTGAGGGCGAAATTTCTGAAATAAGAGGTAGAAGTCCCCACATTACATTGGTACTTCAAGATCAAAGTACCTTGAACGCGGAATTTCCCGTGCAGTCATTTGCCAGAGGGCACCATGATGACACTGAATTTTTTTACTCTGTTGATAGCGGAAATTTTCAAAGCTGCAAAAAGGTTGCTATACGGGGACAGTACCTTAAGTTTTACCCCCTCAAACTTTGGCGAATTTGGGAAATTGAATGCATAGACAATTCATTTCGAGTTACCTATGAAACCGTGGTGAGTTACTGGGCTGCTAAGCGAAATTACGTGCTCATTCCGAAGATAGTAATAGTGCTTTTTTTCGCTTTTCCAATGCTCTTTCTACTAGCATTGGACGCCCGTAGGCTTCATCGGAATGCTTCTAACGAAGTACCATCTGAGTGAGCTTTTCGGGTCGGTTGTAAAGAAGTCTTCGAATCCTTGATGGCCCCACCGCTTATGCAGCGGCTAGTAATAAATCGTCCATCCAGAATTACGGCACCAATGTCTGCTGCGAAGCAGGCAAATTAGTGATAACGACGACAGCTCTCAGCCTGTTGGAGACTCAGCTTTGCAGCGATAGCGGACGGTCGACAGCGATTTCCAGTGAGCTATAGTTCTTTGGGGTTCACCCATTTAAACAATCGTTAGGAGTCCGATTGGGTTTCCTTGTAATACTTCTGGCCCTCGGCTTAAGTATCTTCGTAACCGCAAGGATCTTTCGAGAGAAAGGTAGCGTCTGGAGCAAGTCTGCTTGCTTTTTGATCATCTTCCCCTTCGCTTGGTTCGCTCTTACGATCGTTACTTCCGGAGGGCGCAGTTTCGGTTCTGCGATGGCGCTTTTTCTCGCGCTCATGATGCTTGCCGTTGCATTGCCATTTAGCTTGATCTTTTGGATGATCGGCGCCCGCACCACAATAAGAGGCCAAGTTTCTGCTGGCCTGAAGATGCCTGAGGACTTATCTGTCAATTACCGTTGCGTCGTCTGTACAACTCCAAATCATCCGACCAACAAATATTGCACGGAGTGCGTGTCGCCATTGATCTCAGATTCAAAGGCGTGAGGTGTGTATTTTTCTAAAGAACAGGTTTTTTACGAGGTGCATAGATTTGCAGCCAATTCAGATAGGCGCAAATTGCCTTTGCTCATCGCCTACGTCAGACGTTACAGCCGATCTTTCAGGGGCATCTTTGGAGCGCGATGTAAGCCCGCTTTCAGCCTGTTGACGCCGCGGCTTCGCAGTGAATGCTGTCATAGGTTTTTGTGGCTGTGGCAGATTGGTGGTGTCCATAAAGGCGAAACTTGCACCGGAAGGAGCCGTGAGAGCCAAGAGTCAACTCAACTTGGTTCCTTCGATTCGAGTGCAATCTCGAACCGCTCCATCGGGACTGTAGGCCGATCTATGGACGCTCCGGGCCTGTGAGAAACAAGGCGAATCCGCCAGCCGCTTTTACTCGCTCGGGCGTCCTCCAATGCGTATAGGTTCGTGTGCTGGCTCACGTTCGCACGAGCCTGGAGTACTGCCCGCCCATCGAGGCTGATGACGTCTACGTTTACACCGGTGTCGTTGCCGAGAACCACTAAAACACTGTCCTCACCGCAGGCGACTGCCTGTATGTTCTCCTTAGTTTGCAGGCTCCATTGCAACGTTCGCAATTCGCGCCAATCGTTTGGGTTAAGCACTACTGAGGATGGGCAACCAAGGAGATTGCGCTTGGTGTCTGTCAATTTAAAGTCGCTCGGCAAATCTAAAGAATGCACTGGCAACACTGCCCTGTGGCTCTCGCCTGAAGCAAGGCTAGATCCAGGTTGCAAAACAGATTGAACGAACTTCAGTGCAATGGCCCCTACCCAACCGTGACCATCTTCGATCATCCCTTGATAGAACGTCTTTCGCGCGATGATCTCGCCGCCGTCATAGATCGTTACCGTGGACCGCTGCACTTCGCCTGGCCCCCCTGGATCCAATCGATACGATTCGACTGCTTCATGGACGATGCTGCGC
Source organism: Curvibacter sp. AEP1-3 (assembly GCF_002163715.1). Classification (GTDB taxonomy): domain Bacteria; phylum Pseudomonadota; class Gammaproteobacteria; order Burkholderiales; family Burkholderiaceae_C; genus Allorhodoferax. The sequence continues at coordinate 3,176,706 of NZ_CP015698.1, forward strand.
ACAGGACTTACGCCCGGTCGAATGATCCACCCACCACCGGGCAACGATTCATGCGTGTGCCCGTCAAGTACGAAAAATTTGTAGTTGCTCTGCCGCAAGTACCCATCTTCCAGCAGCGGATAGTGGCGAAGCGGAACGCCCGAGCGTCGAATTTCGATGCCTTCAACATTTGATACTGTGCGGCTGATCGTGGGGCCCGGAAACTTCATGGTGCGCGCCGTCAAACCTACGATCGCAATGGCGCAGGAAAGCGCGACTGCTAGTTTCCAGCGGTCCTTCAGTATTACTATAGACGTGCCTGAATGCCCTAGTTCTGAACGTTTGACCGCGATGTAAAGAAGCACGAATGACAGTAACCAAAGCCACATAGCCGGATACTTGACGACGTCGCCCAACGCCGGGTTTGGATTTCCAACAACGAGCGCAATGCAGTTGAAGAGCAATGCTCGACCTACCCAAGTAGCGTTAGCCGATTTCAAATTCTCGAGGGGCCATAGACGTACAAGATTGCCCAGAAAAATGAGGTTTGTTAGCGGCGCCAAAGCGAGAAGGGGAGAAAAAAAAATAGCGAGCGGAAAGGTCATCAGGCCCTTAACCGCAAACTCACCACCCAGAATCCAACCTTGAGGTGCGCTCATTGCGGGCAGGAAAAGACTCGCTATCCAACACACGAGCGCCAGAGGTCCCAGCAAGGGCGGCACACTATCGCTTCTGTCGGCATAGGTCGGCTGATTCATGTAAAGCCCTGAATGTTAAGCAAGCAAATGGCGAATTGCCGGTTAAATCCGCCGCCCACTACAGACTTGATAATTCGGAGTAATCGAGCTCACTTTCGCGGTAGATGTGAAGTTTATGCCCCCCACTGACTGGGACCCCGGTGAACCTCCAGTAACCCGACATTCGCGACAAGCAGCTCCCACCCCACACCTGCGTTAAAACGGAACGGCGTGGACGTCAGGAACCAGCCTGATTCAGACATGACGGCAACAGGCTGATTGTGGGCATTGGCGTCTAGGTGACCGCCAACATAACTTGGTAAGCGATTGGAAGAGGTGTGAGCGCAATCAATAAACCCGCGTCACCTTTGCCCCTTGAGCATAAATAAAGTGCTGCGATTGAGGCAATCGCAATACCGCTATAACCCCACCATCGAACACTTTCCACTACGTCTGATGCTCCGTTTCCACCTGTAAAGATAAAAGAAGCGAAGTAAAGCACGACGCAATTGATAGTGGCAATTAGATATACGCCAAATGAATCCATAAAAGGGGCATCCATTCAAGTGGAGAGACGTCTGACTCGAACTTGCAAGCATAGCATTGGCGTCATTCTGCAGAACACTCATACTGTTGGTTGTCCCATCCATTGGGTATGGCGACAAATGACCGCTTCCGCTGCAAAGCTGAGACGTCTTCAGGCTGAAAGCTGTCATGCGTATGGCGGCGGCTCGTCAACTCGGCGAAGTTCGTTAGGCATAGGGATGACTTTTGGAGCCTCACCGGCCAATCCATACAACTCCACGCCACTCAGGATGCCACCACTCTGAAAAATGAAAGCTCCGGAAAGGTGGGCGTCATCTCCAATCAGATAGTCGCCGATGATGTGAACCCCGGGAGGCGCTTCCGGCAGGCCCCTAATTTTGAAGTTGAAGCTTGCGCAACCACACGGGCAACGCCAACTCGTAGCTTCAGCGCGCAACAGCTGGTCGACATACATCGATGCTTCGGCAGAGCCGTTGTCAAGCATCCATCGGGCAAGATTCATTTCGTCGTCAGTCAGCGGGCGAGTTGGAGTCATCGGCTTCGTAATAAGTATTCAGGCGAAAGTGTGATGGTTGGTGTAATCCTGCAGGCCAAGGCTGAGCGCTTCTCGCGCTTTGGGGGTGAAGTTGCAAACATCCGCTCCCGCTGCAATGTCGAGGCGCCAACAGGCTGATTGCAGTCTGTACCATCGCCTCGAAGCAGTCACTCAAGTGGCACGTCAACGTGAAAGGTCAGCGGGCGGCAATGCACTTTTGACTGACCTGTTACCCGTCTCAGCGATTGCGGGCATTCAGCCACCTCTTTTTCTGCGATCACGTGAGGCTAGCCACATAGCACGGGCACCCTTCCCAACTAATACTGCGATTAGCGCACCCGGCGCGACTAGCATCATGATGAGCACGCCCCACCCCGCACCCATTGCGAATGCCTCTGAACTCTTGAACCCACCTACGGAGGCAATGAAAAGTACGTACGAAATAGCCGTACTAGCAAAAAATAACCGGATCGCACCAAGGCCGAAAGCCGCCCCCCCCATTGCAACCGATAGGACCAAGACTATCTGATAGAAAACAGGTGTCGGTGTACCAAAGTTCAAGCGGGTTCCCTTGCCGTTGTGAGGTTTTCGAATGGTGTGAATTGAAGTCACGGGATCGTATCCAAGTAGACGTCGCGGATGTAAGTCTGCTTTCGCTGACGGATTGCAGACATTAGGTGCGCTTCGAAGCTGTCGTCAACGTCGAAGGCAACCAGACCGTAACACTCGCAGCGTAGCCGCCTGCTGCAGTTGCGGGTCCGTGATGGACGACCAGTTATGCGGTGCCATTTGACGCTATTGCCGCGATTCGCTTCGCAACAAGACGAGCACCAAGATGCCGAAAATGTTGAGACAAGGGACCAGAAGAACCCACCATCCGGAGCGACCTTTCGTCTTTACATAGAACCAGCACAAAGCTAGCAAAGCAATGGCCGTCAACGTGCTCAAGACGGGCAAAGCAAGCGCCACCCCGCTTCCGACCGCAGCAGGTAGTAAATGCCCCCAAATGAACGCTGATGACACCACCAGCAACAACATATAGAAGGCCAATGCGCTTAAGTTCCTACCCTTTTCATAGGTATCAGCCATCTCAGCCTCCGTGAGTAATGGCAACTTCTGAGCCGCTAGGCCAAACCGCCAAAAAACCTTCGAAATATCATGTGCGTTTGTACAGGTATACAAATTCGGACAAACCCCGCACTTTTTAAGTAATGGAGTGAACCAGTTATCTCACGATTTTTGCGCCTCGGAACTAGCTTGAACATCCCCCAATCGGGTGTTTTTGTGAAAGGCAGCATACACTGCGAAGCCGAGGCGCCAACAGGCTGATAGCTGACATTGCCGCCGCCCGGAAGGTGTCACTCAAATGGCACGTTAACGTTTGAGATGAGGGGCGGCGCCCCGCTCGCCGGGTGACGTCCTCTCGATTGAAGGGTTAGGCGACTGCCAGAAGTAGACGATGTTCATGGCCACGCGTTGCGTTCGACGACTGGTAGCCCGCAGACTGGTTCATTTCGGAAAATCGCAACTGCCTGTTGAAGCAAGGAAATGACATTTGACCGATCGGGTGCCTCAAACTTTCTATCGAAGTAGATCTCAACCCTATCCGGCCCATCCGATCGTTGCACGAGTTCCCATACGTTGAAGCATTTCCCGGCAACGTAGAAGTTCATGCTGCGGTCTGGATAGTCCGAATAGTGGATTGGATGAGGAATGAGTGCACTGCGTGAGTCGAGATCAAAGATCAGATCTCGGCCAATCGGGTTTGTCTTCTCGTCTTCGGTCAGTCCCTGGAACAAAGATAAGTGGTTGAAGATTTCAGTACTGCAGATGTCTTGGACGAATGCCATCGTGCCGCCTCACTATTGATATATCCCGCGCTTTTGCGGAATAACACGGGAACCAACCGGATAACTTGGTACCCAAGAATTGGAATTCATCATGCAAATCAAACGGTTACGACAATGGTCTAGATGGATGTACAGGTATATCAAATACGACAAAGTCGGCAACTAGCTTTTCTCAGCTTGACTAGGCTCCGTTCAAATTGAACGTAGGTTGCGAATGTTCGCTTCCGCCGCAAAGCTGAGACGTCTTCAGGCTGATTGCAGACTTTCAAAGTATTTGTTGGCGTATGAATTACCCTGCATCTTTCCCGTAATCCTTTGGCGCAGCTCTGGCTCTACGAACCCTTACATAGACAAAGACCCAAATACAAAGCTGCGACAAGGCAACGACCAAGAGCATGCCGATGCCAACTGAGTAACTCTTGCCAGAAGCGCTTGGCGCAGCAGCAAGCAAAGTAATCATGATGAGCAAAATTCCAAAGCCCCAAGCCCACCGTTGACCCCGAAAGTTTCGCAAACGCAAAACTTCACCAAAAGACAGTGTTGTCATTGGATTAGAGCCAAGCGTCTCGAACTCGAAGAGGAATGGGATTGAAGCAAAGAGTAGGATGATGAGGAAGCCGACGTTCATTTCAAGTTCGGTGGATATCGCTGGTGCAGCCTAAGTGTCGATGATAGGTAAGAATCAGTCGTCGCCTGCCTATCACACGAGGGGACCTTCGTGTCTGCTTCCGCTGAAAGCTGAGACGTCTTCAGGCTGAAAGCTGTCGTGCGTTTGGCGGCGGATCGTCATCTCGGCGAAGTTCGTTGGGCATAGGGATAACTTTTGGAGCCTCACCGGCTAATCCATACAACTCCACGCCACTCAGGATGCCACCACTCTGAAAAATGAAAGCTCCGGAAAGGTGGGCGTCATCTCCAATCAGATAGTCGCCGATGATGTGAACCCCGGGAGGCGCTTCCGGCAGGCCCCTAATTTTGAAGTTGAAGCTTGCGCAACCACACGGGCAACGCCAACTCGTAGCTTCAGCGCGCAACAGCTGGTCGACATACATCGATGCTTCGGCAGAGCCGTTGTCAAGCATCCATCGGGCAAGATTCATTTCGTCGTCAGTCAGCGGGCGAGTTGGAGTCATCGGCTTCGTAATAAGTATTCAGGCGAAAGTGTGATGGTTGGTGTAATCCTGCAGGCCAAGGCTGAGCGCTTCTCGCGCTTTGGGGGTGAAGTTGCAAACATCCGCTCCCGCTGCAATGTCGAGGCGCCAACAGGCTGATAGCAGCGGTTCAAATTGCTTCAGCAGCGAATTCTTTTCGATATATCTCGGGACTCGAGCGCGATGCATTTTTAGCGCGTTCACGCGTCAAGATCGTAAAGAACCCGTCTTGTCCAGCGGTGCAAATGAATAGGAAATAAGTACCGTCTATTGCACGATAAATGCGATGCGTTTGATAACCAAAATCGCTGTCCTCGTTCACAGCTCTCACCAAATGAGCATTTCTGAACTCGGGGTGTGCAGCTACACGTGCCTGAAAAGCAGCATCCACTAGAGCTTGGAGTGTTGAGCGTTTCATTCTTTTGAGGCTTACACCAAAAATCTTAGAAATTGACGCTTGAAAAGAGCATTGGACCACCTCGATTCATATGCTTTTGAGTGTCCGCTTCCGCTGCGAAGCAAAGAAGACAAAAGGCTGGAAAATGAAGTTAAACGTTAGTGTTAACCGGCATTCATTGGCATTGACTTACACAGCTTTGGTTGGTCAATCGCACATTGCGGCAGGGCGCCTGACCGCATCGAACAAACCGTTAGATTGCATTCGGCCCCTTAATGTTCTTCACTAAGATACTCACTGGGCGAACCAATGAATAAATCCAGAGCCCGAAGGCGCATGCCGAGCCCAAAAATAGGGTGCCTAAGCTTGTGATCATTAGCCCTATCACGGGGGACATTGCTAGCCCACTCACGCCGGTCAGTTGCTGCCCGTTCCAAGTGATCGTCGGCGCCCCGAAAGCAGCCAGCACTCCGAAAAAAACACAGAGTGGCAGAAAGGTGCAAGCCATTCCTATCGCAGCGAGCTTGAAAACCGTTCCTGCGCTTAGGCGTTGAATTGTCAATTCAGTGAACACAGAACCTATCCTTAATGCAATCTAAAACAATGAATCCAAGCTTACTTGAGGTTACGTTGGAGGCCACAAAATAAACAGTGAGCGAACATGAGACGATTCTCATGTGTGAATCGGCCACCGAATATCCCCTATTCGGGTGAATCCACACTCTGTCTCGGCCCAGCGAAGCGGAGGCACAAGAAGGCTGATAGCAGACACCGACGGCTCTTCGCAACGGGCGGTGGGAGCCGCCTGTTAGGAATGTAAATGGAGCTCATACTGGGTCAAGATCATTGGGGAAAAAGCTGGCGCGCTCCCACTCTTCATCTGTAAAGTCTCTGGTTAAGTCACGACGGGCCCAGGCGCGGTTTAGGTGTGAGAACACATGTCCCAAGTCCACCCTCAAATTTGCACTGTCGTAATCTGGAGCGGAATTGATATCCGCAATTAGTTTCGCCAAATGCTCGTTGGCGTCCTCCAGCTCTTGCATAAATGAAGACCATTCGACTGGATTTACTTCTCTGTCAATCATTGCAATTCCGAATGTTGTTCGTGGGGTTGAAAACCCCCGCAGCAGATTTCATGTCGCAGTTGAGGCGCCTGCAGGATGAAAGCAGTCATCCCATCTTCTTCAAAGCGGAAGTTCAACATTAGAGACTCCAATATCGTCTTATCTGATCCATCGATAGTGGTGACTCTCTCTGCGCATCAATTAAAAGAAAGCCTCTATTTGACGCCCAGGCGAACATCAGTTGCGCCATCTCTAATCCTTCTATATCTGCCGGAAAGTGCAACCAAGCGAGTGGTTGTCCAAACGCATCGGCCAAAAACCTACATGCACTCAATGGGTCGTTTTGATCGTGCCTAAGGTTGTGCTCTGTACAAAACTCTTGAAAAGCTTGTGTCGTGACTTCACCGCGCGAGATGGAAGTTTCAAGATTTGATATGTCCGTGGAGTCGGGAAGAAAACTTAGTCCAAGTACAACGTCATCGGGGAGACTTGTTGATGCCCTGCACTCTTCTGCAATGAGCTTACCGTCAAATGGCATTTGCGCCTCAAGAGGGCGTGACCACAGCTCTAGGTCGACGATGCGCTTCATGTAATTCAATTCCGAACATTATTTGAGGCATCTAAAGGCTGGAAGCGGTCTTTCACCGAGTTCCAAACCGGACGTAGGACTTATAAGAAAGCAGTCAATCCGTCTGCTTTACCGCCGAAACGTTTGAAGCATCGACTTCAACCGTTCTGGGGGTGCGTGCAATAACATTAGGTTGAAAAAGTGATGCACCACAGCAAGTACAACGTTCTGCTGAAACATCGTTCCTACACGCGCAGTCGCGACAGGTGAGCTCGCGCTGAGGATTCAAAGGGCCTGAACCTTTACCAAAATATATTGGTGAAACGTTAATGGAATTGCGGGCCAAAACTCCGCAAATCGCGCCTGCAAAAATAGATGGAATAAGTAAAAAAGCGAAACCCTCTGGTGACATTCGGTAAACGGGGGCAACAAGTTCCACCAATAGTGAAAGGAGTGCCCCGCCTGAACCAGCCAGAACGCCCAATATCGCTGCCCATGACTTGGTTAGTTCAGGCTCGTGAAGGATACGCCTTTGGATAGTTGTTAGTCCGATAAAGAGACCTGCTGCGATGGTCGCTGGAATCAATCCAAAGAGATGTACAAAAGGTAGTCCGAGAAGGACGAAAGGCCCAAGTTTAAAAATGAAGGTTAGGCATCCAAGGATTGGGCCAAGCAACGCGAAAATCGCGACGACTCTCTTCATTGGTAGCAATAATTTGCCGATTTCATTTTGACTCGGTTCAGATTGTAAGAAGCCTGGGGAACGGCTGTTTTCGCTGCATTGTGTCAGTCGGCCGGTACATTGAATATCCCCCAAATGGGGGATGCCGCGACATGTCTGCTATCGCTGCAATTCTGACGTTGTTTAGTCTGTCAAACCATCCCTCATTCGAGTGATTTTTCCTTTCAGGCATCGAGTGGGTGCGTATTGACGGAGCTCTTGAACTTCGTCCTGTCAGTGACCAGAGTTTGAACCCCTCAACTGAAGGAGTTCATCATGGAAGCACACTCAGACACAGCACACAGGGAGCCTTGGAACAAGGGAAAGATCGTTGGCCAAAAGGCGCCCCTGCGCCTTAAAGACATCTGGGCCATCCGAATCCGCCTTCAACTTGGTCACCGCACTCGTGAGTTGGCCATGTTTGACCTGGCCTTGGACAGCAAGCTGCGCGCCTGCGACTTGGTGAAACTAAGACTGCGGGACATTGCCCAAGGGGATCACATCAGTGCCCGTGCAATCGTGATGCAGCAAAAGACGTCCCTTCCTGTCCAGTTTGAGATCACGCAACCAACCAGAGAGGCGGTCTCGAATTGGATCAAGGAGGCGGGCCTGAAATCTGAAGATTACTTGTTTCCTTCTCGGGTACATGACTCACCGCATATCGGAACGCGGCAGTACGCCCGCATCGTTGATGGTTGGATCAATGAAATCGGATTGGATCCTTCTGCCTATGGGACACACAGCATGCGCCGAACAAAGGCAACGTTGATTTACCGACGTACCAAGAACATCCGAGCGGTGCAATTGCTCCTAGGGCACACTAAGCTAGAGAGCACGGTTCGCTATCTGGGGATTGAGGTGGAGGACGCTCTGGAGATGGCGGAGCAAACGGAAGTTTGATCAGCACCCACTCTGGGATCTTGAGGGTCCCACGGAGAGTCTGATTCATCCGGGTGCTGGAAAGCGGACATTCACCAAGATCCGCAACTGGCCCTTAGCGGCTGTCGACCCAAAGCAGAAGTCGACAAGCTCGGACTCATTGCTCGATAACAGACATTCACCGCTGGCTTAGTGAGCGGGTACGATGGACAGCCGGTATGCAGCGGAAGCTGTCGCTCACGAATGTCGGCTTTCTGAGAGTTAGCCTGTGTGCCTGTCAGCGGGCAGTCGTCGACTTCACGTTTGCCGCGACTACGGTCGTTCAGATGTCGACCTTGACGGACTCCAGATGGCCCATTGCGACTGTTAGCAATCAGGGTACGGGGGGGCTTGTAGCCCAAGGACGATTAATTTCGGGACAAACGCCCCCCCACTACAAAGCACTCCCTTTAGACGTACATTGCCGCCTGCACCTGTGCGCGTGTGGGTAGCGGAGCGACCGCACCGTATCCTTGAACCGCGAGTGACGCGGCTGTATTGGCATATCGGACTGCAGCTAGCGGAGCGTCCCCTAAAGCCAGACGAGCAAGAAAATTTCCGTTGAAACTATCCCCTGCTCCAGTGGCGTCGACTGCCTTAACCACTCGACCAGGTACACGGTGGCGTCCGGCTGCGAGGTCACTAAATAGCACTCCGTCTTTGCCCATCTTGACGACCACAAGGCTTGCACCACGCGCATGACCCCAGTCGGCGATGTCGTTTGGTTCACTCAAACCCATTAGGGCTTGCATATCGTCCACACCGGGCAAAAAGACATCGCAAAGACCCACCGCATGTGAAATAGATGCCTTTGCCCGCTCAAGAGGCCAGAGTTTGAGGCGCAAGTTCGGATCAAACGCTACCCTCCCGCCTGCGGCCCGGACAAAGTTCATGGCCTGCACCGCCGTGTCGAATGCCTGGGGAGAAATTGCTAGTGAGATGCCTGACACAAGCAAAAGTTTGCTTCGCTTTAGCAACTCAGCTGCGTGCCTATGCAACCATTTTGGTGTCATGCAGCTGGCCGCTGATCCTTTGCGCAAGTAGCTAAATGAATGCCCTTGAGGGCCATGCGTTACAAAATAGAGGCCTGTAGGTTGTTGCGTATCTCGCTCCACAGCTGAGGCATCTACGCCTTCATTTGCCCAAAGACGCAAAAGTTCGTCGCCAAACGTATCTTCACCCAACCGGGAAAGATAGGCTACGCGAGCGCCCGCACGAGCTGCCGCAATGCAGGAGTTGCTTGTATCTCCACCAAAGCCCTGCAGGTAATGCGGTTGCCCGGGTTGAGTCTGGTTAAATTCAACCAGAGCCTCCCCGAGTGCCACCAAGTCCCAAATCGACTCCATGACTCAGGCTCGTGGTTTGTAGGCTGTCACATCAATCTCTACTTTCGCATCAATCATGAGGCGCGACTCCACGGTTGAGCGTGCTGGTCGGTGCTCACCGAAGCACTCCATGTAAACCCGATTAAAGCTGCCAAAATCGCGCGCATCTGCAAGCCAAACGCTCACCTTGGCGACGTCTGCGAGTGTGCAGTCAGCTAGTGCCAATGCATCGCTTACACGCTTGAACACTTGACGCGTCTGCGCCTCGATGCCACCCACAATAACCTGTCCCTGGTCATCAGTCGGAACTTGACCAGATACGAATACAAAGTCCCCGGCACGTGTTGCGGGGGAAAGAGGACGAGCCAAGCGGTCCGAAGAAATTGGGGACTGACCTAGGGTTTCTACTGTCATTGATTTTCTCCTTTAAGTAAAGAATTTACACACTTTAAACCTGAATGGCAATTTATCCCCGCTATTCTGGCATTGAGCGTGCTTTTTGTGTAATCTTATTACTCCAAGGTGTTAAATGCAAACTTCTGAAATCCATCAGGTCAAAACGCTGGCAGCGACTACAAATGGCACTCGCCGAGTCCTTCTGAAGGCCTCAGTATTGGCCACGGCCCTCCTAGTAGGTGGCGCATCTGCATGGGCCCAAAACAGTGCTATGCCCAAGGGTGGTGCAGTGAACTTGGCCATGGTAGGAGAGCCACAAGGCTTGGATCCGATGGTCAGCACAGCTGACTTGGTGGGCACCATCATGCAGCACGTCTATGAGCCGCTCTACACATTCGATGGCAACTGGAATATTGCCCCTATGCTGGCTGAAAGCCTGCCTACAGTCTCCAAGGACGGCTTGACATACACAATCACTCTGAGAAAGGGCGTAAAGTTTCACAATGGCCGCGAACTGACAGCGGATGACGTCGTGGCCTCTCTGCAACGCTGGATGGAGCTCTCACCACGCGGCAAAGCAGTGGGTAAAGAAGTGGCATCTTTAAGTGCCAAAGGTTCAATTGGCGTCGAGCTAAAGCTTAAAAATCCCTACGCTCCTTTGTTGGCTCAACTAGCGTTGCCAAGTGGGATGGCTGCAATCATGGCCAAAGAGAGCATCGCTCCTCAGCTCAAGGATTTCATCGGCACTGGTCCCTATAAATTCAAAGAACGCCGCCCCGATCAATTCACTGTGCTGACTCGTTTTGATGGCTACACCGCAAGAAAGGAACCCTCTAGCGGCTATGCCGGCAAGCGCGAAGCCATCTTGGATGAGTTGCGCTTTGTGCCTGTACCTAGTGCAAACACACGTGTAGAAGGTTCTCTATCTGGCCAATTCCACTACGCAGACCTCCTACCTGTGGAGGCCATCGGGCGGGTAGAAAAAGGTGCGCCCGCGGTCGTACCTATCGTGACCAAGAACTTTGGCTTCCCATATATCGTCTTCAACACCAAAGAAGGGGTACTGGCAAATCAGCCGATGCGCCGCGCTGTACAAACAGCGGTGGGTACCGGCGAGCTGATGGCTGCGGGCTTTGGAGACAACCGCTTTTTCACCGTAGAGCCAAATTTTTTCCCTAAAGGAACACCTTACTACTCGGACGCTGGAAACAAACTCTATAACGAGCGCAATCCCCTTGTTGCCAAAGACTTGGCAGCCAAAGCTGGTTACAACGCGGATCAACCAATCCGAATCATGGCGAGCCGCCAGTATGAGTTCCACTACAACATGGCTTTGGTCATGTCTGAGCAGCTCAAAAAGGCGGGGTTTAAGACAGACTTGCAGGTAGTTGACTGGGCTACCCTTGTTCAACGTCGCAATGACGCCAAGCTCTGGGATGTTTACTTCACACACTCCGGACTCTTGCCCGAGCCGATGCTCTCCCCACCACAATTGGGTGATGGCGCACCAGGATGGTGGGACTCAGCTGCCAAGAAGTCCACTCTGTCGGCCTTCAACCAAGAAACCAACCCTACCAAGCGCGGCGCGCTATGGGGCAAAGTTCAGCAAGTTGTCTATGAAGAAGTTCCCTTCATTGAAGTGGGCAAATTCAATAGCCTTTCTGCGCGTTCGGCAAAGCTGCAGGGCTACACGCCTGCGGTCTGGCCGTTCTTCTGGAACACAGGTTTGAAGAACTGACCACAAATGATGCGATTTCTATTGAAACGCTTGGGCGGCGCCTTCGTGGTGCTGGCCCTGGTGGCGGTGCTGGTGTTTTGCCTCACGCGTCTGGCCTCCGGGGACCCAGTAGCCTTGCTATTGGGTGACCAGGCCACTGTTGAAGACATTGCCGCCGCTCGGACTCAGTACGGGCTGGATAAGCCCTTACCTTTGCAGTTCGCAATCTGGATGGGGGAAGTGCTGCAAGGCAATCTTGGCACTTCGCTTTTCCTGCAAAGGCCTGTTGCACAGGCTTTGTTGGAGCGGGCTGAACCAACCCTTTTCCTTGCTTTGTTTGCAGTTGGAATAGCAGCGCTTGTGGGAGTTCCTTGTGGAATGGCTGCTGCAATCTGGAGAGGCAGCGCTGCAGACCAAGCGGTAAGCAGCGTAGCGATGCTTGGAGCCAGCGTCCCAAGCTTTTGGTTAGGCTTGATCTTGATTCAGCTCTTTGCTGTCAAGCTGGGCTGGTTTCCAGCTTCGGGTTATGGCGACCCTACAGCCACCTTGGGTGAGCGCCTGCAGCATCTGCTCTTACCAGCGCTTGTTTTGGGCATGCTCAACTCTGCGCTCATCATCCGTTTCACCCGTGCGTCCATGTTGGACATTTTGGGTGAGGACTATGTGCGCACTGCACGCGCAAAAGGGCTCCCCGAGAGCACCATCATGGTCAAGCATGTACTACGCAACGCACTTGTGCCTATTGTCACGGTGCTGGGTTTGACCATGGCTTTAATGATTGGCGGCACTGTAGTAACCGAGACTGTCTTTAATCTCCCAGGGGTGGGTAATTTGGTTGTACGGGCTGTACTTCGCCGGGACTACCCAGTCATTCAGGGCACCCTGCTCGTGATTGCTGGAATCTACGTCTTCATCAACCTTGCCATCGACTTTCTCTACACGCTGGTGGACCCCCGCATCCGCCTGGAGGCGCAATGACCCCCACCCGTTTTCAACCGTTGATTCGCACTCTGCGCCGCTTGTTTTCACGAAAAGTGGTGCTGGCTTCTGCCATGCTTTTAGTTGGCGTAGTGGGAATGGCGTTGCTATTCCCCGCGGTATCGTCCGCAGATCCGAATGCATTGTCCATTGGCGAGCGGCTGCACGCCCCCTCATCTGCCCATTGGGCCGGTACCGATGAGCTTGGACGGGATGTGATGCTGCGCATCATTCATGGCGCGCGATATTCATTGCTGATTGGCTTTGTCACTGCAGCTGGAGCTGTGCTACTAGGCACATTGCTAGGTATGTTTGCTGGATTTTTCCGACGACTTGACGCACCGCTAATGAGAGTTGTGGACGCCATGATGTCCTTCCCCGACATCTTGTTGGGTATTGCATTGGTATCCATTTTGGGAGTTTCGTTGTGGAATGTGATTCTGGCCCTCGTCATTGTTTACACCCCGCGTGTAGCTCGAGTAGTCCGAGCTACTACCTTGGTGCTGCGAGAGCTCCTGTTTGTTGATGCAGCGCGAGCATTGGGTGTACGAACACCACTCATTTTGTGGCGTCACATCTTGCCCAACTTGATGTCGCCCGTCCTCGTGCAGGTGACCTTCATCTTTGCTTACGCCATCTTGGCTGAGGCAGGCCTGTCGTTTCTAGGCGTGGGCGTGCCACCAGACATCCCCACTTGGGGCACCATGATTGCTGGCAGCTTGGACTATGCCGACAAGGCCTTCTGGACCATCTTCTCACCGGGCGTAGCGATTGTTCTCACGGCGCTCTCCTTGCAAATGCTGGGCGACGGCGTGCGTGACTTGCTGGACCCTAAACTGAAAAAGACCGTATGAGTTCCTCAGAAAACCCGTTGGCAACAAAGTCTCCAAGACTTGAAGTCCGTCATCTTTCGACCTCGTTTGCGACCGACGGCGGGCGGATACAAAGCGTAGCTGATGTCTCCTTTTCCGTTGAGCCCGGGCAGACCCTCGCTTTAGTGGGCGAGTCCGGTTCCGGAAAGTCAGTCACTAGTCTGACTCTCATGGGTTTGCATGCCCGTACCTCTCAAGCGCAGGTAACAGGTCAAGCATTGTTCATTCAACGTGATGGCCAAACTGTCGACTTGTTGAACATGCCTGAGAGCCGAAAGCGAACCCTGCGTGGTAATGAAATGGCGATGATCTTCCAAGAGCCCATGACCAGCTTGAACCCGGTGCTGACGGTAGGTGAGCAGATTGCAGAGGCGGTCAGATTGCACCTGAAGATGGACAGAAGCACAGCTCATGCTCATGCGCGTCGTATGTTGGAGCTGGTAGAAATTCCAGCCGCCGCCCAGCGCGTGAACGAATATCCACACCAACTCTCCGGAGGAATGCGCCAGCGCGTGATGATTGCACTTGCCATGGCATGCAACCCCACACTGCTGATTGCTGATGAGCCAACCACTGCCTTGGATGTCACTATTCAGGCTCAGATCCTCGCACTCATGGGACGGCTCCAAAAAGAAACTGGAATGAGCATGCTCTTTGTGACACACAACCTAGGTGTAGTCGCGCAGTACGCGGATGCGGTTGCTGTCATGTATGCAGGCCGCATTGTGGAGTCAGCACCGGTTCATGACTTGTTTGCCAAACCGGACCATCCCTATACCCGTGGTTTGCTAGCCTGCTTGCCCGGTGTGGCCCGACGCCGTGAAATGACAAGTCAAGCCAATATCGAAAATGCTCCACGCCGTCGATTGGTGGCGATTGCCGGACAGGTCTCAAGCCCGCTGGCCCCACCGCCGGGTTGCGCTTTTGCTCCACGCTGCATCAGCCGCCAGACAGATTGCGAAACCAATATGCCTACCCTCGTATCAACCACAGCTCAGCGCCGCGTGCGTTGCATTCATCACGAGGTGCACGCGTGAGCACAACAACAATTGGCACCAAACCACTGTTGGAGATCCAGTCTCTACGAAAGTACTTCGGCACAGGAAGTCACCCGGTTCGGGCGGTAGACGATGTGAGCTTCACCATCTACCAAGGTGAGACTTTGGGTCTGGTCGGCGAATCCGGCTCAGGAAAAAGCACCATAGGTCGACTTTTGACACGCTTGCTGGACCCAACCAGTGGGAACATGCATTACAACGAAGGCGAGCTCAAGCACAACTTGGCTAAGCTTTCTCAAAGCCAGTATCGGTCGCTACGCTCAGAGATTCAGATCATTTTTCAAGACCCCTACGCCAGCCTCAATCCGCGTATGCGAATTCGTGATGTGTTGGCCGAGGCCTTGGATACGCATGGCTTAGCCAAGGGAGTTGCACGTCAGCCACGCATTGAGCAACTGCTACAACAAGTGGGTCTTCGCCCTGAACATGCCGATCGTTTTCCGCACGAATTCTCTGGAGGTCAGCGCCAACGCATTGGTATAGCGCGCGCATTGGCAGTAGAGCCTCGGTTTATCGTGGCTGATGAGCCTCTCTCAGCTCTCGATGTTTCAATTCAAGCACAGGTAGTGAACTTACTCGGAGAGCTGAAAGATCAATTGGGCCTGACACTACTCTTCATCTCACACGATTTAGACGTAGTGGAGTATCTGTGTGACCGCGTGGTAGTCCTTTATCTTGGACGAGTCATGGAGATTGCCCCTACTGAAGCACTCTATGCAAACCCGCAGCATCCCTACACCCGTGCACTGCTTGCAGCCGCACCGATCCCCGACCCAGCACAGCGGCGCAGTATTCCTTTGCTTCAAGGTGACCTTCCCAGCCCTGCTAATCCACCCACGGGTTGCGTGTTCAGAACGCGTTGCCCTATTGCTGAACACAGATGCGCTAGTGCAAATATGCAGCTGGTCGAGGTACAACCTGGGCATTTGAATGCCTGCTGGAAAACCGCAAACATAACGGATACCAAATGAGCAACGACTTTCTTCTTAATCAGCAATTTAAAGGCTTCCCTACTGCGGCCCAACCGTGTCTTGCCTCAACACTCAAAAGTAAAGAATGGAATGTGCTCGACGGTGATCTGCCTTACCCCGCAGCTGTGTTGCGTAGTGAAGCTCTTGAGCACAACTTGGCATGGATGCATGACTTTGTGACTCGCAAGGGTGTTGCTTTTGCTCCGCACGGCAAAACCACTATGTCACCAGAATTGTTTTCTCGCCAACTACAGGCAGGCGCATGGGGGCTGACATTTGCCACGGTGTACCAATTAAGTGTAGGGGTGGAAGCCGGAGTGCGGCGTGCCATCATTGCCAATCAAGTCCTGTGTGATGCGGACTTGGACGGACTAAACGCACTGATCAAGCATTTCCCAGCGCTTCGTGTTTGGTTCCTGATCGACTCACTTTCGCAGCTCGCATCTATTGAAGACTGGGCAAAACGCCGGAATTCAACTCATCGATTTGACACGCTCTTGGAAATTGGTGTGCCCGGCCAGCGCACAGGGTGTCGCACTTTGGAGGAAGCGGTGACGCTGGCTAAAGCCATAGCCTCTTCATCTGCAGTGCAGCTAGGCGGTGTGGAATGTTACGAGGGCGGTGTAGCTCGTTGTGACAGCGAGCACGATACCCGAGAGGTAACGGCACTTGTACGCCGGGTCACAGAGGCTACTCGCCAATGTGACGCACTTGGCCTGTTTTCAGATTCGGAAATTATGCTCACTGCTGGCGGTTCGGCAGTATTTGATTTGGTAGTGCCCCTACTTCGCACACAAGGGATGTCTAAACCAGTGCTGGGTGTCTTGCGGTCTGGTTGCTACATTACCCACGACCACGGCAACTACCGGCGATTTCTTAAACATGTGGAGCAGCGAGAAGGCCTGGACGCTTCTCTACGTCCTGCGCTCGAGGTTTGGACTATGGTTCAGTCAGTCCCTGAGGCAGGTCTTGCCTTGTTAAGTGGTGGCCGCCGCGACCTCTCTTATGACTTGGAAATGCCCATCCCTGTGCGCTGGGCTCTCAAGGGCAGCCGCCAAGCAAATGAAACGCCTGCGGATTGGACTGTGACTGCCCTCAACGACCACCATGCTTATTTACGCTACGACCCCAATGGTCCAGCACCTGTGGTGGGAGATAGGGTCGCTTTAGGCATTTCTCACCCATGCACCACTTTTGATAAGTGGCGTTGGCTACCGCTTGTGAATGAAGACTTTTCAATCACAGACGCCATCAGCACTCGCTTCTGATTTGACTATGAGCACACCTTTGAACGTAAGTTTGCTGCAGCAACTGCGCGAGCGCCAATCAGAACTACCGGAGGCGCAACGCAATGTTGTGCGCATTGTCCTTGACGACCCGCGAGCCGCAGTCGTGGCAACTGTGGAGCAACTGGCCCAGCAGGCTGGTGTATCCATGCCGACTATCGTGCGTACCTGCCGCAGCTTCGGCCATGACTCAGTGCGTGAATTTATGGTCGCGCTGGCACAGGACTTGGCAGTCAGTGGCTCTCATTTGCACCGCAGCGTATTGGCAGACGACACGGCCCAAGACGTCGCCAGCAAAATAGTCCATGCCGCTGTTTCGTCACTCACCGAACTGGGTCGCGCTATTGATGCCGATCTCTTGGACCGGGTGGCCGATCAACTGGCAACGGCGCGCCGTATCGACTGTTACTCGGTTGGTGCAGCTTCTACTTTTATGGCCAGTGAATTGCAGAGTCGGCTATTTCGACTGGGTCGCACTGCAAACGCCATCTTCGACGCACACCAGCAGCTTGTCTCTGCCAGTACATTAGGTCCAGGCGGTGTGGCTTTTGTCATCTCACACGTCGGGCGCATGCCCTACACATTGGAAGCCGCACGTTTTGCGCGCGCTCAGGGTGCAACTGTGATTGCACTTACACAACCAGACACTCCACTTGCGGAAGTCGCCGATCTGGTTTTGGCAGTGTCTGTCCCTCAAGATGCAGTTATGAGAGTGGGTACTGAGGCGTACCTTGCACACTTGGTAGTGATTGAAATTCTGATGGTCCGTCTTGCGCAAAAACTTGGACCGGTTGCGACGCGTGATTTGCAGCAGTTCAAACAACTGCTCCACAAACACGGTTTCGATAGTGCCGAATACACCGGCAACATTGATGCTCAGCACCCGCGTCTGGAGGGATGACATGACGCGTGCAACCCTGTTGGCAAACGGGAAAGTAGTGGATGGTACCGGTGCACCTTGGAGGAATGGTGATGTATTGCTTAGCGGGGACCGGATTCTGGCTATCGCACCACCAGGCCAAATTGACCCGCACATTTTGGTCAAGCTAGGTGAATACGATCGTTTTGACTGCAGCAATAAAGTGATTGCTCCTGGATTTATCGACGTTCACACTCATGATGATGCGGCAGTCCTCGACGATCCAAACATGCTGCCAAAACTATCGCAGGGCATCACAACGGTGATTGTGGGTAACTGTGGCATTTCGCTGGCGCCCATTGTTACGCAAACTCCCAACGCGCCTCTGTCGTTATTGGGGCGACTTCAGTTCCGGCACGGCAGTATGTCTGACTACGCCCTCGCGGTGAACACCGCCAAGCCCGCCGTCAATGTAGCTGCCCTAATGGGACACACGGCACTACGTATGCGACATATGTCGGACTTGCGTCAGCCGGCCACAGAAGCCGAGCGTGTCGCAATGTCAGTTGACATGCAAGAAGCAATGGATGCGGGAGCCCTGGGCCTGTCATCGGGAATCTTTTACAACGAGGCATATGCCGCCGACGTGGATGAGCTGGTTGCTGTAGCCTCTGTTGCCGCACGCAACGGCGGTGTATATGCCACACACATCCGGGATGAACTCGCAGGCATCCTACCTGCATTACAGGAAGCAGCTCAGACAGCCAAACACGCCGGACTTCCATTGGTAATCTCGCACCACAAGTGCGCCGGACCCGCAAACTGGGGGCGAACACGCGAGACGCTGCCACTAATTGAGCAACTCGCAATGGAGCAGGAAATTGGCATTGATGTCTACCCGTATACAGCCGGCTCTACTGTGCTGCGTGAAGACTTGGTCGACGGAATTATCGACATCCTTATCACCGGCAGTCAGCCCTATCCAGGCATGGGTGGAAGATATTTGGCAGACATTGCTCGTGAATGGGGCGTCAGCCAGCAGGAGGCAGCGGTACGGCTTAAACCGGGCGGAGCCTGCTACTTCCAGATGCGCGAAGATGATGTGGAGCGTGTGATTACACATCCCCTGTCCATGATCGGCTCAGACGGTCTTCCACATGATGAACGTCCTCACCCACGCCTTTGGGGTGCTTTTCCGAGGGTGCTTGCGAGCTATTGGCGTGAAAAGGGACTCCTACAACTTGAGGAAGCGATTCACAAAATGACAGGTCTTTCTGCCCGTCGTTTTCGTCTCGGTGAAAGAGGGGTACTAGATGCCGGACGTATCGCTGATGTTGTGGTTTTTGACCCCGGCCATGTTCGCGATTTAGCGACCTTCGAGCATCCTAAACAATTTAGCGAAGGAATTGAGCAGGTGTGGGTAAACGGCGTCTTGAGCTACACCTCCAGCGGTCGCGGTACTGGGGTAAGAGCAGGTCGTTTCGTCCGTCGAACAAGTACATCCGATTTTCACTCTATCGAGCTATCCTGAGAGCTTGACTAGAAATATTAAAAAAGCGGAGTAGCTAGTGGCGGTTATTCCGAACCACAAACAACTGCCAGGGACTAGACGCTGTCGCTGGTCCGCCTATGTCCTAAAGCGGAAAATGTCATCAAAAGAAAAGGCGCTCGATAGTCACATCGAGCGCCTTTGCGATCGGGTAAACGAGCTTACTTTTTCTTCTTGGCCACAGCAGCCTTGAATGCAGCGCCAGGAGTGAATTTCGGCACAGTGGTCGCTGCAATCTTCAATGCTTCACCGGTACGTGGGTTCTTGCCAGTACGCGCAGATCGCTTGGCTGCCTTGAAGGTTCCAAAGCCAATCAGCTGAACATCTTCCTTCTTGGCCACTTTGGCAGTGATGATCTCAATCAAAGCATCCAGTGTGCGTCCAGCAGCAGCTTTTGACAATTCAGACTTTGCAGCCAATGCTTCAATCAATTCGCCCTTGTTCATCGTTTTCTACTCCTTGGTGTGTGATTACTTTTTGGAGATCAGCTTCAGACCACCTGAAGTGTTCTCTTCCAGATAGCTATTTTCTAGCAGTTTGTTGAATGACGCTGCGACTGAACCTGTAGGCAGACCCGCTGAAACACCGACTTGGGTCCGCTTGATTTCACTGAACTTCTTGGCATTCAGCACCGTTTTCAGGTGATCCCAGAGCTTTTGGGTATTGGGGCTAAGCGTGGACTTGGGTGTTCCCTTGGGAGTACCAGCAGGCTTCTTGACCGCCTTTGCTTTCTTTGGCTTCTTGGCAACTACATCCGTTGCCTCGATGGTTTCAATCACAGTCGTGCTTGCCAACACAGGCAGTGCTTCCCGAGGTGTAGGTGCGGCAAGTCGCGCTCTGGACTTGTTGTTTCCTAATCCACCTTCACCGAGTTGTTGGGCAGCCTGATGTACTTTACGAAGCTCTGCCTCTATCTGTTCAAGGGTCTGAGACAACCGAGCGACCGTTTTCCATTCCTCGAACAGTGAGTCTGCTTGTAAGTCAAATGGGTTGCTGCTCATCGCTAGACGAACTTGGTCCGCGTACGCTTGTACTACAGCCTTCAGAGAGGCGTCTGCTTGATGGACTGCGGCTCCGGCGCTTTGAATAGCGGAAAGACTTGTTTTTGGAATGGGCACGACGGGCTCCTTGTAGTTAATAGATTGGATCAACCAATCTCAGTATACGGAGTCACGATTTGCTGGTCGCTAGCTATCTCTCTAGGGACTAATTAGGAATCAACGGAATCAAAAGCAGGCTACTTCAATTCGTTCAAAACCTGCGCGAGACGATTCCCTGCAAGCGCCAATTGATAGGCCACCACTGGCACATACCGGTCTACATACTCTGGCGTGACTAGCCTGTCGGGATAGAAGCCAGGTTGAGAGACTATTCGGCAAGACTCCATCGCAGTTGACGCGGCATTGAATGCAGTCTTTTGAAGTGACAGAGGCCGCAACAGCAGGCTTTTGACTATCTGTTCGTTCTCTTGTTGTAGCGACTTGATAAGTCCGGTGTCCCACACAGCATGCAAGTTACTGCCACGCATGAAGGCCTGAAGTTGGTAGCTGTTGCCTCCACGGTCATCTCCGAAACCTGCGTGCAGGGGTTGGTGAATGTCCCCGATGAAGTGCACTACGTACTTCAAGGCTGTCAGTCGCCTCTCGTCGTCACCAACTGTGCGCAGGACTTCAATCTGTCGGTCAATTGCAGCGACCACGCATTTGCCATCGGGGCAGTCTCGCTCTGGCTGGTAGTTGCAATCGCCACGAGGGAAGTTCACATAGTGCCAAGCAGCAGTGGCAGGATTGCGGTGTTCGTCGGCCCACGTCGAAATGCTTGCCAAGGTAGCGCCTGGTTCTTGAGCTAACAGGCGATCAACCTCTTTGCGCGCTGTGGGGGAGAGTTGGGCCTCTGCCAGCATGGCCACGATCTTGTGTCCATCGCTTCCCCATGCGAAAGCAACGCTGCCTTGTAACGCGAGGGTAAGAATGAACGAGTGGCTGAGCGTTTTCAGTAAGCGGCGCATATGTGGTCTATGTAGCCTTCTTGGGTTGGTTCAAGCCTACCCGAAACCCACCGGTTTGCGTTTAGGCGGCCAGATCGTTAAACTGTATAAATGTACAGTAATTGCGTTAGCTATCCTCCGGTTTCCAGCACCGCCTCTCCATGCCTGCTGGACCTCGTCCCTACACGCATCTGCGCAGGCTTCCCCAGCCCGGCAGAGGACCTCGGAGCTGAACGCATTGATCTGTCCAAAGTCCTGATCACTCACCCGCAGGCGACCTTCCTGCAGCGTGTCTCCGGTCACTCCATGCGGGATGCCGGCATTTTCGACAACGACATACTGGTCATCGACCGAGCCATCAAACCGCGGCACAAGATGATCGTGGTCGCTGTGGTGGATGGTGAGTTCACCGTCAAACAGCTGTATCAGCGTGCCGGACGGGTCAAGCTGCAAGCTGCCAATCCCACTTATCCGGACATAGTTCCCAAGGAAGGCCAGACCATCGAAATCTGGGGTGTGGTCACCAGCTGCATCAAGCAGTTTCCATCGGCCTAAACACGTCCGTCAGTTCTTCTATGTACGCACTGGTGGACGGCAACAACTTCTATGTCTCGTGCGAGCGGGTCTTCAGACCCAGCCTGAACGGTCAGCCTGTGGTCGTCCTGTCCAACAACGACGGATGTGCTATCGCCCGTAGTAACGAAGCCAAGGCGCTGGGTATTGCCATGGGTGCACCCTGGTTCCAAATCAAGCACTTGGCCGAGGACGCAGGCCTGGTAGCTTTGTCTGCCAACTTTGCGTTGTATGGCGATATGTCTGATCGCATGATGAGCCTGGCAGCAGGTCTTGGCCCTGCCCAGGAGATCTACAGCATTGATGAATCCTTCATTGACCTCAGTGGCGTCAAAGGTGACCTGGTAGAGCGCAGCCACAAGATCCGGGCTCGCATCCTGCAGTGGGTAGGCATTCCTTGTGGCATCGGCATTGGACCCACCAAGACGTTGGCCAAGCTCGCCAATCACATCGCCAAGACCGCCGAACGCAAGCCGGGAACCTACCCGAACAAGCTCGCTCAAGTTTGCAACCTCGCATCCTTAGAGAAGTCTGAGTGCGAAGCAGTGTTCGCAGCTACAGCGGTGAACGAAGTCTGGGGTGTGGGCAGGCAGATCAGCAAGCAGCTGCAAGAGGGAGGCATCCACACGGTGTTGGACTTGATGCAGCTGGACCCTGCCACCGTTCGCAGCAAGTGGTCTGTGGTGCTGGAGAGAACTGTCCGGGAGCTTCAGGGCACTCCGTGCATCGATCTGGATCACACCCCGGCTGCCAAAAAAGAGATTGCCTGTACGAGATCCTTCGGTCGCCCCATCACCGAACAGCATCACATAGCTGAAGCAGTCACAGAGTTCGCCTCCCGAGCAGCTGAAAAAGTCCGGAAGCAACACAGCCAGGCTGGACAGGTGTTGGTCTACATCCGTACCAGTCCATTCCGCAAGGATCTCCAGTACAGCCGCTCCATGGTCACTCCACTTCGCAGACCCAGTGCGGACACGGCCTGCATCGTCAAAGCAGCGCTCCAAGGCTTGAATCACATCTTCAAGCCGGGATTCAACTACGCCAAGGCGGGTGTGATGCTGCTGGACCTGCAACCCGACACCAACCAGCAGGCAGAGCTCGACCTGGAGGACAGAGATGCAGAAGAAGACCGAACTCGCCTCATGACTGCCATGGATACCCTGAATCAGCGCTTCGGCAAAGGTACGGTCTTGACCGCTAGTGCCGGACTGGAGGGGGTGAGAAGAGAGTGGTCGATGAAGCAACTACGCAGAACCCCGGCGTACACCACCCGGTGGGATGACATGCCAGTGGCGAGGGCCTGAGACATGACGGAAACCAAAACAGAAACCAGCAAAGACACCCACAAGCTGCGCAGTGCCAAGCACATCGCAGTCGTCAATGGCATAGGACTCAAAAAGGTACATGCCAAAAGACTCAGAGACATGTACCGCTCTGCAGGATGGCCTTGCTTGGATGTCGTGGAGATCGAACTCCTGGCTGCCGGTCTTCTGGAGCGGCTGCAGGAAGAGGGTGGTCATGAACGCATGCGAGTAACTAACGCAGGTATCCAATTCCTCGCACAGGCAGCCAACTCCAATCGACAAGCCAAGGATCCCCACGAAGCGCTCGTAGAAAAGGTCGCTCACGAAATGCTCAAGGAAGGTCGGCTGGTATGGACCAATCTGAGTCTCAGAGCCAAGGTCACTTTGCAGGAAGAAGAGCAGGGCAGTTGGCGCTACTGCATGCCGGATGTGTTCTCCATACGGAATTCATCAGTCCAGGCCTATCTCGAGCCAGTCGTGCATGAGATCAAAGTGAACAGAGCGGACTTGCTGGGAGATCTCAAACGACCTGAGAAGCGAGCTGCTTATCTGGAGCTGGGAGGGCAGTGCTGGTATGTGTTGGGACGAGATGCCAAAGACAGACCCATCGCTGAACCGGAAGAGATTCCTGTGGAGTGCGGCGTGATCCAGCTGGTTCAGGACAGGCTGGAGATCTTGAGAGTGGCACCAAAGAAGCAGTTCAATCACTTGCCGTTCGCTGTGTGGATGAACTTGGCCAAAGCTACGCCGTTAAATCGAGCAATGCTGGACCTTGATCACCTTACCAACCTAGTATGAGAGCTATGCTTTTCGGCTGATTGCCGAATGTATAAACAGGAAAACAAGGTCTGAGCAAAGCGACTCATGCTTGATCCCCATTCAACATCCAGCAACCAAAGTAATGTCGGTATTGAACTGACCGTACTAGGTGATCTTGTTAGTCACTCTAATTAAAAAGTGTGTTCGTTCGTTCGTTCATAGAGGATTGAAGCTTGAGCGCAAGCTTGGGCGCATCTTTGATGCTGATCAAATTACCCGAGTAGCTGTACCCTCTGTAAGCTACAGAGAGCTCAATCACAAGCGCAACATCAACAGGCGAGCCTAATGCGGAGGCTTGACTTAATAAAAAAAAGTTGTTGTTGTCAGGAACTCGCACAGGGAATGACCGAATCCCCAAGTCTGCTGGGGAAAAAATGCTTGAAGACTCATTAAGTTGCATGAGCTTGCCAACTACTGTCTGTCGCTCACAATCGAGTTGCATCACTTTTATCTTCATGTGATGTACTTGCTTTGAAGGCAGCGTGATCTTGCCTACCACTTCTTCTGCACTCGGAATCAAAATATCATCATCGTAGATGACAGTTGACTGAGACTTCGTGGCTCCAACCAGAAGTCTCCTTGCGAGGTCTGGATTTGGGTCGTTAGTAATGGCTTGGTACAACTCATCAGCAGATATCTCTTCGGACGATATTCTTTTAACCAACGGCTTTATTTTCTTCGACAGCTCAACACTAATTGCTGCCTCCTCTTTGATCTTTGAAAGTTCATCATCGCCCAAATTCTTCTGTCGGCTCGGTATTCTCACTAGCATTAGATCCAGTTTTCTGAGACTCTCCGCAGACACCACAACTGCAGACATATCACGGGGATGTGAAGATAAATCTCTTAGAGTTCGTTCAGCTGCTATGAGTGACTCCACAGCATCTTTGAGTCTGACAACCTCACTGTTAGTAATAACTTTGGGGGAAGTCTTCTGTTCAATCATGTCTGAATCAGTGACAAGCTTTTTGGTGTGCTTGGGAACCGAAATCATTGAAACATGATTTTTTTGTGGATCGATATCTGGCTTAGGACACATCTTCATCTTCCTTAATTGATAGATAACTTAACAAGGCAAGTTGCGTGAGCGAGGTCAGCCGTGACGTTTGGACACGGTTGTCTGCATCGCTACTAAGCCGCATAGACACACGGTGTCGTGCGCCTATGTCGCGCTCAGGTCTAAAAGAAAGACGGTGGTTGCCCTGGTAAACAAGCTCAAGCCGATTCAAGTGATGGCGCCCGCGGTGCACTTGTAGAGAGAAAAGGGTTGGCAAAGTATCCGAAAGCTCTTCCCATGTCTCTAAATCCACAGGATCTGGTTTCGCTTCCTTTGGTAAGAACCATAAAAATCCATACTTGGCGCATTCCAGTTTAGACCCATGAAGATTTGCTACCCACTCAAGTAATTGAATGCCCGTTTCTTCTGCAAGAATTCTGGTTTGCGCAGAAATACCTCTTGATTGGGCTGCATTCCTCGCGCGCTTTAAACACTCTGCAACCAGTTCTTCTCGGAGAAGAAATTTGCTGAGGCGCTTGACCTCCTCGTTGCTTAATAGAAGGTCGTTTTGCAGACTTTCAGATGACTTTCCGAGGCTACGTGCAACTACAAAGTGGAGCGCATGGGGACTGACTTTTTCCGCGAGTTTCTTGGGTTGGGGTCGAGGTTCAGAAGAAATTTCCCTTGGTGCTCCATGCGATTGGAGATTTGAGGATTTCTTTTCAATTGAAAGTCCAGGAACCTTTGGACTTTGTGCTTTCTGAATAGCCTTGAGTTCTGTTGCTAATTTTTTCTCAAGCCAGTCAAAAAGAATCCAAGTATTTTTTGAGTCTCCCTTAGTGCGAGACTTCGCCTGGCGAAACGCCTCACCAGAAACGCCGAGGCCTGCTAGGTAAGAGCTCTGAAATGGTATGTTCAAAGAGAGACGAGCTGAATAGAGAGAGTGAACCACTGTCCAACCTGCCAAATAGTTATGAATAGCAGATCCAATGCCAGAGTGACCAGCTACCGCGGAAGTTGTCGCTGTCCTAAGCCAGAAATCAGTTAGCTTCTCGCTCCATTTCTGCAGTTCAAAAGCGCTAATCTTGAAGTTCAAGAAAAGACCAGAATAAAATTGCCAGTCGGGCCATGTAAGGTTTTGAAGTGTTGTGGCTCGAAGGCTATGAGGACGAGCTTTGGGATCACCTAAAGCTCGTTTTAGGACTGTTCCAAATATCGTGATTGACTTTAGGTCCTCTTCATTGTCTCGATCTTTTCCGGTGCCTCGCAGTAGCAGATCACCCTCAGTGACAGTCGCGCGAAGCTGAGCAGCAATCTCATTGATTTCAACTTGATCTTGCGTGCTTAGTTGTGCAATACGAATCGAGTGACTGTTTTTGATACTGTTAAATCCGGCACGTTCGATGACTAGTCCACCGGAAGCTGTGGTTAGCATCTTCTTCAAGCCAGAAAACTCGCCTGCTCTGACTGGTATAGCTGTTCCTAATTTCAATCGGAACTTGCATCGAAGAAAATTTGGATAGTAGTCTCCAACAGCAGATTCAATCAAAGCTGAGATCACTTCCACATCCTTTGATGTGACTAGGACAGAGCTTGCTGAATCGCGAGCTATTGATTCTGTCTCTTCCAAATTGATGTATGTCCAGAGTTCATTTGGAAAACCATAGCCTCTCCGGATTAGAGATCTAGCTAAGGCTGCAAGTGCATTTTTTGTTCCTTCCGAGATCACCTCATCAGAAGAAAACTTTCCACGTCCAGATTTGTTCTCAAGTAACAGTATGTATTGCAGCCACTCTGTGCTTGACCAGTCATATGGATCTTCTCCACAAAATCCGATTTGAGTCTTTAGCCTGCTGAAGTAGGTAGATATAGAAGAGACTTCGTAGCGGCCTTTTTGGTTGTCTCGGCTACGTACCAGTTCATCTCCAACCCAGTCCCGTAAGAAAAGCCCACTTGGACTCCATTGGTCAGGCAGCGTACGTAGGTCTGACAAAGCATTTATTGCTCTTAATTGGCGCTCACCAAGCCGCTTGTTAGTGTCCCCGAAGTGATTCAGGATTCTTCCGATACGGTCAATGTCATCAGTGACGTTAACACGGCTGCGTTCGGATGGTTTGGTGTTTTCTGGTACCTGAGTGAACGTGGGTGTTAAGCCTGCTAACCTAGCAATTGACTCTTGGTTTAGACACGGTGATTCCACAAAAGTGCTGGAGCTTGCCAATAAGGATGGTGGAAAATGAACACG
Organism: Curvibacter sp. AEP1-3; assembly: GCF_002163715.1. GTDB lineage: Bacteria > Pseudomonadota > Gammaproteobacteria > Burkholderiales > Burkholderiaceae_C > Allorhodoferax. Next base: position 3,204,108 of record NZ_CP015698.1, read on the forward strand.
CTTATAAGCCCGCGCCCAACTACAAACCTGCATCAGAACATCGCCTTGAACTTCTACTTCAAGTGCTTGTGTGAAAAACTTTTTAATGTCTCTCGTTAGATCTGTTTGGCTTATACATTTTGATCCTACTTGGCTCTGTAGCAAGGCACATTCTGGGCCCATAGGAAAACAGAACGCATGAACAAAATGGGGGCGGTTCCATTTAATGCATCGGCGAAGCCCTACAGTTGAGAACCATTTGTCAGGTTGTTGAACTGCTGGAAGAGCTATCGCTTGCCCGTCAAGAAGGTCAATGAACACTAGAGATAGGAACAACCTTGTTGAATCTTTCAAGTCGTTTGCTCTTGCGCTTCTCAACTCGAGGCGGATCTTTTCTGCCAAGCGCTCACATGTAAGGGTTATGGATGTAATTGGCTCCAGAATTGTGTGAGGGGATAGTCTTGCTTCTCTGGCGGTTAAATGTTCGTCTTCTGTCGATATGCTTGGGAGGAAATGTAGATCCTCTATTACTTCAGGGGATACTTTGGCTTGCCCAAAGGTCGACTCGAACAGTGAGTTCATGCAATCAGCCAGTTGAGATGCAACTGCAGAAGGTGGAATGTCAAAATAGGCTCCAGTTGTTCGTGTTATGTCTCTGACATGTCCACTTAGAGCCCGAATCAGCCAGCGATCGCAATGGTTTTCGTCCATAGTGGTTATCCAAAGCGCCCTACCGAAGTTCGAGTTCGCTTCATCGAAATACCGTGCGATTGCTTCACTTACTGATTTGCTAGAAATGTGATGCTCACTTAAATGAGGATCATGTGTGTAGTTACAGAAAACCGGGGTGTTCTCTGTTGGGGCAGGAAGTTCTTTTCCAAGTCGACTGAAAAGTAGTTCCCTGCAGTAAACACCGCTTGAAATGATTGCTTTAAGCGGATCTGTTTTGCCAAGCAATCGTGGATGAGATCGGGTGGATTCATCCCTGTACTCTTTGTCAAGGATGACTAACATCCAAAGGCTACTTGTGAGTGCCCCATAGGTGAGTTCATCAAATCTTTGGCATCGATGGGCAGACATCAGAACAAATGCTGCAGCTAGGAGCTCCATTAGCTTGTTTGCCTGTTCTACTATCTGGCAATCAGTCCCCGCGCTTATGAGCATTGCTTTTGTATGCGCAATGTCACTTGTAAGTGCTGCCCAACCAGTTTGAACAATCTCTTTTGAAGGGAGCTTAGTTGTTCCCATCTTGTCGTGTTCATCAAACGGTCTGATGGCCGTTCCCAGTCCTAGTACGCTGAAAACATTGTCCAATCGGAGATAGACTGATTCATAGCTAGGACAGTAGTAATACAGGGAAGCAGGTGCGGTGCAGGCAAACTGTGCAGTAACAAAGGCGGTGAACATATCACTGCCTGTTATCTCAAGTACGGCTGAGGTCATGCTCTTTGACCAGCGCGCCCGATAAGGGCGGTGCGCCTTGTCACCGAGTTCTTGAAGGTACCTTCTGCTGCCTTCTAGATCAAATTGATCTACCTCTTGGATTGAACAAATCAGGTCTTCAACACAAGCTTGTTCAATTGGATTGTGAGCACTTCTGAGTACCTCAAGTAGTCGCGTTGGAAGTGGAACATTGATTGTTTCCACATTGGGTGGTTCGGGACGCTCCTTACCTGAGTACCTGTAGGACGAGAAGTCCCAACACCAGGTTCCTAAGTTGATATCTAACCATATGTGGTCTAAGTGAGGTGTCAGTTGAGCTTTTAGAACATACTTGTCTGAAGTGGCCGTCACTAAACACAGCAAATGGAAGGCTGCGAAGCCTTTTACTACTTTATCCTCTGCGGTTAAGTCCTCACTGAGCCGTTTAGTTATGGAGGAGAGATCTGCTATCAGTAGGTGTTCTCGGTGGTCTATGCCAAGCTTTGCCGTTGCAGGTGAATAGTCAGCTGAGTTGAGGCGGGCGCCAATTCTTCGAGAATCTAAGACAACCTTATCTGGCTCTGATTCTGAGGTGCTCGCTTCGTGGGTATGAAGCTCAGACGCATTTGTCGTCTCACACCAAGAATCCTCAGGACTGTCTGCGGCAAGCCGTCGATTCGTCTCGACTTCACTTGACTTCTCGGAAATCGGAGTGATGTCTTGTTCCAGAACATGTAGGACATTTCGAAGCAGTTCTGATGGTGCCTCCCTGTGAGGCAAGTTTTGAAGGAGGGTTAGAACCTGACCAGGGTCCAAGATATCGATGCCTACAATTTGCCTCCAATCCTTGGACCTTTTTCCTTTTGTCAACGTTTCATTGATTAAGGCTCTCATACCTTTGGTAAAAGATGCTGGTATGAGCTGCTGATCCTGAGAATGAATGACCCAACATCTTCCAATGAGTCCTAAGACCGAGCGGTGAAAAGGCAGATCTGATGAGAGGCTTAACCCGCTAAAGAAATTGAAAACCTGCACATCGGTGGAAGGCTGTTGAAAGAGCGTTGTCGCAACACTTTCACTTGACTCAGCTGCCAACCGAATTGTTTTTTTGAGTTCAATGCTGGATCTGTGCCACTCGTCCAAGGGACTGTCTGGCCAGAGTTGTGCTGCAACTTGAAGAAGGCGCGTGGCTGATTCAACAATCAGGCCCGCGCCCACAAGCTTATTTGTGACCCCTACAGCAGCAAGGATCTGAAGCTGCTGAGATGACAGTTGGGGATCGCCATGGTTTATTTGCATGGCTAGTTAATCTATACATTTTTTGGAAAAAATGTCAAAAGAAACTAGGCAAAAACGCCATCGAAATGAGAATTTTTTTATCGCATTGTGAAAGGCGACCGATAACCAGTGTCAAGGGGCTTCAGAATTTACTCTCTGTACACATCGAGAGGTACAGCAGTCTCTTGCTGCAATACAAGGATGATTGAAGTGAGATGCTTTTCCTGGGCATCAATCTGAGTTGCCCCTATCGTTAACTGATTCAGTACAAGGTCAGGTAAGCACTTGCAGGGACACTCAGATTCGCTACCATCCAGAGTGAAGATCTTTTGGGGGCGTCTCTCTTGCTAACTAGATGGCCTTCTAGATGAGACATTGGGATGTCATCCGGGTTTTGGAATCTTTAGATAGAGGTCGTAGATGTTTTCCGAGAGTCGGAAGAATGATGATTGGTGTGACAGATTGCCGAAGTCTTGGTGGTGTCGTATGGTCTCTTGTCACAAGCAAAATTCTTGTTATGTCTTCGAGAAAAGCCTAATCTGTATGAATAGGGTCTATTGAAACCAAACGTGTTACACGTCTGGTTTTACGTCTCATAACCCAAAGAGTGCTACCCATATCCGCTGATGGTCCAGCTGTTTCTTCAACTTCGCGTTCAGTCTTACTGTCGAGTGCGGCCAGTACGGTTGACAGCTGGTCTGGCTTGATCGATTGCAACTTGGACAAAATGTCAGCCTGTTGGTCCATGTTGGGCGGCATGTCCAGCCACGGCTCAATGTCAAAAATGGCCGCGAGATCAGCGCTGATAAAGGCAGACCAATGTCCTGTGCTATGGCGATCAGCAGGTACTAACTCTGTATGTTTTTCCCTTGGCACTGAGGGAGCTTCTCGCATTGGAAACAGTCGCAACTGGCTTGGAGCTATCCCAGGAAGATAGCGCAGCTTTAACGCGGTGAAAAAGCGCTCTGCGGTAGTGCTATCGATGTCATTTGCCATGGAAAACCAGAGTTGAATAGCATCAGTACCCGAGACAGCGATTGCAGGGGCAGGAAGTCCGAAATCGGTTTGAACCCCGTACCAAACCTTGGAAAGTGCCTTCCAACCCATGGGCACAGTGACTTCCACAACGAGGGCGCGTACCAACCCCAATTCATTGATCAAGCAATCCCCATCGCGACCCGCGACCAGGAAAAGTCGAGAATATTCTTGCTGTAGTCGCGATGTAATCGTTGAGGTAGCTAAGTTCATGGGCCGATGTTAAGGCCCAGAAGCACTGACTGCCTGAAACGCAAGCTGCACATACAGTGGGATGCCGATCACCAAGTTGAGCGGCAAAGTGATCCCAAGTGACATTCCGAAATACAGCGCCGGGTTCGCTTCAGGCATCGAATGTTTCAACACTGCTGGTACGGCAATGTACGAGGCGCTCGCGGCAAGCACCATTAAAAGCGCCAAGTCTCCAGCTGCCAGACCACACACATATCCCAAGCCCAAGGCAAGTCCGGCATGAAGCAAAGGGGCAATCACAGCATAGGCGTAGATCCATGGTGTCTGCCCTTTCAATTTGGGAAGGTTACGGGCCGCACTGAGTCCCATGTCGAGGAGGAAGAACGCCAGCATTCCCTTGAACAGGCTGCCCGTAAAGGGTTCCATAGCCAGCTTGCCATCCTGCCCTGTCATGAAGCCGATGGCCATGGAACCCAGCAAGAGAAACTGCGCACCGTCGGTCAGCGCCTCATGCAGGACACTCTTCAAACTACCTTGTGCAGGCGCAATGGGAGATGCAGTGGCCACGACAGGCTGCCGCTTACGGAGCTGTGCTGCGATTGCGATGGAAATAATGATGGCAGGCGACTCCATCAACGCCATGGCTGCGGCCATATGGCCACCAAACGCGTAACCGCGGGATTCCATGTACTGAACAGCGGTGATGAAGGTCACTGCACTGACGGACCCGTAAGTAGCAGCAACCGCGGCGGCGTCAAACGGTGCCAACAGCTTGCGCATAACCAGGTATCCGATCCCAGGGATCAAGACCGCCAGTAAGAGCGCGAGTGCCAAAGCCATGGCCACATCCGCGGTAAACCCCGATTTAGCCAGAGCAAAACCACCTTTCAGGCCTAAAGCCATGAGGAGATACAGCGCCAGAAAGCGCGAAATTTGAGCGGGGACTTCCAGATTCGATTTGAGAAAACCGGCGAGAACGCCCAGAAGGAAGAAAAGGATGGCGGGGTCTAGAAGTGCTTGCATGTGGGAGTCCTGAAGGATGTAACGATCCTAAAAACAAGAACGCATAAAGTAAAATCAAAATTACCGCAATGCACCATAGGTATATATCTATGAACATCACTTTCAAGCAATTGCGAACCTTTCTAGCCTTAGCCGAGCAAAAGAGCATTACTGCAGCCTCTCGTGCATTGCACGTCACGCAGCCCACCGTCTCTATGCAGCTCAAGGAGATAACCGACAGTGTCGGCATGCCCTTGTACGAGGTAACAGGCAAGAAACTGCAGCTGACCGAGGCCGGCCGCGACCTCGAGGCCACCGCACAGGCCATGCTCCATGAGTGGGACTTGTTCGAACAAGGCATTGCCGCAAAGCGTGGGCTGACTGCGGGTCGTCTTCGGCTGGCCGTGGTGAGCACCGCCAAATACTTCACGCCCCGTTTGTTGGGAGATTTCTGTCGCATGCATCCAGAGGTGGAGATATCGCTGGAGGTACTGAATCGCGACGGCGTGGTGCAGCGCTTACGCGAGAACGTGGACGACCTCTACATCATGTCCAAGCCACCCGCCGACATTGATGCCGTCGCTCACGCATTTCTGGCCAATCCCCTCGTGTTGATTGCACCACTGGCCCATCCAATGGCGCTGACAAAAAACATTGCATTGGAAGACTTGCAGGCCGAGCGCTTCGTACTGCGCGAAAAAGGGTCCGGCACTCGACTCAACACCGACGCCCACTTTGCGTCACACCATTTCATTCCGCGTATCCGCTTGGAGATGGGAAGTAACGAGGCGCTCAAGCAAGCGGTCGCAGGGGGACTAGGCTTATCGGTGGTTTCACGGCACGCGTTGGGTCCGGACATCGCAGGCCAAGGACTCGCCGTACTGGAAGTGAAAGGCTTTCCCATCGTTTCCAACTGGTACACAGTGCATTTGCAGGGCAAGCGCCTGTCACCCTTGGCGGAGGCCTTCATGGGCTACCTGGAGCGCTTCGCTGCGGCGGGGTGATCGCGCAGGGCAACGACCTACAATCCAGCCCTTTTGCGCGCACATACAGCATGGACATCATCGTCAACGAAGAGCTCAAGGCTTACATCGACCCACTCACCCCTGAAGAGCATGCTGCGTTGGAGCGAAGCATCCTGAACGAGGGGTGCCGTGACGCCCTCGTGCTATGGGGTGATGTGCTGGTGGATGGCCACAACCGCTATGGCATCTGCCGCAAGCACGGCCTGCCATTCAACACCGTGCAGAGTGCCTTGTTCAAGTCCATGGATGACGTGCACCTTTGGATGATCGACCAGCATCTGGGGCGCCGAAGTGTGTCTGACTTTCAGCGCGGTGTTCTGGCTTTGCGCAAACGCGAAATTCTGGCGGCGCGCCAACAGCTGGCCATCGCAGATGCCTTGTCGGCAGAACCTGCGCCGCAGGCGACAAGCGAAAGCACAGTCACCTCAACTCCCATCACAGACGCACCGGTTGCACCCGCCTTCAAAAGTCGGGAAGACCTGGCCAAGGCCGCACGCCTGAGTAGCAGCCAGGTGGTAATGATTGAAAAAATCCATAAGCAAGCGGCTCCAGAGCTGGTGGCCGCCGTGAAGTCAGGTGTCATCTCCATCAATGCAGCCGCAGCAGTGGCTACTTTGCCCGCAGAAGAGCAGGTCGCAGCAGCGAGCGCCGGCAAAGATGAGCTCAAGCTTGCTGCCAAGCGCGTGCGGGATGCCAAGCGTGCAGCCCGTGAAGCGATGGCTGAACATAGTGTGCCGGCCTTCGCACCTGAGGACGCTGCCACAGAGGGAATAGACCCTGTAGCCACCGTCGCAGCACTTCAACAGCGAGTGGCGGCACTGGAAGCAGAGAACGCGGAACTGCGCCAGCAGCTGCAAGCCTTGAGAAATCCGTGACTGGAGTGGCGAGTTCGATAACCCTCGGGGCCACATTGATGTAGCACGGAGTGGGCGGATATTGCAAAATGGAATAACTAAGAGTGCATATCCGCAGTTGCAATAGCAGTTGCAAAGGGCGATAGTCGCACGCAGTGTGATTCGAAAAACCGTTCAGGAGACAAACATGAACAAACGCCACTTCCTCCGCACAACCGCATTGGCCTCGTTGGCAATCGCCGGTTCCACTGTCTTTGCCCAAGACAATGTTTTCAAAATCGGCTTGATCCTGCCCATGACCGGACAGCAGGCCACCACAGGTCGCCAGATTGAGGCAGCCGCTAAGCTCTACATGGCCCAAAACGGTGACACCGTTGCCGGCAAGAAAATCCAGCTCATCATCAAGGACGACACCAGCATCCCTGACGTGACCAAGCGCATGGCACAAGAGTTGATCGTCAATGACAAGGTCAATGTGTTGGCCGGCTTCGGTATCACCCCCTCCGCGCTGGCAACTGCGCCTCTGGCCACCCAGTCCAAGACCCCCCAGGTGGTGATGGCTGCTGCCACTTCCAGCATCACAGAAGCGTCGCCCTATATCGTGCGCACCAGCTTCACGCTGCCGCAAGCTGCAGTCGCCATTGCTGACTGGGCCCCAAAAAACGGCATCAAGAAAGTTGTGACCCTGGTGTCTGACTACGGTCCCGGCCTCGATGCAGAGAAGTTCTTCAAAGATCGCCTGACCTTCAATGGCGGCACCATCGTCGACAGCCTGCGCGTGCCCATGCGCAACCCTGATTTCGCCCCCTTCCTGCAAAAAGTGCGCGACCTGAAGCCCGATGCATTGTTTGTGTTCGTGCCCTCCGGCGCAGGCGCAGCGGTGATGAAGCAGTTCTTGGAGCGCGGCATGGACAAGGCCGGCATCAAGCTCATCGGCCCCGGCGACATTACCGATGACGACCAATTGAACGACATGGGCGATGGCGCCTTGGGTGTGGTCACTTCGCACCACTACTCGGCAGCCCACCCCTCCGCCGTCAACAAGAAGTTTGTCGAAGCCTTCAAAAAGGCCAACAACAACCTGCGTCCCAACTTCATGGCTGTGGGTGGCTACGACGGTATGCGCGTGATCTACGAAGCGCTCAAGGCTACCAAGGGCCAAGGCGGTGGTGATGCCTTGTTGGCAGCCATGAAGGGCCAGATTTTCGAGAGCCCCCGCGGCCCGATTTTCATCGACGCCCAGACCCGCGACATCGTGCAGAACATCTATTTGCGCAAAGTGGAGAAGAAAGACGGCCAGTTGTACAACGTGGAATTTGATGTGATCAAAGACGTCAAAGACCCAGGCAAAGCCCGTTAATCGACTTATCTGACCGCTGACGACCGGCGGCAGTCTGCAGGCAAAAAAGCGATGGCAACCCCCTCGCTTTTTTGTTGCCCGGACTCTGCCGATTTTCAGCAAGAATGACCCGGACACCACCTTTATGTTGACCATCCTCTTTGACGGCATTGCCTACGGCATGTTGTTGTTCATCCTCGCGGTCGGCCTTGCCGTCACCATGGGCTTGATGAACTTCGTCAACCTCGCACACGGCGCCTTCGCCATGGTTGGCGGTTACGTCACCGTGCTGTTGATGCAGCGCCTGAATGTGCCTTTTCTTGTTTGCCTGCCCATTGCATTTCTAACGTCGGCTGTGCTGGGGGCCATCCTCGAGCGCACCTTGTATCGCCCCTTGTATAAGCGGCCGCACTTGGACCAGGTGATGTTCTCCATTGGACTGACCTTCATGGCCGTGGCCGCGGTGGACTACTTTGTGGGCTCCACTCAGCAAATCATGCAGTTGCCTGAATGGCTCAAAGGTCGCACCGAAATCGGTGAGGGTGCCTGGATGCTGGGCATGGGCCACTACCGCTTGTTCATCATCGCCGTGTGCGCAGCACTGACCATTGCTCTGCAGCACATCCTGACCAAAACCCGCTTCGGCAGCCGTTTGCGCGCGTCAGTCGACGACCAGCGGGTGGCCGCCGGTTTGGGCATCAATGTGAACGTGGTGTTTCTGGCTACCTTTGCAGTGGGCTCCGGCCTTGCCGGTCTGGGTGGCGCGCTCGGCGCCGACGTGCTCGGCATGGACCCCACCTTCCCGCTCAAGTTCATGATCTACTTTTTGATCGTAGTCGCCGTGGGCGGTACCTCCAGCATTACCGGCCCGCTCTTGGCGGCATTGCTCTTGGGCATTGCGGACGTCGCAGGCAAGTACTACATCCCCAAACTCGGCGCTTTCATTGTGTACAGCCTGATGATCATCATCCTGGTCTGGCGCCCGCAAGGCCTCTTTGTGCGCAAAGGTGGCAAAGCATGAACACCCCGGACTCTTCCTCCATGAACAACACCAATATCCTGATGCGTGCCGGCCGCTGGCGCTGGTGGGAGCTGCTGCTCTGGGCCGTGGCCCTGTCACTGCCCTGGGTCATGAACACCCACGCGCTCATCATTAACGAAATTGCCATCGTCGCGCTGTTTGCCCTGTCGCTGGACATCATCCTCGGGTACACCGGCATCGTGTCGCTGGGCCATGCAGCCTTCTTCGGCATGGGCGCATACACCGCAGCCTTGTTCTCCAAGCACATCAATCCCGACCCCTTGTTCGGCCTGGCCGTGGCCATGGTGGTTGCCACGGTGTTGGGTGCCCTTTGCAGTGTGACCGTGCAGCGCGGTACCGACCTGACCCGCCTCATGGTGACCATGGGTGTGGGCCTGATCCTGATGGAACTGGCAAACAAGCTCGACTGGCTCACCGGCGGTGCCGACGGCCTGCAGGGCGTGATGATGGGTCCCTTGCTCGGCCGCTTCGAGTTCGATTTGTACGGCAGCACGGCGGCCACCTATTCCATCGTGGTTCTGTTCATCATGTTCGTGTTGGCACGCCGCTTTGTGAACTCGCCTTTCGGCAGCACGCTCAAGGCCATTCACGACAATCGCTTGCGCGCCATGGCCATCGGAATTCCGGTAGCCAGCCGTATCGCAGTGGCTTACACCGTGGCCGCAGGTGCGGCCGGCATGGCCGGGGCACTGCTGGCGCAGACCACCGGTTTCGCCTCGCTGGACGTATTTGAGTTCCACCGCTCTGCGGACTTGGTCTTGCTGCTGGTGATCGGCGGCGTGGGCTGGTTGTATGGCGGCGTTATCGGTGCCATCGTGTTCAAGGTGTTGCAGGACGCCATCTCCAGCATCACTCCGCAGTACTGGACCTTCTGGATCGGTCTCTTCCTCGTGGTGCTCATGCTGGTGGGCCGCGAGCGTGTGGTGCGCCCCTGGACCTGGTTCGGCATATCGTCCTCCAAGAAGAAGGAAGGTGCCGCATGAGCGCCACCTCTACTCCCATGAATTCCAACACCGTACTCAGCGCGCAAGGGCTGGTGATGAAGTTCGGTGGCATTACTGCCACCAACAACGTGACGCTCAACCTGCAAAAAGGCGCGCGCCATGCGCTCATCGGTCCCAACGGCGCCGGCAAAACCACACTGATCAACCTGTTGACCGGCGTGCTCCAGCCCACGGAAGGCCGCATCGTGCTCGAGGGTGAGGACATCACGCATTTGGCACCGCACCAGCGCGTGCGTCGTGGCATGGTGCGCACTTTCCAGATCAACCAGCTGTTTGACAGCATGAGCCCGATGCAAACCCTGGCCATGGTGGTCAGCCAGCACAAGGGCCTGGGCGGCAAGTGGTGGCAAGCGTTGGGGGCAGACCGCAGCGTGGTAGAGCGGTGCGAGCAGTTGCTCGAGCAGTTCCACCTCAGCAGCGTCATGCACCAGGAAACCCGGGTGCTGGCCTACGGCAAACGCCGCTTGCTGGAGATTGCGATTGCGCTGGCCTGCGAGCCCCGCGTACTCTTGCTCGACGAACCGGTGGCCGGTGTGCCTGCCGGCGAGCGCGAAGAGCTGCTGCAAACCGTGGCAGCCCTGCCGGCGGATGTGTCCATCCTTTTGATTGAACATGACATGGATCTGGTCTTCAGCTTTGCAAACCGCATGACGGTGCTCGTCAACGGCACCATGCTCACCGAGGGCAACCCCGAAGAAATTGCCAATGACCCGCAGGTCAAGGCGGTGTACCTCGGCCACGCCGAAGGCGAAGGAGCCCACGCATGACCGAGCTGCTCAAAGTAGAAAACCTGTCTGCCGGTTACGGCGAGGCGGTGGTGTTGCACGGCGTATCAGTGTCCATCAACGAAGGCGAAACGCTGGCGCTGCTGGGCCGCAATGGCACCGGCAAAACCACGTTCATGAATACCCTGGCCGGCGCCACCCGGCAGCACGGCGGCACCATGCGCTTAGGGGGCGCCGACTTGCACAATATGCCCCAACACGAGCGGGCAGCGGCCGGTATCGGTTGGGTGCCCCAAGAGCGCAACATCTTCAAGTCGCTCACGGTGGATGAGAACCTCACCGCGGTGGCGCGCCCGGCCCGCGCCGGCCGCAAGGCCGCGATGTGGACCCCCGAGCGCGTGTATGAGCTTTTCCCCCGTCTGGCCGAGCGCAAGACCAACCTGGGCACCCAGCTCTCCGGTGGCGAGCAGCAAATGCTGGCCGTGGGCCGCGCGCTGGTGCTGAACCCCACACTTCTGCTGCTGGATGAGCCTTGTGAAGGCCTGGCACCCATCATCGTGCAGGAGTTGTTGCGTGCCATCCGCCGTATCACCCGCGAAGAGGGCCTCTCTGCCATCATCGTGGAGCAGCACCCGCAAGCCATTCTGGCCATCAGCGATACCGCTGCGGTGCTGGACCGCGGCACCGTGGTGCACAGTGGAACCGCCCAAGGACTGCGCGAGCAGCCTGAGCTGCTCGACAGGCTGCTGGGCGTGGCCCGGTAGTTGGTAATTTGCTATCAAAATAAGAGCTGCTCGCGCATATTCTGTAGGCGCCAGCGGCTCTTTTTGTTCCAAGGAAGACAAGCATGAACCGTTTTACTCGCCGCAGCGCACTCGCTGCCATCGCTGCATCTGTGCTGACCGCAGCAATCCCCGCTCTTGCAGACACCTTCCCGAGCAAGCCCATCCGCATCGTGGTGCCCTTCGGCGCCGGTGGTGTGGCCGATCTGACGGCCCGCACTGTGGCGCAAAAGCTCTCTGAGTCGCTGGGGCAGCCGGTCATCATCGACAACAAGCCCGGCGCCGGTGGTGTGGGCGCGGGCGAGGCAGTGGCCAAGGCGGAGCCCGATGGCCATACGCTGCTGCTCATGTCCAATGGCACGGCAGTGAGTGCCGGCCTCTTCAAGAGCCTGCCATTCGACGCGCAGCACGACTTCGCGCCCATCTCCACGCTGGGTTACTTTGACTTGGCCGTGCTCGCATCGGCCAATGCACCTTACAAAAATCTGGGCGAGCTCATGGCCTATGCCAAGGCCAACCCCGGCAAGCTCAATGTGGGCACCATCAACATCGGTAGCACCCAGCACCTTGCGGCCGAGTTGTTCAAGTCGCGAACCGGGCTGGACTTCTTGATCGTGCCCTTCAACGGCACACCCGCCCTCACCACGGCCCTGCGCGGTGGGCAGGTGGATGTGGCCATTGAAATCCTCGGGCCCATGATGGGCCAGGTCAACTCCAAGGCGGTGCGCCCGCTGGCCATTCTGGGGGACGAGCGCGCTGCGCAGGTGCCCGATGTGCCCACCGTCATGCAAAGTGGCGTGGCCAATTTCGATGTGTCGTCCTGGAACGCGCTCGCAGCGCCTGCCAAAACACCCAAGGACGTGATTGCGCGGCTGAACAAGGAAGTACAAGCCGCCTTGGCCCACCCCGATGTGAAGAAAAAGCTGTTTGAACTCAACGTGCAAGCCAAGGGCTCCTCGCCCGAGAAGTTGGGCGAGCTGTTGGGCAGCGAGATCAAGCGCTGGAGCGAAGTCATTTCCAAAGCCGGTGTGCCGCGTTTGTAAAGGTTGCTATGGTTTCAGGAGCTTCTCGCGCATATTGCATGGGCGCGAGCAGCCAATTACTTATAAATTCAAGGGTGGAAGATGAATCTGTCAGCGAGCCGGCTGGGACTGGTGGGGTATGGCGAAGTCGGGCGCATTTTCAGTGCCGGCTTGTTGCCGCACTTTCAAAGCGTCAGCGCATGGGACATCAAGTTTCATGACGCCGCAGGTGCGGCCACCACGGGCGGCGTGCTGCAGGCGACCTCCATGCAAGCGCTGTGCGATGCGAGCGATTGGGTGATCAGCGCGGTGACCGCGTCCAACACCCTGGCGGTGGCGCAAGTTGCTGCCCCGCACCTTCGTGCGGGCATGGTGTTTCTGGACCTCAACTCCGCCTCACCCGGCACCAAGCAGCAAGCCGCTGCACTGGTGCAGGCCACCGGTGCGCACTATGTAGAGGCTGGCGTCATGACCTCGGTGCCACCCTATGGCATCCGCGTGCCCATGTTGCTGGGTGGCCCGCAGGCCGCCAGCTTGGCCGCCGCTTTTCAGGCGCTGGGCTTGGATGCCAAGGCCGTGTCGGTCGACATCGGTGTGGCCTCGGCCATCAAAATGTGCCGCAGCGTCATGATCAAGGGGCTGGAGGCCCTGGTCATCGAGAGCTACACCACGGCGCGTGCCTACGGGGTGGAAGCGCATGTGTTGCCCACATTGGCCGAAACCTTTCCGAGCATCGATTGGGAGAAGCAGGGCGCCTACTTCTTCAGCCGCGTCGCCCAGCACGGCCAGCGGCGCGCGGAAGAAATGCGCGAATCTGCCCGCACCGTGGGCGAGGCCGGCTTTGCGCCGACCATGGCCAGCGCCATTGCCGACAAACAGCAGTGGGTGGCTGACCAGGCCCGCACCGGAGCCTTTGCAAACGTCGCCCCCAATGCCATTTGGCAGGATTACGCTGACGCACTCCTCGCCCGCCGCACCACTCACTGACAGGTACTGATGCTTGATATCCTGGCCATCACCGGCCCCATTTACCTGTGCATTGCCATGGGTTACCTCTGCACCCGTACGGGTGTGTTCAGCAAACCGGATTTGCGGGTACTGGGCAAATTCGTGCTCAACCTGGCCTTGCCTGCGCTGCTGTTCAATGCCATTGCCCAGCGCCCCCTGCGGGATGTGATGCACATGGACTACCTGCTGGCCTATGGCCTGGGCTCAGGGGTCATGCTGCTGTGCAGCTACTTGTGGGCCCGCTATATGAACCGCAGCACCGGCAGCTACCGCGCCTTCTTTGCCATGGGCACCGCCTGCTCCAACAGCGGCTACATGGGCTACCCCGTGGCCCAACTGGTGCTGGGCAGCATTGCGCCTGTAGCGCTGGCGCTGAACATGCTGTTTGAAAACCTCATCAAGCTGCCCGTGCTGCTCACGCTGGCCGACAACGCCGATGCCGGCGCGCACCGCCCCTGGGGCACCGTGCTGCGGGACATCGCCCGGGGCTGGGTGCGCACGCCCATGCTGGTGGTGATTCCGTTGGCACTGCTGGTGTCCGTCATGGGCTGGGCTCTACCCGGCCCATTGGCGCGCACCATCACGCTGTTCTCGCAGGTGACTACCGGCCTTGCGCTGTTCGTCATTGGCGGGGCTCTCGTTGGTTTGCAGCTCAAGGGCAAGCGCAGACTGGTGGGGCAAATCACCATCGGCAAGCTGGTGCTGCACCCGCTGTGCGTGTTTCTCGCGTTTACCTTTGTGGTGCCGATTGCTGACCCGCAGCTGCGCACCGCAGCCTTGCTGTTTGCCGCCATGCCCATGTTGGGCGTCTACCCCATCCTCGCGCTGAAGTACGGCCACGAAGAAGTGAGCGCAGCCACATTGCTGGCCGCGACGGTGGGCTCGTTCTTCACGTTGAATGTGCTGTTGTGGGTCTTGAAGCACTATCCGCTCTGAGGCGCATGGATGCCATGGTGCCAGTGCAGTCAGGCACTGCGGCGAGGGCGTTGGCGTCAGTGATACCGGTGTAAGGCGCTTAACGAACCCCGGTAAGCCCTTCGCCACCCACCGCCTTTGTGACGGGGCAGTTGACCACGATGTCGGTGAGCTCTAGGCGGACCTGTCCGGCGTCTTCCGCAGCCAATAGTTCTTCCTCTGATTTCAGTACACGCGCCGTGTGAGGTGCGCGCCATGTGACCAGCACGAGTCGCCAGAGCGGGCTGTAGGCACTGTCCGCATTGAGCGCGCCTACAGGTCGTGGCGCTGATTGAAAAATGCTGATCTGCTCGTCCCCACTGAACTTGTAGACGCGTTCCAACAGGGACTGCGGCGCGCCTATGGCTTGGCGCAAGCGAGGGACGTAGTTCACGCCCATGGCGCTTGCCATGGCGGCGTCAGAGATATCGGTGGTCACATACTCGACCTGCCGGCCATCCACCCAGGCACGGCTCACGGGCAACACCGTTTCGCTGCGCTCCGCTGTGAGGTGGGCGCAGCCTGAAACCAGCACCGCCAAAAGAAGGAGCGCGCTTCTGCGGTGCACGGGAGTGTCCTCAGTCCGCCTTCACCCGCCCGCCACTGATCACCGGCTTCCAGCGGGCAATCTCGGCTGCAATCAGTTTGCCGAAGTTGGCAGGGGTGTCCGGCGTGGCGATGGCGCCTTCAGTGTTCAGACGGGTTTTGAGTTCGGGCGAGTTCAATGCCAGATTGATCTGGTTATTGAGCTTGGCCACCACATCAGCGGGCGTGCCGGCCGGAGCCACCACGCCGTACCACTGGTCAGCCTCGAAACCTTTGTAGCCGCTCTCCGCCACGGTGGGCAGGTCCGGCAATGCGTCCAGGCGTTTGGGGCTGGAGACGGCCAGCGCACGCAGTTGCCCGGCCTTGACCTGGTTGATGACGGCCGGTGCACCGGTAAACAACACCTGTATCTGGCCGCCGACCAGGTCGGTGACCGCAGGGGCCGTGCCGCGGTAGGGGATGTGCAGCAGTGAGCTGCCGGTCTGCAGTTTGAAATATTCCGTGGCCAAGTTGGCCGCGCTGCCATTGCCGCCGGAGCCGTAGTTCAGCTGGCCGGGTTTGGACTTGGCCAGAGCCACCAGTTCTTTCACGCTCTTGGCCGGCACGCTGGGGTGCACCACCAACACATTCGGCACGCGTGCCACCCAGGCCACCGGCGCAAAGCTCTTGATGGGGTCGTAAGGCAGGTTGGGGTAGAGCGAAGGGTTCACCGCCAGTGTGCCGATGTGGCCCATGAGCAGGGTGTAGCCGTCGGCCGGGGCTTTGGCAACTTTGTCTGCGCCGATAGACCCGCCTGCGCCGGGCACGTTGTCGATCACCACCGGTTGGCCCCAGGCTTCGTTGAGTTTCTGGCCGATGGCGCGGGCCAGGATGTCGGTGGACCCACCGGGTGTGAAGGGCACGACCAGCCGGATGGTTTTGGCGGGGTAGGCGCCCGCAGTCTGTGCCACAGCAGACTGCGATAAAAACAGGCCGCTAGCGCTTGTCAATAGTGCGCAGGCAGCTATGAATTTGGTAGTGGTTCGGGTCATGGTCGTCTCCTCTCAAGTGTTATGCAGGCAGTGTGTGGGCAGTGCCAGTGGCACAGCAAGCGGCGCACGGAATAGCAGCTATGCAAAAAACTGTGAGCGGGCTAGCGGTGAATGGCCTCCAGCACCACTTTGCTAACCACATCCATCGCCTTGCGTTGGGTCTGGGTGGTGGGGCGGCGGGCAGACCACACCAGCATCAGCTGGCTCATGATGCGCGGGCTGTGGATGGACTGCACCGTGAAGGTCTCCGGGTTGTCGAAGTTGCTCAGCGTGTAGCTGGGCAGCACAGCGTGGCCCATGCCTTCTTTCACCAGGTTAAGGATGGCGTTGAGCCCGTCCACTTCCAACAGTACTTCAGGCCGGCGGCCTAGGGCCATCATCTCGCCCTCCAGCAGGATGCGAAAGGCATTGGGCCGGCTGGGCAGGATGAGCGGTAGCGCCGATACTTCTTTGAGACTGATGGCGGGCGCCGTTTTGCCTTTGCCTCTTTTGCCGCCGCTGGGGTTGTGCGAGATGAGCGAGAGCTCATCTTCATCCAGCGTGCTCATTTCCAGGTCGGTGCTCTGACCGGGGTTGTAAAGCACCGCCATGTCGAGGTTGCCCAGGCGCAGGCCTTCGTGCATTTGCACCGAGAAGCCCTCGGTCAGCGTGAGGTGGGCGTGGGGCAGGGCTTCGCGAAAGGCTTTCACCAGCGGCACGGTAATCAGCTTGGACAGGCTGGGCGGCAAGCCTATGGACACCCTTCCGGCCAGCGCGCCGCGGGCGGCGCCCATCTCTTCCCGGGTGAGTTGAACCTGGTGCAGGATGCCGCGGCCGTGCTCCAGCAACAACTTGCCGGCTTCGGTGGGCACTGCGCCACGGCCATTGCGGGTGAGCAGGTTCTGGCGCAGCTCGACCTCGAGCAGGCGGATCTGGCGGCTCAGCGCAGGCTGGGCCACGTCCAGCGAAATGGAGGCGCGGGTAAAACTGCCCATTTCGGCCACGCGCACAAAGTATTCCAACTGTTTCAAGTCCATAGCAACAAATCCATAGCGGCAATCCGGGATGAGCGAGTTTCTTCTGAGAATAGCTGCGCGTCAATTATGCCGATATGTGATAGCTGCTAGTCGCCCCCTTGGCTTATCAAAGCCTGCTTGGCCGACCAGAATAGCCAGCATGCAAACCCCTGCCTTCCCCTCCCACGCCCCTGCGGGACTGACCTTGAAAGCTATCTCCTCCATGGCCACGCGCCAAGTGTTGACGGAGCTGGCAGAGGCGTATGAGGCCACCACGGGCGTGCACCTCGCGCTGGAGTCGGTGGGCGGAGTCGATGCGGCCAAGCGGGTGCAAGCGGGCGAGGTGTTTGACATCGTGTTTCTGGCGTCTGATGCCATCGACAAGCTGTTGGCGGCAGGCCATCTGGCGGCTGGAAGCCGTGTGGATCTGGTGCACTCCGGCGTAGCCGTAGCAGTGAAAGAAGGCGCTGCAGCGCCTGACATCAGCTCGGGAGCAGCGGTGCGCGCTGCCGTGTTGGCAGCACCCACCTTGAGTTACTCCACCGGTCCGAGCGGCGTCGCACTGGCCAAGCTCTTTGAACGCTGGGGCATTGCCAACGAGATCCAAAGCCGCATCGTGCAAGCACCCCCTGGCGTGCCGGTAGGCACGCTGGTGGCACAGGGTGAGGTGGCGTTGGGCTTTCAGCAGCTCAGCGAGCTGATCCATGTAAAAGGCATTCGCATCGTGGGACCGCTACCCGCTGATATACAGATCACCACCACCTTTTCTGCCGGGCTCGGGGCGCATAGCAGCCAAGCCGCCGCCGTGCACGCGATGCTGGACTACATGGCATCGCCCCAGGCCCACGCAGCCAAGCTGCGCCAGGGCATGGAGCCCGCATAAGCACACATACCGACAACATCACCGGAGACTTCCATGATCATTGATTGCCACGGCCACTACACCACGGCCCCCAAGGCTCTGGAAAACTGGCGTAACGCCCAGATCGCCAACCTGTCCACGCCCGAACTGGGCCCCAAGGTGGCTGACCTGAAGATCAGCGATGACGAGCTGATCGAAACTATCGAGACCAACCAGCTGCGCCTGATGAAAGAGCGGGGCTCTGACCTCACCATCTTCAGCCCGCGCGCCAGCTTCATGGCCCACCACATTGGTGATTTCAACACCAGCGCTACTTGGGCGGCCATCTGCAACGAGTTGTGCTTCCGCGTGAGCCAGCTGTTCCCGGATCACTTCATTCCCGCCGCCATGCTGCCCCAGAGCCCCGGTGTGGACCCCGCTACCTGCATTCCCGAGCTGGTGAAATGCGTGGAGCAGTACGGCAATGTGGGCATCAACCTGAATCCCGACCCCAGCGGCGGCCACTGGACATCGCCACCTTTGAGCGACAAGCACTGGTACCCCATTTACGAGAAGATGGTGGAGTACGACATCCCCGCGATGATTCACGTGTCCACCAGCTGCAACGCCTGCTTCCACACCACCGGCGCTCACTACCTGAACGCGGACACCACAGCTTTCATGCAGTGCCTGACCAGCGATTTGTTCAAGCAATTTCCCACGCTTAAGTTCCTGATTCCACACGGCGGCGGCGCAGTGCCTTACCACTGGGGTCGTTTCCGCGGCTTGGCGCAGGAGTTAAAGAAACCGCTGCTGGAAGAGCATTTGCTCAACAACATCTACTTCGACACCTGCGTGTACCACCAGCCCGGCATTGATTTGCTCAACACCGTAATCCCGGTGAAGAACGTGTTGTTCGCGTCCGAAATGATTGGGGCCGTACGCGGTATTGACCCGCAGACCGGTCACTACTACGACGACACGAAGCGCTACATCGAAGCGTCCAAGATCCTGAGTGCGGACGACCGCCATCAGATCTACGAGGGCAATGCCCGGCGCGTGTTCCCGCGTCTGGACGCCGCGCTCAAAGCCAAAAACAAATAAGGAGACACTGCATGTACGAACTAGGCGTTTGCTACCGCAACATCACCCGCGCTGATCGAGCTGCCGCTGACGGTTTGGCCGCTCTCGGTTCAGCTACTGTGCACGAGGCCATGGGCCGCGTGGGTCTGCTCAAGCCTTACATGCGCCCCATCCAAAGTGGCGTGCAGGTGTCCGGCACGGCAGTGACCGTGCTGCTGCAACCCGGCGACAACTGGATGATGCACGTGGCTGCTGAGCAGATCCAGCCCGGCGATATCGTGGTGGCCACGGTGACTGCGGAGTGCACCGACGGTTTCTTCGGTGACTTGCTGGCGACCAGCTTCCAAGCTCGTGGCGCCCGCGCGTTGATCATCGATGGCGGTGTGCGCGACGTGAAAGAGCTGCAGCGCATGGGCTTCCCGGTGTGGAGCAAGGCCATCAGCAGCAAGGGCACCATCAAGGCGACCTTGGGTTCGGTCAACATTCCTATCGTGTGTGCCGGAATGCTGGTGACCCCGGGTGATGTGATCGTGGCAGATGACGATGGCGTGGTGTGCGTGCCCGCAGCCAAAGCTGTTGCCACGCTTGCTGCTGCCCAGAAGCGCGAGAGCTTCGAAGGCGAAAAGCGCGAAAAGTTGGCCGCTGGCGTGCTGGGGCTGGACATGTACAAGATGCGCGAGCCCCTGGCGGCGCTGGGTTTGAAGTACATCGACTGAAAGCCCGCTATGACCAAGCCTACTTCGGGTGACTTCACCAAAACTGCTGGGTGGATGGACTGGTACACCGGCCCTTCTACGCCTACCTTCCAACTGCCTGCAGGCGCTGTCGATGCGCACTGCCATGTGTTCGGCCCCGGTGCTGAGTTCCCCTATGCGCCCGAGCGCAAGTACACGCCGTGCGATGCGTCCAAGCACCAGCTGTTCGCCTTGCGCGACCACCTGGGCTTTGAGAAAAACGTGATTGTCCAAGCCACCTGCCACGGCGCCGACAACCGTGCCATGGTGGATGCACTCATCGCCAGCAATGGCAAAGCGCGCGGTGTGGCCACCGTCAAGCGCAGCGTCACCGACGAGGAGATCCAGGCCATGCATGACGCCGGTGTGCGCGGCGTGCGTTTCAACTTCGTCAAGCGCCTGGTGGACTTCACGCCCAAGGACGAGCTGATGGAAATTGCCGGCCGCATTGCGAAGTGGGGCTGGCACGTGGTGATCTACTTTGAGGCGGTGGACTTGCCCGAGCTGTGGGACTTTTTTACCGCACTGCCGACCACGGTGGTGGTGGACCACATGGGCCGGCCCGATGTCTCGCTGCCGGTAGACGGCCCGCAGTTCGCGCTGTTTGAAAAGTTCATGCGTGAGCACAGCAATGTGTGGAGCAAAGTGAGCTGCCCCGAACGCCTGAGCGTTAGTGGCCCCAAGGCCTTGAATGGCGAGCAACACGCTTACCGCGATGTGATTCCGTTTGCCAAACGCATCGTCGAGCAATTCCCCGACCGTGTGCTCTGGGGCACCGACTGGCCGCACCCCAACCTGAAGGACCACATGCCGGACGATGGTTTGCTGGTGGACTTCATTCCCCACATCGCCACCACTCCAGAGCTGCAACGCAAGCTGCTGGTGGATAACCCCAACCGCCTCTATTGGGAGGACTGATGGCCCCCACGCTCTGCCGCTACGCGGATCGCTGCCCCCCGGAGGGGGCGCAAATCGCCTTGGGGCGGCCCTGCGGCGATTTCTATTGTTTTGAGAAAGTACTGAATGGCACTCGATAAACCCTACCAGGACATCCCCGGCACCATCATTTTTGATGCCGAACAAAGCCGCAAAGGCTACTGGCTCAATCAGTTCTGCATGAGCCTCATGATGGCCGATAACCGCGCGCGCTTCAAGGCCGACCAGCGTGCCTACCTGAATGAATGGCCCATGAGCGAGGAGCAGCGCCAAGCTGTGATCGATATGGACTTGAACCGCGCCATGCAGCTCGGCGGCAATATCTACTTCCTGGCCAAGATCGGCGCTACCCACGGCCGCAGCTTTCAACAGATGGCCGGCAGCATGACCGGCATGACCGAAGAAGAGTACCGCGCCATGATGCTGGCCGGTGGCCGCTCGGCCGAAGGAAACCGCTACATCGGTGAGGACGGCGACGCCCAGGCCCACCACCAACCCCAAGGCCAACCATCCACCGTTGGTGGCAAGAAAGATTGAACCCCATGGCCAAAATTACCGCCTCTGTATTCACCTCCCACGTGCCGGCCATCGGCGCCGCCATGGACCTGGGCAAGACCCAGGAGGACTACTGGAAGCCGCTGTTTGCCGGCTATGAGTATTCCAAGCAGTGGATGAAGGACAACAAGCCTGACGTGATCTTCCTGGTCTTCAACGACCACGCGACCGCATTCAGCCTGGACATGATTCCCACCTTCGCTATCGGTACCGCTGCGGAGTACACACCGGCCGACGAGGGCTTCGGCCCCCGCCCGGTGCCCAAGGTGCAAGGCCACCCTGACCTGGCCTCGCACATTGCCCATTCGGTGATCCAGCAGGACTTTGACCTCACCATCGTCAACAAAATGGATGTGGACCACGGCCTGACCGTACCCCTGAGCCTGATGTGCGGCGAAAAAGACCCGGTGAAGGACAGCTGGCCCTGCCCGGTGATTCCGTTTGCAGTCAACGTGGTGCAGTACCCCGTGCCCAGCGGCCAGCGCTGCTTCAACCTCGGCAAGGCCATCCGCAAGGCGGTGGAAAGCTACGACGAAGATCTGAATGTGCACATCTGGGGCACCGGTGGCATGAGCCACCAGCTGCAAGGCGCGCGTGCCGGCCTGATCAACCGTGAGTGGGATAACGCTTGGCTGGACCAGATGATTGCCGATCCGGCCGCCTGCGCC
This sequence comes from Curvibacter sp. AEP1-3, assembly GCF_002163715.1. Taxonomy (GTDB): domain Bacteria; phylum Pseudomonadota; class Gammaproteobacteria; order Burkholderiales; family Burkholderiaceae_C; genus Allorhodoferax. The sequence goes on from NZ_CP015698.1 coordinate 3,226,160, forward strand.
GCCACGCCGCACATCGACTATGTGCGCGAAGCCGGCAGCGAAGGCATTGAGCTGGTGATGTGGCTGATCGCCCGCGGCGCCATGTCAGATGTGCCCTACGATGCTACAGATTTAGAAGCAGCCCGCGCACATTCCGTGAGCGTCAAGCACCGTTTTTATCATGTGCCCGCCAGCAATACGGCGGTGGGACATCTCATTCTGGAAAACAACTGATATGACCAAAACTATCAAAGTGGCGTTGGCTGGCGCTGGCGCTTTCGGTGTCAAACACCTGGACGGCATCAAGAATATCGAGGGCGTGGAAGTTATCTCCCTCATCGGTCGTGAGCTGGATAAAACCAAAGAAGTGGCCGCCAAGTACGGCGTAGGTCATGTGACCACCGAGCTGTCTGAAAGCCTAGCAATCCCTGAGCTGGACGCCGTCATCCTCTGTACCCCGACGCAGATGCACGCTGAACAAACACTGGCTTGCCTGAAGGCCGGTAAGCACGTGCAAGTGGAAATTCCCTTGGCTGACAGCTGGGCAGGTGCCGATGCCGTGGTGGCCGAGCAGAAAAAGACAGGTCTGGTAGCCATGTGCGGACATACCCGCCGCTTCAACCCCAGCCACCAGTATGTGAACCAGCAGATCACGGCCGGCAAGTTCAACATCCAGCAGATGGATGTGCAGACCTACTTCTTCCGCCGCACCAATACCAACGCGCTGGGCCAAGCCCGCAGCTGGACTGACCACTTGCTGTGGCACCATGCCGCGCACACCGTGGATTTGTTCGCCTACCAGGCCAACAGCCCCATCGTGCAAGCCAATGCCATTCAGGGCCCCATCCACCCGGTGCTGGGCATCGCCATGGACATGAGCATCCAGCTGCGCGCAGCCAATGGTGCGATCTGCACCTTGTCACTGAGCTTCAACAACGACGGCCCCTTGGGCACCTACTTCCGATACATCGGCGATACAGCGACTTATATCGCCCGTTACGACGATCTGTTCACCGGCAAGGAAGAGAAAATCGACGTGAGCAATGTGGCCGTCAGCATGAACGGCATCGAACTGCAAGACCGCGAGTTCTTTGCTGCCATCAAAGAGGGGCGCGAACCCAACTCCAGTGTGGGCCGCGTGCTGGACTGCTACCGCGTGTTGCACCAGTTGGAGCAGCAACTGGCACAGCAAAAGTAAAGCACGGACCTACAATGCAACGCCATGCGGGTGTGAGCCGGCATGGCGTTTTTCATTGAGGTGTTTGCTTATGGTTTTTCCCATGGATCCCGATACGGTGTCGCACGGCATCCAGCTGGCGGTGGCGCCGGTGTTTTTGCTCACGGCCGTGTCCGGCATGATCGGTGCCGTAGCGCAGCGCCTTGCACGCATCATCGATCGCGCACGCAATGTGGAGACCCGCATCAAGCAAGGCACGCATCCGTCTGAGGATGCGGATGGTTATGCCGAACTTGCCGAGTTGCGAACCCGCGGTTTGTTGGCCAACACCAGCATTGCGCTGCTGACTTCTTGCGCTTTTTTGATCGGCCTCACCATCGTGGTGCTGTTCCTCGGCGAGACCATCGACTTCCCCGGTCTGCGCATTTCCATCTTCAGCTTTCTGGGCGGGGTGGTGTGCTTTCTGAGCGCGCTGATCTGCTTCATGGTGGAGACTTTCATCGCCACCCGTCTGCTCAATTTCGGGCGCAAAAAGCGCTAACTTTTTTTCACTTCCACTGCGCAGTCGTAAAACGTGGGCGCCCGGCCCATGTCGGTCAGGCGCTGGCTGGTGAGTTCGTTCACATTGGTACCGTCGCGACCCAGCTTGCGCCACCAGATGCCCAATCCGTTGACCACTCCAGGTCGCGCACGGGCGGACACGCGGGCCACACAGCGGTGGGTGCCGCGGGCGTTGAACACTGTCACTTCATCCCCGTCCGCAATGCCGCGTGGCGCGGCATCGGCCTCATGCAGCTCTACCAGGGGCTCACCTTCAATATCGCGCAGGCTCTTCACATTCACAAAGGTGGAGTTGAGGAAGTTGCGCGCGGGCGGCGAGATCATCGCCAGCGGGTAAGCCGCATTGGCGCCCGCAGGTTCGTAGTTGGGCACGTGGTCGGGCAAGCCGTCTTCACCGCGCGCGGCCAGGCGTGCGCTGAAAAACTCACACTTGCCGCTGGGTGTCGGAAAGCCGCCATCGGCAAACGGTGCGTCCGGCACGGGCAGCGGCGCGTAGCCCTGGCTCAGCAACAAGTCAAAGTCCACTTTGTCGCCAAAAGCAGTACGGCACAGGCTCTCATCGGACTCCGCAAACACGTCTTCGGTGAAGCCCATGCGCTGAGCCAGATCGCGGTAGAACTGGGTATTGGTGCAAACCTCGCCCAATGGGGCAATGGACGGACGGTTGAGCAGGATGTCGGTGTGGCCGTAGCTGCTGTGCACGTCCCAGTGTTCGAGCTGGGTAGTAGCGGGCAACACGTAGTCGGCGTAGTCGGCCGTGTCGGTCTGGAAGTGCTCCAGCACGACTGTAAACAAATCCTCGCGCGCAAAGCCTTGCACCACCTTGGCGGACTCCGGGGCCACTGCGACCGGGTTGCTGTTGTAGACGATGAGGGCTTCAATGGCAGGTCCGAACTCGGCGCTGGCAGGGCGCAGCAGGTCGTCGCCAATGGTGCTCATGTTGATGCTGCGGGGGGTGCGGCCGGCCAGCAGCTCGGGCCGTTCCAGCGCCATGGTCTGGGTGGGCACATAGCCGGAACTGGACAACAAGACGCCCCCTGCACGGTGCCGCCAAGCGCCCACCAGTGCGGGCAGGCAGGCAATCGCGCGCACCGCATTCCCACCGCCACGCACCCGCTGCAGCCCGTAGTTCATGCGTATTGCTACTGGTTCGCCAGCGCGCGCCGTTTCGCCGTATTCGCGGGCTAGCGCGCGCACTTCGTCTGCGGTGATGCCACACACCTCTGCGGTGCGTTCCGGCGTCCATTGCAAGGCACGGTCGCGCAGGCCTTCCCAGCCCAAGGTATGGCGGGCGATGTAGTCGTGGTCCAGCCAGTCGTGGGTGATCAGCTCATGCATCAGGCCCAGCGCGAGGGCGGCATCGGTGCCGGGCAGCAGGGCGATGTGTTGGTGGCATTTTTCGGCCGTCTCGGAGCGGCGCGGGTCTATGCAGATGATGCGTGCGCCATTGCGTTTGGCGGTTTGCACGTGGCGCCAGAAGTGCACATTGCTGGCAATCGAGTTGCTGCCCCAGATCAGGATGAGCTTGGCCTCCGCAAAAAACTCTACCTTGGTGCCGACTTTGTTGCCCAGAGTGAAGGTCAGTGCTTCAGCACCTGCTGATGCGCAGATGGTGCGGTCCAGACGGGCGGCGCCTAATCTGTTGAAGAAGCGGGCTGCCATGCCTTCGCCCTGCACACGCCCCATGGTGCCGGCATAGCTGTAGGGTTGGATGGCCTGCGGGTCACGCTTTGCAATGCTCTGGAGCTTCTCCGCAATGTCGCTCAGTGCCTGGTCCCAGCTCACGCGCTCAAATTGTCCTGAACCCTTGGGGCCCACACGTTTGAGCGGGTGCAGCAGCCGTTCGGGGTGGTAGGTGCGCTCTGTGTATCGCGATACCTTGGTGCACAGCGCGCCATTGGTGGCAGGGTGCTCCGGATTGCCCTGGACCTTGATGGCCACGCCATCCTGCACGGTGACCAGCATGGAGCAGGTATCGGGGCAGTCATGGGGGCAGGCGCCCAAGATGTGGGCGGTGCCTGCGGGGGATGGAGAGGTCGCGGGAGTGTCTGAGTGCATGGTGCGGACTTTACCGAATTGCGTATGCTCTTGTGATGACAGGGGAGGGACATTTCTCTCCCTGCGGAGGACACTCGCCATGAAACTGATAGAGCCCATTGTTGCCAACACCCCCGAAATTGCGGCCCTGCGCAAAGATATCCATGCCCACCCGGAGCTGTGCTTTCAGGAAGTACGCACGGCGGATGTGGTGGCCGCAAAGCTGAAGGAGTGGGGCATTCCCATCCACCGCGGCATGGGCACCACCGGGGTTGTAGGCATTGTGAAGGCCGGTACCTCCAGCCGCGCACTGGCCTTGCGCGCCGACATGGACGCCCTGCCCATGCAAGAGTTCAACACCTTTGCCCACGCCAGCAAACATGCCGGCAAGATGCACGCCTGCGGGCACGATGGCCACACCGCCATGCTGCTGGCTGCGGCCCAGCACTTTGCCAAGCACCGCAACTTTGACGGTACGGTGTACCTGGTTTTCCAGCCCGCGGAAGAGGGCGGTGGTGGCGCCCGCGAAATGATCAAGGACGGCTTGTTCGAGCAGTTTCCGGTGGAGGCAGTGTTCGGCATGCACAACTGGCCGGGCATGGCAGCGGGCACGTTCGCAGCCAGCGCGGGCCCGGTGATGGCCTCCAGCAACGAATTCAAGATCACCATCCGCGGCAAGGGCGGCCATGCGGCCATCCCGCACAACGCCATTGACCCGGTGGTGGTAGCTTGCCAACTGGTGCAGGGCTTTCAGACCATCATCAGCCGCAATGTGAAACCGATCGATGCGGGTGTGATCTCGGTCACCATGATCAACGCCGGGGAAGCCACCAACGTGATCCCTGACCGCTGCGAGTTGCAGGGCACGGTGCGTACGTTCTCCATCGAAGTGTTGGACCTGATTGAGCGTCGCATGCGCGAGATGAGCGAGAGCCTGTGTGCCGCATTCAACACCCGCGTGGAATTTGAGTTTGTGCGCAACTACCCGCCCACCATCAACGCGCCCAAGGAGGCGGCGTTTGCTGCGAAGGTGATGGAAAGCATTGTGGGCGCCGACAAGGTGTTCACCCAGGAGCCCACCATGGGCGCCGAAGACTTCTCGTTCATGCTGCAAGCCAAACCCGGCTGCTACGCCTTTATCGGTAACGGAGATGGTGACCACCGTACCCTGGGCCATGGCGCCGGCCCTTGCACTTTGCACAACCCGAGCTATGACTTCAATGACGAGCTGCTGCCCTTGGGCGCCACCTTTTGGGTGCGTTTGGCAGAAGAATGGCTCGCGTCTGACATCTGAAATCGCTATCATGATTTACAAGATGTAACAGGGGGTAGCCATGACACAGTGGAGCGAAATCAACCCGCGTGAACGGTCCGGCGGATTGCAGGCGGCCGTGCGCCGGCAGTCGCGGCCGGGCGAATACCGCTACACCTTTGTGCATGATGAACTCGAGATTGACGACCCGGCCCTCGACGCCAGTGGCCGCTTTTTCGCATCTCCCCGTGACTATGGCTTTGTCATCCGCGGCTTTGACGGTGGCAAAACCGCATGGGCCCGCGACTTTGCCAACGGCACCATGCTGGTCGTGAACCCGGATGCGCAGTCCCATGTGCTGTCGCCCAAGGGCCGTGCACGCATTCTGTTTATCGGCCAGGATGGCGCGGTACTGCAAGATACAGGTGCTGTCGGACGGCCGGAGCAGCGCGTGCCAGAACTGGCTACCGTGCGCCTGACCCTGACGGCGACCGTGGATTTGAATGGTTTGTCCCAGGAGGCGGCCCGGGCGCAATTGATGCGCTTGGTAGACCGTGCGGTGCTCTCTGCCCAGAGTGCGCCGGGTGACGGAGTGCGGGTGCTGGACCACGCCTTCGACTCCGCTGCCGTGGTGTCCGGCGAGACGCCCGGAACCAGTAATACCGACTTTTCCCAGCTGTTGGATCTATAGCGCCTGCGGGGCCCTTCAGGCCGCTTGGGCCACCGGAAAGCGGACCTTGGCCATTTGCAGCAGGCCATCAAAAATCAGGTTGTCCACCAGCTCGAAAGGGCGGGTCATGCTGGGTGCCATTTTCCAGCCTGCTCCACCGGTCATGATGCAGGCGGGCTCAGCACCGCAGTGGGCGCTCACATGTTGCACCATGCGCTCTACGGCACCGGCGATGGCAAAGGTGCCGCCGCTGGTGAGTGCATCGCTGGTGTTGGTGGGGAATTCACGCACTTCGCCGGTAGGCACGTGCAGACCGGCCGTGCCGGATTCGAGGGCGCGCAACATGATGCCGTGCCCCGGCAGAATCAGCCCGCCCAGAAACTTGCCGTCGGTGGCGATGGCCTCTACTGTTACGGCGGTGCCCACCATGACCACCACCATGGGGCGGGGCGTGCCCTGGCTCAACATGTGGTGGTAGGCCCCGATCATGGCCACCCAACGGTCTGCCCCCAGGCGGGTCGGGTGGTCATAGCCGTTGCGCAACCCGGCTTCGCCTTCACTGGCGACCACCCATTGCGGCACTACGTCCCACTGGTCCATTTGCTCTTGAACGCGGCGCTTGACGGCGTCACCGGCGACCACGCAACCCAAAACCTGGGCGGGAGCAGGCATGTCACGCCATGCGCCGTCTGCCAGCTTGTCGATGTTTTCCAGAAACTCCGCGCCCTGTGCCAGCAACGCAGCGCCGGGGCGGGGGGACGCATAGTGCGCCCATTTGAGGCGGGTATTGCCGATGTCCAACGCGAGAAAGGTCATGGTGCCGGGGAGCTGTGTCTCTATGGCTCGCACTCTACCGGATTCGGCGCGCCGCCCGTCCGGATTTGCAAGCGGGCTCTAGGTACTTACCCCCATGCGGGCTGTAAGCCGCTGTCAGGCTGCTTGGTTTACAGTTGACGTTTACGTAAACGTCAATTAACCGTTCACTGGTGCCCTATGACCGATCTGTCTGCCGACTTCAAAGCCCTGGCCAACTACCGCCCCACCCACAAGGTGCGCTTTGTCACCGCGGCCAGCCTGTTTGACGGCCACGACGCCGCCATCAACATCATGCGCCGCATCCTGCAGGGCATGGGCGCCGAAGTCATCCACCTGGGCCACAACCGCAGTGTGGACGAGGTCGTGACCGCCGCCTTGCAGGAAGACGTGCAAGGCATTGCCATCAGCTCCTACCAGGGCGGGCATGTGGAGTACTTCAAGTACATGGTGGACCTGCTCAAGGCACGTGGTGGTGCGCACATCCAGGTGTTTGGCGGCGGCGGCGGCGTGATCGTGCCGCCCGAGATTCGCGAGTTGCATGCCTATGGCGTGTCCCGCATCTACAGCCCCGAAGACGGCCAGCGCATGGGACTGCAAGGCATGATCGGCGAGATGGTGATGCGCTGCGACAAGGACATCACGGCACTGGCACCTACCGACTTGTCCGCCATCCAGGGCCACACCGAGGCCAGTTGGCGCGCACTGGCCCAGTTGCTGACCGCTATTGAGGCTTCCAAGCTGAATCCGGCTCTGGCACAGGAAATACGTGCGCAAGCAGCTACTAAAAAGATAGCAACTATCGGCATTACCGGTACTGGTGGTGCGGGCAAATCCAGCCTGACGGACGAGTTGATCCGCCGCTTGCGGCTGGACCAGAATGACGCCTTGCGCGTCGCCGTCATCTCCATCGACCCGAGCCGCCGCAAGAGCGGGGGCGCTCTGCTGGGTGACCGCATCCGCATGAATGCCATTTCGCCTTGGCAGCAGGGAAGCCGCGTCTTCATGCGCTCGCTCGCGACCCGTGACTTCGGTTCCGAAATCAGCGCGGCCTTGCCGGATGTGATCGCTGCGTGCAAGGTGGCGGGCTTCGATTTGGTGGTGGTGGAAACCTCGGGCATCGGCCAAGGGGATGCGGCCATCGTCCCGCATGTGGATGTGCCGCTGTACGTGATGACGCCTGAGTTCGGCGCTGCCAGCCAGCTCGAGAAAATCGATATGCTCGATTTCGCAGAGTTCGTGGCCATCAACAAATTCGACCGCAAAGGTGCCAGCGATGCACTGCGCGACGTGGCCAAGCAGGTTCAGCGCAATAAGGAAGCCTGGAACACGCCCACCGAGCAGATGCCGGTGTTCGGCACCATGGCCGCGCGCTTCAATGACGATGGCGTCACCGCCCTGTACCAGGCCCTGTTGCCGCGTCTCAAGGCACTGGGCGTGCCACTGCAGGAAGGTAGCTTGCCGCGCGTGAACGTACGCCACAGCTCTAACCAGACGCCGGTGGTGCCCGCAGCGCGCACCCGCTACCTGGCCGAGATCAGCGACACCGTGCGCGGCTATAAAAAACGCGCCAAAGAGCAAGCCCGTCTCGCGCGCGAAATCCAGCAACTGCGTGAGTCCGGCCGCATGTTGCGCGAAGCCAATCCCGACAAGGTGAATGCGGTCACCGCGGTCACCCAACTGGCCGCTGAACGCGAAGAGCGCATGGGTGCCGCAGAGCGCAAGCTGCTGGCCCAGTGGCCCGAGATGCAAAAGGCCTATGCGGGTGACGAGTACGTGGTGAAGATTCGCGACAAGGAAATCCGCACCGCACTCACCACAAAGTCCCTCAGCGGCACCACCATCCGCAAAGTGGCCTTGCCGCAGTACGAGGACCATGGCGAAATTCTCAAGTGGCTGATGCTGGACAACGTGCCCGGCAGCTACCCCTACACCGCAGGCACCTTTGCCTTCAAGCGCGAGGGCGAGGACCCGACCCGCATGTTCGCGGGCGAGGGCGATGCCTTCCGCACCAACACCCGCTTCAAGCTGCTGTCCAGCGGCATGGCGGCCAAGCGCCTCTCTACCGCTTTCGACTCGGTCACGCTCTACGGCAACGACCCTGACCCGCGCCCGGACATTTATGGCAAGGTGGGTAACAGCGGCGTGAGCATTGCCACGCTGGACGACATGAAAGTGCTCTACAGCGGGTTTGACTTGTGCAGCCCGAGCACCAGTGTCTCCATGACGATCAATGGCCCGGCTCCAAGCATCCTGGCCATGTTCATGAACACGGCTATCGACCAGAACATTGACAAATTCAAGGCGGACAACGGGCGCGAGCCTACCGACACCGAAGTCGCCAAGATCAAGGAATGGGTGCTGGCCAATGTGCGCGGCACCGTGCAAGCCGACATTTTGAAAGAAGACCAGGGCCAGAACACCTGCATCTTCAGCACCGAGTTCTCGCTCAAGGTGATGGGTGATATTGCCGAGTACTTTGTGCACCACGACGTGCGCAACTTCTACAGCGTGTCCATCAGCGGCTACCACATTGCCGAGGCGGGGGCCAACCCCATCAGCCAGTTGGCGTTCACGTTGTCCAACGGCTTCACCTTTGTGGAGGCGTATCTGGCGCGTGGCATGCACATTGACGACTTCGCGCCCAACCTGAGCTTCTTCTTCAGCAACGGCATGGACCCCGAGTACACGGTGATGGGCCGCGTGGCGCGCCGCATCTGGGCGGTGGCCATGAAAGAAAAATACGGCGCCAACGAACGCAGCCAGAAGCTCAAGTACCACATCCAAACCAGTGGCCGCAGCTTGCACGCGCAGGAAATCCAGTTCAACGACATCCGCACCACGCTGCAGGCCTTGATCGCGATTTACGACAACTGCAACAGCCTGCACACCAACGCGTTTGACGAAGCCATCACCACGCCCACCGAAGACTCGGTGCGCCGCGCTATGGCCATCCAGCTCATCATCAACCGCGAGTGTGGCCTGGCCAAGAACGAGAACCCCAACCAGGGCGCCTTCATCATTGAAGAGCTGACCGAGCTGGTGGAAGAGGCGGTACTCAAAGAGTTTGAAGCGATTGCCGACCGCGGCGGCGTGTTGGGTGCGATGGAAACCGGCTACCAGCGCGGCAAGATTCAAGACGAATCGATGCACTACGAGATGCTCAAGCACACCGGCGAGTTGCCCATCATCGGTGTGAACACCTTCCGCAACCCGCATGGCGATGCCGTGCTGGACAAGCTGGAACTGGCCCGCAGTACCGACGACGAAAAGCAAAACCAGCTCAAACGTCTGGCCGACTTCCACACCTTGCACGCTGCAGAGTCCCCCACCATGCTCAAGAAGTTGCAGCAAGCCGTTATTGACAATCAGAACGTGTTTGAGGTGTTGATGGACGCGGTGCGGGTGTGCTCGCTAGGCCAGATCACGAGTGCGCTTTTCGAGGTGGGCGGGCAGTACCGGCGGAATATGTAGTGCGTGGTTTCTAAGGCGCGCACCCTATTGGGGCGCGTCTGGTGCGTTTATTGCTAGCGTGTTGGTAAGCCGTTGGAGCCCGCGTGGGCGGGTGGCTCTGAAGATCGGGCCTTACACATGCTGTCAAAAATTCCCTTGTGGTTGGGGCGCCTGAGTGTCGGGCGCAAACTCACGCTCATTTATCTGCTGGATTTGACTGCGGTCATTTATGTGTCCGGCATCCTGATCCACGAAAAATACCTCGCGATTGACTTCGCCCGCAAAGAAATCGTGGGTGCCAGCTACACCGAGGCGGTGCGTCACAACGTGATGGACGCGATTTTGTTGCCCGCGGACCGCCCCGGCGTGGCAACCTTGCCGGAGTTCGACAAAGCCCGGGCCGCTTATGACGCGGAACTCAATACCGCAGCTGCGTCCCAGCGCTTGCATGACCTGCTGGTCGAGTCCCGCACCGATGCGGAACATGCCCGCATGCTGGGGCAGGCGCGTGACCTGCTCACCATCGTGGGCAACCAGTCCAACCTGATTCTGGATCCGGACCTCGACAGTTATTACGTCATGTCCCTGACCCTGCTTCGCTTGCCCGAGCTCTTGCAGGTGCTCCTGGACACCCACAACTTCATGGCGAACTGGGGCTTGCGGGTGCCGGGCTTCAATCCCAACGCGCAATTGCTCACCCTCTTGGGCCGGCTGGATGCGGTCCAACAAGGGCTGGAGTCTGACTATGAGCAAACCTGGCTGGCCGGCTCGCCGGAGCTGCGTGCAGCCCTCGGGCCGGCACGCGAAGCCTTGCGCAAATCACTCAGCCAATTTGCGCGTGCGGTGCATGAAGTCAACAGTGCCAGCATGTCGAGCGAACAGGCAGCGCGTCTGGATGCGAGTTACCGGGCCGCACTCCAGGACTTGTCAGAGAGCTGGCGCGTGGGTATTGCGCAGCTCCACATCCTGTTGCAGACCCGTGTGGACCAGCTTTTCAAACGCATGTGGCTACACCTCGGTACGGCACTGCTGTTACTGGGCTGCATTTTGAGCCTGGTGTATCTGGTGGCCAGCCAGATTGCCAAACCCCTGCAAGGCTTGGCCCGTGTGGCCCACGATGTGCGCCGCAAGGCCGACTACAGCCTGCGCGCCGAGTGGCACAGCCGGGATGAAATCGGTCAGCTGTTTGCCGCTTTCAACGGCATGTTGGAGCAACTGGACCGCGACCGGCTGGTGCAGCAGGAGCTGGCCGCCAGCGCCCGCGCTGCGGAAGCCCAGCGCGAATTGGTGGAGGCCTTCCCCATTCCCATGGTGGTGACTTCGGTGCCGGACCACGAAGTGCTGCACGTCAATACGCCCGCCCGCCCATGGCTCAACGGTCGCACCGACGACCCCTGGCGCCATGGGCTCGAGCCCGGTGTGCGCGGGCGCTTTTTTCAGCGTCTGGCGGACTTTGATGCGCTGGACGAATTCGAGGTGCGCTGGCACGGCGGCACCACGCCCTCCTGGGCGGTTCTGTCTGCCCGTCGTCTGAACTTCCAGGGGCGCGACGCCGTGCTCACCGCGTTCACCCCCATCAACAAACTCAAGGTGATGGAGCAGCGGCTGGAGCTGTGGGCCAAGGTGTTTGAGGCGTCCAGCGAAAGCATCATCATCATGGACGAGGCCCGCAAAATCATCAGCGTGAACCAGGCTTTCTGCCGCAGCACCGGTTACGACTTTTACGAGGCGCTCGGGCAGGACCTGAGCTTTGTGATGAACACCCCGCAAGACACCGTGTGGGCCGACCTCGAAGACCAGAACGACTGGCAAGGTGAGGTGCATTTCCGCAAACAGAACGGCGACACCTACCCCGCATGGCTGATGGTCTCCTCCGTGCACAAGAGTGCGACCAGCGGCGAGGTGGTGAACTACATTGGCATTTCCATTGACATTACCGACAGTAAAGCCAAGGAGGAACGTATCCGCTTCCTGGCCCAGCACGATGTGCTGACTGAGTTGCCCAACCGTGCCTTGTGCCAGCAGCGTCTGGGTGAGGCGATTGCCAGTGCACGCCACACCGGCGAGAAGGTGGCGGTGCTGTTCATCGACCTGGACCGATTCAAGCTCATCAACGACACCCTGGGCCACCACATCGGCGATGGCTTGCTGCGCACCGTGGCGCGCCGCCTCAGCAGCGCGGTGCGTTCAGACGATACGGTCAGCCGCCTGGGTGGGGACGAATTCGTCATCATCCTGCGCCATGTGACCGACCTGCCGGAGCTGACCGCCATGGTCAACGACCGCCTGATTCCGACCATCCGCCAGACCGCCACAGTGGATGGCCATGTGCTCACCGTGTCCTGCAGTGTGGGCGTGGCGCTTTACCCCGAGGATGCAACGGACCAGGACGAGCTGATGCGCCGCGCCGACGCGGCCATGTATGAGGCCAAATCCGCCGGGCGTGATACGGCCCGCTTTTTCTCACCCGAGACCGACCAGCGCGTGCTTGCCCGTCAGTCCATGGAGACGCAGTTGCGCCAGGCGCTGGCCAATGAAGAGTTCAGCCTGCATTACCAACCGCGGCTGAACGCCCGCACGCGCAAGGTGCAGGGTGCCGAGGCCCTGCTGCGCTGGAAAAACCCGCTGCTGGGGCAGGTGCCTCCGGGTGAGTTCATCCACGTAGCCGAAGAAAGCGGTTTGATCAAACCCATAGGCGCCTGGGTGCTGCGCGAGGCCTGCCGAAACTGGATGGCGATGGAAGAGCAAGGCATCTGCAAGGGGCTGGAGCTGTCGGTCAACCTGTCTGTCGCGCAGCTGGCCGACCCCGAGCTGGTGGACCAGCTCAGCGCTGTGCTGCGCGATACCCGCATGCCACCCGCACAACTCGAACTCGAGCTCACTGAATCCCACCTGATGGACAACCCGGTGGCCGCCCAGCAGCAGGTGGCGGCCCTCAAGGCGCTGGGTGTGAAGGTGGCGATTGATGACTTCGGCACCGGCTACTCCAGCCTGGCCTACCTCAAGCGTTTCGACATCGACAAGCTCAAGGTGGACCAGTCCTTTGTGCTGGGTATGCTGGAAGACAGTGCCGATGCCGCTATCGTGCATGCGGTGATTGCGCTGGGCCATACGTTGGGCCTGAAGGTGGTGGCGGAAGGGGTAGAGAACTTGCCTACCGCCCAGACACTGACCGCGCTGGGCTGCGACGAGCTGCAGGGCTACTGCTTCAGCCGCCCGATCCCTTTGGCCGAGTGGGTGAGCTACCTGCGCAGCCACGCCTTGCGCGAGGATCGTCGCCGGCCGCCGATCGCAGGCTAGCTTGCTATTGTTTCAGGAGCTGCTCGCGCACATTCGATGGGCGCCAGAGGCCGATTTGGCTTCAAAGTCGGCGGTTCAGGCGGTCAGCTTCTGGTGCAGCCAGCGGCACACCGGGCTGTTAGCGTCTTCCAGCCCGTGGATCACGGTGAAGTGGTCGGCACCATCAATGGCGCTCAGTTCCACCGGGTTGCCCAATGCGACTGCCGCATCCCGGTAGCCGGTGGACTGGCGGGCGAATTCGCCCGACTCTTGGCCGCCCCAGACCACCCAGGTAGGCGTAGGGCAGGCGCGCAAATTGGGCGTGGGAGACTGGCGGCGGATGACGCCGTCGTCCAGCTGGATCATGGGTTGCAGGTAGCTGTAGCGCAGGGGTTCCAATTCGTAGAGGCCGCTGAACAGCAGGCCCGCCTTGAGCGGGTCGCGCGGCAGGCCGTAGTCGGTGTCCCACGCGGTTTGCAGGCACATGGCACCCAGGTGGCCGCCGGCGGAGTGTCCGCCCACGCCCACGCGGCTCGGGTCGCCGCCGTAGTGCTGGATGTTGCGTAGCGTCCAGGCCACGGCTGCGCGGCACTGGCGGGTGATTTCGTCAATCGTGACAAACGGCGCCAAAGCGTAGTTCACTACCACGGTGGTGATACCGCTGGCGTGCAGGCCCAAGGCGACGCCATGAAAGTCTTTGCTCTGGAAGGCGCGCCAGTAGCCGCCGTGGATGAACACGAAGACTGGCGCGTTGGGCACGTCCGCCGGAAAGATGTCCAGCGTCTCATGCACCGTGGGGCCGAAGGGGATGCCGGCATGGTGCTTGAGGGTGCTGCGAGCCTTGTCGGCTTGTGCGGCAAAGTGCTTGCCGGGCGCGGTCGGGTCGGGCAGCGCGATGGAGGGGTTGTACTGCGCGTCAATTTGCGCCTGAGTGTCAAAGTCGCGGTAGAGCTTGGGCATGGGTTGTCCTTGAAATCAAATGCCGACGTAGCGGTGCCAGAGTTCGGGTTGTGCGGCCAAGGTGGTCGAGTCGCCACTCCAGGCCGCGCGGCCGCGCTCCATGATGGTGTGGTGGCCGGCCAGCGCAATCAGGCGCTGCACATATTTGTCGATGACCAATACGCTCTGGCCTTGGGTGCGTAGGGTATCCAGGCAGCGCCAGATGTCTTCACGGATGAGTGGCGCCAGGCCTTCGGTGGCTTCGTCCAGGATCAGCAGGTGAGGGTTGGTCATCAGCGCGCGGCCAATGGCCAGCATCTGCTGCTCGCCGCCGGAGAGCTGGTTCCCCATGTTGCGCGCGCGTTGCTTCAGCACCGGGAAGAGATGGTAAATCCGCTCCAGCGTCCAGGGCTCGGAACTGGCATTGCGCCGCGCGGCAAAGGCAATCAGGTTCTCTTGCACCGTGAGGTTGGGGAAAATCTGCCGTCCCTCGGGCACCAAAGCCACGCCCATGCGGGCGATGCGGTCGGGGCTCAAGCCCTCAATGCGCTCGCCCAGGAAACGGATGCTGCCGCTGCGTGGCGGTGTTAGCCCGAGGATGCTGCGCACCGTGGTGGTTTTGCCCATGCCGTTGCGGCCCAGCAGGGTGGAGGTGGTGCCGGCCTGGAGCTGCATGTCCAGCCCGAACAGCACCTGGCTGTTGCCGTACGCCGTCTCCAGTTCCTGAATGTCGAGCAAAGTCTCGGTGCTCATGGGCGGGCCTCCGGCAAGGCTTCGTCGCCAAGGTAGGCGCGCTTCACGTCGGCACTCTGGCGGATGGCATCCGGCTGGCCACTGGCAATCACGCGGCCGGCCACCAGCACCGAGATGGTGTCGGCGAGTTGGAACACGGCGTCCATGTCGTGCTCCACCAGCAGCAGTGTGGTCTCAGCGCGCAAAGACTGCAGCAGTGCCACCATGCGCTGGGATTCGTCCGGCCCCATGCCGGCCAAGGGTTCGTCCAGCACCAGCAACTGCGGGCGGCTGGCCAACGCCAAGCCCACCTCTAACTGCCGTTGCTCGGCGTGCGACAAGGCGCCTGCCGTTCGTTGCAGTTGGGCCTGCAAACCTACACGCGCAGCCACATCTGCTGCCGCCTGCATACGCTGGGTCTCGGTGTGCACCGGGCGCCAGAAGCGCATGCTGCTGCCCGCCACTGCCTGCAGGGCGAGGGCCAGGTTGTCCTGCACGCTCAGGCGCAAAAACACGTTGGTGATCTGGTACGAGCGGGCCAGCCCGCGCTTCACCCGGGCGTGCATGGGCAGACGGGTGATGTCTGCCCCGTTGAGTAACAGGCGCCCGGAATCCGGCCGCAGCGCGCCCGAAATCTGGTGGATGAGCGTGGTTTTGCCTGCGCCATTCGGGCCTATCAGGGCATGGACTTCGCCCTGGTGCACTTGCAGGTTGGCGTGGTCGGTGGCGGTGAGCGCGCCGAAGCGCTTCACCAGTGTATCGATCTGCAGCAAAGGGGTGGCGCCGGTGTTCATGCCTGACTCCGCGTCCACACGCTGCGCAAGCTGGCCAAACCACGCGGTGCCAGCAACACGACGGCCAGCAACATGGCACCCAAGCCCAGCTGCCAGTGTTCAGTGGTGTGGCCCAGCACTTCTTCGAGCAGCAGGAAAGCGGCAGCACCCAGCACGCCGCCATACAGGTGGCCTACGCCACCCAGAATCACCATTACCATCAGCATGCCGCTCTGGCTCCACTGCATCATGGATGGGCTGACAAAACCGCCCTGGTTGGCCAGCAAAGTGCCGGCCAGACCGGCCATTGCGCCTGCCAAGGTAAAGGCGGTGAGCTGCGTGCGCAGCACCGGAAAACCCAGTGCCTGCATGCGCACCGGGTTCTCGCGCAGGCCTTGCAGCACCTGGCCGAAGCGCGCGTTGAGCAGGCGCTGGGTGAACAGCAGGCACAGGGTGAGCGCACCAAGGGCGAGGTAATAGAGCGCCGTGTCGTCAGGGGCAATGCCGGCCCAGGTGTTGCGCCCGGCCAGGGGCAGGCCGTCGTCCCCGCCGTAGGTTTTAAGGGAGACGGCCAGGTAGTACAGCATTTGCGCGAAGGCCAGCGTGATCATGATGAAGTACACGCCTTGGGTACGCAGGCTGATAAAGCCGATCAGGCAGGCCAGGCCCGCGCTCACCAGCATGGCAGCGGGCCAGGCAATGGCAGCAGGCACGGCGCCCTGCTGCATCAGGATGCCCACGGTGTAGGCGCCCGCGCCCACAAAGGCCGCATGCCCGAAGCTCACCAAGCCGCCAAAGCCCAGAATCAGGTTCAGGCTGCTGGCCGCAAGGGCAAAAATCGCAATGCGGGTGGCCAGCGTGACGTAGAACTCGGCGTGCAAAGCCGCCGTGATTTGCGGCAGGGCCAGCAGTACCAAAAACACCGGGAGTGCAGCCCGCAGGTGCAGTGTGTGGTGCAGCGAGGTGCGGGTGTTGTTGGAATCAACCATGGGCAGGGAACAGGCCGCGCGGCTTGAAGAACAGCACCGCAGCCATCAACACATAAATCAGGATGGAGGCCACCGCAGGCGCCGCATCAGCTGCCAGCGCTGCGCCGAACAGCCACTCGAACACCATGGGCAGCAGGGTGCGCCCGCCGGAGTCCACCATGCCCACCAGCAGCGCACCTACCAGCGCACCTCGGATGGAGCCGATGCCGCCGATCACGATGACCACAAAGGCCAGAATCAGAATGCTCTCGCCCATGCCCACCTGCACCGCCAGCAGCGGCCCGAGCATGCCGCCGGCCAGCGCGCACAAAGCGGCGCCCAGCCCGAACACCGCCGTGAACAGGCGCTGCACATTGGTGCCCATGGCCAGGGCCATGTCGCGGTTGGAAGCGCCGGCACGCACTTGCATGCCCAGCCGTGTACGCGTCACCAGCAGGTAGAGCAGCAGGGCGGTGGCCAAGCCGACCACGATGATGAGCAAGCGGAAAGCCGGGTAGAAAAAGCCGGGCAACAACTCCACCGGGCCCGAGAGTGCGGCCGGCGGGTTGAGCGACAGGGGTTGTGAGCTCCAGATCATGCGCACGGTTTCATTGCACATGAGCAGAATGGCAAAGGTGCCCAGCACCTGGGTGACGTGGTCGCGCCGGTAGAGCCTGCGCAGTACCGATACCTCCAGCAGCACCCCGAAAAGGGCGGTGCCAGCTACACCTGCAGCCAAGCCCCACCAGTAGGAGCCACTGGCCTGGGTGGCGGTGGCGATCAGGTAAGCGCCCACCATGTACAGCGAACCATGGGCCAGGTTCACCATGTCCATGATGCCGAACACCAGCGTCAGCCCTGCTGCCAACAAAAACAGCATCAGGCCGAGCTGCAGGCCGTTCAGGGCCTGCTCCAGCAGCAGAATTCCGCTCATGCGCGTGCGTCAGGCCTTAGAGGCCGGGCATCTTGCAGTTGGCGGCGTAGGCGTCGGCGTGGTTTTTGAACACGGTGCCCAGGGTGCGGTTGGTGACGCGGCCCTTGGCGTCGCGGGTGATGACGCGCAGGTAGTAGTCCTGGATGGGGAAGTGGTTGCTGTTGAACTTGAAGGCGCCACGCACCGAGTCGAACTTGGCGGCTTCCAGTGCCTTCTTGACGGCGGCCTTGTCGTCCAGTTTGCCTTTGCTATCGCGCACGCCGGCGTCCATCAGGCGGGCAGCGTCATAGCCCTGGGCTGCGTACAGGGTGGGCAGGCGGCCGTATTCTTTTTCAAACTCGGCCACAAACTTCTTGTTGGCTGCGTTGTCCATGTCGTGGCCCCACTGGGAGGTGTTGAACATGCCCAGCATGGGGTCGCCCACCGCCTTGATCACGTCCTCATCGCCCGAGAAGCCGGGGCCGAACAGGGTGATGTCCTTGGAGAGGCCGGCGCCCACAAACTGTTTGATGAAGTTGATGCCCAGGCCGCCGGGCAGGAAGATGTACACCGCGTCCGGCTTGGTCGCGCGCAGCTTGGAGAGTTCGGCGCCGTAGTCGAGCTGGTTGAGTGCTGTGTAGGTTTCAGAGGCAATCTCGCCCTGGTAGAAACGCTTGAAGCCGGTGAGGGCGTCTTTGCCAGCGGGGTAGTTGGGCGCAATTAGCGCCACGCGCTTGAAGCCTTTGTCGGTGACCGTTTTGCCCACCGCTTCGTGCATGTTGTCGTTCTGGTACGAGGCACTGAAGAAGTAAGGGCTGCATTGCTCGCCTGCATATTGCGACGGACCAGCGTTGGCGCTGATGTAGAAAGTTTTGGACTGGAAGGTGGGGGTGCCTACAGCCAACATGACGTTGGAGAACACGATGCCGGTCATGAAGTCGACCTTGTCGCGTTTGATCAGGCGGTCTGCGGTTTGGCGGCCCACTTCGGGGTTGGCCTGGTCATCGGCCACGATGACCTCGGCAGGACGGCCGCCGAGTTTGCCGCCGTTCAGTTTGACGGCGAGTTGGAAGCCGTCACGGATATCCACGCCCAAACCGGCGCCGGGGCCGGACAAGGTGCTGAGCAAACCAACACGAACGGGTTCGGTGGACTGGGCCCAGGCACCTGCCGTTGCGGCAGCCAAAGCGGCGGTCAGAACCAGGCGGGAGGGGGCAAAACTGGGCAGGTGCATTGCAAACTTTCCTTGTGGAGGGTTGGACCGTTTCATTATCGGCCCAACACCCCTGCTTTCCGCTGCACCGTTGCAGAAAGCGCAAGCCCCCGTTCAGTTCAGCAGGTAGCTGTCGGCGTTGGCTTCGAAGTCTTCTGCGTCAATGGCTGCATCAAAGGCGGCGCGGGCGGCCAAGGCTTCTTTGGTGTAGGGGATCAGCGGCTTGTCCAGGGGGCGCAGCTTGTGGCGGCGCAGGCCGCGCAATTGCTGGGAGCGCTCCATGGTTTGCAGAACCAGCTCGGGCTCCATCATCAGGCTGAAGGGGTTGAGTTCGGTAGCAGTGGTTTTCATGGCGGTCCTCCGGTGAAAGTTTGCGCCAACTGAATACTTTGGCGCTTGGGAGAACTGTAGCCACGGGCTCCAAAAAATGGAGTCAGGCAAGCGCTGGAAAACGTGTAGGAATTTCCCTTACAAAGCCGGATAAGCCGGCTTCTTGCCTGCCACTACCCAACGTCGTTTTACAGCAGACGTGCTCGCACACTCTTGCCCTTGACGCGGCCGGCGTTGAGCTTGTTGCATGCCGCCTGGGCCACATCACGGGCCACACCGACAAAAGTGCAGAACTCGGTGACCTGGATCTTGCCGATCTGCTCACGGGTGAAGGCAGGGCCGCCCTCGTCGTTGGTGAGCGCGCCCAGAACATCACCGGGGCGGATTTTTTCTTTTCGGCCACCGGCAATCTGCACCGTCACCATGGGGGGCAGCAAGCGGCCTGATCCTGTAGGGGTCAGCTCGTCGAGTTTGTGCCACACCGAGGGCGCGTTCTGGTACTGCTCGATCTTGCCCACCGCGCCCATCTCGCGCATGCTGGCCAGACTCAGGGCCAGGCCTTTCTCGCCCGCGCGACCGGTGCGGCCAATGCGGTGCACATGCACTTCGGGGTCGGGCGTGATGTCCACGTTGATGACGATGTCCAGCTCTTTTACGTCCAGCCCGCGGGAGGCCACGTCAGTGGCGACCAACACCGAGCAGCTGCGGTTGGCGAACTGGGCCAGCACCTGGTCGCGCTCGCGCTGGTCCAGGTCGCCGTGCAGGGCATGGGCCACAAATCCGTCAGCCACCAGCTTGTCCACCAAGTCGTTGCACTGCTGCTTGGTGTTGCAAAACGCAATCGTGCTCACCGGGCGGAAATGGTTCAGGATGCTGCTGACCGCGCCAAAGCGCGATTCGCGGTCCACCTCAAAGAAGCGCTGCTCAATGGTGTTGTCAGCCACCGGCGCTTCCACCTTGATTTGCTGCGGGTCTTGCATGAATTGCTTGGCCAGCTTCTCAATGCCTTCGGGGTAAGTGGCCGAGAACAGCAGGGTCTGGCGTTCCTTAGGGCACTGGCGGGCCACGGTAACAATGTCGTCAAAGAAGCCCATGTCCAGCATGCGGTCGGCTTCGTCCAGCACCAGGGTGTTCAGGCCTTCCAGCGTCAGGTATTCGCGCTCCAGCAGGTCCATGATGCGGCCGGGCGTGCCCACCACGATGTGGGCGCCGTTTTCCAGCGACGCGCGTTGGCCCCGCGTGGCCACGCCGCCGCACAGGGTCACGACCTTGATGTTGTCTTGCGCACGGGCCAGGCGGCGGATTTCCACTGTCACCTGGTCTGCCAGCTCGCGGGTAGGGCACAGCACCATGGCTTGCACCGCAAACCATCGGGGGTTGAGCTTGGCCAGCAGGGGCAGGGCAAAGGCGGCCGTCTTGCCACTGCCGGTTTTTGCCTGGGCAATCAGGTCTTTGCCGGCCAGGGCCACGGGCAGGCTGGCGGCCTGGATGGGCGTCATGGCATCAAAGCCCAGCTGTTGCAGGTTGGCCAGCGTGGCGGGTGCGAGGGGGAGGGAGGAGAAAGCTGTCATCCCCCGATTATCCGCGCAGACCCCGCGAAACCGTTTTCTCCAGCAATCATTTGCTATATATTTTGTAGCTGCTTGCGCATGTTTCATGAGCGCAAGGGGCTGGTTTGATGCATAAGCGGCAATGGATTTTGTCGGCGGGTATGGGGGGGGCCGACCCGCGGTTTCGTTGACTGGCGCGGTTGAAATCGCTTTGATTTTCTTGCCGCACGCAGGCCTTTTGACCTAGACTGCGCTCGCAAGCCATCGTTGGCACTCGAGGCTCTGGCCATGAATATTCTGAAACGAAACAATGTCCATGTGACGGGCGAAGGCGACAAGGTGTTGCTCTACGCCCATGGCTTCGGCTGCAACCAGCACATGTGGTCACAGGTGGTGCCGGCCTTTGCTGAAGGCTACCGGCAGGTGCTGTTCGACTATGTGGGCAGTGGCCAGTCAGACATCACGGCCTTTGACCACCGTCGCTACAGCACCCTGAACGGCTACGCACAGGACGTCCTGGACGTGTGCGACGCCTTGGGACTTACATCGGGCGTGACTTTTGTGGGGCACTCGGTGAGCAGCTCCATTGGCATGCTGGCGTCGATTGCCCGCCCTGACTTGTTTGAACGGATGGTCATGGTTGGCCCATCACCCTGTTTCCTGAACCAGCCGCCGGACTACATAGGCGGCTTTGAGCGCACTGACCTGGAAGGCCTGCTGGCGCTGATGGATCAGAACTACCTCGGCTGGGCCGACTACCTGACTCCTGTGATCTCCGGGGAAAAGGACAGTGGGCCGGTAGCCCGCCGGTTGGCGGAGAGTTTTTGCTCAACCGATCCCGTGATTGCCCGCATCTTTGCCGAAGCCACTTTTTACGCCGACAACCGGGCCGACCTGCCCCATGTGAACTGCCCCAGCTTGATACTGCAGCACCGCTATGACGCCTTGGCGCCGGTGGAGGTGGGTGAGTATCTGCACCAGCACCTGCGCAACAGTACCTTGGAGGTGCTGGATGTCGTGGGACATTGCGGGCATATGTCACATGCCCACTTGGTGGTGGATGCCATGAAGGCATTCTTGGCGCACCCGGTTTGATGCTGAAAGAGATTTCCGGGTTTCAAGGTATGGAACACCTGGACCTCCTCCCCAGCCCGGTGCTCGTGACCGACCCGCAGGGCCACATCGTGACCGCCAACCGCGACTTGCTGGCTCTGGTGGGTGGCGCAGCGGAGCCGTGGAGAGGCCGCTATATGGACTGTTTGCTGCCTGCGCCCGGCCGTATCTTTTTACAGACCCATGTGTGGCCCTTAATGCTGCGCCATGGCGCGGTTCAGGAGATCTATTTGCACCTCAACAACGCGGCGGGCGAGCAGGTCCCGGTCATGGTGAATGCCCGGCGCGGCCTTTGGGATGAGCAGGACTGTATTTTCTGGGTGTTCTTTGTGGCCTTGGAGCGTAGCCGGTTTGAGGCGGAGTTGGTCGAGGCGCGCGGTCGCGCGCAACGCCTGGCGGCAGAACTGTCGCTGGCCAATGCCGAGCTGAGGTCGGTACACCAGCAGTTGTCGCAGCACACCCAGAGTGTGGAAACCGAAAACCGCGAGCTTTCCGCACTGAGCCTCACCGACCCTCTGACCCGGCTGGGCAACCGCCGCGCCCTGGAGCGTGCGGTTGAGCAGTGGCAAATGCAGTCTGAGCTGGGCACGCCAGCAGCCTTGTTGATGGTGGATGTGGACCACTTCAAACGGGTGAACGACAGCCATGGCCACGAAGCGGGCGACCGTGTGCTGCAGGAGTTGGCCCGCCAGTTGCAGGCCAGCAAGCGCGGCAGCGACGTTGTGGTGCGCTATGGCGGCGAGGAGTTCGCTTTGTGGCTCCCCGGCGCCGGCCCGGATGGAGCCAGCGCGATTGCCCAGCGGGTGCATTTGCTGGTGCAGGATGTGCGGGTGCACAAAAAGCCGGTGACGGTCAGCATCGGGGTGTCATGCGCCCAACAGACGCTGCACCAAGGGCGCGATATGGTGTTTCTGACCCGCTTGTTGCATCAGGCGGATCTGGCCTTGTACCGGGCCAAGTCGGCCGGGCGTAACCGCACGATGTGGCACGACGGGCCGACCGGACTCTCCTAAAATTTGTGCATGGCGCTGCGGCGCGTAATCAAAGGTTTTTTCATGCGTTCCTGGTGGAGTGTGGCGCTGGTAAGCAGCGCATTGCTGGTGGCTTGCGGCACCAATGTGGTCAACCCCGTGACCGGCCAAACCGAGCGTTCGGCCATGAGCGAAGAGGCCGAGTTGGCCGAGGGCGCCAAGGGGCACCAGCAGGTGCTGCAGGAATACGGCGTGGTCAAAAACCCCGAGCTGCAGGCCTATGTGAACGCCTTGGGCCAGAAGCTGGCTGCCCAAAGTCACCGTACCCAGTTGCAATGGCACTTCACCGTGCTGGACAGCCCCGAGATCAACGCGTTTGCCCTGCCCGGCGGCTATGTGTATGTCACGCGCGGCATCATGGCCTACATGGAGAGCGAGGCCGATCTGGCCGGGGTGATCGGCCATGAAATCGGCCACGTCACTGCCCGCCATGGTGCACAGCGTGCCACCAGCCAGCAAAATGCGGGCTTGGGCGTGTTCGCTGCCAGCGTTCTGGGTGCGGTGGCAGAGGCCTACGGCGTTACCGGTGCCGGGCAGCTGGCGGGCCAGGTGTCGCAAAACGTGGCGGCGGGCTACATCGCATCGTATGGGCGCGAACAGGAATTGCAGGCAGATGGCCTCGGTGCTGAATACCTCTACCGCACCCGCTACGACCCCCGCAACATGATCGACGTGATCAAGGTCCTCAAAAATCAGGAGTTGTTTGCGGCTGACCAGGCCAAGGCCGAAGGACGTCCGGCGCCTGCCAAAGGCGACTGGCTGGCATCCCACCCCAGCAATGACCAGCGCCTGGAGACCATTACCCGTCTGGCCGCGCAGTATCAAAGCAAGGACCGCTACAACGACGAAGGCCGGGCCCGCTATTTGCAGGCGATCAGCAATATGAACTTCGGCGACAGTCCGGACCAGGGCCTGGTGCGCGGGCGCAATTTCTACCATGAGCCCTTGGGCCTGGCGCTCACAGCACCTGCCGGCTGGTACATCCAGAACGATGCGGAGCAACTCGCCTTCATCAACACGGCCCGTGACGCCGCCTTGTTGGTGCGTGTGGTGCCTGCCCAAGCCGGCAAGGCACCCGCTGATGTAGTGCGCAATCTGCTCAAGCCCACCCAGGGCAAGCTGGAGGCCACCACCATCAATGGCCTGCAGGCCTCGCGATTCACCGGTGCGCGGGCCAATGCCAATGGCACCACCGTGGCACTGGAAGCCACGGTCGTCTCCGGACCGGGTGATCGGGTGTATCTGTTGCAGTCCACCGCCAAGGATGCCAATGCACTGGCGCGTGCAAGAGCCGGCCTGCGCGAAGCTGAAGGCAGCTTCCGGGCGCTGACCACGGCCGACAAGGCCGCCGCCCGGCCCTGGGTGATCAAATCCGTGCCCTACCCCAAAGGCGGCTTTGCCGAGCTGGCCCGCACTTCGCCGATTGCCCGACCTGAGCAACAGTTGCGCTTGATCAATGGTTTTTATGGCGGCGGGGAGCCTACGCCCGGTCAACTGGTTAAAGTCGTGCTGCCGCAGTAATTTGCTATATTTTTAGTAGCTGCTTGCGCACATTCCATGAGCGCCACTGCCTGAAAACTATATGACTCAACTCTCTATCTCTTCCCAGTTCGATTCCGGCGCCATCGAGGTGTTGCGGCTCGACGTTGCGCACGACATCCAGTTGCGCATCCGCCAGGACACGGCGGCAGAGTTTGCCCAGTGGTTCCACTTCTGCTTACATGGAGCGGCCGGCGAGCCGGTAACCCTGCGGTTCATGAACGCCAAGCAATGCGCCTACCCCAAGGGCTGGGAGGGTTACCAGGTGGTCTGCAGCGAGGATCGCCAACACTGGAGCCGTATTGAGACCAGTTATGACGGCGAGGTTATGACTGCGCGCGTGACACCGCAGACCAACGCCATCTACTTCGCTTACTTCGAACCCTATTCGTACGAGCAGCACTTGGACCTGTTGGCCTCGGCAGCAGCCTCGTCGCTGGTCACCGTGGAACGGCTGGGCACGACCGTGCAGGGGCGGGATATGAGCGTGCTGCGCGTTGCTGACGTGCATAGCCTGGTGGCTGAGGAAGACAAAAAGGACGTGTGGGTCATCGCCCGGCAGCACCCCGGTGAGACCATGGCCGAGTGGTTTGTAGAAGGCTTTATGGAACGCCTGCTGGATGCCGACGACTCCGTCAGCCGCACCCTGCTGCAGCGCTGCAATTTCCATGTGGTGCCCAACATGAACCCGGATGGTGCTGTGCTGGGCAACCTGCGCACCAACGCCGCGGGCGCCAACCTGAACCGGGAGTGGGCCGCGCCCAGCATGGAGCGCTCGCCTGAAGTGGCCCTGGTGCGCCAAGCCATGGAGGCCACCGGCGTGGACCTGTGCCTGGACGTGCATGGTGACGAAGCTCTGCCTTGCAACTTCGTGGTCGGCTCTGAAGGCACGCCGGGCTACACCCCGCGCATTGCCGAGCTGGAAGACGACTTCAAGTCCGACTGGATGCGCGCCTGCCCCGACTTTCAGGACACGCTCAACTACGGCCGCGTGGCGGCAGGCCAGGCCAATATGTCACTGGCCACCAATTGGATCGCCCAGCGTTTCGGTTGTATGGCTTTGACGATCGAGATGCCCTTCAAGGACAACGTCAACCTGCCCGACCCCACCACCGGCTGGAGCGGTCAGCGCTCCAAAAAGCTGGGGGCCAGTGTGCTGCAGCCCTTGCTGCAGTGGTCGGTCTGAACACGTAAGGGCTGAAGGCTTATTTTCCGTTCACGCCCAGCAGCTCTACCTCAAACACCAGCGTCGCGTTCGGGGGGATCACGCCACCGGCACCACGGGCACCGTAAGCGATTTCCGGTGGGCAGGTCAGCTTGGCTTTGCCGCCTGTCTTCATGCGCTGCACACCTTCGGTCCAGCAGGGGATCACTCCGTTGAGCGGGAAGTCAATCGGCTGGCCGCGTTTGTAGGAGCTGTCAAATTCGCGTCCGTCCGGAAAGGTGCCTTTGTAGTGCACCGTGACTTTGTCGGTGGCTTTGGGGCTGGCACCTGTTCCGTCTTTGAGGCTGCGATACACCAGACCGCTGGATGTGACGACAGCGCCTTCCTCTTTGGCGGCTGCCGTGGTCACAGCGTTTTGTGCGAAGGCGCTTTGGGCCAGCAGGGCTAAGGCGAAAAGGGAAGTGCGGAGCTTGGTTTTCATAAGTTGGATCTAGGTTGAAATGAGCGATTTGATGTGCGGATAGCGGTACCAAGTTTTTACGCAAGGGTTCGATAAAGCGCAACAATGGCGGCCATGAAGTTGTACCCCATTTTGTCTGCGCTTTCACCGCACCATGTGGTGGAGTCTGCGCCGCATGGTGGGCTTGCCCCCCAGTTAGAGATGATTCACCGCCTGGTGAATAGCCGCGTTGCGTTGGTGGACCGTATTGCTGTGGTGACCCACGATCCTCATACCGGGCTTTTGAAGACCCTTGTCAGCAATAACCGGGATGATGGAGCTCTGCAGCACTATGAAGTCGCTTTGGCGGATGTGCCCACGCTTTCGGAGCTGGCTCTGCAGCGTGGAACCCGGGTCATCCACAACATGGCTGAGACCTTCCAGTCCCCGTCCATCCCCAACCATTGGCTCAAACATCACCACTACCAATCCAGCGTGACAACGCCGGTTTTCCAGGGCGACGTGCTGGCGGGTTTCCTCTTTTACGACTCCAGGCAACTCCATGCTTTCACAGATGCGGATGTGGAAGAGCTGCGCGAATTCACAGATCTGATTGCCCACTTGTTTTTGACCCAACGCCGATTGGCGCGAGGCATTGTGAGTGCCATTCAGGTCGCGGTGGACTTGGCCCGATCACGGGACTTTGAAACCGGCCAGCATCTGGAGCGCATTGCGTACTACTCCCGCATCATGGCGCGTGCTTTGGCCGTGAGCCATGACTTGAGTGATGCCTACATCGAGTACTTGGAGTTGTTCTCCCCGCTGCACGATATCGGCAAAGTCGGTATCCCGGACCACATCCTGCTCAAACCCGGCCGCTTGGACGCCGCCGAGTACGAGATCATGAAGCGCCATGTGGCCATGGGCGAGAGCATCATCGGCCGTATCAGCCAGGACCTGGGGCTGCAGGGCAGCATGCAGGAGCAGATCATGCGCAACATCGTATCTACCCATCATGAACGGGGCGACGGCTCAGGCTATCCGCGTGGGCTGACCATGGAGCAGATACCCCTGGAGGGGCGCATTGTGGCGGTGGCCGATGTGTATGACGCGCTCAGCAACCGCCGTGCCTATAAAAACTCGTGGGATGACGAAGCCGTGTGCGCCGAGTTGCGCGCAGAAGCCAATGCCGGTTTGTTGGATAAGGATTGTGTTGAGGCCCTGTTATCTGCCAAAGAAGAGCGGGCGTCGATCAAGCAGCGCTTTGCCGATGTGCGCGAGCCGGGCGAATATGCCTGACTGCTCAGCCTTCAGGTTGGCTTAATCTGAAAGGTCCATACTGATCCCTTTAGGGAGCAGCCATGAAACCATCCGCATCATCCAAATACGACACTGTCAGCCGCGCATTCCACTGCATTACCGCGTTGGCGGTGACGGTGGCTTTCGTTTTGGGGCCTGAGCGATTCGGGCGCCTCATGCGCGACGGCGTGGACCCCGCCACGCGGCTGGACATCGTCTGGCACGAGAGCCTGGGTATCTTTGTGTTCTTCGCAACCTTGTTGCGCTTGTTGTGGGTGCTGTTCCGTCCTGCTGCACCGAAGTTCGACATGGCGACCTGGATGAAGCTGGCTTCCCAGGGTACACACATCGTTCTCTGGGCGCTGTTGTTGGCTACTCCGTTCACTGCGGTCATGGCCCTGGGTACTGAATCCCATCCGCTCACACTGCTGGGGGGCATACGCATCAACGAGCTGCCATGGACGCAGCAGCTGCCCTTTTCTGAAGCTGCCGATTGGGGGGATGTGCACCAGTTTCTGGGCGATGCCATTGTGTGGCTGGCCGGCTTGCATGCGGTAGCAGCCCTCTACCACCACTATGTGGTCAAGGACGGCGTGTTGCGCTCCATGATGCCCGGCAAGGCACGCTGAATACGTGGCTTTACGGTTGGTACATCTGAGCTTCACGGTCATTCGTTAGCATGCTCCCCCAAGGAGTTTTCGAATGTCGTCTTCCATTTCCCGCCGTGCCACGCTGGCTTGTCTGGCCGGTACCGCTGTGCTGATGGGCACAGCCTGTTCATCAACCAAGAGTGACGCTGTAGCCGCCACAGCGCCCGATGCATTGCGCCTGGACCCCACGCGTTTTGAAAAGCAAACGGTGACGGTGGGCGGGCAAAGCATCGCAGTGCGTGCCTACCTAGGGGTGCCGTACGTCGCCAAGCCGGTGGATGCCGCCTACCAGGTGATCAACATCTATGTGCCGGAGGCTTACTACCAAAACGCCAAGGTGGGAGATTTCGATGCCCGCACGGCGCCGGTGTTTTTTCCCAACCAGGTCGGCGGCTACATGCCCGCCAAGCCGGGTACTGCGCAAGCGGTAACCCAGGGCCCCAGCGCTGGCAAGCCCAGCACTATTGCCGCGGCCCTGCTCAAGGGCTTTGTAGTCGCATCTCCCGGCGCACGGGGACGCACCTTGAAGGATGCCGATGGTGCCTTCACCGGCAAAGCGCCCGCAGCCATCGTGGACCTGAAAGCCGCGGTGCGCTACCTGCGCTTGAACGCTAGCGTATTGCCCGGCGACATGGAGAAAATATTTTCCAACGGCACGAGCGCCGGTGGCGCTTTGTCTGCCTTGTTAGGTGCCAGCGGCAACTCCCCGGACTACGAGCCCTATCTGCAAGCCATTGGCGCAGCGCCGGGGCGGGACGACATTTTTGCGGTGTCGGCCTACTGCCCGATTACCAACCTTGAGCATGCCGACGCCGCGCACGAGTGGCTGTTTAACGGGGTGAACGATTACCGGGCTATCCAGGTGAGCATGCTGGACTTCAACATGGTTCGCAAAGAGGTGGCCGGTACCCTGACGCCTGAGCAGATCAAGGTGTCCAACGAGCTCAAGCCCTTGTTTCCTGCCTACGTCAACAGTTTGAAACTGAAGTCGCCTCAAGGGCAGACCTTGACGCTGGACGCTTCAGGTAACGGCAGTTTCAAGGACTGGGTATCTGGCTACGTGCTCTCTTCCGCACAGGGCCAATTGGATGCAGGCAAAGATTTAGGGAAATACAGCTGGATCAACATTCAAGGAGGCAAGGTGCGCAGCCTCGACTTTGACGCCTTTGTTCGCTATGCAGGCCGTATGAAGTTGCCGCCGGCATTCGATGCACTGGATGCCTCCAGCGGTGAGAACAACCTGTTCGGCACCCCTGCAACAGATAACCGGCACTTCACGGAATTCTCGGTGCAGCGCAACACGGCCAACGCTGCGGTTCGTGCGGAAGACAAGCTGGTGAAAATGATGAATGCCATGCAATACATCGGCAGCAGGGACGCGCGCAATGCCAAACGCTGGCGCATCCGCCATGGCACGATCGACCGCGATACCTCGCTGGCCATTCCGGTGATTCTGGCAACCGCCTTGCAGAACCAAGGCTATGCCGTGGACTTTGCCATGCCGTGGGATCAGGGCCACGCTGGCGACTATGACCTGGAGCAACTCTTTGCCTGGATGATTCAGGTCGCCAGATCGAGCTAACGGCAGACGGGGCTTAGCGCTTGGGCTGTTGGTCCGCCCGCAAGCGTCGAGCCTCTGCAGCGCGCATTACCTTTTGCAGGTGAGGGCGCAGATGCAGGAAGCCCCGGTAGGTTAGCTCCAAGATCGGCGTTACACCGGGGAGCCGGCCGATGCGTCCCAGCCAGCGCCAACCCGGCATGGTGAGCCACAACTCCACAAAAGCGGCGGCTCCGCTGAGCATGCGTCCATCCGGCAGTCGCACGTGAAAGCGGGCCACGAGTCGTGTCTGTTCTTCAAGGTTGAGCCCGGCTTGTGGCGCACTCACGTCCAGCCATTGCACGTCTTGCAAAGGGTCCAAGGATTGGTACATACCGATCTCACGACGGCACAAGGGGCACGTGCCATCAAACATCACAGTCAATGCATCACACGAAGCAGGGGGTGCATTTTTCTCAACGGGTACAGACATGGGCTCAGCCCTAACAGGCAGTCAGAAGATGCTGACACCCGTTTGTAGCGCACGATGGCAAGCCCTGCCGCCAACGCGGGCATCCGTGTACGTCATGGCACGCGCCATTCCCACTGGTCTGCGGTAAACACAGCCCGCCGGTGGCCCGTGCGCGCCAGTTCCAGCCAGTCTATGTTTTGAATCTGCAGAGTGACGATCCCAAGAAAGTGCTGCGTGTTGTCGAACGGGGTGTCTGAGGCGTCTTCTTCCCACACATCCCCCGGCGCCTTGGCCGAGAGGTAGTCCCCTGCAGCGGGAGATTGGCTGACGCGCGTCCACACCGCATCCACCTCCGGACCGCTATGTTGCACCGTTGTCGTGGCTTGGATCCGCAACTGCCAGCTAAGCCGTTTGCTCCAGAACACCAGCGCCGCAGAGGGCGCCGCCTCCAACTCTGCAAACTTGGGACTGCGCTTGTCGGTGAAAAATTGCAAGGTTGCCTGCCGTGCATCTGCATGCCGGAGCACGACGGTGCGTGCTTGCGGCAAGCCATCCGCGTTCACCGTGGCCAGCACGGGGGTTCGCCATTCGTGGTGCCGGTCTTGCACGGCACGCTGCAGTTCCTGCCAGATGCGTTGGCGGATGTCGGGTGCGGTCAGAAGGGGAGTGTCCACAAGAGGCTTGCCGATCTCGGGGTTGGGAATCGAGCTTTCATGATATCGGTCAAGCCTTTGGGCTGCTTGCCTGAGGGGCAAGTCTGGAATTAAAGGAATTTTCAGTTCTATAGCCGCTTCTCCATGGAACAATATTTGCTGAGTCGTTGACATCAAAAAAACGAGGGCGTGGTAGTTCCCACAGAGGCACATCCGTCAGGCATCAGGGAGTGGTTTTGTATACAACGGGTCACCTGCGGCTGGATGCCGCCACATTGGTATTCGCCACGAGTCTGCTGGCGTTCAGTCTTGCCAATCTCTGTGCCTTGCTTGCACGGGGTGCGGCCTCCAAGCGCTTGGGTTTGCGTGAATGGTCTGCGAGTCTCGCCTTCGCTTCATTCGCCTTTCTGCTGTTCTTCTTTCGCGGTAAGGCCCCCTGGGTTCTGACGTATCTGGTCGCGAACCTGGCCATGTTGGCCGTTGTGCCGTTCACGATGCTGGCTTACGCCAAACTCTTGCAGGTGGAGGCACCCGCAAGCAGCGTGGCACTGAGCAGTGCGGTCGGCCTGTCAGGGGTATTGGCCGTCTATTTCCTCGAAACGGATGCACAGTTTGGCGTTTTTTCCATGTCCATGGCCATTGGCTTTCAGCTGGTGCTGGCCGCATTGATGGTGGCCATGGCCCCCGGGCGGCATGGAGCGCAGTGGCGGGTGGTTTTGAACATCATTCACGGACTCAGTGCATTGGCCTTTTTCGTGCGGGCAGGCATGGCACTGAATGGCCAGGCCATGCTGGTATCCACCGTTGCGAACTCGCCCGCCCAGATCGTGGCCTTGTGCGTGGCTGCTTTGTACTTCACGGTGGCCACCGTGGTGTTCATCGTGATGGTGAGTCAGCGCCAACACCACGAGATGAGTGACCGGCTGCGCCGTGATGGCCTGACCGGCCTTTACACCCGCACCGCATTCTTTGAGATGGCTGTTGCCAAGCCCCACCAGTGGCAAGCGGGGGGTTATGCGCTGGTCTTGATGGACATCGACAACTTCAAGCGTATCAACGACAGCTATGGCCACGCAGGGGGCGATGCCGTGCTGGCGCATGCCGCCCGCATGTTGTCGCAGTTGACCCGCCTCTCCGATATTGCTGTGCGTTACGGCGGCGAAGAATTTTGTGTGCTCTTGCACGCCTGCTCTGCCGAAGAAGCCGGCCGCTTTGCCCAGCGGCTGGTGGACGAGGCCGGCAGGCAGTCGGTGCGCATCAAGGATGGCCGCAATGTCCGCTTCACGTTTTCGGTCGGCTATGCATGTGCACCGGACGGACAAACTCGCGGTGGCATTGAGTCGCTGGAAGCCGTGATTGACAGTGCTGATCAGGCACTGTACGCGGCCAAGGCCGCAGGTCGTAATCAAGTGCAGTCGTCCAGCGGAATTCCGGCGTGTAACGAAGTGGCGCTTGCCGTCTAGCCGGGTGGTAAGGTCAGCATCATGCGTATTGCCCTCATCTCCGATATTCACGGCAACCTTCCTGCATTGGAGGCGGTGGCGGCTGACATTCGCCTTCGAGGCGTGGACCGCATCGTCAATTTGGGCGACAGCCTGTCCGGCCCTTTGTTGCCCCTGGAAACGGCCCGCTACCTGATGGCCAGTGGCTGGTTGAGCCTGGCAGGTAACCACGAGCGCCAGATCCTGACCCACACCGCAGAGCAGCGTGGCGCATCAGATGCATACGCCTACTCGCAGCTGGGCCGTGCGGAGCTTGATTGGTTGCGTTCGCTGCCAGCTACGCAGCTGCTGGATGGCGATGTGTTCCTGTGCCATGGAACGCCCACCAGCGATCTGCATTACTTCTTTGAAAACGCGGTGCATGGCGGAACCGAGCCAGCGACTGCGGATGAAATACAAGCCCGGCTGGGCGACATCACCGCTGCTGTCGTCGCCTGTGGCCATACGCACATCCCCCGCGCACTGCGCTCGCGTGCCGGGCAGTTGTTGTGCAACCCCGGCAGCGTTGGCTTGGCGGCCTATGACGACTTGGAGCCGATGGAGCACGTCGTAGAAAACGGATCGCCCGACGCCCGCTACGCCATCATTGAACGCGCAGCGGGGGCCTGGAGCGCTGCGCTGCACAGCGTTCCTTACGACTTTGAACCCATGGCGCGTTTGGCGGATCTGCGCGGGCGGCCGGAGTGGGCGTATGCGCTGCGCACGGGCTACATGGCTGCATGAGTTCGCCCAGGAAAAAGCCCCGCAGTCTCACGACTGCGGGGCTTTCCTTTTCTACCGTTTGCTACTAATTAAGTAGCTGCTTGCGCAGATTCCACGTGCCCAAGATGCCAATTTAATGGGTTTTTATCCGAAGAACTCCGTAAAACACTCCCCTTTGAAGGTGCGTCCTGCATTGCCGCGTTCCACGCCGTAGTGTTGTAGCCAGCGCTGTGTACGCATGGCTTTGGCATCCTCGGCTGCGGCGTGGGCCAATTTGTGTGCGAGCAGCATGCGTGCGAGTCGCTTGTTGGCGTGTTGGCTGCGTTCCGTTTGCACCTTCACACTCAGTCCTGTGGGGCGGTGTGTGGCGCGTACGGCGGAGTCTGTCTTGTTCACGTGCTGCCCACCAGGGCCGCTGGCACGCAAGGTTTCAAAGTGCAGGTCTTTGTCCAGTAGTGAGGCAGCCGCGTTGGGCGCATCGGGCTCGAACACTTCTGCGCCTACGAACCAGTTTTTGCGCTTGTGCCCCGGCCGGTAAGGGCTGGGGCAGCACCACTGCACGCTACCGCGCCACCGCTGCGCAATGGCGGAGGCGGCCTCTCCATCCAGCAACAGCAGGGCAGATCGCAGGTTGCCGGGTCTGCCACCCCCGACTTCTTCCATCACGTCCACCTTCACCTGAGCGGACGCGCATTCACGCAGTACGACCTGCAAGGCCTTGCGTACGGCCAGGCAGCATTCCTCGGGACCCGTGTTGGCGGTGAGTTGCAGCAAGATCATTCGCAGCACTCCCCACGGGTTTTGTAGGTCAGTACCGGCTTGGTCCTTGCCAGCAGCTCCACCAGCCCGGCACCCACCAGCGCTTGCACCACGCTGTCGATGCCTTTGTAGGCCTGGGGTGCTTCCTCGTAGATCAACTGCTTGTCGTTGCAAATCACGCGGCTGCCCAGTGCCGTGCGGCCCATTTGCGTGGGCGTCATCAGCTTAAACAGGCGGTCTTTGCAGGCCGAGCGAATCCACTTGCGCCCTGCACCATGCGCCAGCGACAGCAGCGTGTCGTGGCACAGGCGCGTGGGCCGCACCAGGTAGCTGTAGTCCCCGCGCGAACCGGGTATCAGCACCGCGCCTTGGTCCGACGGCGTGGCCCCCTTGCGGTGCAGCCAACCCACCTGGCCATGGATGCTGGCGCTTTCCACAAAGTTGTGGTGCACGTCCAGCACACAGCGGCCGTCAGCCCGCACGTTGGCCAGCAGACGCTGTGCCACCAGTTGGCGGTTGCAGTGTGCAAAGCGCAGCGCCGCATCGTGCTGCGCCAGGTAGTCCGCAGCCTCTGCCGTGTCGGCCTGCAGGCCGCGGTGACCCAAGGCATCGACATGCTGGCGCAAGATGCGTTCACCCAAGCCGCGAGAGCCGCTGTGCACCAACAGCAGCAGGTGCTGCTTGTCGATGCCGAGCGCGGCCAGCGCTTCGGGTGCATTCACCGTATCCACCTGCTGAAACTCTGCAAAGTGGTTGCCACTGCCAATGGTGCCCAGCGAAGCCTCGTGGCCACTGGGCAGCACATCACAGCGCGCCATGGCTTGCGCCACTGCCGCAGTGTCGTCCATGGGGCCGTCGATGTTGCCCACGCGCTTTTCCAGCTTGTCGAGCTTGACAGTGCTGGCGCGCATGTCGGTTTGCCACAGCGCCATGCCGCAGCCGATGTCGTTGCCCACCAAGGCGGGATAGAACATCTGTGTTGAGAAAAATGCGGCCCCTACCGGATAGCCGCGCCCAGGATGCAAGTCAGGCATGCCCGCGACGCGCTGCATGCCCTGTAGTTGCGATGTGGTGACGAGCTGCGCTAAGGCAGCGTCCTCCATCCACGTGGCGTCAGACGTGACCACACAGGCGCGGTCCGACACGTGTTTGACAAAATTGCCCATAAAAAATCCAGAATCAAAAAACGTTGAAACCGGACCGGGACAGACGCGCACGCCAATACCGCGCTGCACTCGCACCAAGCGTTGTGCCGCGCGCCTTGGGGCGCTAGAAAAGTAGGGGGATGCTTATTGAATAAGCCCCGCCACCGCTGACCCAGCCCACAGGGAGGCCGTGTTCTTTTGCATGTTGTTCTCCTGGTAGGTGAGTGAATGGGTGGGGAGTGCAGGGTTCGCGCGGTGACTGGTAGCCTTGGCGAAAGCTGCGAGGCGCGACTTTAGCGGGGGATGCGGTGTCGGGCAAATGTTTTTGCCCAGCTTGATGTATTTGCGATACACCGCTATCGCCGTGTAGGTCGCGCTGTCTCCAGTTCCTCGCCCCTAGTCCTACTTGCGCTCTTCGTCGCAACGTCTAGTGTCGGACAGCATCCCAATCCAGCCCAAACTTCAGCAAATACTTGCGCAAACGGTCTGCGTCGTTGATTACGCTGCGCTGTGTGCGGGATACGTTAAACAGCTCTCGTCCTGCATCGCTGATGCTGGCGTGCTGTCGGCACACCGCAATGACTGCTTGGAGCTGCACGCGGTCAAAGGTATCCAGGGTGCTGGCCTTAGCGCCCAGCAAGTCTTCTAGAGAGGGGCGGGTGATGTTCAAGCTCGTGCCGGTCTCCAGATTGCCGGGATTGGTTTGTGGCTGCCATTGCCACCGGAGACGCTGTAATTCCGCCTGCACCAGTGCAATGCCAATACGTCCGTGGTCTGCCAGTGTTGCCAGCCGCGTGATGGAGGCGCTGAGGTCGCGGAAGTTGCCACGCCAGCTTGCATCTGCATCGGTGGCGAAGCGCAGGTAGGCTGTGCGCGCCTCGGTGGTGAAGCGTACTTGCTTGCCCAGCTCCTGCGCGGCCTGGGCGAGTTGGTGGTCCATATTCGGTTCAATGTCTTCCCGTCGCTGGGCCAGGCCGGGCAGGGTGTAAGTCCAGAGGTTGATGCGGGCAAACAAGTCTTCGCGAAAGCGGCCCGCTTCAATTTCCAGGCGCAGGTCTTTGTTCGTCCCTGCAATGAGCTGGAAATTGCTTTGTACCTCGCGGTCTGACCCCATTGGCAGAAACCGCTTTTCTTCCACGGCCTTGAGCAGCATGGCCTGCTCATCCAAACCCAGCTCGCCGATTTCATCCAGAAACAGCAGGCCTCTGTGAGCGCTGCGCAGCAGGCCGGGGCGATCGGTGATGGCACCGGTAAAAGCTCCTTTTTTGTGGCCAAACAGCGTAGACCCGGCACCGTCGCCACGCAAGGTGGCGCAGTTCACTTCAACAAAGTCCCCATCAATCTGGTGGCGAGATTTTTTTAGCTCGTACACACGCCGCGCCAGCATGGACTTGCCAGCGCCTGTGGGGCCGGTGAGCAGCATCGGTGCCTTGCTCTGCACCGCCACCCGCTCCACTTCCTCAATCAGGGTGTTGAAGCGGGTGTTGCGGGTGGCGATACCGCTTTTGAGGAAGGAGACGGCATCCTGTTGCGCTACATGCAGACGCTGGTTGATGGCGTCGTAGCGCGACAAATCGAGGTCAATGATTTCGTGGCTCCCTGGCCCGCGACCCTGCCGTCCCCGTGGCGGAGCACTTTGCAGGAGCACGCCTGGAAGAAAGCGTGCTTCTACGAGCAGGAAGAGGCAGATCTGCGCCACGTGCGTGCCGGTGGTGATATGCGCTTGGTAGGTTTCGCGGCTGGGGTCAAACGGATAAGTCGCCGCCCAGTCGTACAGCGCGGTGTACACCTCGCCAAAGTCCCAGGGGTTCGCGAGATTCATCTCTACGAGGTTGACCTGGGTGTTGGGTGACTGCTGGATGAAGTCATCCCGCACCAGCTGGGCCAGGGTGCTGGCGCGTCGGTCATGAAAGAGCTCCAGCCGGTCAATGGCCAAGTCGTCGTGCTGTGCCAAGGACACCGTGGGTCGCCACTTTTCCCAGCGCGCCGAGCTCTGCCCGGAATCCAGCTGGGTTCCCAGAAATCCGATGACAACGGTCTTTTTCATTTGGCTAGTTTACTAGCTAAAAAAATAACATCTTCAATTCTTGTCATGGCTTTGATGTCGTTTTTTGCGCTTGTCCATGGAAAAAATCCAATGAAATCAATGGCTTGGTGGTTGGTTTGTTGCGATGGAGATAGTTGGCACGCCCCGTGCACTACATGACTCGCCAAGCGCAGAAGGTGTTCGCTGACAAGCAGGGGTTTCCGGGTAATCGGACCCCGCTGGTGCAAAGAAGGCTGGGTTGTTCCAGTGTCTCTTTGTATGCCGCGCCCCGGAAACGCTGGGCACAAGGCATGTGGTCAAGGGGTGGCTCGGGTAGAGGAGCCACCCCGCCAGGTTCGATTCCTGGATGCCACTGTTCTGTAGCTCAGTCTGGTAGAGCATCGTGTGAAAGCACGACTGTCGCGGGTTCGATTCCCGCCGAACGCTGGTAGTCAAAAAGCCAGCTTACTTGGAAGTAAAGAGAAGAGAGAGAAGTGCCGCATGTGGGTCGTCAAACACCTGCCAGCAGCAGTCGCCAGAGCGAAGGTTCTGCGACACCGAGCGACAGTGTGCCAAGACCGGTAAAGCCCCGCAATCTTGAACCACTGCCCAACGATGTCGCACCCGGAGTCCGCGCTTGTTGCTGCTGTGGCCCTTCACACCAAAGATTTGTTGTTAGCGAGAGAAAATGAGGGGAGAAAAAATGTTGGGTTTGAAACGCATCACCATCAAGAAAAACGAACGCGGCCTGTTGCTGCGCAATGGCGACTTCGAGCGCGTGATGCAGCCTGGTCAGCACTGGGTGGGCACCTGGAGTGCACCTGTGCGCATCGAGACTTTTGCCATGGAGCAAACAGCATTCGTGCACGGCCTGGCCGACTACTTCATGGCCAAAGAGCCAGAAGTTGTGGCGCAAGAGTTTGTGTACGCCGCATTGACCGACTCGCAAGTGGGCCTGCGTTACGAGAACGGTTTGCTGGTTGACGTGTTGCCACCTGCCACCCGCAAGCTGTACTGGAAAGGCCTGAACGACGTGCGTGTAGATGTGGTCGATATCGCCGCCAGCGAAAAGCTGTCAACCGAACTGCTGTCCAAGCTGAACCAGACCCAGTTGCGCCAGCGCCCTGTGGCCGGTTTGGCCGGTGTACTGCTGGTGCAAGTAGCGGATTACCACGTAGGTGTGCTGACTGTGGACGGCAAGTTGCAAGAGTTGTTGGGTGCCGGTGCCTACGGGTTTTGGCGCTACAACCGTCAGGTGCAGGTTGAATGCGTGGATCTGCGTTCGCAGGCGTTGGAGATCAGCGGCCAAGACATCTTGACCAAAGACAAAGTGGGCATGCGTTTGAACCTGTCGGCTACCTGGCGCTTTGACGATGTGCAAAAGGCATTCGCACACACCGCCAAGCCCGCAGAGTTTGTATACCGCGAGCTGCAGTTTGGTCTGCGCGCCGCCGTCGGTACCCGCACACTCGACGAGTTGCTGGAAGACAAGGCGACGATTGACACCATCGTGAAGGACTTTGCAGCGCAAAAGCTGAAGGCCGCCGGCATCACGCTGGAAGGCGTGGGTGTGAAGGACATCATCTTGCCCGGCGAGATGAAGACCATCCTCGCTCAGGTGGTGGAAGCCGAGAAATCGGCCCAAGCCAATGTAATCCGTCGTCGCGAGGAAACCGCAGCCACGCGTTCGTTGTTGAACACAGCAAAGCTGATGGAGGACAACCCTGTTGCCTTGCGGATGAAAGAGTTGGAGACCTTGGAGCGAGTGGCCGAGCGCATTGACAAGATCTCTGTGTTTGGTGGCTTAGACCAGGTTCTCAACGGGCTGGTGAAGCTGCGTTGAATACAACCTTCCGTGCCTGAAATGTCATTCGGTGCATGAGGAAAACAATTGGAGAGAAAAAAGAAATGACTTACCAACAACTCACCGTAGAAAACGGTGTACCCGTAAAGATGTGGACCAATGGCGTGCCCATCGAGGCTGAGGCACAGAAGCAACTGGTGAACGCGGCCAAGTTGCCCATTGTGTTCAGTCACGTGGCAGTGATGCCCGATGTCCACTACGGCATTGGCGCCACTATCGGCAGCGTGATTCCCACGATCAAGGCCATCATTCCTGCCGCGGTGGGCGTGGATATAGGTTGTGGAATGATCGCTTGCAAGACCACGCTGGTGGCCAGCGATTTGCCCGATAACCTGGGCCCGCTGCGCAGCGAGATTGAAAAGGCGGTGCCGCACGGCATGTCGCCCAAGCAATTCCGCCGTGAAGGAAGCAACCGCGACAAGGGTTCGTGGGAAAACACGCCGGCTGCTGCAGATGCGGCATGGGCCCAACTGGTCGACGAGTTCGACGCCATTTGCCAAGATTACCCGCGGCTGAAGAATACCAACAACCATCGCCACATGGGAACCTTGGGTGGAGGCAACCACTTTGTGGAGATTTGCCTGGATGAGGCGCAGAGCGTGTGGATCATGCTACACAGCGGTTCGCGCGGTGTGGGCAATGCCATTGGTACGCACTTTATTGAGCTGGCCAAGAAGGATGCCGAAATGCACCAGCGCAACCTGCCGGACCAGGACCTAGCCTACTTTGAAGAAGGTGCCCAGTACTTTGGTGACTACGTGCGTGGCGTGGGTTGGGCGCAGAAGTTTGCACGCCTGAACCGCGAGGTGATGATGCAGGCCGTGATTGGTGCGCTACGCAAGACTATTGCCATGCCGTTCGAGACACACCTGGAAGCGGTGAACTGCCACCACAACTATGTGCAGAAGGAAACGCACTTTGGGCAAGAGGTGTTCGTGACTCGCAAGGGCGCCGTGAGCGCTAAGGCGGGTGAGCTGGGGATTATTCCCGGCAGCATGGGAGCCAAGAGTTTCATCGTGCGCGGCAAGGGCAACCCGGAAAGCTTCAACAGCTGCAGCCACGGTGCAGGTCGCACCATGAGCCGCACCAAGGCCAAGAAGCTGTTCACCGTGCAGGACCAGATAGATGCAACTGCCGGAGTGGAGTGCCGCAAGGACGCCGACGTGATCGACGAAATTCCGATGGCCTACAAGGACATCGACGCCGTGATGGCCGCGCAAAGCGATCTGGTCGAGGTGGTGTACACCTTGAAGCAGGTGGTGTGTGTGAAAGGTTAGTGCCCCGGTAGCAAGAGGCGGAATGCGACAAGAACAATGAAAAACGAACGTGATAAAACGATAGAGATCGATGGTTCACAGGGAGAAGGTGGTGGGCAAATTTTGCGCACGGCTTTGGCCTTGAGCCTGATCACTGGAGAGGCTTTCAGCCTGAACAACATCCGCGCAAAACGCCCCAAACCCGGTCTGATGCGTCAGCACCTGGCTTGTGTACAGGCGGCTGTCGCAGTCGGTGGCGGTGCAGAGCATTGCAAGGCGGTGGATGTCGATGGCGCAGCCGTGCAAATCGGTACCCGCCAACTGCACTTTGCACCGGGGGCGGTGCGTGCTGGCGACTTGGAGTTTGCGGTGGGTTCGGCGGGTAGCTGCATGCTGGTGTTGCAGACGGTGTTGTGGCCCCTGGTGTTGGCCGGACAACCTTCCAGTTTGGTGCTGCGTGGAGGAACGCACAACCCGATGGCACCGTCAGCGACCTTTCTGAGCCGCATGGCACCATTTTTTTCTGGTGGTGCCCAGGCCGTGTACACCTTGGATATGGTGCGTCACGGCTTTTACCCTGCGGGTGGTGGTGAGGTGCGGGTGCGTATCGCGCCGCCGCCTGACGGGCTGTCCGCGATCCAAATGATGGAGCGTGGTGCCTTGCTGGAGGCTTGGGCCGAGTGCCTGCATGCGGGTATTCCCAAAGGGGTAGCCAACCGTGAGCTGGACGTCCTGGGGCGTGCGCTGGGCTGGACCGATGCGCAACTGCGCGACCGGGGTTTGCGTAGCAATGAAGGGCCGGGCAACGCGCTGCAAGTCATTCTTCAGTTTGAGCATGTCGCTGAAGTGTTGACCGCATTCGGCGAGAAGGGGGTGAGCGCGGAAGAAGTGGCGCGCCAGTTAGTGCGTGAGGTGCAGTCCTATCTCGCCCACCGTGCGCCGGTAGGGGAGCATCTGGCGGACCAACTCATGATCCCGATGGCATTGGCTGCGCTGCAGGGCAGGGCGGGCCAGTTCTGGGCCACCAGTTTGTCTGAGCATGCCCGAACCAATGCGCGCGTCATCGAACAATTCCTGCCGCTGCAGTTTGTAACGGAGCCGTTGGATGGAGGTTGGCTGGTACGCACCGAAACCTGATACAGCACAGCCCGCGAATACGGGCCGTGGCTTTGTCAGCGTGTCGGGCTACCCAGCTGGCGTGCCAAGCGTTGGCGGTAGGGTTTGAGCAAATAAGGCGGCAGCCAACGTTCATACGACTCCAGGAGTGACGCATCGTCACGGAGGGACGTCGCCAGTTTGCTGAGGTCAGCAAAGGCTTGGTCTGTCTGCGGGCTTTTGGTGCAGCTGAAGCGTCCGGCAATCAGCTCACTATTTTCCGCAATGGGGTAGAAACGTAAGCGGTTGGCAGCGCTGTCATAGAAAACGGCTTCACTGGGGTATGCAAAGGTGTAGTCAAACCGCTTCTTCAGCAGCATGCTGACCAGCGATTTGGTGGAGTTGCCCTGATGCACCTGGACAAGCTGGTCGGCACCAGATTGCGCCAGCGGTTTCAACATGTCATCGATCTTGGCGCCATAGGTTCTGCTGCCAGCCACCCCCGCGCGGAAGTCGCGCTGGGTTAACAAATCCCGCAAGCGGATTTCGCCCCCCTTGTCGAGATAGGGCTTGAAGAGGTCCTGGTCTTTGGCCCGGGCTACCACCCCTATGGGGTACACATAGCCGTAGGGGGGCGTAAATCTCAAAAATGCTTCCCGTTCTTGTGTTTGCGCCGCGATCGCCGTGCAGTAGGCGCCGCCGTTCCGGGCGAGGAAGAGCACCCGTGGCCACGGAAGCACTTCTTCTTGAATACGGTGTTGGGGCAATGCCTGTTGAACTTGATTTAACAGTACGTCCATGTAACCCCGGTCCGTGTAGTCGTTGCCGGGTGTTGCCAGTGGCGGGAACTCGGAACTCAGCCAGGTGATTTCTTCGGCACACGCTGACGTCCATGGCATCAGCGCACTGATGCAGAAAGCCAGCGCCGCATAGATACTTTTCATCATGTCACCTACTTCTTGCCGATTCCAACGACTCGGACACAGCATAACGCAGCGCACGACCTTGTTAGGTGGGGCGCTGAGTCGGTGGAGTGGACGTGCGAACCTTTATTGCATACAAAAAAGCCCCGCAGTCTCACGACTGCGGGGCTTTACTTTGCTGCCATTTGCTACTAATTAAGTAGCTGCTTGCGCATATGCAGCGGGCGCTAGAGGTCAATTCATCGTTAAATCCGCCTGCATCACACCAGCAGTGCGTTCACCCGCTTCACATAAGCCGCAGGGTCAGCTGGCAAGCCGCCTTCGGCCAGCAAGGCCTGGTCGAAGAGGATGTGGGCCAGGTCGTGGAAATGCACCGAGCCATCCAGCTTTTTCACCAACGGGTGGTCGGCGTTCACTTCTAGCACGGGCTTCACTTCGGGCGCGCTCTGGCCGGCTTGCTTGAGCAGGCGGGCCAGTTGGGTGCTCATGCCGTCGTCTTGCACCACCAGGCAGGCGGGGCTGTCGACCAGGCGGGTGGTCACGCGCACGTCGTCGGCCTTGTCCTTGAGCGCTTCCTTCAGCTTGGCCAGCACGGGCTTGAAGGTTTCGGCCGCTTCTTCAGCGGCCTTCTTCTCGTTCTCGTCCTGCAGCTTGCCGAGGTCCACCGCGCCCTTGGCGACGGACTGCATCGGCGTGCCGTCAAAGTCGTGCAGGTAGTTCAGGGCCCACTCGTCTACGCGGTCCGTCATCAAGAGCACTTCAATACCCTTTTTCTTGAACACTTCGAGTTGCGGGCTGTTCTTGGCGGCGGCCAGCGTTTCGGCGGTGATGTAGTAGATGGCCTCTTGGCCTTCCTTCATGCGCGCCTTGTAGTCGGCGAGTGCCACGGTCGCGGTGTCGTTGGTGGTGCTTGCGAAGCGCAGCAGCTTGGCCAGACGGTCCTTGTTGCCGAAGTCTTCGCCCAAGCCTTCTTTGAGCACCGCGCCGAATTCGGCATAGAACTTGGTGTACTTGCCCAGGTTGGCTTCCTGCTCGGCCTTTTCTTCCGCGCTCAGCACATCGGTGACGCCATCAGCAGCTTCTGGCAGCTTGTCGTTCTTGGCCAGGGTTTCCAGCATGGAGAGCACGCGCTTGGTGTTGCCATCGCGGATGGCTTTCACGTCGCGGCTTTCCTGCAGGAGTTCGCGGCTCACGTTCAGGGGCAGGTCGGCGGAGTCCACCACACCCTTCACAAAACGCAGGTAGCTGGGCAGCAGGGCCTCGGCGTCGTCCATGATGAACACGCGCTTCACATACAGCTTCAGGCCGCCTTTGTGGTCGCGGTTGTAGAGGTCGTGCGGGGCCTTGGCCGGGATGTACAGCAGCTGGGTGTATTCGGTGCTGCCTTCCACGCGGTTGTGGGTGTGGGCCAGGGGCGCCTCAAAGTCGTGGCTGATCTGCTTGTAGAAGTCGTCGTACTGCTCTTGGGTGACGTCCTTCTTGGCACGGCTCCAGATGGCGTTGGCTTTGTTGACGGTTTCCCACTCGCCGGTCTTGACCATGCCACCGGGTTGGCGGCCGCCGTTTTCGTCCGACGGGTTGATCAGCTCGCCGTCTTTCCACTCTTCCTTTTCCATCAGGATGGGCAGGCTGATGTGGTCGGAGTATTTGTTGATGATGCCCTTGACCTTCCAGGCCTGGGCGTAGTCCGTAGCGTCTTCGCGCAGGTGCAGGATGACGCTGGTTCCGCGGGCTTCGCGCGAGATGGCTTCCACCTCAAACGCACCGCCACCGCTGGCGCCGCCGTCGCTCACCCAGCGCACGGCTTCATCGGCCTTCAAGCCGGCGCGGCGGGATTCGACGGTGATTTTGTCGGCCACGATGAAGCCGGAGTAAAAGCCCACGCCGAACTGGCCGATCAGGTTGCTGTCGGCCTTCTGGTCGCCGGTCAGCTTGCTTACAAAGTCTTTGGTACCGCTCTTGGCAATCGTGCCCAGGTTGTCGATGGCTTCCTGCATCGACAAGCCAATGCCGTTGTCGGTGATGGTCAACGTCTTGGCGTCTTGGTCGAACGTGACCTTGACCTTCAGTTCGGAGTCGTTCTCGTACAAGCTGCTGTTGTTGATGGCTTCAAAGCGCAGCTTGTCGCAGGCGTCCGACGCGTTGGAGATCAACTCGCGCAAAAAAATCTCTTTGTTGGAGTACAGGGAGTGCGTCACCAGGTGCAGCAGCTGGGCTACTTCGGCCTGGAAATTCATGGTTTGCTTGGTCATAGTTCCGTCTCTGAGTCTCAAAAAAGCGATGTGCGCCACAAGTCTTGCCGCCTGCGGCGCGGGCAACCCTCAATTATGGGCGACAGGGTGGGTTTCAAGAGGGGCCGGATTCGTTAGCATGGCGCCATGCCAAAGCCAGCTTCCTCTGACAATTTCAGGCGTCTGCCCAATCTGGGCCCCAAGTCACAGGCGATGCTGATCGCCGCAGGCATTCACACCTTGGCGGACCTGCATCGCCTGGGTTCGGTGGCGGCTTACCTCCGAGTCAAGCGCCAAGGCGGTAACGCCAGCTTGAACCTGCTTTGGGCTCTGGAGGGTGCGATCAGCGGCCTGCATTGGCAGGAAGTCGCACGCGAGCACCGCACCAGCCTGTTGCTGGCCCTCGAAGACGCAGAGCGCCGTGCCTGAGTGGCGTTGTGACAGGCTCAGGCCAGCCAATTGACCAACAGCTCTCGCACCACGGGGCTGCTAAGCAATTCCATGTGGTTGAGGCGGTACACCACGGCTTGCCGGTTTTTGGGGAAGTGCAGTGTGCGGGCGGCATCGTCGTGCCGGCCTAGAGCGCTGTGCAGGGGTACCAAGCCGTCGCCAACCAGGCGCTCGGCCAGCAGGCTGCGCGGTTTGGCTACGGTGGCGGCCACGGTGTAGCAGTCGACTCCCCCGGGCAGGGGCAGGTGGGTGCGCCGGTCGGGCTGGCGTCGGAAGCGGTCTAGGCCTTGCCAGTCAGACTCCAGGACCAAACCGTATCGCAAATCAGTGATGCCGGCACTGCGCAGCTGCCCCAGCTTGGCCAATGGGCGTGAATACGGCGTGCTGCCCAGCACCACATCGACCCAATTGCCCGCCCGCTCCAGCGGCGCCCCGTGGTGGGG
This sequence comes from Curvibacter sp. AEP1-3, assembly GCF_002163715.1. Lineage (GTDB taxonomy): Bacteria > Pseudomonadota > Gammaproteobacteria > Burkholderiales > Burkholderiaceae_C > Allorhodoferax. The sequence goes on from NZ_CP015698.1 coordinate 3,271,093, forward strand.
CGTGCCCAAAAACACCATGGACTTCAGCAGGGCACGCCATGGAGCTGCGTTTGCTTCCGCGGTGGCGCAGGCACTGCGTGCCACCAGCCCGCCCATGCTGTGCACCAGCACGGTGATGCTCTCCACCGCCACAGTCCACTGGGCCACCAGCTGGCCGAGCTTTTCTGACAACGCTGCACCATTGACCGAGATGTGCAAGCCGGTGTTGTAGCGCACAAAAACAGGGGTGTAGCCATGGGCTTGAGCCAGTGCCGCAGCGTGGCTGGTGGCTTGGCCGTCGGCCGCTGCATATTCCCACTGCAGGTCGTTCATGCACAGGCCGTGCAGCACGATCAGCAGCTTGCCGCTGACGGCTGTTTTGGCTGGCATCTGGCCGGGCTCCAGTACAGCGCCTTTCAAGCGAAAGCTCATTGGCGTGGCCAGCGGGTTGCCGGTGGCGGCCAAGTGGTCACCCAGCACGCCGTTGAGTGCAGCCACCACAGCGGCGCGTTGTAGGGATTCAGGGGGTTGCGCGCCAGTGGTTTCCAGCAAAGGAGTGAGTGCACGCAAGGCGGTGTCTGCCGATTTGCCCACCAGGGTGGTGATGCCGCGCACTGCGCTGTACACCCAGCCGGTCAGCCCGGTGGCTTGCGGGTGACTGCCTGTTTGCGTGCTGCTGGTGTCGCCCCGTGCGCCTAACGTGCCAAGCACCGACTGGTGCACGCCTTCGGCCATGCGCGCTACTCCCAGGGTGGCCTGGGTGGCCAGCTGGGCTGCACCCCGCAGGTCTGTGGCGATGGCTTTGGCGGAGACCTTGGTGCGGGGCGGTGTGGGCATAGGCGCCTTGTGATTAAAACTTTTCGTGCGGCTGCAGGTAGCGCCACTGGCCTACTGGCAAGTTACCCAGCATGACCTTGCCCACGCGCACGCGCTTCAAGCCCACCACCTTCAGGCCGACCAGTTCGCACATGCGGCGGATCTGGCGTTTCTTGCCTTCGGTCAGCACAAAGCGCAGCTGCTCCGGGTTCTGCCATTCCACTTTGGCGGGCTTCAGGCGCTGGTCGTCCAGGATCAGGCCGTGGCGCAACAGTTGCAGCTTCTCGGGCGGGAACACGCTTTGCACATCGCTGGTGACCGGGTCGTCATCGTCCAGGCGGATCAGTTGCTGGGGCTGGCCACGGCCGGGCAAGCCGGGGTAGGTAGCGGCGGGCGAATTCGCGGCGCTGGGGTTGGCAACCCCGGTGTAGGCCACGCGCACCAGGTATTCCTTTTCCATTACCGAGTCTTCGCCGATCAGCTGGCGGGCCACGCGGCCGTCTTGTGTCAGCACCAGCAAGCCGGTGGAGTCGATGTCCAGCCGGCCGGCGGGCACCAGGCTCTTGAGCTGGCTGCCGTGGAAGAAGAAGCGCGCGTTGTCATCGCGCCAGCGGTTCTGGGGCTGAATGAGCTTGATGGCGGGCTCGTGCCCGTCCTCGGCTTGCCCGCTCACGATGCCCAGCGGCTTGTTGAGCAAGATGGTGACCTGGTTAGCCTGCTGGCCCTGGGCTTGCTTGTCGATTTCGATGCGCACATCGGGCAGCACCTGCATGCCCATCTCGGCCACCTTGCCGTTGACCTTGACCCAACCCTTGGCTATCCACTCGTCAGCTTCCCGGCGCGAGGCCATGCCGAGGTCGGCCATGCGTTTGTTCAGCCGCACGGTGCCGCCTGCGCCATGGGCGGCGGTGTTGCTCTGGCCTTGGGGAATGGCGCGGTTGCCTGGCGCGCGGGATGCGACGGGAGGCGGTGCACGGCGTGCGCCGGTGGGGGCTGCTGCCTCCTGGGCGGGCGGTGGCGTGCGGCGCAGGACGGGGCGGGGAGGAGTCTGATCGGTCATGGTGCGGTTGCTATTATTTTGAGAGCTGCTCGCGCACATTCCATGAGCGCTAGAGACAGATTTTGCTACTAAATGGCCCGGCAGGCCAGCATTAGCGGGGTTTGAGGACCATGTGGTCTTTGTTGAGCGTGATGTCGAACTTGGACAGAAAGGACTGGCCCAGGAGCGCTTCGTTGTCCTCCCCTCCGTGCAGGCCCACACCGATCTTGATGTTGCGCGCGTCCACCGGGCCGATTGAAAGGCTCGCCCCATCGACCACGAGCCCGGGGCGATCTCCGTTGGCGGTGCGGAAGGTGGTGGGGGTGCCACCGGTCAGCCCGGCCTTGCGCGCAAACGCTTCGCTCACCGTGACCAGCGACGCACCGGTATCCACCAGAAACGTGACTTCCACGCCCTGAATGCGGCCTAGGGTGTAGAAATGTCCGTCCAGGGCGCGCGGGATGATCAGGTCGCCATTGGCCAGCACTTGGGCCTTTTTGGGCTGCAGGTAGACGCTCATGCCGGCATACAGCAGGCCCATCACCACGCACCAAAAAACGATGAGCGGAATCAGCCCCATCTGGCGGGGCGCGGTAGCGTCCCCATCCCGGTCTTGAGGGCCCATCACCAAGAGGTGGTTGCGTTAGCGGTAAAAGGCTTCAACCTTGCCCTTGAGCTTGATCAGCAGGGGCTTGCCTTTGCGGTCCACGGTCTTGCCGGCGGGCACTTTGATCCAGCCTTCGCTGACGCAGTATTCCTCCACGTCCATGCGCTCTTTGTCGTTGAAGCGGATGCCGATGTCGTGCTCGAACACGGCAGCCACATGGTGGGGGCTGCGGGGGTCGATAGACAGGTGGTCGGGCAGGGCGGGGCGTTCAGTCGTGTTTGTCATGGCCCGTATTTTCTCATTCCCGGACGGTTGGCTTCGCGCTATGCCCGCACTCTCTGTACAAAAGCTGTTGCAGGCAAGGGTTTTGCAAACAGATAGCCCTGATATTGTCCAATGCCCTGGGTCTGCACCCACTCCAATTGGGCCGGGGTTTCCACCCCTTCAGCCACGATGTGCAGTTGCATCAGCCGGCACATGGACACAATGAGCTCGGCCACCGGGCGGTTGGCCTCGATGTCCTGCACAAAGGTTTTGTCCACTTTCAGCACTTGAATCGGAAAACGGTTCAGGTAGGCCAGGTTGGAGTAGCCGGTGCCGAAGTCGTCCACGCTGATGGAGAAGCCCATGCGCCGCAAATCGTCCAGCGTTTCATGGGTGTGGGGCGCCACTCCGAGCAGCATGGACTCGGTGAGCTCCAGCTCCAGCCGCGCGGGCTGCGCCGCAGTGGCAGTGACGATGCGGGCCAAGCGGTTCAGCAGCTCCGGGTCACGGAACTGGCGGGGCGAGAGATTGACGGAAATCTTCAGGTCCAAGCCTTCACGGGCCCACTGCACTTGCTGCCGCGCAGCCTGCTCAAACACCCAGTCGCCCAGGGCGTTGATCATGCCCGTGCTCTCGCAGGTCGGAATAAAGGTGTCCGGCCCTACCAGCCCGCGCTGCGGGTGGTTCCAGCGGATCAGCGCTTCCGCCCCGCGCACCTGGCCGGTGGCCACGTCCACGCGTGGCTGGTAGTACAGCTCAAACTCCTGCCGCGCCAGGGCGTGGCGCAGTTCGGATTCCAGCTCCAGCCGCTGTTGCACGCGCTGCGCCATGGGCGACTCGAAGATGTTGAGGGCGTTGCGGCCGCTCTCTTTGGCGCTGTACATGGCGAGGTCGGCATTGCGCAGCAGGGTATCCAGCTCCTTGCCGTGCTCGGGGTAAAAGCTCACACCCACACTGGGCGTGACGATGACTTCCGCACCATGGATATGAATGGGTTGCGCGACCGTGCTGCTCAGGCGCCTGCGTACCAGGTCGACTTCTTCGCGGATGTTGTGGGACACCATCAGGATGAGGAATTCATCTCCACCCAGCCGGGCCACCATGTCGCTGCTGCGGGTGATGGCCCGCAGGCGCTCGGCCACCTGCACCAGCAGGGCGTCACCCGCCGCGTGGCCCAAGGTGTCGTTGATGTCCTTGAAGTGATCGAGGTCGATGTAGATCAGTGCAGCCTCGGTAGCGCCTTCTCCCATGTCACGCAAGGTGTCGGCAAAGCGCTGCATCACATGGCTGCGATTGGGCAGGCCGGTCAGGGAGTCGTGCCGAGCGAGGTACTGCGAGTGGTCTTGCGCATGCTTGATGGCGGTGACATCGACTTCGCTCATGAGCACTGCGTCGCGCCCGGTTACCGCATCGCGGCACAGGCGGACCGACACCTCGTGCCAGCGCAGGTTGCGGGTGGTGTGGGCGGGCAGTGTCAGTGTGGCTTCACCATGCAGTTCCAGCATGGCCAGCATGCGCTCCAGCGCTTCGATGTCCTGAAAGCGCTCGGCCATGCGCATGTTGAGGTTGGGCACCGATTCGCGCGCAGCCGGATTGCGGTAGAGCACCACGCCTTCCCGGTCATAAAGTGTGATCATCACATCGGTGTGCAGCAGGGCCTCTACCGAGCGCAGTGCCTCGGGACGGTCCGGTTCAATGATGCGGCTTTCGCACAGCATGGCCATGCGCCCGTCTGTCAGGCGGATGCCGCTGAGCTGCATGTTCATGGACACCGGTACGCCGGCGGGGTAGATGGTCCACTGCTCGCTGAAGCTGGCGCCGTGCTGCGCAAAGTCGCTTTGGTATTGCCGCAGCCGTTTGGCTACCGAGGCGGACATGTCCACCCCCATATCGCGGCTGCACAGCTCTGGCAGTCCCTGCGCGCGCCAGAGGGTGAGTGCCGCATCGTTGGCCCAGTGCACCCGGCTCTTGTCAATGTCGAACACCCAGATCGGCAGGCTGATGCGCTCCAGCAAGCGGAAGTGCTGCCTGCGTGCCTCCAGCTCTTCGCTTGTCAGCATAGTGGTTCCCTGTTGTTGGCTCGTATCTTAGAGGAGGGGCATCAGGGCAGCTGGCGGGTGAATACTTTGGAGCGCAGGGCTTGTAAATCCAAGACACGCAGTCCGCCGTATTCCACCTTGATGAAGCCTTGCGCCTCCAGGGCGTTGAGTGCTTCATTGACCCGTTGGCGCGAGAGGCCGGCCAGGTACGCCAGCTCCTGCTGGGTGATGCGCAGCACCTCCCCGACGCCAGGGTACAGCACGGGGTTGAACAGCGAGGCCAGACTGCGGGCGACCCGGATGTCGGGGTTGGTCATGCGGTCGATTTCGCGTGCAGCGATGAACTGACCCAGGCGCTCATTGAGTTGGTTCATCACAAAGCGGTTGAAAGCAATCGAGTGGTCCAGTAGCCAATGAAAGGTATCCACATGCAGCCCCGCCACTAGGCTCTTGCGCAGGGCCTGAATGTTGTAACGGTAGGTCTCGCGCTTGAGTGCAGTGCCCTCACCGAACCAACCTCCGGGCGGAACACCGGTGAAGGTCATGGTCTGGCCTTCTGCGTTGTCAGTGCTCATCTTCAGCAGGCCGTCAATCACGCCGAACCAGTAGGTCACCGGGCGCCCCATGCGGCACATGTATTCGCCCGGTGCGGCCTCTGCAATGCGCAGGTCATCGACGGCGCGTTCCCGGTCGGTGGGGGCCAGCAAGTGCAGCCACGGAATGGCGTCCAACTCAGCGTCAGTCAGGGGGCGACGACGCTGGTGCAGCGTGGCTTCAGAGGCGTGTGCAGTGCGTGTGTGGGGCATGGTGAAAGCTTCATGTAACCCGCGTGTAAGTTGCCGTTCAGCGAAGGGAAAACACCTACCGAGATTCGTCTGAATTGTCGTCCAAACGACAACCTGACGTCAAACGCCGTCCTACCATTCGCCCCATACCAAAGTCCGCGACCAGCATGCAGCGGGCATAACGAGGTGACACGCAATGGGTACGCACACGACATTTCCGCAGCTTCTGCTGCAGCACGCGAGTCAGCGCCCGCAGGCCGCTGCCATGCGCGAAAAGGAATACGGCATCTGGCAATCACTGAGCTGGGGCGACCTGGCCGTGATGGTGGAGCATCTCGCCGCCGGGCTGCATCAAGCTGGTTTGCAGCGCGGTGATCACATGGTCGTAGTGGGCGCCAACCGCCCCCGCCTGTACGCCACCATGCTGGCAGTCCAAAGCCTGGGCGCTGTGCCTATTCCGCTCTACCAGGATGCTGCAGCCCCTGAGTGCGTGTTCCCTATCAATAACGCTGAAGTGCGCTTTGCATTCGCTGAAGACCAGGAGCAGGTCGACAAGCTGCTGGAGGTGCGCGAGCAGTGCCCCCAGCTCCAGCACATTTACTTTGACGACCCCCGCGGCCTGCGGAACTACGACCAGCCGGGGTTGGCTGGCATGGACGAGTTGCAAGCCGCCGGCAAGGCATTCGCAGCGATTCACCCGGCGTTCTTCCGCGATGAAGTGGCCAAAATCACGCATACCGACGTGGCTGCCATGTTCTTCACCTCGGGTACCACAGGCAACCCCAAGGGCGTGGTGCATACCCATGACTCCTTGCTCAACCGGGCACGTGCAGGCGCGGAGTTCGACAAGCTCACGAGTGCCGAGGAAGTGCTGGCGTACATGCCCCCTGCATGGATCGGCCAGAACATCTTTAGCTACGCCCAGTGGTTGTCCTGCGGCTATGTGGTGAATTGCCCTGAGAGCAGCGCGACGGCCACTATCGATTTGAAAGAAATCGGCCCGACCTATTACTTTGCACCGCCAAGGGTGTTTGAGGGCATGCTCACCAGCGTGATGATCCGCATGGAAGATGCGGGCAGCATCAAGCGCAACATGTTCCATTACTTCATGAACGTGGCCAAGCGTGTGGGCCCTGCATTGATGGATGGGCTGGAGGTGTCGGGTGCAGACCGGGCCTTGTATGCCCTGGGCAATGTGTTTGTGTATGGCCCCTTGCGAAACACCCTGGGCCTCAGCCGCGTGCGCGTGGCCTATACCGCCGGTGAAGCCATCGGCCCGGACCTGTTTACCTTCTACCGCTCCATCGGCATCAATCTCAAGCAGCTCTACGGATCTACCGAGACTGCGGTGTTTGTGTGCCTGCAGCCGGACAACCAGGCCCGCGCCGACACGGTGGGCATTCCCTGCGAAGGCGTGGAGATCAAAGTGGCTGAGAACGGCGAGATTCTGGTCAAGTCGCCCGGCCTGCTCAAGGAGTACTACAAGAATCCAGCGGCGACTGCCGAGGTGTTGACGGCTGATGGCTGGTACCACACCAGTGACGCAGGCTTCATCGATTCGCACGGCCACCTGAAGATCATCGACCGCGTCAAAGACGTGGGCCGCCTCAAAGGTGGTGCGTTCAACGATGCGATGTTTGCTCCCAAGTACGTGGAGAACAAGCTCAAGTTCTTCCAGCACATCAAGGAAGTGGTGGCTTATGGTGATGGCCGCGAGAAGGTATGTGTGCTCATCAACATCGACTTTGATGCCGTAGGCAACTGGGCTGAGCGCCGCAATCTGCCGTATGCCGGCTACACCGATCTGGCCCAGAAACCACAGGTGTACGACCTGATCAAAGAGTGTGTAGAGAAGGTCAACGCCGACCTGAGCGAGGATGCGCTGCTTGCCGGCAGCCAGATCAGCCGCTTCCTGGTGCTGCACAAAGAGCTGGATGCAGACGATGGTGAATTGACCCGCACCAACAAGGTCCGCCGCGGCTTTATTGCCGAGAAGTACCAGGTGTTGGTGGATGCACTGTACGAGGGCAAGACCAGCCAGTTCATCGAGACCGTGGTGAAGTTTGAAGATGGCCGCACCGGCAGCGTCAGCGCCACGCTGCGCATCGAAGACACCAAAACCTTTGCCCCCGTAAAGGCTGCAGCATGAGCGATAAAAAGATCGGCGACGTCATTCTGGACGTCAAAAACATCTCCCTGCGTTTCGGCGGCGTGAAGGCGCTGACCGACATCAGCTTCGATGTGCGGGAACATGAGATTCGCGCCATCATCGGCCCCAACGGCGCCGGCAAAAGCTCGATGCTGAACTGCATCAACGGGGTCTACTCCCCTCAGGAAGGTGCCATCACTTTCCGCGGGCAGCAGTTCAAGCACATGGACAGCCACCAAGTGGCCACCATGGGTATCGGTCGCACCTTTCAGAACCTGGCCTTGTTCAAGGGCATGAGCGTGCTGGACAACATCATGTCCGGGCGCAACCTCAAGATCAAAAGCAACATCCTGATGCAGGCCCTGCGCATCGGCCCGGCCGAGCGGGAAGAGATCCAGCACCGCGAGGCGGTGGAGCGCATCATCGATTTCCTGGAAATCCAGGCCTACCGCAAGACGCCTGTGGGCCAGTTGCCCTACGGTCTGCAAAAGCGGGTGGACTTGGGTCGTGCACTGGCGATGGAGCCCCAAGTCCTCCTGCTCGACGAGCCGATGGCCGGCATGAACGTCGAAGAGAAGCAGGACATGTGCCGCTTTGTGCTCGATGTGAATGACGAGTTTGGCACGACGGTAGTGTTGATCGAGCACGACATGGGCGTGGTCATGGACATCAGCGACCGGGTGGTGGTGCTGGACTACGGCAAAAAAATCGGCGATGGCACCCCGGATGAAGTGCGCAACAACGCAGACGTGATCAGCGCCTACCTCGGCACCAGCCACTGAAAGAAAACACCATGGCTTTTTTCCTTGAAACCTTACTCGGCGGCCTGATGGCCGGCATGTTGTATTCGCTGGTCGCGTTGGGCTTTGTGCTGATCTTCAAAGCCTCAGGCGTCTTTAACTTTGCCCAAGGTGCGATGGTGCTGTTTGCCGCTTTGGCGATGGCGCGCTTCGCGGAATGGATTCCTGTGTATCTGGGCATCACTTCCCCGGTGGCGGCCAACGTGCTGGCCTTTGTGGGTGCGGGCGTTGTGATGTTTGTGGTGGCCTGGATCATTGAGCGCTTGGTCTTGCGCCATCTGGTCAACCAGGAAGGCACCACCTTGCTGATGGCGACCCTGGGCATCACTTACTTCATGGAAGGGCTGGGCCAAAGCATCTTCGGCAGCAGCATCTACAAGATCGATATAGGCATGCCCAAGGACCCGGTGATGATTCTGGAGAGCACCTTTGAAGGCGGCATCCTGATCAACAAGGAAGACTTTTATGCCGCCATCATCGCTGCTGCACTGGTGGCCCTGCTGAGCGTGTTTTTCCAGAAAACAGCAACGGGCCGCGCCCTGCGCGCCGTGGCGGATGACCACCAGGCTGCGCAGTCCATCGGTATTCCACTCAACCGCATCTGGGTCATCGTCTGGTGCGTAGCCGGCGTGGGGGCCCTGGTGGCGGGAATGATTTGGGGTAGCAAGCTGGGTGTGCAGTTTTCACTGACCACCGTGGCCTTGCGTGCGCTGCCGGTGGTGATCCTGGGGGGGTTGACCTCGGTACCCGGTGCCATCGTGGGCGGTCTGATCATCGGCGTGGGCGAGAAGCTGTCCGAGGTGTACCTCGGGCCTTATGTGGGTGGCGGTATCGAGATCTGGTTCGCCTATGTGTTGGCGCTTGGTTTCCTGCTGATCCGGCCCCAGGGCTTGTTCGGCGAGAAGATCATCGACCGCGTTTGAACCCGTTACAACGATAAGAGACAACCATGTTCTACAGAGAAAACGGCCAATTCAAAACCACCTACCGTGCGGACCAGCAGATATTTCCCATTCTGCAAGACCGCATGGCCATCGCAGCCCTCTTGCTGGTGGGCTTTGCGCTGGTGCCCATGTTGGCCAGCGACTACCTGTTCCGGGCGATCCTGATTCCCTTCTTGATTTTCTCGCTGGCCGCTGTCGGCGTGAATATTCTGGTGGGCTTCTGCGGCCAGATTTCGCTGGGTTCCGGCGCTTTTATGGCGGTAGGCGCCTACGCGGCATACAACTTCTTTGTGCGCATTGAGGGCATGCCTTTGTTGGTCGCACTGCTGCTGGGTGGTGTGAGCTCAATGCTGTTCGGCATGGTCTTCGGGCTGCCCAGTTTGCGCGTCAAGGGCTTGTACCTCGCGGTGGCCACGCTGGCGGCTCAGTTTTTTGCGGACTGGATGTTCTTGCGCATTCAGTGGTTCACCAACAACTCGCCTTCGGGCTCGGTGTCGGTATCCAATTTGCAGGTATTCGGTCTCTCGCTGGAATCACCCCTGGCCAAGTACATCTTCTGTCTGTCGCTGCTCGTGGTGATTGCCTTGCTGGCCAAGAACCTGGTGCGTGGCGCCGTGGGACGTGAATGGATGGCGATCCGCGATATGGACGTGGCGGCTGCGGTGATCGGCATTCGCCCCATGTACGCCAAGCTGAGTGCGTTCGCGGTGAGCTCTTTCATCGTGGGTGTCGCCGGTGCCTTGTGGGGCTTTATTTACCTCGGTGCCTGGGAGCCAGCAGCGTTCTCGGTGGACCAGTCGTTCCGACTGCTGTTCATGGTGATCATTGGCGGCATGGGCTCCATCATGGGCAGCTTCTTCGGTGCGGCTTTCATCGTGGTTTTGCCCATTTTCTTGAGTCAGTTCCTGCCTGCCTTGGCTGGTCTGTTCGGATTTGAGATCTCCACGGCCGCTGTCTCGCATGCCGAGCTGATGGTGTTCGGCGGTCTGATTGTCTGGTTCCTTATCGTCGAGCCCCACGGCCTGGCCAAGCTGTGGTCCATCGGCAAACAGAAATTGCGTTTGTGGCCTTTCCCTCACTGAGGGAAGGTCAGGTTCCGTGTTTTCCCCGTGCTTCAACCACTTATTACAGGAGAGACAAATGAAGCTTTCTAAACTCGTACTCGCAAGCACTCTGGTGGCTGCCGGTGCATCCGGCCTCATGGCAGGCAATGCTTTCGCGCAAGCCAAGGAGCAGTTCATTCCGGTGCTGTCGTACCGCACCGGGCCTTACGCGCCCAACGGTGTGCCATGGGCCAACGGCTATGTGGACTACATCAAGCTCACCAATGCCCGCGGCGGCATCAATGGCGTGAAATTCAGCTTTGAAGAATGCGAAACCGGCTATGACACAGCCCGCAGCGTGGAGTGCTATGAGCGCCTGAAGGGCAAGGGGGCATCGTTTGTGCAACCCCTGTCCACCGGCGCTACGTTCGCGATTACCGAAAAAGCACCTGCGGACAAGATCCCTGTGGTGACTGTGGGTTATGGCCGTAGTGAAAGCGCGGATGGTTCTGTCTTCAAGTGGAACTTCCCGATTGCCGGCACTTATTGGGTGGCTGCAGACGCCATCATGCAAGCCATCGCCAAGAAGGAAGGCGGTTTCGACAAGCTCAAAGGCAAGAAGATTTCGCTGGTCTACCACGACAGCCCGTTCGGCAAAGAGCCTATCCCCTTGTTGCAAGAGCGTGCAGCCATGCACGGTTTCAACCTGACCCTGTTGCCCGTGACGGCCCCCGGCGTGGAGCAAAAGGCCACTTGGCTGCAAGTGCGCCAGAACCGTCCTGACTACGTGGTCCTGTGGGGCTGGGGTGTGATGAACTCCACCGCCATCAAGGAAGCACAAGCCACCGGCTACCCCCGCGAAAAGATGTACGGCGTGTGGTGGGCCGGTGCTGAGCCGGACGTGAAAGACGTTGCGGAAGGCGCCAAGGGCTACAACGCCGTGACAATGCAGCACGGAGCCGAACCCAACTCCAAGTTGGTCAAGGACGTGATGGCCATGGTGCACGGCAAGGGCCAGGGCACCGGACCGAAAGAAGAAGTCGGCCAGGTGCTCTACATGCGCGGTGCCATGAGCGCCATGCTGGCGATCGAAGGTGTGCGCTCTGCACAAGACCGCTTCGGCAAAGGCAAGGTCATGACTGGTGAGCAGATCCGTTGGGGTCTGGAGAACCTGAACCTGACCCAGCCGAAGCTGGATGCACTCGGCTTTGCCGGCGTGATGCGCCCCATCAGCACATCGTGCATGGATCACATGGGTGCGTCCTGGGCCCGTATCCACACCTGGGACGGCGCCAAGTGGCAGTTCACCTCGGATTGGCTGCAAGGCGATGAGCAAATCATCAAGCCCTTGGTCAAGACCACCGCTGCCAAGTACGCCGCAGAGAAGAAGCTGACTGCCCGCACACCTGCGGACTGCCAGTCTTGAAAGCACCCCCGTTGACCGCTCACTGCGTGTAGCGGTCCTCCCCCCTCTAGGGGGCAACACCAGCGGCCCGGCGTAGCCGGTTCCACGGTGTTTCTGGAAGGGTGGCTCGCGCTGCTTGCCACTCTCCAGATGAAAGCGTCGTGCATCGGGGCTTTCATCTGGTCAACAAGGCTGAGTTATGGAACCGAAAAACATCGTTCTCAACGTGAATGGCATTGAGGTCATTTACAACCACGTCATTTTGGTACTCAAGGGGGTTTCCCTTCAGGTGCCCGAAGGCGGCATCGTGGCCATCCTTGGGGGCAATGGGGCAGGTAAAACGACGACCTTGAGAGCTGTGTCCAACCTGTTGGCGGGTGAGCGAGGTGAAGTCACCAAGGGCAGCATTGAGCTGCGCGGTGAACGCATCGAAAACCTGAGCCCTGCCGACCTGGTTCAACGCGGTGTGGTGCAGGTGATGGAGGGGCGCCATTGTTTTGCCCACCTGACCATTGAAGAAAACCTGTTGACCGGTGGCTACACCCGCAAGAGCAAGGCCGAGGTGGCGGCTAACCTCGAAAAGGTCTACAACTACTTCCCCCGCCTCAAAACCCGCCGCACCAGCCAGGCGGCTTACACCTCCGGTGGTGAGCAGCAGATGTGCGCCATCGGCCGCGCGCTCATGGCCAACCCCAGCATGGTGCTGCTGGATGAACCCTCCATGGGCCTGGCGCCACAGATCGTGGAAGAGGTGTTCGAGATCGTGAAAGACCTCAACGCCAAAGAGAAGGTGACCTTCCTGCTGGCCGAGCAGAACACCAACATGGCGCTGAAATACGCTGACTACGGCTACATCATGGAAAGCGGTCGCGTGGTGATGGACGGTGCCGCGGAAGACTTGCGGAGCAATGAAGACGTCAAGGAGTTCTACCTCGGTGTGGGTGGCGGTGAACGCAAGAGCTTCAAAGACGTAAAGAGCTACAAGCGCCGCAAGCGCTGGTTGGCCTGATTTTTTGATAGAAAAGTGCTTCTGGCGCCCATCCGGTGTGCGCGAGTAGCTCCTGAAATAATAGCAAACCAGCTGACGGAGAGCCTATGACCCCCGCCTACGACGCCTTGGAAATCCGTTCGCAGGCCGAGCGCGATGCTGCCCACATGTCTGCACTTCCCCGGCAGGTCGCCCACGCGCAGCAACACAGTCCGGCATTTGCCTCCATCCTGCAGGGCGTGGACCCTGCCGGCATTACCGACCGTGCGGCACTGGCGCGACTGCCGGTGACCCGCAAATCCGAGTTGCAGACGTTGCAGCAGGCTGCGCGCCAACAGGGCGGGAACGTGTTCGGTGGTTTCAGTGCCATTGGGTTCGGCAGCGCCATGACCCGCGTGTTTGCCAGCCCGGGCCCCATTTATGAACCCGAAGGCACAGCGCGGGATTACTGGCGCATGGCTCGGGCCATCTACGCGGCGGGCTTTCGTCCCGGCGAGCTGATTCACAACAGCTTCAGCTACCACTTTGTGCCTGCCGGCTCCATGATGGAGACGGGTGCCCATGCCTTGGGGTGCACGGTGTTCCCAGGCGGCACCGGTCAGACCGAGCAGCAAGTTCAGGCCATGGCCGAGTTGCAGCCCGCCGGCTACATCGGTACCCCCAGCTTCCTGAAAATCATTCTCGAGAAGGCACTGGAAATGGGCGTGGCCCTGCCTACCGTGCGCAAAGCCATGTTCGGTGGCGAGGCGTTTCCACCATCGTTGCGCGACTGGTTCACCAACCACGGGGTGGATGGTTACCAGTGCTACGCCACGGCGGACTTGGGTCTGATTGCCTACGAAACCAGTGCGCGCGAAGGTTTGGTGCTGGATGAGCAGGTGATCGTGGAGATCGTGCGGCCCGGCACCGGTGACCCGGTGCCCGAAGGTGAAGTGGGCGAGTTGGTGGTTACCAGCCTGAACCCGGACTACCCCTTGATCCGTTTCGGCACCGGCGACCTTTCAGCGGTTCTGGCCGGGCAGTGCCCGACCGGGCGCACCAACACCCGCATCAAAGGCTGGATGGGGCGTGCCGACCAAACCACCAAGGTGCGCGGCATGTTTGTGCACCCCAAGCAGGTGGATGAAGTGGCCAAGCGTTTCCCTGAAGTGCACAGGGCCCGTCTGGTGGTCAGCGGTGAAATGGCCAATGACCAGATGACCCTGATGCTGGAGGTTGCAGGTCAACCCGAAGGCCTTGCGCAGCGTGTGGCTGATGCGGTGCGCGATGTGACCAAGCTGCGTGGGGATGTGCAACTCTTGTCTCCGGGCAGCCTGCCCAATGACGGCAAAGTCATCGAAGACGCACGCAGTTACCGCTGAGCAGGAGGCCCGCTGTTGCGGGTCTCAGGGTTTTCCCGAGCTGTTGAACACCACAGTTACCTCGCTGTGCCGGACCCGATAACCTTGCTTCTGCGGGAATGCTCATTCTCATTTTTAATAGCCCCGCGAGCTAGGTGCTTTCCACATGACAACACAGTGTGGGGCGGGCTAGACTGCATCCATTAACCAGGAGACAAACCATGAAAAAACTACTCGTTGCGACGGCTGCCATGTTTTCGATTTCGGCCTTCGCACAGGCGTATCCCTCCAAGCCCATCACCATCGTGGTGCCGTTTGCTGCCGGCGGTCCTACTGACCGCGTGGCTCGCGATTTGGGTGAATCACTGCGCAAGCAACTGGGCGATGTGAGCATCATCATCGACAACGCAGCGGGTGCAGGCAGCTCTATCGGCTCCAGCAAAGTGGCCAAGGCCGCGCCGGACGGCTACACCTTGTTGTTGAACCACATCGCCATGGGCACCATGCCCGGCTTGTTGCGCAACATGCCTTTCAAGGTCGAGTCTGACTTCGAATATCTGGGCATGATCAACGATGTGCCCATGACCCTGATCGGCAAGCCCGACCTGCCTGCCAAGACCTACAAGGAACTCACCACCTGGATCGGCCAGAACGTCGGCAAGATCAACCTGGGTAACGCCGGCATCGGTTCTGCGTCTCACCTGTGCGGTTTGCTGTTCCAGAACGCCATCAAGGTCGACATGACGACCGTGCCTTATAAAGGCACCGCACCTGCGATGACCGACCTGATCGGTGGCCAGATCGACCTGATGTGCGACCAGACCACCAACACCAGCCAGCAGATCGAAGGCAAGAAAGTGAATGCTTACGCAGTCACTACTGCCAAGCCTTTGACAACCGCTGCTTTGAAGAGCCTGCCCACACTGCAAAGCCAGGGCCTGTCCAACTTCGAAGTGACCATCTGGCACGGCCTGTATGCCCCCAAAGGCACACCCGCTGACATTCAGGCCAAGCTCAACACCGCTTTGAAGGCGGCGTTGAAAGATGCTGATTTCATCAAGAAGCAAGAAGCGCTGGGTGCCGTGGTGGTGACTGACAAGCGTGTCGAACCTGCTGAGCACAAGAAGTTCGTGGCGGCTGAAATCGCCAAGTGGACCCCCATCATCAAGGCCGCCGGCGTCTACGCTGACTGATCTGGCCTGAAACCTGTCTGGCCCGCTCGCCGGGTCAGACACCCCAAGTGATGTCCTTGCCCGCAGCCATGCTGCGGCGGGCCATGTCCAGCAAGGGCGTGGCCCGTTGGCGCAAGCTCACACCGGTCGGGGTCGTGTCTTCCCCTTTTTCTTGTGCCTCCAAGGCAGCTTGGGCGCGTTGGGCCTCCTCTTTGGCGATGGCTTCTTCGAGCGCGCTGATGGCAACGGGCATGTCTGCAGCCAGCAAGATGCCTTTGCGCAAGCTCTCTTCGCCGGTGCGCCCCCACAAAGCCAGAATCTGCCGGCCATTGGGTTCCAGCATGATGACGTCGCTGGCTACTTTGGATTTGAATTTGTAAAGCATGGCGGAGCCCGCGGTGGTTTTATGATGCCGTTAACTGCAAATGCAGCACCCACAGCATACTGACAAGAGGAGCACCCATGGCGGACTTACACATACTGCGCGAACACAGCCTGGGCTTTGCCGCTGCACGCAAAATTGCCTTTCAGTGGGCCGAGCAGGCTGAACAGGATTTCGACATGGAGTGCACCTATGTCGAGGGTGAGGGGCTGGATGAAGTAATCTTCAAGCGCTCGGGAGTCAGCGGCATGTTGCAGGTGAGCGATTCGAAGTTCGAACTCAGCGCCAAGCTGGGCTTTTTGCTCGGGGCTTTCAAAGACAAGATTGAGGCGGAGATTGTCAAAAACCTCGATCAACTGCTCAAACCCAAAGCGGCTGCCAAAGCCGGGGCGAAAAAAAAGTAGCGTGATGCGCTACTTTTTTGATAGCTTCCCGCGCATGCTGCGCGGGCGCCAAGAGCTGATTTAGCTCAAGGATTCAATCAGATCGATGTACTGCTGCATGGCGTCATCGTTGCTGGTGCCTTTGAAACCATTCCAGGCATCCCATTTGGCACGGCCCACCATGTCAGCGAAACCGGGTTTCTTTTCGGTGTTGTCACCCGCGGTGGCTTGTTTGTAGAGGGCGTAAATCTTGAGCAGGGTGCCGTTGTCGGGGCGTTCGCTCAGGTTTTTGGAACTGGCAACAGCGGCTTCGAAAGCGGCTTTCAGATCGGCCATGGTTTTCTCCGTTCGGGTTTGGGCAAGGAACTAGGGGGAACACCCGATGCAAGCAGGTGCTTCACCCGTATCTTAAGCGGCGTTTTGCCCCCAGAATAGGCGTTCGCCCCCATACCCGTTCCGTCCGGAGAAACCATGGTCACCCGCGTCACTGCCAAGAACGTTGCCGACAAGGCCCGCACCCCCGTCTCCAAAGCTGCACTATCCGGTGTACCGGTCGCCAAAAAGGTGGTGCGTCGTACACGCAAGGCAGCCGAAGCGGTGCAAAAAAATGTGGCGGATGCCGTGATCGGCACCCTGGGACTGAATGGGGAACGTATGTCCAAGGTGGACACGGCCTGGTTGCGCATGGATTCCAGCTCCAACCTCATGATGATCGTGGGCGTTTGGGTCACCAAACCAGGCTTGCCACTCGCAGACCTGAAGCAGCGTGTGGAAGACCGGCTGTTGAAGTACCCCCGGTTCAAACAGCGCGTGGTGGAAGACGCTGCCGGGGCCAGTTGGGTGGAGGATGCCAACTTCGATATCGACCGGCATGTGGTAACTGAGACATTGGCTAAAAAGCCGCGCGGCCGGGAGCAGGAGGCCTTGCAGGAGCGACTGGCTGCCCTGACCATGGAGCCGCTGGATCGCAGCCGGCCGCTCTGGCAGTTCCATTTGGTAGAGAACTACAAAGGCGGTTCTGCCTTGATGGTGCGCATTCACCATTGCATTGCAGATGGTATTGCCCTGATTTCAGTAACCCAGTCCTTGGTGGACGGCGGCAGCCCGCCACCGCAACGCCGTAGCAAACCTGAGCGTGCCCAAGGGCTGGATGGCGCAGAAGAATGGCTAAGCGATGCCTTGCTCAAGCCTTTGACCCACATGGCCGTGAAAGCGCTGAGCGCGGCCGGAGATGGTGCGGTGAAGTCCATGTCGCTGTTGATGGAGCCCCAGAAGGGCATGGAGTCGGGCATGCACAGCTCGGTCGACATGGCAAAGATGGCCTACCAGGTGGTGAGTGATTTGGCGGCGTTAGCCTTGATGCCCGACGATTCGCCCACGCGTCTCAAGGGGCAGCCCGGCACCGCCAAGCGTGTGGCGTGGTGCGCGCCCTTGCCTCTGGAAGAGGTGAAAGCGGTGGGCAAGGCCTTGAATTGCTCCATCAATGATGTGTTGCTGAGTTGCGTGGCGGGTGCGATTGGCGAGTACCTACGCGAGCAAGGCGATGTGGTAGCCGGCAAGGAAATCCGCGCCATGGTGCCGGTGAACCTGCGGCCCCTGGAGCACGCCTACAAGTTGGGCAACCAGTTCGGCTTGGCCCCTTTGGTGTTGCCGATTGGCCTGGAAAACCCGGTCGAGCGGGTGTATGAAGTCCGCACCCGCATGCGAGGCCTGAAGGGCAGCATGCAGCCACTGCTGGCTTTCGGCCTGTTGGCGGTGGCAGGGTTGCTGATCAAGCCTGCCCAGGATGCTCTTTTGAGCCTGTTCTCCAAAAAGACCACGGCAGTCATGACCAATGTGCCGGGTCCGCGCGAGAAGCTCAAAATCTGCGGCGCCACGATTGAGGAAAACCTGTTCTGGGTACCCCAGAGCGGATCCGTGGGCCTGGGTGTCTCCATCCTCAGTTACGGCGGTGGTGTGCAGTTCGGCGTGGTGACGGATGCGACCTTGTGCCCGGATCCTCAGAAAATCATCGACCAGTTCGAGCCGGAATTTGCCAAGCTCTCCATGCTGACGCTGATGTTGCCCTGGGGCGACTGATCAGCTCGCCAGTTCGGCCTGAACCTGGAGCACGCCGAGGTGCTCCATCGCGTCCAGAGGCTGTACGGCTGCAGCTTGTTCATACAGGCACATGGCCTCGGATTCAAACTGCTGGATGTCGAGCATGAGCAAGCCACGTGCGTATTCAGTCAGCGCGATGGCAGCGCGTGGGATGAGCGCCAAGCCCGTGCGGAAATGGTGCAAGGCCGTTTCGCGCTTGGCTCCGTAGGTCATGTTGCCGATCATGGCGCCCACCTTGTCGATCACCTCTGCATGGAACGAGCCCAATGCAATATGTGCATCTGCATGGCGAGGGCTCAAGCCAATAGTGGTTTCGAAAGCAGTTTTGATTTTTTCGCCATAACCCTTGGCCAGCGCTTGCGCCACACTGGTGCTCTGGCTGTAGCGGCCCAAGGCATAGCCATAAAAGTAGTGCGCATTGGGGTTGCCGGGCTCTGCCGCCATGTGGGCTTTTGCGCGCTCTGCGGTATCGAAATACAACTTCAAGCGGGCGGCTTCGTTGCGCTCCAAGTAGTCCGCTTGGATCAGGCACGCCTTGTTCATCACGGCGTAGCCGGCCGGGCCGAGCAAACGCCCTTCGCGGAACGCTGCTTCGAACTCGCCGCGGTGGTACAGGACCCAAGCCTGCAACACCTCGGGGTCTAGGGGAAGGGGTTCCTGATCACCATCGTGCAGGCGCGCCCAGTGGTTTTGCAGGTTCTCGCTGTCAAACAGGTGCCGATGCACGTAGGGGTAAGGGTCCCAGACCGGAGTGCCGTGCATCAGGAGCTGGTGTAGGCACCGCTGAGTTGCAACAAATGACTGCGTTGCTGGGCTTCAAGGTAGGGGACCAGAAGATTCAGCACATGTTGACCGCCGCGCAACAGGGCAGCTTGCGCGCTTTCCGGCTCCAGGGCGTTGCGCGGGTCGCGCACATATTCAAAACTCAGCCAGTAAGTGAGGACTACCACCATGCTGGTAGCGGTAGGCTCCATTTCGCGCACATCCATGCGCAAGGCGCCTGCGCGAGCCATGGACTCGAGCATGGCGCGTATCGAGCGGGTCTTGTTCTTCAGCACGCTTTGGAAGTGGGTTTCCAGGCGCCTGTTTTTGCTGAGCAGGTCGTTCAGGTCGCGGTACAAAAAGCGGTACTGCCAGATTAGCTCGAACAGCGTGTGCATGAAAAACCAAGCGTCCTCCACATCGCGGACGTTGTCACTGGCGTTGAGCACCTCATTAAGCGAACGTTCGTAGCGGTCAAACAGGGAGTTGATCAGCTCGTCTTTGGCCGGGTAGTGGTAATACAAATTCCCGGGGCTGATGCCGAGTTCCGCCGAAATCAGCGTGGTCGATACATTCGGCTCCCCGAAGCGGTTGAACAGCTCCAGGGTGGTTTCCAGTATCCGCTCGGCAGTACGCCGCGGCGCTTTTTTAACCATGGGTCAGTGCCTCAGCAGTGTCTCGTGGCGAACCACATGTGAAAGATCATCCATAACGTCCTGCAATGTACCCAATGCTTGCCCCAAACGGGATGGGGATTTCCTCGGGGCGCACAGGTGACGCTTGGGGTCGTCCAGCACATCATGCCGCAAGCGAATGCCATGGCGGTGCAGTTGTGCAGACAAGCCCGTTTTGCGAGAACGAAGCAGTTGGCGGGTTTGCTGGTACGCGTGCTCGGCGAGTTGCCTGCGTTGGGCGTAGCTGAAAGTGTTGGCCAAATACAGCTCCGGGTCCCGATGGTCCGGCTCGATCAAAACGATGTCGGTGTCAGGGTAAGCATGGGCATAGTGCTTCATGCCCAGCTCCATGCGAGAGTGGATCATGGAGCGGAAAGTCTGACTCAATACCGCCGGCAACCCGCCATCCACGATCCGAGGGATGTTTCGTTTTTCTGCTGGAATGCCGGCTTGCATGATCCGTTTGTATTGGGGTGCCGTTGCGTCGAAGGGCACCAAGGGGTTCAGGCAAATCAAAAGATCTGCCCCTTCGTCAAGCGCCACCGAGGCGTGCATGGTCTTCTTCATTGCCCCATCCACGAAATACTGGTCATCAATGGCAACTGGCGGAAAAAGCCCCGGCAAGGCAGAGCTGGCTTGCACGGCTTTGGAGATGGGGATGTGATCCCATCCCTTGCTTCCGAATGCGACCGCTTCGGCACTGTCCAAGTGGGTGGCGACCAACGTGAGCTTGCAGGCCAGTTTGCGGAAATCGTTGGTGCGGCCGTCCTGGCTGAACAGTCTCGAGAGTTGTGTATCCACTTGGCTGTTGGAGAAAACGCCGGTCGGCAATGCGGGGGCCAACCGTTCCAGCGCCCGAATGGCTGTAGTGCGTCGCGTCAGCATGTCCCAGCCAACTGAAGCCAGCAGGCCCGGCAACATGATCCCGCGCCGCGCCCATTCGTCATACGCAGGCTGCATCAGCCAGGCGGGATCAAAGAAGTCGTTGGAGTCCGCATCCCCTTCAATAAAGGACGCGCAGAGCTGGTGGGGCGTCAAGCCGTTGGCAAGGGCTGCAGCGATAAAGCCGCCAGCAGAAACGCCTACGTAGTGGTCCAGATGATTGAAATCCAAGCCGGCCAAAGAGTCGTGTAGAGCACACAGAGCGCCTACTTCATAAATGGCCCCCAAAGGACCGCCACCAGCGAGTGCCATGGCGATTCGGGGCTTTGTTTGTCGGGCTGCCTTCATGGGGGAAGTGTAGTGTTCAGATGAGGGTATTCATGCTGCGATGCAGCAGTTTCGACGGGCGTAAAAAAGGGCGCCTTTGCGCCCTTGTTCTACCGCTTTGAGCGATCAGTTTTGTGGAGTCGCGTTGCCCTCTGCAGGCATTACCGGCGCTTTGTTCATCGTGGTTTTTTTGCTGGCAGCCTTTTTGGCAGCGGGTTTGGAAGTGGTGGCTTTCTTGGCTGGTGCCTTTTTGGTCACGGCTACAGGCGCAGGCGCGGCCTTCTTCGAGGGAGCTTTCGCGGTTTTGGTCGCCGCAGGTGCTTTGGCAGACAGCTTTTGGACGGTCTTGTTGAGTTCTTCGATGCGCTCAATCAAAGCGCTCACGTCTTTGGCGGAGGGCACGCCCAGCTTGTTCAGGGCTTTGGCGACGCGTTCTTCAAAGATGTTTTCCAACTTGTCCCACTGACCGGTGGCTTTGCTGGTGATGTCGTTGGCCATGGTGGACATTTTGGCAGTGGCTTCGTTAATTTTGCCTTCGGCCGCGGCTTGTGTTTTGCGCTGGATGCTCACGCCTTCCTTGACCAATGCTTCGAATGCCTTGCTGCCTTCTGCCTGAGCGCGGGTGAAGGCGCCCAAGCCGGCTTGCCAGATTTGTTGTGCAGAGTCCTTGACCGAAGACGACAACGGAGTGCCGGTAGAAGGAGAGGATTTGCTTTTTTGGATTTTCTTGACCATGAGAACTCCTGATGAGTGTGTGACAGGGTGCACAAGCATATCTGCACCGGCTTGATGCTTACTCTAAGGCCTGTCATGCAGTCTGTGTAGGTGGGCGCCACTAAGGAAAACGCTGAAAGCGTTCCACAATCGCGCAGTCATACGAAAGACTTCGCGGGTTTACGATGAAATCCGCAGCGCCAAAAACCGTCAGAATTATTCGATTAACAGGAGCATGTATGCGGTATTTCGTCACAGGGGCTACAGGGTTTATCGGCAAACGTCTGGTGAAAAAATTGTTGCAGCGCAAGGGTGCGACAGTGCATTTCCTGATTCGCAAAGAAAGCGAAGATAAAGTCGCCGACCTGCGTGAGTTCTGGGCGGTGTCCGACGCCAAATCGGCGGGGCGGGTTGTCCCGGTATTCGGTGATCTGACGGGCAAGAAGCTGGGCGTTAGTGCAGACGCCATCAAAGCCCTCAAAGGACAGGTTGACCACTTCTATCACCTTGCCGCGGTGTATGACTTGGAGGCTGACGAAGAGTCGCAAATTGCCGTCAACGTCGAAGGAACCCGGAATACCGTGGAATTTGCCAAGGCCATCGATGCCGGCCATTTCCATCACGTATCGTCAATTGCCGCTGCAGGCCTTTATGAAGGCGTATTTCGTGAAGACATGTTCGATGAGGCCGAGAACTACGAACACCCCTACTTCATGACCAAGCATGAAAGCGAGAAGATTGTTCGTAAGGAATGCAAGGTTCCTTGGTCGGTGTACCGCCCGGCGATGGTGGTTGGCGACAGCCAAACCGGTGAAATGGACAAAATTGACGGTCCGTATTACTTTTTTAAGCTCATTCAGCGCATGCGGCAGTTGCTTCCGCCATGGATGCCGTCCATCGGTTTGGAGGGGGGGCGGGTCAACATCGTCCCCGTAGATTTTGTCGTTGATGCTTTGAACGTTATTAGCCACAAGCAAGGCATTGCCAAGCAGTGTTACCACTTGGTGGATCCGGTGGGCTACCGTGTAGGCGACGTACTGGACATCTTCAGCAAAGCGGCCCACGCCCCAAAGATGAATATCTTTGTGAATGCCGCCCTCTTGGGATTTATTCCACGCAGCGTGACAAAGAGTCTGATGGGACTCGCGCCTGTGCGTCGGGTTCGTAACGCGATCATGAAGGACCTGAGCCTGCCGGAAGACATGCTCACCTTTATCAACTACCCCACTCGCTTTGACTGCCGTGATTCTTTGGCGATGCTGAAGGGTTCGGGCGTTGAATGCCCCAACTTGAAAGACTACGCATGGCGTTTGTGGGATTACTGGGAGCGCCACCTGGACCCCGACCTGCATATCGACCGTTCCCTGCGCGGAACCGTGGGCGGCAAAGTTGTGTTGGTGACTGGGGGCTCATCGGGCATCGGTCTGGCAGCTGCGCACAAGTTTGCCGAGGCTGGCGCGACTACGATCATTTGTGGCCGGGACCTGGACAAGCTTGAAGAGGCCTGTAAGGATGCCAAGTCAAAGGGCTACAGCTTTGTGGCTTACCCGGCGGATATTGCCGACATGGCGGACTGCGACCGGTTCGTCAAAGTGCTGATCGAGAACCATGGGGGCGTGGACTTCCTGATCAACAACGCGGGCCGCTCCATCCGCCGCGCTATCGAGTCTAGTTACGACCGTTTTCACGACTTTGAGCGCACGATGCAGCTCAATTACTTCGGTTGCTTGCGCGTGACCATGGGCTTGTTGCCGGGTATGGTTGCCAAGAAAAAAGGGCACATCGTGAACATTAGCTCGATTGGTGTTCTGACCAATGCGCCTCGCTTTAGCGCCTATGTGGCATCCAAAGCCGCTTTGGACGCTTGGACGCGTTGCGCATCCAGTGAGTTCGCAGACCAAGGCATCAGCTTCACCACTATCAACATGCCTTTGGTGCGAACCCCCATGATTGCGCCTACCAACATCTATAACAACGTGCCCACGCTGTCACCCGAGCAAGCAGCTGACATGGTGGCTGACGCTTGCATCAGCAAACCTGTGCGAATCGCCACACGCTTGGGCATTACCGGGCAGGTGATGCATGCCCTGGTGCCCCGCATCGCCCAGATCGCCATGAACACCAGCTTCCGCATGTTCCCGGATTCGTCAGCAGCCAAAGGGGCAAAGCCAGGGGAGAAGGCGAAGCTATCTCCGGAAGCGATTGCGATGCAGCAGATGATGCGGGGAATTCATTTCTGAGCACTTGAAGTGTCGTCATTATTTGGCGATTAGAATGTTCAGCCGATGAACATGCTTCCGATTTATGTCTGCCT